>NZ_WPZL01000017.1 GCF_013031245.1 Ruegeria lacuscaerulensis
CTAACACCAGCAGAGAAATTTGATGCCTGTGTTGCGTCGATCCGTTGAAACCACACCCGCAGAGCCGACAACATAAACAAGTGACATCATCCAAAAAGTACAGACTTGGTAAGTAGCCTAGCAACAGGCTTCCTGAATTGGACATCTCACGGAACGCCACGCCCCAGTGCAACGCCGGTTGCGTCGGTGGTTGGCCGTTGTCACCTGCTATCACGATTGGGGTGGGTTTACTTGTCCCCGTCATTCTTGACCAGCTGCGCCGCAAAGGCGACTCCGGTGCCCGGACCGGCATAGGTGATCATGATCACGTCATCCAGATAGACACCGTTGAAGATCCCTGCGGAGACATCCTCGCCTGATATACCGGCCTCGGCCAGCACAAAGCGGGTTGGGTCGTCCAGGCTGAAGGTGCCCATTGCTTCTTCAACGATCCACTCGCTGTCACCTATCCGACGCCAGCGGTTGGTGGCGGTGATCAGGTTGCCGTCAAGCTTGGTGATCTCCAATTCCATCTCGGTCTTCAGCAGACCTTTTTCGTGGTTCGGGTTCGATTTGGCGAAAGCCACCAGATAGGTGCCGGTCCAGGTGCCGACGATCTGGGGGAAACCGCTGCCTTGCTCGGCACTGGCCGGGCTGGCGAGAGAAAGTGCTAGAACGATTGCAAAGCTACGAACGAAATTGAGTATCATCGGTCGATCTCCTAAAATGAATGGTCACAGGCTATCCGAGATCAGGATTTAGGCAAACCGTTGCGTATCTGAACAAAAAAACCGGCGCAGGTCGCACCGGTTTTCATGGTCATTGTTGAGCCGCTACGGCCCGGTCAAATCACCCGAACACACGCCCAAGCGCGCCATCGACAGCGTCAGTGATCTGGTCGATGTCATCCGGTGTTGCGATCAGCGCGGGCGAGAAGCACAGCGTGTTGTTCTTGCCGGGAACCGAGCGGTTGGTGACGCCGATGATCACGCCCTGGGCCATACAGTCGGCCACGACGGCCTGCGCCAGTTTCTCATCCACCGGGTCGCGGGTCGAGCGATCCGCCACCAGTTCTGCGCCCAGGAACAGGCCCTTGCCACGAACATCGCCGATGACCTTGTGCTTTTCCATCAGCGCCTGCAGGTTGGCAGTCATGCGATCGCCCATGTCGGTGCAGTTTTGCAGCAGATTTTCATCCTCGATGATCCGCATGTTTTCGATCGCCGCTGCCGGACCGGCGGTGCAGCCGCCAAAGGTCGAGATGTCGCGGAAATAGTTCAGCGGGTCTGCGGCATCGTCTTTGAACATGTCAAAGACGTCTTCGGTGGTCACCAGACAGGCAATCGCCGCATAGCCCGAGGCAACACCTTTGGCCATTGTCACGAAATCGGGCTTGATACCGTATTGCTGATAGCCGAACCAGGTGCCGGTACGGCCCACGCCACAGACGACCTCGTCAATGTGCAGCAGGATGTCGTATTTTTTGCAGATCTCCTGCACGCGCTGCCAATAGCCCTCGGGTGCTTCGATCACGCCACCACCGGCGGTGACGGGCTCAAGACACAGTGCACCGACGGTCTCGGGGCCTTCGCGCAGGATGACCTCTTCGATCTGATCCGCGGCCCATTCGCCGAAGTTCTCTTCGGGCGCGCCGTCCAGCTCGTGCTTGCGATATTCCATGCAATGCGGCACGCGCACGAAATCGGGCGCAAAGGGACCGTATTGCGCGTTGCGTTCGTCCTGACCACCGGCCGACATCGTCGCCAAAGTCGAGCCGTGATAGTCGCGTTCGCGATACAGGATTTTGGTCTTTTTGCCGCCATAGCGCTTATGCGCGATCTGGCGAACCATCTTGAACGCCTTCTCGTTCGCCTCAGAGCCCGAGTTGGTGTAGTAGACGCGGCTCATGCCCGGCATTTTGCTGATCAGTTTCTCAGCAAAGATCGATCCGGGAATCGAGCCCGCGGAGTTGGCGAAATAGCACAGCTTCATCAGCTGGTCGTAGACCGCCTTGCAGATCGATTCGCGGCCATAGCCTACGTTTACCGTCCAAACGCCACCGGATACGGCATCCAAGTGCTCTTTACCTTTCTGATCCCAGACGCGCATACCTTTGCCTTCGACGATGATGCGGGGATCATTGGTTTCAAAGGGTTTATGCTGGATCAGATGATGCCAGATATGGGCGCGGTCAGCCTCGACTACGCGGGAAAGATCGTTTTCGTTGAACGTGCCGTCCATGACATGTCCTTTCATTCAATAACGCTGCGCGAGACCCAGGAACACCATGTCCTGGTCACGTTTTCATGCTTCAGATCAACGTGAAAGGCCAGCATTGGATAGGGCCAGATTGACCGGGTTCGTATCGCCAGTCCGTCGGCGTGCCGTATTTCAATCTGCCTGCGCCGTATTTCTACGGATTTGTCTCGCGGCCAACTTTATGTTCAATTCGCGCCACTTGCGATTTGGGAGGATCCGCAGATGACTGCCACAAATATCTACGAGCGTCATTTGGACAAATGCCGGGCTAATTACACACCGCTAACCCCGCTGAGTTTCATTGAGCGGACGGCGCAGATCTATCCGGATTACCCATCGGTAGTATACGGAGAACGTCGATATTCTTGGGCTGAAACCTATGCGCGTTGTCGGCGATTGGCCGGGGCCCTCTCGATGCGCGGTATCGGGGCAGGCGACACGGTGTCGATCATCGCCGCCAACATTCCCGAGATGTATGAGGCGCATTTTGGCGTGCCGATGACGGGTGCCGTTCTGAACGCAATCAATACACGTTTGGACGCCCCTATCATTGCTTTCATCCTGAACCATGCTGAGGCCAGGGTGCTGCTGGTCGATCCAGAGTTTTCTGGCGTGGTCAAAGAGGCATTGAAGCAGGTCGATCACGACCTATTGGTGATTGATATCGAAGACACGAGCTTTGATGGCGGTGAAAAGCTGGGCAACCTGACTTACAGGATGCTGTTGGACGAAGGCGACCCGGAGTTCGACTGGTCCTTGCCTCAGGACGAGTGGGACGCGATCACGTTGAACTATACCTCAGGCACCACGGGCGACCCTAAGGGCGTGGTGTACCACCATCGTGGGGCCGCACTGAATGCGCAGTCGGATTTGCTGGACTGGGATATGCCGAAACACTCGGTCTATCTCTGGACCCTGCCGATGTTCCATTGCAATGGCTGGTGTTTCCCCTGGGCAATGGCCGCCAACGCGGGTGTTTCGGTTTGTCTGCGGGCGGTACGGGCGGAACCCATATATGCTGCGTTCCGAGAGGAAAAGGTCACCCATTTCTGCGGTGCGCCGATTGTTCTGAATATGCTGGCCAACGCGCCCGATCACCTCAAGGATTTCGACCACCAGATCAAGGTGATGACGGCAGGTGCGCCGCCGCCTGCGGCCGTGATCTCAAATATGGAGAATATGGGTATCGAAGTGACCCATGTTTACGGCCTGACGGAGACTTATGGCCCGTCAGTCGTGTGTGCCTGGAAAGACGAGTGGGACAGCAAAGGGGCCGAAGAACGCGCCACGCTCAAGGTCCGGCAGGGCGTACGGTATACAGCCTTGTCGGGGCTTATGGTGGCTGACCCGGAGACATTGGAACCTGTGCCAGCCGATGGTGAAACCATGGGTGAGATTTTCATGCAGGGCAACGTTGTCATGAAAGGCTACCTTAAAAACGCTTCGGCTACGGACAAGGCATTCCGTGGTGGCTGGTTCGCCTCGGGTGATCTGGGCGTGATGCATCCGGACGGCTATATCGCGCTCAAGGACCGGTCGAAGGACATCATCATTTCGGGTGGTGAAAATATCTCATCGGTCGAGGTGGAGGATATCCTCTACAAACACCCCGCTGTGATGGAGGCTGCAGTTGTTGCGCGCCCGGACGAAAAATGGGGCGAGACGCCCTGCGCCTTTGTGGAACTCAAGCCTGATGCGCAGGCAACCGAAGCGGACATCATTGCATTCTGCCGGGACAATATGGCCCATTTCAAATCCCCCAAGACGGTCGTGTTCGGACCTTTGCCCAAGACATCGACGGGCAAGATCCAGAAGTTCAAACTGCGGGATCAGGCGCGGGCGCTGAACTAGGCGCCCGTTTCTTCAAAGATCGACAGGTCGAGTTCGAGCATTTCACCCATCCAGATGGTCCGGTCGCGGTGATCCTTCAGATGATCACCGGTTTCCGGATGGGAGAAGACAGTCAGCCCTTGCCGGTTCAGCATCAGCCACGGAATAACATGATCGAACGCGTCCGGTGCAAAGCCCAATTGGCAGCTCCAGCGCGGATGGGGTCCTACATTTCGGGTATGCATCCGGCCCATCTGAACGGCAAACCGACGAGCGGCCTCTTCGCAGACTTGCTGTGCGATGTCCTGCGTGTCCGCGTCAAAATATACATGGGCGTGATAGCCGGTGATTTCGGGCATATGGACCTCCTTCAGCCGCTAGGAAGAACGTAAGCGTATTCGGCGACTGTTCCCAGCCATATGCGTACACAACCCCTGTGCAGTGGTTTGGACCAGGAACAGGCCCAAACCGCACATTTGATCCAAATTCTCGATGACCGCTGGTAATTCTAAAGAATCCCTTTGCGCACCGGGTCAGGTATCCTTGAGTACAGCAGCGTCCAGAGCTTGCGCCAACACGTTGCTATCCCCGATGTGGTTGGCCAGTACAAGGACCAGTCGCGCATTCAGCGCATCGCTGTCAGCTTTTTCCAGCCCGTCATGGGCGGCCAGCAACCCGGCGTAAAAATCATCGGCATTTTCGATATTCGGGGTGAGGATTAGATCGGCCATCTCGCTTACTCCTTGCCGATTGCCCGGCGGATTGCCTGCCGGAAAGCGTTGTCTTCGAAGCTGTCGCGCCGTGCCGCCACGTGCTGATCCGGCCGGATCAGGTACACGGCACTGGTCGCATTGCCCAGGTATCGGCGTTTGAGTTCCAGCGTCGGATCATCCTTGACAGACAAGGCCAGACGCGTGGCCTCGACCCCGTCTTCTTCGATCTGCTCAGGGGCATCGGCGTCGATGGTCAGCAGGGTGAATTTGCCCGCAAGTTTCGGTAACAGGAAATCATTCCCCAGCGGTGCATCCGGGCAGGCCGACCCCGGTTGTGTTATGTCCGGCCCGTTCAGGGCATCGGCTGAGCTCAGAGAAGACCCTACATAAGTGCAGGGCGTGCTCAACCGCCCGGAATTGACCAGAGGACGCGCGAATTCATATTGCTCACTGAGGTCCAGCACTGCGTCCCGCAATAAACGGGACATATCGGATTTTGGTGTGATGAAATCTGTCGAGCGCGTGGACATGCGGATATTCTCATCAGCGGCCTGCACGCGCTCGCGGTTGTAACTGTCCAAAAGAAGCTCGGGCGATTTTCCATCGATCACCATCTTCAGCTTCCAGCAGAGGTTATCTGCGTCTTGCAGACCGGAATTGGCTCCGCGGGCGCCAAACGGGCTGACCTGATGGGCGCTGTCGCCTGCGAACAGCACCCGACCATAGCGGAACCGTTCCATCCGGCGGCACTGGAATGTGTAAATCGACACCCATTCCAGTTCGAATTTGACGTCATCACCCAACATCGCCTTCAGTCGCGGGATGACGTTCTCGGGTTGTTGCTCGCGTTCTTTGTCGATGTCCCAGCCCAGCTGCAGGTCGATGCGCCAGACATTGTCGGGCTGTTTGTGCAGCAACGCGGATTGGCCGCGGTTGAAGGGCGGGTCGAACCAGAACCAACGCTCGCTTGGGAAATCTGCCTCCATCACAACGTCGGCAATAAGGAAGTTGTCCTCGAACACGCGCCCTTCGAAATCCAGCCCCAACATGCGGCGGGTTGGCGAATTGGCACCGTCGCAGGCGATCAGCCAGTCGGCTTCGATGTTATAGGGGCCTTCGGGCGTTTCGACCTCAAGCTTGACGTGATCGTCATGGGTGCCGATGGCTTCGACCTTGTTGCGACCGCGGATTTCGATGGATGCGCCTTCGGCCTGCAATTCCCTCACGCGGTCAACAAAGGCTTTTTCGAAGTAGTATTGCTGCAAGTTGATGAATGCGGGGTTGGCATAGCCTTCGTCAGGCTGCAAGTTGAACTCATAAACTTCGCGCTTATCGAAATAGACTTTGCCGACATTCCACAGCACGCCTTTGTCCAACATCTGACGGCCCGCGCCGAGACGGTCAGCGATGTCCAGTGTGCGTTGCGAAAAGCAGATCGCCCGACTACCAAAGCTGACCTTGTCGTTGTCATCCAGCACAACGACCTCGACCCCCTGTTGGGCCAGATCGATTGCGGTGGCCAATCCGATCGGCCCCGCGCCAATCACGATTACCTTGTGACGCACTGGCGTTGCTGTATCCTGGTCCGGACTGCGTTCGTAGGCGTAGAGTGGAACTTCGAAAATCTTGTTCATGGGCTCTCCCCCGGTGCTCTGGCGCCGACGGCGCACAAGGATCGGTCCTCCGACATGGCGATGCCGGAGGCTTTGACCAATGGTCTCATCGATTTTCCCGGGGCAAAACGATCTGGATCAAGTTTTGCCCATTTCTTCAGCCCTGCAGTGCTTCCCACATCTCGAGATCGCGCTGGGCGGTCCAGATGCGCGGGGTGTCGATACCGCGGGCCTCGTCATAGGCGCGGGCGACGTTGAATGGCAGACAGTGTTCGTAGATCGCGTAATCGGCGAATTTCGGGTCGCATTCTGCGCGCACCGCGTCCCATGCATCTTTCAGCGTCCCACCACGAGCCGCCACTTTGGCCGCCGGGCGGTAGGTGCTTTCGACGAAATCGCGTGTGTTCTCGATGGCGGCATTCACCATGTCCTTGCCAACGAGCGCATCACCCCGTCCCGGAGCGATGGCGTCGACGTCGAACCATTTGATCTCGTCCAGCGTGTCGCCCCAGTCGCTGAAATGTCCGTCGCCGCAGTAGCAGGCCGAGTGGTATTCGACGATGTCGCCGGTAAACATCACGTTCTGATCTGGTACATGGATGACGATATCGCCAGCCGTATGGGCGCGGCCGAGATGCATAAGATCCACGCGACGATTGCCCAGATAAACGGTCATCGTGTCGCTGAACGTGGTTGTGGGCCAGGTCAGGCCCGGGATGCTCTCATGCCCTTCGAACAGCCGGGGGAAGCGTTGAAACTCGCTGTCCCAGTCCTCTTTCCCGCGTTCGACGACCATGGCGCGGGCCATGTCCGACATCAGGACTTGCTGCGCACCGAAGGCGCTGGCGCCAAGCACGCGGACCGCGTGGTAATGGGTCAGAGCAACATGGGTGATCGGCTTGTCGGTGACGGACCTCACACATTCGATCACCTTGTTTGCCAGACGCGGGGTTGCCTGTGCCTCGACAATCATCACGCTGTCATCACCGATGATGACGCCCGAGTTTGGATCACCCTCGGCGGTGAACGCGTAAAGACCCTCGCCAACCTCGGTGAACGAGATTTTCTTTTCTGACATGTCCCCCTGGGACGCGAATGCCTTTGCCATGATGGGCTCCTTATCGTGCGTAGGGGTTTTCGAGAGCAGGCAGAACAGCGCCCACGCAATCGCCGAAACCGATTGTATAGCCGTTGCCCCTGGCGGCCCCCTTTAGGGTCAGTGTATCACCGTCTTCGATGAAACTGCGGGTGTCGCCTGTGTCCAGCGTCAGCGGTTCCTTCCCGCCCCAGCTGAGTTCCAGCAGCGAGCCGCGCTCGGGCTTGGTCGGACCGGAAATTGTGCCTGATCCCAGCAGGTCGCCCGTGTTCATCGGACAGCCCGATGTTGAATGATGGGCCAGTTGCTGAGCGGCGGAGTAGTACATTTCCTTGTAGTTTGTCCGCGCGATGGTGGTGGCATCCTTGCCCCCGGGGGCCATCGTGACTTCCAGATCGATGTCATAGAGCATCGGTCCGCAGTCCTTCAGGTGATCCAGCAATTCGAATTCACGTTCGGGCGTGTCACATCGGAAAGGTTCCAGCGCAGCTTTGGTCACGATCCACGGGCTGATCGAGGTCGCGGTCGCTTTGGCCTGAAACGGGCCAAGAGGCTGGTATTCCCACGCCTGAATGTCGCGAGCCGACCAGTCGTTTAGCAGAACGTAACCGAAGATGTTGTCGTCTGCCTCCTGCACGGAAATCGGCCCGTCCGAAGGTGTGCCGACGATTGCGCCCATCTCAAGTTCGATGTCAAAGCGGCGGCTGGGCAGGAATGCAGGCCGATCCTGATCCGGCGATTTCAACTGACCCCAGGGGCGGCGGATATCGGTACCCGAAACAACGACCGAAGAGGCCCGGCCGTTATAGCCAATCGGGATATGCAACCAGTTCGGCGGCAGCGCGTTTTCCGGACCGCGGAACATGGTGCCGACGTTTTGCGCGTGGTGACGACCTGCATAGAAGTCGGTGTATTCGCTGACAGCGAAGGGCATGTGCAATTCGGCTTCGCTTTGATTGACCAGCAGAGGTTCGACCTTTGCCTGTTCAGCGGATCCCTCGGCCAGCAGCTCTGTCAGCCGGTTGCGCAGAGCAGCCCAGACGGCGGGCCCTTCTTCCATAAGTGGGTTCCAGAACGGAAGGTCGAAAAGAGGTTCGTCGCTCAGCTCGATCAGGCCCTCAGTCTCTGCGGCTGTGACGTCCAAAACCATGTCGCCAATCGCCACGCCGCAGCGCGGGTCAGACCCTTCCGTCGAGAACACGCCATAAGGCAGGTTGTTCAGCGGGAACGGGTGCTCGGCATCATTGGCCGAGGCCACCCAGGAATTCATCAAAGGCATTTTGTCTCCAGACCTTTATCGGGTGTCACTTCTTACCCGGTGTTCCGTCAAATTTTTTCTCTAGCGACGTCCAGCAGTCAATGTAATCGTCTTGCATTGGCGCCTCGTTGGCGGCAAAGGGTGTCAGATGTTGTGGAAAGCGCGTTTCGAACATGAAGGACATCGTGTTGTCCAGCTTGTCCGGCCCAAGATTTGCATTCGAGGCTTTCTCAAATGCTTCCTTGTCCGGCCCATGCGGCAGCATCATGTTGTGCAGGCTCATACCGCCCGGAACAAAGCCCTGCGGTTTGGCGTCGTACTGGCCGTAAATGTTGCCCATCAACTCGGACATGATGTTTTTGTGGTACCAGGGCGGGCGGAACGTGTCTTCCATCACCATCCAGCGTTCGCGGAACAGGACAAAGTCGATATTGGCTGTGCCCGGGTCACCAGACGGCGCGGTCAGCACGGTAAAGATCGATGGATCGGGATGGTCGAACAGGATCGCGCCGACCGGGCAATAGGTGCGCAGGTCGTATTTGTATGGCGCATAGTTCCCGTGCCACGCAACCACGTCGAGCGGGCTTTGACCGATCTTCGTGGTATGGAATTGCCCGCACCATTTTACGGTTACAGTCGAGGGCACTTCGCGGTCTTCAAACGCTGCTACCGGGGCTTTGAAATCGCGCGGGTTGGCCATGCAGTTGGCACCGATCGGACCACGGCCCGGCAATTCGAATTTCTGGCCGTAATTCTCGCAAACAAATCCGCGTGCAGGGCCTTCCAGTACCTCAACCCGGTACACCAGGCCGCGCGGGATGATGGCGATTTCCTTAGGTTCCAGATCGATGATTCCCAATTCGGTCGCAAAGCGCAGACGGCCCTCCTGCGGGACAACCAGCAACTCGGAATCGGCCGAGTAGAAGTAGTCATCCACCATCGATTCAGTGACCAGATAGATGTGGCTGGCCATGCCCACCTGAGTGTTCACATCCCCCGCCGTGGTCATCGTGCGCATACCGGTTAGCCAGGTCGTGCCCTCATCGGAATGAGGCACGGCGTCCCAACGGTACTGGCCCAGGCTGACCACATCCGGATCGACGCATGGCGCTGATTTCCAATGGGGGACGTCGATTTTTTCGTAACGATGCGAGTGCTTTACCGAAGGGCGGATTCGGTAACACCATGTCCGCTCGGGCGGGTTTGCGGTAAAGGCGGTACCACTCAACTGTTCGCCATACAAGCCATAATTGCACCGTTGTGGGCTGTTCATACCCTGCGGCAGAGCCCCAGGCAGCGCCTCGGTTTCGAAGTCATTGCCAAAGCCGGGCATATAGCCTTCATGCGTGCCAACAGGGGTGCTGGCCTGTGTCAGTTTATGCGGATCAGTTGGACGGTTCATCCGGTGTTCCTCCATTTGCTGCTTGCCGCTTAATAGTTGATTTTGTAACTAACAAGAATGACTCAAGACGATTATACAAAAAAAGATGACTTTGATTTGCTTGATTTCCTGCCCTACCTGCTGAACCGGGCGGCCGAGGAAAGTTCATTGGAGTTTCAGAATGTTTATAATGACCGATATGGAATGCTGCGCACGGAATGGCGGGTGTTGTTCCATCTGGGCATCTACGGCGAGCTGACCGCGACAGAGATCGGTGAACGAGCCAAAATTCACAAAACCAAAGTCAGTCGCGCTGTGAACAAACTGGAGGCCCGAAGGTTTCTGGCCCGCGCGCGAAGCGAAGCCGACCGCAGGGTCGAGCAACTGACACTTACTCCCATTGGCCTGTCGGTCTATCGCGAATTGCGCGGCATAGCGCAGCAATACGATGCGAAACTTGCGGCAATGTTCAGCGCTGAGGAGACTGCCGTGTTGCGCAAAATGCTGCGACGGCTGGCCGATATAGGGTGAACACTGGTAATCAAACGCCAGCGCACACAGATTAAACCCTGAGTGGACACAGGATTATGACATGACGGCCCCGGACCCCGACGCGGCGAAATCAATCGATCTGATCAATTGGCTGGTGACGCGCGGCCTTGAAGGTGCAGACAAGGAAGAACTGCTGGAGGGTTATTGCAACAGGTTGGTTGACCTGGGAGTTCCGCTGATGCGATTTCACGCTGCTCAGTCGGCGCTGCACCCGGTTTACGGCGGAACCGGCTATAGTTGGTATCACGGGCAGGGTGGAGAGTACCAGACCTTTGAATACTCGGAACAGCCAAGCGAACAGTGGCAGCAAAGCCCGCTGTTTGCGATCCTGAACAATGAAGTGGATGCGATTCACGAACGTCTGGTCGATCAGAACGAACCCAGCCGGTTTCCCTTGTTGAATGACCTGCGCGAGATCGGCGCAACGGACTATTATGCAACCGGCGTAAGTTTTGACGTTCCAACCCACAACGCACCGAAAGATGCCAAAAAGGCCGTAGACGGAGTGCTGTTGTCGTGGACATCCGACGCGCCCGAAGGGTTTCAGGATAGCGACCTGTCTCTGATCAATACGGCACTGCCGCATCTGGGGCTGGCGTTGAAATCAGCGTCAAACGCACGGGTTTCAAAGGATCTGATGCGGGTATACCTGGGCCGCGACGCCGGGCGTCGTGTTTTGTCGGGTGAGATCCGGCGGGGCTCGTTACAGCAGATCGATGCTGTGATCTGGAACTTTGATCTTGAGGGTTTCACCAGCCTGTCCGAAGAACTGCCGGGCAACGAGATCATCGAGATGCTGAACGACTATCTGGCCGTGGCGGTCGACGTTGTCCACAAATGTGATGGCAGTATCCTCAAGTTCATGGGCGACGGGCTGATGGCCATGTTCGATGTCGGTGAGATCGATGCAGACGCCCGTGCGGCGCTGGGTGCGGTGGTCGAGCTGCAAAAGCGGATGGCCGACTTGAACACGCGGCGCACAGCTGATGGTTTGCCCGTATCCAACTATACGCTGGCCCTTCATGCAGGCGAGATTCTATACGGCAATATCGGCGCGGAAACCCGTCTGGACTTTACCGTCATCGGTCCGGCTGTGAACCAGACAGCCAGAATTGCGGGGATGCATCGGTCGCTTGGTCAGCGAATCCTGATCTCGGATGACGTGGCCCGTGCTGCGCAACCCTGCGCCCAGGACCTGATTTCGGTGGGGCGCTACATGTTGCGGGGTGTGGCAGAACCGAAAGAGCTGTTTACGGTTTACGACTCGCCTAAATAACAATCGTCCGGTTCGGTGTTCTAATTTGCGTGTAAGTTGACCTTACTTAACCCGAGCGCAATCCGTCGATTATCTTACGCATGTACTCCATGAATTGCGCTTGCTCTGGTTCATTCAGAACACGAAGTGCTTCGGCATTCACATTCTGCGCCGCATCATATGCTCTGTCTCGAAGTGCCTTGGCTTTGTCCGTTAGCCAGATCAATTGGGCCCTTGCGTCAGTAGGGTTCTTTGTCCGCTTTATCAAGCCATCCCGTTCCATTCGGTTGAGTGTGTTCGCCAGCGTGGCTTGTTCAACATCGATTTTCTTCAACAGGTCCTTTTGTGAAACACCATCCCTTAACCAAAGCTCCAGCAGAATTGGGAACTGCCCAACAACAATACCAAGTGGCATAATACGTTGCTGCAGCTCCTTTGCGAACAGTCTCGCCATGTGATTGACCAGATATCCGGCCGAGTTTTCTTTCTTAAAATCCATGCATGAAATTTACACTTGAATAGCATGCTATGCAATATTACATAGTGTGCTATGTAAATTTAAAACGAAAGGAAACGCAATGGCTCGCATCGAAGAACTGGATCGAATTTCCACCCTGGCCGATCAAATGCAGACGGATGAAGGTCCGGTCGTACTGATCAACCTGTTTACGGTTGATGCCAAGGATGAAGCCGCCTTGCTTAAGGCATGGGCGCATGACGCAGACTTCATGAAATCACAGCCGGGGTATATCTCGACCCAGCTTCACAAGGGCATCGCCGGCAGTTCGACGTTTGTGAACTATGCCATCTGGCTGGATGTCAAAAGCTTCTGTGAGGCGTTCACCCATCCCGAATTCCAGCGCCGCATTTCAGATTACCCGGACAGCGCCGTGGCGCGGCCGCACCTGTTTCGAAAACTTGCGGTCGATAACCACTGCGTAGCGTAGCACTTTGAAGGGAGTAGCCTGATGTTGCGAACAATTCACCCACTTGCCGGAGGCGTCGCTTTTCTGACGATCCTGATATTCTGGACTTCCACAGTCTACAGCGAGCTATTTGGAACCTACGCGACTGTTGTCACCGTCAAATCCATGATCCTGAACGGTCTTTTTGTCCTCATCCCTGCGATGGCGATTGTGGGCGCGACCGGCATGTCCATAGGTCGACGACGCAAGGATGACCCGGCGATAGCCAAGAAAAAACGTATGCCGTTCATAGCTGCTAATGGTCTGCTGGTTCTTGTCCCTGCAGCAATCTATCTGAGCACGAAAGCAAACGCCGACGCATTCGACACGAGCTTTTACACCGTGCAGGTCATCGAATTGATTGCGGGCGCGACCAATCTAACACTGATGGGGCTGAACATTCGCGATGGTCGAGCAATAAATGCGCGTAGACGAATGGCCGCCGGAAAGTAAGATGTTGTCGAAATGCTCGTCGCAATCGGCTTTTGTGTCCTGAGCAACCCTGCCGACCGGCACTCAATGCTCAGAAATCGATCTCAACGCCGGGTAGGTTGAGTTCTTTCATCATGTCGCGCAACTCCTGCCGCGCGGCGATGTTCGAGATGTTTAGTTGTTTGACGCCGATATCCTTGAGGTCCAGCAGGGTCAGCCCCCGTGGGAACAGTTCTCGGAAAATAACCCGCTCGGAAAATCCCGAGGCGACGCGGAAACCGATGCGCTGCGACAGCAATTCGATCGCACGCTGCATCTTTTCCTTGTTGACCATGCGCTGCGTGCCGACGCGGTTGCGTACGACGACCCAGTCGATGGGTTTCAGCCCGGCCTGCGCCCGCAGTTGCCGCGCGTTCCAGACCATCTCGGAATAGACGGATGGCCCAAGAATTTTTTCACCCTTCGAATCGATCCGGGCCAGCAGGTCAAAGTCGATGAAACTGTCGTTCAGCGGCGTGATCAATGTATCGGCCAGAGAATGCGCCACTTGGCTGAGGCGGGTGTGCGAGCCGGGGCAGTCGATGAGAATAAAGTCGCTGTCGCTCTCCAACTCGGACACGGCGGCGGACAGGCGGTGATCATAGATGTTTTCACCCGGCTTGAGCGTGGACGCGTCAATCTCGGGCAGGTCGTGGTGGCGAGGCGTCGGCAGGGGCGCTTCTGAGCCGTTCAGGAAATTCCCGCGGTTTTCGAAATAGCGCCCGAGGCTGCGCTGCCGTAGGTCCAGATCCAGGGTGCTGACCTTGTGGCCCAGCCGGGCCAACGCCGTGGCCACATGCATCGATACGGTCGATTTGCCTGCGCCGCCCTTCTCGTTCCCCACTACGATGATATGTGCCATGCCTGTATTCCCATGTCCCGCCGTGCTTACCCACACGTTGTTGTAGGCCACTATATGTTGTGTGAGGCGCGAATGGAAGAACCCCAAGCGTTGTTGCGGTGCAATTACAGACTCTAATTTGGAAAACTACGAAAGGTAGGCAGGTTAGGGTGAGTGCTTGTCAAATTCAGCGCCCTGTTTCACTGTCCGGATCAGCAAAATTGCGATAGGGGCAGCCGTTGGAGCATCTGTTTCTGAACGTTCTGAACGTAGTTCTGCCTGTACTGATCTGCGCCGGTATCGGATACAGTTTGGCTCTGATCAAGGCGCCGTTCGACAATAAGGTCATCGGTGGGATCGTGTCTCGAGTGGGCTACCCGACGCTGATCATTTCTCATCTGTCCACCACCAAAATCGCTGTCGGCACCTTCCTTGACGTGATGGCTGCTGCCGCATTGGCTATCGCCGGTTTCGGAGCATTTGGGTTTGTCGCACTCAAAGCCATGCGCCTGCCGGCGCGCGCGTTCCTGACGCCGCTGATGCATGGTAATGTCGGCAATATCGGCCTGCCGATCACCCTGTTGGCATTGGGCGATACAGGAATGGCCTATACGATGGGGTTTGTCGTCGTTGTACTGATCAGCATCTTCACCGTCGGCATGTGGATCCCGGCCGGAGAGTTTTCACTAAAGAAACTCGTCACGTCCCCGATAATCTACGCGGTGATCATATCCCTGACACTGATGGCCACAGGATTTGAGCTGCCCCAGCCGGTCGCCAAGTCCTTTGATATTCTCGGCGGTCTTTCGATCCCGCTGATGTTGCTGACGCTGGGATACACGTTGGAGACTTTGCAGATCAAAAGCCTCAGTCGCGCAGTGGTGCTAACGGCTTTGCATCTGGTTATGGCAGTGGTGATCGCCAGCGGGCTGGTCTGGGCATTCGGGTTTACGGGGGCAGAACGCGGCGCGGTGATCCTGTGCTGCCTGATGCCGTCATCGGTGGCGACCTATCTGTTCATAGACCAGCACGTGCCAGAATTCGGGCCGGACGTGGCGGGGTTCATCTTGGTCTCGACGCTGAGCACGATCATTGTTCTGCCCATTGCCCTCTCGTACTGGATCTGACTTGCGCCCTATGCGCAGCGGCAAAAATCGCTAAACTGCTGATTAATTGCATTAAAGAACCAAAGATTTGGGGCAAGTTCATGAGCGACGAGAACTCTCAGGAAGAAGTCCAAAAGAAGCGCGCCCGCGTTGTGTTGGCGATGACTGCGATCTGCATGATGGTTGTCGGTTTCAATACCACAGCCGTGGCAACTATTCTTCCCAACCTGAAAGCCGAGTTTGATCTGACACCGTCCGGGTTGCAATGGGTGATGGCAATCTACACCGTGACCAGTGCGACGCTTGTCACAATCGTCAGCCGCCTGGGCGATATCACCGGCAAGATGGGTGTGTTTTTCATTGGCATGATCGTCTTCGCCATCGGGTCCGCCTCGGTTTTGTTCTCACAGGACACCGCCATGCTGCTGTTCGGCCGCGGCGCGCAGGGCGCAGGGGCGGCGGCTCTGTTCGGCACGTCCTTGTCATTGCTGACCGCCGCCACGCCCGAAGACCAACGCGCCAGCGTAACGGGCGCGTGGGGGGCTATTGTTGGACTTGCAATTGGTGTCGGCCCGATCGTCGGCGGCGCATTTGGCCATTATATCAGCTGGAGGGCGGTATTTGCGACCGATCTGCTTTTGCTTGCCGCTGCCTTTGTGATCGGGCTACGCGTCAGCAGAGGTAAATACGTGCCGGATACACGTCTGGCTGGGGCCGAATTCGATTATCCGGGCGCCTTGGCGATACTCCTTTTTCTCGGACCCTTGTCCTTTGCGCTTAGCAACGGTGAGAGCAACGGCTGGGGCACACCGTTGACCCTTGTGCCGCTGGGCGTGGCGGCGGTGGCGACACTTGGTCTGGTCTACGCCTCGCGCCGAAGTGATGATCCGCTGGTCGAACTGCGCTATTTTCGGCATCCGCGTTACTTCATGGCTGCTGCGGGGATGTTCTTTACCGGTTTTACGCTGTTCTGCTTCTTCGTGTATTTCAACACCTTCGTCCAGTCGCCGGATGCCTTCGGTTATTCCTCGATCGGCGCAGGACTGGCGATCATGCCCCTCAGCCTCAGCATGTTTGTTGTCTCGGTCACGGCACCGCGGTTTCTCGCGCCCTACAGTTTTCAATGGCCCGTAGCGATTGGTCTGGGTGCGATGGCCTGTGGATTTTTGTTGCTGATGACAACAACGAACACGACGCAATACGCCGAGATCTGGTGGAAACTTTTGATCGTCGGGATTGGGATGGGCATCTGTTTTTCCCTGCTGCCGCGTCTCGGCCTGCGCCTGCTGCCCGAAGAACATATGGGGCAGGGGTCGGGCGTCATCAACGCCTTCCTCTATTTTGGGGCCACCCTTGGCGCTGTGGTCGGGGGGCTGGCCGAGGCGATCACAATCCGCCGGGGCTTGTCTGAGGTGATCAAAGCCCTTCCCGCCGGTTCAACCGAACGCGAGGATTTGGCCCATGCCCTGGCCCACGGCACGCCTGGTCAAATCCAGCAGCTGATCGCAGGGATGGACCCTACGGCCGGGACCACTTTGGCCAAAGCCCTGCGGGACTTGCAGGACAACGCCTTTGACAGCGCCATGCTGGTTGCTGCGATTGGCGCGCTGATTGGGATGGCGCTGGCGCTGATATTGTTGCGGGGACCGGTGCCGCCAGTGCACTGTGCGGTGGAACTGACTCGGAATAAATAATGTAGCTTGCGTGGCCATGTCGGAACGCCCGGCAAAATTGGCCAAGACCCAATTTCCATTGGGTGCGCCTAAGGTCAAGTTTGCGGACAAAGTTGCCATTAAGAATGCTCCCATCTTCCGCGAACTTCGTGGATTACAGTTTCCACACTTCCATCGGTATCATCGCAGGAAAAGTAAGCGATATTGAGTGCACTGTACTGACCTTCGAAAGGTGCAATTTTCCTCACTGCTTTTTCGGCCTCATAAACTGACAAATGAGTGCCTTCCAGCATCAGGCGCGCAATGGGAACAACGGATCGGGCTAAAGGGTGATCTACTCTCTCACTCCACACATCTATCAGATCCGAAAGCGTTTCTTTTGCCACACCGGTGCTTTGGGGCGGGCGGCATATCTCTTCGAGGACCATAAACACAGCATTAGTGGATATTGAAAGAGCGACATCAACCAGTTCTATAACTTTTTCACGGTTGGCGTAGGGAAAGGCACAGTCAATCGACTTGGAGAACTCAGCTTCGTTCATAGCGGTCGCTTTCGGGAGTATTATTGCATTTTTTCAGTTCACACAGCAGTCATACCAAGGTCAACAAGGGCTCGAAGCTGACCAATCCATTCCTTTCAAGCCAGAAAAAAAGGCCGCCCCTAAGGACGGCCTTTCGCATTCGAAACGGGTCAGGCTCAGAAGCCCAGACCTTCGTATTTCTTCTTGAACTTCGACACACGGCCGCCGGCGTCCATCAGACGTGACGAGCCACCGGTCCACGCGGGGTGCGAGGAGGGGTCGATTTCCAGAGCCAGCTGGTCGCCTTCGCTACCCCAGGTGGATTTCATCTGAACCACGGTGCCATCGGTCATTTTGACGTCGATGAAGTGGTAATCGGGATGGATGTCTTTTTTCATCTTTCCGCTCCTTACGCCTCGGCGCCAGCCTTGGGCTTGTAGTTGGTAACTTCTGCGATACGCGCGGATTTACCGCGACGGGTACGCAGATAGTACAGTTTGGCGCGACGGACGCGGCCACGGCGGACAACGGTGATGCTGTCGATGTTGGTCGAATGCAGCGGGAACACACGCTCCACGCCTTCGCCGAACGAAATCTTGCGGACGGTGAAGGAACCGGCAATGCCATTGCCGTTCTTGCGCGAGATGCAGACGCCTTCGTAGTTCTGCACACGGGTGCGCGAGCCTTCGGTCACTTTAAAGCCGACACGAATGGTGTCACCGGCTTTGAAATCGGGGATATCTTTCCCCAGGGCGGCAATCTGTTCCGCCTCAAGCTGTGCGATCAGGTCCATCGCAGTTTCTCCTATCTGCTCGTGGTTGGTCCACGAAGTTTGGGCACGGCCTGAGAGCTCTTGGTCTTCACCGGGTCCTGCGTACAGCCCGCCAGAGGTCAGATCGAATGTTCCTTTTGGTTCGGTCCGCCCTGCCGCGCCTTGGCTGAAGAAAGCCGGGCGTCACGTCATGGTGCAGACCAAAACACCGGAGTCGCAAGTCGCGGCACCGGATTGCGCTGCTTTACGGGCTTTGCGGGCAGGGATCAAGCCAAAATTGCCATAATTTGTGGCATTGGACGGTGGGTTTTCGCCGCTTGAAAACTACGCCGTTGCCTTGCGGCTGCGATCAGGCATTCTGGACTCAATTATACGAGCAGAAATTTAAAACAGGAATGGATCATGCGCATAGCATTGATGCTGGCCGTAATGGCCCTTGCGATCATGTCCTGCGGTCGCAACAGTCCCCGGCCACAAGAGGTCGAGGCAAAAGCTTTTCTGGACACAACCTCGCCATCAGTGATTTTCCCGGCCTTTGGAGATGCCGACCCACATGAGTGGGAAGGGCGGCACCCGGGGCATTACCCGGTTCACGGGCTGGACGTATCGCGCTGGCAAGGACCGATAGACTGGCGCAGGGCTAGGGCGTCCGGTGTCAGCTTTGTGTTTATCAAGGCGACCGAGGGCGGTGACGTGGCAGATCCGATGTTTGACGACCATCGACGCGGAGCGCAGGGCGCGGGTGTGCCGTGGGGGGCATATCACTACTACTATTTCTGCCGCCCTGCCCATGAACAGGCCCGGTGGTTCATAAAAAACGTACCAAAAGGGGCTGACCTTCCGCATGTGCTGGATATGGAATGGACACCCCATTCCAAGACCTGCACTCTCAGGCCGGATGGTGCCACCGTTCGGGCCGAGGCGCAGCGGTTTCTCGACATCCTCGAACGCCATTATGGCCGCCGACCGATCGTATATACGACTGTGGATTTCTATGGCGACACGAATATCGGGCGCCTGCCTAAAACTGAGTTCTGGCTGCGCTCAGTCGCCGGGCATCCGCGCAACGTTTACCCCAAAGCGGTTTGGCGGTTCTGGCAATATACCGGCACCGGGCTGGTGCCCGGTGTTCAGGGTAAGGTGGATATCAACACATTCAACGGCCACCCGGATATCTGGGCACGCTGGAAGGCGGGGAACTACTGAACGTTGGCGAAGCTATAGGATTCGACCGTGCCGCCACCGACCAGATGATCCAGGCGACGCACACGCTCATGCTTGGAAGCGTTGTTTAACCACGCGGACTCATTGCCCGTCAGTTCGCGCCGCTCGAACCCGCGCTCAGCAAGACACCGGTCAACCTGATCATATTCGCCCTGCGTCCGCAGTTCGTCCTGCATCGGAACAGTGACGAGCGGGCCTAGAATGATCCCGAAAAGAAGGACGTTGGTCGTGTAACCGCCAATGACCGCGCTATTGCCACCTTCGTCCGCCTCTCCGGTGCAATCAAGTACCGCATTGCGCGCGGATGCCAGAGTGTGACCTTGCTGGGTTGGGATAGATCCGTTCAAAGGCTTTACAGCGCAGGCGGAAACGGCCAGAACGGCGACTAGCAAAACTACTTTCATCAATGCAGCCTGTATTGAACGCAAAATTGCGTGGTTATAGGTTATTAAAGGTTGATTATTGTGTGCAAAAATCAACTTCAAGTGGGCCGCCGCGAAGTCCTTGGACTGCGCCCAAAAGGCCACAGTCCGGTGACTCACTCCTGACGATCTTTGCGCGCATTCAGATAAGTCTCCCACAGATCCGACCGCCGTTCGCGAGTAATCCGCTCTGACATATCGTGGCGCCATTCTGCGATACGGCCGTGATGACCGGACATCAGGATGTCCGGGATCTGGCGGCCCTTCCAGTCGGCAGGCCGGGTGTATTGCGGATGCTCCAGCAGGCCCGAAGAAAAGCTCTCTTCTTCAGCCGAGGCCTGGTTGCCGAGCACGCCCGGGATCAGTCGCACGGTTGCGTCTATCAGGGCTTGCGCCGCGATCTCGCCGCCGGTCATCACGAAATCGCCCAGCGAAACCTCCTGAACGCCATAATGTTCAAGCACCCGTTCATCAACACCCTCGAACCGACCACATAGCAGGGTCATGCCGTCGCAGCGCGCGAAATTCTGCATCATGCGCTGGTCCATCCGGCGACCACGTGGGCTGAGGTAGATTAGCGGCCAGTTACCCTGTACGCCAGCCATAGTATGCTCGATCGCATCGCCCAGTACGTCTGCGCGCAGCACCATGCCCGCGCCGCCACCCGCAGGTGTATCGTCCACATTGCGGTGCTTGCCCACACCGAATTGGCGTAGATCAACCGTCTCCAACTGCCACAGCCCCTCCTGCAGCGCTTTGCCAGTCAGGCTTTCGCCCAACACGCCGGGAAAGGCCGAGGGGAACAGGGTGATGATCTTGGCCTTCCACACGCCGTGCAGATCAGGCGTGGGCGTGAGCAACTCGCGCGGCTTCAGAGTCGGTCGGATCGCCTTGCGGCCGTGGGATTTACCGGGCTTTTCTGTCATGTTGTACCGATCAGCGCGTCTTTGGCGCGGTCAATAATCGCGGTCTTTTGTTCGATCAGGGCGGCCTCGTCCAGCCGGGAACGGTTCAGGTCCAGCAACTCGGCCAAAATGTCCTCGGGCAAACGGTTATTGACTTTGGAGGGCGGCACCAGAAGGTTGGCCTTGTTCCCGGGCAGGTCAATGTATTCGGCAAACGGTGTGCCTGGGCCAAAGCGCCGCAACTGCAATTCTTCAAGCCATTCCACGGCAACATTGATGGATGGCAGCCGTTCCCTGATCTGGTTCACCGTGTCCTGAAGGGACGGCAAGTGGTCCATATTCGACCGGAAGGTTTCGAAGTCCTGCACCTGACGCGTGCGTTTCAAATCATGTGCCCAGAGGCTGCGCAGCCAGCCGCCACGCTGGCGCAAGGACAGGTAGATCGTGATTTCAATCTCCTGACCGGCAAAACGGTGATGGATCGCATCGACAAGACAAGCCGCAAGTTCCGGCGCCGCCGCATAGCCCTGTTCGATATTGCGACTGGGGCGCAGGCCCGCGAAATTCTCCTCACTGACGATCAGCCCGCGCTTCTCGCCGAAATCGAGCGTGTCCAGAAAGTCACGTATCAGTGAGCCAAATTCGGACAGTGTTCCAACTGTACCATAGATGGAATGGTTGGTGGCCGCGCGCGACAGCCCAGCTTTTCTGGTTCTGTAGGGCAGGACCAGCGCGAAATGCGGCCATATAAGATCGCGGTTATCATAAAGGAATGACTGCGCCGCAGTTGTGCCGGTTTTGTGCAGGCCGAGATGCAGCAGAACCCGCCGCATCAGATCAGACCCTCCGGCGGGTCGGCGATGATGCGGCCCTTATCCAGATCAACTGTTGGCACTGCTTCAAGCGTGAAGGGCAGCAAAACGGTCGATTTCAGGCCGGGTCCGTGCAATTCCAGCAGGTCTGCCGCACCGTGGTTCTGCACGGATTTGACGCGTCCCAGCAGGGTGCCGCCGGTGTCGTAGACCTCCAGCCCGATCAGGTCGGTGTGGTAGAACTCGTCATCAGGCAGCGACGGCAGCTGATCGCGCCGCGCAAACAAACGCAGACCCTTGAGGGCATCAGCCTCTTCTTTGGACTCAACCCCGCCCAGCCGTGCGGCAAAGCCGTTCTTGATCGTTCGGGTCAGTACCAGAGGGTAGCGCTCTGCGCCGCTCTCGTCGGTCAGGGGTGAATAGGCTTCGATATCCTCGGGGACCGCGCAATAGCTTTTCAGGCGCACTTCTCCGCGCACTCCGTAAGAACCTGCAATGGTGCCTACGCAGATCAGATCACTCATTTGGCTCTTCCGTTTTCACACATAGACCATCCAGCCATTCGCCGCGCTGGGCACAGGCCTCGCGTTGATTGCTGCGTTCAAAGAACACGCCTACAATAAATGCGATCGCCAACAGGATGGGAAGTCGTATCAGCCCGAACATCTGTCTATCGCGCCTCTACGGGCAAGCTGTCGTCACGGCATTCCCAGCCGACGCGCTCCAGTTCGGGCGTGTCAGACAGTTCCTCGGGCCAGCCAACGCAGAAATAGCCGATCAGGCGCCAATTGTTCGGGATGTTTAGGTCGTAGGCCATCTGTTCGGGGTCCAGAATGGAAACCCAGCCCAACCCCAGCCCTTCGACCCTCAAGACCAGCCAGAACAATGTGATGGCCGAAACAACAGAATAGCGCCGCATCTCGGGCATAGTGCCTGCGCCTAAACCTTGCCCCTTGTCGGTGGCATCGTCACAGAACACGGCCAGTTGCACTGGGGCTTCCTGCATCCCGGACAGTTTAAGACCGCTATATAGCTTGGCTTTTTCGCCGGAATAACCTGCAAGGGCTTCGGCATTCGCAGCCTGGAAATTTTCAAGCGCTGCGGCGCGCGCCGCGGCGCTTTCAACGCGGATCAAGCGCCAGGGTTCGCTCAGCCCCACAGAGGGGGCCAGACGAAACGCGTCGAGGCAGCGCGTCAGCACTGCCTCGTCCACGGGATCGGTGCGGAACCGGCGCACATCGCGCCGGAGCCGCATCAACAGATCAAGCTGCGTGCGAAAATCGTCGGTGAAAGCCTGATCCTGCACGCGCCCGCCTGCTTATTCTTCTGCAGCTTCTTCTTCAGCCGGTGCAGCAGCTTCAGCGGCCTTGGCAGCTTTCTCTTCAGCGCGCTCCTGAGCTTTCTTGCCCGGAGTGCCTTTGTTGGGGTTGTTACGCTCAGCCTTCTCACGGGTGCCGGCAGCTTCCAGCATGCGCGCGATACGGTCGGTGGGCTGTGCGCCCTGATCCAGCCAGTACTGAACACGCTCCACGTTCATTTTCACGCGCTCTTCGCTGTCTTTCGGCAGCAGCGGGTTATAGGTGCCCAGCTTTTCGATGAAACGACCGTCGCGCGGCATGCGGCTATCAGCGGCCACTATGCGGTAGAAGGGACGTTTTTTCGAGCCGCCGCGGGCGAGACGAATTTTCATTGCCATGGTGGTTTCTCCTTTGGATGGCGTTTACCGGAGCAGCTCCGGTTAGTTCTGGTGTTTCTTGTGGTGTCGGATGACTTCCTGAATGATGAAGTTCAGGAAAGCCTTGGCGAAGTCAGGGTCCAGATCGGCCTGTTTCGCCAGGTCTTCTAACCGAGCGATCTGCGCTGCCTCGCGCGAGGGATCGGACGGGGGAAGGTCGTGCTCGGCCTTGAGCTTGCCAACGGCCTGCGTGTGCTTGAACCGCTCGCCCAGCGTATAGACAAGGATCGCGTCCAGCCTGTCGATGCTTTCGCGATGCTCTTTCAACAGCGTGGCAGCCTGTGTCACGGGGTTGGTCATTGGCCGGTCCTTTCGGGGGTCAAGGCGGTGTGGGTCATGCGTAAACCGCCATCCACCAAATCGGCATGAGTAGGATGGCGCCAGATTTCGGAAGTACCGAATTTGGGATGTTGGTAGTTGTAGTCGAACTTCGCGCCCAGCCGCTTGGCGACGGCCTTGCTGGCATGGTTTTCCGGGTCGATCAACGAAATCGCCGTCTCCCAGCCCAGCACGTCATAGGCATAGGTGCGCGCGGCCAGAGCGGCTTCGGTTGCATAGCCTTTGCCCGTGGCGTTGTTCATCAGGGTCCAGCCGACCTCGGGCTCAGGCCATCCTTCGGGGAACCACAGGCCGACCCGACCGACATAGGTGCCGGTTTCTTTTTCCTCGACCCCCCAGAAACCATAGCCGCGCAGCATCCAGTGCCCCAGCAACATGGCGATTGAACGCCATGTTTCATCCCGGCGCAGGGGGCCGCCGACAAACCGTGAGGCATCGCTGGCAAAGAAATCTGCCTCAGCCTCAAGATCAACCTCGGACGGAGCCCGCAGGATCAGCCGATCCGTTTCGACGACGGGAATGAAATCGAAGGTCATGCGTAAGCCTCCATCCCACCATCGCTATCCGATGGGAAATGACGGTAGACGTGAACCGGTTTGTCAAAGGCGCTTTCGGCCTGCTCATCCCGCCTTGCCCCGGCACGCTGAGCTACTTTGGCAGACCGTGCATTGTCGGGGTCGACATAGCTGACCAGAGAAGGCAGGTCGTGGGTATCCAGCGCAAAGCTGCGTGCGGCGGTGACGGCCTCGGTTGCGATGCCTCTGCCCTCGGCTGCGGCGGTCAGCATATAGCCCAGTTCGTATTCCTGATCGCCAAACTCCATGGCAACCGAGACGAAGCCCATAACTACACCGTCCGTACGGTCTTCGACCGTCCATACGCCTGCGCCACGCAGCATCCATCCTGCAACATATTGGGTGAAGTCTTGCCAGGCGCCTTCTCGGTCGAACGGGCCGTCCAAATAACGCGCGCGGTCGGACATCAGGATTTCGGCATAGCATTCGAAATCCCGCAGCTCCGGCGCGCGTAGGACCAGACGTGCGGTCTCGATGCGCGGCACCAAAGCACCCAGCCGCGCAGACAGCGCGGCTGCGGTGCCGGTGGCCGGAGCCTCCCAGGGATATGCCGAAGGGGCGTTCATTTACTTCTTTTTCCCGAACCCGCTGAGGCCTGGAGGCAGGCCCATGCCGCCGCCCATTCCGGGCATACCGGGCATCTTGCCGCCCATCGCCTTGGCCGCCTGTTCCAGCGCCTTGGGGTCCATGCCTGCGGCCATGTCCTCGGGTGAGGGGCCGCCTTTACCGAACATGCCCTTCATGGCCTGTTTCAGCATCTTGCCTTTACCCATCTTGCCCATTTTCTTCATCATGTCCGACATCTGCCGGTGCATTTTGAGCAGTTTGTTGAGGTCGCTGACCTCCATCCCCGAACCCGCCGCGATCCGCTTTTTGCGGCTGGCCTGCAGCAGTTGCGGGTTGGCACGTTCACGCTTGGTCATGGATTGGATCATGGCGATCTGCTGGCGCAGGATCTTGTCGTCCAGACCGGCCTGATCCATCTGCTTGGCCATCTTGCCCATGCCCGGCATCATGCCCATCATGCCCTGCATACCGCCCATCTGGATCATCTGTTCCAGCTGCATCTTCAGGTCGTTCATGTTGAACTGACCTTTGACCATGCGCTTCATCATGCGCTCGGTCTGTTCCATCTCCATCGTTTCCTGGGCCTTTTCGACCAGGGCCACGATGTCGCCCATGCCCAGAATACGACCGGCAATCCGGTCCGGCTCGAAGGTTTCGAGCGCGTCCATCTTTTCGCCCAGACCGACAAAGCGGATCGGCTTGCCGGTGACCGCGCGCATCGACAGCGCCGCACCGCCACGTCCGTCACCATCCATCCGGGTCAGTACCACGCCCGAGATGCCGACCTTGGCGTCGAATTCCTCGGCCACTTCGACGGCGACCTGACCGGTCAGGCCGTCGACAACCAGCAGGGTCTCGCGCGGGTCAACCACATTGCGGACCTGTTCAACCTCGTCCATCAGGACTTCGTCGATATGCAGACGGCCCGCGGTGTCGAGCATGTAGACGTCGTAGCCACCCAGCGTCGCCTGTTGCTTGGCGCGCTTGGCAATGTCGACCGGTTTTTGGCCAGGGACGATCGGCAGGGTATCGACGCCGACCTGTGTGCCCAGAACGGCCAGCTGATCCATCGCCGCCGGGCGATAGACGTCCAGCGAGGCCATAAGGACCTTCTTGCCCTCTTTCTCTTTCAGGCGCTTGGCGAGTTTACCGGTGGTGGTCGTCTTACCCGAACCCTGCAGACCGACCATCAGGATCGGGGCAGGCGGGTTGTCGATCTTCAGCGCACCGGGGTCATCCTCACCGCGCAGAGTATCGACCAGCGCGTCATGCACGATCTTGACGACCTGCTGACCGGGGGTGATCGACTTGGTGACCGCCTGACCGGTGGCTTGGCTTTGAACCTTCTTGACGAATTCACGGGCAACCGGCAGCGAAACGTCTGCCTCAAGCAGGGCAACCCGAACCTCGCGCAGGGCGGTTTTGACGTCTTCTTCGGACAGGGCGCCCTGTTTGGTCAGCCGGTCAAAGACGCCGGAAAGGCGTTCGGATAGATTTTCAAACATGCCTTCGGCCTCCTTAGCCGGTTATCTCGTGGCGCCTCTTAGATAAGAAACACCGGTTAAATGCACAATTGCCCCCACGGGCGAAACTCGCTGGTGGGGGGCGATCCCTGAACGACTCAAGGGACCGGAAGATCAGACGCTTCCGGATGTTTGAACGGGGCTTTAGGCCGATTGGCTGTCCGAGTCAACCTTGCGCGCGGGCAGCCAGTCATTGACCGCATCAACGAGCCGGTCCGACCCCGGCCCGTTTGAGAATGCTTCTACTATCGGATGGCGGCCGGCGCTCATGCCTTCGTCCAGAACCAGAACCGGGCGATACAATGTCGAAGTGCGCCCCTCACGCGTTGAAGTGGTGCTTTCCAGTTCGGCGTGGGACAGATTCGACAACACATGTTCAACCACGTCATAGCCAAAGATTGACTGGCGACGGATCAGAATACTGTCCCTGTTACGATCCAGAACAACCTGTACCCGTCGCACAAAGACACAAAACGCGCCGAATCCCAGTCCGCCGCCTCCCAAGGCAAAGATCAGGCCGAACCAGATGTTCTCGCCCCCGGCGCTCATCAACAGAATGCCGGGACCGACAAAGGCGAGGATGAAGAAAACCAGCATTATGCCGATGAACCACGGGGTTTTGGCAAGGATCAGTTGGTTCTGTGTATTGCGCGTCACTTTCATGGCGGCACGCTAGCACTGATTTTGAGGTCTGTCCCGGCTTGAAATTACACCCGCGTTAGGCGATGAGCGCGTCTGACAGGAGGTTCCCATGGACGCATCATCCACCTTTCAGGACACATTGCCGCTCAGTTCCGACGCGCTGCTGGTGCAACTGGACGATTGGGGGCTGACCTATCGTCTTCACACCCACATCCCATTGCGCACCGTCGAAGACGCCAAGGGAGTCGAGGATCAGTTCATGGTGCCGGGTGAAAACGTCCTGCGGCTCAAGAACCTGTATCTGCGTGACAAGAAAAAGCGGAACTATCTGGTGACGCTGGAGCAGAGCCGCGAGATTGACCTCAAGGCGCTGGGGGCAGAGTTGGGCGTGGGGAACCTGTCCTTTGGCTCGGCGGACCGACTGTTGCAAAATCTGGGAATCCGGCCGGGTGCAGTCAGCCCCTTGGCCATGATAAACGGCGTGGAACACAATGTGCGGTTCTTCATGGACGGGGCGGCGCAGCAGGCGGATGTCATCAATATGCACCCGCTGGTCAATGACCGGACCGTCGCCATGCCCCGTACCGACCTGATGGCATTCTTTGACCGGGTTGGATGTGACGTAAACTGGTTGCCCTGATCAGCCTTCCAGCGCTTCTTTCAAGGCGGCGGCAACATGGGCGGCCGACGGGTTGATGAAAAGATGCCCCTCAGCTTCGAAAACCGGGTCGTCCAGATGATCCGGAAAGGCCAGCGGCAACTCGGTACAGGCCAACAGGATGGCAGTTCCGGGCGCTGCGTGCTTGTTGCAAAAGGCCATTAACCGGTCGCGGGCGACCGCGGATGCGCCACCGTAGAAGTCGCTGTCGATCATGGCCTGCATTTCGGCGATCTCTGGCGCGGGCAGGCGGCTGTTTGCTTTGATGGCTGCGTCGGCAAGGCGGTCGGCGTAGTTGGTGGCTTCCATCGTAACGGCTGTGCCCAGAACCAGAGCCTTGGCCGCACCAGTCGCGGCAGTGACTTCGGCGGTTGCATCGAAAATGCTGAGAATGGGCATCGAAACGCCCTGTCGGATTGCGTGCAACCGGGCATGTGGGGTGTTCGATGCGATTATGCCAAAATCGCAGCCCGCGCGTTCCAGTGTCAGCAGGGCTTCGCGGAACACAGCGTCGAACCCGGTCCAGCTGGCCTCGTCCCCAGCAACGCCGCGCAGGGCCCTGGTCTTGGCCTGAGTAACGGATTCTATGGTCATCGGCGGGATTGGAAGTGGCGACCCATATCCGCGTTCGGCAAAATACTTGCCCGCGCCTTTGGCAGTGGCCCGGTAGTAATCCACTGTTGAGGCCCAGCCTACACCGCCCAGAATTCCGATCTTTTTCATGAAAATGCCCAGTCTGCCAAATCCCGTTCAGGCGCAGACTGGACGTTTCAAGTGGCAAAAGCCAGTGGTCAATCAGGCTGCGAGTTCCGAAACCGCCTTATGGGCATTGTTCATTGAGGTTTCGGCGTCCAGAGCCAGCTGGTCGGCGGCGACCACGTCGACTTCATGAATGCCGACAAAGCCCAGCACGTGCTTGGCATAATTGGTGGCAAAGTCGATCTCGGACCCGACCGCCGTGCCGCCCGACGCGATGGCCAGGATCGCGCGTTTGCCTTCCAGCAGGCCTTTGGGGCCGTTTTCGGTATACGCGAATGTCAACCCGGCACGCGCAACCAGGTCAACCCAGGCTTTGAAAGCAGCCGGGACGGAGAAGTTATAGATCGGCAGGCCAATGACAATAGTATCAGCTTGCTGCAGTTCCTGTACCAGTTCATCCGACAGGGACAGGTGACCACGCTGAACTTCATCGCGCTGATCCGCGGGGGTGAAGTTGGCGTTGATCCAATCTTCGGTCAGCAGGGGCAGAGGAGTAGCCAGATCGCGGCGGATGATGCGCCCGGCGTTCAGGTGTTTGACGATCCGGTTCGACAGGTCACGGGTGGCAGAGCCTTCGCGGCGGGCAGAGGCGTCGATATGCAGGATGGTTCTGGTCATGTCAGGGTGTCCTTTGGGTGTAGTTTTCGCGTCTGGCCCCAATATGAATGTTGCTTGCGTGAACAAAACTCTGATAAGTCAACATCGAGTGTTAAAATTTGCACAGTGGAAAAGATGCAATGGACAACTGGGACGAAGTCAGAACTGCCTACCAAGTGGCCCGAATGGGAACCGTCAGCGGCGCTGCCGAGGTTCTGGGCGTACACCACGCCACCGTTATCCGCCACATTGACGCAATTGAGGCGCGGTTGACGGTCAAACTCTTCCAGCGACATGCCCGCGGATACACGCCCACGGAAGCCGGAGAAGACCTGTTGCGTGTGGCTCAGGCTACCGAGGACCAGTTCAACCAGCTTGTCGGCCGGATGAAAGGTCGGGGCGATGACGTCTCGGGTGAGCTGGTTGTGACGTCGCTATCCTCGTTGGCGCCACTTGTGGTTCCGGTGCTCAACGAGTTTCAGCGCCTGCATCCGGGTCTGATCGTGCGGTATCTGACCGGAGATCGTCTGTTCCGCCTTGAATACGGCGAGGCGCACGTGGCCATCCGTGCGGGCTCGGCCCCTGATCAGCCGGACAACGTGGTACAGCCGTTTATCAATCAAGAGGTCGGCCTCTATGCCAGTTCGGCCTATATTGAGCGTCACGGCACGCCCTCGGGTGTCGCAGATTTCGGCAACCATTTCTTTGTTAGCACCGATGACGAAAACAGCCGCGCCCCGTTTTCCCGCTGGCTTCGCGCGACGGTACCTGCCGAAAACATCACCTTCCGCTGCACCAACAATTTCTGCATCCGCGAGGCTGTTCTGTCCGGTGCGGGGATTGGTTTCATGGCCCGGTGGGAGGCGACCCTTGACCCGGATCTGGTCGAGGTTATCGAGCCGCTACCTGAGTGGTACGGCAAACTGTGGCTGGTCACCCATGTGGATCTGCACCGCACAACCAAGGTGCAGGCTTTTCTGACTTTCCTGAAGGAACAGTCCAAAAGCTGGCTGACATGAGCGCGCAAGCCCGTGGCCATCTGGCCATGCTGGTGTTTTCGGCTCTGGTTGCAGGCAGCTTTTCGCTGGGCTCGCTGATTGCAAACAAGATCGCGCCCGAGGCCATAACGGCAGCGCGCTTCCTGATCGCCTCGGTCGTCATCGGAGTGGCGGCGCTGGTGACCACCGGCCTGCCGCGCAGCGCCGCACAGGCGCCGTGGCGCTATTTAGTGCTGGGCGGGCTGTTCGCCACCTATTTCGTTCTGATGTTTTACGGATTGAAGACTGCGCCGCCGGTCAGTGCGGCGGCCGTGTTTACGCTGACCCCGGTTTTATCAGCGGTGGCCGGGTGGGTGCTGCTGCGGCAGGTCACAACGCCCCGGATGGCCCTGGCGCTGACGGTTGGTGCCGTCGGCGCGCTCTGGGTCATTTTTCGCGCCGACTGGCAGGCCGCAGCGGCTTTCGAAATCGGTGGCGGAGAGATCATTTATTTCTGGGGCTGCGTGGCCCACGCGATCTATACGCCCATGGTGCGCAAGCTGAACCGTGGCGAACCGGCGGTCGTGTTCACCTTTGGCACTCTGGTGGCGGGCTGCGTGTTGCTGACCCTGTATGGCTGGTCCGACATCCGCGCGACCGACTGGGCCAATTTGCCGCTGATCGTCTGGGTCGGGCTGCTTTACGTTTCGATCTTTGCCACGGCGGCCAGCTTTGTTCTGGTGCAGTTCGCCGCTCTGCGTCTGCCCTCGGCCAAAGTTATGGCCTATACCTATCTGACCCCCAGCTGGGTCATTCTGTGGGAGATCGCGCTGGGCAATGGGGGCCCGGTCGCCCTGATCCTCGTGGGCGTGGTTTTAACTTGTGTGGCGCTTCTGATGCTGTTGAGGCCGGATGATCAGCTTGGTACAGCGGCTGCGGCTCGTCCAGGCGCAAACTCGGGTGATGCCGGTCCTTGAGGCAGGTCAAGGCGCACACATGCGAATTTCTCTATTCTGCGGGGTTAGGAGGTTGTCTCATGTTCAATCATATCATGTTCCCCGTCGATCTTCATTTGCCGCCCGAAGTCCGCAAAGCGGCCGATGTTGCGGCGCAGGTCGCACAGTGGCAGGGTGCCAAAATCACGGTCGTCAGCGTGACCGGAACGCAGCTGGGTGAAACTGCGCAGACGGACGAGGCGATCAATCAGAAACTGCAGGAATTTTCCGATCAACTGGCCAAGGACAGCGGTACCGAAGTCGCGTACCGCAATATCCATTCGGTTGACGTCGGCGCCGAAGTGGACAGTGATCTTACCCGCGCGGCTGAAGAGATCGGTGCGGACCTGATTGTTGTAGGTACGCATGCGCCCCGGATCATGGATTATATTTTCTCAAGCCATGCTGGTTATCTTGCGAAACATGCCAAGATTTCCGTTTTCGTCGTCAGGTAAGCGGCTTTAGTCTTCTGTCGCGGGCAGTTCGATCTCCAGAAACCGTTCGAACGCGTCCAGATTGACCGGTTCGAACTGCCCGAACCCCTGCATCCAAACCGACGCTGCTCGCATGGCGTCGGGTTCCAGCTTGCACCATTTCACCCGCCCGCGTTTTTCTTGACTGATCAACCCGGCCTTGGTCAGAATGACCAGGTGTTTCGAGATCGCGGCCAGCGACATCTCGAACGGTTCGGCCACATCGGTTACAGCCATGTCGTCCTCAAGCAGCATCGCCAGAATGGCGCGGCGGGTGGGGTCCGCAAGGGCGGCAAAAACGGTGTCGAGGTCGTTGGACATGGGTTTTATGTCACCGGATATCCCGATCGGGTCAATAGGTAGATTAATAGACCTCGGGCTTTATGCGCTGACCGATCGTGATCCTCTTCCAGTTGAACTCAGGCTCAAACTTAATTTCCATCCCGTAGCCACCCCAACGGGTTAGAATGGCATTGGTCACGCTGCGATAGGTCACTTGGCTGACCTGTTCTTCCACTTGCCAGCCATTAGCGGCACGGCGGAACATTCTGGCACGGCGGAGCGCTTCGACCCAGTGTGTCCCGGAAGGACGGTGAATGTTCCCATCCCATATTGCCATCTCCATTTCGTCCAAAACAGCAGCACGTTTCTGAAAGCACTCATCCCGATCAAAGCGAGAGATTTTGACGCCCGATTGTGCGCGTCGAAACGCATCCAAGACTGGGTCGCAATTCCCTTCGGTGCGCATCGTGAAAGACAGGCTGGGCATATCGCCAGTGATTGGCTTCTGCTGCCAGGGCTCTGTCTTTTGGGCCGGGATAAATACGGCCTCTGCCCCTTCCGCAAGCAAATCGCGACACCTTGCATAGCATCCTCCGGGGCGGGCATCCAGCAAGGCAATGCGCATCGGGGTGAATCGACCATCCCAGCCTGTATCTTGCGCCAGCATAGCGGCAGCCTCTGTTTCAGCGGCAGGACGAAAGACATATTCGGGTAAATGGCAGAAGCCGACGCATAACGGAGCGCCAAATACCCAGCCGGACGAAAGTCCGACCAAACGACCCAACGCCTGCGTTATTATTAGGGCAGCGATCGCGGCTGAAATTGTGGGCAGAGCGAACAAAAGTAATGTGATGGGAAGACCGATCATGCTGATCGCCGCGACCAGAGCAATGGTTTCGCCAAGCTTGGTGTAGGTCATCATTGATAGGCTGAAGAGGATTGCCAGTAGTAACGCCTGAAACTTAATGTTGTTGGTCATACTGAGTATCTTGAAAATCTATACGGCGTGTCTGACCGGTAACTTTGACGAAAGTTTAACCCCGCCGGGATCACAAACTCAACCTCTTGGTTGAATATGCGAATTCAGGGGTATTTTGACAGGCTGCCGGATAGTGGCGGTTTCTGCGCGCCTTGGCCACTTGATTAAATCTCACAAAAACAATGCCTTAACATGCGGCAATTCGGGCGTTCAACGCCGTTGACTCTGTGGGCGCCGCACCTTAGCACCATGCCCAAGATTGTGCGAGGAAAACGCCCGTGACCGATGACGACCAAAAGCAGCGTATGGCGCAGCTGGGGGCGAAGATCGAGGCGGCGAAAAAGGCGAAAGAGCCAAAGCCTCGTGCGGATGCTGACGCGTCCGGAGGCGAGCTTGCCTGGAGGATGGTCATCGAAATGGTATCCGGTCTGGGGATCGGATTTGGCATCGGATACGGGCTGGACAGCCTGTTCGGGACAATCCCGATTTTTCTGGTGCTGTTCACATTGCTGGGCCTTGTCGCCGGAGTGAAGGTTATGCTCCGCAGCGCCAAAGAGGTTCAAGAGAAACAAACGGCGGCTCAGGCCACCGAAAAAGACGAGAGGGACTGAACGTGGCAAGCGAGACCACCGCAGCACACGGCGCCGAAGGCGCGGAACATGCAGCAGAAGGCAGCAGCCTGGTGTTCCACCCGATGGACCAGTTCATCGTCAAACCGCTGTTCGGCGGCGACACGATTGCATGGTACACGCCGACCAACGTGACATTGTGGTTGTTCTTCGCGATCCTGGCCATCATCGGCCTGCTGGTTCTGAGCACCTCAAAGCGCGCCATTGTGCCGACCCGCATGCAGTCGATCGCGGAACTGGCCTACGGTTTCATCTACAAGATGCTGGAAGACATCTGCGGCAAGGAAGGCGTCAAGTTCTTCCCCTATGTCATGACCCTGTTCATGTTCATCGTCACCGCGAACTTCCTGGGCCTGATCCCGACCTCGTTCACCACCACATCGCATTTTGCCGTGACCATCCCGCTGGCGCTGGCCGTGTTCCTGACCGTGACCGTTCTGGGTTTCGTCAAGAACGGCGCCGGTTTCCTGGGCCTCTTCTGGGTCTCCAGCGCGCCGCTGGCGCTGCGCCCCATTCTGGCGATCATCGAGCTGATCTCGTACTTTGTGCGTCCGGTCAGCCACTCCATTCGTCTTGCCGGTAACGTCATGGCGGGCCATGCGGTGATCAAGGTGTTCGCGGGCTTTGCCGCGGTTGCCGTGATCTCGCCCGTGTCCGTTCTGGCGATCACCGCAATTTATGGCCTCGAGGTCCTGGTGGCCTTCATTCAGGCCTACGTGTTTACCATTCTGACCTGTGTTTACCTGAAAGATGCGCTGCATCCGTCGCACTAAGGTCTGATACCCCAACATCGAAACTTCCAATTCGTAAGGAGATACATCATGGAAGGCGATCTCGCACACATCGGCGCAGGCCTGGCAGCAATCGGTTCCGGCGCAGCCGCAATCGGGGTGGGCAACGTTGCAGGCAACTTCCTGGCCGGCGCCCTGCGCAACCCTTCGGCGGCTGCTTCGCAGACCGCGACCCTGTTCATCGGTATCGCATTCGCAGAAGCCCTGGGGATCTTCGCATTCCTGGTCTCGCTGCTGCTGATGTTCGCCGTCTAATCTGCGGAACCTGATCCTTACGCGCAGGTGAGTCCAAGCCATAGCGGCTCACCTGTTGTAAAGACAACGTTCCGACGGAGGACATCATGGCGACTGAACCCATTAGCGAAGAAGTAGTTGGCACATGCGTCGACTCGCATGGCTCTGCCATCGGGATGCCGCAGCTCTGCTTCGATTGGTTCCCCAACCAGATTTTCTGGCTGGTCATTACGCTGGTCGTCATCTTTTTGGTCCTGTCCCGCGTGGCCTTGCCGCGCATCGCGGCAATCCTGGCGGAACGTCAGGGGACCATTACAAATGACCTGGCTGCGGCCGAAGATCTGAAGGCCAAAGCGGTCGAGGCTGAAGAGGCCTATAACAAGGCGCTGGCTGATGCCCGTGCCGAAGCGCAGCGTATCGCTGCCGAAGCACGCGCTGAAATCCAGTCTGATCTGGACGACGCGATTGCCAAGGCGGACGCGGAAATCGCTGCAAAGGCGGCTGAATCGGAAAAGGCAATTGCCGACATCCGTGCCGGTGCGCTGGAAAGCATTCAAGTGGTTGCCAAGGATACGGCGGCTGAATTGGTTACCGCACTTGGCGGCGAGGCAGATGCCAATGCCATCGACGGTGCCGTTGACGCGCAGATGAAAGGATAAGTGACATGCGGAACACTCTTGCCCTTATCCTGACCATTGGTGCCGCCAGTCCCGCGCTGGCCGCAAGCGGTCCGTTCTTCTCGCTGGGCAATACCGACTTTGTCGTGTTGCTGGGCTTCATCGTCTTCATCGCAGTCCTGTTCTATTTCAAGGTACCGGGCTTGATCGGCGGTGCGCTGGACAACCGTGCCGAAGGCATCAAGTCCGAACTGGACGAAGCCCGCGCCCTGCACGAAGAAGCCCGCAGCCTGTTGGCCTCATACGAGCGCAAGCAGCGCGAGGTGCAGACCCAGTCGGACGCAATCGTAGCGGCTGCGAAAGAGGATGCCGTTCTGGCGGCCGAGCAGGCCAAGGCCGATCTGGAGAAATCCATCGCACGCCGCTTGGCTGCGGCGCAGGATCAGATCGCATCGGCCGAGGCATCGGCCGTCAAGGAAGTCCGCGATCAGGCCATCACCGTGGCAGTTTCGGCTGCCAACGCGGTTCTGGCCAAGCAGATGACGGCGACTCAGGCGAATAAGCTGATCGACGCAGCTATTGCCGACGTCGGAGAAAAATTGCACTAACCCCTGTGCAATCTGACTTTTGTGTGACCCGGTGGAATTCTGCCGGGTCTGCTTTTTTGGGGCTCTCCAACGTGCAGGGTACCGCCGGGTTTACCTACACCAATGACCCAGGAACATTTCCGATGTTACTTGCTGCTGGTGGAGCTACTGAAGACCGGGCGAATTTCTTTCGGAGAGGCAACGGCTATCCAACTTGAATTCAGCGTCCGGAGCTATTTTGGAATTGGTTGAATGTTTCTAATACCAGAATTAGTTCGAATTGGGCGAGGACTACGCCGGTCTAGGTTTGACTCTTGTGGTTGGCGGTTTTTTGGCGTCGGAACCACACAATCACGGCCAGTACTGTAACCCCGATCTCGACTGTAAATGTCCAGTGAGTAAGAAACGACAATATCCAATTCGAATGCGTGGCTTCTACGGTCACAAGTGGATGTGAGAATTCTGAAAGCGGCCAGGCCCAGGCGATTTCACCGACGATGGAATCCAGCCCCATATGCACCAGCCCGCCTGCGCCAAAAAAGCTTAGAACACGGCCCGCATGGGACCAGCGCAAGCCGAGAAGAAATCCCGCCAGCACAATACCCGCCCAAAGGATCGGACGATGTGTCAGATAGGCGTGGTGGTGATGCGCCCGATCGTCGACGAAGTAGAACCAAAGCATGTCGAGATCCGGCGCGACCGCACCGAACAGCGCGGCTGCAAAGACCAGTTTGCCAATGCCCGGTGTGGCGGCACGAAACACCAGATAGGCGCCCGGTAAATGTCCGATGAACATCAGGCCTGCCCTGTCTCATGTTCCAGCCTTTGCCGCGCGATGGCTTCATTCCGGACGGCTTTCTGGTGATCTTCCATGCAGCGTCGAACAAAGCTCAGGTGCTCTTGGACTGCATCGCTGGCGCCTTCTGGGTCACGGGCCTGCAGGGCGACGTTGATGGCGCGGTGCTGGTCCAGAATGGCCTCGCGCGTGGTGCGCTGCTGGAACATCATCTGACGGTTATAGAACACGCCTTGTTGCAGCAGATCGTACATGGACCGCATCATATGCAGCATTACCACGTTGTGGCTGGCCTCGATGATGGCCATGTGAAACTCAGCGTCCAGCTGCGCTTCGGCTTCGGAGGCATTTCTGGCATGCGCGGCCTCCATTTTATCGAAGATTGCCTGCACGACCTTCAGATCGCTGTCCGAGCCCAAACGCGCGGCGCGCTCGGCGGCCAGCGCCTCCATGTCCCGCCGAAAAGAGAGGTAGTCGAACACTGCCTCCTCGTGGCTGCTGAACAGCCGGACCAGAGCAGGGGAAAAGGCCGAACCCAGAACTTCGGCCACGTAGATGCCTGAACCCGCCTTGGCGGTCAGCAGTCCCTGTCCTTGAAGTTCCGAAATCGCCTCGCGCAGAGATGGCCGCGACACCCCCATGCGCTGGGCCAGTTCCCGTTCGGCCGGAAGTTGTTCACCGGGGCGCAAAATCCCGCGCAGAATGAGAAGTTCGATCTGTTTGACCACCGCGATGGACAGCTTTTCGGTTTGGACTTTTTGAAAGGGCATGCGGCTATCGGCTTGGAATTGGTCAATTCATATGACCACGTAATCAGGGTCGGTTCAAGAACACCCGATTATCTACCTTCAAACATTAGGTCAGAATTATTGACATTACCTGCGCAATACCTAGGGTGACCTTAGGTGAGAGTGGAGGAGATTCATGTCAACGAAAGACCTGTTCGCCACCCGGGCGTCCCGGATGAAGGCGTCCGAGATACGCGAGTTGCTCAAGCTATTGGATCAGCCGGGGATCATCTCATTTGCGGGAGGGATTCCAGATCCGGCCCTGTTCCCCGCAGAAGGGTTTTCGACGGCGTTTCAGATGGCTTTGGGGCCGGACAGACGGGCACAGGCGCTGCAATATTCGGTAAGTGAAGGCTATGAGCCCCTGCGCGAGTGGCAGGTGGAGCATATGCGCCAGATCGGCATCGAATGCGCCCTCGACAACATCCTGATCACCTCGGGTTCGCAGCAGGCGCTGGATTACCTGGGCAAACTGTACCTGTCGCCGGGTGATACGGCACTGGTCGGGTGGCCGACTTATCTGGGGGCGCTGGCGGCCTTCAATGCCTATGAACCGCGCTTTGACCGTCTCAGCATCAACAGTAATCGGGGAGCTGAGGAATACAGGGCGGCTGCAGGTGACGGGGTAATCAAGTTTGCTTATCTGTCGCCGGATTTCGCCAACCCGACCGGCGAGACAGTGGACCTGCGGGGCAGAGAGGCATTGCTGGATCTGGCGGACGACCTGAACTGCGCGGTGATCGAGGACGGCGCCTATCAGGCGTTGCGTTACGACGGGGACGCCATTCCACCGGTTCTGGCGCTGGAACTGGCCCGCAAGGGCTCGATCGAAAAATGCCGGACGATATATTGCGGCAGCTTCTCGAAAACCTTGTCGCCGGGCCTTCGGGTTGGCTGGGTCGTTGCGGCAAAGCCGGTGATCTCGCAATTGGTGTTGATGAAACAGGCGGCGGACCTGCATTCGGCGACGATCAACCAGATGGCAATTGATCAGGTGGCGCGGAACAGCTTCGACACGCACATACCGATGCTGCGGCGCGTCTATGGTGCCCGTAGGGATGCCATGCTGGATGCATTGCAGGAGCATATGCCTGAGGGTGTAGAATGGACCAAACCCGAAGGCGGCATGTTTGTATGGGTAACGTTGCCTAAAGGCACGGACGGAGCCGATCTGCTGGCGCGTTCTCTGGAAACCGTCAAAGTTGCTTTTGTCCCCGGTCGGGCTTTTTTTCCGGACGAAACGGGGGCCAACACGATCCGGCTGAGCTTTTCGAATTCGGATGAGGCAACGATCCGCGAAGGCGTCCGTCGGTTGGGTGAAGTTCTGCGGGCCTGAACGCCGGAAAGGTCCTGTTAACCAATTTGCCGCTAAACTGGGGCATGATCCGGTATCTTTCCCTCCTGCTGCTGGCCGCGTGTTCGGCCGGCACACCCTATTTTCGCGATGCGCCGGCCACCCGCGTGGCGGTGAACGGCAGCGTCTTTGACGTGCGCGTGCGCGGGGACCTGGCCGAGGCTGTGCGGATCAATACACAATACGCGCCGCGTCTGGGTCCGATCCGCGACCGGGCAGGATTGGCCATGGCGCAGGTTTCGGGCTGTCCAATTCTGGATGTGCTGGGAGACGCGGCCGTAACGGTCGGCGTTCTGGGTTGTGACCGCGAGGCCGGGGAGCGCTTGCTGCTGACCGCCGTCTCAACCCCGAATTACGAATGCATAGACTATGGCCTCTACGAAGATATTGGTAAGGACTACGGCTATCAGGTCTTCGAGTGCACGCCCTACTGACATACGCGTAATCCTGCGCATTTCGGCAAGATATTGTGGATAAGTCGGATAGAAATCCCATATCCTGCGTAACTGCGTTGACTCATCCCCAATCAGTTGCGCAGACTTCCAGACATAGGAATCATGGGACCCATTGCCTTTGCGCTTCAGCAAACTCAAACTGACCGGCTTCAAAAGCTTCGTTGATCCGACCGATCTGATCATCGCGGACGGGTTGACCGGTGTGGTGGGTCCAAACGGCTGCGGCAAGTCCAATCTTCTCGAAGCACTTCGCTGGGTCATGGGCGAAAACCGCCCCAAATCCATGCGCGGCGGTGCGATGGAGGACGTGATTTTTGCAGGGGCCGCCACTCGCCCGGCCCGGAACTTTGCCGAAGTTGTCCTGACCATGGACAATTCCGAGCGGTTGGCGCCTTCGGGGTTCAACGACAGTGATCAGCTTGAGATTGTCCGCCGTATCACCCGCGATGTGGGCAGCGCCTATAAAACCAATGGCAAGGACGTGCGCGCCCGCGACGTGCAGATGCTGTTCGCCGACGCCTCGACCGGGGCGCATTCACCCGCGTTGGTCGGGCAGAACCGTATTGCCGAGCTGATCAACGCCAAACCCCGCGCCCGTCGCCGTATTCTGGAAGAAGCTGCGGGTATCTCGGGCCTCTATCAGCGTCGGCATGAGGCCGAGCTGAAGCTCAAAGGTACCGAGGCCAACCTGACCCGCGTCGATGACGTGCTCGAACAACTGGGCACACATTTGGCGCAACTGGCCCGCCAGGCCCGTCAGGCCGCGCGGTATCGTGAGATCGGTGAACAGCTGCGTCAGGCCGAGGGCATGTTGCTCTATCGCCGCTGGAAAGAGGCTGACATGGCCCGCCAGCAGGCAGAAGAGAAACTGCGCGACCGCCTTACCGAGGCTTCCCGCGCCGAGGCCGAAGCCCGTGCCGCTGCTGCCAAACGTGCCGAGCTCGAAGAAACCCTGCCGCCGCTGCGCGAAGAAGAGGCCATTGCCGCTGCCGTCCTGCAGCGCCAGCAAGTGCAGCGCGATGCGTTGGCCGATCAGGAAACCCGCGCGCGCCAGACCATCGAGACCCTGACCAATCGCATTCAACAGCTGGGCAACGACATCGAGCGAGAAGCGGGTCTGAACCGCGACGCGGGTCAGATGATCGAGCGTCTGGAATGGGAAGCACGTGAATTGGCCAAGGCCGCCGAAGGCCATGAAGACAAGCTGGCCGAGGCAGCCGAGATCGCCCATGACGCCGCCGCCGTGCTGCAGGATCGCGAGGAACATCTGTCTCAGCAGACCGAAGACATGGCTCGCCTTGTCGCCCGCCACCAGTCGGCGCAGCGGTTGGTTGAGGACAGCCGCAAAACGCTCACCCGATCTGAGGCGGAAGAGGAAAAAGCCCGGTCCGCTGTGGCTGAGGCCAAGGGCGCGCTGACCAGTGCCAGTGAAGCCTTTGAATCGGCGCAGGAAGGTGAGGAGGAAGCTCGTGAGGCCGCCGAGGCCGCGGAAGAGGCTCTGGCCGCCGCGGATGAGTTGCGCAATGAAACACAGGCCCGCGAGGCTGAAGCCCGCGCCCAGCGTTCCGAGGCCGAGGGCGAACTGGGTGCCATCCGTGCCGAGACCACGGCGCTGGCCAAGCTGGTCGAGCGTGACACGGCCGAAGGCGGTCAGGTGCTGGATCTGCTGCGCGTTGATCCGGGTTATGAAAAGGCATTGGGTGCCGCCTTGGCCGACGATCTGCGCGCGCCGCTTGTCGAAGGGGATGGGCCATCCGGCTGGGTGCAGGTTGCGGGTTACGACGCTGATCAACCACTGCCCGATGGGGTCGAACCACTGGCTTTACACGTTTCGGGACCGGATCGCCTGAGCCGCAGGATTGCGCAGATCGGGTTGGTGGATGCAGATCAGGGCGCGCGCGTGCAAGCGTCGTTGAAGCCGGGGCAGCGGCTGGTGTCACGATCCGGCGATCTGTGGCGATGGGATGGATTCCGTGCCTGGGCCGAAGACGCTCCAAGCGCGGCGGCCCTGCGCCTGGAGCAGCTAAACAAGCTGGAGGCGCTGAAACAGGAACTTACCCGCACCGAGGCGCAGGCCGAGGGCGCTCGTGCCGCGCATGAGGCCCTGTCGCAGCAGCTGGCTGACGTGACCGAGGCTGACCGCCGCGCCCGCGAGGCGCGCCGGGCCGCCGATCAACGCATGGCTGAATCCGCGCGTCAGCTGAGCCGGGCTGAAGCCGACCGCAATCTGGCGCAGGGCAAGTTGGAAACGCTGGCGCTTGCCGTGGACCGCCACAAAGAGGATGCCATGGCCGCTCGTGCGCAATTGCGCGAGGCCGAGGGCGCGCTGACCGGTCTAGGTGATCTGGACAGTGCCCGGGCGCAGGTCGAGGATATTAAACAGACGGTAGAGGCTGCGCGGATCACCATGCTGACTCACCGTTCCACCCATGACGAGTTGCGCCGTGAAGGCGAGGCACGAACCCGGCGGACGCAAGAGGTGACGAAAGACCTCAGTGGCTGGCGGCATCGTTTGGACAGTGCCGAGAAGCGGATTTCGGAACTGGCAGAGCGCAAGGAAAGTTCGGAAGAAGAGTTGACCGAGGCCATGGCCGCCCCAGGTGAAATCGCCGAGGCGCGGGAAGAGCTCAACGATTTGATCGAGGCCGCCGAGGCCCGTCGCGCCGAGGCTGCCGACAAGCTGGCCGGGGCCGAGACCCAGCAGCGGGAAATTGTGCTGGCGGAACGTGAGGCGGAGCGCCTGGCGTCCGAGGCGCGCGAGTCCCGCGCGGCGGCTGAGGCGCGCTGTGATGCCGCCAAGGAAAGCGTGGTCGCTGCTGCGGAGCGCATTGCCGAGGATCAGCAAGTGACGCCGAACCAGTTGCTGAACCAGTTGGATGTGAACCCGGATCAAATGCCCGCTGCAGACGCGCTGGAGGCCGAAGTGAACCGTCACAAACGCCAGCGTGATGCGATGGGTGCGGTAAACCTGCGCGCCGAAGAGGATGCCAAGGATGTTCAGGAAGAGTTTGACACGCTGAACAGTGAAAAGGCCGATCTGGAAGAGGCGATCAAGGCCCTGCGAAGCGGCATCGCAAGCCTCAACCGCGAGGGGCGCGAGCGTCTGTTGACCGCGTTTGAGCAGGTGAACTCGAATTTTGCCATGTTGTTCAAGCATCTTTTCGGCGGTGGAGAGGCCAATCTGGTCATGGTGGAAAGCGACGACCCGCTGGATGCCGGGCTGGAAATCATGTGCCAGCCACCGGGCAAGAAACTGTCGACCCTCAGCCTGCTGTCGGGTGGGGAACAGACGCTGACCGCCACGGCGCTGATCTTTGGCGTGTTCCTTGCCAATCCGGCACCGATTTGTGTGCTGGATGAGGTCGATGCGCCTCTGGATGACGCCAACGTCACGCGCTTTTGCGATCTTCTGGATGAGATGTGCCGCCAGACTGACACGCGTTTCCTGATCATTACGCACCACGCGGTGACCATGGCGCGGATGGATCGGCTGTTTGGTGTGACCATGCAGGAACAGGGCGTCAGCCAGCTGGTTTCGGTTGATCTGAAAAAGGCCGAACAGATGGTCGCGTGACCTATCACCGCAATGTCATGCCTGTTTCATCCCTTCTTGGGGTAAACTGGGCGCATGATCCGTTTTCTGATCCTCGCTGTGTTAGTCGCAAGCCCGTTAACGGCTGCGGAATGGCCGACCAAGCCCGGAGACGTCCCCCTCAGCCCCGAGGAACTGGACGCACTGGCCGGGCGTACGCTGACTTTCTATGACGATGGCCAGTCCAGATATTCGGCGGGTGGGGCCTATTCCTATACCTATGCAAGCGGAGAATCCGCCTTTGGCACCTATAGCATTGCCGAGGATGGCAGTGTCTGTATCGCCTATCGCAACGGCTTCGGTCGCTGTGACTTGTATGTCCGCAGTGGCGAAAGGTTGATCCTGATCGATAAGAATGGTGATCGCTATCCGGTTCGACCGGAATAAGTTTTTTGTCAATAACTACGATTTGAGCAAAACTGCTTTATGCAGTTATAGCAAAAAATCTGGCGCATTCGATGAAGCATTGGCGCGCTCGGGTGAATTTCCGCCAAACAGTTTGGTGCTGAGCGGAATATCGACCAAAATGAACGTCAGACGCATTTATTACTTTGGTAGGTAATCAGCAGATGTCTGGCTCTGTCGTTGAAAAAGCAAGGCAGGTTCGCAGCGGAACCCTCTCGGCGCGCTTGCTGGTTGAGCAAGCGTTCGAAAACATGGCTTCCAGCAGTGAAATCAATGCCTTCATTTCATATGACCGGGACAAGGCCTTGGCAGACGCGCGAAGGATTGATCGACTGGTTGCCTCTGGAGGCAACGCAGGGCGATTGGCCGGTGTACCGCTTGCAATCAAGGACAATATCGATGTCGAAGGGTTTTGGACCACTGCCGGCACCCCGGGCATCGACTATATGGCATCGAAGTCGGCCCCGATTGTATCCCGCCTGACATCCGAGGGTGCAATTGTAATTGGCAAGACCAACATGCACGAACTTGCGTTTGGAGTGACGTCCAATAACGCAGCATTCGGCGCCGTTCGAAACCCGGCCGATCTTACCCGTATCCCGGGCGGGTCGTCAGGTGGAACCGCTGCAGCAATTGCGTCCGGGATCGTCTTAGGCGGGCTCGGAACCGATACCGCGGGTTCAGTAAGGGTTCCCGCCGCACTGACAGGCGTGGCAGGGTTTCGCCCCTCGACCGCGCTGATAAATATGAGAGGCATTGTTCCTTCTGTCCCCACGTTTGACGTTGCCGGTCCCATGGCGACAAACGTTGGGGATGTTGCGTATCTGAATTCAATTATGACGCATCAACCAATGCCCGCTCCTCGCGATCTGCGTGGCGTGCGTCTGGGTTTGGTAAAAGACTACATGTTGAACCTTTCGCCCCATGTGTCTCGCGCTGTCAGCGACGCTTTCGCAAGGATCGAGCAGGCTGGCGTTACCTTTGTCGAAGTCGACATATCACCGATAAGCTCTGCATCCTTTGAAGTGGGTTTCTCCGTTGGGTTCTATGAGATGAAAAGTGCGATGACTGCATACCTGTCTCAAGCGCAGCCGAACACAACATTGCAGGACATGGTCGCCAAAATCGCCAGCAAGGACGTTAAGGACTCCTATGTCAATTCGGTTTTGGGTGACGGCGCGCCATCAGAGACCACTTATCGTGAGGCAATCGCCAGGATCGATGAGATCAGACGGAATTATCTAAGGCTGTTTGAGGATCATAATCTCGATGCCCTGATCTTTCCGACTGCACCACTCGAAGCACCACCAATTGAGGGATCTGATGAGGCCCTTTTCCTGAACGGGGAATATGTGCCAATATTGCAGGTATTTATGCGAAATGTTGCCGCAACTGGCGTGTATGGCGCTCCGGGAATTTCGGTTCCTCTGAAGGCTTTGGAAGGGGATCATCTACCTGTGGGGTTGGAACTTGACGGGCGCCCGGAGGCTGACCTTGATCTGCTTGGCATTGCGCTAGGGGTCGAAGCTGCTTTGGTGAGTGCTTAACAGTTTGTAGAGAATAGAAAATGTTATCGCGCCGCTGAACCCGCCCACTTAGCATCTTCGATGTTTACATGTTTGTTCTTCTGCAATGGCGCCAAAGGGCTCAGAGCCGATGTTGATTCAAAGGCGGCTCAGCAAATCCGCCGTAGGCCAGGCATCCGCAGGCAGGCCCAGCCTCGCTTGTTCGGCCTGAACGGCCGCCCGTGTTCCGGCCCCGAGAATTCCGTCGATTTTGCCCACGTTGTATCCGCGTGCCTGCAGTTTGGTCTGCAGTTGTTTCATCTGCGCTCCTGACAGACCTTGCGCCGGGTTCCCCGCGTCGTAGATCCGCGCGCCTTCCAGTCGGGTGCCGAAATAGGCGGCGGTCAGGACGTAGACAAAGCTCTGGTTCCATTCGAAATAGACGTCGAAATTCGGATAGGCCAGAAAGGCTGGCCCCTTGTGCCCCTGCGGCAGGATCAGCGAGGCGGGCAGGTTGGCTAAAGACCCGTTGCGCGGCTGCACCCCCAATGCCTGCCATTCGGACACTGGTCGGGCTTTGCCGGGGCCGGACAGTGACCAGTCCATCTGGGCGGGCACTGTCACTTCCTGCAGCCACGGCTGGCCTGGCTGCCAGCCAAGATGGGACAACATCTTGGCCCCTGACATCAGCGCATCCGGCGCCGAAGTTTTCAAAGACACCTTGCCATTACCGTCCCCATCGACACCGTTTTCCAGAATGTCGCGTGGCAGCATCTGCACCATGCCGATCTCTCCGGCCCAGGCACCGGTGGTTCGGGCCGGGTCGAAGTTGCCTTGTTGGTGCAGCTCGATGGCCGCAAAGATCTGAGGGCGGAACAGTTCGGGCCGACGGCAGTCATGAGCCAGCGTGACCAGTGCATTGCGGGTATTGAAATCTCCCTGAAACGCGCCGTAATCGGTCTCGAACGCCCAGAAGGCCAGCAATACCCCGCGCGAGACGCCATATTCACGCTCGATCCTGTCAAACACCGCGTCGTGTTTTCGCGACATGGCCTGGCCACGCTCGATCCGGTTTTGTGAGATCAGGTGGCGGGAGAAATCAATGAATGGTTTCTGGAACACGCCTTGCGCACGGTCGGCTTTCAGCACGGCACCGTCCTGCTGCACGCCCTCGAAGAAAGAGTTTACCGTCGATTTATCAAACCCTTGTTGAACGGCCTCAGTCTTCAGCCCCTTCACGAAAGAGTTGAACCCGCCGCCACATTGGGCAAGCGCGGGCGAGGCAAGCAGGGCGGCGGCAACAAAGCCGGAGAGAAAGCGCATGAGCAGGTCCGTCAGAAAAAATGGCTGAACCCAAACCACACTGACACGAGGCCAAGCGCAAGCCCCCAAACCTTCCACAGCATGTCGCATGCGCGGAAAACCTCCGGCGCTCCAATCTCGCGTGGAGCGTCGCCGTTGACCCAAGCCAGGTCGCGGACTTTTCCGTCATAGCTGCGCGGGCCTGCAAGAGCCACATTCAGGGCGCGCGCCATGGCGGCCTCGGGCCAGCCCGCATTGGGTGAGATATGGCGGCGGGCATCCGCTACCATCTCGGACCATTGAGCCCATTGGCCGGACAGGGCCACGATCATCACGCAGGTCAGGCGGGCGGGGATCAGGTTCAATGCGTCGTCAAGCCGGGCCGATGCCCAACCAAACTCGCGGTATTTTTCGGTGCGGTAACCGATCATGCTGTCGGCTGTGTTGACGGTCTTATAGATCAGCAAGCCGGGCAGCCCGGCGATCAGAAACCAGAAGGCGGGTGCGATAACCCCATCGCTCAGGTTTTCTGCGGCGCTTTCGATTGCGGAACGAGCCACCTGAGCCTCTGTCATGTCGCGCGTGTCGCGTGAGACAATCATGGCGACCTTGGCGCGACCTTCAGGCAGCGAGGCGCGCAGCCCGTCGCCTACATCGTGCACGTGGTGTACCAGCGATTTCTGCGCCAGCAGGATGGCGCAGAGGATGACCTCAACCACTGGCCCTAACAGCGCGAGTGTTCGGCCAAGGAGCAACGCTCCAAAGACTAACAACACCACGACGGCGACGCCTTTCAATCGCCGCTGCGCGCCCTGGTTCAGGCGTTTATCCAACCAGCCGATCACCGTGCCGATCATGACTGCTGGATGACGCATCCGCGACCACAGCCAGTCCGGCTCCCCCAGTGCCGCGTCCAGACACATGGCGCAGATCAGCAGGAAAGAGGTGCTCACAGCGCGGCCTCCAGCCTGTCCCAGCCATCAGTGGGCGGCAGGCCAAGTCGCAGGTAGGTTCGGGAATATGGGAAAACGCGGCTCCAGATTTGGGCGGCGGCCAGACGGGCCTGCCAGTCAACGGCGTTCTCGACGTTATACAGGCGGAACAGAGTGGTGCCACCGGCGAGGGTCGCCCCCTTGGCGGTGACAAGCTGGTCCAGTCGTTTTGTGTCTTCGATCAGGCGCGCGCGCGTAGCATCGGCCCAAGAGGTATCATTCAGCGCCACCTCGCCAATTCGCAATGCCGGTCCGGAAACAGCCCAGGGTCCGGTCAGGTCATTCAGTTGGGCGATAAGATTCGGCTGGCCAATGGCAAACCCCAGCCGCAGCCCGGCCAGCCCCCAGAACTTGCCAAAGCTCTTAAGCACAATCACGCCGGGCCGCTCTGCCATATGGATCAGCGAGGCCTCGGGGCTGACATCGCAAAAACTTTCGTCGATCACGGTCAAAGGGGCGTTGGCATCTGCTTCGCTCCATACCCGTCCATCCGGGTTGTTCGGGTGCACGATTACGCGGGCCTCGGCGGGGCCGTCCGATTGAACTGCCCAGCCTTGAGCGGTAAACGCGGCCGCGTGTTCGTTATAGGTCGGCGTTGTGATTTGGACCCGGCCCTGCGCGGCCAGGCCCGGTATGCGGGCAATAACGGCCGAGGCGCCGGGCGCGGGCAGGATCGCCGCCCCCTCGGGCACCGACCAGAACCTGCGCGCAGCATCCGCCAGGCGTTCAAACGCCCCGTGGTCGGGCAATTCAGCCCAGTCCGACGGGATCAGCCCCGACACCTCATACGGATGCGGGTTGATTCCGGTGGAAAGGTCCAGCCAGTCAGCACGCGCGCCGCCATAAGTGGCGATGGCACCGTCCAGCCCTCCGCCATGGTCGCGCGCGGCGCGGGGGTTCAATTTTTCGTCGTGGCCTGCCATCGGATTTCTCGCCGGAATCGCCTGTATCGGCCTGCTTCAAGCGGATTTTTGCCGTTTGCACAAGCAATTCCGCGTGATCGGAGCCTCTGACAGGGGTCATTAACATTTTGTTAAGGAATAAGCGTGATCACATTCCACGGGGGTCGGCACCACATGCTCTACTAAGTGCCGAGGTTGTTGCAAATGAATGTTTTGATTGTTGAGAGTAATCCCGATCTTGGTCGGGTCTGGAAAAGACATCTGGAAAGGCACGGCGCCGAGGTTACGCTTGTCGCCGGGCAAGAGGCCGCGATCCTGGCGCTGTATGGCCAGGATTTTGATATCATTGTGCTGGATCTGGTGCTGGAGACAGGCAGCGCGCTGGCTGTTGCCGATTTCGCAAGCTACCGCCGGCCTGAGGCCCGGGTGATCTTCGTCACCAATACCACCTTCTTCTCGGATGGTTCGATCTTTGCCCATAGCCCGAATGCCTGCGCCTATGTGCAGAGCGCGACGCCGCCAGAGGATCTGGCGGCGATGGTGGAGCATTACGCGGCAGGCCGCTGACCGCGCCCGTGCGGCTCGAGGTAATCCAGAATTGGGTTCGTCGGTATGATCCGGTTCGGGTTAATGGTGTCGTGGCTAAAGTGATAATGGCGCACTATGTGGTTCATGTTCACCGTCGACGCAACACCTGGCCATTGGTACAGCTCGCGAGTGTAAGCCCAGAGGTTCGGGTAATCGATCAGGCGCCGCCGGTTGCATTTGAAATGCAGATGATAGACCGGATCGAACCGGATCAAAGTGGTGAACAGCCGCCAGTCGGCCTCGGTCACGCGGTCACCCATCAGATAACGGTTTGAGCTTAGACGTTCCTCGAGCCAATCCAGCGTTTCGAACAGGGGATGCACTGCGGCGTCATAGGCCTCTTGTGTGGTGGCAAAGCCGGCTTTGTAAACGCCGTTGTTTACGTCGGAATAGATACGCGCGTTCACCTCTTCGATCGCGTCACGCATCGCCTCGGGCCAGTAATCGTCGGTGTTTCCGGTGATCCCGTCGAAAGCCGAATTGAACATGCGGATGATTTCGGAGCTTTCGTTTGAGGCGATCGTTTGTTGTTTCTTGTCCCAAAGGATCGGCACGGTCACGCGCCCCGAATAGTTGGGGTCGGCTTTGGTGTAAATCTGATGAGCGTAACCCAGCCCGTTCAGGTCGTCTCCGGTCGCGCCGTGTGCGTCGGTTTCAAAAGTCCAGCCCTTGTCCAGCATGTCTGGGTGTACAACCGACACCGAAACCAGTTCGCTCAGCCCCTTTAACTCGCGGAAGATCAGCGTGCGATGCGCCCACGGGCACGCATAGCTGACATAGAGATGATAGCGGTCGGGCTCGGCTTTGAACCCACCCTTGCCAGAGGGGCCAGCGCTGCCATCTGCGGTTACCCAGTTTCTAAATTGCGCGGCGCTGCGTTTGAACGCTCCGCCGGTCGATTTCGTGTCATACCAGGTGTCGCGCCATTTGCCGTCGACCAACAGGCCCATCTCAAATCCTCCGCATAGCGATTTCAACAAACATAGGGAGTCGCGACGCGGCTTCCTATGCGAGACAACGCGCACCGGGCCTGCGTTTGTGCACAGGATCAGTTAGGATTTCCGCGCAACAGATTGAATTCGGCCCGCATCTCAGGACCCGCTTCACTGGATTTTTACAGTTGTTCCGGCACAATAGAGTCCATTGCCGAAGGAAATTGATTATGACGACCTATGTTTCAAAGGAAATTAGCGCTGAATTGGATGCGGCGCGAATCGCGGGTCTGAAGAAGACCAGCCGCCTTCGTGTTGAGTTTGGCGACAATACCTTCAAGATACTGAGATTGTGGAAGGATGGATTCACGGTTGAGGCAGCAACCACGCCTCAACTACGCGGTCTTGTCGATATCTACGATGGTGCGCGCCATTTATATCAATGCCTGATCATCGCGGATGAAGATCAAGCCGGTGAGATGCGCTATGAGTTCAAGCGCAGCACCGCTGCGGCGGACAAGGCGCCGTTGGACTTCTACCGCGATCCAGACGCACCAATTGCGTTGCTTGGGCACGAGGACTAGGGGCGGATTTCCACTACGGTACCGTTTGGGGTCAGACTCCAAAGTTGCGCGATTTCGGAGTTCGAAAGCGCGATGCAGCCAGCAGTCCAGTCACCGGGCAGCGTGATGCCTGTGACCCCATTCGGCTGGCCGTGAATGAAGATGTCCCCGCCGGGGTCAATTCCCTGACTTTGCCCGCGTTCGATATCCTCCGGCAGGGGATAATCGATCCCTAGCGAAAGATGGAAGGCGCTCCGCGGATTACGCCGATCGATCCTGAAAATCCCGACCGGAGTCTTTCCGTCCTCTTCCTGTTGTTTGTCGCCCTCAGGTGCGAACCCCAGCGCCACGTCCGCTTGCATGACGACGGCACCGTCCAGAGAAGCGGTTAATCTGCGCGCGGATTTTTCGATCAGAATGTGGTCGATCTGCGTAGCCTGTGGTGCCATGGGCGGGGCGGGCGGTCGAGGACCGAAACGGTGCCAACCGTTCCACGCGGTGCCAGCCAGAACGACTGCCAGAGATATGAGCGCGAGCCGCCGCACGCTCTACTGCAGATCGGCGAATGCGCGTTTCAATCGTTCGCACGCGTCCTCGACCCGCGCGCGCTGCGTGGCCAGGTTAAACCGCTCGAAAGTCTCTCCGCCCGTGCCAAAGCCGGGGCCGGAAGATGTGGCGATTTTTGCATCCTCGCGCAGGCGTCGGACGAATTCGTCGTGGTTCATTCCGGTGCCCGAGAAATCGACCCAGGCCAGAAAAGTCGCCTGCAGAGGCATGGACCACAAACCGGGGATTTCAGCGATGGTGGCGTCAAAAACTTCGCGGTTGCCCAACAGGTGCGCGATCTGCTCATCGACCCATGCAGCCCCTTCCGGAGAATAGGCGGCAGTGATCATCGCTACGCCCAGCGCGCTGGGATCGTAGTCCAGCGTTTGTATCCGGTGCCGCATGGCCGCGCGCAGTTTAGGATCGGGGATGATCATGTTGCCCGTTCGCTGCCCGGCGATGTTGAACGTTTTGGACGCCGCTGTCAGTGTAACTGTCCATGGCCGCGCATCGGGTGCGGCGACATCCATCGGCACAAAGGTGTATCCGGGGTAAACCAGATCGTGATGAATTTCATCCGAGACCAGAATGAGCCCGTTGCGCTCGGCGAACGCGGCCGCTGCGCGCAGTTCGTCCGGTGTCCAGACGCGACCCGAAGGGTTTTGCGGCGAGCACCACAAGAGCAGCTTTTCTGACCCGTCCAGCCGCGACTGTGCATCTTCCAGATCCAGACCGTAGGTGTCGCCCTGACGCACCAACGGACATTCGACCACCCGGCGTCCTGACTTGTTCACCTTGTGGGCAAACTCATGATAGACGGGGGTGAAGATGACCACGCCGTCACCCGGTTCGGTCCAGACATCCAGGCACAAAGCGATCGCATTGCCCAACCCCTGCGAGGTCAGTACCCAATCGGTGTCGATCTCCCAGTTGTGGCGGTTTTTCATCCACCACTGGACCGAAGCCAGATAGTCCGGGTGCGTCCAGGAATAGCCAAAGGCCCCGTGATCCGCCGCCTGACGAACTGCGTCAATCACACGAGGCGCTGTGGGGTAATCGGAATCCGCTGTCCACATGGCCAGCCCGTCCTCGGGCGAAACACCATACAGCTTTTCCATCTTGTCCCATTTGGAACTGTTGGTTCCCCGGCGGTCGATCAGGTCGTTGAAAGTCATGTCTTCTCCATCTGTCCTGCCGAAAGCTAGCTACAAATCCCGCAGGTGCAAGGGGGGCGTTGCGGCGGGACGCATGATGGCCTAAATCAGCCTCATGAAACGCAATATCCTGATCCATCCCGATCCCCGCCTGAAAAAGGTCTGCGCGCCGGTGGCTGACCTGTCGGACGAGCTGCGCCAGCTGGCTGATGACATGCTGGAGACGATGTACGACGCGCCCGGCATCGGTCTTGCGGCACCACAGATTGGTGTCCTTGAACGGCTGATCGTGCTGGATTGTGTCAAGGAAGAGGGCGAGACGCCGCGCCCACTGGTTATGTTCAACCCCGAGGTCATCGCGTCCTCTGATGAGACAAATGTATATGAGGAAGGCTGCCTGTCGATCCCCGAGCAATTCGCCGAGGTGACCCGCCCCAAAGTGGTGGACGTCACGTGGATGGACCGGGATGGCAACTTGCGGCAGGAAACGTTTGACGGCCTTTGGGCAACCTGCGTTCAGCATGAAATCGATCACCTGAACGGCAAGCTGTTCATTGATTACCTCAAGCCGCTGAAACGCCAGATGATTACCCGCAAGATGCAGAAGCTGAAACGAGAACGGGCTCGCGCATGACCGTCCGCACTTGCCTTCCCTGGCCCGACAAACGCCTGCGGACCAGGGCTGAAGATGTTTCCGAGATCACCGACGAAGTTCGTGCGATCTGGGACGACATGATCGACACGATGGAGGCGATGCCCGGCGTTGGCCTGGCCGGGCCTCAGATCGGGGTCATGCTGCGGCTGGCCGTGGTGGATGGCTCGACCGAGCGGGGCAGGGCGGTAAAACTGGCCAACCCGGAAATCCTTCACAGCTCGGTTGAACTGCGCGAACATGATGAGGCCAGCCCGAACTTGCCCGGTGTGTCGGCCAAGGTGAAACGCCCTCGCGCCGTGACGGTAAGGTTCCTTAATGAACAGGGTATAGTTGACCGTCGCGACTTTGTTGGGATTGAGGCCACCAGCGTTCAGCACCAGATCGACCATCTGAACGGCAAGATGTATTTCGACCGTCTCAGCAAGGTCAAACGCGACATGCTGCTGCGCAAAGCCAGGAAACAGGGGTAGAGATGCGCGTCATTTTTATGGGCACGCCCGAATTCTCGGTCCCAGTGCTGGATGCGCTGGTCGAGGCCGGGCATGAGATCGCAGCTGTATATTGCCAGCCCCCGCGCCCAGCCGGACGAGGTAAAAAGGACAGGCCGACACCGGTTCATGCGCGTGCCGAGGCCGTTGGTCTGACTGTCCGTCACCCGGTTTCCCTGAAATCCGCCGAAGAACAGGATGCTTTTGCCGCGTTGAACGCCGACGTGGCCGTGGTGGTTGCATATGGGCTGCTGCTGCCGCAGCCTATTCTGGACGCTCCCATACATGGGTGTCTGAATATTCACGCCAGTCTGCTGCCCCGATGGCGCGGCGCGGCGCCGATCCATCGGGCGATCATGGCTGGCGACGCGCAGACCGGCATCTGTATCATGCAAATGGAGGCCGGCCTGGATACCGGTCCTGTTCTGCTGCGCAAGGCCACCGACATTGGGGCCGAGGAAACCACGGAACGGCTTCACGACCGCCTGTCTGCCATGGGCGCGGAGCTGATCGTCGAGGCGTTGAGCCGATTGCCCGACCTGACGCCCGAGCCGCAGCCCGAGAACGGTGTGACCTACGCCTCGAAAATCGACAAGGCCGAAGCACGGGTGGACTGGGCCCGACCAGCGACAGAAATTGACCGCCAGATTCGGGGCCTTTCACCCTTTCCCGGGGCATGGACCGAGATCGAAGGCGACCGCGTCAAGCTGCTGGCCTCGCGGCTTGCCGAGGGGCAGGGCGCGCCCGGAGAGGTTTTGAATGACACACTCCGCGTGGCCTGTGGGGACGGGGCGATTGACCTGTTGCGTCTGCAACGGGCAGGTAAAGGTGCGCAGGATACAAGTGTGTTTTTGCTCGGCTGGCCGGTGGCCAAGGGAAGCCGGATTTGAGAGGGAACGACTGATTTGTATATGACATTGATGGGAACGGTGCTCATCGCGGCCGCCGTTGGGAGCCTCGCTGAAAAATCCGGCTTTACCCGCAACGGATACCTACAATCCATCATCATTTGTATCGGCGGCGCGTTTCTGTTTTTCTTTGCGCAAATCATGTTTGGCAGAATGTTCGGCTTTAGCCTTGCCTTTGGGTCCCCGGGCGTGAATGCCATTGTGTCATCCATCGGCGCACTGGTTATTGTGCCGACCCATTGGAGGAAGTGACGTGCCCGTGATCGCCCTGATCGTGATCGGTGCCGCAGCCGGATTTCTGGCCACCCGTCTGATGCGGATCGAAGCTGATATTCCGACGACCATGCTGATCGGCATCGTCGGTGCCCTGATGGGCGGTTTCTTGTTGCGTGCTCTGGTGACCGTGATGGGCTGGCTATCAGGCTTTGTCGGCGCGGTTCTGGGGGCGTTGCTCGTGATCTGGACCTGGCAGACCTACCTGCGGAGCTGACGTTATTCACGGCGGCGGGTCAGGGCAAGTCGCTGTTGAAGATGGATACCTTGACCTTCCACGAGCCGTCGTTTTGACGCTTTAGAATATTGACAAACTTGCCCTTTTCCGGCGGATCTGTGTCTTCGATGGCATACGATCCGACCTGGTATGCCATGTCACCTTCGACACCGTAGTCGATCAGTTCATTTGTATGCGTACCGCCGGTATTCTCGTCTATTCGAGACCGATAGGTATCTTCGAATGCTTTTCTTCCGCGCGTCATTGGTTCTCCGGGGGGTAGGAGCATGACATCTTCCGTGAAGAACGCGGCACAGGCTTTGGCATCCCCCGCGTTGAACGCCTTGTTATAGGCTTCGTCGAACTCGTTGAGTATTTTTTCCATATTCATGGGTGCCTCCCTGCGGTCGTCGAATCCGTTATTGGCATCCTGCCACACGGCGCGGCATTTCCAAAAGCACGGGGCCAGGTTACCGGCGAGGAGGGCGGCTTTTGTAGACGGGCAGTTTCCAGCCAAACAGCAGCGATCCGGCCCGCAGAGCCCAGCAGATAAGCGCGCAAGCCGCCAGCGTGACCAGTTCATCAAAACCAGACCGTGCAGCCAGCACGGCGGCCATTGCGCCAGCAAAGGCGCAGGACACATAAAGCTCCCCCTGTTTCAGGACCAGCGGAACTTCGTTGCAGACGACGTCGCGCATCAGCCCGCCCAGACAGCCGGTTGTGATTCCCATCAAAACAACAATTGTACCGGATTGTCCGAGTGACAAGGCCACGCCCGTGCCCGCTGCCACTGCTGTCGCCAGGGCAAAGCTAACCAGCCAGACCAGCCAATTGTAACGGCTTTCCACCAGATGGGCTGTAAAGAACACAAGAACAGCCGCGCCCGCGGCAATCAGGACGTAATCGGGCTGCCCGACCCAGAACACTGGATGGCGGTTCAGCAACAGGTCGCGGATCGTACCACCGCCCACCGCAGTCAAACAGGCGACAAAGCCGAACCCCACCAGATCCAGTTGCGCCCGGCTGGCCACCAGTGCGCCCGTCAGCGCAAAGATCAGAACCGAGGCATAATCCAGCAGGGCAAGTCCGTTCACGCCTGCGCCTTTTTTGGTTTGAACGGGGCCATGCCCTCTCGGGCAAGCTGGTCAGCTTTTTCGTTTTCGGGATGACCCGCGTGCCCCTTGACCCATTCCCATGTCACATCATGGCGGGCCTGCGCCTCATCCAGTCGCTGCCACAGATCGACATTCTTGACAGGCTTCTTGTGTGAGGTCTTCCAGCCGTTCCGCTTCCACCCGAACATCCACCCGGTCACGCCGTTTTTCACATAGGCACTGTCGGTGACAACCGTGATTTTCGATGCGCGCTCGAGCGTTTCCAGTGCGCTGATCGCCGCCAGCAGTTCCATACGGTTGTTAGTGGTCTCGGGTTCACCTCCGTTCAGCTCACGTTCTTTCAGGACTTTGTCACCGTCCATCGCGCGCAGCAGCACGCCCCAGCCACCGGGGCCGGGATTGCCGGAACAGGCACCATCGGTATAGGCAAACAACTCAGGCATGGGCGAGCACCAGAATGAAACTGTCATAAGACCCGGCCAACCCCGTACCCATGCCGGTGGAGATCCGGTCTATTGTGAAACCCGCTTCGGCCAGTGCAGCTTCGATTTCGGTTTGGGAGAAATAGGTATAGTGCCGGTCAAGATCGTCGCGATGCTCACCTGTTCCCAGCTTCAGGCCAAGGAAGAATATGCCCCCGGGCTTCAGTGCTTTGTGAATGGCCGCAAGGTACCGCGGGAAATCCTTGCGCGGGGCGTGCAGCAGCGAAAAGCTGGCATAGATGCCGTCGTATTCCGCCTCTTCGGTCACATCGTCAAATGTGGCCAGATGGGCATCCACGCCGTGTTCACGTGCGTATTCGACAAAGGCCGGCGTTGCATCCAGCGCGCGTACCTTCAGCCCTTCACGCAGGAAGAACGCGCTGTCTGATCCGGGACCCGCCCCCAGATCCAGAACATAACCGCCTTCAACAATGGCCTCGGCAAATGCCATGCGGGCCTCGATCTGTTCCGGGGGCAAGGGAATGCTCAGGTACTCGGCCACACGGGTCGTATAGGCGTTGATCGTTTTTTTATCGGTCACAGATACACTCCGACAGCGAGGCATAGCAGGGCGACGACGGTCAGCAGTAGTCGCAGTTTCAGCCACCAGGTGGGTGTCAGTCGCCAATACGAAAAGATGGCATCCAGCACCAGCAATCCGGCAAAGCCGTACATCAGGTTGATTCCGGCACTAACCGGTCCACCACCTGTTTTCAAAAACGCCCACAATGCGGGCAGGACGGACATAGCATAGCACGTCGCCGCCTTGCTGCCCGAGGTCTTGGTGGCGAACCCCCACAGAACGCCGGACATGAAGCTTAGGATAACCGAGCCGTAGAACAGTTGCACATATGGTCCCACGAACCGCGGTCCCAATGCCTGTCTGCCCCAGTCATTCAAATCACCATTCAGGTAGGTCAAAGCGCCCCAGGCAAAAGGGATCAAACCTGCCAGACCCAGAAAGAACGGCGCCCTTGGTACGCCGCTCATGCAGGTTCTCTAAGCACACGCGGCACTTTGAATTCAACATTTTCGACGGCAGTCTCAACCATCTCGACCGTGACATCGAAATGATTACGAAAGGCATCAATCACCTCATTGACCAGCACCTCCGGCGCTGATGCGCCTGCCGTGATGGCAACGGATGAAATCCCCTCCAGCGCCCGCCAGTCGATATCGACAGCCCGTTGCACCAGCTGCGCATAATTGCATCCGGCGCGCGAGGCGACTTCGACGAGGCGGCGCGAGTTGGACGAGTTTGGCGCGCCCACGACCAACAGAGCGTCTGACATTGGGGCCACCGCTTTGACGGCCTCTTGCCGGTTGGTGGTTGCGTAGCAGATGTCTTCCTTGTGCGGGCCGACAATAGCCGGGAACCGCGCTTCGAGTGCAGCTACGATGTCCTTGGTGTCGTCCACCGACAGGGTTGTCTGGGTGACAAAGGCCAGTTTGCCGGGATCGCGCACCGGCACAGTGGCTACATCTTCGACGGTCTCGACCAGCAGTACCTCGCCTTCAGGCAGTTGACCCATGGTGCCGACGGTCTCGGGGTGGCCTTTGTGGCCGATCATGATCATCTGCAAGCCGGCATCCGCATGACGCTGTGCTTCGACATGCACCTTGGACACGAGAGGACAGGTTGCGTCCACATAAATCATCTCGCGCTGCGCCGCCGTTGCGGGGACGGATTTCGGTACGCCATGGGCGGAAAAAATGACCGGGCGGTCATCGGGGCATTCGTCCAATTCTTCGACAAAAACCGCACCCTTGGCGCGCAGCCCGTCGACGACAAATTTGTTGTGCACGATTTCGTGGCGCACATAAACCGGCGCCCCCCATTTCTGCAGCGCCATTTCGACGATCTTGATCGCCCGGTCGACACCGGCGCAAAACCCGCGCGGGGCGGCTAGGTAAAGGGTCAGGGGCGGGTTGGTCATGTCGTGATCTCCATAGGCCACAGGTAAGTCTTTTCGTGGCCATGGTCCAGACAGGTCCTTGTCATTTCACTGACAAGAATCGGTGCTAACCAATAGGTGTTTGAGCACCTGTTCCTAGTTAAAAAGGCGCGGTCAGGATGTGATATCCCGACCGCGCCGCATTCTTTTCCCGGTAGTGAGTGGCCGGGACCTATTGTCCGCCAGCCGCCGCGACGCTGCGCGGTTCCATAGGCATCTCGCGCGGAGGCCGCCCGATCACGTCGCGCAGGTCTTCCAGTTCGATGAAATTATCGGCCTGACGACGCAGTTCGTCCGAAATCATCGGCGGCTGGCTCCGGATGGTCGAAACCACCGAAACGCGCACGCCCTGTCGCTGCAGGCTGGCTATCAGCGGGCGGAAATCCCCATCGCCCGAGAATAGCACAATATGATCAACACGCGGCGCAAGTTCCATGGCATCGACAGTAAGCTCGATATCCATGTTTCCTTTGACCTTCCGGCGCCCCATGCTGTCGGTGTATTCCTTGGCCGGTTTTGTCACCATGGTGAAGCCGTTGTAATGCAGCCAGTCAACCAGCGGGCGGATCGGCGAATACTCGTCGTTTTCCAGTAGCGCTGTATAGTAAAAAGCTCTGAGCATTTTGCCGCGTCGCATGAACTCTTGGCGCAGCAATTTGTAGTCGATATCAAACCCCAGTGCTTTTGCGGCCGCATAAAGATTCGAGCCATCGATGAACAGCGCTAGCCGTTCGTCTTTATAAAACATAAATAGATCCTTCCGGTACAAACCAGTGCGCCGGGTGTTACGTGAGTGAGTTAGGAAATAAACGGCGCTCTGATATGCCTATAATTAGGGCTTTTAATATGTACCGCAAGTATGCAATTCGCCGAATATTGGGAGTAAAATGAGCAAATCGACGTCAGAAGCCCTCATTGCACTGGGCGCAAATCTCAATTTGAGAGACTCTGGGCCCAAGGTGACACTTCAAAGGGCGATTGACGCCATTTTGCGTCAGGGAGTGGTGATTCGCGCAGTCAGTCGCTTCTACGAGACTCCTTGTTTTCCCGCCGGTGCCGGTCCGGACTATGTGAACGCGGCAGCCCTGATTGAGACAGAAATGTCCCCTGCCGAGCTGCTGAACCTGCTGCATGAGGTCGAGCGCGAATTTGGTCGTGAGCGGGTGCAAAGATGGGGCATGCGTACCCTGGATCTTGATCTGGTATTGTATGGTGATCTTGTCCTGCCGGATCACGCCGAATTTGACAGGTGGCTGACATTGGCGCCTGAAGCACAGAAAGAGCAGGCCCCGGACACGTTGATCTTGCCGCACCCGCGCCTTCAGGATCGGGCCTTTGTTCTGGTTCCGATGGCAGATGTAACCCCCGGCTGGCGCCATCCGGTGCTGGGTCGGACAGTTACCGAAATGCTTTCGGACCTGCCCGCCGAAGACGTCGCGGCAGTCACCCCGTTGTAATCGGTCGGATTGCGGCATTTCTCGCTTGTCAAGGCAGAGATTCGCCCTTAGATAAACGTCTTCCTGACATGGATTCAGAAACGGAGAGCGCCCCATGGCCCGCGTGACGGTTGAAGATTGCGTAGACAAGGTTCCGAACCGGTTCGAACTGGTGATGCTTGCCGCCCATCGTGCGCGCGAGATTTCCGCCGGCGGTCCGATCACCGTGGACCGTGACAACGACAAAAACCCCGTCGTGTCGCTGCGCGAGATCGCCGACGAAACCCAAAGCGCTGACGAGCTGCGCGAACGCCTGATTGAGGCCAACCAGACTCAGATTGAGGTGGACGAGCCGGAAGAAGATCAGATGGCTCTGCTGATGGGTGCTGAATCGGACAAACCAGCCGATGACGATATGTCCGAAGAGAAGCTGCTGCGCGCTCTGATGGAGGCTCAAGGCCAGGGGTAACCCCCGAAAATGAAGGTGCGGACCGGATGATTTCTGCTGACGACCTGATTGCGCTGGTCCGCAACTACAACCCCAAGACAAATGCCGAGCGCATCGCCCGTGCCTACGAGTTCGGCAAGCAGATGCACGAAGGCCAGTTCCGCCATTCCGGCGAACCCTATTTTTCCCATCCCGTTGCCGTTGCCGCCATCCTGACCGAACAGCGTTTGGATGATGCGACCATTATCACGGCGCTGCTGCACGACACGATTGAGGACACCAAAGCCAATTACAGCAAAGTGTCCGAGTTGTTCGGGGAAGAGGTCGCCAAGCTGGTCGACGGCGTCACCAAGCTGACCAACCTGCAGCTTTCCAGCCGCGAAACGAAGCAGGCCGAGAATTTCCGCAAGCTGTTCATGGCCATGTCCAAGGACTTGCGGGTCATTCTGGTCAAACTTGCGGACCGCCTGCACAACATGCGCACGATCAAGGCGATGCGGCCCGAGAAACAGGTCGTTAAGGCGCGCGAGACGATGGATATCTACGCTCCGCTTGCAGGTCGCATGGGTATGCAATGGATGCGTGAGGAACTGGAGGATCTTGCTTTCCGTGTCCTCAACCCCGAAGGCCGCCAGTCGATCATTCGCCGCTTTATCACTCTGCAACGCGAAACCGGCGACGTGATCCACCGGATCACCGGTGACATGCGGCATGAGCTCGAAAAAGCGGGAATTGACGCCGAAGTGTTTGGCCGCGCCAAAAAACCTTATTCGATCTGGCGCAAGATGCAGGAAAAGGATCAGGGTTTCTCGCGTCTGTCCGACATCTATGGCTTCCGTATCATCACCCAGTCCGAAGAAGACTGTTACCGCACTCTTGGCGCGATCCACCAGCGCTGGCGCGCTGTGCCGGGTCGGTTCAAGGACTATATAAGTCAGCCGAAATCGAATGGATATCGTTCAATCCACACCACGGTCTCGGGTCGCGATGGCAAACGGGTCGAGGTGCAGATTCGCACCCGCCAGATGCATGACGTGGCCGAAACCGGCGTTGCGGCGCACTGGTCCTATCGCGACGGTGTGCGCTCGGAAAACCCCTTTGCCGTTGACCCGGCAAAGTGGATTGCCAATCTGACCGAGCAGTTCGACAGCGAGGAGGATCACGAAGACTTCCTCGAAGCCGTCAAACTGGAAATGTACTCCGACCAGGTGTTCTGCTTCACGCCCAAGGGTGACGTGGTAAAACTGCCACGTGGAGCGACGCCGATTGATTTTGCCTATGCGATCCACACCCGGATCGGCCATGCCTGTGTGGGCGCCAAGGTGGATGGCATCCGCGTGCCCCTATGGACCCGGATCAAGAACGGACAATCGGTGGATATCATAACAGCCGATGGTCAGACACCGCAGGTCACATGGCTTGAGATTGCCGTTACCGGCAAAGCCCGCACCGCCATCCGCCGCGCCCTGCGCGAGGTGGACCGCGAACGCTTTATCAAACTGGGCAAAGAGCTGGCCCGGTCCGGGTTCGAAAACGTGGGTCGTAAGGCCACCGATAAGGCCCTCGACACGGCCGCCAAGCATTTGCGTCTGAAGGACCGGCACGAGCTGCTGGCGCGCCTCGGCAGCGCCGAACTGACCGCCCACGACGTCGTCAGCGCGGTCTACCCCGAACTTACACAGGACGAAGGCGACGCGATACCGCTGCGCCGCGCGGTGATCGGTCTTGAGCCGGGGCAGAAATTCGAACGCGCGCCCTGCTGTCAGCCGCTGCCGGGTGAGCGCATCGTAGGCATCACCTATAGGGGCAAGGGCGTGGTCGTGCACGCCATCGATTGTGACCGTCTGTCCGATTACGAAGGCGAACCCGACCGATGGGTCGATCTGCACTGGCACTCGGGGACGCACCCTGCGGTCTATGGTGCGACGCTGGACGTGACCATTGGCAACGATGCCGGTGTGCTGGGACGTATCTGCACGTTGATCGGTGAGAAAAAGGCCAATATCTCGAACCTGGAATTCGTCGATCGCAAACCGGATTTTTACCGTCTTCTGGTCAGTGTCGAGTTGCGCGATCTGGAGCAGCTGCATTCGCTGATGCTGATGCTTGAGGCCGAAAGCGACGTTGCCGCGGTCGAACGATTCAGAGACAGGACCAAACCCGCCGTTGCGGCTGGCTGAGAAGGGGTGATCAGGAGTGGTATTCAAGCGCCGAGATCGACGCTCGCCTGTCCAGATCGCTTCGGAATTCGTCTATCCCCGTGGCGGATGGACCCGGGCCTTTCACTATGTCAAACACCGCGTCCGTCGCCTGCCGGATTCCCCTGAACGCATCGCGCGCGGGATCGGGGCGGGGGTCTTTGCTGCGTTCACGCCGTTCTACGGGCTGCATTTCGTGGTCGCCGCAGTGCTGGCCCGCCTGATCAACGGCAATATTCTGGCCGCGCTTAGCGGGACGTTCTTCGGCAATCCTCTTACCTATGTACCCATAGGTGTCGTCTGCCTGCAGACCGGGCATTATTTGCTGGGGACCGAGTTTCAGGAAGGCGACACGCATGGTCTGATGGGCAAATTCGCAAATGCGATCGGGGATCTTAAGGACAACCTGATCGCTGTGTTTACCGACCGGGTGGCTGATTGGCACGGTTTGGGTATCTTCTACCGCGAGGTGTTCTACCCTTATCTGATCGGCGGCATCTTTCCCGGTATTCTGGCCGGAATAGTCTGCTTTTACCTTAGTCTGCCGCTGATCCGCACCTATCAGCAACGCCGCCGCGATAAGATCAAAGCGAAGTTCGAGGAAATCAAGCGTTTGGCCGAAACCAAGACTGCCGTTCCTGTGACAAACCCGCTAGGCTCGGGCCAAAATTCGGGAAAGGAATCTAGCGATGTCTGACAAACTCCTGCGTCTGGGCGTGAATATCGATCACGTGGCCACCGTCCGCAACGCTCGTGGCGGAGCTTATCCCGACCCGCTGCGTGCCGCCAAACTGGCCGAGGATGCCGGTGCCGATGGTATCACCGCACACCTGCGCGAAGACCGCCGCCACATCTCGGACGCTGATATCGACGGGCTGATGGAGGTCTTGTCGGTGCCGCTGAACTTTGAAATGGCGGCAACTCCCGAGATGCAGAAAATCGCACTGCGCCACAAGCCACATGCCGTTTGCATTGTCCCGGAAAAGCGCGAGGAACGCACCACGGAAGGCGGTCTTGAAGTGGCGCGCGAGGAAAACAAGCTGGCCCATTACATCGCCCCTCTGCGTGAGGCAGGGTGCCGCGTGTCCATCTTCATCGCCGCCGACCAGCGTCAGATCGAGGCCGCCCATCGCATCGGCGCTGAGGTCATTGAATTGCACACCGGTGCCTATTGCGACGCCCATGCCGAAGGTCGCATGGACGAGGCCTCGAGCGAGTTGGAATCTCTGCGCGAGATGTCTGCCTTCGCCCATTCGCTGGGGCTGGAAGTCCACGCGGGCCACGGCCTGACCTACGACACGGTGAAACCCGTTGCCGCCTTCCCTGAAGTGCGCGAGCTGAACATTGGCCATTTCCTGATCGGCGAGTCGATTTTCCTTGGGCTCACCCCGGCAATTGCCGAGATGCGCCGCCTGATGGATGAGGCGCGAGCATGATCACGCCCGGCTTTGTCGCCATCTGGTTCGCCTGGTTGATGGCCGGGGGCTCTCCGGGACCAGCGACAATGGGTATTGCCGGCACCGCGATGAACGAAGGCCGCACTGCCGGTCTTGCCTTTGCACTGGGTATCTGCGCGGGGTCTGCTGCCTGGGGCATCGCCGCAGCGCTTGGATTGTCCGCAATTATGCTTGCCAATGTCTGGGTGTTCGAGGTCATCCGCTATGTCGGCGTGGCTTATCTGGGTTGGCTGGCCTTGAAAGCCCTGCGCCGGGCCATGACCTCAGATGTAGTGGCGTTAGGGAAACCGGTCAAAGGCTCGCTTGGCACGATCTTCGCCAAGGGTGCAGCCATTCACCTGACCAATCCCAAAGCAATCCTCAGTTGGGGGTCGATCTATGCGATCGTCGCGCCAAATGATTCCAGCCTCGCGATGCTGCTCGGCTATTTTTCAATGCTCTATGCAGGCTCACTGCTGATCTTCATCGGCTACGCGTTCCTTTTCTCGTCAGAGCGCATGGTCCGCGCCTACAGATGTGCCCGCCGCTGGTTCGATCTGGCCTTTGCGGGGTTCTTCGGGGTGGCGAGTTATAAGATTTTGACGGTGCGGTTGTAGTGATTGACACGTCTAAAAAATACGACCGGGCTTTGTTGTTCAACCGCTTCCGCTTCTTGGCTTTCTTCGTGATGTTCCAGTTTCTTTGGGTTTCCAAAGAAGGCACAACAATATTTGGTTTCGATGCAGCCTTCTTCTTTCCAGTTAAGGTATTTGTTCTACCGATTGCTTTGGCGACCATTCTCGAGACGTCTCGGATTTTTAAGCGATACCCTGAACCCGTTTCTGACTTTGCATTGTGGTACAACGCTGCGTACATGGTGTGCTTAGCGGTCGCTGTGTGGTGGGTTGTTCAGATTTCGGTTCTAATTTACGTGATGACCCACGGAGGACAGTTGGATATTTCAGCTATTTTGAAGGGGAACGGAATCCTTCTGATTTGGGCGATAGTATCCATCGGAATCTGTCGTTACTGGCTGTGGATGGAAACCACTGTATTTCAGGCGCGAAGTGCATCTTAGAGAGCAACTAGTATGATCCTCGGCATCGGCACAGACCTTGCGAATATCGAGCGTATTCAGGGCACCCTCGACAGGTTCGGCGACCGGTTCCGCAACCGTGTCTTCACCGAAACCGAACAACGCAAGGCCGAACGCCGCCACGACACCGCCGGCACCTATGCCAAGCGCTGGGCCGCGAAAGAGGCGTGCTCCAAGGCACTGGGCACCGGGTTGCGTATGGGTATTGCCTGGAAAGACATGGCCGTCACCAATCTGCGCACCGGTCAGCCCGTGATGCATGTCACCGGCTGGGCCGCCGAGCGTCTGAATGAAATGACGCCCGAAGGTCATGAGGCGATCATCCACGTCACTTTGACCGATGATCACCCCTGGGCGCAGGCCTTTGTTGTGATCGAAGCGCGCCCGCTTCACGAAGGCACCGCGCAGCCTTGACTTGCCCCTACCTGACCCGCATGTAGCACCCCAACAACGCAAGGACTGGAGAGCAGTATGGCCGAGGAAGCCAAGACAGGTAACGCCTTTTGGGAGACGGTCAAAACCATCGTTTACGCCCTGCTGATAGCGGGCGTATTCCGCACCCTGTTCTTTCAGCCATTCTGGATTCCGTCCGGTTCGATGAAGCAGACCCTGCTGATCGGGGACTTCCTGTTCGTCAACAAGATGGCCTATGGCTATTCCTACGCCTCATGCCCCAGCCTGATCATCCCCAGCGTCGGCCTGAACATTGATGCTGAGGATGTATGTGGCTGGATGCAGGGGGACGATAACTCGCGTTTGCTGGGTGGTGAGCCGGAACGCGGAGACGTCATCGTGTTTCGCCACCCGGTCACAGGGCGCGATTATATCAAACGCCTGATTGGCCTACCGGGCGACCGCATTCAGATCCGTGAGGGGCAAATTGTTCTGAACGGTACTCCGGTTCCGCAACAGCCTGATGGCGTCTTTACCGAAGTCGCTGCGCCGCAGGGTCCACAACGTCTGCGCCCGCGCTGTGAAAACGGGCCCGTTGGGATCGGAGGTGTCTGCGAAAAGTCTCGCCTGATCGAGACCCTGCCGAACGGTGTTTCCTATGACGTGCTGAACATTGGCAATCAGGCGTCGGACAATACCGGCATCTATACCGTGCCTGAAGGCCACTATTTCTTCATGGGCGACAACCGCGACAATTCCAGCGACAGCCGCCTGCCGCAATCGGCCGGTGGGGTTGGTTACGTGCCTTACGAAAACCTGATCGGCCGCGCGGACCGCATCATGTTCTCCTCCGCGGGACGGTCGATGCTGTTCTTCTGGACGTGGCGTAGCGACCGTTTCTTCAAGGCGGTCAATTGAAGCTTTCGGCCGACATAAAGGCGTTTCAGCAGCGATTGGGGTATGAGTTCTCTAACCCCGAGCTGCTGGTGCGCGCATTGACCCACGGGTCCGTGTCGTCCCCAACCCGGCCCGACAACCAGCGGCTGGAGTTTCTGGGCGACCGCGTTCTGGGCCTCGTCATGGCGACCGCGCTGCTTGAGGCTGACCGTAAGGCTTCCGAAGGTCAGCTTGCTCCGCGCTTCAATGCACTTGTTCGCAAGGAAGCCTGCGCCGATGTCGCTCGCCAGATCGATTTGGGCGCAGTTCTGAAACTGGGGCGGTCCGAGATGCTGTCCGGGGGCCGCCGCAAACAGGCCCTGCTGGGCGACGCGATGGAAGCAGTGATCGCCGCCATCTACCGCGACGCCGGGTTCGAGGCAGCGCGCGACGTGATCCTCGCCCTCTGGGGCGACCGCATCCATACCGTCGAGGCTGACGCGCGCGACGCCAAGACCTCGCTGCAGGAATGGGCGCAGGCGCGGGGGCAAAAGCCGCCCAGCTACGTTGAAATCAAGCGCAGCGGCCCGGACCACGCCCCTGTTTTCACCATCGCGGCCCGCCTTCAGGACGGAACCGAAGCACAGGCCACCGCCGGATCAAAACGTCAGGCCGAGCAGGCGGCGGCAAAGGCTTTGTTGGATCGTCTGCCTAAATAGCCAGGCGAACTCAGCGCCGCGCCTCTTTACTTCGTTTGAACGACTCAGCCGATTCGAGCTTCAAACCACCCGAATAAAACCCGTCAGTCCGGTTTTCTGATGCTCAATTACATGGCAATGAAACGCCCAGTCGCCGGGATTGTCCGCGACCAGAGCTATCTCGACCACTTCGTCCTTGAGCAACAGCATCGTGTCCGTCATCAACGGCGGCAAGGCACGCAGGTTTGATTTCAGCGGTACGAAGGCCAGGCCATGCAGGTGGATCGGATGCAGATTGGGGGATTTATTGCGCAGCCGCAGGACATAGCTTTTGCCCATTTCCAGCGTTGCCAGAGGTCCAACGCCTTGTGCCGCATCACCGGGCCATGGCGTCCGGTTGATCGACCAGAAATTATATCCCAGTGAGCCGCAGAACCCGTTGTTCGGCTCATTGCCTTCGGGAGTCCAGCCAAAGGCAAACTCGTGCAGCTCGGCGCTGGTCAAATCGGGCCTGGCCACCGGGTTCACCGACAATGGGTGTAGCTCCCGCAGATCACGCCCCGCTGACGAACCAGTTGCCCGCAATTGCGCCATGGCCCGATGCGGTTGGCCGGGAAATTTGGCCATCAAATCGACCGTTTGCCCTTCACCTGCGGGCATCGTCACCGCAAAATCCACGCGTTGGCCGGGACCAACCAGTAATGGCTCCTCTGCGTTGGGCATCGGGATATCGAACTCGACTGGGTGGCCGTCCCACGCGATGATCCGCGCCTCGGCACCGTCCAGATGCAGTTTGTAGATGCGGGTGGTGTCGGTATTGACGACCCGCAGCCGCACCAGCCCGCCTGCGGTATGGTCATAGGTCGGTGCGTCCAGCCAGTTGGCCGTCTGCACATTGCCAAACGTCCCGGCCCGCGCCGCCCCACGCGCGGTGTAGGAGGGCAGGAAAACGCTGTCCTCATCCAGCCGGAAGTCACGCAGGTTGACCACCTGTTCGCTGTCGAAGCCGGGGCCTTCGGGTTCGGCTATAACCATCACGCCGGTCAGGCCGTGGGCCATCTGTTCCATCGTCATGCAGTGGGGGTGATACCAATAGGTACCCGCATCTGGCGGAGTGAATTCATAGTCGAACACCTCGCCCTCGCTCATCGGCATCTGGGTCAGGTAGGGCACCCCATCCATGTCGTTCGGAATACGAAGTCCGTGCCAGTGCATTGCGGTGTAATCAGGTAGGGTATTGCGAACCGGCAGGCGCATCACTTCGCCCTGCTTGCCATATAGAACCGGGGGAGGTGCGTCCGGTGTCAGACTGACCATGCCGGTCGTCACCTGTTCACGCAGGGCAAAGCTGGCTGGCTGGATGACCAGTTCCTGAGAACCTGCTGCCAGCCCGAATTTGCCCAATCCCAACGCTCCTGCAGCGGCCCCGCTGCCCAAAAGAAACTCACGGCGTTTCATGTCTGCCTCATTGAAGGATTGATCGCCTGGCTGGGTTCGGCGTGGCGTACCTTGGTTCTGCCAATTCGGACGCATGGCTGCAATGCGACAAAACCCTCTGGCCCGCCACGGCTTTCTGCTATAGGGGTGCGCACTTGCAAACAGGATCGCAGGACACATGACCACACGCGCCGGATTTATCGCTCTGATCGGAGAGCCCAATGCGGGCAAATCCACCCTTCTGAACCGCATGGTTGGGGCCAAGGTCTCGATCGTGACGCATAAGGTGCAGACCACCCGCGCGCGTATTCGCGGCGTGGCGATGGAGGGCGACGCGCAACTGGTGTTTGTCGACACGCCGGGCCTGTTCAAACCCCGCCGCCGTCTGGACCGCGCCATGGTTGCCGCCGCGTGGGGCGGGGCCGCAGATGCGGATGTGGTTGTGTTGATGGTCGAGGCCCATCGCGGCATCACCGAAGGGGTCGAACGCATCCTCGAAGGCTTGGAAGAGATCGGGCAGGGCCGCAAGATCGCGCTGGCTATCAACAAGATCGACAAGGTGCCCTCTGAAGCGCTGTTAGCGCTGACCAGCGACCTGAACGCGCGTTATCCGTTTGCCGAAACCTTCATGATCTCAGCCGAGCGCGGCTATGGCGTCGACGACCTGCGCAAATGGCTGGCTTCGGAATTGCCCGAGGGACCGTGGCTGTACCCCGAAGATCAGATCGCCGATCTGCCGATGCGCATGATCGCAGCCGAGATGACGCGCGAGAAACTGACCCTGCGCCTGCATCAGGAACTGCCCTACCAGCTGACGGTCGAGACCGAGAACTGGGAAGAGCGCAAGGACGGCTCGGCCAAGATAGATCAGGTCATCTATGTCATGCGCGACGGCCACAAGGGCATCGTGCTGGGCAAGCGCGGCGAGACCATCAAAGCCGTCAGCCAGGCGGCACGGGCCGAGCTGGAAGAGTTCCTCGACCGCAAGATCCACCTGTTCCTGCAGGTGAAAGTCCGGCCCAACTGGCTGGAGGAGTCCGAGCGTTACTCGGAAATGGGTCTGGATTTCAAAGACGGCAACGCATGACCCGCCTGACGGCTGACTTTTGGGTCCACGCCTATCTGGCGCGGCTGCGGTTTCAGGACATTCCGGCCTTTGTTGTGACCCATGGCGATGACACCGCAGGCGCAGTGCTGGTCAAACTGAACACGCTTGACGGACACGCGGTGGCGTTTCAACGCAGCTTTGACCTGATGAGCGGTGAGCGCAAATGGGTCGAGCTGTCCTCCGGTCCCGAGGGGGACGTAGACGACGCCATTCAACGCCAGCGCAGCTTTGACCCCGACCTCTGGGTGATTGAGGTGGAGGACCAGCAAGGGCGGCATCTGCTGGGTGAAGAAGGGTTGGACTAGCCCTACCATCCCCCCGTTTTGGCTTTGACGTCATGCCCGACGGCATTGGGCGCACCGTCCGCGAATTCCCGAACTTTGGCCGCAAAGGCCTTAAAATACGGTTGTGACTGTACATGCGCCAGTGTTTCGGCGCTGTCCCACCGGCCCCAGTGAAACCGGGATTTCCCGTCATCGGCGACCGCGACTTGATAGGTGAATTTTCCGGCGGCCTTCGGATCGGCGTCGATGGCCGCGATGAAGGCATCGGTGGTTGTCTGCCAGTCGGCCTCGTCGCCGTCAAAGCTGTAGGTGATGGTGATTCCGCGCATCAAAGCCTCCTGTTTAACTATAATGTTAAGTAGTGGGCTTTGACGGCGTTTTGTCAAGTTGTCGATCTTGCGGTATCTGCCGGAGTGAAGGAGGTTGAAGCCCCCTATACCCTAAGCACGTCGTGCTAGTTTGTGACTGGATACGGTTTCTCATCAAGCAGCGACCTGATCATCGAGACAAGGATTGTCTATCTGAAATGTCGAGATATGGTTATCTATTACGACGAAGGCGATTGAACTGATGCAATTGCCCGCCGTTGTGGCCGTGCCAAATAAGGTCGTTTTGCCACTTCCGATATGGACAGTGTTGAAGGAAACCTCCGTGTACGCCTGCAGTGTTTCGAATTGTGATTTCAACATTTGCAGGGGATAAATCTTCCTCAAATCGTTAGACGTTAGTTCGAAAGCAGCCTCGTAATTTTTGTCACCTGCGAGCAGCAGAAACTCTTTCGCCAGGGCCTTTTCCTGACGGCTGAAAAAATGGATGCCCGCGATAAAGAGGAAAAATATAAGCACAATCGATCCAAGGGCTTTCAACACCCAGCTAAAAATTTTCTTAAATCTTTCCACGGCTGTATTCGTTCTCTAGTTTGATCGTCAGCAGGTTATTCACACGGGTATTTGCGATGCAACCCACACGTGCCGAAACCGCTAAGATCGTTTGAATTGTGTGGAAAGCGCACCCATGGACTGGCGCGATTACGGCATACTCCTGACCTCTCGCCGTCACGGTGAAACGGCAGCTATCATCGAGGTCTTCACCGAAGGCCACGGGCGCCATGCCGGTGTCGTGCGAGGGGGTGCCAGCCGCAAGGTTGCGCCCATCCTGCAGCCCGGTGCGCAGTTGGATGTGCTCTGGCGTGCCCGGCTTGAAGAGCATATCGGGACGTTTCAGGTTGAACCGTTGCGGTCGCGTGCAGCTGCGGCGTTTTCAGGACGGTTGGCGTTGGCCGGGCTGAATGCGGTGGTGGCTCTGCTCTCGTTCTGCCTGCCGGAACGGGAGCCACATCCAAGCATTTACAAACAGACTGAACAACTGATGGACTTGCTTGGGCAGGATGACATCTGGCCTCTGGCCTATCTGCGCTGGGAACTGGCACTTCTCGAGGAATTGGGCTTTGGCCTCGATCTGTCCGCTTGTGCGGTGACGGGTGCGACTGAGGGGTTGGTCTTTGTCTCGCCCAAAACCGGTCGTGCGGTCAGTGCCGAGGGGGCCGGGGAGTGGGCGGACAAGCTTTTGCCTCTGCCGCCCTGTCTGCGCGGTGAAGGGGTTGCGCCGGATACTGAGATCGCAAAGGGCTTGCACACCACCGGTTATTTCCTTGAACATCATCTGGCCCCTTCGCTGGGCAATCATCCCTTGCCCGAGGCACGGGCGCGGTTTGTGGACCAGTTTACTCGACGGCTTTGAACACCATTTCGTGCCCGTCCTCATTGCGCAGGATCAGCACGCCGCCGGACACTTCGGACTGGGTCATGGTCATGAGGGCGGCAAAATAAAACCCTTCAGCCTCCAGCCCCGCACAAGCCGCGCGGGTGGCGGTCAGGTCCTGTATTTCGAACCAGGGATAGGGTGCGTTCAGGGTGCCGCTGTAGCTGTTGCAGGGGGCGTTGCCTTCGATCTTGCCCTCTTCGGGAAAGCGCAGCAGGGCGGTGGCCACATAGGGTTGACCATCAATCTCCTGCAAGGCCCAAGTCTGATCCGCTGCGCCATAGGCGGCGACGGATTCGTCCTTGTCGCATTGGAACAGAGCCACCAAGGGCAGTGTCAGGATCAGGCGCGTCATACCAGTGTCTTAACCCTTTGCAGTTGCCGATGAAACGGGCGGCTTGCTGGTCAGTAGGGATTCTCGCCGCTCAGTAATTCCTCGCGCACTTCCAGACGGGGCCGCCAGTTGTATTTGGTGTCCTCACGCACCGGCGCCCAGAAGAGCGCGCCGCTGTTCCGCCACGGATCAAGGATGATGCCGTCATACATCGAATCCCCCTTGGCACTGATCAATGCCGAATGGTGGATGATCCTGAATGCCGTCGGAGGCGAGGTGGCCCAATGCAGGTCCAGCGTTCGGAAGTTTTCCTGCCGCAGGCGCGTGGTCATCGCCTGGGCCCAGTCATTGCAAAGACCCCGTTCACGAAACCCGTTGGCGACCTTGGCGTTGTGGACGATGGCCGGGCCGGTGACGTCCCATTCCCGCGCCAGCTGCTGCGAATAGGTATAGGAAATTGTGGCGGCCTGCCGGGCCTCAGCCGGATCGACTTGGGGGCTCAGGCTCTGGATAGCCTGTGCCAGATCGTCGATGTCGTTCTGGCTGCCGGTTGGCTGCATAGTCGCGCAGGCACTGAGGACGAAGGCTGCAATTGTTGCCCAAAGTGCAAATATCAATCGGGTCATTTGGTGTGTGCCGGCTGCTCGTGTGGGCTTTGGTTATCGTTAAATGCTCTAACGGGGATACAGGCGAAATCAAAGGGGGAAGTTTCTGTGTCGGCGGATCAGGACTGACCGGAACGCACGCGAACTGGTGATTACCGCGCGTACGAAATCGACCGGCCAAGAAAAAGACCCGGCACAGAGGCCGGGTCAGTTGGGGAAACAGGATTGCCGAAATTGGTCACCCAAGCAGTCGTCGCGCGATGACCTGTGCCTGAATTTCGGCAGCCCCTTCGAATATGTTCAGAATGCGCGCGTCGCACAGGACGCGGCTGATTTTGTACTCCAGAGCAAAGCCGTTGCCGCCATGGATCTGCAAGCCGTTGTCGGCAGCGGCCCAGGCCACACGGGCGCCCAGTAGTTTGGCCATCCCGGCCTCAAGGTCGCAGCGCTGGCCGTGGTCTTTTTCCCAGGCTGAGAAATAAGTCAGCTGACGCGCGATCATGATCTCGACCGCCATCATCGCCAGTTTTCCGGATACCCGGGGGAAGCTGATCAGGGACTTGCCGAATTGCTTCCGCTCCTGCGCATATTGCATGGCGATATCCAGGGCGCTTTGGGCCACACCGATGGCGCGGGCCGCAGTCTGGATGCGGGCGGATTCAAAGGTTTCCATGAGCTGTTTGAAGCCTTTGCCTTCTTCTCCTCCAAGAAGGTTCTCGCCCTTGACCTTGAACCCGTCAAAGCCCAGCTCGTATTCCTTCATGCCGCGATAGCCCAGAACCTCGATCTCGCCACCGGTCATGCCGTGGGTGGGGAAGGGGTTCTCGTCCGTACCCGGCGTTTTTTCCGCCAGGAACATCGACAGGCCACGGTGGTCGGTGGTGTCCGGATTGGTTCGTGCCAGCAATGTCATCACATGAGTGCGGGCCGCGTGGGTGATCCATGTCTTGTTGCCGGTGATCTGGTAGTCGCCGTTCTCATCTTTCACTGCGCGAGCGCGCAGGCTGCCAAGGTCCGACCCGGTATTGGGCTCGGTGAATACGGCGGTCGGCAGAATTTCGGCGCTGGCCAGTTTCGGCAGCCAGTTGGCTTTTTGCTCGTCAGTACCACCTGCGATGATCAGCTCGGCCGCGATTTCGGATCGGGTGCCCAGTGAGCCCACACCGATGTAGCCGCGCGACAATTCCTCGGACACCACACACATCGAAGCTTTGGAGAGGCCGAACCCGCCAAATTCCTCGGGGATGGTAAGGCCGAAGACACCCATTTCGGCCAGTTCCTCGATGATTTCCATCGGGATCAGCTCATCTTTCAGGTGCCACTCATGGGCGTTAGGCTCGACCTTTTCCTGCGCGTAGCGGCGGAATTGGTCGCGGATCATTTCAAGCTCTTCGTCCAGACCTGAGGCGCCAAACATGGTGGCACCAGCCTGATCCTCCATCAGCTCGACCAGACGGCTGCGCGCGGCCTGTGAGTTGGCTTGCGCCATCAGGGTCTGTATCTCCGGGATTTGAAAGCCTGAGAGCGCGTCCCAGCCCAGGCCCATATCCTGCAGGCGCACGACCTCACCCTGATTCATGGGGATGCCGCCTGCGACCTGATGCAGGTATTCGCCAAAGGCGATCTGGTGCAGTAGCTGCTCAACCTCACCGAACTTGCCGTCCGCATCCAGCGCCTCGGCCCAGCGTTGCATTTGCGTCAGCGACTGGTGATAGGTGGCCAGCCAGGACAGGCCATGGGCCGCTGTCTGGTTCGCCTCGATCAATGCGCCGGACACCCGGCCCTCTGCGGTGACCATGCCACGGACCGACTCGCGGGCACGCTCAAACACTGCTTCGACAGCGGGTACGGCCGCACGGGTCAGTGTCAGAAGGTCGGGCAAAATCGCGGATGTTGTCATCTGGGTCATATCCTGTCCGTCGTGGGCCATAATTCCGGTCTCTCCTAAGGTCGTCTGGTCATACCATGCTGCACGTGCAGCGCAACAAAAATACGTATTATGCGGCGAAAAAGTTCAAAAATTGCTTTGACAATTTTGCGGTGCAGCGCGTGCAAGAGGTGATATCAGGGGCCTATGGCATTGTTTTCCATACTGACGCCGCAAGAGTTGATGGTGGCATTGGGCGTCGCCTTTGTGGCGGGCTGGGTTAAGGGTATGGTCGGTTTTGCCATGCCCATGGTTCTGGTGTCAGGTCTGAGTATTTTCCTGCCGCCCAACCTAGCTTTAGCAGGGCTGATTCTGCCCACGCTGGTAACAAACGGTGTTCAGGCCTTGCGTGAAGGCGTTCCAGCGGCTGTGTCTTCGGTCAGGCAGTTCCGCATATTTCTGCTCGTCGGGTTTATGTTTTTGCTTGCGGGGGCTCAGGTGGTCAGCCTTGTGCCCAAGTCGACCTTTCTATTGATGATCGGTCTCCCGGTTACGGTGTTTGCGCTGATTCAGGTACTGGGTGCAAAGTTGACCCTTAATTCTCCGTCCGTACGCGTCGAGGCGGTCATGGGCGCGATTGCGGGTTTTGTCGGCGGGATGTCTGGTATCTGGGGTCCGCCGACCGTCGCCTATCTGACCGCGCTGAACACGCCGAAAGCCGTTCAGATGCGCGTGCAGGGCGTGATCTACGGTCTGGGAGCGGTGGCCCTGATGCTGGCCCATCTGGGGTCGGGAATATTCCGGGCTGAAACCGCTTCGTTTTCTGCTGTTCTGATCGCACCCGCGCTGGCCGGGATGTGGGGCGGGCTGCGTCTGCAGCCCCGAATCGATCAGGCGCTTTTTCGTAAGGTGACGCTGTGGGTTCTGCTGGTTGCCGGGCTGAACCTGCTGCGGCGAGGGCTGATGGGTTAATTGCGATTGTCCACGATCCGAAGTGTGAAATACAGCCCAAGCATCAGAAAAAACAGGCCCGAGATATCGCCGATCAGAAAGGCGATATATTCCACGCCCGCACTGCCGAAGGCCATGTTGGTCAGCCCTGAAACAAGAAAAGAGGTGACAATTCCTACGCCCATGACGCATAGCCAGCAGGGTTTTCGATCTGGTCGCGGAAACAGGTCCCAGCCCGCCCATTTACTCAGGTAAAACACCGCCGGAACTGTTGTGACTGCAATGGTCATGGCCAGCAGACGGTTTGGCAGGAAGACGTCGCTGCCGCCCAGATACGCGAACACAAGAAAGACGCCTGGTAGCAGCGCAAAGATAGCCCGCCACCCAAGTAGCCATGCTGATAGCACGCGCACGCCATGCGGCAGAAACAACAGGCTGGCCCGGCTTGGATATTCAGGAAAGAAAACGTTCTGCAGCGGCATCAGAACCTCAAACGTGAGGAACGATGCGACCACATAAGCCAATGAGGCAAAGAACGTGTCAGAGGCCCATCTGCGCACGATGATCAGCCACCGCTGCGCAGGCCTGGGGCATCACTTGGGGGCATGAACGATATACCGGCCCCGGTTGGCACTGCCGCTCTGCGAAAGATACCCTTTTTGCACCAACGACTTCAGCGCCCGAAAAAATGTTGGGCGCGAGACGCTTTGCACAAGCGTGTGTTCGATCAAACCAAATGTGCGGACTTCCTGATCTGCCTTCGACAATTCTTCGGCGGCGTAATAAATGTCGCGCTCAACCGGAGAAAGCTGTTCCAGACCCAATGTCCGTTCCATGCTTTGCATCAGCTTGCGCAGTTCGGTCAGTTTTGAAATTTCAGTCATGTTCTACCCATCGTTTTGGTGTCAGTTACCCCTGTTCAGAGATGAAACGTGACATACCGATCTGAGTGATTTTCAGTACGTCTCATATTGACACCCATCCCCTTTGGAATACACTAGTTATCTGATTAGGTTGCTCAAATCGTCGATGTGTGAGTCTGCGTGAGCCACCCAAAAGCCTTTTTATTAACGGTCCGGTGTTTCGGCGCCGGGCCATTTTTACGTTAATGTCAAGCTGAGATACCCCAAACCGCTTTTTCGAGCAACGCATTTGTAATAAAACTGCGAATTTAGCAGCTTTTTGGCAATCACGTTGCGGAGTGGTATCCCAATGAAAATGGAGGCGAAAGCGCCTCCATATTTGATTACCCGATTGCGACGGCTTTGATGTCTTCGTCGATAAAGGGCAGGTATTGCTCGAAGTTTTCGGCAAACATCTGCACCAGTTTCTCGGCCTGCTTGTCGAAGGCAGCCTGATCGTCCCAGGTGCGGCGCGGGTCCAGCAGAACTTCGGCTACGCCGGGCACCGATACTGGAACGTCAAAGCCGAAATTTGCGTCCTTGCGGAATTCAGCATCGCGCAGAGAACCTTCCAGCGCAGCGGTCAGCAGCCCGCGGGTGGCGCGGATCGGCATCCGGCTGCCAACGCCATAGGCACCACCGGTCCAGCCGGTGTTGACCAACCAGCAGGTTGCGCCATGCTGGGCGATCTTGTCGCGTAGCAGGTTGCCGTACTCTTCCGGGCGGCGCGGCATGAACGGCGCGCCGAAGCAGGTCGAGAAGGTGGGCTGAGGTTCGGTAACGCCGCGCTCGGTCCCTGCAACTTTGGACGTAAAGCCTGACAGGAAGTGATACATCGCCTGCGCCGGGGTCAGTCGCGCGATCGGAGGCAGCACGCCGAATGCATCGCAGGTCAGCATGATGATGTTTTTCGGATGCCCGCCCAGCGCGCTGCTGGAGGCGTTCGAGATGTATTCCAGCGGGTAGGCGCAACGCATGTTCGCGGTCAGCGAGTCGTCGTCGAAATCCAGTTCCTTGGTCTCGGGATCGAAGACCATGTTCTCGATCACGGTGCCGAACTTGCTGGTGGTCGCGTAGATTTCGGGCTCGGCCTCGGCATTCAAATTGATGGTCTTGGCATAGCAGCCGCCCTCGAAGTTGAAGGTGCCGCGATCCGACCAGCCATGTTCGTCGTCACCGATCAGGGTGCGCGACGGGTCAGCCGACAGGGTGGTCTTGCCAGTGCCGGACAGACCGAAGAACACCGCGGTGTCGACCGGGTTTCCAACGGCGTGGTTGGCCGAGCAGTGCATCGGCATCACGCCTTTTTCGGGCAACATGTAGTTCAGCAGGGTGAACACGGACTTCTTGTTCTCACCCGCATATTCGGTGCCGCCGATCAGGATCAGCTTGCGGTCAAAGTTCAGTGCGATCACCGTCTCGCTGCGGCACCCATGCTTGGCCGGGTCGGCCTGGAAGCTGGGGCAGTTGATGATGGTGAAGTCTGCGGTGAACTCGTCCAGGTCCTCACGATCCGGGCGGCGCAGCAGGTGACGGATGAACAGGTTGTGCCAGGCCAGTTCAGTGACCATGCGCACATTGATGGCATAGGCCGGATCGGCCCCGCCGACGAGATCCTGAACGAAATAGTCGCGGCCCTTCATATGCTCCAGCATATCGTTATAGAGCGCGTCGAACCCTTCGGGGCTCATCTCGGCGTTGTTTTCCCACCAGATCGTGTCTGCGACACTTTTTGTTTTGACAACATGCTTGTCCTTGGGCGAACGACCGGTGAACTTGCCGGTTGTCACCAGAAACGCGCCGCCATTGCCAAGCGTGCCTTCGTTCCGCTTGAGTGCCTCTTCGATCAGCGCCGGTTCCATGAAGTTGTAATAGACATTTCCCAGACCCTCGATGCCCTGATCTTCGAGGCGGAATTGCGGGTTAACCCGTCCAGATGTCATGTGTGTCTTCTCCTGTGACGGCGCTGCGGCGGTCGGAGCCACGTGCGCTCTTGGGGCAGTATACCGGGGATAACCGGCGGTTGGGCGGGTCTTATCATGGTCGTTCAGGGCATGAACAGGACGGTTTGGCGCAGTTAGCGCAACCAAGTCCAAGTTTAGCGCCACCAAGGATTTTCTGCCGAATTACAGGGCACTTTTCCGTGCCCATTAACGGCTTTTTTGCCGCAGCTGTGTGACAACAATCGCACGATTCGCAGATACGGATTGATTCGCCGCCATAAAAACGCCAAAAATGCCCTACTAAAAAGCGAAATATTGCGTGAGTGAGCAGGAATAGGGGTTAACCCGATGTCAAAGATTGCACTGGTGGATGACGACAGAAACATTCTGACGTCTGTGTCCATGACGCTCGAAGCCGAAGGATTCGAGGTCGAAACTTACAACGATGGGCAGGCTGCCCTGGATGCATTCAACAAAAAATTGCCGGATATGGCCGTGCTGGATATCAAGATGCCACGCATGGACGGAATGGACCTGTTGCAAAGGCTGCGGCAGAAAACCCAGATGCCGGTGATCTTTCTGACGTCGAAAGACGATGAGATTGACGAGGTTCTGGGGCTGCGCATGGGCGCGGACGACTATGTCAAAAAGCCTTTCTCTCAACGTTTGCTGGTGGAGCGTATCCGAGCGTTGCTGCGCCGTCAGGAGGCGACTTCCGGCGATGTAACAAGCCCCAATACCGGCGACACCAAAGTGATGGAGCGTGGCGACCTGCGGATGGACCCTCTGCGCCATGCGGTCAGTTGGAGGGGCACGGACGTGTCTCTGACAGTGACCGAGTTTCTGTTGCTGCAGGCGCTGGCGCAGCGTCCGGGCTTTGTCAAAAGCCGGGATCAGTTGATGGATGTCGCTTATGATGATCAGGTTTATGTAGACGACCGCACCATCGACAGCCACATCAAGCGTCTGCGCAAGAAGATGCGCGCGGCAGACCCTGAGTTTTCTGCCATCGAAACACTGTACGGCATCGGATACAGGTATAACGAAGAATAAGCGTGACCGCATTGAAGGGGTGACCGCGTCTCGTGCGTGATACAGAACAAGCCAGCGAATTGCGGGACGGTGATGTCGTTCTGGGGGATGATTGGGTCATCCCGCAGGATCCCGAGTCGGCCGAGCTCCGGGCGTCGCGCCGACGCCGCAATCTTTTCTCGCTGCGCGGCTCACCCCTTGCTCGAAAAATCATCACTTTCAACCTGATAGCTCTTGTGATCCTGGTCACAGGGTTGCTGTATCTCGACGACTCCCGCAAGGAACGGGTCCAGCAGACGGCGCGCAATTTGGTTGGGAACGTGCAGCTGGTCAGCAACGTGTTTGAAACCCAGTTGCGCCAGGACACGTCCGGGTCGGCTCAGGATGATGGGCTGCCAGACGTCGGGGATACGCTTGCGGGCCTCAGCCTTCCCGACGGGGGTGAGGTTTTTGTCTATGATTCAAGTGGAACGCTGATCGGCTGGACGCGCGGGGCATCGACCTCTTCGCAGATACACGCGCTGTTTAGGTCGGAAGCCGAGGTTCAGACCGGAAGCACTTTGATCAGTGATGCGCTGAACGCTGTTTGGACCGGGCTGTCTACTGTGTTCACGCGTGCGGACCCTGATGAAGCCCCGACGCTCGCGCAGCGCGTTCAGGAAATCATACCGCATGCGTTGCAGGGGCAGATGCAGGTTCAGGCTGTCAAAGACGATGCGGGGCAGACTGTAATCGTCGCGGCAGCTTCGATCCTGCAGGATGGAGTACCGGTCGGCGCGGTTGCAATGGCTGGCCCGGCCGGTGAAATCGACGCACTGGCCCGGCAAGAGCAGGAGCGTATCCTGCAAATGTTTGTGGTCGCCTTGCTGGTGTCCATTGGTCTGAGCCTTGTGCTGGCTTCGACCATAGCCAACCCTCTGGCCGATCTGGCCGCCGCTGCTGAGATGGGTAAGGATCGGGGCGCCGGTGTCAATCCGGGCCGTATCCGTATCCCCGACCTCAGTGCCCGTCCGGATGAAATCGGACGTCTGAGCCGCGCTTTGCGAGGGATGGTGACCGCGCTTTACAACCGCATCGACGCGAATGAACAGTTTGCCGCTGACGTTGCACATGAGATCAAGAACCCTTTGGCCAGCCTGCAATCTGCCGTGGGTACTCTGCGGATGGTCAAGCGTGAGGATCAGCGCGACAAACTGTTGGGTGTGATAGAGCATGACGTGCGCCGACTGGATCGTCTGGTAAGCGATATCTCTAACGCGTCCCGCCTGGACGCCGAATTGGTCAAGGAAGAAGAGCAGCCCTTCGATCTGTTGAAACTGCTGGGTAATTTGGGCCAGTATCTTGGCGAAGAAGCCCGCGCCAAGGGTATCGATTACATCACCGATCTGCCCCCCCAGCCGATTGTCATAAACGGGCTGGAGGCCCGTCTGGCGCAGGTCTTCGTCAACTTGATCACCAACGCAATTTCATTTTGCGAGGAAAGTGACGCAATTCGTGTTTGGGTGCGGCGACGGGAAAACCGTGTTCTTGTCGTGGTCGAGGATACGGGCCCAGGTATCCCGGAACAGGCCTTGACCAAGGTGTTCTCGCGGTTCTATTCGGAACGCCCGCCCGAGCATTTCGGAAACAATTCCGGCCTTGGATTGGCGATTTCCAAACAAATTGTTGAGGCCCATGGCGGCGTGATCTGGGCCGAGAATATCCGCCCGACCGAGGCAGATATCACTTCGGACCCGCAGGGCGCGCGCTTTGTAGTGGGGCTGCCCGTTTAAGCTCATGGGTGGTCAGACGCTCTCAGACATTCAACATCAGGACGCTGCCATTATCCACGCCACATGTGTGGGCGTTGACGGGCGTTCGGCATTGATTGTTGGTCGATCAGGGACAGGAAAGTCAACGCTGGCCTTGCAGATGATGGCGCTGGGGGCAGTTTTGATTGCAGACGACAGAGTGGCGTTGCGCATGGTTGAAAAATTGGCGCTTGCCGATGCCGCTCCGAATATCAGTGGGTTGATCGAGGCGCGCGGCATTGGACTTTTGCGCGCAGAGCCTGCGGGGCCTGTGCCGGTCAACTATGTGGTTGACCTCGATCAGACCGAACAGGCGCGTCTGCCGGATCCGATCACGACTCTGGTGCTGAGGCAAACTGTTCCCTTGCTTCGGGCGTCAGGTGTCCCCAATTTGGCGGCAGCCCTTATGCAACTTCTGAAAATGGGACGCGTGGACCCGGAATGGCCCAGCACATGACAACGCAACGACGCATCGTTCTGGTGACCGGCCCCTCGGGGGCAGGGCGTTCCACAGCGATCCGGGTTCTCGAAGATCTGGGGTTTGAAGCCATAGACAACCTGCCGATGGGTCTTTTGATGCGTTTGCTTGAAGGCCCGCAAAGCGATCGCCCAATGGCGTTGGGTATCGACGCGCGCAACCGCGACTTCTCGACAAACGGTTTTATTGAACTGGCAGTCAGGTTGCGACGCATGGAGCAGGTCGATCTGACAATGCTTTATCTCGATTGCAGTGACGAAATGCTGCTGAGACGGTTCTCGGAAACCCGCAGGCGGCACCCGGTTGCGGCTGATGCCAGTCCCGAAACCGGCGTGCGGCAGGAAAAGGAACTGTTGGCCCCGATACGTGAGATCGCCGACACGCTGATCGACACCAGCCCGCTGAACGTCCATCAGTTGCGAGAGGAGGTCGAGCGCTGGTTTGCGCCCAAGGGAGAGAGGCATCTGGCCGTGTCTATCCAATCGTTTTCGTATAAGCGTGGCCTTCCACGCGGGTTGGATATGGTGTTTGACTGCCGGTTTCTGGTCAACCCCTACTGGCGTCCGGAATTGCGGGCAGAAGATGGTCGAAACCCGGATGTGGCGACCTATGTTCAGTCGGATAGAAATTACACGCCGTTTTTCGACCGGGTGGTTGATCTGCTGAACCTGTTGCTGCCGGCCTTCCGGGCAGAAGGCAAAGCGCACCTGTCCGTGGCCTTTGGCTGCACAGGAGGGCAACACAGATCAGTGGCCATGGCCGAGGCGGTTGCAAAGGCCCTTGCAGAAGGGGGGCAGCAAGTGGCAATTAGGCACCGCGAAATAGAACGTCGATCGTTGAATGTGAGGCCGGATTGATCGGGATTGTACTCGTTGCACATGGGGGACTGGCTCAGGAGTATCTGGCCGCGATGCAGCATGTGGTCGGAAAGCAGCCTGGCCTGGCTGCGATCTCGATCGAGGCCGACCATGATCGCGACGCGAAACAGGCTGAAATCTGCGCGGCTGCAGACAATGTAGATGTCGGGGACGGTGTCGTCGTTGTAACGGATCTTTTCGGCGGCAGCCCGTCGAATCTGAGCCTGCGTGCCTGCGCGCCGCAGGACCGCCGTATCCTTTACGGCGCAAATCTACCCATGCTTATAAAACTGGCCAAATCTCGCCACCTGCCGATTGGAGATGCGGTTCGGCAGGCGATGGAGGCTGGACGCAAGTATATCAATGCGCGAAATGTGACGTTGGAAGAAGATCGGACTGACTAAGAATGACCATCCGGAGCTTGAAAATCGTTAACGAAAAAGGTCTTCATGCCCGTGCCTCGGCGAAGCTGGTCGAGGTGGTCGAGGGTTTTGACGCACAGGCAGAGGTGTCCAAAGACGGACTTTCTGCGTCGGGGGACAGTATCATGGGTCTTTTGATGTTGGCAGCCTCTCGCGGAACGACTATTGACGTCGAGACGTCCGGACCGGATGCTGAGGCGTTGGCTGATGCTTTGGAAACCCTGGTGAACGACAAGTTCGGGGAAGGGTACTGATTCAATCGGTCGCGATACGAAGAACGGGAAGACCAGGAATTGGCGGAAACGACGCACGAGACCAAGACAGGCCCGGTGGTTGATGGGACAGCGGATCAGGGCGAAATCTACGATCGTAGAACCCTGACATACGCCAATTCGTTCGACGATGTGTGGACATCTACGGCTATTCGCGCCATCGAATGGTGTACGGGTAAGCTGACTATTCTACGCATGGTCAACAAGTTCGAGAAAAAGAACGAATACTATCGCGGCCAACGGTTTTGGGGCGGTGCTCTCGAAGTGATGGGCATAGATCTGACCACGCCGCAGGAGCAGATCGCACGCATCCCGAAAGAGGGTCCCGTGGTTGTCGTGGCGAACCATCCGCATGGTATGGTCGATGGCATGATTCTGGCTGAGCTGATCGGGCAAGTGCGCAGCGATTACCGGATCCTGACCCGCTCGGTTCTGACAGGGTTGGACGAGGCCGCGACTTCTTTCATGATTCCGGTTCCGTTCCCGCATGATCCAGAAGCCCAGACCAAAATGCTGGAGATGCGCGGCAAAGCAATGGACCATCTCAAGGCCGGCGGTGTCGTAGCCTTGTTCCCATCGGGCGTCGTCATGTCCTCGGACGATTGGTTCGGCCCGGCACTGGAACGCGAATGGAATGTGTTCACAGCGAAGATGATCCGACGCTCGGGTGCCCGCGTTGTGCCGATTTTCTTTCCGGGCAGAAACTCGCGCGCGTATCAGATTGCCAACAAATTGTCTGCGATCCTGCGGCAGGGTCTGCTGCTGCACGAGATCGTCCGTTCGTGCAACAAACCGCAGTCACCTGTGATCGGTGAGCCTATTTCGGACGAGGACATGCAATTGCTTGAACGCGACCCTCGGGGGTTCATGGCCTGGCTCAGAAAGCACACGATGGCATTGGGCCATTCGCTTAAACCCTGATCGGCGTCTTCATCCAGGCTCTTTTTCCTAAGCTACCGCGTAGGAACTGGAACTTCGCCGCGATAATCATAAAACCCGCGCTCGGTCTTGCGGCCCAGCCACCCGGCTTCGACATATTTGGTCAGCAGGGGGCAGGGGCGGTATTTCGTGTCCGCCAATCCTTCGTGCAACACGTTCATGATCGCCAGACACGTGTCCAATCCGATGAAATCTGCCAGCTCCAATGGCCCCATCGGATGGTTCGCACCCAGCTTCATTGACTGATCGATGGACTGCACACTGCCCACGCCTTCGTACAGGGTGTAGACCGCCTCGTTGATCATCGGCATCAGGATGCGGTTTACGATAAAGGCGGGGAAATCCTCTGCGCTGGCGGCGGTTTTGCCCAGGCGATCGACCACGGCTTTACAGGTTTTGAAGGTTTCTTCGTCCGTGGCGATGCCTCGGATCAGTTCTACCAGCTGCATCACCGGAACAGGGTTCATGAAGTGAAAGCCCATAAAGCGCTCTGGCCGGTCCGTGCGGCTGGCCAACCGTGTGATCGAGATGGATGAGGTATTAGAGGTCAGGATCGTATGGGGTTGCAAATGCGGCTGCAGGTCTTCGAAAATCGCCTGTTTGATCGCTTCGCGTTCTGTGGCGGCCTCGATCACCAAATCCGTTTGCCCCAGTTCCGGCAACTCAAGCGTCGTTGTGATCCGCTTCAACGCGACCTGCATCTCCTCATCGGTAATTTTCCCGCGCGACGCCTGACGAGTCATATTGCCTTCGATCGTCGCCATGGCGCTGTTCAATGCGTCCTGGTTCACATCGTTTAGCAAAACGTCATACTCCGCCAAGGCCAAGACGTGGGCGATACCATTGCCCATCTGGCCTGCGCCAATCACTCCGATTGATTTTACGTCCATGTTCTGATGCCTCTGTGCCACAGGATACGGCGACAGTATCGACAGATTGATGCAGGCGGCAAGGGGATCCGACCGTTAGAATTTGCTTCAAATGCGCACATTAGGATTTTCTCAAGGCCTGCGGCTGCAAGATGGCAATCGGGTGAAAAATGGGTGAGTGTTATGAGCTATCATCAAACAGGCTCGGGGCAGGCCGAGCATGCCGTTTGCCAATACGGTGGATCGCGTCTCTGGTTTCGAGGGCCAGAGCGGTCGCTGGACACGTCATATATGGTTTGTACCGGCGGGGATGAAACTTTTGGACGATTTGTGGACAGACCTTTCGCGGCGATTCTCGAAGAGAAGCTGGATCGGCGCTGCCTGAACCTGGGCAGCTTGTTTTGCGGTGTTGATGCGTTATGCAGCGACAAGGGGCTGTTCGATCTGCTGAACGGGTCCGAACTGTGCATCCTGCAGGCACCAAGCCTTCTGGGTCAGTCGAATCACTTTTATCGCGTTCATTCTCGGCGCAACGACAGGGTTTTGGCTCCGACTGAGGCTCTGATTGACCTCTACCCTGAGGTCGACTTCACGGATGTCCATTTCGTGTGCCACTTGATGGCGCGCCTTCAGGAGCACTCGGACGCACGTGTCGAAGTAGTGGTCGAAGAACTGCGTAGAAACTGGGTTAGGCAGATCAGTGGTTTGTTGCGCAAGGTTGAAACACCGGTCATTCTATTATGCCTCCAAATCCTGCGGCAGACAGACGGTGGGAAACAGAGTGAAGCAGCCGCATTCACGGTCACGGATAAAATGTTCGAAGCCATACGTCCCCTCAGTGCAGGTAGTGTTGAGGTTTCAGCCCATGTTTCCGGGCAGTCCGATGAGCTGGAAGACATGTTATTCGGAACACTTCAACAACCGATGGCGGAGCACATGATTGGTCCTGCGGCGCACAGGGCGATTGCGGATGCGCTTTTACCTGCCATTCGTGATCTGACCTGAAAAAGGCCCGCCGAATGGCGGGCCTTTTCAATTTACGTCAAAAAATCATGATCTTACGATCAGCCCAGTTTCTCGGTCAGTTCCGGCACTGCGTTGAACAAGTCCGCAACCAGACCGAAATCCGCAACCTGGAAGATCGGTGCTTCTTCGTCCTTGTTGATCGCCACGATGACTTTCGAGTCCTTCATACCCGCCAGGTGCTGGATCGCACCCGAGATGCCGACGGCGACGTACAGGTCTGGGGCGACGACTTTACCGGTCTGGCCCACCTGCCAGTCGTTCGGCGCATAGCCCGAGTCAACGGCGGCGCGCGAGGCACCAACAGCCGCGCCCAGCTTGTCGGCCAGACCCTCGATCAGTTTGAAGTCTTCTTCCGAGCCGACACCGCGGCCGCCCGAGACAACCACGCCCGCCGAGGTCAGTTCCGGACGGTCACTCTCGGCCACCTTGTCCTCGACCCACGACGACAGACTCGGGTTGTCGCCGACCGAGATGGTCTCGACCGGGGCCGAGCCGCCTTCGCCCGCCGCGTCAAAGCTGGCGGTCCGCAGGGTGACAACCTTCTTGGCGTCGTTCGATTTCACGGTTTGAATAGCGTTGCCCGCGTAGATCGGACGCTCGAAGGTCGAGCCGTCGACCACGCCGGAGGCATCCGAGATCACCATCACGTCCAGCAGCGCCGCAACGCGCGGCATCACGTTCTTGGCGTCGGTGGTCGCAGGGGCAACGATGTGCTCGTAGCCCTCAGCCAGCCCCACGATCAGCGCCGCGGTCGATTCCGCCAGGCGGTGACCCAGCGAGGCGTCCTCGGCGACCAGAACCTTGGACACGCCGTCGATCTTGGCGGCGGCTTCACCGGCAGCAGCGGCAGAACCACCCGCGGCCAGAATGGTGATGTCACCCAGTGCCTTGGCGGCGTTGACGGCTTTGGCGGTGGCGTCCAGCGACAGCTCACCATTGTTGACTTCGGCGAGAAGAAGAACAGCCATTACACAGCCCCCGCTTCTTTGAGTTTCGAAACCAGTTCGTCGACCGAGCCCACGATGATGCCTGCGGCGCGTGCCGGCGGCTCTTCGGTTTTGACGACTTCCAGACGCGGGGTGACGTCGACGCCGTAATCGGCGGCGGTCTTCTCATCCAGCGGCTTTTTCTTCGCCTTCATGATGTTGGGCAGCGATGCATAACGCGGCTCGTTCAGGCGCAGGTCGACGGTGACGATGGTGGGCATCTTGACGCTGATGGTTTGCAGGCCGCCATCCACCTCGCGGGTGATCTTGGCGCTGTCGCCTTCGATGTCCAGTTCGGACGCGAAGGTGCCTTGCGACCAACCCAGCAGGGCCGACAGCATCTGACCGGTGGCGTTCATGTCGTTGTCGATCGCCTGCTTGCCCGCCAGTACGATGCCCGGCTGCTCTTCCTCGACCACCTTGGCCAGGATCTTGGCAACCGCCAGCGGTTCAATATCGGTGTGCACGTCATCAGCGGCGACCACCAGAATTGCCCGGTCGGCACCCATGGCCAGCGCAGTGCGCAACGTTTCCTGCGACTGCTTGACACCGATCGATACGGCAACAACCTCTGTCGCTTTACCGGCCTCTTTCAGTCGGATCGCCTCTTCCACCGCAATCTCGTCGAACGGGTTCATCGACATTTTGACATTGGCGAGATCAACTCCGCTCCCGTCCGCTTTGACGCGAACCTTCACGTTATAGTCAATCACGCGTTTGACAGGCACCAGGACCTTCATTATGCGCTTGCTCCTTACAATAACGGTAAGCCGCGTAGCGACTCCACCAATGCTCTCGAGGGTCTGAATAGCGTCTCAATTCGCGCGACAACAGAGCAAAATCGTCACGTCTTGGGCTTGAGACGTCGCGTTTTGTGTTTTTTGCGGCGAAGGGGCGCAACAAAGTTACACGGCCAATGGGCTGCAAACGGTGTTTTTGGTTCTGAAATTTCCTGGCGAAACCGGGCCGCGTCTGGCGTGACCCTGCCAGCCAGATTACGGTTTCAACAGGAAAACCATTTAAATCACCGCAGCTTTACCGGGGCGCAGCAACGCCTTCAGCGGTTCGCGCCCGGAACCCACAACACGTCAGCGGTGCCGTTTTCGTTGGCGCGACGGGCGGCCACAAAGAACCAGTCGCTCAGCCGGTTGAGATATTTCACCGCTACTTCGTTCACGGGTTCCATATTGGTGAGTTCGACAGCAAGTCGTTCGGCCCGGCGCGAAACGGTCCGGCAGACATGCAGATGAGCGGCCAGTCGCGTGCCGCCAGGCAGGATGAAGCTGCGTAACGGTTCCAGTGTTTCGTTCATGGCATCGATCTCGGCTTCAAGCCGGTCGATCTGGGCGGGAACGATGCGCAGCGGAGTGTAATCGGCCTCGGCGTCTTTTTCCATGTCAGGGCGGCAGAAGTCCGCGCCCAGATCGAAAAGGTCGTTCTGAATGCGGGCCAGGGCGGCCTCGACGTCACCTTCGGCTTCGGTGCGGGCGACACCTACAAATGAGTTCAGTTCGTCAACTGTGCCATATGCTGCCACACGGCCGGAATATTTGGCAACGCGTTCGCCGTTACCCAGTGCGGTTTTGCCGTCATCACCGGTGCGCGTGTAGATCTTGTTCAGAACGACCATCTATTGAGCTCCTTGTCCGCGCAGCCAGACGTAAAGCACGATCAGCACCACAGCAATGAATTGGAACAGGATGCGCAGCTGCATCATCTTGTTGCTTTTCAGGGCGGCATTCCTGCCGCTCTTGCCGAAATTGGAGATGCCTATCGCCAGCACGACGACAACCGCCGCCATGGCCAACAGCAAAACGACCATCAAAAGGTCCATGAGTACACCGTCCGCTTTTCTTGTTGTCCTAGCCTACCATCTAGCCTCACGGGTCTGAAAAGCGAACGGGTAATTTCGCCTCAGACGTCCGACAGGATGCGGTCGATGGTGCGGGTTGGCAGTATGCGGCGCAGGTATCCGGCAATATAGGTAGGTGTTGTGACGTAGTACCGGGCGCGTGGTCGCTTTGATTCGACCGCAAGGGCCAGCTTTTCCGTCACGGCAGATGCTGGAAGTTCGAACCGATCCGGGCCAGAGGATTCGTACAGTCTTTTCAACAAGGTTTCTTCATACTTCGCGCGCAAGGCCGAGTTCTGCCAGTTGATGAAACGTTCGAAAAAGGGGATCGAATTTTCGCGGATTTTTGATGTGATAGGTCCAGGCTCGATCAGAATGACCCGGATATCGGTGTCGCTGAGTTCAAGGCGCAACGTGTCCGTCAATCCTTCGACCGCGTATTTTGTGGCCACATAGGCTCCGCGCCACGGAAAAGCGACCAGCCCCAGCACGGATGAGTTCTGGACGATTCGCCCGTGGCCCTGCGCCCGCATGACCGGAATCACCTGCCGGGTCAGTTCATGCCAGCCAAAAAAATTGGATTCGAAAATCTGGCGCAGGCCAACGGTCGGCAAATCTTCAACTGCACCGGGCAGGCCGTGCGCGCCGTTATTGAACAACGCGTCCAGTGTGCCGCCCGTGGCCGCAAGAACCTCGGCCAAACCAGCGGTGATGCTGTCGTCGTCGGTATAGTCAATGAGCGGACTTTCAAAGCCCTGCGCCCGTAGCCGGTCGCAATCACGCTGCTGGCGACAGGACGCAAAGACCCGCCAGCCACGCCCGCGCATGCCATGGGCGGCGTCCAGGCCAATGCCGGATGAGCAGCCGGTGATAAGAATGGTTTTCTGCATGATCTTCCTGAAGCTGAACCTGCGCTAAAGCTATGGCGAGGTTCGGGTCAGGACAATGACACTTCGACGTCAGTTCGGAATTTTTCGAACCAGTGACGCCGAAATCCAGCCGACCTGTTGCTGCGGCAACATGCGCAGGCGCAACCAACCGGTACCGGATTCGCTCAGCACTTCGACCTTCTGACCTATGGTCGCCTTGCCGATGATAGGATAGATCGTGCCCGGACCATCGCGCATGTTGACACGGGTCCCCGAGATTTCACGGATGTCTTTTTCCGGTTCGGGTATTGCCGGGGCTTCCACCGCCTCATCCTGAACATCTTCGGTGATCTGCCGCAGCCCGGCCACACCGTCCTCCAGCGAAGCGAGCGTGATGTTGGCCCCCTGATCTTCGAAAACCGAAAGGCTTGAGAATGTCGCAAGGCTGGCAGTATCGGCGACGATTTCAACGACTTCTTCGACTGCGGATTCCGGCTGAATACGTGCAGGCGGCGTTCGCACCGCGACGTTGGTCACAAGTTCTTCGGCCCGGGCGGGTACGATGGATGACGGTATTTGAACTGCGGCAACGCGTGCAGGTTGATCGGAACGCAGGCCGCGCGGTTCAAAATCCGGCCCGCCGCTCATTATGTAAAAGCACCAGCCGAGTGCTGCGAAAGTTATAACAATAAGGCGCGTCATGGCGCATCCCCCGGTAATCGCAAGAAACAAGAAATAGGCAGCAGATTAATGCAGACAGCCTACCATAATTTGCCGTTCGAGTCGAAAACCGGGGGAAATCCGGGACTTGTCTCCCCCTGTTGCAAAAAGCGCGACTTGTCCCCAGCAAAATACGCGTTGCTTGCTTTACCAAGGCGCGCTTGCGGCGTATCACATCATATATGAACGATACGATCGACGACCCCAACATGGAGGCCCCTGAAAACGGGGGCGAGATAGCCGAACCTCTGCGCCGTGCGATTGGCGAACGCTATCTGACCTATGCGCTGTCCACCATCATGCACCGCGCATTGCCCGATGCGCGGGACGGGCTGAAGCCGGTGCACCGGCGAATCCTCTATGCGATGAGGGAACTGCGGCTGAGCGCGACGGGGGGGTTCCGCAAGTCGGCCAAGATTTCCGGCGACGTGATGGGCAACTATCACCCGCATGGCGATGCCGCGATCTATGATGCGATGGCGCGTCTGGCGCAGGATTTCAACGTCCGTTACCCGCTGGTCGACGGGCAGGGGAACTTCGGCAATATCGACGGCGACAACCCGGCGGCCTCGCGCTACACCGAGGCGCGGATGACCATCGTCGCCGAGGCTCTGCTTGAGGGTCTGAACGAAGACGCCGTTGATTTTCGTGACAACTACGACGGCACGCTGACTGAGCCTGTCGTGCTGCCCGCGCAGTTCCCGAATCTACTGGCCAACGGCTCCAGCGGTATCGCGGTCGGAATGGCGACAAATATCCCGCCGCATAACATTGCCGAGCTGTGCGACGCCTGCCTGCATCTGATCAAGACGCCCGATGCACGCGACGACACGCTGCTGAACTATGTGCCCGGCCCGGACTTCCCCACTGGCGGCGTGATTGTCGAGCCGCCCGAGAATATCGCGCAGGCCTATCGCACCGGACGCGGCTCGTTCCGCCTGCGCTGCAAGTTCGAGGTCGAGGATCTGGGCCGTGGCCAATGGCAGATCGTCGTCACCGAGATCCCCTACCAGGTTCAGAAATCCAAACTGATCGAAAAGATCGCGGAACTGATCCAGACCAAAAAGATTCCGATCCTCGCCGATGTGCGCGACGAATCCGCCGACGACATCCGCCTGATCCTTGAGCCGCGCTCCAAGAACGTGGACCCCGAGGTGCTGATGGGCATGCTCTACCGCAACTCGGACCTTGAGGTGCGGTTCAGTCTGAACATGAACGTGCTGATCGACGGGGTGACGCCCAAGGTCTGTTCGATGAAGGAGGTGCTGCGCGCCTTCCTCGATCATCGGCAAGAGGTTCTGCTGCGTCGCTCGCGCCACCGCATGGCGAAGATCGACCACCGGTTGGAGGTGTTGGAGGGCTTTATCGTCGCCTTCCTGAACCTCGACCGTGTGATCGACATCATCCGCTATGACGACGATCCCAAGGCCGCGCTGATGCGCGAAGATTGGGGCATCGACCACGTCCGCGCCACCAGCGAGGCTGATTATGTATCGCCCAAACCGGGCGAGGGCGAGCTGTCCGAGGTTCAGGTCGACGCCATTCTCAACATGCGCCTGCGCAGCTTGCGTCGTCTGGAAGAGATGGAACTGGTCCGCGAGCGCGACGCGCTGATGGAAGAGCGCGCCAACCTCGAGGACCTCCTGGCGGATGATGGCCTGCAATGGGCCAAGATCGCCGAACAGTTGAAAGAGACCAAGAAGACCTTTGGCAAAGACTACGAAGGTGGCGCGCGCCGCACTCAGTTCGCCGAGGCGGGGCAGGTTGAAGAAGTCCCGCTTGAGGCGATGATCGACAAGGAACCGATCACGGTCGTCTGCTCTCAGATGGGTTGGATTCGCGCCATGACCGGTCATATCGACCTGAAGCGCGAGTTGAAGTTCAAGGACGGTGACGGGCCACGTTTCATCTTCCATGCCGAGACAACCGATCGCCTGTTGGTGTTTGCGTCGAATGGACGTTTCTACACGATCAGCGCCGCCAACCTGCCCGGTGGGCGGGGAATGGGCGAGCCGCTGCGCCTGATGGTCGATCTGCCGAACGAGGCGCAGATCGTCGATATCCTGATCCACAAACCGGGGCGTAAGCTGCTGGTGGCCTCGGATGCAGGCAACGGATTCATGGTGCCCGAGGATGACGTGCTGGCTCAGACCCGCAACGGTAAACAGGTGCTGAACGTCAAAGGCGATGAGACGGCGGTGATCTGTAAACCTGTTGAGGGCGATCACGTGGCGGTGGTGTCTCAGAACGGCAAGTTCCTGGTATTCCCCATGTCCGAACTGCCCGAGATGACTCGCGGCAAGGGCGTCCGTCTGCAGAAATACAATATGGCGCGTGGTCGTCAGGGCACGCTGGAATTGGATGGTGGGCTGTCAGATGTGACCACCTTCAAGTGGGACGAGGGCTTGAAATGGTCTATGGGTGGCGACAAAACCCGGCACGAGTCTGACTTGTCGCAATGGCTCGCCAAACGCGCCAGTGTCGGGAAAAAGCCGCCCTATGGCTTTCCGCGTGACTATAAATTCTCGTGATCTTGCAGGGCCCGCGGGTAGATTTCTGCTGATACGGCTTGGCACAGGCCGTATTGGTGCGTTAGATCAAAGAAAAACAGGCCTATCGAGACGAGACATATGTTGCGCATTCTGACCCTGATCACCGGACTGGCCCTGATGGCCGCCTGCACTCAGACACAGGTATATGAAGAACCTGAATCCCTGGGCGAATTCAAGTTGCGGGTCAACTATGCATTCGCTGACAAGGCCGTGCAGGGACCAGTTTCGCGGGATGCCACGCCTGACGAATGGACCAAGGCCATCCAGAACGCAGTGGATATCCGACTTGGCCGTTACGAGGGTGCTCAGGAATATGACATCGGCATCAGCCTGGAAGGGTACATGCTGGCACCTCCGGGTATTCCAGTGATCTATAACCCCAAGAGCACCGCGATTGTTTTGGTCAACGTCTACGATGTACGCAACGAAGAGTTCCTGGTCAAAGGCAAGCAGTTTCAGGTTCTTGAGGATACGACCGGCGGCAGCGCTCTCAAGGGATCCGGCCACGAGCGGACAAAAGAAGAGCAGATGAGTGGGCTAGCCCTGAAAGTTGCCGACCGGGTCGAGGAGTGGTTAGCCGAAGAACACAAGGACAATGGTTGGTTTGATCGGCGGCCTGATCTGATTCAACCGCTCGGCTCCGGGACGGTTACGCAAAATCCGGCGTCTTAACCGGCTTTTCACGCAGGATGTGCTTGATTTTCCCCTTTGAACCAAATATCTCGCGCGCGCAGATGTAACCACGGGACCAAGGGTCCCCCAAAACGCAAAAGGGCGCCTGAGGAATGGCAAAGGAAAAGTTTGAGCGTAATAAGCCGCACGTCAACATCGGCACGATTG
>NZ_WPZL01000018.1 GCF_013031245.1 Ruegeria lacuscaerulensis
CAAACCAAAACCGTATCAACCAAACCCGCAGTAAACTGCGACTTCAAATCGTCGAGAGTCATATCAGCCTCATTCCCCAGTTTTCAGGGCAGGCGTAACCGCCCGCCCTGTGTCTTGAATTAGCCGTAGCGGTAAGGCCGACCGGCCTTGAGCATTTCGGCGTTGTAGCGCTTGAAGATGTCCACAACTTTAGCTTTGGTCTCGGATTCCGCCGCGATTTCGTCCCAGAACTTCACTGCGGCCTGTTCAACGGTCGCCCATTCTTCGTCCGGGATGGTTGTCAGTTGCATCTTGGTGCCATTGACACGCAGGTTGGCCTCGCCACCCCAGTACCACCACTGGCGGTAGTAATGGGACTGATCGCAGCAAACCTTGAACAGGGTCTGAAGATCCTCGGGCAGTTCGTTCCAGCGATCCATGTTGGCAAAGAAGTGACCGGCCCAAGCACCCGACACGTTATTGGTCAGGAAGTAGTTGGTCACGTCAGCCCAGCCAACGGTGTAGTCTTCGGTGATGCCCGACCATGCGATGCCATCCAGCTCGCCGGTTTGAACAGCGACTTCGATGTCTTCCCATGGCAGAGTGACCGGCACGACGCCGAACTGGCTGAGGAACCGGCCAGCTGTCGGGAAGGTGAAGATGCGTTTGCCCTTCATGTCTTCCAGCGAGTTGATCGGGTCCTTGGTGGCAAAGTGGCACGGATCCCATGCACCGGCGCTGATGTGCTTGACGCCGACCTTGGAATATTCCTCGTCCCAGATCTCGTTCAGGCCCCACTGATTGAACAGTACGGGCACGTCCAGAGAATAGCGCGAGGCAAAGGGGAAATAACCGCCGAACACGGTGACTTCGGTCGGCGACGCCATCGAGTCATCGTCGGATTGCACAGCATCGATGGTTCCCTTTTGCATGGCGCGGAACAGTTCTCCAGTCGGAACCAGTTGATCGGCGTAGAACAGCTCGATCTGCATACGGTCACCAGCGATCTTATTGAACATCTCAATCGCCGGGTCGATCACGTGTTCAGCCAGTGCCGGACCAGCGTAGGTCTGCATCCGCCATGTGATCGTGCTCTGCGCCAGAGCAGGCGCAGCCAGGGGCGCGGCTGCAACGCCCACCCCGGCTGTTTTCAAAAACTTACGTCTTGTCGTCATGTTAATCTCCTCTCCATTTAAGTTTGCGTGCCCGTTCACTGGGCATTCTTGTTAATTTCCATAAACATAACCGGGCAGCCAAAGGGCGATTTCCGGGACTGCCATTATGATAATCAGGGCCAGCACCATCACGCCGACAAAAGGGATGATCGAGCGGTAGATGTCCTTCAACCCGATCTCGGGCGGGGCCATCGCCCGCATCAGGAACAGGTTGTAGCCGAAGGGCGGCGTCATATAGGCGATCTGCGTTGTGATCGTGTACAGCACCCCATACCAGATGAGGTCGAAGCCCAGCGCGCCAACCAGCGGCACATAAAGTGGAGCGACGATGACCAGCATTGCGGTGTCGTCCAGAAACGTGCCCATGACGATAAAACTCAGCTGCATCAGGATCAGGATCATCCACGGCGAGAGACCCAGCTGCTCGGTGAACAAGTTCTCGATGGCTTTCACCGCACCCAACCCGTCGAACACGGCCCCAAAGCCCAGCGCGGCAAGGATGATCCACATGAACATGCAGGAAATCGCCAGCGTCTGCTTGGTGCAGTCCTCGAATATCTTCCACGTCATCCGACGTTTGATGACCGATACGACAAGGGCGGTCAGCGCCCCGATGGCCGAGCTTTCAACCAGCGACGTCCAGCCATTCACAAACGGCACCATCATCGCGGCAAAGATGATCAGCGGCAGTGCCCCTGCCCCCAGCAGCCGGATTTTCTCGGCCCGGGGCACCTCATGTGCGTCTTCCATCGCAGGCCCGAGTTCGGGCTGAATGCGGCAGCGGATCCAGATGTACAAGATGAACAGACTGGCCATCAACAGGCCGGGAAGGATACCCGCCAGCCACAACTGCCCGACCGGTTGACGTGCGATCATGGCATAGAGCACCAGAACCACAGAGGGCGGCACGAGAATCCCCAAGCTGGACCCCGCTTGAATGACTCCTGTCACCATGATCTTGTCATAACCACGCCGTAGAAGTTCCGGCAAAGCAATCGTCGCACCAATGGCCATGCCCGCAACGCTGAGTCCGTTCATGGCTGAAACCAGAACCATCAGGCCGATGGTGCCGATGGCCAACCCGCCATTCACCGGCCCCATCCAAACGTGGAACATCCGGTACAGGTCATCAGCCAGACGGCTCTCGCTCAGCACATAGCCCATGAAGATGAACATCGGCAGCGTCAGCAGCGGGTACCACTTCATCAACTTCATCGCCGCCGAGAACGTGATGTCCTGCCCGCCCGTACCCCACAGAGCCAGCGCAGCAATGGTTGCAACAGCGCCGATCGCGCCAAAGACACGCTGTCCGGTGAACAGCATCAGCATCATCAGAGCGAACATGAAGATGGCGATAAATTCCTGGCTCATGCCCGCCGCACTCCGATCTCCTGCCCGTTGATCCGGGCTATGTCTTTGAAAAATTCCGAGATCGCCTGCAGCAACATCAGGAAGAAACCGAACACCATGATGGTCTTGACCGGCCAGATATAAGGGCGCCATGCGGTCGAAGAGCGTTCCAGCCGTCCGATTTCCTCGCTGCCCGTCAGCAGGCCGATGAAATATGACACAGGCTCGTCGCCCCAATACCCCAGGCTATAGGCGGTTGATCCCAGTCCTCCATAGAACAGGACGCCCAGATAGAGGATCAGCAGGATAACTGTGAAGGCGTCGAACCAGGCTTTCTTGTGCGGGCTCCAGTTGTGGTAAAACAGGTCCATCCGCACATTCGATCCCAGCTGGATCGAATAAGGCCCGCCCACGATGTAATAGGTCACCATCGCGAACTGCGCCATTTCCAGCGTCCAGAGCGATGGCAGGAAAAAGGTCTTAGAGACTGAGGACCACAGCAGGATCCCCATCATCACGAACAGTCCCCACATCATCACCCGGCCAATCCTGTAGTTGACCGCGTCGACGACCCGCACGTATGTCGCCATCGCTTTGATCACACTGCTTCCCTTTCCCGAAGTCCCGCCAAAGTCCGGTCGATCCACGGAACAAGACACTCAGCCATAGTACTCTGTTGCTCGGGCGTGCGGATCAGATCGTTGCGAATTTCGATCATCACGTTCAGCAGCCCATTAGGCAACGCCTGTGTGTCCAGCGTATGCGCTACTCCGTCTTTGGCTGAGTACGGCTCGTTCAGGCGAGTATCGAATTGCAGTTCAGAGGGCGCTTCTTTCATCATCGCCAACGCGAACCGATCGTCGTGACCATGCAAAAGGCCCAGTTCAACCTCTCGTTTTTGACCAAGATAGGTTGGCGTAAAGCTGTGAATTGTAACCATCAGCGCCAGCGAGTCGCGGTGTTTACCAACCAAGCCGGACAGGGTTTGGGTAAAGGGTACGTAAATGCTTTCGACCCGCCTCAGGCGCTCTTCCGGCGACAAATCTACATTAGCGGGGATTATGTAGTGTTCGCTTTTGGAGGGCATGGCACCTGATGCCTCAGGTGGGCGGTTACAATCATAAACCAACCGCGAAACCCCGCCATAAACCAGAGGTGCTGACATACGGTTTGCCATCAGTTTTGCCACAGCCAAGGCCCCCGGATCCCACGCGATGTGGCTTTCCAGCGCGTCCGTCGTTAGCCCCATGTCCCCCAGAAAACCTGGGATGCGTTTAGACGCATGTTCACACACCAACACGACCGAAGGTGTGTCGCCGGATCTGTCCGTGTGAACAACTGTTCCAATGTCCAATGTGCCGCCCTGCGATTCCCCGAAACACGTTGTGGAAAAATTTCCACACGAAGCATTCACCTGTCAATAATTTTCCTGTACAAATTGCATCACCCTTGTTCAGCGTGAAAAAATTTTCACACTGCGCATAGAGCAGATGCAGGAGGACCAATTGGTGCGGGTAACGGACAGACTGCTGGCCCAGCGGGAAATGATGACACCGTCCGAGCGGCAACTGGTCAGCGTCCTGCTGGACGACTACCCCATGGCGGGCCTTGGCAGCATCACCGAGTTGGCCAGCGCGGCCTCGGTTTCGACAACTACCGTCGCCCGGATGCTGCAGAAAACCGGTTTCGACGGCTATCCTCAGTTTCAGGCTGCCCTGCGTAGTGAAGTCAAAGAGATGATCTCGGGGCCTGTCGCCAAGCGTGACCTCTGGCAGAACGACTTGCCGGAAGAGCATATCCTGAACCGGTATTCCCAGCAGACGCTCGCCAATCAGAAGCGAACCATTGATGAGGTCGACCCGGCGGAATTTGACAGCTTTTGCAACCTGCTCTGTGATCCCGACCGGCGCATCTTCATAACCGGGGGACGCATCACCGGCACCTTGGCGCAGTACCTTTACCTTCACTTGCAAATGATCCGCCCCGATGTCCGCCTGCTGCCCTTTGCGGCGTCCTGGACCCATGACCTGCTGGATATCCGCAAGAATGACGTTCTGATCGCCCTGGACGTGCGCCGTTATGAAAACTCAACCCTGCTGATCGGTCAGCTGTGCCACGAACGAGAGGCCGAGATCGTGCTGTTCACCGATCAGTGGCGCTCGCCGATTCACCGGCTGGCCAAACATACCTTCGCCGCGCGTATCGCCGTTCCGTCCGCGTGGGATTCCATGGCGTCCATTCTGGTGCTGATGGAATGCGTCATCGCCGAGGTGCAGGAACGACTTTGGGATTCAGTGAAAGAACGGACCGATGAGCTGGAACAAGCCTTTGACCGGACCAAACTATTCCGGAAATTTGGCCAAAGCTCGGGATCTTAACGCCTTTCAGCAGAAGAAAGGTACAACTGCACGTGAGGAGTGTTGCCAGCACGCAGGCGGGCGGTCACTTTGGTGTCATGACATTTGTAACCGAAAACCAGCTACTCTTGCTGATCCTGTTCTTTCTGATCGGGTCGGTCGGCACTGCGTTTCTGTTTCGAAAACCGGCGGGGCACCGGGCGTGGAAGCTGGCTGATCTGGTCTGGGTCGTTCTGGGTGGGATTGGCGCGCTGGTGGCGGTGTTGGCCGGGCTTTATACGTCTGACAGTTCGCGGCTGGACCGGCAGATCGACGTGGCCTATGCCGCGACGCTGGCCTTTGATCGGGACGCCGCGCGGTTTCGTCTGAGGTTTTGCGATCCGGCCTATGATCCTGACACGGCCGTTTTGTGCGACAAGGTCGAGTTTCTGTCTGCCTCGACCGCCAGCAACGCCGACCTGCCCCTGTTCATTGCCGTGACCAACGAGGTCGCGCCCCTGCAAGGGCTGCAATTCCTGTTCGGGCGGCAAGCGAAAGAAGAACAGGACGACATGCGGGCGATGGCGGCCAAAGCCGACGCCTTCAGTATCGACCAGTTTCTGGTATTCACGACGCTGGACGATAAAACTCAGGCGGCCATCGACAACATGCGCCGCAAGGTTCCCGCCATTGCCGGGGACTACCTGATCCTCGCTCAAAGTTATGATGATCTGGTGGAACAAGTCGGGAAACTGAAGGATGAATGGGAATATCTGCAGGCCAATGCACATATCTTGGTTTTGCAGATCATCGCCCTGTGTCTGGTCAGCTTTGCCGCGCCCTTTCGCCTGGGCAAATCTGTCGTCGAATTACGCGCAACACTCAGCGGCGATAGGTCTGCGCCAACCGCTCCGGATCTGCCCCCAGAAAATACCGCGTCAGCGTCCACAGATTCCGAGCCCCACGGCGCACCCAACCCGCCCGCGCATAGCGGTCCGCGCTCGTAATCACGCGCGCCTTCAACAACGTGATGCCCGACAAAGCGCGCACGAGTGCAACGTCCTCCATCAACGGCTGATCCTGATAGCCCCCCGCGCTCAAATAAGTCTGACGCGGAACCAATAGCCCCTGATCCCCGTAGGGCAGGCCAAACACGCGGCTGCGCAGATTGGCCCAGCCCGCCACCCATGTTGGCCCGAATCCCTTCGCACCAAAGGACAACCGAAAGGCGGCGGGCTTGCCGGTGTCCAAATGCTCACCGACCACTTTGCTCCACCCGTCCTGCAAGACGGTGTCGGCATGCAAGACCAGCAACCAATCGCCTTTGGCCGACGCACATCCCCGGCGCAATTGGCCCCCGCGTGACGGTTTTCCGGTTACGATCCCGGCCCCGGCCTCTTCGGCTATTTCCAATGTTGAATCCGTTGAGCCACCATCCGTGACAATCAGCTCCCTGATCAACCCGGCGTGCAGACCTTCCATCAACGCTTGCAATGTCGCAGGCAGGACCTCACCGGCATTCAGGGTTGGGATTACGATGCTTATTGGTGCATGCACGGTTGATACCCTCTGGTCATGGCGGCGCGATCTCCTATATCACGGGGCCAAGGGAAAAGACGAGGACCACCCCATGCCCAACCGCCGTATTTTGCGCCTCAGCGGCCCGGATACAGACAGCTTTCTTCAGGGTCTGGTCACAAACGATATTGACGGGCTGAAAAACGGGCTGGTCTATGCGGCTTTGCTCACACCTCAGGGCAAATATCTGGCGGATTTCTTTCTGAAACGCGATGGCGATGCGATCCTGCTGGATGTCGCCGAAGTACTGGCGGATGAACTGACCAAACGGCTGGGCATGTACAAGCTGCGGGCGGCTGTCAGCATTGAAGACAGCGGCCTGAACCTGCAACGCGGAACCGATGCCACCCCCGAAGGCGCCCTGCCCGACCCGCGTCATCCCGATATGGGCTGGCGGGCTTACTCTGCAGATGCCGAAAGCGATGACGACACAGATTGGGACGCGATTCGCGTGCGCCACTGCATACCTGAAACCGGCATCGAGCTGACCCCGGACAGCTACATCCTCGAATCCGGTTTTGAGACACTGAACGGTGTCGACTTTAAAAAGGGCTGCTATGTTGGGCAGGAAGTTACCGCGCGGATGAAGCACAAGACCGAACTGCGCAAAGGCCTGCGTAGCGTCCGGGTTGCCGGCACAGCCCCGGTCGGGACGGAAATCTCGTCCGGTGGAAAATCGGCCGGCACATTGTTCACCCAGTCAAACGGTTGGGGCATCGCCTATCTGAGACTGGACCGAGCCAAGGGGGACCTGAGGGCCGATGAGGCCGTAATCAGTCTTGAAAACTAACATGTCGCCAATCCGGCACGTGCGATTTGCCTGCTCCTCAAGTACCGTTTGAACAAGCCCTGCGGCGCTGCCACACTGGCCGAAGTTCAAGGAACCGGGTACGCATATGTTTCAGCTGTACAGAGCGATCTGGCGCGCCAGCGCCGGGCGGCAGATCATCCTTATTGTTCTATCCATCGCCATCGCGGCTCTGGCAGCGGTGCCGCTGGAGTTTCAGCGCGACATCATCAACCACCTCACCGCCGACGATGTTGAAACGGACCGGTTGATCTATTTGGGCATGGGGATGATGGCCGTGATCCTGCTCAGCCTCGGACTGAAGTGGCTGCTGGGCTATCGCGCCGGAACGTTGGGTGAGGATTTGATCCGCATGATCCGCCAAAGACTTTTGGTGCGTTCGGCCGACTTGAACGAATCGGGTGAAACGGTGCGTAAGGGCACCATGACCACCGCCATCTCGGCCGAGGCGGAAGAACTGGGCAAATTCGCCGGCGGCGCCTTTTCTGACCCCGTTGTACAGATCGGAACCTTGATCAGCGTGATCGGCTATATTTCCTCGACCCAACCAGGGTTGGGCATGATCGCACTATCCATGATCGTGCCCCAAATTATCATCGTCCTGATGTCACAGCGCAAAGTGAACATCTTCGTGGCTGAGCGCGTCCGAATTCTGCGCAGTTCCACTGACCGGCTGACAACCGAAGACATCAATGCGGTGGCGCGCGACGTCGAGGCTCAGTTTGACGATATCTACAACACGCGCCGCAGGATGTTCATCTGGAAGCTGTCGGCCAAATTTCTGCTGAGCGTCATCAACGGTGCCGGGACAGTCGGAGTTCTGATGCTGGGCGGTTATTTGGTTCTGAACGGCAGAACGGATGTCGGTACGGTGGTGGCCGCGACAAGCGGGCTTGGCCGTATTCAAGGCCCTACGGCGTTCCTGATCGCGTTTTACCGGCAGGTCAGCGCCAACCGTATCAAATATGAGCTAATGCTGGAACTGTTCGGCCCCAACCCCGAACAATATCGCCAACTAAAGAGGCGGAACTAAAAAAGACCGCGCAGCGCAGGCTGTCGCGGTCTCCTGATGGACTTCATAGGCGTCGAATTACGCGCGCTCGGAATATTCCATGGTTTCCGTGTTCACCACGATCATTTCATCCTGACCAATGAAGGGCGGCACCATGACCTTGACGCCATTGTCCAGAATCGCTGGCTTGAACGAGTTCGCAGCGGTCTGTCCTTTGACCACCGGCTCGGTCTCGACGATTTTACAGGTCACTTTCTGGGGCAGCGTGGCGTTCAGCGCCTCACTTTCGTAGAATTCTACCAAAATAGTCATACCGTCCTGCAAAAACGGGCGACGTTCACCCAGCAGTTCGGCAGGCAGTTCAATCTGCTCGTAGGTTTCGGAATCCATGAACACCAGCATCCCGTCGGATTCGTACAGGAACTGCTGATCTTTTTGCTCCAGCCGGACACGCTCGACCTTGTCGGCAGAACGGAACCGTTCGTTCAGCTTTGAGCCATTGCGCAGGTTGCGCAATTCGACCTGCGCAAAAGCGCCGCCTTTACCGGGCTTTACATGGTCGACCTTGACGGCAGCCCACAGCCCGTCGTTATGCTCAAGCACATTGCCGGGGCGAATTTCGTTCCCATTTATCTTGGGCATGACTTAAATCCTTCACAAACGGTTGATGCGTCAGTTCCCGACCCTATATCTGGCGGGACCACACCTGACAAGACAACGAGACCTAGTGCTGCACTTGCAGAAAGCTATGCAAATGACGCAACGCAACTATGCATTTCTGGTGTATCCGAATCACACCTAATAGGTCATAAGGACCCTCACGCCGAAAATGCAAGAGCAAGAACAACAAGGGAAACGAGATGAGAGATTTCGTTGACGGCACTGCCTTTAATAACGAACAAGGCAATCGTGCACGCAAACTTTTCGCGGCCGTTGTGTTGGCCGCACTTGATGACGCCATCGCCGATGACAAAAAGTACGGCAACGGCCCGGAACAAATCGCCCGCTGGGCGCGTTCGCGTGATGGTCGCGAAGTGCTATCCTGTGCCGGTATCGACCCGAACGAGCGCGTTGTCAGCGGACTGATGGAGTTTGTTGGCCGTGGCGTGCGTACTTCGGTTGCACTGTCGCGTGAAGAGAGCGAGCGTCGCAATGCCGCTCAGCAGGCAGAAGCCGCCTGATCCAAGGCGACCTCTGAAGGAAAAAGCGCGCTCCCGAGACCGGAGCGCGCTTTTCTTTTGGGCACTTCAAAAAAACAAAAGCCACTGGCGAGCCACCCAGACTTCTGCGCCTAAAAGCACTGCAAAGAACAGTTTGGCCGAGACCGACAGCCCTCTCCTCCATAGCACCAAGTAGGCGGCTGAACAGATCGCTATGGATGCCGGCACCACCCACAGCGCGTTATGTGTCCTGTCCCAATAGCTGACCGGACTGTGAAACACCCAATCGCTCAGCGGCCAGAACTGCGGCCGTCCATCGCCTGCATGCAGCAGGAAATCCATCCCCAGATGCAGAATCCCCGCGGACGCAGCAACCGTCAGAAAGTGCCAGGCGCGCCACACCCCCAGCAACAGTGCCAGTCCCCACAGGATAAATGAGTTGTCGATGGCAAATACTGTCTGCCACGCGGGCGAAAAATAGAGCTGATCGAAAACCTCCTGTGCCGGAATACCCAAAATGTACAGAGAAGTACCGGCCATTACATAAAGCGACAGATCAGGCAGCAATGACCCCAGCAGCGCGGCCCAAAGGGTCTGTCCCTTCGCGGGGCGCGCGAAAACGGTGGCACCGATCAAAAGATGCGCAGGAGTGTTCATCCGGGGCTTTCCCTTTGTCTTCAAATCAGGTCATCTGCGCGTCATCGTATAGGAGACACCCATGGTTCGCGCCATCATGATTCAGGGGACCGGCAGCAACGTCGGAAAATCGGTTCTGGTCGCCGGGCTGGCGCGGGCCTACACACGCCGCGGGTTGCGGGTTGCGCCGTTCAAGCCGCAGAACATGTCGAACAACGCGGCCGTAACCGAAAATGGTGGTGAGATCGGGCGCGCTCAGGCCCTGCAGGCGCGTGCGGCCAAGCGACCGACGCATACGGATATGAACCCGATCCTGTTGAAACCCGAGACTGATACCGGTGCTCAGATCATTATACAGGGTCAGCGCGCGGGAACGATGAAGGCGGGTGACTATCGCAAGGACAAGTCCAGGCTGCTTGGTGCTGCTCTGGAAAGCTTTGGCCGGCTGTGCAGCGACGCCGATCTGGTACTGATTGAGGGTGCCGGAAGTCCGGCCGAGACCAACCTGCGCAAAGGTGACATCGCGAATATGGGTTTCGCCCGTGCGGCCGGAGTGCCGGTGGTTCTGGTCGGCGATATCCACCGAGGCGGCGTGATCGCGCAGATAGTCGGAACACAGGCGGTTCTGGACAAAGATGATCTGACAATGATTCAGGGCTTTGCCGTCAACCGGTTCAAGGGCGACGTGTCCCTGTTCGACGAGGGTCGCGATGATATCGCCGTGCGCACTGGCTGGTCTTGTATGGGCGTTGTCCCGTGGTTCCAGGACGCATGGAAGCTCCCTGCCGAGGATATGATGGACATACGTTCCCATAGCGGAGGATCCTGCAAGGTTGTCGTGCCACAGTTGGAGCGGATGGCCAATTTCGACGATCTGGACCCGCTGTCAGCCGAGCCGGGCGTATCGGTCGAAATCATCCCCGCCGGTCGCCCCCTGCCCGGTGACGCCGACCTTGTATTGCTGCCCGGCAGCAAATCTACGATCGGCGATCTGAACTTTTTCCGGGCGCAAGGCTGGGACATTGACCTTTACGCCCATGTCCGTCGGGGCGGTCACGTTCTGGGCCTGTGCGGCGGCTACCAGATGCTGGGTAAAACCATCGCGGACCCGGATGGCGTCGACGGCCAACCGGGTACGGTAAAGGGCTTGGGCCTGCTGAATGTGACCACCATCATGGCGGGCAAAAAGCAGGTCACACTGCGAACGGCCCGGACAATTCCGAACGCCGAGCCTGTCACTGGGTATGAGATTCACATGGGCCGGACCGAAGGCCCGGATTGCGAACGTGCCTGGCTGGAGATTGAAAACCGGCCGGAAGGCGCCGCCAATCAGACTGGTCGCGTTCGCGGCAGCTACCTTCACGGTATTTTTTCGTCAGACGCGTTCAGAGCCAGCTATCTGGAACAGTTGGGCGCAGTATCAGACCTGTCTTACGAGGATGGGGTAGAGGATACTCTGGATGCGCTGGCGGATCATCTGGAACGACATATGGACCTGGATCGCCTATTGGCGACGGCCAGGCCTCCAAGTCGGTCGTAACGCTTATTCCAGTTTCTGTTCGGCCAGCGCCCGATAAATTTCTCGCCGCACCATTTTCCGAACATTGCGGGTAATGCGCTCGCCCAGCACGCCTTGCAACTCTTCCCGAACAACCTGCGCAATCAGTTCGCGCAACGCCTCTTTGTCCATGGCCGGTGCATCCGTCAGCGCTTGAACCTCAATCTGATCAGGGATTTCCTTCGCAGAAACAGCGGGATCACGAATAAAGGTCGCTGTGGTGACAGGCTCAGTTTGCCCTGTCTGCTTTGTCTCTTGCTTTGCCACCTTTGTTTCGACCACCGGATCGTCGTTTTCGCTGTTGGTGTCGACCAAGTCGAATTCCTGCTCCGAGGTCCACGCAAGTATCCTGTTAGGCGTACCTGCATAGGCATCATCACTGTCACCATCCGGTTCCCACTGATCTTCGGTTCGCGCAATGGCAGCTTCCAACGCTTCGATCTTGGCGCTCAGGCTTCCTGCAAGGCCTTCCTCGGGTTCGGGCTTTTTCTGTTCAGCGGCTGGTTCAGAATGCTGAACGATATCGCAGGCGCGCAGAACCATCGGCTTTACCGAATCTTCGGCCTTGTAGACCGTTTCTTCTTTTACTGGCTGAGACAGGTCTTTAGCTGCTTCACCGACGCGCAAGGCATCGGTCAGAACCAATTTGCTTCGTTTTCGAGAATTGGACGATAGTAAGTTTGGAATCTTTCGATCCTCTTCGCTTACTAAACGTTTAATCGAGGACAGGACGTCCTCGATTCCCGCGTTTACGACTTTTTCCGTCATTGTTCTCTACCGCTCTATCCACAAGATCGAGTGTAGCTAAACAAGTCAAACGTCACAACAGGTAGTATCAGCTCTTAGTCTCGGCGCAACGCTTTGAGAACGCGATCCAGGTCCTTGCTTTGCCTGCTGATCTGGGCCGGAGCCTTTTTTACCAGATTGTAGTAAAGGGTTGGATCGTAAATTTGAACCGCAAGTCCCAGACGTTCGGCAGTCAACAGGCCCTGTGCCTGAAGCAGCTGATACGCAGCCCGGGACCGTTCGGTTCGCGATGCAACTTCGGCCAATTGCGCGTCCAGCAAATCCTGCTGGGCATTCAGAACGTCCAGAGTGGTACGTGCGCCCAAAGTTGCTTCTTCACGAATTCCGTCAAAAGCAACCTGCGAGGCACGGACACGTTCTGTCGATGCTCTCAGGCTGGCTGTGGCGGCCTGAAAAGCGGCATAAGCGTCCGCGACCCCCTGAGTGATGTCTTTCTGTACGTTCAGCAGGTTAGCGCGCGACGCGTCCCGTGTCGCCATTGAGCGGCGGACACTGGCGGCTAGTCGACCACCGGCATAGATCGGCTGGTTAAAGTTCAGCGAAACTGACGCATCTTCGAGGTTGTCGTCATTGTCATAGCTTTCTCTGATCCCTGCATCGGCGTTCAGGCTGACATTGGGACCGAGGTTGGCGCGTTGTTGCTGAACTTGCAGGTCCAAAGCCCGCACCTCGTGCTGCGCGGACAGGATGGATGGGTGGTTGCGTTGGGCGAGACTGACCGCTTCGGCCTCGGACCGTGGCAGGTTGGGTAGGCTGGGTTGGCCCGCTGTCCGACCCGGTTGCTTGCCAACAGCGTTCACATATTCAGCCTGAGCGATGCTCAGATTACCCCGGGCGACAGCCAAATCCGCTTGCGAGCTGGCAAGTTGCGCTTCGGACAGTGCGACGTCTGTTCGTGTGACCTCACCAACTTCGAATCGATCTTGCGAGGCCCGCAGTTCTTCTGCCGACACGTCTACGTTGTTCAGCCGAATCTGTACGGTTTCTTCCTGCAGCAAAACACCAAGATAAGCTTCCGCTGCGCGAAACAGGACTAATTGTTCAATATCCAGCAGGTTCTGCCGTGTGGACAGAACGATTTCCTGCGCGGATTGTTTGCCCAAAACCGAAAACCCACCATCATAGATCAGCTGGCTCAGGGTAAGGCCCGTAAAAAAGTTCGACGGTTCATTCCTGGTTACGACACCACTGGTCGTTGCTCTGGTGTAATCCTGACTTACCTGCACCGTCCAGTTGATGATCGGCCGCAGTGCTGACAATGCGATTGCAACGTCTTCATCAGCGGCGCGCAATAACGCGCGGTTCTGTTCCAGCAAACCGCTTGTGTTATAGGCCCCGATAAATGCATCGGTTAAATTATCGGCCCAAACTGCTCGTCCTGGCAACGCACTGAGGGCGATCCCCGCCGTCACTACCAATGCTCTAACGAACTTCCTCCCAGTGCCCCTTGAACGCATAACAAATCCTTCTCAAACTAAAATTATGCTGCCCGGAGTATAGTTTGCGCGTTTGTCTTCAACTTATCAAGGTGCCACAAGAATACAGGGATAGATTATAGCAAAAATGCACACTCTGCAGAAAATGCCTGCAAAACCGGAGCATTAGCGTTAAACGCATGACGCCACGTCACCCGATTTCCGGATTTGTGCCCAATCCGAACGGTTCCAAGTTCACCTTCTACGAAGAGGCACGCGATGCGGCCATGATCCTTCAACTGTGCGATCAAAGCGTCCGGAACCTGCTCAACCCCACCTTGAATCATGATGACGTCATATGGCCCGTGCTCTGTTGCGCCCTGCTCCAATGGACCAATATGCACGATTGCGTTGTCGGCATCGGCCTCCATCAGAATTGCCTGTGCCTCTGAGGCCAGACTTTCATCCACTTCCACTGCCACCACCAGTTGCGCCATCCGGGCAGCAACAGCCGTGGAATATCCCAGTGCCGGAGCGATATCCAAAACCGCCTCATCATTGGAAATATTCAGCGCATCCAGCATTTTGGCCAGTGTCCGCGGCTCCAGCAGGCAACGCCCGTCACCAAGGTCAATAATGCCTTCAGCATATGCCGCTTCTCGCTGCGCATCCGGTACAAAATTCTCTCGCTGGACGGTCAGCATGGCATCAATGATGGGGAATTTCGTTACATCAGAGGGCCGGACTTGCGTATCAACCATCGTGCGGCGCCGGGTTGCGAAATCTGTCATTGGATCGCTCATGTTATTCCCAAGGATGTCCGGCTTGTGCCATATCCAGACGAAACCGGCAACGGCTCTGACGTTGAAAGTTTTGCCGGATCGCAAGAACTTGGGGCGGCATAGTGCCATAGGGCAGAAGCCGGGGTTGGATTTTTACAACCAACCCTCTGGACGCCTCAGTCGAAAGGTGTTAAAACGCCTGCCACACCACAGCAAGTATTTGATTTTACTTGAAAAGGCGAGTTGGCGGAGTGGTGACGCAGCGGATTGCAAATCCGTGTACACCGGTTCGATTCCGGTACTCGCCTCCACTCTCCTGAAATGGCGCCCGGTTTCAGCGACATGAGTACTGCGTCATTCAGCCCTACGTCCCTGAGGAATGACTTCGTAACCAGGCTCTTCCGGTTCGTCGTCAGCCATCTCGGCTGGAAAACCGGGTGCCGTGATGTCCAGACCCGTCGCATCCTCAAGCCTTTTGATGATGTTCGGCGACAGTTCCCGATCCCCATATCGGGCAATGCCGTCATCGAAGATGCTGATCATCACCGGGTTGATTTCCAAAGGCACACCGGCACGGTCGGCGACTTCCTGAAATAAACCAATGTCCTTTTTCACAAGGTCCATCGTGAATGAGATGTCACGCGACCCGTTCAGAATGACCTGGCTTTCTGTCTCATGCACAAATGAAGTGCCCGACGAAATCTTGATCGCCTCGTAAGTGGTGTTGAGGTCCATTCCCGCCGCTTTGGCAGTCACTAATGCCTCGGCGCAGGTGATCAGGTTGGCCGTGGCAAGATAGTTCGTCAGAACCTTCAGGACAGATGCCGAGCCCAGATCGCCTGTGTGCAGGACCCGTCGCCCCATGGTGGTCAAGAACGGTAGAATCCGCTCAAACGTTGCACGATCGCATCCCGCAAAGATCGAGATGTTGCCGGTTGCTGCCCGGTGGCACCCGCCGGATACAGGGCAGTCGACCGCAGCACCTCCGCGCTCGATCACCATGGCGCCAAGGCGTTTGACCTCGGCCTCGTCGGTTGTCGACATCTCCATCCAGATCTTGCCCAGGCTGACTTCGGGCAGCATCTCCTGCATCACAGCATCCGAGGCAGCAGGCGACGGAAGGCAGGTTATGACGGCTTCGCAGTCGCGCATCATCTGCGCCGGGCTTTCGGCTGCTTTGGCGCCTTTCGCAACGAACTCCGCCACCAGATTCGGGTCGAGATCGTGAACCGTCAGGTCGACCCCATTGCGCAAAAGCGAACCGGACAGCTTTGCGCCCACATTTCCCAAACCGATGAATCCAACTTTCATTTTTTTCCTCCTGCGGGACCAGTCCGATGCCCTTTCCCAGCCGAGTATTGATGTTGCGCTCAGGAAACTGAAATGAATAATAACGCGCATTATGGTCAATTTTTTTTGGTGATAGATGGATCGACTTCCAAACCCTGCTTGGTTGCGCAGCTTCGAATCCGCGGCGCGCCATCTGAACTTCACCACAACCGCGCGCGAACTTGGACTGACACAGACTGCGGTGTCCCTACACATCCGGTCACTGGAGGCCGAACTGGGGCAAAAGCTGTTCACCAGAAATGCGCGGCGGCTGGAACTGACAGAGCTTGGGCAATCCTATTCGCTGACGGTTCGGCGCGCGCTCGGGGATATCGCGCTGTCCACCAACAGCCTGTTCGGGCCAGCCTCTCGCCAAACCCTGACCATCAGGGCGGCGATTTCGACGGCGACCTACTGGGTGGCCGCAGAATTACCTGACTTTACCGCTCGGCACCCTGATATCCCTGTCCGGCTGGTGTCGCATATCTGGAACGACAACATCGCCCCCGAAGACGTGGATGTTGAAATTCGGCTGGGGTACGGCGACTGGCCTGCAGTGCATTCCGAAAAACTCACCGACGAGAAACTGGTTCCGGTTTGCAAAGCCGGGGACAGCATTCCCGCACTGAGCGCCCTTTGTAACGGTCCCTTGATCCACATCCTTGGATATGAGGACAACTGGGCGCGCTACTTTCAGGCCAACGACATCGTGCCCCCCGACCAGCCACCCCAACACTCCGTCGACACCTCGGTTGCGGCGCTGCAGCTTGTTATGGCCGGAGCAGGATACGCGACCATTCTGGAACGGTTCGCCCGAAACGCAATCCGGCAAGGTGCGCCCATCGCGATTGCTGGCCCTGCGATTCCTTTTGCTCAATCTCATTATCTGATCCGCACACACGGGGCTTCGCAGCCTACCGCTGCCGCCGGACTATTTTGTGCATGGTTGCGCGACAGGCTGGCCACAGATGCCGCTGACTGACATTGGCTGGTCGCTTTTCCGACCTCGTGGAAATCAACGCGCGTCTCGCGCTTGACAAGCCCCCCGCCCGTGCCGCATGTCCCATGCGTTGGTGTCCATCTTCAGATGGATGAAAAGGGAATGCGTCAGCGGTTTTCCGTCAAACGCAGCCGCCCCCGCGACCGTGACCGGAGAGGGTGCCCAAAGCCACTGGCCCACAAGGCCGGGAAGGCGGGACATCTGCCAGAGCCAAGCCTCTGACATCCGCAAGCCGGGAGACCTGCCAGCAGCCGAAGATGTAACCGGGCGGGGTGTTCCGGTGTCGGGTCCATGTGCAGACGCGTGGCCCGCATGAAACCCCGTCCCCCGCGAAGAGGATTTGGGGGGATGAGAGACATGACCGAGACCGCACCAGTCGAGTTGCTGGTCTGCACGACATGCCGTCGCGGGCAACCCGTCGAGGATGACGCACAGCGCCCGGGCACGTTGCTGCATAAAGCTTTGAAACAGGCCGATCTGCCTCAGGGCATCACCCTGAAGCCGGTGGAATGCCTGTCGAACTGCGATCAGGGCTGTTCGATCGTGCTGCGTGGTGGACCGCATCGCTGGACCTTTATTTATGAGAACCTGAACGAAACCGATCATGTCGACGTTATTGTCGAAGGTGCGACCAGATACCTGGCCACTGATGATGGGCTGGTAAAGTGGCGTGAGCGCCCTGAACATTTCCGCAAAAACTGCGCCTCGCGCATTCCCCCGATTGGAGCTTGAGATCATGTCGAACCTTGAAAAACTTCCCGTGACCGTGATCACCGGCTTTCTGGGCTCGGGCAAAACCACACTGGTGCGTCACCTGATGCAGAACCCTCAGGGCAAGCGTCTTGCCGTGGTGGTCAACGAGTTCGGTGATGTTGGCGTCGATGGCGATATCCTGAAATCCTGTGCCATCCCGGATTGCCCGGCGGAAAACATCATGGAACTGGCCAATGGCTGCATCTGTTGCACCGTGGCCGATGATTTCATCCCAACCATCGAGACGCTGATGGCGCTGGAACCGCGCCCCGATCACATCCTGATCGAAACCTCTGGTCTGGCCCTGCCAAAACCGCTCCTTAAAGCGTTCGACTGGCCCGATATTCGGTCGAAAATCACTGTGGACGGCGTAATCGCTCTGGCAGACGCCGAAGCCGTCGCCGCCGGTCGCTTTGCTCCGAATGTCGAGGCGGTGGACGCCCAGCGCTTGGCCGATGACTCGATCGACCACGAGACACCCCTGTCAGAGGTGTTCGAGGATCAGATCTCCTGCGCAGATATCATCCTGCTGACCAAGCCCGATCTGGCCGGTCCGGAAGGCGTTGCGAAAGCCAAAGAGATCATAGCTGCCGAAGCCCCGCGCCCACTACCCGTTGTAGAAGTCGCCGAAGGCGCCGTGGATGTGCGCGTGGTACTGGGTCTGGAAGCCGCCGCCGAGGATGACATGGACGCCCGTCCGTCGCATCACGATGGTCACCACGATCACGAGCATGACGACTTCGAAAGCATCATCGTCGAGTTGCCGGAACAGGCCGATCCTGCCGAGTTGGTCGCCAATATCGAACGTCTGGCAAATGAGCTGAACATCCTGCGCGTCAAAGGCTATGCCGCTGTTCAGGGCAAACCTATGCGCCTTCTGGTGCAGGCCGTTGGCGCCCGTGTGCGCCATCAGTACGACCGACCGTGGGAACCCGGCGAAGAACGCCGCTCGCGTCTGGTGGTCATTGCCGAGCATGACGACATCAAAGAGGCAGCAATCCGCGATATCCTCGTGGGCGTTGCCGAGGCCGCTGAGTAACCGCGCATGCACGTCGTCTTCCGCGAAAGCCACGGGTTAGAAGAAACCGAGACCCCGACCGATCTGGGTCAGAGCCCGGCGGATCTGGTGGTGCTGTCCTTTTCCGACAGTGACCTTGGCGCTTTTGCGGCAGGCTGGCATCGTGGTGGCGGGCCCGAAGGACGTATGCCGACCATGCGGCTGGCCAACCTGACGGCGCTTAAGCACCCTCTGTCCGTCGACACTTATGTCGAACAGACGCTGGACGGTGCCAGGGGCATCCTGATCCGTCTGATCGGCGGCGTGCCCTATTGGTCTTATGGCCTGCAGCAGGTTCTGGCACTGGCGCAGGCCAAAGGCATCGCGTTGGCCGTTCTGCCTGCGGACGGTCGCGAGGACACCCGGCTGGATGACTATTCCACCCTGCCCGTCTCGACCCTGCGGCGGCTTGCGAATCTGTGTGATACCGGAGGCGAGGTCGCGGCGCAGGCTGCATTGGCGCAGATGGCTCTGGCGGCTGGGCTTTACGCAGGCCCGGTTATGGGGGCCAAGACCCTGCCAGAATGCGGCGCGTGGTGCCCGGATCGCGGAGTGATACCGGCGGATACAGCGTTTGATGGTAACGCAAAAAGCATTCTTGTGACCTTCTACCGCGCCTATCTGACTTCGGCCGATACCGGCCCGGTTGCAGCACTGATCCGCAGCCTCAGGACACGCGGTTTCAACGCGGTTGGCCTCTTCGCACCCTCACTGAAGTCCCCGGTTGCCGCGGACTGGCTGCGTGAACAGGTCGTCAAGCTGGCTCCGTCGGCGATAATCAACGCCACCTCGTTCTCGGGTAAAAGCGCGTCGGGCACCTCGCCTCTGGACGCCGCAGGGGTGCCGGTGTTTCAGGTCGCCCTGTCGACCTCGCGGCGCAAAGCCTGGGCCGAGGCTGAGCGCGGGTTATCCCCCGCCGATCTCGCCATGCATGTGGTACTGCCCGAGGTGGACGGGCGGATTTCGGCCGGCATCGCCTCGTTCAAGGAACCGGGCAAGCGTGACCCCGATCTGGAATATTCCCGTTTCACCCACCGGCCTGAGCCCGAGCGGATCGAAGCCATCATCGACCGCGTCTCTGGCTGGATGAACCTGAGCGAAAAGCCCAAGACTGCGCAGGTACCGGTGCTGGTGCTGTCGACCTATCCGGGCAAGGACTGGCAGATGGCCCATGCGGTCGGGTTGGACGCACTAGCCTCAGCCGAGGCGATGCTGTCCGATCTTCAGGGCGATGGCTATGACACCGCGCCTGCCGAGCCGATTGCCGGCACGCTGCTGGACGCGCGGATTTCGTGGCCGCTAAAGGATTATCTCACAGCGCTGGCTGACCTCCCGGAAAAACTGCGTGTGGATCTTGAAACCGTCTGGGGCAAACCAGAAGACGATCCGGCATTCGCCGATGGCGTGTTCCATTTCACCGCCCTACGCCGCGGTAAGGCACTGGTCGCACTGCAACCCGAACGCGGCACGCCCGAGCTGCGCGAAGACGATTATCATGACCTCTCGCGCACACCACGCCATAGCTACGTCGCATTCTACCTGTGGCTGCGTAAAGGGTTGGGCGCGGATGCGCTGATACATATCGGCGCGCACGGGACGCTGGAATGGCTGCCCGGCAAGTCGGTGGCCCTGTCCGGCGCCTGTTGGCCCGAGGCGCTGGTCCGCGATCTGCCGGTGATTTACCCCTTCATCGTCAACGACCCCGGCGAGGCCGCGCAGGCCAAGCGCCGGATCGGCGCGGTAACGCTTGGCCACATCCCCCCTGCCCTGAAGGAAAGCGGCACGCTCGATCGGATGGTACGGCTGGAATCGCTGCTCGACGAGTTCTCAAATGCGGACGGGCTGGACCCCAAGCGCCGGGACCGTTTGCAAGAGGATATTCGCGAGGAGGCGCAGGCCATCGGGCTGGAGAGCGATCTGGGGCTCGATCAGGCCACCTGCACCGCCGAGGCGATCACCCGCATCGACCGGTTCGTCTGCGACATCAAGGAAAGCCAGTTCGGTGACGGCCTGCATGTGTTTGGCCGCGCACCTGAAGTGGCGGGCAATTTCGATGCCGCTCCCTCAGCCTGTGCCGAACGCAGCGCCCTGCTCGATGCGCTGGCCGGCAAACGGATCGAAGCCGGTCCTTCCGGCTCACCTTACCGGGGACGCTCGGATGTACTTCCCACGGGGCGGAACCTCTACACCACCGATCCGCGTTTGGTGCCGACCCGCGCGGCCTATACGCAAGGTGTGAAACTGGCAGAGGAACTGGTGCGTCGGCATTTGCAGGAGGAAGGCGACTACCCCAAGGGACTGATCGTCGATCTGTGGGGCTCGGCCACCATGCGCACAGCGGGTGAGGAATTCGCCATGGCCCTTCACCTTTTGGGTGTGAAGCCGGTTTGGGACAAAGGTTCGGAGCGGGTTTCAGGTATCGAGGTATTGCCGATTACCGATCTCAGCCGCCCGCGTCTGGACGTAACCCTGCGCGTCTCAGGCCTGTTCCGGGACGTCTTCCCGACGCTCTCGGCGCTTTACGGTCAGGCCGTTCGGGCCTTGTCCGCACGGGACGAAGCGCCGGATTGGAATCCTTACGCGGGGCAGGCCCCGGCCGCCCGCGTTTTTGGCCCCGCACCGGGCAGTTACGGCCTGAACATGACCCACTTGTCCGAGACATATACGGACGAAGCCCGTTCCCAGGCCGGTCAGGCATGGCTGGATGCGAGTTCTTTCGCGCTGGAAGGCGAATATATCGCCAGGGATGTCGACGGCATAACCCAACGCGTCGCCAATGCGGACAGTTTCGTGCACTTGCAGGACCTGACCGAGACCGACCTGCTGCTGGCCAATGATTATGCCACGCACGAGGCTGGGTTTGCGGCTGCCAAGAAAGTCACTGGCGGAACAGCCCAGCTATACCATCTGGACAACACCAACCCGGAAAACCCGCGCGCGCGCACTCTGCCCGAGGAAATCAGCCGTGTCGTTCACGCGCGTGCCGCCAATCCCGGCTGGATCGCGGGGATGCAGCGTCACGGGTTCCGTGGCGCCGCCGAGATCGCTGCAACGCTGGACCACATGGCCTCTTTCGCGCATCTGTCGGGCACGGTCGCGCCGCATCTGTTTGACCTCTACCACGACGCCACACTGGGCGACGCAGAGGTGGACGCCTTTCTGCAAGAGGCGAACCCACAGGCCCACCGGGCCATGCAGGACAGGTTCCGCGCATTGTTGGAGGCGGGGTTGTGGAGCACACGCCGGAATTCAATTCGCGCTGATCTGGAGGGTTTGAGATGATGGCGCCCATAGTTCAGGGTTGGTGTCCCGGTGCCCACCGCCCGATGATGTCGGGCGACGGGCTGGTTGTGCGTGTGCGTCCCCGGCTGGCGCGTCTCGACGCCGAGCAGGCTTTGGGCCTGTGTGATTTGGCCGATCAGTTCGGCAATGGCACTATTGACCTGACCAATCGCGCCAATTTGCAGTTGCGTGGCGTTAAAGAGGCTGAACATCAACCGCTGCTGCGAGAGCTTGCCGCGCTTAATCTTCTGGACGCAGAGCCGGGCATTGAAGTGCGGCGCAATATTCTGGTCTCACCGCTTTATAAGGCGGGTGACCTGACCGCTCGTCTGACACAGGCGCTGATCAATCGTCTTGGAGAATTGCCGGCGCTGCCGGCCAAGTTTGGATTTGCCGTTGATACGGGCCCAGCACGCCTGTTGTCGGCGGACTCGGCGGATATCCGGCTGGAGATCGGCCCTAACGGCCTAACCCTGCGGGCTGACGGAGCTGAAACCGGACGGAGCGTGACCGAGGCGGACGCCATCGACCACCTGATCTCGCTGGCGCAGTGGTTTTCACAGAACTACACGCCTGATACCCGCCGCATGGCCCGTTTGGTCACGGCTCTGGACCTGCCGCAAGACTGGCAAGGCAGCGCCCCTGGCCCCCTTGGCGATCCGATCCAACCCGGCATATGCGAATTGGGACCATTTTACGGCGCGGCTTTCGGCCAATTGCCTGCATCGCGCCTCTCAGACCTGATCAATGCCTCAGGCGCCTCTGCCCTGCGTGTCACGCCCTGGCGGCTGATCCTGCTGGAGGGCGGGGCAGAGATGCCCGCACCGGACTTTGTCACCGATGGATCCGATCCGCTGATGACAACCGACGCCTGCCCCGGCGCCCCATTCTGCCCGCAGGCGCAAGTTGAAACCCGCGCAATTGCCCGCTCTCTAGCCTCGCGCGTCAGCGGTTGCCTGCACGTATCCGGCTGCGCCAAAGGCTGCGCCCGGATGGGATCTGCGGATATCACTTTGGTCGGCCACAACGGACGATTTGATCTTGTCAAACAAGGCCGCGCAGGGGATGAGCCCTGCCAACGCGGGCTGACCCCCGAAACACTTATGACCATGGACCTGACCTGATGCCCTATGAATATGAAACCGATGGTGCAGCGATCTACAAAGAGAGCTTTGCCACCATCCGGTCCGAGGCCGATCTGGCCCGTTTCGACGCTGATGAAGAACAGGTCGCCGTCCGGATGATCCACGCCGCCGGGATGGTAGGGTTGGAAGAGTTTGTGCATTTCTCGCCCGGGTTCGTGACTGCCGCTCGCACCGCTCTGGAGAATGGCGCGCCGATCCTGTGCGATGCGCGCATGGTTAGCGAAGGTGTGACCCGGTTCCGCCTGCCTGCCGAAAATGAGGTGATCTGTACTCTGCATGACGAACGCGTGCGCCCGCTGGCTGCCGAGATGAGCAACACACGCTCGGCCGCCGCGCTGGAGCTATGGCGACCCTATCTGAAAGGTGCAGTGGTCGCCATCGGCAACGCGCCCACTGCCCTGTTTCACTTGCTGAACATGCTGGAAGATCCCGACTGCCCGCGCCCGGCTGCCATCATTGGCTGCCCGGTAGGTTTTGTCGGCGCGGTCGAATCGAAAGACGCCCTGTGGGAAGCGCAGCCAGTGCCGTCCTGCATCGTCAAAGGCCGTCTGGGCGGCAGCGCCATCACGGTCGCTGCCATCAACGCCATCGCGAGTCGCGCCGAATGAGCGCGGGCAAAATATATGGCGTGGGCCTCGGCCCCGGTGACCCGGACCTGATGAGTGTCCGGGCCGACCGCCTGCTGCGCAATGCACGCCACATTGCCTTTTTCCGCAAACCCGGCCGCAGTGGTCAGGCACGCAAAATCGTCAACGGCATGATATCCGGCGATGCGGTGGAGTTTCCGATGGAATACCCCGTCACCACCGAAATACCCGTGACTGATCCGCGTTATAACGAGCTGCTGTCGGCGTTTTACAAAGACTGTGCCGCGCATCTGAAGGCACTGTCAGACCGGGGTGAGGATGTTGTGGTTCTGTGCGAGGGCGACCCGTTCTTCTATGGATCATTCATGCATCTTTACAGCCGCTTACGCGACGAAACTGAAGTTGAAGTCGTTCCAGCGATAACCGGCATGTCCGGCGCATGGACGGCGACCGGCGACCCGATCACCTGGGGTGACGACGTTCTGACCGTACTGGTCGGCACCCTGCCAGAGGATGATCTGGCGCGGCGCATGGCACAGACAGATGCGCTGGTTGTGATGAAGATCGGGCGCAATATCGACAAGGTGAAACGGGCCCTGAAATCGGCTGGCCTCTATGACCGTGCCTGGATCGTCGAATTCGCCCAGATGCCAAACCAGACAGTGACAAAGCTGTCGGAGGCTTGCGAGAAGGTGACCCCCTACTTCTCAATCATCATTGTTCATGGCCAGGGGCGGCGGCCATGACCGGCTGGGTCAGGATCGCCGGCCTGGGGCCGGGCAACGAAGACCTGGTGACGCCTGAGGTTTCCGCCGCGCTGGCTGAAGCAACGGATATCGTCGGCTATATCCCTTACGTCGCACGCGTAGCGGAACGCCCCGGCCTGACACTGCACGCCAGCGACAACCGGGTTGAGATCGACCGATCCCAACACGCATTGCAAATGGCGGCCGAGGGCAAACGCGTGGTCGTGGTCTCCTCTGGTGATCCCGGAGTTTTCGCCATGGCGGCTGCGGTGTTCGAAGCGCTGGAGAATGGGCCGACCGAATGGCGGGACATCCCCATCGACGTGTTGCCCGGGATCACCGCGATGCTGGCGGCGTCTGCCCGCGCCGGTGCTCCGCTGGGGCATGATTTCTGCGCGATAAACCTCAGCGACAATCTTAAACCGTGGCCTCTGATCGAAAAACGCCTGCGTCTGGCCGCGCAGGGAGATTTTGCCATGGCGTTCTATAATCCGCGCTCAAAGTCTCGCCCGGAAGGATTTGTAAAGACGTTGGAAATCCTGCGCGAGGAATGCGAACCAGAGCGTCTGATCCTGTTCGCCCGCGCCGTCTCGCGGCCGGATGAAGCTATCCATATATCGACTCTGGCCGAAGCTACCCCGGACATGGCGGACATGCAGACGGTGGTGATCGTGGGCTCGTCCCTGACCCGAGTGATAGAACGCGACAGCGCACCGATCGTCTATACCCCAAGGTTCACCCCGGCCAAGGATCAGGAATGAGCCAGCCAGTCCAGAACCTGCGTCACACTCGACAATTCGGTCCGCTGCGGCAGAATCGGACGATCGATCATCAACACCGGCAAGCCCAGCGCCCGCGCGGCGTCCAGCTTGGCCCGCGCACCAGTGCCGCCTGCGTTCTTGGACACAACCAGTTCGATCCCGTGGTGCTGCATCAGGGCCCGGTCATCCGCTTCTGTGAACGGTCCACGCGAAACGATCACATCGCACCGCGGCAGGGGCAGAGACCCCGGTTCATCCACCAGCCGCAGCAGATAGTGGTGTTGGGGTTGAGCAGCAAAATCCTCAAGATGCATCCGCCCCACGGCCAGAAAGACACGCCGCGCCGGGCCGGACAGCGCGTCAACCGCCCGGTCAATGTCGGGTATGTGGCGCCATCGGTCACCTTCCTGTTCAGCCCACGCCGGACGGGTCAGCGCGACCAGAGGGACATCGGTTTCGCGGCATGCAGTGACGGCGTTGTTGCTCATCTGTGCGGCAAATGGATGGGTTGCGTCGATCACATGCGTAACCGCATGATCGCGCAGGTAGCGTGCCAACCCTTCGACGCCACCAAAGCCGCCGACTCGCACCGGCATTGGCTGAGGGCGTGGATTGTCGACGCGGCCGGCATAAGAGTAGGTCGCCGGGATGCCCTGCTCGGCCAGAGATTTGGCCAAGGCATTTGCCTCGGTCGTACCGCCAAGGATCAGGAGATTGGTCATGTCTGAAACTCCGTGGCTAACCGTTCTGGGCTTGGGCGAAGATGGCCTGGATGGCCTGCCGCCCGCAAGCCGTCAAGTGCTGGAGCGCGCCGAAATCGTCATGGGGCCGTCTCGGCATCTGTCGCTGATCCCCGACACCAGCGCTCAGCGGGTCGAATGGCCGGTGCCTTTTGCCGATGGTTTGCCGATCCTCACTGGATTCCGGGGTCGGCCGACAGTTGTTTTGGCTTCGGGCGATCCGTTCTGGTTTGGCGCCGGGTCGGTGATTGCACGCAATTTCAAGGCCGGAGAATGGGCCGCCCTGCCCGGTCAATCCACCTTTTCGCTGGCAGCTGCGCGTTTGGGCTGGCCGCTGGAAAGCACGTTGACCTTCGGCCTTCACGCAGCCCCACTAACTCGGTTGCGGCCCCATCTTGCGCCCGGCCTGAGCGCCATTCTGCTGTTGCGCAACGGCGCAGCTGTGGCCGAACTGGCAACTTACCTCAAAGAAACAGGCTTTGCGGACACGCGTTTGCACGTGATGGAGGCGCTCGGCGGTCCACGGGAACGATCACGCAGCGTGTCGCTGACCGAAGCTCTTCTGGGCGGTTTTGACCACCCGGTCTGCGTTGGGCTTGAGGTTGCGGGCAAAGGCCGCGCCTTTCCCAAGGCGTCGGGTAAACCGGATGAGATATTTGAGACCGACGGGCAAATCACCAAGCGCCCCGTGCGTGCATTGACCCTGTCGGCGCTGGCACCTCAACGCGGCGAGCACCTGTGGGACATTGGTGGAGGCACGGGGTCGATTAGCATCGAATGGCTGATGTGTGATCCAACCCTGACGGCCACGTCAATTGAACCCCTCGAAGATCGCGCCGAACGCATTCGTCGCAACGCGGATGCGCTGGGTCAGGAACGGCTGAACGTGGTTCACGGCAAAGCCCCCGACGCGCTGAGCGGCCTAACTTTGCCGGATGTGGTTTTCATTGGCGGCGGGCTGAGCGCTGATCTTTTGGAGTGGCTGCACAGAACTTTACCCGCTGGCACCCGACTTGTCGCCAATGTAGTAACGCTGGAAAGCGAAGCTCTGCTGGCCCAGTGGCACGATAAACTGGGTGGAGAGCTTCTGCGCATCGAACTGGCGCAGGCCTCGGCGCTTGGCCCCCGACGTGGCTGGAAATCTGCCTATCCCGTGGTGCAGTGGAGCGTGACCCTATGATCGTTGCTGGGTTGGGTTTTTCTTCGACGGCCACAGCGGGCAGCCTGCGCGCAGCATTTGAACGGGCCAGTGTTGGTCAGGATATAGACGCGCTGGCCACTGTTGCGGACAAAGAAGGCCATGCGGCGCTGGCTGAATTCGCCTATGCCACCGCGCTGCCCCTTCATTTTGTCGCGCCCGCCGATCTGGCGGGGCAGCGCACCCTCACCTGCTCGAACCGCAGCCGCGCCACATATGGCACCGGCAGCGTGGCCGAGGCATCCGCTCTTGCCGCCGCCGGACAGGGCGCGCGGCTAACCTCACCCAGACACATCTCGGACGACCGGCTTGCCACTTGCGCCGTCGCCATCGGAGGACAGACATGACCGTTCATTTCATCGGTGCCGGACCCGGCGCCGCCGACCTGCTGACCCTGCGCGGGCGCGATATCATCGCGTCTTGCCCGGTGTGCCTTTATGCCGGGTCGCTGGTGCCAGAGGAGATTCTGGGTCACTGCCCCGAGGGCGCAAAGATCGTAAACACTGCGCCGATGGATCTGGATCAGATCATGGCCGAAATCGAAGCGGCAAATCAGGCAGGTCAGGACGTGGCGCGTCTGCATTCTGGCGACTTGTCGGTCTGGTCGGCCATGGGCGAACAAATCCGACGGCTGAAAGAGATGGGCATTCCGGTCAGCGTCACCCCTGGCGTGCCTTCTTTTGCCGCTGCGGCGGCAGCTTTGGGAACGGAACTGACCTTGCCCGGGCTGGCGCAATCAGTGGTTCTGACGCGGACACCCGGCCGTGCATCGTCGATGCCCGAGGGTGAGACGTTGGAGAATTTCGCTCGCACCGGGGCGACTCTGGCCATCCACCTGTCGATCGGCAATCTGGACAACGTGATTGCTGACCTGACCCCGGCCTATGGTGCAGACTGCCCCGTGGCCGTGGTGTACCGCGCCAGTTGGCCGGATCAGCGGATCATCCGCGCCACTTTGGCCACACTGAAAGAAGCGCTGGATGAAAGCATCTCACGCACCGCGCTGATCATGGTTGGGCCGGCGTTGGCTGGTGAAGGTTTCGACGAAAGCTGCCTGTATTCAAGGGACTACGACCGCCGCTATCGCCCACAAAGCGCAGACAGCCCCTGGTCGAGCTGGAGCCACGGTGATGACTAACCCGCCGGGCCTTTTGATCTCGGCCCCATCTTCGGGCACGGGTAAAACCACCGTCATGCTGGGCCTGTTGCGGGCGCTGGCCGAGGACGGGCTGACCGTACAACCGTTCAAGAGCGGCCCCGACTACATCGACCCGGCCTTTCACCGGGCCGCCGCCGGTCGCGCTTCGTTCAATCTGGATAGCTGGGCGATGGCAGAGCCGCTGCTAAACGCGATTTCGGCACAGTCCGACGGCGTGGATATCGTGGTGGCCGAGGGTTCGATGGGACTGTTTGATGGTGTTGCCAAACCCGGAGAGCTGGGCCACGGCTCAAGCGCTGAAACCGCGCAACGGATGGGCTGGCCGGTGGTGCTGGTGCTGGATGTCGGCGGTCAGGCACAATCGGCGGCGGCGACGGCACTAGGTTTCCGGATGTATAACCCCGACCTGCCCTTTGCCGGTGTGATCCTGAACCGATGCGCAAGCCCTCGTCATGAGCGGCTGACCCGGCTGGGAATGGAACGCGCGGGTCTGCCAGTTCTGGGCGTGCTGCCGCGCCGTGGAGACCTGACTTTACCCGAGCGGCATCTTGGTTTGATTCAAGCTGTTGAGCATCCCGACCTGGAAAGCGCGATTGTCGACTATGCCGCCTTCCTGCGTGAACATGTGGATCTGGCCGCAATCAAACGGGCGGCTTCCTCAGGCCCCAGAGGGCCATCGTCAGCCGCGCTGCCGCGGCCTCCGGCGCAAAGGATCGCGTTAGCCCGGGACGCGGCGTTTTCGTTCACGTATCCGCACTTGCTGGAAGGCTGGCGTGCGGCCGGCGCGGAAATCCTGCCGTTTTCCCCGCTGGCTGATGAGGCTCCGGCAACGGATGCCGATCTGGTATGGTTGCCCGGGGGCTATCCGGAATTGCATGCAGGCACTTTGGCCTCAGCCGAGACATTTCTGACCGGGTTGCGCAAGCACGCCGAATCCAAGCCGGTGCATGGCGAATGCGGTGGATACATGGCGTTAGGACAGGCGCTGATCGACAAAGAAGGTGTTCAACACCAAATGGCGGGACTGTTGGGACTGGTAACTTCGTACGAAAAGCGCAAGTTCAACCTTGGCTACCGGAAGGCGGAATTGCTGGCGCCGATACCCGGATTTGCGGTGGACACAACATTGCGGGGGCACGAGTTCCACTATACCTCGATAGTGGAGCAACCCGACGCGCCGCTGGCACGGGTGTTTGATGCCGAAGGGGCCGAAGGGCCGCAAACCGGATCAGTGCGTGGCAACGTGACCGGTACGTTCTTTCATCTGATCGCGGAGGCTTCGGCATGAGCGGCTTCGTTTCGTTCATTGGCTCGGGCCCCGGCGACCCGGAATTGCTGACCCTCAAAGCCGTAGACCGGATGCAAAAGGCCGACGCGGTACTGTTTGACGACCTCAGCAGCGGTCCCATCCTGAGCCATGCGCGCGAGGACACCGATCTGGTTGGGGTCGGAAAACGTGCCGGACGCCCGTCGCCCAAACAGGATCACGTAAGCCGCCTGCTGGTGGACTATGCCAGGACAGGTGCCCGCGTGGTGCGGTTGAAATCCGGTGATGGCGGCCTTTTTGGGCGGCTTGAGGAAGAACTGGTCGCCTTGCGTGCCGCCGGAATCGAATACGAGATTATTCCCGGCATTCCTTCGGCCGTTGCTGCAGCGGCTGCGGCGGGCATCCCGTTGACCCGGCGGCTGACCGCGCGGCGGGTGCAGTTTGTTACTGGCCACGATGTCAGCGGCAAGCTGCCCGAAGATCTGAACCTGACTGCGCTGTCGGACCCCGATGCGACAACGGTTGTATTCATGGGCAAACGCACATTCCCATTGCTGGTCGAAGCATTGCACGAACACGGCCTGCCGTTGGAGACGCCCGCGTTGATGGCCGAGGCGGTCTCGACCCCTGATCAAAAGCTGCACCGCGCGACCATCGGCGCGCTGTCTGAAAAGCTGGCAGCCGAGGTCGGAACCGCCCCGGCCTTGATTTTGTACGGCCCGTTGGCAGAGTTCGACGATGTATGATCTGACCCTGATCGGTATCGGCACCGGCAACCCGGACCACGTAACTTTTCAAGGCGCAAAGGCCATTCAGGCGGCGGATCTGATCCTGATCCCGCGCAAGGGCGAGAACAAAGCCGATCTGGCCGGGCTGCGTGAAGAGATCATCGCCGCTGTGACCGATACCCCGCCACAGATCGCCTATTTCGATATCCCCAAGCGCCGTGCGGATGATGGTTATCTGCGTGGTGTCGATGAATGGCACGACGCAATTGCCCTGCGCTGGTACGAAGCGATCTCGGCCCACCCCAAGGCCCGCAATGTGGCCCTGCTGATCTGGGGAGATCCGTCGCTCTATGACAGTTCCCTGCGAATCGCCTCAAGGCTGGAGCCGCAGCCGAAAACGCGTGTGATTCCGGGCATAACGGCCTTACAGGCGCTGACGGCAGCCCATGCGATCCCGATCAACGATCTGGGCGCACCCTATGTCGTCACCACCGGGCGGCGCATCAGAGAAGAAGGCTGGCCGGAAAACGCCTCGAAAGTGGCAGTGATGCTGGACGGTGAGTGCTCGTTCCAAAGCCTTGATATGTCGGAGTACGACATTTGGTGGGGCGCATATGTCGGTATGAAACAGCAGATTCTGATCCAAGGACGCCTGAATGAGGTAGCCGAAGAGATTCTGGCCAATCGCGCCATGCACCGAGCCGCGCATGGCTGGATCATGGATATCTATTTGCTGAAAAAGCGTGGGATCTGACATAAAAGGTCGCAAATGACGATTGCGCCACCGCCGCCTTAACGGCTAAATGGAAGCGTCTGGTCCTGCCGGTGACATCCGGATGCTAAGAGGGAATTTGGTGCGACTGCCTGTACAGTCAACTCCAGAGCCGCCCCCGCGACTGTAAGCGGTGAGCCCCTGTTCAACCAGCCACTCCCATTCGTTGGGGGGAAGGCGAACAGAGGCATCGACCCGCAAGCCAGGAGACCTGCCAGGCATAAATTGAAACACCGGCCGTCGGGTGCGGCGGCAGAGGAGAACTAAAGATGGCAACACAAACAAAAACAGCATCCGCCGCGCGTACAGGCTTCGTTCCGGTCATGTTCGCAGTGGTACTGGGTCTGGGCATCGTCACGCTGACCGGTCACGTTCAGGCTGCAGCACTGCACGATGCTGCGCATGACGTACGTCACGCGACCGGCTTCCCCTGCCACTAAGACCATGTTCAGTCGTATACTGACCAGCGCGTTGTTCGCTGGTGCTGCAGCGGGGCTGATTGCCGCCTTGCTGCAGTTGGTCTTTGTGCAACCTGTTTTGTTGCATGCTGAACTGTATGAATCCGGTGAATTGGTTCATTTCGGAGCTGAGGCCGTATCGGCCCATCCGGAATTGCCCGGCATGTTCTCGGACCTGTTCCGCGATGCGTTGAGTGTCATCTTCACCATGCTGACCTATACCGGCTATGCACTGATGATGGTCGCGCTGATGTCCGTGGCCGAAGGCCAGGGCCACACGATTGACGGTCGCACAGGGGTTCTGTGGGGGCTGGCGGGGTTCATCGCAATCCACCTTGCACCCGGCTTCACTTTGGCGCCCGAAGTACCCGGCGTGGCCGCGGCTGACGTTTATGCCCGTCAGGTCTGGTGGTTCGCGACCGTCGCTGCCGCTGTTGTTGCGCTATGGCTGATTGCCTTCGGCGGCAACCTGATCAGCTATGTGATCGCCGCTGCTTTGCTGCTGGCTCCGCACCTGATAGGCGCCCCCGAGCCGGATGTTTTCACCGGCCCCGTCCCGACCGAAATCGGGGCACTCTTCGCAGCCCGCGCCTTTGGCATCGGCCTGGTGGCCTGGGTCTTGGTAGGTGCATTTGCCGGCTACTTCTGGCAGAGCGAGAGCAAACGCGCCGAAGCAACGGCCTGATCCCAACCTTTCAATCACGCCGGGTTTTGCCCGGCGTGATTCATTTTGTCTTCAAGGAAAAAAGATGGCACGCTCACTTGCCCTTTTTGCTATCGGTCTGGTGTTCGGCAGCGGTGCAGGATTTGTTCTGGCCGCCGCCAATGGCGTCACTTTCGACGGCCACGACCATGGCGACCCTGCACACCACGGTGGCTCGGCCGCCGAGACCGTGGCGCATGATCATTCCACAGCCGTGAACCTGCCGGCCGGTCCGGACGCACCCGGTCTGGAAATCGCGCTGACACAGGATCCAACGGCCGGGTGGAACCTGCACGTCATGCCGCAGAATTTTCGGTTCGCCCCGGAAAATGCGTCGGCGGCCGACAAGGATGGCGAAGGCCACGCCCACGTCTACATCAATGGCGAGAAACTGGCCCGGCTCTACGGCAACTGGATACATATTCCGGACCTGCCCAAAGGTGAAACCGAAGTCTCGGTCTCACTAAACGCCAACAGCCATAGCCCGCTGTTGGTTAACAACGTGCCGGTCAGCACGGCTGTTACGGTTCAGGTGGATTAAAGCGCCGGAATACGCGCGCGCAGACACATCCGAAGTCGCCCGCAGGGTCGGGCGTCTTCAATCCATCCCCCGGGACTGTTTAGAAAGGCCTTGCAGGTGGCGGCGATATCGTTGGCATCCGCAACGACATTGATCCCAGAAAACACGTATGACGCGCGCCCGGCAGATTGCAGCGCCAGCGCCGTCGGCTCAGTGCAACTGCTGAAACAGGCGTGATCGGCAACAGTGACCTGATCATCCAGCCCAGCGCGGATCAGGGCCGCCTGAACGGCCTGCCTTTCGGCTTCACGGTTGCGCGTGCCCGAACAGCTGTTGCAGATCAATAGGCGTATTTGGTCCAAACCCGGCCTCACATCCTGACGTTCGCACGTTTCTGCTGTTTTCCGACGGCCGGCGCAATCCTGAATACGCACAAGATTGTGAGTGCGCCGCACCGCCGTTTCTGGCAACAATCACACAGTCAATCCAAAGGAGACCGGGGATGAAAGCGCTATGGACTGCGGTTGCTCTGCTGGCCCTGCCCGCCTGGGCAGATGAACCTCTGTCCGGTTGGGCGGTTTATCCCACCGACAAAAGCTATGAAGATCTGGTCGCTGACACCAAGTCCGCCGTGAAGGAAAACGGGCTGATCGTGGTCACCCAGGCCGGGCCGACCAAGGCCGCTGCTGCGCGTGGCATTGTAATTCCGGGCAATCTGGTAATTGGTGCTTTCAACAACGACTACGCCGTGCGCGTTCTGGAAACCTCGGTTCACGCGATGATCGAAGCGCCGATCCGGTTCTATGTGACCGAGAACGAGGACGGCACCGCCACCCTCTCCTACAAGACCCCCAGCTATGTGTTCGCACCTTATGTTTACGAGGGCGGGGAACCCCTGAGCGAGATTGCCGTCGAACTTGACACAAAGTTTCAGGCAGTGGCGGAATCCGCAGTCAAATAGTCACACTGACGTGAAGCTGCTTGCGTCCGGGCGTGTCCTCCGCAATCTGCTGTGACGTATAAATTTCGGAGCATGACTAATGCAGGACCTCTCGCCGCGCGCTGCGGATCTTTTGGCCCAACGACTGTACGAGGCCGGATGCCGTCACGCCTTTGGTATGCCGGGTGGCGAGGTTCTGACGCTGGTGGACGCGCTGGAACAGGCGGGGATCACTTTTCATCTGACCAAGCATGAAAACGCCGCCGGTTTCATGGCCGAGGCGGTGCATCATCGTGACCGTGCGCCCGCCATTCTGGTGGCAACTCTCGGACCCGGCGCGATGAACGGGATCAACGTAGTTGCCAACGCGCTGCAGGATCGGGTGCCAATGATCGTACTGACCGGTTGCGTCGACGAGGATGAGGCGCTGACCTATACGCATCAGGTCATGGACCACGCGCAGGTATACCGCTCGATCACCAAGGGAACGTTCATGCTGACTGCGCAGGGCGCGGATATTGTCGCGGACAAGGCCGTTTCTCTGGCTAACCAGCCGCGCCCCGGGCCTGTGCATATCGATGTGCCGATCTCGGTCGCGGATACGCGCGTATCCGGTGTCAAACGCCGTCGCCTGGCTAAACCCGCAGTCGTCGCACCCGAGGGAAATTGCGTTGAAAAGGCCCGCCGCTGGGTGGCCGAGGCTGAACGGCCTATCGCGATTATCGGGCTGGATGTTCTCTATGACGACTCGCGCAATGTCGTGCAGGCGTTTCTGGAACATTTCAATATCCCGTTTGTAACCACCTACAAAGCCAAGGGCATCATTCCCGAAGATCATCCCCTATGCCTCGGTGGCGCCGGACTGTCGCCACTGGCCGACAAACATCTGGTGCCGTTGGTCGAACACGCCGATCTGGTTCTGTGCCTGGGCTATGACCCGATCGAGATGCGCCCCGGCTGGCGCGAAATCTGGGACCCCGAGGAAACGCGCGTCATCGACATTTCGGCCGTGGTCAACGATCACTACATGCATCAGGCCGGGCTGAACCTGGTGGCCCATACAGGCGCTACACTGGAAGCCATTGCCAAAGGCAACACCGCCCGTGAGACTTGGCCCGGGGGTGAGCCCGCGCAGGTCAAGGCCGCCTTAGCGCAGGCTTTCCCCGCCGACGACGAGTGGGGGCCTGCCGCCATCATCGCCGAGACACGCGCGACCCTACCTGCCGAAACATTGGCGACGGCCGACAGCGGCGCACACCGCATCCTGCTGAGCCAGATGTGGGACTGTTCCGAAGAACGTGGGCTGATCCAATCCTCGGCCCTGTGCACCATGGGTTGCGCGGTGCCGATGGCCATTGGCCTGAAACTGGCCGAGCCTGACCGCCCGGTTATCAGCTTCTCCGGCGATGCCGGGTTCCTGATGGTGGCCGGAGAGTTGTCGACCGCCGCGGAAATGGGTGGCAACCCGATCTTTCTGGTCTTCGTCGACGCCAGCCTTGCGCTGATCGAACTCAAGCAACGTCAGCGTCAAATGGGCAACAAAGGCGTGGATTTCGACCGTCACGACTTTGCCGCCATGGGCCGCGCCTTTGGAGGTAACGGGCACACCGTCCGCAATCGTGAAGAGTTGCGCGCGGCGCTGAATGACGCCATGAAGGCCGACACGTTCACCGTAATTGCCGCCGAAATCGACCGTGGAGGTTATGATGGCCGGATCTGAAGGACCGTTGAAGGGCGTCAAGGTTCTGGACCTGTCGCGCATTCTGGCAGGGCCGACCTGCACGCAATTGCTGGGCGATCTGGGCGCCAGTATCATCAAGGTTGAAAACCCGGCTACGGGTGGCGACGACACACGGCAATGGGGCCCTCCTTACGTTGAGGACGCCGAGGGCAACCGGTCCGACCTGAGCGCCTATTTCATGTCAGCCAACCGCAATAAGAAATCCGTCGCCATTGATATTGCCACGCCGGAAGGACAGGCCGAGATCAAGCGGCTGGCCTCGCATGCCGACATCCTGATCGAGAACTTCAAACCCGGCGGGCTGGCAAAATACGGCCTGGACTACGAAACCCTGTCGCGAGAGTTTCCGAGCCTCGTCTACTGCTCAATCTCGGGTTATGGCCAAACCGGACCCAATTCGTCCAAACCCGGCTACGACCTGATGGCGCAGGGGTATGGCGGCATCATGTCCCTGACCGGCGACCCTGATGGTGCACCGATGAAAGTGGGCGTTGGCATCGCCGACGTCATGTGTGGCATGTACGCAAGTGTCGGCATTCTGGCTGCGCTGCGCCACCGGGATCTGACTGGCGAGGGCCAGCAAATCGATCTGGCCTTGGTTGACGCGCAGATCGCGTGGCTGATCAATGAAGGCGTGAACTACCTGACTTCGGGCAGTGTGCCTCAGCGGCGTGGTAACGGGCATCCCAATATTGTGCCGTATGATGTCTATGAAACGTCAGATGGCCACGTCATTCTGGCCGTCGGCAATGACAGCCAGTTCCGGCGGTGTTGCGACTTCATCAATCACCCCGAACTGGCTGACGACCCGCGCTTCGCCACCAACCCGGCCCGTCTGGAACACCGTGACGCCTTGAACGCCGTGCTGCGCCCTGCCCTGCAAAACTATGACATGGCCACCGTCATTGCAGAGCTGGAGTCTCGCAAGGTACCCGTCGGTCCGGTGCAAACCATGGATCAGGTATTTGCCACCAGACAGGTCGCCGCCCGGCAGATGCAGATCGCAATGCAGGCTGGGCCCGGCGAGGTGCAACTGATCGGAAATCCGCTGAAATTGTCGCGTACGCCGGTCACGTATCGCACGGCTCCGCCCGAATTCGGGGCGGACACTCAGGCAGTTCTGAGCGCTGAAAACCCGTTCGAGGATTGAAACACTGCACCGATTTCGGCGGCATGTTGCTGAAACATGCCGTTGAATCGGCGGTTTTTTTCAAGTTTTCCACACACAGCCTTTCACCAATTCGAGAGCAAGGCCGATACTGATACGACGCCGCCAGAGTCTCTGCTAAATCGAATAGCGTAGAAATTCTCAATTGGATCGGACCACAGGCATGAAACAAGACGTTTTCGGACAGATGAACACCCTCAGCCAGCCGGCATGTGTCGAGGCGTGGAATGGTGTTCTGCTTGGGTTCATGGCGCATGCGGCCATCACTCCGCAGCATCTGGGCACCGTTCTTGAGCTTGAGCCTGACTTTGCCCTGGGTCATGCGGTCAAGGGGCTATTCATGGTTCTGCTGGGACGGCGAGAGATGACAGCAGTCGCGGTCGAGGCCCTGTCGGACGCACAGAGCGCGATGGAACGGCAGCCGGTCTCAGAGCGGGAAAGAAAGTATGTCGAGGCGCTGGGGCTGTATCTGGCTGATCTGCCCTCGCAGGCGGTGCAGAAGTTTGAGGAGATCCTGCGCTCTCACCCGCAGGATACTCTGGCGATGAAGCTCAGCCACGCCACGCGCTTTGTTCTGGGCGATTCCGCAGGCATGCGCCGGTCCATCGAACGAGTGATGCCTGCCTATGCCCCTGACCACGCAGGGCGCGGCTATCTGCTGGGCTGCCATTCCTTCGCATTGGAAGAAACCGCCGCTTATGAAAAGGCCGAAATCGCCGGTCGCCAGGCTTTGTGGATGGTATCGGATGATGCCTGGGGCCTGCATGCCGTGGCGCATGTGCATGAAATGACGGGCAACGCGCAATTGGGCCTGGACTGGCTGGCAGGGCGCGAGGATGCCTGGGCACATTGCAACAACTTTCGCTATCACGTCTGGTGGCACAAGGCGCTGATGCATCTGGATCTGGGTCAGGTCGATCAGGTGATGGAGCTCTATGACCAGTACATTCGTCAGGACAAAACCGACGACTACCGGGATATCTCAAACGCAACCTCGCTGTTGTCGCGGCTTGAGCTTGAAGGTGTCGACGTCGGCAACCGCTGGGAGGAACTGGCCGATCTCAGCGCTGCCCGGACCGAAGACGGTTGTTTGATCTTTGCCGATCTTCACTATTTGCTGGCGCTGACAGGCGACAACCGAACCGACGCAACCGGCAAGATGTTGCAGCGCATCCAGAAGGACGCGCAACGCAATCAGGGGGATACCCCGGTCCGCATGTCCGACCCGGGCGTTGCGGCGGCCAAAGGACTTGAGGCCTTTGGCGACGGCCTTTACGGTGCCGCCTTCGACTTTTTGTCGACCGCGCGCGGCTCTATGCAATTGGCAGGTGGCAGCCACGCCCAACGTGATGTTTTCGAGCGCATCACGATAGATTCCGGCTTGCGCGCTGGTCGACTGGATGCTGTCGAGCGCATCCTGGACGACCGCCGCGCCAAACGCGCCGGGGGCGAGGACAATTACGCCTTGGCACGCCGCGCACTGATTGACGCGGCACGCGACAACGGAGACGCACAAAGCGTCCCGGCCGAATAACAAAAACAAAGACCAAGAAGGACAGAAAACGTATGGCGACTTTATCGCCCGCTTCTGATTTTGCTCCGGTGACCGCTTCGGCGGCCGCCCCTGCTAGTACGCGCGATCCGCGACTGGATTTCTATCGCGGCATTGCGATGTTCATTATCCTGATCGCGCATATTCCGAATGACCCCTGGGCTAAATGGATTCCGGCACGGTTCGGGTTTTCCGATGCCACCGAGATCTTCGTGTTCTGCTCGGGCATGGCTTCGGCCATCGCCTTTGGCGGGGCGTTCATGCGTAAAGGCTGGTGGCTGGGCACGGCGCGTGTCTCCTTCCGCATCTGGCAGGTTTACTGGGCGCATATCGGCCTGTTCTTCTTTGTCGCCATGTCCATGGCGGCACTGGATCAGACCGGCCTGTTCGAGAAAACATATATTTCGTCCCTGAACCTGCAGCATTTCTTCAACGACCCGGCTCCGCAGATCATCGGAATGTTTACGCTGACCTACGTGCCGAACTACTTTGACATCTTGCCGATGTACCTCGTGGTTCTGGCGATGATGCCCTTGTTCATGGGCCTGTCGCGCATCGGATTCTGGGCGGTCGCTACGACGTCGGTCGCGATCTGGCTGGTCGCGCAAACCGGCGTACTGGCCCTGCCTGCTGAACCGTGGTCCGACCGTCAGTGGTTCTTTAATCCCTTCGGCTGGCAATTGCTGTTCTTCACTGGCTTTGCCTTCATGCGCGGCTGGATCCCTGCGCCTCCGGTATCGAAGACGCTGATCTGGGTGGCTGCACTGTTTCTGATCCTGTCTATGCCCTTCGGCTCGTGGAAAGTGTTCACTTGGGTCAATGCCGCCGCCCCTGACCTGGCGGTAGAAATCCGCAAGGCCTGGCCCCTCACAGAGGAATTCCGCGACAAGACCGATTTCGGTCTGTTTCGCTATCTCCATTTCCTGTCGCTGGCCTATCTGGGGTGGGTCGCAGCGGGTGAGCATGGCCATCGCCTGATCGCAACCGGTCATGGTGCGGCCGCCAAAGTCTGGCAGTTTCTGCTGACCGTGATCACCAAGGTTGGGCAGCAATCGCTGGCGGTATTCGTATTTTCGATGGCAGCAGCGCGACTTATCGGCGTCGGCCTGGACCTGAGCGGGCGGGATGTTGCCAGTGTTTTCATCGCCAACATGATTGGCTTTGCCATGATCATCGGCGTGGCTTATCTGGCCGCCTGGTTTAAGTCTCAACCCTGGAAGACGAAAAAATGAACTTTTCACGTCGCGCATTTCTGGCCACGACTTCGGCGCTGTTTTTCGCGCCAGCCACATTCGCCACTGGTGGCAAGGTCCCCTTTGCTCGCAACGACGTCATCGCGCTGGCCCGTGATCTGGCCAGCCGCCCCTATGCGGAACGCGAGATGGTTCCGCAGGAATGGCAGGACCTGACCTATCAGCAGTACCGCTCGATCCGGTTCCGGCTGGATCGCGCCCTGTGGTACGAGACCGAAACGCCATTCAACGTCGATTTCTTTACGCCGGGCTTGTACTTCCCGCGCACCGTTAAAGTGTCGATGGTTGAAGACGGGATGGCCTCGCCGGTGCCCTTTGACCTCGCGATGTTCGACAAGTCCGAGGACGTGCCCGAACTGCCCGTAGACGACACATTGGGATTTTCCGGCCTGCGTCTGCGCACTGAAATGCATCGCCCGGGCAAAACCGACGAGTTCTGCGTCTGGCAAGGGGCCAGCTATTTCCGTGCCATCGGCCTGCATGAGGTCTACGGTCTGTCCGCCCGTGGTCTCGCGCTGAAAACCGGAGATCCGGATGGAGAGGAATTTCCCGAGTTCATCCGCTTCTGGCTGGAACGTCCCGAACCGGGCCAGCGTGACATGGTGGTCCACGCGTTGATGGACAGCCCCAGCGTGACCGGTGCTTATCGGTTCAACGTGACAGCCGGCTCCGATTGCGTGATGGATATCGAGGCCACCCTGTTCCCGCGCGAAGAGCTGACCCATGTGGGCATCGCGCCTGGCACATCAATGTTCCTCTTTGATCAGACCAACCACAGCCGGTTCGACGATTTCCGCCCCTCCGTGCACGACAGCGACGGGCTGTTGATCCGCAACGGCGCAGGAGAGGTCCTGTGGCGGCCTCTGGCAAACCCGACACGCCTGCAGATTTCCTCCTTCGTCGACATGAATCCCCGCGGCTTTGGCCTGTTGCAACGGAAACGGGAATTCTCGGATTACGCGGATCTTGAAGCGAACTACCACAAGCGCCCGGGTCTGTGGGTTGAACCCAATGGCGACTGGGGCAAGGGATCAGTCACGCTGGTCGAAATCCCAGCCGATCAGGAAATCTATGACAACATAGTCGCCTATTGGCGCCCGATGGAACCGTACCCGGCAGGTAGCCAGGTCGAGTTGTCCTATCGCCTTATCTGGGGAGAAGAACCTCAGAGCACCCCCATGCCGCGCGTGATCAATACCGCAATGGGTGAAAACACCTTCGGCGAAGGTCGTCTGGCGGTCATCGACTTTGAGGCCAGCGAGCTGTTTGAAGATCCTGAGGCGATGACGATCTTTGTGAATTCGCCCCATGCCGAAACATCCGAAGGTGTTCTGCAACGCAACCCGGACACAGGCGGTCTTCGGCTGGCATTTTCATTCGAGCCCGGCGACCGGAACCATGTCGAGCTGCGCGCGCAGTTGCTGAAGGACAAACAGCCGGCCTCTGAGGTTTGGCTTTACCGTTGGACCTCATGAACCGGGATCTTCATATCATGCCGCCCGAGGCGCCATTGGCCATGCCCGCGCAGGATTTCAGCGCGGGGTTCCATGACGCGCAGGTGCCGGAGGCAGGCAAGCGGCGATCAGCCGGATTCTGGCGCGCGCTGGCATTTTCACCTGCGATGGCAGCTACGCTGGGCTTGTTCTGGATCATGACCGATTGGTTCGGAGCGGAAGGGATCAACCTGATCGAAGCCATCCTGTTGGCGCTGATCTCGTTCAACTTCTTCTGGATTTCCTTCACGGTCTGTACCGTCCTGCTGGGTATGATATCCCTGTCCCGACAGGAACAACCCAAACGCGCTGGCCGCCCGCATCCCCTGCGCGTGGCACTGCTGATGCCGGTGTATAACGAAGTACCCTGGAACGTGCTGGGCAATGCCCGCACCATGCTGGAAGAACTTCGTGTGCGAGGCGGGCAGCACCACTACGCCATGTTCATCCTGTCGGACACCCGTGATCCCGAGATCGCGGCGCAGGAGCAGGCCAGTATCGAGGCATTGCGCACGACCCTCGCGCCCGATTTGGAACTGTTTTACCGCCGTCGTGAACAAAACACAGACCGCAAGGTCGGAAACATCGCCGACTGGGTCAGCCGCTGGGGTGCGGATTGGGATGCGATGCTGGTGCTGGATGCCGACAGCCTGATGACCGGTCGGGCCATCGTGCGCCTAACGGATGCGCTGGCGCGCGATTCCGGCGCGGGCCTGATCCAGAGCTATCCGCAGTTGATCGGTGCTCAGTCGGTCTTTGCCCGGATGCAGCAATTTGCCAACGGCGTTTACGGCATCGCCTTTGCCGAAGGACTCGCCCGCTGGTGCGGCCAGGAGGGCAACTACTGGGGCCATAACGCCATCATTCGCACCACGGCCTTCGCCAATTGCGCGGGCTTGCCAAAGTTGCGAGCCCTCAATGGTCAGGAAAAGCTGATCATGAGCCACGACTTCGTCGAAGCCGGTCTGATGCGCCGCGCCGGATGGGGCGTGCGGTTCCTGCCCCGTATCCGAGGCTCATACGAGGAAACGCCGCCCACGCTGATCGATCATGCCCTGCGCGATCGCCGTTGGTGTCAGGGTAACCTGCAACACCTGAAACTGCTGGGCTCGGTCGGATTCCGCGCCGTGTCACGGTTCCACATGTTCCACGGAGCGGTCGGGTATCTGATGTCGCCGCTGTGGTTTGCGCTGCTGGTGATGTGGGCACTGATTGGTCAGGGCGAGGACGCCTCGGTCCTGCACTATTTCAGCCCCGACAACCCGATGTTCCCGCAATGGCCCGAGATGTCGGAAACCCGTCACGTGCTGATCATTCTGGTGATGTACGCCATGCTGCTGGCCCCCAAGGTACTGGGTGTTCTGGCCCTGCCGCTCAGCGGCGTGCGATACGCTGATTTTGGTGGTGCACCCAAGTTCCTGACCTCGTTCCTGGCCGAGGTTATTCTGTCGATCCTCTATGCTCCGATCCTGATGGTGCAGCAGATGATCGCCGTATTCCGCACCGCTCTGGGTCTCCAGAAAGGTTGGTCTCCTCAGGCGCGGGATGGCGGCAGATACAGCCTGCAAACACTGATCCTGTGCCACATGCTGGAAACCGTCAGCGGCATCGCGCTGAGCGTTGGCATCCTGTCCGGGCTTGTGTCGATCTGGCTGGCCCCGATTGCCATCAGCCTTGCGCTGGCAATTCCTCTGTCTGCACTCAGTGGCGTGTCAGCAGGTGCCGCGCGCCGCATGGTCGGCATGAAGGAAGACTTCCAGGAACCCGCGATCACCCGCTCGGCCCGGCGTCACCGGAATGAGTTGAAGCGGCTGATCGAGGGCAAAGGTATCATGACCCCTGCCGAGTGATCAGCCTCCCGGCAGGCCTTCGTACCAATCGACCATCATGTCCGCCCAGCCCTTGGGCACGCCATGTCCACCGGGAAACAGCGCGAATTCCAGCGCGCCGCCTTCGGCGCAGGCGGTCCATCTGCGGCGCATAAACTGACCTGTGGCGCTGAAGCCTGTGGGTTTGGTATCAACGCATTCGTTCGCCACACGCCAGATTTCAAGGCCGGCAAAGATATCGCCCTGATGAAAACGCCCTCCGCCCAGAATGCGCCCTTCCAGCGGTACAACGTTGTCGGTCCAGCCATGAGTGTGGAACAGGCGCACCGGGCCATCGCACGCTTCGGGATGCGGTCGCCAGAACCCGCCCGATACGGGCACGTAGGCTGAAAATGTATCCGGTGCTGCACAGGCGAGGTAATAGACCATGAATGCCCCTGCCGAAAAACCACCCAGAACAACACGATCCGCATCGATCCCGAACCGGTCCGAGGCGTCCTGAACCACCTCGATCAGAAAAGCCTTTTCGTCGCGCCCTTCCCATCCGGGAAAGAAGTTCCAGCTTTGGCGACCGTTGCGCTCCGACCCTTCCGGAGCCATCACCGCATAGCCGCGCGCCAGCAATGGTTCGACCATGCTTCGGTTTTTCAAGGTCCCGGTGGCCGTACCTCCGTACCCGTGCAGAAACATCACCAGCGGCGGATTTTCGGCCTCGGGCAGTTCGATGTGATATCCGCCCGATGCCGTTACACACATGCCGTCCTGATCGGCGCATGCCGCAAAGCCGGCTTGGCCGACCAGCGCAAGACCAGTCGCCAGAGTCAGTTCTCGGATCATCCTGCTCCCCCATTATCGAGCTGAACCGGCAATCCGGCTCGCACCCACCCCGGCCCGGCGGCCGAGCCCAGCATCCCTTCGGGCACGTCGATGACGTTTGTGAATCCAGCTTCGGTCAACCTGTTGCTCATCCGGGCAGAACGCACCCCGCGCGCGCAGATCAGCGCAACAGGAGCATCCCGGTTTCCACCGGTAAGCAGCACCAACGCCTGTATGAAATCATCCCGGCGCATATCCAGCGGGTGTGCGCCCTCGCCCACGCCTGTAGCCTGCCATTCCTTGGGCGTCCGAATGTCAACCAACAGAATGTCGCCCGACAAGGCCTGATTGTGTGCTTTGGCAACAGTCAGTTTGCCGCCTGTGTAGTCCGGAGGGATCAGGCGGTATTCCCGGACAGCAAAGCCACCGGCTAAAACGGCGCCGCCACCCAAAAGAACCCATCTTCGCGTTCGGATCACCTTATCTGCCTCACTAAACTCTGCTGTCCCGCAGTGATGCTTCTATCACAACCCGCGGCTCATTTCCGCGTCGAAATTCAGGCATCAGATCAAGTTCGCGTCATTTATTCCCACCCTAAATTCCGACCGGTCCATCGCCCAAATACGAAGTGAAAAACTTGCAATAGCTGGACACTTTGAAAATTATCCTTACAAAATCAATACCACTTTGACCGCCCAGAACGGAGTATCGCACTTGTCCCTATTCCTAATCGCGGCCCTTCCCTTTCTCGGCGCTGTGTTTCCAGCCCTACTGATCAGGGCAGGACGAAATGCAGCCGCTTCTGCGGCGGGTTTGACCACTTTTCTGGCACTTATGGGGTTGCTGATACACATTCCCGCAATCATGCGCGGTGAGGTTGTTACTGCTCGGTTCGACTGGATACCGGGTTTGGGTCTGAACGCGAACTTCATGCTGGATGGGCTTGGGTTCCTGTTTGCCGGGCTGATCCTTGGCATCGGGTTGCTGATTATCCTCTATGCGCGGTTTTACCTGTCGCGCGAGGACCCGATGGGGCAGTTCTTTACCTATCTGCTGTTGTTTCAGGGCGCGATGGTCGGAATTGTCCTGTCCGACAACGTCCTTCTTTTGCTGATTTTCTGGGAGCTTACGTCTCTAAGCTCATTCCTTCTGATCGGGTATTGGAAACACCTGCCCGAAGGCCGTCAGGGCGCCCGCATGGCGCTGGCCGTCACCGGGTCCGGCGGGTTGGCGATGATCGCGGGGATGCTGATCCTCGGCAATATCGTGGGATCATATGACCTGAGTGTCATCCTGCAGAACAAAGATCTGATTCAGGCCTCGCCCTATTACATGCCCGCTCTGATCCTGATCCTGCTGGGCTGTTTCACTAAATCGGCGCAGTTCCCGTTTCATTTCTGGTTGCCCCACGCGATGGCCGCACCAACGCCGGTTTCCGCCTATCTGCACTCGGCCACGATGGTGAAGGCCGGGCTGTTTCTGATGGCGCGGATGTGGCCGGTTCTGGCGGGTACGGATGCGTGGTTCTATATTGTCGCGACCACCGGCCTGGTGACGATGCTGATCGGAGCCTGCATCGCCCTGTTCAAGGATGATCTGAAAGCACTGCTGGCGTTTTCGACCGTCTCGCATCTGGGGCTGGTGACGATGTTGCTGGGCTTTGGCACCAAGATTGCCGCAGTCGCAGCGATATTCCACATTATCAATCACGCGACTTTCAAATGTGCTCTGTTCATGACCGCCGGGATCGTGGATCACGAAACCGGGACCCGAGACATCAAACGTCTGGGCGGTTTGCGTCAGCTGATGCCCATCACCTTTACCATGGGAACAATTGCCGCTCTGTCCATGGCCGGGCTTCCTCCGCTGAACGGCTTCCTGTCCAAGGAAATGATGCTTGAGGAAACGGTCCACACTACATGGCTGCATTCTCATTATCTGGTTCCCGGTCTAGCCTTGCTGGCAGCGCTGTTCTCGGCGGCCTATTCCTTCCGCTTTGTCAGCCACGTGTTTCTGGGGCCGCAGCGCAACGACTACCCTGCGCATCCGCACGATCCTCCGGTCGGTTTGTGGCTCGCGCCTGCATTCCTCGTGGTATTGGTCGTCCTGATCGGCCTGTATTCGAACGCCATCGTTGGCCCTCTGGTCGCAGTTGTTTCCAGCGCTGTGATTGGCGGAGAGAAACTGCCCTATTATTCGCTGAAACTGTGGCATGGCTTCACACCTGCGCTGTACATGTCGGCCGTTGCGACACTGGGCGGCCTATTTCTGCTGGCGCTGCATCGTCGCGGCGAACAACTGTGGAATGCCCTGCCCCGGCCCGAAGCCAAGACGATCTTTGATGCCATTATCGGGGTCCTGACAACTCTCAGCCGCTGGGTAACCGACACGTTGCACAACGGCGTCATCAGCCGTTACGCCATCATCATGATCGCCTTCACGATCGGGCTGGGCTATTACGCTTACTCCACCGGTTCAATCGGCCCTGTTACGCGCGTGCCTCTGCCCGCGCCGATCATCCCGGTCATCGGCTGGATTTGCCTTGTGGGCGCAACGCTGGCGATCATGTGGTTCCACCGCAACCGGCTGTTGTCGCTGGTGCTGATCGGCGTTGTCGGCCTGATCGTTTCGATGGCGTTCAACTATCTCTCGGCCCCGGATCTTGCTCTGACGCAGATCTCGGTCGAGGTGGTTACGATGATCCTGCTGTTGCTGTCGCTGAATTTCCTGCCCACGGATACACCCTGGGACAGCAGCGCGGCGCGGCGTTGGCGCGATGCTGCAATTTCGGTCGTAGCGGGGATCGGTTCCGGCGCGTTGATATATGCTTTGATGATGCGGGATTTCGCGTTCCCAACGATCTCGGATTTCCATCTGGCCAATTCGTACAAGGGTGGCGGCGGCACCAATGTGGTCAACGTGATCCTCGTGGACTTCCGGGGCTTTGATACATTTGGCGAAATCATCGTTCTGGGCATCGCCGCACTGATCATCTTTGCCCTGACCGAGTCCGTTCTGGGCTCGAACGTTCGCGGCTATCTGCTGAACCGCAAACCGCATTGGCCGCAATCGGGGGACTCGCATCCGCTGATGATGGTCGTGGCGACACGGGTAATGATGCCAATCGCGCTGATGGTCGGCGCCTATATCTTTTTCCGGGGTCATAACCAGCCGGGCGGCGGGTTCATCGCCGGCCTGGTCGTCGCGATTGCGTTCCTGATGCAATACATGGCCAGCGGATATACCTGGGCCATTGAGCGGCAGAGATTTTACTATCACGGCACAATCGGCTGGGGTGTCCTGATTGCGGCTGCCACCGGTCTGGGCGCCTGGTTCAACGAACGTCCGTTCCTAACCAGTGATTTCGGCTACATCCACTGGCCGCCGCTGGAAGAGTTCGAATGGGCAACTGCCATCCTGTTTGACACCGGCGTGTTCCTCGCAGTTCTCGGCGCGGTGATGCTGGCGCTGGACAGCCTGTCGCGCTTTGCATGGCAGCCGGGTATGGCACAGGAATTCCCGATGGATATCAACCCGCTGCGGGACGATCCTCCGGAAGAAGAAAAAGAGAAGGAGCAGGCCTGATGGAAGCGCTCGTAGCCTCAGCCGTAGGCATCATGACCGCTGCAGGGATTTTCCTGATCCTGCGCCGCCGAACATTCCCCGTCATTCTGGGCCTGTCCCTGATCACCTATGCGGTGAACGTGTTCCTGTTCGCAACCGGACGGCTGGCGCTGGACGCGCCCGCAGTTCTGAACAAGTACGAAGAGGTCACATATACGGACCCGCTGCCGCAGGCGCTGGTTCTGACGGCCATCGTGATCTCGTTCGGGATGACAGCAGTGATCGTGATGATCGCGCTCAGCGCCTATCTGTCGTCGAAGGATGATCATATCGACATGACCGCGCATGACAGCGTAGACGGCGCAGGAGAAGACGCATGAACCACTGGATCGTTGCGCCGATCGTCTTGCCCGCGATCCTGGCCCCGTTCATCATCATGGTTCTGCGTTACCATCTGGACCTGCAACGCATCTTCTCGGTGGCGGGTGTAGTGGGTCTGCTGGGCATTGCCCTGACCATCACCGCGCAGGCTGCTGGTGGCGACATTCAGGTCTATGAGCTGGGCGACTGGCCCGCACCGTTTGGCATCGTTCTGGTGCTGGACCGTATGTCCGCCATGATGGTGCTTCTGACCGCCCTACTGGCCCTGCCCATCGTTTTATACGCCATCGCGTCCGGCTGGGACGACCGGGGCAAACACTTCCACGCATTGTTCCATTTCCAACTGATGGGCGTCTGTGGTGCCTTCCTGACCGGCGACGCCTTCAACCTGTTCGTGTTCTTCGAGGTTCTGCTTATTGCCTCATACGGTCTGATGACGCACGGGGGCGGCTCTGTTCGGCTCAAGGCTGGGGTGCAGTATGTGGCCTACAACTTGTTGGGTTCGACCCTGTTTCTGTTCGCTCTGGGCACGCTTTATGCGGTGACTGGAACGCTGAACATGGCGGATATGGCAGTGCGCGTGGCTGAATTGCCTGCCGAGGATACCGCGCTGCTGCGCGTGGGGGCTGTGCTGCTGCTGTTGGTGTTCTGCATCAAGGCCGCCGTTCTGCCGCTACATTTCTGGCTGCCTGCCAGCTATGGCAATGCGCCGTTGCCCGTCGCTGCCCTGTTCGCGATCATGACCAAGGTCGGGGCTTATTCGATCCTGCGTATGTACACGCTGGGCTTCGGCCCCGAGGTCGAGGCAACGCAAGGCCTCGTCGGCGCGTGGCTGCAACCGGCCGCGATAGTGACTCTGGCCGTTGGAACAATCGGCATTCTGGGCGCGCAGCACATCGCGCGGATGGTGGCTTTTTGCGCCATCGCCTCAATGGGCACCCTGCTGATTGCGATTTCGCTGTTTACCGAAACTGCGACTGCTGCCGCGCTGTACTACATCTATCATTCGACACTCGCGACTGCGCTGTTGTTCCTGGTGGCCGACCTTGTGATGGAACGCCGTGGCGGTGCCATCACCCCCAAGGCACCGATGCCGCAGGGCGGGCTGATTGCGGCCCTGTTTTTCGTCGGTGCAATCGCACTGGCTGGAATGCCGCCGCTATCGGGGTTTGTCGGTAAGCTGCTGGTGCTGGATGCTGCGCGCAACGCGCCGGACGCGAATGCAATCTGGGCGGTGATCCTGATCGGCTCGTTCGTCACCATCGTCGGTCTGGCGCGCGCTGGTTCACTGATCTTCTGGAAAAGTCACGACGCGCAACACAACACCGAAATGGACCCGGAGAATGACGAAGGCGTTGCTGCAATACCCGCACCCGAACCGCAACCGGGTCTTGCGTTCACTGCCGTATTCGGCACCGTTCTGGGCCTTGTTCTGCTGACCCTGTTCGCGGGACCCGCACTGAACTACGCTAGCAAAACGGCAGAACAGTTATATACGCCTGAAAACTACATCTCGGCCGTATTGGGAGGAGAGGAGTAATGAGACTACTGCATCGGATATTCCCCCACCCGCATCTGACTATCCTGCTGACGCTGGTTTGGATGCTATTGGCGAACGCGCCTTCGCTGAATTCTCTGGTCTTCGGGCTGATACTCGGGATCATCATTCCCTTCATCACCCAACCCTACTGGCCTGACCGACCTAAGCTGCGCAATTGGCCGATGATCGTCGAGTATATTCTTGTGGTGCTGTGGGACATCGTAATAGCCAATATTACGGTCGCCCGGATCATCCTGTTCAAACGGGATGCCGACCGCCAACCCAACTGGGTCTGCGTTCCGCTGGAGCTACGAACGCCCGAGGCGATCACGGTTCTGGCCGGGACCATCACCATGACGCCCGGCACAGTCAGCAGTGATCTGTCAGCACACGGGCACAATCTGTTGGTCCACTGCGTCGACGCGCCCGATCCCGACGCGGTGCGTGATCAGATCAAACACCGCTATGAGCGTCGCCTGAAGGAGATATTCGAATGATCACCTTTGCAATCTGGTTTGCCTTTGCCTGTTTCGGCGCCGCCATCATGATGTGCCTGTGGCGGATTATTACCGCTGATGGGGTCGGCACACGCGTTCTTGCCCTGGACACAATGGTCATTAACACCATTGCCCTGATAATCCTCTACGGATTGGCGCTGGGAACCGAGATATTTTTCGAATCCGCTATGATCATCGCCATGCTGGGCTTTGTTTCAACCGTGGCTTACGCGCGCTTCATGCTGCGCGGTAACATTATCGAGTGAGGGCGACATGAGTTTCATATTCGAATTCCTGATCGCGTTCTTCTTGATCGTGTCCGGCATTTTCGGCTTTGTCGGATCCTATGGGATGATCAAGCTGAGAGACCCGATGTCCCGACTGCATGCGCCCACCAAAGCGACGACGCTGGGTGTGGGGGGAGTATTGCTGGCATCGATCTTCCATTCAATACTGATCGAACAGCATCTTTCTCTGCATGAACTGCTGATCACGCTGTTTCTGTTCCTGACTGCCCCGATCACGGCCCTGTTCATTGCCAAATGGCATATTCACCGCCATGAATTGCCCAGCGATCTGCCGGATGCGGGCAAGGATGAGCTTTGGGCCACCCATGCAGTCGAGCAGGTCGAAGATGTCCCTGACCACAGCAAGACCTGAATTCCATGCACCAACCTCCGCTACCGCTGACCCGTGATCTGGTTCTGATTGGCGGCGGGCACACACATGCGCTTGTATTGCGCAAATGGAGTATGAACCCTCTGCCCGGCGCGCTGGTGACTGTGATCAATCCAGGTCCAACCGCCCCCTACTCTGGGATGCTGCCAGGTTTTGTCGCCGGGCATTACGACAGGTGGGAGCTGGACATTGATCTTGTGCGGCTGGCCCGTTTCGCAGGCGCACGGGTTATTCTTGGTCCGGTCGAGGGGATCGACACAGACCGCCGCCAAGTTTATGTGCCAGGTCGCCCTCCGGTAGAATTCGATGTCGCCTCGGTCAACGTGGGGATCACTTCGGACATGCCAGCCCTGCCCGGGTTTGCCGATCACGCGGTCCCGGCCAAACCCCTTGGTGCCTTCGCGGCGCGATGGGCTGAATATCTGGAGGGCACCGGCCCTGCCTCGGTCGCTGTGATCGGCGGCGGCGTCGCGGGCGTCGAACTGGTCATGGCCATGGCCCATGCCTTGCGCACCAAAGGCCGGACAGCGCAGGTGACGTTGATCGACAATGCCTCGGCCTTGACTGCGACCGGGGCAAAGGCGGCGGCGACCATCCGCCGGGCGATGGCCGATCTGGGCGTGGACGTGATCGAAAACGTCGCCATTGCACGTATCGGTGAGGATCATATTGCCCTGACGGATGGCCGCGAGATTCCGGCCTCGTTCGTGACCGGTGCCGCCGGAGCCCGCCCGTACGATTGGATCACCCGGACAGGGCTTGATCTAAAGGATGGGTACATTCGGGTGAACGGGCATCTGCAATCCAGCGACCCTGCGATCTTTGCAGCAGGGGATTGTGCCCACTTGTCCGAAAACCCCAGACCCAAGGCCGGCGTATATGCAGTACGTGAGGCGCCGGTCTTGTTCGATAACTTGCGCGCGGCATTGGGAGCCGGGCGAATGCGCCGGTACAGGCCTCAGAAGGATTACCTGAAACTGATATCGCTGGGCGGCAAATCGGCGCTGGCCGAACGTCTTGGCACATCTTTCAGCGGGCCGTTAATGTGGAAATGGAAGAACCACATCGACCAGACATTCATGAACAAATTCAGGGACCTGCCGCAGATGACGCGCCCTGACCTTCCACGGCACCATGCGGCAGGATTGCATGAGGCATTGGGCGAAAAGCCCATGTGCGGCGGATGCGGCGCAAAGGTCGGGCGTAATGCTCTGCAAAACGCACTCAGAGATCTGCCAGCGCCGCGGCGCACAGACGTCACTCAACTGCCCGGGGACGATGCTGCCTTGCTGACAACCGGCGGCGTGCAACAAGTCATGACCACGGACCATCTGCGTGGCTTCACCAATGATCCTGTTTTAATGGCACGTATCGCCGCCGTTCACGCACTGGGGGATATCTGGGCAATGGGGGCCTGCCCGCAGGCCGCGACCGCGACAATCATCCTGCCGCGCATGTCGCCCGAATTACAGCACCGCACAATGGCTGAGATCATGACCACCGCCAGTGAAGTCATCGACGCGGCCGGGGCCGAGATCGTGGGCGGGCACAGTTCGATGGGTGACGAGATGACCATCGGGTTTACCCTGACCGGCCTGTGTGAGGGCGATCCGATCACGCTGTCGGGCGCGCGACCGGGTGATGCGCTGATACTGACCAAACCTCTTGGCAGCGGCGTGCTGATGGCCGCCGAAATGGCGGGTCATGCCGATGGAGCCTGGATTGCCGATGCTTTCCGCCAAATGGTGCAGCCGCAGGGTGAGGCGTCCCGCATTCTGGCCGGTGCCCATGCGATGACCGATGTGACCGGCTTTGGTCTTGCCGGACACCTGCAGGGAATATGCGAAGCCTCAGGGTGTGGGGCCACGCTCGATTTGGATACAATTCCGTTGATGGCCGGGGCGTTGAAGCTTAGCGCGCAGGGCGTACGGTCGACCATTTACAACGATAACCGCTCGGTCGTGCCTGAACTGCCACATGGCGACAAAGTCGATCTCCTTTTCGATCCGCAAACCGCCGGAGGGTTGCTGGCCGCAGTCGCTGCAGATCAGGCGCATGGGTTGTGCGAAGACTTGAGGCAAGCGGGTTATCCGGCGGTTATCATTGGCCATTTTACCGACACCCCGGGGGTGCGCCTTCAAAGCTGATCCAGAACGCGTTCAATATCCGCTGCGGTGTCTTGCAGCCCTGCCGCATCTAGTGTCGGCGCATCAATCCGGGCAATAACTTCTGCAGTTCTAGAACGGCTGGATTTTGCATAGGCCGGGTCGTAGTGCTGCTCCATCAGAGCCCGGGTCAGACCCTGCTTATCGTCAGCGTCAATCAAGGCAAGCCAGCCATCTACGACTTCATGTCCCCTGTGAAACCGCAGCGGAGACAGGCGGTCTCGTAACCGGTCTGCGTCCGACAGGATATCGTCATAGGCGTTCACCAGGTAAGCCATGCGCGCTTCGATAGGTGCGTTGATCTGAACACGCGGCGCGACGCGCAGAGCAGCCCAAAGGCTCGGCGGAAGGATCAGCGAACCGATCTTGGAAGATTCCGCCTCGACGACCACCGGGCGCGCGCTGTCCAAAAGGCACAATGTGGCAGCCAGCGCAGACTCGAACGCCTTCTGACTGGGTTGCCCGCCCGGCATTTCCCCCAGCAAAGACCCGCGATGGTTGGCGATCCCTTCGAGATCCAGTACCTGAACTCCGCGCGCCTTCAGATGGGTTAAAAGATCCGTTTTGGCCGTGCCCGTATAACCGTCCAACGCGATCATCCGATACGGCAGGGAATTGTCGTAGAGAAATTTTTTCACCAGCCGGCGATAGGTGCGGTACCCGCCCTCAACAACCTCCGCTCTCCAGCCGATTTGTTGCAGCATCCAGGTGAAAGAGCCTGACCGTTGCCCGCCACGCCAGCAATAGACCAAAGGTTTCCAGCCGCCTTCGTGATGAGCTAGGCTGTTCTCGATGTGATAGGCGGCATTACGAAACACCAGCGCCGCGCCCAGTTTTCGCGCCAGAAATGGGCTTTGCTGAACATAGATCGTCCCCACGTGCGCGCGTTCTTGATTGTCCAGAACCGGAAGGTTGATGGCACCCGGCAAATGGTCTTCGGCAAATTCCGCCGGGCTGCGCACATCGATAACCGTGTCAAAATCATGCGCGTAAAGGCTGGGCAGGTCAGTGAATTTCAGAGCCATGTCAGTGGTCTATCCTGCGTGGGCCCAATTGAAAAGGCGCTCCGTCAAGCCGGGACAGGCTCAATCAGGTTCGAGCCGCTGGCCCGGTTTGAATTCACAGCAGGGTCAACGCGGTAAAACTCCAACACATCCTCGGCTCCGGGCTGCAACAAACGTGCGGCTCCCCTACCCACTTCACCCAGCCAAAGCGGCCATTCGTCGGGCTCCAGGATCAGCGGCATCCGGTGGTGAATGACGCTTAGATTGCGGTTGGCAGCCGTCGTTACGATGGCACAGGTTCCTTGCCGCGCATCGTCTTTTCCCCAATCCTGCCATACCCCGGCAAAAGCAATCGGCGCGCCGTCTTTGCGATGAATATACCACGGTAGTCGAGCGCCTTGCTCTGTCTTTGTCCATTCGTAAAATCCGGTCGCAACGATCAGGCATCTCCGTTCGCGGCAGGCAGCGCGAAAAGCAGGCTTGTCGGCCAGTGTTTCGGCGCGCGCATTGATCAACAATGGCCCGGCGGTCTCGGATTTATACCAATGCGGCAGAAATCCCCAACGCAGCGGATTCAACCTACGCCCGGAATCTCCGGCGCGCACCACATGCACTTGATTTGTCGGACAAACATTGAAATTGGGCACTGCAGGCAGCGTGTTCGCCGGTCGCGCAGAAAACAGCTGTGCCATCGCGTCATTAGGAAGGGTTATTGCAAACCGTCCGCACATGGGTAAAAAACCTTCAATAATCGTTGCAAACAGGCACAGGGTGTCACGGGGTCATATGCAAAATCAAACAGCGAAAACCCTAAAAAACAAGGCGGTGGCTGCTCTGGACGCGGGCAAGCTGCAGCAGGCGTTGAAAAAGGCGCAGCTCGGGGCCAAAAAATTCCCCAAGGATTCCGATTTCCATGCCATATCGGGCTTTGTCCTTACCGAAATGAAGCAATACAAAAAGTCCATACCGTATTTCGTTGAAGCATCCCGGATGAAACCGGATGATCCGCAATTCGTGGAAAACCTTGCAAATGCCCTGATGCAGACCCGCCAGATTTCGAAGGCGCTGGAGTATACCGAGCAAAAGCTGGAACAATTCCCCAACAACAAAGAGTTGAACCGCGTCCTCGATGAGATCCATTTGAAGGGCCACAATTGGCGTAACATGATCGAACACGCGACCCAAAAGCTGGAAAGCGATCCGGAAAATGTAAGCCTTTTGACTAAGCGGGCTCGCGCTTTCGGGAAGATCGGATTTGTTGATGACAACTCGCGCGATATCTCACGCGCCTATAAGTTGGCGCCAGACGATGAAAAAATTGCCTTTTTGAAGTCGGTGAACCTGCACCAGAGCGGTGACAAAATGGGGTCGACGACGATTTTGCGCAAAATTCTAGCCGAAAACCCTGAGCACGTGTCAGCCCTGCTGCAGCTGTCGACGATGATAAGCAAAGAAGACGCTCCGGAACTCTTGGAAGCAGTCCAAGCTGCAATCGAAAATAGTGAAGAACCGCATTCGGAACTTGAATTTGCCAAGGCGCATGCGATCGCAAAAAACGACGGGCTGGGCGCGGCCCTGCCGCAGTTTGCCCGGGCCAATTCACTGCAGCATGAATCGCTTCCGTACGACTTCGGGGAAGAAGAAGAAAAACTGCGAGTTATCACCAGCCTGTTTCCTGTCGGGGCCGAGATACCGGACTCCGGGCTAAACGAGTTGCCACTTCCGATTTTCGTTTTGGGTCAACCCCGCTCGGGCACGACCCTGATGGAAATGATGCTGAGTTCCGCACCTGACATTGCTGGTTGCGGAGAGCTTACGGTCGGGGCCGATTTGTCGCGTGATTTCGAGAAGAAGGGGCAGGCCTTCGACGCCACAAACGCCACCGAGTTCGCGCAGGAGTTTCGCAAGCTGATGCCTCCGATCCCCGAAGGATCTGCCGCGTTTGTCGACAAGATGCCTCACAACTTTCAGCGCGTGGGCTTCCTGTTGTCGGCCTTTCCCAATGCGAAGGTCATCAACATGCTGCGCGACCCCCGCGATGTCGGCTTGTCCAAATGGATAAGACGATTCCCGGCGGGCGGGATGCGCTATGCGTCGAACCTCAAATCCATCGCCCACACGGCGAACTTGTACCGCCGCTACATGGCCCATTGGGATGCCGTCTTTGGCGACAAAATTCTGACGGTCCCCTACGAAAAACTGGTGGCCGATCCAAAAACCTACAGCCAACAGGTTGCCGCGTTCTGCGAAATCGAGTGGAACGAGACAATGATGCGCCCGGAAGAGAACACCAAGCAGGTGAGAACAGCCAGTATCGACCAGGTTCGCAACAAAATCTCAACCAAATCCGTTGGTGGTTGGCAGAGTGTGTCCGAGCATATCCAACCGATGTTGGAAGGTTTCGACCCTGCGCTCTGGCCAGAATATAAAATGGGTTGAGTGAGTTCTGAAAAAAAGGCCGCATTCTTGGATGCGGCCTTTTTTCATTTCTTGGTACAGGCTTACTTTTGCTTGATACGGCCATCCAGATAGGGCTGGTACGGCGCGTTTTTCGCCAGGTATTCGGCTGTAACATCTGCCAGATCCGGCCCAAAGTCGTAAGCGTTCTTGTCCTCACCTTCGAACATGCTGTACCCGTCGCCACCGTTGCGAACGTAGTTGTTCGTGACCACCAGGTAGGTAGCCGAAGGATCAATCGGGACGAACCCGTCTCCTTCTGCGACCATGACCTCGGACACTCGTCCTTCGTTCGGCGCGACCGCGGGGTCCCAGGTGAAGGTCAGGCCAGCGACCTGCGGGAAACGCCCCTTGACCTCTTCGACCTGGCTGACACCGTTTTCCAGAGCGTCGATGACACCCTGCCCGCTGATCTCGAAGGTCGACAGCGTGTTCTGGAATGGCAGCACCGTCAGCACTTCGCCCATTGTCACGTCACCCGGATCAATCGAAGCACGCAAGCCACCCGAGTTTGCGATCGCTATCTGAGCGCCCTGATCCGCCACCCGCTCCAGCATGGCGTCTGCCACAAGGTTGCCCATCTCACATTCCTGCACGCGGCAGATGGACCGGTCTCCTTCGATAGAGTCAGCAGCGTTTGCGACCACCTTGTTGCGGATTTCATCCAACGGAACGGCAAGTTCCGCGATGCGGTCCAGTGCGGCCCGGTCTTCGGTCACAGCGTTGTCCATGATCAACGGCTCGCCTACCGCCTCGACCACATTGCCGTCGTCGTCAAATGTCACGTTCAACTCGCCCAGGAATTTGCCATAGGCATAGGCCTGCACGATCTGAACACCGTTGACTACGGTTGGGTAAGGCCCTGCGGCTTTGTCGGACGTGTTCGACAGGTAGGTATTCGAGTGGCCTCCTACGATCACGTCCACACCAGTCGTTTCCTGCGCTACGCGCTGGTCAACACCATAGCCCGAGTGGCTGAGTACGATGATCTTGTTGACCCCCTCACCGGTCAGTTTGTCGACCTCGGCCTGAACCGCCGGAACCGGATCCGAGAACGTGATGTTCGGACCGGGCGAAGCTATGTCATGGGTATCTTCTGGCGTCAGGCCGATCAGCCCGATCTTCTGCCCGCCCACTTCGATGACAGTGGATTTCTTGATCTTGTCGGTCAGCAGTTCTTCATCGGCAATATCGGCATTCGACATCAGCACCGGAAAATCAACAGAGTCGATAAAGCCGCGCAGGACCTCTGGGCCATCGTCAAATTCGTGGTTTCCGACTGTCATCGCATTATAGCCCAGCTTGTTCATAAACTCAGCCGCGACTTTGCCTTTGTAATAGGTGTAGAACAGCGACCCTTGAAACTGGTCTCCACCGTCCACAAGAATCGAGTTTTCGGCGCGTCCGCGCGCCTCATTCACTGCGGTCACCAGACGCGCGGAGCCGCCGAAGCATTTGCCTTCGGCGTTATCCTCGGCACCGCAACCGCTGTCGTATTTGTTGATCGGCTCAAAACGTGAGTGGAAATCGTTGGTGTGCAGAATCGTCAGTTTATATTCAGCGGCTGCCATGCCTGCGGTCAGGCCCAGAACGGCTGCTGAAGCCAATAAGCGCGTGAACATTTTGATACTCCCAGTTGTTATTGGCCGCGATGGTGCGACGTGTAATCCAAAGAGTCAAAGGGGGAAATCCGGGTTGATTCTACCCGGCGCGCGGGGCATCACGGCACCATGCTGATTTACAAGATTTTCCGGGCCGACGAATGGGCCACGTTGCAGGCTCAGGGAGCCTCGGACGGGGCACCGATAGATATTTCGGACGGGTATGTCCATTTCTCGACCGCCAAACAGGCCGCCGAGACCGCCACCAAGCATTTTTCGGGGGTCGAAGGTTTGACCCTGTTGGCCTGCGATGCGGATGCGATGGGCGATGACCTGAAATGGGAGGCTTCGCGCGGGGGCGCGCTGTTCCCGCATCTCTACCGCAAGATCCGCATGACTGATGTGGTGTGGTCGCGCCCCTTGCCCTTTGTTGGTGAAGTCCACCAATTCCCCAAGGAGATGAAGTGACTATTCTCATCAATCCCGACCGCGCCCAATTCGGGGCTTTCATCGCGCGCCACCCCACCGCGCACGCATTTCTTGAGATGGGCGCTGAGCCCATAGACCAGGCGGCAGCGAAACACAGGCAAGCGGCCGCAGAGACTTCACGGCTGAACCCCTGTGCACCAACTCAAGGCCGAGGTGCGTTCGGATGAAATTGACTGAGAAACTGGGCCTGGCTGTCCTGCACCGGATGGACCCCGAAACCGCCCATGGGATGTCGATAAAGGCGTTGAAGGCTGGACTTGCCCCTTCACCGGGACCCGTGACGTCGCCCCGCTTACAGACCCGTATTGCCGGGTTGGGCCTGCCAAACCCGGTTGGTCTGGCAGCTGGCTTTGACAAGAACGGAGAGGTTCTGACGCCTTTGTCGCGCTCGGGCTTCGGGTTCATCGAAGTCGGCGCCGTCACTCCACGCCCGCAGCCCGGAAATCCCAAACCCCGCCTGTTCCGCCTGACCGAGGACAAAGCCGCCATCAATCGCTTTGGCTTCAACAACGAAGGTATGGAGGTCATGGCCGACCGCCTGGCCAACCGTCCCAAGGATGCGGTGATCGGTCTGAACCTTGGTGCGAACAAGGACAGCGACGACCGTCCCGGTGACTTTGCCAAAGTTTTGGCCCATTGCGCCGCAAATCTGGATTTCGCCACGGTCAACGTCTCTTCGCCCAACACCGAGAAACTGCGGGACTTGCAGGGCAAGGCCGCGCTGGGTGCGCTGTTGGGCGGCGTGATCGAAACGCGTAATGCGCTGCCCCGTCCTTTGCCCATTTTCCTGAAAATCGCCCCTGATCTGACCGGGTCCGAGTTGCAGGACATCGCCGACGTGGCCGTCGAGACCGGGGTAGACGCCATTATCGCCACCAACACAACCCTGTCCCGCGAGGGCTTGCGCAGCGCCCACAAGAGCGAAACCGGTGGTCTGTCCGGCGCTCCTTTATTCGAAAAATCGACGCGGGTTCTGGCGCGTCTCAGCCAATTGACCGGCGGGAATATCCCTCTGATCGGTGTGGGCGGCATCAGCAATGCACAGCAAGCCTATACCAAAGTTTGCGCCGGTGCTTCTGCCGTGCAGCTCTATACCGCCTTGGTTTATGGCGGCATTTCTTTGGCAGCAGAGATCGCAAAGGGTTTGGATGAATTGTTGGCGCAGGACGGGTTCAACTCAGTCGCGCAAGCTGTTGGAAGTAAAAGAGAGGACTGGCTGTGATAGAGTACTGGCACAACCCCCGTTGTTCGAAATCCCGCGCCGGGCTGGCTCTGCTTGAAGAGAACGGCGCGGAGGTCGAGGTTCGTAAATACCTTGAGGATGCCCCCTCAGCCGACGAGCTTCGCGCCGTGCTTGACCAATTGGGCAGCGCCGCCATCGACATGGTGCGCACGGGCGAAAAGCAGTTCAAAGAACTGGGCCTGACCAAAACATCGCCCGAAGGCGACTTGATACAAGCCATGGCCGAGAACCCGATCCTGATTGAACGCCCACTGGCTATTTCTGGCGGCAAGGCGGCTATTGGGCGCCCGCCCGAGAACCTATTAGAACTGCTCTAGGCCACCTGCGCCTCAAGCCGGGGATAGCGCCACCCTAGTGTGACGCCGCGCGCGATGTTCAGAATCATCAGAGCGGCCCACAGTCCGTGATTGCCAAGGATCGGCACCAGAAGGAAAAGCGCCACCACATAGATCGCGACCGACTGAATCATTGCGTTGCGCATCGCGCGGGTCCAGGTGGCCCCGATATAGATGCCGTCGAACATCCAGCTTGCCACGCCAATTACCGGTGCCAGCGCCGCCCAGATCAGGTATTCCCGCGCCGCGATCCGAACGTCGGGCGATGTCGACATTAAGTCGATCAGAGCAGGCCCAGCAAGATAGAACACCATCCCCAAAGCAAGGGCCCCTCCCACGCCCCATTGCGAGGCCATGATCGACGCGCGCCGGACCTGATACCGGTCCCGCGCGCCGACCGCGCTGCCGACCAGTGCCTCGGCGGAAAAGGCGAACCCGTCCAGAGCGAAGGCGGTGATCTCAAGGAATTGCAGCAACACCTGATTGGCAGCAAGATTCACGTCTCCCAGATCCGAGCCCACGAACAGAAATGTGGTAAACGCCCCGGTCAGAAGGACGGACCGGATCATGATATCCCCATTCACCTGCATCATCCGCCGTAACCGTGCCGCATCGAAAATCCGGGGCCAGTCACGCCACTGGTTGCCGCCGAACGCGCGCCGACACAGCCACAGGCCCAGCGCCAGCCCGGTCCATTCAGCGATCAGGGTCGCAATGGCAACGCCTTCCACACCCCATCCGAGGCCAAGTACGAACCACAGATCCAACAGGATGTTCAGCCCGTTCATCCAAACTTGCAGAACGAATACGCCACGGGTTCGTTCGACCGCGATCAGCCAACCCGTCACGGCAAACAGTGCAATCGTTGCAGGGGCACCCCAGATTCGGATCTGCAGGTAATCCCGCGTCAGCGCCTCGACCTCGGGGCTTGCGGGTGAGAGGGCAAAAGCGCCCCAGAACACCCAGATCTGGGTCAGGATAAAGAACAGCCCCGCCGTGCCGCCAAGCAGTAGCCCGCGCATCAGCAGGGCTCCGGTTTCCGCCGTTTCCCCTGCCCCGCGCGCCTGCGCAACAAGACCGGTTGTTCCCATGCGAAGGAATCCAAAGATCCAATAGATGCTGGCCAGGATCACGGCGCCCATTCCGACGGCCCCGATTGGCGCCGCCAGACCCATCTGCCCGACCACGCCGGTATCTACTGCGCCCAGAATCGGTACAGTGGCGTTGGACAGCACGATAGGAACGGCGATTTTCAACACCCGCTTATGCGTGAGGGGTGCCGAGGCGACCTGCATAATGACTTACTCTTTTTCCGGTTTGGGTTGCGGCATCAAAAAATGACCGGTGGCCTGAGCAAACGGGCGCGCGTGATTGTCCTGCCATGTCTCGACCCGAACCGAGGCATAGCGTCGCCCCAACCGGCTGACAAAGGCCCGCGCATACGCATCACGTGGCAAACCAGACCGCAGATAATCGACTGTGAAATCGACGGTTTTCGGAAATCGCACGGTCTCGTCCCCGAAAATATCACTAGCGTCCAGTTCGCCGCTTTCGATGCGCGGAAAGAAGTATTCCCAACTCAACGTGATGACGGCAGTCACTTCGAGGAACGCCGCCGTCACCCCCCCGTGCAATGCGGGCAGCAGAGGGTTTCCGATCAGTTTCTCGTCAAAATTCAGCACGCCGGTCAGTTCATCCCCCCGACGGTCGAAACTGATATTGAGGAACCGGATATACGGAACACCTTCGACAATTGCGTTCAGGGCCGCATCGCGACGTTGCTTGACCACCTGCATGGGTTCGGGACGGGAGCGGGCCATATCACTTGCCCTCCACTGTGAACGCGCCGGAGGCTGTCGCGACCGGATTTTCCTGATCTTCGTCGCTGGCAGTAGCACGAACAAAGGCCACGTTTCGCGTGATATGATAGCAGGTCGCGCGGGTTGTGATGGTCTGACCCGGTGTCGCCGCACGCATGTAATCGATGCGCAGATCAATGGTTGCTGTGCTGCTGGGCGCGAACGGATGACTCATTACTGCTGCTCCGCAACAGGTGTCCAACATCGTGGATATGGCGCCGCCATGGATCACACCGGTCCGCGGGTCACCTATCAGAGCCTCGTTATATGACATGGTGATTTCCGCCTCACCATTGCCGATTTTGGTCAGCTCCAAACCCAACGCATTGGCATGCGGAATGGCTTCAATGAACTGACGCGCTATTTTCAATATGCCCGCCATATTGATGGCTCCTGTCGTCTGATCGCCTCTTTATGTGCCTCTGGTGGCGCAAAGGGCAAGCCCGACTGTTGCGCTTGCCGTCACGACGGCCTAACTTGCGATCAAGGAGGCCAGGAATGTCCGACAAACGTTTGTCATTCAAAGAGATGTGCGCCGAGTTCGAAGTGACTCCACGTACCCTGCGCTACTATGAATATATAGAGCTGCTGCAGCCAGAGCGGGAAGGCAGATCGCGTTTCTACGGCCCCCGCGAGTGCGCGCGGATGACACTGATCATGCGTGGCCGCAAATATGGATTTCCACTGGAAGACATCCGCCAGTGGCTGCTGATCTATGAGGATCAGGGGAATCAGGCGCAGATGGCGGCTTTCGTGGATATGGCGGATCAACAGGTGATCGAGTTGCATAAACAAAGGCAGCAGCTGGATGAGGCGATCGAAGCCTTGCAGGAAATGCGCGATCAGACCGCCAGGTCACTGACCTGATCGACCGACGGACCCTTATTACACGTAGTGCATTAGCTTAATTGAGCGGAGTTTCATGGCCCCGTTCCAGGTTTGTGTTTCGCGATAAGGCGCTCGGGCGCCTCACCCACCGAAATTCCGTTACGTAACGTCCCAAAAAGTAGGTAAACCGCACCTTGACGCGAGAGGATGCTACGTCAACTTATTTGTGACGTAGCGTTTGCATTACGTGAACGTCATCTCCGTGTTGTAACGTGCGCATCGACTGCGCAACTAACTTTGATAGACGCCAGTGACGAGAGTGCTGAAACCATGACCGAAGACCTGATGACCATACGTGAAATGTGCGAGACGTACGATGTTACACCACGCACATTGCGGTTTTACGAGGCAAAGGAACTTTTGTTTCCGATCCGTGAGGGGCAAAAGCGTTTGTTCACCAAACGTGACCGCGCGCGCCTGAAACTGATCCTGCGCGGCAAGCGCTTTGGGTTCAGCCTGGAGGAGATCCGGCAATTGCTGGATCTGTACCATGTCGGTGACCAGCAACTGACTCAGATGACCCGTACATATGAAATTGCGCGGGAACGTCTGGCAGACATGGAAACCCGCAAGGAAGAACTCACTCAGGCCATTGACGAATTGAAGGAACAGTTGCGTTGGGGCGAGAAAGTCATCGCCTCGATGAAACACGAGAAAAAGGCCGCCGGGTAACCCTCGCGGTCCCAACCCCGGACATCTGAAATTAAGGGAGCTTCATATGCCCGTTTACAACGCGCCTACCAAAGACACTCAGTTCATTCTGCACGATGTTCTGAAAGTCTCGAAATCGGATATTCCGGGGTACAGCGAACTGGAAGCCGAGTTTACAGGCGCCGTTCTGGAAGAAGCTGGCAAAGTTGCCACCAACGTTCTGCACCCGCTGAACGTGGTAGGAGACACAGAAGGGTGCCGGTTGGAAAACGGCATCGTGTATACACCCACAGGATTCAAAGATGCCTTCGAGCAGATGAAAGAAGGCGGTTGGACCGGCCTGGACATGCCCGAAGAGTACGGTGGCCAGAACATGCCCTATGTTCTGGGAACGGCAGTGGGCGAGATGTTCTCGGGCGCGAACCAGGCGTTTGTGATGTATCAGGGCCTGACCCATGGCGCGGCGTCCGCCATCCTGGCGCATGGCACCGACGAGCAGAAGAACAAATACCTGCCGAACATGGTTAGCTGCGAATGGACCGGCACCATGAACCTGACCGAGCCGCATTGCGGCACCGATCTGGGCCTGATGCGCACCAAGGCGGAACCGCAGGGCGATGGCTCCTACAAGATATCGGGCCAGAAGATCTTTATCTCGGCCGGTGATCACGACATGGCCGACAACATCATCCACCTTGTTCTGGCCAAGATCCCCGGCGGTCCCGAAGGTATCAAGGGCGTGTCCTTGTTTATCGTGCCCAAGTTCATTGTTAACGAAGATGGTTCACTGGGTGAGCGCAACGGCGTCTCGGTCGGCAAGATCGAAGAGAAGATGGGCATCCACGGCAACTCGACCTGTGTCATGAACTATGACGAAGCCACCGGCTGGCTGCTGGGAGAGGAGCACAAAGGCATGCGCGCCATGTTCACCATGATGAACGAAGCGCGTTTGGGGGTGGGCATGCAAGGCCTGTCTCAGGCCGAGGCAGCATTCCAGAACGCCTTGGAATATGCCAAGGATCGCCTGCAAGGTCGCGACGTGACCGGCGTGAAAAACCCGGACGGCCCAGCTGACCCACTGATCGTTCACCCCGATATCCGCCGCAATCTGATGGACCAGAAAAGCTTTACCGAAGGCGCGCGTGCGTTCATCCTGTGGGGCGCGACGATGATCGACAAAGCGCATCGTTCGAGCGACAAGGATGCGGATGGGCTGATCTCGTTGCTGACACCAGTCATCAAAGGATTCCTGACCGATCAAGGCTATGACATGACCGTTCAGGCGCAGCAGGTCTATGGTGGCCATGGCTACATCGAGGAATCGGGCATGTCGCAATACACTCGCGATGCCCGTATCGCCATGATTTACGAAGGCGCCAACGGCGTTCAGGCGCTGGATCTCGTCGGTCGTAAGCTGGCGCAGGATGGCGGCAAGCACGTGATGGCGTTCTTCGAGATGGTCAAAACCTTCTGCAAAGAGAATGGCGGCAAAGATGAAACCTATGACAAAGCCTTCATCGAACCGCTGAAAGCCGCCTCCAAAGACCTGCAGGCAGCTGGCATGTACTTTATGCAGGAAGGTATGAAGAACCCGAACAACGCCCTGTCTGGCTCTTATGACTTCATGCACATGTTCGGACATGTCTGCCTTGGTCTGATGTGGGCGCAGATGGCGAAAGCCGCGCAGGATGCTCTGGACGGAGGCGCATCCGACAAGGTGTTCTACGAGACCAAGATCAACACTGGTCGCTTCTATATGGCCCGCCGCCTACCTGCCACCGCCCTGCATCTGGCCCGGATTCGAACCGGCGCGGATACGGTCATGGCGCTGGAGGTCGCGAATTTCTGATCAGTACCCGGTTCCGGTGCCCGGTACCGGAACCGGTTCTGCAGAGGAGACGTTATGCCAAAACGATTTCGCCTGACCCGCCGCTTTCCGGTCGCAATGACCGAAGATGGCTATCGTAAACTCAAAGGGTTCGCGCGCGAGGCCGGGTTGGATGAAGGCGAGGCCCTGTCCTTTCTGTTCGAAAACTTCAATAGCGTCATTGACGAGGAGAATCTGACCCACCGCCTACGTATTTTCAATTCCGAGCTTGAGGCCCGCAAACGGTAGGGAATGCACACCACCCCTAAGTTGGCGCCGGCCTTAAGACCAGATGCCTCCGGCGGGAGTATTTTTGAAAAGATGAAATGAGATGCGTCCCTGCCACCGGGCGCGCTCGCCATCAGGACAGGGACGACTTCACCTTTTGCGGCCATCGGCTCTCCAGCCTGTACCGCCTGACAACTAGAGCAAAGGAATGTTGATCAAAAGTTACCGTATGAGCTTCATCTTTTCACAAATACTCATTTCCGACCTAACAACACACGCCACGGGAGGGGCGTTCGCATGACCATAAAACTTCATTGCTTCGGAGAAAGCGGGAATTGCTACAAAGCGGCGCTAGCTTTGGAGTTGTCAGGGTTGGAATGGGAGCCAGTCTTTGTTGATTTCTTTAATGGCCAGACTCGGACGCCGGAATACCGGACAGACGTGAATGACATGGGTGAAGCGCCCGTCATGATCGATGGCGATTTTCGAACCACGCAGTCTGGCGCAATTCAGGCTTATGCAACTGAAAAATCGGGAAAGTTTGGCGGAAAGGATCGCGACGAAAACTATGAGATTTTCCGTTGGGTATTGTGGGACAACCACAAGCTCAGCTCAATGGCGGGAGTGACCCGTTTTCTGATAAACTTTCTGCCAGAACAGCACCGCAACCCTGACGTCATTGCTTTCAATCAGGGTCGGCTGAAGGCGGCTTATCAGGTGCTGAACTCGCATCTGGACGGCCGCGATTGGGTTGTTGGTGATGGGCTGACCAACGCTGACCTCAGCTGTTGCGGATACCTCTATTACCCCGAACCATTCGGCTTTGACCGTGCCGACTGGCCCCATATCGACGCCTGGCTCACGCGCCTGTCTGAGCAGCCCGGCTGGAAACACCCCTATGACCTGATGCCCGGCAAACCGTCGGATCGAGCTTGAGGAGAGAACCCATGACCGAAGCCTATATCTATGACGCCCTGCGCACCCCGCGCGGCAAGGGCCGCAAGGATGGGAGCCTGCACGAGGTAACCTCGGTGCGCCTGTCCGCCGTGACCCTGAACGCAATGAAAGAGCGGAACAATCTGGAAGGCCACGCCGTTGAGGATGTGATCTGGGGCAACGTCACGCAGGTGATGGAACAGGGAGGCTGCCTGGCGCGCTCGGCGGTTTTGGCATCTGACCTGGACCAATCGATCCCCGGTCTGGCGATCAACCGGTTCTGCGCCTCCGGCATGGAAGCGGTGAACCTGGCCGCGAACCAGGTCAAGGGCGGTGCGGGCGAGGCTTACATCGCCGGTGGTGTCGAGATGATGGGCCGCGTGGCCATGGGCAGCGACGGTGCAGCGATTGCGGTTGATCCTTCCCTGGCGATAGAGACCTATTTCGTCCCTCAGGGTATCTCGGCCGATATCATTGCGACCGAGTACGGTTTCGACCGTGATCAGGCCGACGCGTTGGCAGTGGAATCCCAGAAACGAGCGGCAGAGGCATGGGCAGATAACCGGTTCAAAAAGTCGGTGATCACTGTCAAAGATCAGAACGGCCTGACCATTCTGGACCGGGATGAGTACATGCGGCCCGGTACTGACATGCAGAGCCTTGGCGCGCTGAACCCCTCGTTCGCAATGATGGGCGAGCAGATGCCGGGCTTCGACAAAGTCGCCATGCTGAAATACCCGCATCTGGAAAAGATCAACCACATCCACCACGCGGGCAACAGCTCGGGCATCGTGGATGGTGCGGCGGCCGTTCTGATTGGCAACAAGGAATTCGGTGAGAAATACGGCCTGAAACCGCGCGCCCGCATCAAGGCCACCGCGAAAATTGGCACCGACCCGACCATCATGCTGACCGGCCCGGTTCCAGTAACCGAGAAGATCCTCGCGGACAACGGCATGAAGATCAGCGATCTGGACCTTTTCGAAGTGAACGAAGCTTTCGCCTCGGTCGTGTTGCGATTCCAGCAGGCGTTTGATGTCGAACCCGAACTGGTCAACGTTAACGGCGGTTCCATCGCAATGGGTCACCCGCTTGGCGCAACTGGCGCGATCATCATCGGCACCCTTCTGGATGAGCTGGAGCGTCAGGACAAGGAAACCGGTCTGGCCACACTCTGCATCGCATCCGGGATGGGTGCGGCAACCATTATCGAGCGCGTCTGATGCCCAAACTTGACATTTCTCAAATCCCGTTTCAGGGCGGCTCGGGTTACCCCGGCAAGCTGGCCAAGGCAGGCGACGGCCGCTTTGTCCAGCGCATCGGCGACGCTGGCGGATTGACCCAGTACGGGGTCAACATCGTGAGGCTCGAACCCAACGGCATGTCCGCCCTGCGCCACTACCATTTGGAGCAGGACGAGTTCGCCATTGTCCTCAGTGGAACCTGCACGCTGATCGACGACGATGGAGAGCATGAATTGCAGCCCGGTGACTGCGCCACATTCCCGGCAGGTGAGACCAACGGTCATCACCTTGTGAACAAGACCGATGCTCCCGCGACCTTTTTGGTGGTGGGCACACGGACCCCGACAGAAACCGCCTATTACAGCGATTTAGATATGATGGTGAAGTTTGATGCCGACGGCTTTCGCTTCACCCGCAAGGACGGCAGCCCGCTGACGGCTGACCAGATTGGAGAAGACGAATGACCGAGTTTACTCTGACCAAAGACGCCGATGGTGTAGGCATCATCACTTGGGACGTACCCGGCAAAACCATGAACGTGATGTCCTTTGACGGGCTGGCGCAACTGAGCGACTGCATTGATCAGGCGCTGGCTGATGACGAGGTCAAAGGCATCATCATCACATCGGGCAAGGACGGCTCTTTCGCCGGCGGCATGGACCTGAACTTGCTGGCCGTGATGAAGGAACAGGCGGGCGACGATCCGGCCAAGGGTCTGTTCGAGGGCACGATGCAGATGCACGCCCTGCTGCGCAAAATCGAATTGGCCGGCATGGACCCAAAAACCAAGAAGGGAGGCAAACCGATTGCCACCGTTCTGCCCGGCACCGCTGCGGGCATCGGGATGGAACTGCCGCTGTCCACGCACCGTATCTTTGCCGCCGAGAACCCCAAGGCGAAATATGGCCTGCCCGAGATCATGGTCGGCATCTTCCCCGGCGCAGGCGGCACCACGCGCATGGTCCGCAAGGTCGGCGCGATTGGCGCGGCTCCGCTGTTGCTGGAAGGCAAGATGCTGGACGTGAAAAAAGCCAAGGGTGCAGGTTACATCGACGAGATCGCGGCAGACCCGATGGCTGCGGCCAAAGAATGGGTGCTGAACGCCAAGGACGCTGATCTGGTCAAACCGTGGGACGCCAAAGGCTACAAAATGCCGGGCGGTGCACCCTACCATCCTGCCGGCTTCATGAACTTCGTCGGAGCCTCGGCGATGGTGAATGGCAAAACTCAAGGTGCGTTCCCAGCCGCTAAGGCGCTCTTGAGCGCTGTTTATGAGGGGGCTCTGGTCGATTTCGACACCGCACTGAAGATCGAGGCGCGCTGGTTCACGTCCGTGCTGATGAACCCGTCCTCGGGTGCCATGATCCGGTCACTGTTCCTGAATAAGGAAGCGTTGGAAAAAGGTGCCGTGCGTCCGCAGGGCATTCCAGATCAATCGGTCAAGAAGATCGGCGTTCTGGGTGCAGGCATGATGGGTGCAGGTATCGCGCTGGTGTCCGCACAGGCCGGCATGGAAGTGGTTCTGATCGACCGCGATCAGGAAGCCGCCGACAAGGGCAAGGCATACACCGAGACTTATCTGGACAAGGGAATCAAGCGAGGCAAGGTCACGCCTGAAAAGAAAGAGGCCATGCTGGCCCGCATCACCGCAACGCCAGACCTGGAGAGCCTCAAAGGCTGCGACCTGATCATCGAAGCAGTCTTCGAGGATATGGGCGTGAAGGCTGAGATGACCCAAAAGGTCGAGGCGATCATCCCCGACGATTGCATCTTTGCGTCTAATACCTCGACGCTCCCAATCACCGATCTGGCCAAGGCGTCAGTACGTTCAGATCAGTTCATCGGCATCCACTTCTTCTCGCCCGTCGAGAAGATGTTCCTGGTCGAGATCATCAAGGGCAAGGAAACCGGGGATCGTGCGGTCGCAAAGGCGCTGGACTATGTGCGCCAGATCCGCAAGACACCGATCGTGGTCAATGATGCGCGCTTCTTCTACGCGAACCGTTGCATCATCCCCTATATCAACGAGGGGGTGCGCATGATCGCCGAGGGCGTCAGCCCCGTGCTGATCGACAATGCCGCACGGCAACTGGGTTTCCCGGTTGGACCGATCCAGTTGACGGATGAGACCTCGATCGATCTGGGCGCCAAGATTGCGCGGGCAACCAAAGCTGCGATGGGCGATGCCTATCCGGAAAGCCCGGCGGATGATCTGATTTTCTGGATGGAGGAACAGGGTCGTCTGGGCCGCAAAGCAAATGCGGGCTTCTTCGACTATGACGACAAGGGCAAGCGCACCGAATACTGGAGGGGCCTGCAGGACAAGTATCCGTTGGCCGAAGATCAGCCTGACCTGATCGAGGTGCAGGAACGACTGATGTTCGCGCAGGTTCTGGAAGCAGTGCGTGCACTTGAAGAAGGTGTTCTGGAAGACATCCGTGAAGGCGACGTCGGTGCCATTCTGGGTTGGGGCTTTGCGCCGTGGTCGGGTGGCCCGCTTAGCTGGCTGGACATCATCGGCGCGCCTTATGCGGCCGAGCGCTGCGATCAACTGGCCGAGAAATACGGCGACCGCTTTGCCTGCCCGCCCCTGCTGCGTGAGATGGCCGAAGAGGGTCAGTCCTTTTACGGACGCTTCGGCCCCGAGGCGAAAGCGGCCTGATAAAAAAGCTGGCGCATGATCCTATGCGCCAGCTTTCTTACGTGTCAGTCGGACCAGCAGGTTAGATCATCGCGACTGGCCGCCCCGGGCGCCCCGGGCGACGGTTGCCTCTGATCGGCCTAATCGGGATGATCGGATGCTCCATAATCGGCGCAGGTAACGCACCCAGCGAATTCGCCAGAATGGAAATGTCCTGGCGGTGCGCGGTCTTACAGATCAACTCGGCGGCTGCTTCGCCTCCGATAACCTCGTAAGACGCATTTCCCGCAACATTTCGCGACCCGAAGCGACCGGAGGGGCAATATGCCCGAAACCCACCTTCGATATAGATCACTTCGTCCTGATCGAAAAACAGGGAGCAAATGTCAAAATAGGATGACGGTGTATCAGAAGTGATCCGGAAAATACCGCTCAGCACTCTTGCAGGGACAACCGGCAGACTGACCGGAATGTTCGTCGGCGCGGGATCGAACTTGGTGTTGTCCAAAGCCACGCCCTGTTCTGGCATAAGCCAGACGGGACGTCCGTTATACACCGCGTGAGACGGCACGCGGACCGGCAAGTTTTCAACATTGGTTTCATTGGACGGAACTACGATGCAGTCCGTAGCCACGCGGCAAACTTGTTGAAACCCATTGTCCAAAGTACGCACTTGATCGCCCGGAGAAAGCTCTTCGACCAATTTCCAGCCGCCTTTCGTCGCGACTTTGGTTCCATACACAAATCCACCTCTGCGCGCGTTCAACGCAACCTGAGGATCACCCTTCTCCGCGTAACCCGGACGCTTTGAAAAACCCAATACACTCTCTACTTTCACCAAGGAACGAACTCACTACTGACACACAAGAACTACGAAATACGATTAACACATGATGAATGATCAGGACTTATTTTTGACACAATGAAGCCCAATTTGGCCCGCTAAAGCCTTAAATCTCAGCGCATTTCAGAACAACGCTACAGGCAGAGTCTCAATTAGTTGATATTTGGAAACTATGGACGGTACGGCGGATCAACCTCATACCCGAATCTTCGAATAGTCGTTGATACATCTCGCCCCCTTCCGCGCGGGCACCTTAGCTTCGCGACAAACATCGCAAGAATGATCGCGCCGTGTCGGGGTTCGGAACGAACACGCAACAACAGCCGCACCGAGCTTTCACACCGTGGCCTGCCGTTCTGTTGCCCGCCTGGATCGCCGGCCAAGCAGTGCACCAGCCGAGGCGATCAATCCGATCCCGGCGACCTGCATGACACCGATCGCCTGCCCGAGCGCGACCCAGGCGAATAGCGGGCCAAAAATCATCACCGAATATTCAAAAACGGCAACATACGAAGGCTCACCAATCTGATAGGCTTTGATCAGCATGAAGACAGCAATGGTCGACCCGACCGCCTGCACCACGATCCAGGGCAGCGCGGGTTGCATTTGCCAGACCCAACCTCGGGTCACAAACCCGTCTGGACCATCAGGAACCGACAACGGTAAGGCAGTGAACACCGCCAGGCCTATGGCCCCGGCCAACCCCAACGTGATGACCATGGCCGCCAACAGCGCTACGGTGCTTTCTTCGGAACAGTGGCTGCGCGTGATGATGGCGCCCAAGGCATAGAACAGTCCCCCGGCCACCGGCAGCAGCGTTTGGACATCGAATTCGTAGGGGTTGGGTTGCAATACCAAAAGGATACCGGCGAATCCAATCAGGACCGCAAGTATGCGCCAGGGCCCGATGCTCTGCCCCAACGCAAGGGCTGAGATCAACAGCACGAAGATCGGCGACGTGAACAGGCCAGCCAGCGCCTGTGCAATCGGCATCAGGGCCAGAGACGAAAAGTAGAACAGCATGGCCAGCGTGATCAGCACGCTGCGCAGGATGACCGGCACAAGGCGTTTCGGACGCAGCCCGCCCAGACCCAGAAGCGACAGGCCGAAAACCAGCGGCAGCATCAGAAGGGCGCGGCTCATATGGAATTGCCACAACCCGATATTTTCGGCCAGCAGGATCACCACATTGTCGACTATTCCGATGATCGCCATTGCACTGATCATCAGCACAGACGCCAAAATCGGTGAGGTCTGAGTGTCCGCCTGCATTCTGCGCCCCGGTTCTGAAAGGACACGGGCAAACTAAATACCCGCGTCATGGTATCCAGCACAATTTTCAAACAGGGCGCAACAGGTTTGCGCCTTTGGAAATTACCATGCTAAGCTGAATCAAAATAATCACGAGCATACCTCACCTTGAAGACGGCACTGAAACAGTTCCAGCGGATCGAAGCGACCGGTCTGTGGCGATCCTCGCCTGACGTACAGCGGCGTGAGGTCGTGGTGTCGATTGGCGAAGCCACGCTAACAATCTCAGATTTCAATGAACAGGCTTTGACGCATTGGTCTCTGGCGGCATTGGAACGTCAAAACCCGGGCGCGTACCCCGCCATTTTCAATCCGGACGGCGATCCGGATGAAACCCTGGAACTGGCAGAAACCGAAACCACGATGATCGAGGCCATAGACCGGTTGCAACGCGCCATCGACCGGGCGCGGCCACATCCTGGCCGCTTGCGCTGGTTGAGCGTTGCGGGTGTCGTGGGCGCCGTTGCCGCGTTGTTGCTGCTTTGGATGCCTGCTGCTCTGCAAAACCATGTCGTCTCGGTCGTTCCCGATATCAAACGCCACGATATCGGCGATGCGATTCTGGATCGGATCGAACGGGTGTCAGGCCGGGCCTGTGCCACCGAGGATACTCAGGCAGTGCTTGAAAAACTCGCCGCACGAACCGGCGTGCAGGAGATCGTTATCCTGCCCGCCGGGGTGCAAAGCAGCCTCAGCCTGCCCGGCGGAATCTTTCTGCTCAACCGGTCTCTGGTAGAGGATCACGAAGACCCGACGGTCGCCGCCGGATACATCATCGCCGAGCGCGCGCGCTCCGAGGCGCAAGACCCATTGGACGACTTGTTGGACCGCACCGGAGCCACAGCAGCGTTCCGCCTGTTGACGACCGGAGAACTGACGCCCGAGATTGTCGATTCCTACTCTGAGCAGGTGTTGTCCGAACCGCGCCCTTCGGTGCCGGACGAAGATTTGCTGGCCATTTTCGCGCAAGTCGCGCTGCCGTCTACGCCTTATGCCTACGCGGTGGATGTCACTGGCGAGACAGTATTGGCCCTGATCGAGGCCGACCCTATGGCGGGTCGCCCCCTGCAACAGGTACTGCCGGACCGCGATTGGGTTCGACTGCAGAACATCTGCGGCGAGTAAGCCAGATTACTTTGTCCCAAACATCCGGTCGCCAGCGTCACCCAAGCCGGGCATGATGTAGCCCTTGGAGTTCAGCTCGCGGTCCAGCGCTGCCGTCACGATATGGACGTCAGGATGCGCCTCTTTCATACGCTCCACTCCTTCGGGTGCCGCCAGCAGGCAGAGGAAGCGGATATCGGTGGCTCCGGCTTCTTTCAGCAGATCAATCGCCGCCGCCGAGCTGTTGCCGGTGGCCAGCATCGGATCAACGGCGATGACCAGACGATCCTTCAGCCCTTCAGGTGCCTTGAAGTAGTATTGTACCGGCTTCAGCGTCTCTTCATCGCGATAAAGCCCGACAAAGCCAACACGGGCCGAAGGGATTAACTCCAGCACCCCGTCCAGCATTCCGTTACCCGCCCGCAGGATCGAGACCAGCGCCAGTTTCTTGCCTGCCAGAATGGGGGCATCCATCTCTTCCATTGGTGTTTCAATGTGGCGGGTGGTCAGTTTCAGTTCGCGCGTAACTTCATAAGCCAGCAGCAAGGTGATTTCACGCAGCAACTGACGGAATACGGCGGTCGAGGTGCCCTTGTCCCGCATGAGCGTCAGTTTGTGCTGGACCAGCGGGTGGTCGACGACGGTCAGATGTTCGCTCATGTTCTCTCCAGTCTTTTCTTGACCCGCGCGCGGGTATCCTCATCACAAAAGGCCGCATTCAGGGCCGTGTCATTCAGGGCAGCGAAGTCCTCGGCATCCCAGCCAAAGGCATTGCCCAGCATCTCATATTCTCGCCGCATGGTGGTATGGAAAAACGGCGGGTCGTCGGTGGAAACGGTGACGTTGACGCCATGGTCACGTAACCGCGCAATCGGGTGCGCGGTAAAATCGGGAAACAGCCCCAGTACCACGTTCGAGCCCGGGCAGACCTCGAGCGTGACCTCCCGGTCAATAAGCTCGCGGATCAGGTCGGCGTCTTCGATAGCGCGGACGCCATGACCGATCCGCTCGACGCCCAGCTCACGAACCGCTTCACGTACGCTTTCCGGCCCACCGAACTCGCCGGCATGGGTGGTCAATCGCAAACCTGCCTCACGCGCGCAGTCAAAGGCCCATTTGTAATCGCCCTGGGTGCCAATGGATTCATTGCCGCCCATGCCAAACCCCGTGACCCATTCACCGGCGGTTTCGGCGGCGCAATTAGCACTGCGCTTTGCCTGTTCTGGTCCAAAGTGCCGGACACAAGTGACAACGCCGCGCAGCGTGATATCGAGCTTGCGTTCCGCCTCGTCCGCCGCGTCCTGAATGGCGTTCAGGTAATCCTTCCATGCGTGCAGGTCACCACCACCACAGAAATCTGGGCTGAGGAATGTTTCGGAATACACCACGCCGTTTGCGGCGCTTTCCTCGAGGATCGCCAAGGTCAGACGGCGGAAGTCCTCGGGCGTCTTCAGGACTTCGCAGGCGGCCTCATAAACGCTGAGGAAATGCGCGAAATCGCGAAAGTCATATTTGCCATCGGGCGTGAATATCCCGCTCAGATCAATACGCTTTTCATGCGCAAGTTGACGGATGAATGCTGGCGGGGCTGCGCCTTCGTGGTGCAGGTGCAGTTCGATCTTGGGCAGTTCTGCGACGGTCATAGAAAGTTCCTTCCCGACCCCTGTGCCGGAATGTTCAGATGGTGCGCGATGCTGGCGGCGACATCGGCGAAATTGACTGTGCCAATCTGGCCCGCACCCTGCCCGGCGATCAGCACGGGCACCTGCTCTCGCGTGTGGTCAGTTCCGATCCAACTGGGATCGTTGCCATGATCCGCGGTCAGCAACATCAGGTCGTCGGGGCGCAGCTTTTGAAGGATCGCTCCGATCTCGCGGTCGAACCATTCCAGAGCGCCAGCATAGCCGCTTATATCACGGCGGTGGCCATAGAGGCTGTCGAATTCAACGAAATTTGCGAAAGTCAGGCTGCCCTCTTCTGCCTCATCGACGAGATCAGACAGGTGTACCATCAAATTAGCATCCGAGCCTTTGCGCAGTGAATCGATCCCCTGCATCGAGAAGATGTCGCCGATCTTGCCCACCGCATGCACCGTGCGCCCCGCATCCTGCGCCCAATTGGTCAGAACCGGCGCGGGCTGCAGGATGGCGAAATCCTTGCGATTGGTGGTGCGGGTGAACCCGTCTTCGGGCGTGCCGACAAAGGGCCGCGCGATGACGCGCCCTACTTTCATCTCATGCAAGCGCGGCGCAAGCGACCGGCACATGTCCAGCAGACGGTCAAGGCCAAAGGTCTCCTCATGCGCCGCGATCTGGAACACGCTGTCGGCCGAGGTGTAGCATATCGGCCAGCCGGTCCGCATATGCTCCGCCCCAAGCTCGGCAATGATTGCTGTGCCCGAAGCATGGCAGTCGCCAAGGATACCGCCGGTACCAGCTGCCTCCGCTGCGGCGCGGTTCAGGTCCGCCGGGAAGGATGGCGTGGTGTCCGGGAAGTAATGCCAGTCCCACGGCACCGGCAACCCTGCCAACTCCCAATGGCCCGAGGGCGTGTCCTTTCCCGGCGAATGCTCGCGCGCGCTGCCCCAGAGGCCCGAAGGCGTTGCCGTCAATCCGGGCGTTTCCGCGCCAGAAGCCAGACGAGTGGCAGCGCCCAGCCCAAGCGCATCCAGATTGGGAAGATGCAGCGGCCCGGATCGCCCCTCTTCGGCTTTCCCTACGGCACACGCCTGCGCGATATGGGCCAGCGTGTTTGCGCCGGTATCAGGGATTTCGCCATTAAAGAATTGGTCTGCATCCGGTGCGCCGCCGATGCCGACCGAGTCCATCACAACAAGAAATGCGCGGGTCACGGTGTGATCCTTTCATGAACGAGCGTGGGTTCCCTGGGCGTGTCAGGGCCGATCGTGACTGCCTTTCGGACGGCTTCCGCCGCCCGTCGTGCTGCGTCTTCGCGCGCGGCGTGAACAACCGCCAACGGCATGCCTTTGTCGACCTTGTCGCCAAGCCGAACAATGCCCGACAGACCAACCGCTGGGTCAATCACGTCATCTTCGACCTGCCGCCCACCGCCCAGAGAGACCACGGCAAGGCCCAGCGCCTCGCCATCTATCGCGGTTACGTAACCACTGGCCGGAGCGGGAACCTCGAGGATCACACTGGCTTCGGGCAGATAGCGGGACCAATCGTCGATAAATTGCAAAGGCCCGCCGACCGCCGCCATCATGCGCCCGAACCGTTCGGCAGCACGGCCATCGCGGATGACTTCGGCGACCTTGTCGCGCCCCTCATCTGCGGTTGCGTACATTCCGGCATCAACCAGCAGAACCCCTCCCAGCTCAGCCGAGATCTCGGTCAGCGGCGCGTAATGCGCGTGGGTCAGGACGTTCATCACTTCGGCCACTTCCAGCGCGTTGCCGAGCGCCGGGGCCAAAGGTTGATGCATATCGGTAATCACTGCCGACGTCCGGCATCCCGCCGCATTCGCCGTCTCGGTCAGGGCCTTTGCCAGTTTGCGGGCATCTTCCAGCGTTTTCATGAACGCACCGCTGCCAACCTTGACGTCGAGCACCAGAGCCTCGGGGCTGGCGGCCAGTTTCTTGGACAGGATCGACGCGGTGATCAGGTCCAGGCTTTCAACTGTCGCCGTCACATCGCGGATTGCATAGAGCCGCTTGTCCGCAGGCGCGATCTGACCCGTAGCACCGACAATAGCCGCGCCGGTTTCACGCAGAATCTGAGTCAGACGGTTCTGCCCAATCTGCGTGCTGACGCCCGGAATGGCCTCGAGCTTGTCCAGCGTACCCCCTGTATGCCCCAACCCACGGCCCGAAATCATCGGGACATATGCCCCTAACTCGGCCAGCGCGGGCGCCAGCACGAGACTGACACAGTCCCCGACCCCACCGGTCGAATGCTTGTCGATCACCGGGCCGTCAAAATCCCACGTCAGGACATCGCCGCTGTCGCGCATGGCAACCGTCAGATCGGCACGTCCCCGCGCGCCCAGCCCGCCCATGCAGACCGCCATGGCAAAGGCCCCGGCCTGTGCGTCACTGACCCCGCCGTCGGCGAGACCTTGCGCGAACCAATTCAGTTCTTCGCCGGTTGGCACTTGGCTCCGGCGCAGTTTTGCGATGATCGAACGCGCGTCCATGGGCTCAGACGTCCTCCATATGCGAAGCGTCGAAGGCACCGGGCAGAAGGTCACCGATTGTGGTTTCCAACTCGGCACCATCCGCTGTCGCCAGAGTCACTTTCACCCCGCGCTTGCCAAACTCAGCCAACTTCTGGCGACATCCCCCGCAAGGCGGTACCGGCTGCGGAGATGAGGCGACCACATAGACCTCGGCCAATTCCTGTTCACCTGCGGCGACCATGGCGGCGATGGCACCAGCCTCGGCGCAGGTCCCCTCGGGATAGGCAACGTTTTCAACGTTGCAGCCGGAATAAACCACGCCAGTCGACGACCGGATCGCCGCGCCAACTTTGAAATTGGAATAGGGTGCGTAGGCTTTTTCCCGGACAGACAAAGCTGCATCTTTCAAAGTCATAGCGATTCCCCAATTTTTGATCATCTGGTCAGAAAGTCATACCCTAAATGAAAGCACCCGGGGAGTTGAAGCCCCGGACGGAAGTTTCCTGGGCCGAAATCCTCTTAAACCAACGTCGTGTTGAAGGTGCCCGGCAGAGTAACCTCGAGCAGTTCGACATCATCGGAAGGATCGGCCAGTCGCGTGCGCATTCCCGGCGGGATGACAAAAGCATCGCCTTGCTCCAGGCGGAACGGATCTCGCCTTTCGCCCTCAAGCGTGACTTCTCCGTTCATGACAAAGGTGAAATGGATATCCGTGTCGTGCGTAGCCCAGACCGGCTCGCCCTGCCCTTTTCGTACGACCTGAACACCGGCAACGCCTTTGGTATTCTCACCTATCGTCGTGTCGCGGCAGATATAACCCGGCAGGCGGAACGGCACCCATTTGGCACCTTCGGCCTGATTGTAGACAAAGCGCTGCCCCTGCCATTCCCGATCCGGACGATAATGAGGTGTCGGTAGCTCCATCTCATGGTCAATCTCGGTGACATGCTCAGCCGGAACTCCGATTTCGATCACCTGCACATTGTCGGACGCCTCAAGCACGCGGTGACGAATCTCGGGCGGCTGGATAAAGCAATCTCCGGCGGTCAGGCGCATCTTTTCGCCCTGATCTTCGTAAACCACATCAACCCAGCCGTGGATGCAGAAGATCAGCTGAAACCCGACCTTGTGAAAATGCACCATGTCAGGCACCGGACCGCCGTCAGGGATACGAATATGACTGGCGATGATCGACCCGCCCAGCCGATCCGGCACCAGATCGCGGTAATGCATCCCGGCTCGCCCGATGATCCACGGGGCCTGATCCTTGAGCCTGCGCACCACAAAGGAATGTACCGTTTCCGGCATGACCAGCGGCGGATTCAGCTCTTCGATTTCAACCCGTGTTCCATTCGGAGCCACAAGACTGCGCTGACCATTCGCGAAGCCTTCCGGGTCATCCGTATGAATGCGCAACGTACCTGCCGCTTCGGGCGCGTCTTTTTCGATCCGCAACCGAAGGCCATGGCCCGAGAATACGGCAACTCGCGGGTCGTCAGCGGGATAGATCATGTCCATCCGCATACCCAGAGTCCTGGTGTAAAATGGAATGTCGTTACGCAGCTCCTGCGTCGGCAGGCGAATCTCAGCGCGGGTCTGGCTTTGCGATTTCGTCATGATAGTTCTCTTCGGTCCTGGATTTTGGCCATCCGATCAGAACGGCGGCCAAAATGCCAATCGAAAAGAACATCTCAAGCGTTTCTTCCAATACGAACAAACGCACCATCATCACCTGGGAAAGATCTGCGCTGAACATTCCCGACACTTCTTCAAGAAGTTGGGCGATTACCGCAAACATGCCCGCAAGAACAAACACAAACAGAAATGGAGCGCGTTGTTTGAGTGCCCGCCATGCGTTCGGCATCCCGTGCCAGACGACACCCCCGACCACGACAACCGCCAGCACCACGCGTACAATCGTCATGTCCAGCAACGTGTCCAGCCCGTTCAGTACCCAGAACGGTATGCTGCCCACAGCGTAAATATCCGCCTCCAGCTCTCTTTCTGCCAACAGTAAGCACACCAGCCCGATATAAAGGCGTGTCGCACCGGGAAATCGGTAAAGCGCCGCCAGCCCCGCCGCCAAGAGCGCAGCAGCCGAGATTGTTTCAAACGGCCCGCCCTCCTGGTTAAGGGCCGAAGCCTGAATTGGCCAGATTGTAACGGCGGTCAGAATCAGCGCCGCCGTGACAAGCACTGCGCGGAATGCAAACCGATCCGTGCCAAAAGACATGCTTTCTGCAGGCAGAGCGTTCTCTGCCTGAAATTCGTCCTTATAGCTCATTCCGGAATCCGTGCTCGTTGCCGTTGCCTGAGTTTTCGAAGTTGACGGAACTTAGTTGTTTTGCGCGGAACTTCAACTAACGGGCAAAAGTCGTCGCAAAACTGTTGCAAAATGACGCAACGTAGCCAAGCCACCAGAAATAGTTTAACCCTCAATCAATATTTGGAATGGAGTTGAATCGCTGATGTCAGACACACCTAACCTGCGGCAGGCCGCGCTGGATTATCACGCCCATCCAAAACCCGGAAAGCTTGAGATCAAAGCGACAAAGCCGATGGCCAACGGCCGTGACCTGGCCCGCGCCTATTCCCCCGGCGTGGCCGAAGCCAGTCTTGAGATCAAGGCCGATGCATCCAACGCCGAGCTTTACACGGCACGTGGCAATCTTGTTGCGGTTGTCTCGAACGGCACGGCGGTTCTGGGGCTGGGCAATATCGGCGCGTTGGCCTCGAAACCGGTGATGGAGGGCAAGGCCGTTCTGTTCAAGAAATTCGCCGGGATCGATTGTTTTGACATCGAGGTCGATCAGCCCGATCCCGAAAAGCTGGCGGACATTGTGTGCGCACTGGAGCCCACTTTCGGTGCAATCAACCTGGAAGACATCAAGGCGCCTGACTGCTTTATTGTCGAAAAGCTGTGCCGCGAGCGCATGAACATCCCCGTCTTTCACGACGACCAGCACGGAACTGCCATCGTGGTGGGTGCTGCTGTCAAAAACGCTCTGCATGTGGCGGGAAAGAAATTCGAAGACATCAAGGTAGTTTCGACCGGTGGCGGCGCGGCCGGGATCGCCTGCCTCAATATGCTGGTCAAGCTGGGCGTTAAGCGTGAGAACATCTGTCTGTGTGACATTCACGGGCTGGTCTATGAGGGCCGGACCGAGGACATGAACCCGCACAAGGATCAGTTTGCCCAGAAAACGGACCTGCGCACCCTGGACGACGTGATTGGCGATGCCGACCTGTTCCTGGGCCTCAGCGGACCCAATGTCCTGAAACCCGAAATGGTCGCAAAAATGGCCAAGCGCCCGATCATATTCGCACTGGCCAACCCGACGCCGGAAATTCTGCCGGACGCGGCGCGCGAGGTGGCTCCGGACGCAATTATTGCCACGGGGCGCAGCGATTTCCCCAATCAGGTCAACAATGTATTGTGTTTCCCCTTCATCTTCCGAGGCGCTCTTGACGTGGGCGCAACAGAGATCAATGACGAAATGCAGATCGCTTGCGTGGACGGCATCGCCGAAATGGCCCGCGCCACAACCAGCGCTGAAGCCGCTGCAGCCTACAAGGGCGAACAGCTGACTTTTGGACCGGACTACCTGATTCCGAAACCGTTTGATCCGCGCCTCGTTGGCGTTGTGTCGTCTTCGGTCGCCAAGGCCGCGATGGACAGTGGCGTTGCCAGACGCCCGATTGACGATATCGAAGCCTACAAGGAACGCCTGAACCAGACCGTGTTCAAGTCCGCCCTGCTGATGCGGCCGGTATTCGAGGCCGCAGCCGTTGCCTCTCGCCGGATCGTTTTTGCCGAGGGCGAGGACGAGCGGGTCCTGCGCGCGGCTCAGGCCATTTTGGAAGAAACCACTGAAACGCCCATTCTGATTGGGCGCCCAGAGGTGATCGATGCACGGTGCGAACGGCTGGGTCTGACAGTCAGACCCGGTGAAGATTTCCAGATCGTGAACCCTCAAGACGACCCCCGGTACTACGACTACTGGAGCTCGTATCACGACATCATGCAGCGCCGCGGTGTGACCCCGGATCTGGCCAAGGCGATCATGCGTACGAACAACACCGCTATTGCAGCTATCATGGTGCATCGCGGTGAGGCAGACAGTCTGATCTGCGGGACTTTCGGCGAATATCGCTGGCATCTCAACTACGTTGAACAGGTACTGGCAGACGGCGATTTGCGCCCCCACGGTGCGTTGTCGCTGATGATTCTGGAAGACGGGCCTCTGTTCATTGCCGACACGCATGTGAGGCAATTGCCGACTCCTGAGGAACTGGCCGAATCCACTATCGGAGCGGCCCGCCATGTGCGGCGCTTTGGGATCGAGCCCAAGATCGCATTTTGTTCGCAATCGCAATTCGGCAATCAGGTAGAGGGTTCGGGCAAACGGCTGCGGGCCGCTCTCGACATACTCGACTCTGAAACGCGCGATTTCACTTATGAAGGCGAAATGAACCTCGACCTGGCACTTGACCCCGAATTGCGGTCGCGGATTTTCCCGAATTCTCGAATGGCAGGACCGGCTAATGTGCTCATTTTTGCCCATGCAGACGCAGCCAGCGGTGTGCGCAATATCCTGAAGATGAAAGCCGACGGCATTGAGGTTGGCCCGGTCCTGATGGGAATGGGCAATAAGGCACATATCGTAACCCCGTCGATCACCGCGCGGGGATTGCTGAACATGGCGGCCATCGCCGGAACTCCGGTGGCACATTACGGGTAAAGTTCCCGTACACTTTCGATCAGGTGCCTCGTCGGGCACCTGATCTCAATCCGAGAGCTGGTGATTCTTTGCACGCCAAGATTTGCAGATTTGCAAAAACCGGCAATTGGTGCAGCTGAATTTACCCCAGATGATCAGTTTGCAAAAATTTGCAGGTCAATTCAGCTAAATCTGCAAATATTTTGCGATAAAGTGACGCCCCGTTATGTCCCTCGCTTGTGTGCTGCCCCCCAGCCGCCCTACACACAGCGAAAGGAATTCAAGGAGGAGATCAAAGTGGCCTATCAGGACGTTTACGAAAGCTGGAAATCCAATCCAGAGGCATTCTGGATGGAGGCCGCAAAGGGGATAGATTGGGTTCAACCTCCGACCAAAGCGCTGTTTGACGACAACGCTCCGCTTTACGAATGGTTCTGTGACGCCAAGGTGAACACCTGCTGGAACTCGGTGGATCGGCATGTGGAAAATGGCCGCGGAGAGCAGACGGCCATTATATACGACAGCCCGATCACCCACACCAAACGCGAAATCTCGTATGTCGAATTGCGAAATCGCGTGGCTACACTGGCCGGGGCGCTGCGCGCCAAGGGGGTCGAAAAGGGCGACCGCGTCATCATCTATATGCCGATGATCCCCGAAGCGCTTGAGGCGATGCTGGCTTGCGCTCGTCTTGGAGCGGTACATTCAGTGGTGTTTGGCGGGTTTGCCAGCAACGAATTGGCAGTACGGATCGACGACGCGAAACCCAAGGCGATCATCGCTGCGTCCTGCGGGATGGAGCCGGGCCGCGTCGTGCACTATAAACCCCTGCTGGACGGTGCCATCGACATGGCCAGCCACAAACCCGATTTTTGCGTGATCTTCCAAAGGGAACAGGAAGTGGCAAATCTGGTCGAAGGGCGCGATTTCAACTGGCACGGCTTCCAGTACGGCGTCGAGCCGGCGGAATGCGTTCCGGTGGACGGCAACGATCCGGCCTACATCCTTTATACATCCGGCACCACGGGCGCGCCTAAAGGTGTCGTACGTCCGACCGCAGGACATCTTGTGGCGCTGAACTGGACGATGAAGAATATTTATGACGTTGACCCCGGAGACGTGTTCTGGGCGGCGTCGGATGTCGGCTGGGTCGTGGGGCATTCCTACATCTGCTACGCCCCGCTGATCCACGGAAACACCACCATCGTCTTTGAGGGAAAACCGGTAGGCACCCCCGATGCGGGCACATTCTGGCGGGTAATTTCCGAGCATAAGGTCAAAAGCTTCTTCACCGCCCCCACCGCCATTCGGGCCGTCAAACGCGAGGACCCGAAGGGCGAGTTGCTGGCGAAATACGACCTTTCGAAATTACGCGCCCTGTACCTGGCCGGGGAACGCGCCGACCCCGACACGATCGAGTGGGCGCAGGCAGCACTGAATGTTCCCGTAATCGACCACTGGTGGCAGACCGAGACCGGTTGGGCCATTGCAGGTAATCCCTTGGGGATCGAGGAACTTCCGGTCAAGCTGGGTTCACCCGCAAAGGCGATGCCGGGATATGACGTGCAGATCCTGGACGAAGGCGGCCACCCGATGAAACCCGGTGAGCTTGGCGCGATTGCAGTCAAACTGCCGCTGCCACCGGGCACCCTGCCGACGCTTTGGAATGCCGAAGAGCGGTTCAAAAGCTCCTACCTGAACCATTTCCCCGGATACTACGAAACCGGTGACGCGGGCATGATCGATGAGGACGGATACCTCTACATTATGGCGCGCACCGATGACGTGATCAACGTCGCGGGCCACCGGCTGTCCACCGGCGGGATGGAAGAGGTTCTGGCCGCCCATCCCGATGTGGCCGAATGTGCGGTGATCGGCGTGACGGATCAGCTTAAGGGGCAGATGCCCGTGGGCTTTCTGTGCCTGAACGCGGGGTGCGATCGGGATCACGGCGAGGTCGTTCAGGACGTCGTCAAACTAGTGCGCGAAAAGATCGGCCCGGTCGCCGCCTTCAAGCAGGCCGTTGTCGTGGATCGTCTTCCCAAGACACGGTCGGGCAAAATCCTGCGTGGGACGATGGTGTCGATAGCGGACAGCAAAGACTACAAGATGCCCGCAACCATCGACGATCCGGTCATTTTGGACGAGATCACCGTAGCGCTGAAATCCATCGGATACGCCCAATAAGCGGCCTGCGGGCGGTCTTTGGCCGCCCGCGCCTCGCCTTTCTCTTGCAACCAGAAACAGGGCCCCTACTGTCTGACCAAGACAGTGAGGCTTCATGACCCAAACAGACATCTGGCGCCTGAGCGCCACAGAGTTGACCGCACTCACCCACAGCGGAGAGCTGAGCGCCGAAGATGTAGTGCAAGACGCGATCACGCGAATGCATCAGGTCAACCCGAACCTGAACGCCGTGGTCGAGGATCTGAGCGATGAAGCGCTGGAGCGGGCACGCAATCTGGATAAAGCCAAAGCGCAAGGGACAGCAATCGGTCCGCTGCACGGGGTGCCGGTCACCATCAAGATCAATGTCGATCAAAAGGGTCACGCAACGTCTAACGGCGTTGTGGCGCTAAAAGACGTGATCGCGCCCGACGACGCCCCCGTCGTGCGCAACCTGCAAAACGCCGGGGCTATCGTGATCGGTCGAACAAATACGCCCGAGTTTTCGTTCCGCGCAGACACCGACAACCCGTTGCATGGTCGGACCCATAACCCATGGGGTCGCCACATTTCACCCGGCGGGTCTTCGGGTGGCGCAGGTGCGGCCGTTATGTCCGGCATCGGAGCGCTGGCCCATGGCAACGACATCGGCGGCAGCCTGCGGTTTCCGGCCGCCGCCAACGGGGCTGTCACCGTTAAACCGGGCCTTGGCCGCGTGCCTGCCTGGAACCCCAGTCAACAGACCGAGCGCGGGATTCTGGCGCAGTCCATGTCGGTGCAGGGCCTGATCACACGCTCTGCCGCGGACCTTCACCGGTCGATGCCCAGCTTGATTGCGGAAGACCCACGCGATCCGTTTCACGTCCCGATACCGTGGCGCGGTGAAAACATGGAAGGCCCCGTCAAGGTCGCCTTCACCAAAAACACTTTTGGTTATGCCCTGCACCCCGAGGTCGAAAAGGCGCTGGACTCAGCGCGCGATGCGCTGGTCGACGCCGGATATCTTTTAGAGGAGATCGATCCGCCCGATGTCTTTGAATGCGGCCGCTCCGGATATCGCGCGCTGATGGGCGAAGTTCTGACCTTGATGAAGGGCGACATCGAGGCAGCGGGCTCACAAACTATCCGCGATATTTTTGAAGTCTATTTTCAGGAATTTCCGCCGATTCTGGAAACCGAACTGATCAGGATGCTGGCAAAACGCAGCCATTTTGCCCGGGAATGGTCGCTGTTCATGGATGACTACCCTCTGGTTTTGTCGCCATTCCTGCCACAGCCGTTCTTTAAACCGGACCGGGATACCGAAGGCGCCGAGGGCGTGCACGAGGTTCTGGGCTGCGCTGTCTACTCCTATGCGATGAATTTCCTCGGGTTGCCTGCCGCCTGCGTTCCCGCGCGGTTGGCCGACCTGCCAAACGGGCCGCAACCGATCAACATTCAGATCGCCGCCCGTCGCTGGCGCGAGGACATGGCGGTCGATGCCGCCGCCGCGATTGAGGCGCGCGTAGGTCAAATGTGTCTGCCGTTATGGGATATGATGGGGACGACCACATAAGTCGCCCCGGCCAAAGAAATAGACCCCGGGTTTTTTGTGCCCAGGGTCCGCTTGCTTAAATAAACCCGGAAATTTGATAACGAGCGTAGCACCACCTACCCTCGCCAGCGCGAAATTTGCGCAATCATTCGACAACGCCGTCTGGTGGCCACTCACTCCCACCTAGGCGTGTATTCCGGGCATACTCAGACTAACAAAAGATGAATCGAACTCCTGTGAACTGGTTCACATAAGGCGAAAAAACCTTCGATGTTTCGCGATTTAGGTGAATTGTTCCGAGATCAGCCGTTCTTCCAACCCGTGCCCCGGATCGAAAAGGATGCGGTGTTCGATGGACGGTTCTGACCGAATCTCGACCCAATCTATATCTTCGAAGGAAACCGAGTCTGCATCCGCCATGACCGGTCGTTTATCTGCGTCCAGTACATCGAAGCGAACCTTCGCTATCTTGGGCAGCAGCGCACCGCGCCAACGGCGCGGGCGAAAGGCGGCAATTGCCGTCAGCGCAAGCACGTCCGAGCCGATTGGCAAAATGGGACCGTGTGCCGAGTAGTTATAAGCAGTCGATCCGGCTGGCGTTGACAGCAATGCACCGTCGCAAACCAGTTCGTCCATCCGAACCCGCCCGTCGACACTGATTTTGAGACGCGCCGCCTGCGGCCCGGCCCGCAACAGCGACACCTCGTTGATTGCCAGCGCCTCATGCAATTTGCCCGCCTGGTCCATGGCCCGCATCGCCAATGGGTTGATGACCTCTTCCTCCGCGGCGGCCAAACGCTCCAAAAGGTCTGCCTTGTGAAATTCGTTCATCAGGAATCCGATGGTGCCGCGGTTCATGCCATAAACGGGCGTGTCGAGATGTTGCATGTTGTGCATCGTGTGCAGCATGAACCCGTCGCCGCCCAACGCGACCACAACATCCGCATCCCGAGGCGCAACATTTCCATACAGTTTCACCAGGCTGTCCCGCGCGGTTTGCGCCACTTTGATGTCGCTGGCGAGAAATGCGATTCTCTTTGTCATCTTTTTCGGTTTCCGGTGCTGCACATTTGGTTCCGAAACAAACATACCTTTCCCCATTAGGCCAGTCTTGACGCCACAGCGGGCCAAATCGTCGCTTTACTGCTTTTGCATATGTACCGTTTCCGATAGGAAATCCGCGAGATAATCCCCAGCCATGTGGAGCCCCAATGAACGCCAATCTTCGTGATACCGGTTTTTTCACCCAGTCCCTTTCCGACCGTGACCCAGAGCTTTTTGGCTCGATC
>NZ_WPZL01000019.1 GCF_013031245.1 Ruegeria lacuscaerulensis
ATCGACCCCTCCTGCGGCGGCAACCCCATCGAACTCAACCAAAACAACCTGACAACCCTGTTCAAATCCGCATTGTAATCAGCGGATTGCTGTGTAAACAGAGACACTGGCCCGCCACTCGGGCCGGTTTTTTTGCGCGAGAGGTTCAGCCGTGACTCTTTTTGTCATCGTCATCATTCTGGCGGCGGCTGTGCTGCACGCGGTGTGGAACGCAATCGTCAAAACGGCGGCGGACCGGACGACCACATTGGGTCTGGTGGCACTAGGCCACGTCATTCCTGCGGCTGTCATGGTGATGGTGCTGCCGCTGCCAAATACCGAAAGCTTCGTTTACATCCTGCTCTCGACCGTTGTGCATTTCGGGTACTACTTCATGCTGGGCAAAGCCTATCAGCATGGCGATCTGAGTGTCGTCTATCCGATTGCCCGTGGCATCGTGCCCGCGCTGGTGTCGCTTTGGGCGATGCTTCTGGTGGGAGAGGTGTTGCCCTTTCAGGCGTGGATCGGGATCGCGCTGATTGCACTTGGGATACAGTTAAGTAGCTGGAGCGCGTTGCGTTCAGGTGTGGGGCGCAGTGCTTTAGGGTTTGCCGTTGGTACTGGCTTTTGCATCTCGGTTTATTCAGTGGTCGACGGGATCGGGGTTCGGTTGTCGGGCAATACGCTCAGTTACTGGGCGTGGGGGGCGTTTCTGCATCTGTTCATTGCCGGCTTCGTTGGTGTTCGAAAGCGCAAAACCTTGACCGAATTGCCCGCCAAAGTATGGATGATTGGTATTCTGGGCGGGTTGGTATCGATGACCGCGTATGGGCTGGTTCTCTATGCCAAGAATTTTGCCCCGCTGGGCGCGGTTTCGGCGCTGCGGGAAACCTCGGTCATCTTCGCGGCGCTGATCGGGTTCATCTTCCTGAAAGAGGGTAACTGGATGCGGCGGCTGGGGGCCGCAGTTCTGATGGCGGTAGGTGTTGCCCTGATCGGGATGGCTGTTTAACGAAGCGCCTTGGAACATAGTCTTGCTGTTTGCGCTCTCAACCTCACATATTGAATTTGAGTGAGGAGGGAGCGTTTTCATGACGAAAGAGATTGTTCTGATTCACGGGGCCTTTGCGGGGCCGTGGTGTATGCAGGATTACGCTGGGTTTTTCCGCGACCGGGGCTGGATCGTGCACACCCCCGCGCTACGTTACCACGGTGGAGACCCAAAGGCCAAGCCCGATCCGGGCCTGACCGATACCAGCGTGGCGGACTATGCCGAAGACATCGCCGGGTTCGTGCAAGGACTGGACAGCAAACCGGTCATTCTGGGGCATGCCATAGCGGGTGTCGTGGCGCAGCAGGTGGCCTCACGCGGGTTGGCCAGTGCCATCGTTCTGATCAACCCGAACGCGCCGTGGGGCACGCTGCCTGAAACTGACGATGAACGCACCATCCCGCGCGCGCTGATGGAGGGCGGGGCGTTCTGGAAACAGCCGATGCGGGTCGAGTTCGATTTGATGGCTCCCTTCGCGCTCAACAAAATGCCCGAGGCGCAGCAGCATGAGGTGTTCGACCAGCTTGGTGCCGAAAGCGGGCGGGTGATGTTCGAGATGTTCTTCTGGATGTTCGACGATCACCAAGCGATGAAGGTGGATATCGACAAGGTCGACTGCCCGGTACTGGTCGTCTCAGGCACCGAGGATCGGGCGGTGAACCCCAACACCTGCCGGGCGCTGGCCAAGCTGTACGGAGACCGCGCGACCTTCATGCCCGTCGAAGACCACGCGCATTTCCTGTTCATGGAGCCCGGCTGGGAAAAACCCGCCGGACAGATCGCGGACTGGCTGGACAGACAGGTGGGCTAGGGTGCCCACCCTGACCGTTCAGTTGTTGGTCGAGAAGGTGCTCTGCGGTTTCCATTTGAGGGTGCCGTCGCTTTCGCGATGACAGCGCAGCAGGCGCTCTTGGATCGTACTGACCGTCTCGGTGACAGTGTTGTCGCCGGTCAACAAGACAAAGGCATCCTGCGAGTAAGCCATGCCCTTGTAATAGCAGAACCGACTTTCCGCGCCGTCCGGAATGGGTGATGCGAGGCTGAGCGTCTGCTGCGCCGCGCCTTGCGTGGCCAGCAGCGCGAAAGCTACTCCGAGTGTCAGTGTTTTCATGTCGTCCTCCCGTTCGAAATCTGTTGTTGGTCTCATTGGGTCTTGGACGCTCGGAACCTCAAATGTCGTTCTTGAATGACGGTTTGAGGGTAAGTGTGAACGAGATCAACGGGTTAGGCAAGGGGCGTGTTTGTGTGCCGCTGGTGGGGACGTTCTGCGCTGTCCACCCAATGCTTGATGCAAGGCATCGAGCACACGCCCGACAGACTTCCATGCGCGCGCTTGAGTATCGCGATCTGACAGACCAGAAGTTTGCGCCCGTGCAATACCGCGTTGCTTCTGAGCACCAATTTTTTTGGGGTGGGGTTGATTATTATATAATAGCTTATTATATAACAACCGGGCGCCCAAGAATGCGCTCTTTTAGAAACCAGTAGGAAAAACGAATGGAGAAAAACATGAATGAGATGAACTGCCCAATAGGAGTTCCAGCGAGGAGGCTATGATGTCCTCTCTGTTAATTGGAACATTTCAAGTCGACGTAATGAACGCAGTACAGGAGCTAGGAGATAAAGCTTACGGAATGCGTATCAGAGATCAAATATCAGAAAGACTGAAGCGAGATAATATCCACATGCCGCAGATTTATGCTGCGCTGTCTCGTCTAGTCAAACTGGGTTTGCTGACATCCGACTTGGACAAAAAACAATCTGTAGGCCAAAGAGGCCGAACCCGTCGCGTATATAAATTGAGCGCGGATGGCCTGCAGGTTTTAAGTGACGGTGTTCGGGACTCTCGCGGCGCGAGAAGTAAGGAGCTTTTCATTTATGAAAGGCAAGACGAGGCCCCGCCGGCCTAACAGGTGGACGATGCGGTTGGTCTCAGCCGTAACGTTTCTAAAAGACGACCGGATCGAGCGACTGTTGGACTTTCGACAGGAGTATCGTGAAAAGTTGAAGTATAGTCGAAAGATCGCGGACAGTTACGCACGGGCATACGCTCTAAGGACGCTGTTTTACGCATCATGGGAGGCAGTGATCGGATTGGCTATCGCAGGGAAGCAAATTATCTTCGGGTGACGAGCTTCATTTGCGCAAAACGGGGCAAGTTTAACAGCTTGCCCCGCTTTTCTCAAACATCCAACTCCTCCACAAACCGCGCATTCTCCTGAATGTACTGAAACCGCAGTTCGGGTTTTTTGCCCATCAGGCGCTCGACCAAATCGCCGGTCTCGCCGGGTTCGTCCTCGTCTATGGTGACGCGGATCAGTTTGCGGGAAGTCGGGTCCATCGTCGTCTCTTTCAGGTCCTTGGCGTCCATTTCGCCCAGACCCTTGAAGCGCGAGACGTCGATCTTGCCCTTGCCGCCCAGACCCTTCTCAAGCCATTCATCGCGTTCCGCCTCGTCCAGACAATAGACGCGCTTGGCGCCTTGGGTCAGGCGGTAGAGGGGCGGGCAGGCCAGGTACAGGTGGCCCGCGTCGATCATCGGGCGCATCTGGGTGAAGAAGAACGTCATTAGCAAGGACGCGATATGCGCCCCGTCCACGTCCGCGTCAGTCATGATGATGATCTTGTCATAACGCAGATCGTCGACGTTGAACTTGGTGCCAAGCCCCACGCCCAGCGCCTGCGTCAGGTCGTTGATCTCGGCATTGGTGCCCAGTTTCGAACTGGCCGCGCCCAGCACGTTCAGAATCTTACCACGCAGGGGCAGTAGGGCCTGCGTTTTACGGTCACGCCCCATTTTGGCCGAACCCCCCGCCGAGTCGCCCTCGACGATGAATAATTCCGTGCCATCGCGTGTTGAACTAGAGCAGTCCACCAACTTGCCGGGAAGACGAAGTTTCTTAGTGGCGGACTTGCGTTGTGTTTCCTTCTCGGCCCGTCGGCGCAGGCGTTCCTCAGCCCGCAGGATGAGGAAGTCCAGAATCGCGCCGGCGGATTTCGTGTCCGCGGCCAGCCAGTTGTCGAAATGGTCGCGGACCGAATTCTCGACCAGCCGCTGTGCCTCGACTGTGGCAAGGCGGTCCTTGGTCTGGCCGACGAATTCCGGTTCACTGATGAAACACGACACCAGCGCGCAGCCACCGGTGATCAGATCGTCGCGGGTGATCTGACCGGCCTTTTTGTTGTTGATCAGCTCCCCGTAGGCCTTGATACCTTTGAGGACCGCCGCCCAGAATCCAGCCACATGTGTGCCGCCTTCGGGGGTAGGGACGGTGTTACAGTAGGACTGGATGAACCCGTCACGCGAGGGTGTCCAGTTGATCGCCCATTCAACCTTGCCGGGGGTTCCGAATTTTTCCCTGAAGTCCACGGTTCCGGCAAAGGGCTGCTCGGCATAGGTCGAGGAGCCATTCATCGTTTCTTTCAGGTAATCCGACAGGCCGCCGGGGAAGTGAAAGCTGGCCTCGGTCGGGGTCTCGCCGTCGTCGATGGCGGATTTCCAGCGAATCTCGACGCCCGAGAACAGGTAAGCTTTGGATCGGATGGACTTGAACAGTCGCGCCGGTTTGAACCGGTGGTGGCCGAAGATTTCCTCATCCGCATGGAAGGTCACAGTGGTGCCGCGCCGGTTCGGCGCCGCGCCGACCTTTTCGACCGGACCCAGAGGGATGCCGCGCGAGAAGCGCTGCTCAAACAGAGTTTTATCGCGAGCCACCTGCACGACCATCGAATCCGACAGCGCATTGACCACAGACGCACCCACACCGTGCAGACCACCGGAAGTCTGGTACGCCTTGCCTGAGAACTTGCCGCCTGCGTGCAAGGTGCAGAGGATGACCTCCAGCGCCGATTTGTCGGGGAATTTTGGATGCGGATCGATCGGGATGCCGCGCCCGTTGTCGCGCACTGTCAGGGCGAAATCGGCGTGCAGTTCCACCTCGATCCGGTTGGCGTGGCCAGCGACGGCCTCGTCCATCGAGTTGTCGAGGATTTCGGCGACCATATGGTGCAAAGCGCGCTCATCCGTGCCGCCGATATACATGCCGGGGCGTTTTCGGACTGGTTCCAGACCTTCAAGCACCTCGATGGATGAGGCGTCGTAGGTGGTAGTGGCGCTAGGCGTCAACAGATCGTCGGGCATGGGTGCTGCTCTTGTTTTTGGGTTGGGTCCCATTATGGCAGGTGATGTGGTCCGGGGAAAGAGGGGCCCGAGGTGTTGTGGGCGATTGATGGGTTTGCAGGTCAGAATGAAGAGGCTCCGCCAAGCTTTCCAATGGGCGGAGCCGTCGTTTCAAATGAGGTTATTGTGGTTTTTCAGCCGTTAAGCGAACGCCACCGATCCGCCGCTGCTGAACATCGCTTACAAATTTCGCGTACATCTTCAGAAACTCGTCACCTTTGGAGGGATTACCGGCGCGTTCGGCCTCGGCGTCCAGGATTTCATACATTTTCAACCGCCGCGCCAGGATATCTCCCCAGGCCTCGGTTACGTCGTCTGTAATGACAACGTCAAACCCGGCTTTTCCGAGCTGGGTTTCGTATTCGGGGATGCTCAGCATGGACTGACACGCAAAGCGCTGCCGATACTGTTCCTGTTCGTCGTCGGGCAGAGGGGTGTGCATCACCCAGTCGGTGAAGGAAAAGCGGGTGCCGGGGCGGAGAACGCGCAGAACCTCATGCAGAGCCTTTGGTTTATCCGGGATATGCAAAAAGGACTCCTGGCTGACCGCCGCGTCAAACTGTGCGTCTTCGAACGGGAGGTTCATCGCACTGGCCAAAATCGGGCGCACCTGATCCTGCATTCCCACAAGGATATCCAGTTTCTTTGCCCCTTCAACGCGATTGGGGCTGATATCGATGCCGGTCACCTGAACGCCCCGTTCCGTTGCAAACCATCGCGCAGGTCCGCACAGGCCGGCACATACATCGATCACGCTATCGCCGGGCTTCATCCGGGTGTTGTCAGCCAGCCGGGCGTTTGCGTCCAAGCCGTCATAATGATCCTGGTCAAAAGGGTAGAGCTCTTGTGGTTCGACATCATCCAGAGATCCGCGGCTGTTTTTCAGTTTTGTCAGAATATGCGGTGCAGAAATCGGGTGGTTGGCGTACCACTCCGCGACGGTTTTTTCCGTCATTTCCATTGGATACCTCATTCTTTGTGTTTGAGAAGCTTACCCGGTCAGATTGGACCAATCCAGTTTCATCTCGAAGATCAGCGGGATCGATACTAGGGTTCGTACGACTCGCAATAAAACCACGGGGACAACATGAGCTGGATAAAAACTGTTCCGTTCGAGCAAGCCACCGGCAAACTGCGGAAGCTATATGAACGGGTCACGGGCCCCGGCAATAACGTGGACAACATCATGATGGCGCATTCGCTTCGGCCGCATTCGATGGAAGGCCACATGGTGCTGTACAAGAACGTCCTGCATCATTCGGCCAACACCGTTCCAAAGTGGTTTCTTGAAGTGCTTGGCGTTTGGGTCAGTTCGCTTAACCATTGCAACTATTGCGTTGAGCATCATTTCAGCGGATTGCAGCGCTTGTTGGGCGACCCGGATCGGGGCACTGCGATTCGCGCAGCGATCGAGGCTCGGGCGCCTGAAACCGCGCCGCTGGATGCAGCTCAGATCGCAGCGATGCTCTATGCGCGCAAACTGACCGAAGCCCCGGCGGATTTGGTTTCCGAAGATATCGGAGCCCTTCGTGAGGAGGGATGGGATGATGGCGAGATACTCGAGATCAATCAGGTCTGTGCGTATTTTTCCTATGCAAACAGAACGGTTCTTGGATTGGGATGTTCTACCGAAGGCGACGTTCTGGGCCTGTCCCCAAACAATTCGGACGATCCGGCGGATTGGGGCCACAAGTAGGCGTTAATCCCACCATCCAATTCAGAATGCCCTCTGCATAGGCCTTGGGTCGTGGGCGATATAACAGGTGATTGGCGCAGGGAAGTTCAGCGGGCGTCGGGGCGGGTGCGAACGCCCCTAATTCTGCCGTCGACCCCGGCGACAGTGCGTTGTCTTCGGGAGAAACAGCAATTCAGGCAGCCCCAATCCGCACGGAATGAAGAGCTGCCCGTTCAGGCCGATGAATGCTGTGTCCATGGTCCGGCCCGAGTACCAGATCGCTCACCTGCAGCCTTTTTTGCTGTTTCTTGTGGTCTCAAATTGACCCCAATCAAAGCGCAAAATCGGGTCTTCTGCTAGCCATTGCCCTGGACAGTGAAACAAGGAGCATGTGAATGGAAGCTGCGGCGCAAATCGAACAAAATCAAATACCTGTTAAAGTCGTCCCGACACCAATATCCGAACCATTACAGCCGAGCCCCGAGAAAATCCGTCAGGCCTTTGAGAGCGGTAAATACCCTTATGGTCGCAAGATGGCCCGCCGGGACTATGAAACGCAGAAGGCCAAGTTGCAGGCAGAGCTGCTAAAGGTCCAATTGTGGGCACAAGAGACCGGCCAGCGGTTCGTTCTGTTATTCGAAGGACGCGACGCGGCTGGCAAGGGCGGCACGATCAAGCGGTTCATGGAGCATCTCAACCCCCGGCAAGCGCGCGTCGTGGCGCTGAACAAACCGACTTGGGAAGAAAAAGGCCAGTGGTATTACCAGCGCTATGTTCAGGAGTTGCCGACCGTCGGTGAAATGGTTTTCTACGACCGCTCTTGGTACAATCGCGCGGGCGTTGAACGTGTCATGGGCTTTTGTTCGCCCAATGAATACCTTGAGTTCATGCGGCAGACACCTGATCTGGAGCGGATGTTGGTACGCTCTGGCATCCAGCTTTACAAATATTGGTTCTCTGTCACGCAATCTGAGCAGCAGCGCCGGTTTAAAAGCCGCGCAACCGATCCGCTGAAACAGTGGAAGCTGTCACCCATCGACAAGGCAAGCTTGGATAAATGGGACGACTACACTGAAGCGAAAGAGGCGATGTTCTTCTATACGGATACAGCAGACGCGCCTTGGACCATCGTCAAGTCCAACGACAAGAAGCGTGCGCGTCTGAATTGCATGCGCCATTTCCTGTCGACGCTGGACTATCCGGACAAGGATCTCGACATTGTCGGGGAACCTGATCCTCTGATCGTCGGGCAGGCGCATCACGTAATCCACAGGTCCGAGCATATTCTGGGCAACACACTGCATCCCGAGGCACGTTGATCTTCGCTGTTCTGGACCGGGGGCGGGTTTCCGGCTCCGGCAATTCAGTCTCAATCTGAAATTTCATCGATCTGCACTTGTCCCGGCCTTTGGCCGGGCATAAGGCTGATGCGATGAATAAAGTGATGACATATCGCGCCCATTTCCGGGCCATTGCTGTGCTAGGCCTGCCGCTGATCGGCGGTCATCTGGCGCAGTTTGCCATTGGTCTGACAGACACGATCATGCTGGGCTGGTACGGGGTGGAGGCGCTGGCCGCAGTGACACTGGCCAGCAGCTTTTACTTTGTGCTGTTCCTGTTCGGGGGCGGCTTTGGTCTGGCAGTCATGCCGATGGTTGCGACAGCCGCCGCCGAAGAAGACGAAACCAGCATCCGCCGCTCGACCCGTATGGGGCTGTGGCTGTCGCTGCTATATGCGATGCTAGTGATACCTTTGCTTTGGTGGTCTCTCCCGATCCTGATCGCGACAAAGCAGGACCCGCAAGTCGCCGAAACTGCGTCGGAATACCTTCGGATTGCAGGGTGGGGATTGTTCCCGGCGCTGGTGGTCATGGTGCTGAAATCCTATCTTGCGGCGTTGGAGCGAACGCAGATCGTTCTGTGGATCACTGTCGCCGCAGCGGTGGTCAATGGGCTGACCAACTATGCGCTGATCTTTGGCAATTGGGGCGCACCGGAACTGGGCGTGATGGGGGCGGCCATCGCGTCGGTGGTAACGCAGATGGTATCGCTGGTCGCTGTCGTGATCTATGCCGTGCGCGTTTTGCCAGAGCACAACCTGTTCCAACGGTTCTGGCGCCCGGATTGGGAGATGTTGTTCAGCGTCCTGCGATTGGGGATTCCCATAGGATTGACCTTGCTCGCCGAGGTTTCATTATTTGCCATGTCGGCTTTCATGATGGGGTGGATCGGACAGGTTTCGCTTGCCGCCCATGGTATTGCGCTGAACCTGGCCTCGGCCACCTTCATGGTTCATCTGGGGCTTTCAAACGCGGCCACAATCCGCGCCGGGAACGCCCTGGGCCGAAAAGACCGACCGCATCTTGAAAAAGGTGCAATCGCGGTGACGGGGATGTCTCTGATCGTATCTGTCATGACGGTCACCCTATTCCTGACCTGCGCCGAGCCGCTGATTTCCACATTTGTAGAGCCCGATGACCCTCAACGTCCTGAGATTCTGGCAATCGGTACCGGCCTGCTGGCCATGGCGGCCCTGTTCCAGCTGGTGGACGGTGCGCAGGTGATCGCGTTGGGCCTGCTACGTGGGTTGCAGGATGCCAAAGTTCCGATGGTGATGGCCGGGCTCAGCTATTGGGTCGTGGGGATTCCAGCCTCATATTTCTTTGGCTTCGTACAGAACATGGGCGGGATCGGTATCTGGCTGGGCCTTGTACTAGGCCTTGCCTGCGCGGCGGTCTTGTTGATGTCGCGGTTCTGGTTGCGCTCGGTCCGCGCCATAGGAGTGCCGGCTGAATAACGCAGCCTGTCAACCCTTGCTCAGCCGGTCCGCCTTTTTGCGCACCAGAACGGTGCGCAGATCATGCATCGCCATTAACAGGCGGTCGGTGACGTCCTCAAGCTGTTCCTCCGTCGCCTTGGACTGTGCCCATTGCGTGGTCAGGTTCAGGTTATCCACGGCGCGGTGAATGTCGTCGATGTCGCGTTGCGCCAACAGAGCTTTGCGCTCTTTCATCCAACGCGCGATTTCGGCCTGGTCCGCCTCGGACAAAGTGCGCTGCCCTTGCGGCTTCACCTCTCCGTTGCGGATGTTTATCACGGCAATCTGATCCATCTCGATCCGGCGCTGACGGTTTTCGGTGTCGATCCTGAAAACCGCGGCACCGTTCTCGCGGACACGGAAATAGTATTCTGGCAGCTCTGCGGTCATGGGAGGCCTCCGGTCAGGTCAACGACGCGCAAAAGCGCTGGATGCGGGTGCAGGCCTCGGTCAACGCCTCGTCTGAGGTTGCGTAGCTGACCCGGAAATTCGGCGACAGGCCAAAGGCTGCACCGAATACAACGGCCACGTCGGCCTCTTCCAGCAGAGCGGTGGCAAAAGCCTCATCCGTATCGATCACAGTTCCCGCGGGCGTGGTCTTTCCGATCAGCCCCGCGATGGACGGATAAACATAGAACGCACCCTCAGGCGTCGGGCAGGTGATACCGTCGATTTCATTCAGCATCCGGACAACCAGATCGCGGCGGCGTTTGAAGGTCTCGTTGTTCGGGGCCAGAAACGCCTGCGTGCCATTCAGTGCCTCGACCGCTGCCCATTGGCTGATCGAGCAGGGGTTCGAGGTTGATTGTGACTGGATCTTGCGCATCGCGGCAATAACCTCGACCGGACCGGCCGCGTATCCAATGCGCCAACCGGTCATGGCATAGGCCTTGGAGACACCATTGCAGGTGAGCGTCCGGTCATAGAGGCCGGACTCAACCTCAGCCGGTGTGCAGAACTCAAAACCGTCATAGGCCAGGTGTTCATACATATCGTCTGACATGATCCAGACATGAGGGTGGCGCATCAATACGTCTGTCAGCGCCTTCAGTTCAGCGCGGCTGTAACCGGCACCTGTTGGGTTGGACGGAGAGTTGAAGATGAACCACTTCGTCTTCGGGGTGATCGCGGCCTCAAGCTGCTCAGCGGACAGTTTGAAGTTGTTTTCCAGGCTGGTCTCGACAACGACGGGAGTGCCACCGGCCAACAGCACCATATCGGGATAGCTGACCCAGTAAGGCGCGGGGATGATGACCTCATCGCCTGCGTTCATCGTTGCCATCAGTGCGTTGTAAAGTGTTTGTTTGCCGCCGGTCCCGACCGAGATCTGCGCGGGTGCATAGTCCAGCCCGTGATCACGCTTCATTTTCGCGCAGGCGGCCTGTTTCAGTTCGGGGATGCCATCGGGCGCAGTGTACTTGGTCTTGCCAGCGGCAATAGCTGCGACAGCTGCATCCTTGATATTCTGCGGCGTGTCGAAGTCGGGCTCACCTGCGCTAAGGCCAATTACGTTCCGTCCGGCGGCTTTCAACTCGGCTGCTTTGGCCGTCATTGCGATCGTTGGCGAAGGTTTTACGCGTGACAGTGTCGCAGACAGGAAACTCATAGGCGGCCTCGGTTTGAATGTTCAACCTGTCTGTCATAGGGTGCGCCCGAATGACGATCAAGCGATATGAATTATGGAATTGGAGAGCCCGATGACTGACGAATACGACTGGTATGGACCGGACGCGGCAACATTCGGGGATCGGCTGGCAGGTGCGCGCGAAGCGGCGGGTATGACACAATCACAGATGGCACGGCGGCTTGGGGTCAAAAAGGCAACTATAGCGGCGTGGGAGAACGACCTGTCCGAGCCGCGTGCGAACCGCCTGTCGATGATGGCGGGCATGGTCAACGTGTCGATCATGTGGCTGCTGACCGGCGAAGGCGAGGGTATGGATGCCCCCCAGGAAATCGAAGAGGGCGCGCCCGAGTTGGCAGATGTCGTGGCCGAGTTGCGCTCGATCCGCGGTGAAATGCGGGCCAGCGCCGAACGCGCGGCGCGACTGGAAAAAAGGCTGCGTCTGATGCTGGAGGAGGCGCAGTGACCGAAGCCCGGGACATCAGGATCAAGCGACTGAAAATGCGGTCTATGCGGCGGGGGATCAAGGAAATGGACCTGATCCTTTCCGCCTATGCCGAGAGGAACCTGGCAGCCATGAATCCTGTCAGGCTGGATACTTACGAAGCACTGCTGCACGAGAATGACCAGGACCTCTACCAGTGGGTGACAGGGCAGGTTCCGGCACCCGAGAGTTTTGCGACCCTCATCTCTGATATCGCGCAGACCTTTCAAAAATAAAAGAAAGACCCGCTTAACTGATTTTTCGGGATTTCGATTCATGCTGCCTGAAACAGCGCGACTGAATCGGAGGATCGGATGAGTATGGAAATGCAGGTCTCCGCGCCGGAAACCAGGGGTTTCATGACCAGCTATCTTGAGGCGCTTGCTTTGGTGGAGCGGCTGCACCGCCTGCTGCTGGATGTCATCAAGGATGAGTTTGAACGCGTAGGCGTGCTGGAAATCAACGCCGTGCAGGCCTTGTTACTCTTTAATATCGGTGATCATGAGGTAACCGCTGGTGAGTTGAAAAGCCGTGGGTATTACCAGGGCAGCAATGTCAGCTACAACCTCAAGAAACTGGTCGAAATGGGCTATATGCATCACCAACGATGCGAGATTGACCGGCGCTCGGTCCGGGTGCGGCTGACGCCGCGCGGACGGGAAGTCCGCGATACTGTGGCCGAGCTGTTTTCGCGCCATGCAAAAGGGCTGCAGACTCGCGGCGTGTTGGGGCTGGAAGGTATCGAAGACATCACTACGTCACTGCGCCGGGTCGAACGGTACTGGACCGACCAGATCCGCTATATCTATTGACCTTGTACGCACAAATTCGCCGTTGTCGGACAACGCCAGCCCCTCCAGTTCACGGATCAGTTTCCGGGTCATGGCCTCTTCATAGGCTTCAAAGCCCAGAGCGACCTCGACAAAGGCATTGGGGCCTAGGATGACCCATGCGTTGAAATAGGCAGACAGTTCGCCGACCTGCACGTACTGCCTGTCGCCAAGATTGGAGCCGTCCGTTCCAATGACCAGCCCGTTGATGGTGATGCCCGATGACTGCAAGGTGCTTTTGACCTGACGCGGGTGCGGTCCCAGATTGTGCTTTCCGTCCCCAGAAAGATCCAGCGTACGTTTCCAGCACCTGGGTTGTTGCGACAGCAACTCCTCTCCAAACAACATCGCAGATCCGACTGCGGTACCCCGCGGGGCGCTGCTGCGCTCTGTCTGGTTCAGCAGCGAGCTTATGTCTTCGAGATCGCGCGCAGATCGTAATTCGGCCCAGTTCAGCAACAGGCGCTGATGGCCGGTCTCGCTCCATTCGTAGACAGCCAGACGGACTGGTGTTGTTGTGTCTGCCAGGATCAGCTCTGCCACCTCGGGCCGTCGCAATGCCGCCGCCAAACCATCAAGCTGCAATCGGTATTCTCTGCTGTCGACAGAACCAGACACATCCAGTCCCAAAGCCAGAGCCTGCCTGCATTCAGATGCGGCCGAACTGGCGACCAGGCATAAGATGGCTGCGAAAGCGCGTATCACTTCTGCCCGGCGTCCCCTAGCGCACCGATTTGCAGGCCCTTCAATTCGCGCTCCAGCTTGCGGCGCATGGCGCGTTCGAAATCCTCGAACCCCTGTGCTATTTCCAGAAAGGCACCGGGGCCGTGCAGGACGATGTTTTTGAAGAATGGGATCAGATACAATTCGCCTTCGAAATCGGCAGCGTTGATGACCAAACCGTTGACCACCGTGTTTTCAAAGGGAAAGTGCCGGTAGGCTGAATCCGGGCCATACCCATCGTTGTTTGACCCATCCCCCGAAAGGTCGATGGTCTGGAACAAACAACGTGGTGCCTGCTGCATCAATGTCGCTCCGAATGCCAGCGCGTAGCCCATCGCTGTGGCCGAACCACTGTCGGACCGGACGGATTGCTGTACTGTCGAGGCCGCCAGCAGCAGATCAGCCTCGGTATTGATCATCGTCCAGTTCAGAATAACGCGCTGAGTTGTGCGACCGCTCCATTCATACACGGCCAGAGCAACCGGCATGGGGGACGAGAAGAACGCCTCGGTCACCTCCGGCGACACCAGGGCCGCCGCCAGCCCCTGTCGCTGCAGGGCGTCTTCGGTCGCGTCTACTGAGGTCGAGATGTCCATAGCCAAAGCCAAGGCCAGGCGGCAGGTTTCCGCCCGAAGGGGGCTGGCCAGCATGGCTAGCCCCAACGCTATCAGCCAGCGGATCACCAGTGGCCGGTGCTTGCCATGCTGGCCCAGGGTTCGGCGGGCTCCAGCGCGTCCCCGTTCTGCAGCAACTCAACCGAGATATTGTCGGGCGAGCGAACAAACGCCATGCGTCCATCGCGGGGCGGGCGGTTGATCACCACGCCATTGTCCTGCAGGTGCCGGCACGTTTCGTAGATATCGTCGACGCCATAAGCGAGATGCCCAAAATGCCGGCTGTCGCCGGGCAATTCGTCGTCACCATCCCAGTTATAGGTCAGCTCGATTGGCCGATCCTCCTGTCCCGGGGGCGCCATGAAGATCAGGGAAAATCTGCCAGCCTCGCTGTCGTACCGGCGCGTTTCCTTCAGGCCCAACAACTTATAAAACGCCATCGACCTCTCCAGATCCTTCACGCGGACCATTGTGTGAAGATATGTCAGCCCCATTGCGGCTTCCTTTCTAATCAGGTGATGCGCTGCAGCTTAGCGCGCGGACAATGCGTGTCGAGGGGCAGGGCGGACACAATTTGGAATTTGCGATGCTGGGTGCACATGTCGCGGTTCCGGTCATGGAATTGGCGAGATATAGTGGTAGGCGACTCATTGCTGGAAAGGAACTTTCATGCCGCTGTCCTCTGACCAACTGGCCGAGATCGAAGAGCAAAGGGCGCAATCGCATCCAACACGCCGCGTTGTGGCTGCGGGAATGGAAGATCATCTGTACACGGCACATCAGGTGCTGGACCACGGCTTTGTGCGCGTGATCGACTATATGGGCGACGACGCGGCGATCTGTCAGGCGGCGCGGGTGTCGTACGGCAAAGGCACTAAGTCGGTGCAGAACGATGAGGGCCTGATCCGTTATCTGATGCGCCACTGGCATTCGACTCCGTTCGAGATGTGCGAGATCAAGTTGCACGTCAAACTTCCGGTTTTTGTGGCCCGACAGTGGATCAGGCACCGCACGGCGAACGTGAACGAGTATTCGGCGCGCTATTCCATTCTGGACCGCGAATTCTACATTCCTGCGCCTGACAACGTTGCCGCCCAGTCCGAGGTGAACAATCAGGGCAGAGGCGATGCCCTCCAAGGTGAAGAGGCTGCCCGCGTATTGGATATCCTCAAGGCGGACAGCGCCCGCTGCTACGACAATTATGAGTCGATGATCAGCCAGGACAACCAGCAGGGGCTGGCGCGTGAACTGGCGCGGATGAACCTGCCTGCGAATATCTATACGCAGTGGTACTGGAAGGTAGATCTGCACAACCTGTTCCACTTCCTCCGTCTGCGCGCCGACCCGCACGCCCAGTACGAAATCCGGGTTTATGCGGATACCATGTGCAAGATTGTCGCCGATTGGGTGCCCTTCGCCTATAGGGCGTTCGAAGATTACCGCCTTGGCGCGGTAAATCTGTCGGCTCAAATGGTCGACAGCTTGCGCAGAATGTTGGCGGGCGAGGCGGTCACGCAGGAAAACTCGGGCATGACTGCACGGGAGTGGCGCGAGTTCGAGGCCGTCATTCGCAATGGCTGATCACGCACGCCGTGCTTCATTGCGATGGGAAAAAACCAGTAGGCTCGCGCCAAAATTAATCCGGCGCGAGGGTAAGGTTTCCAACCTTTGAAAAATGGTCAACGGCCGGAAATTGGCCGTTGGCCTGTTTTGGTAACCCGCAGAATGCGGGGCGTTTTACAGTGGCTTCAAATCAGACGCCATTTGGCGGCCGTCACGTCCGTCTTCCAACTCATACGAGACTTTCTGATTGTCAGCGAGCCCGGTCAGACCGGACCGTTCAACGGCCGAGATGTGAACAAAAACGTCCTTGCCGCCCTCGTCAGGGGCAATAAACCCATAGCCTTTAGTGGTATTAAACCATTTCACGGTGCCAGTTGGCATTTCCCGTGTCTCCTTCTACTTGCGCGTTGTCCCACATAATTTGTGGGGGCAGTCGTTGACGACACCGCAAAACATCACTGCATCGCCCACACGATACGGCCCGAATTGCGTGTTTCGTCTTTTTCAACATTGCACGGTAAAGTAAAAAATCAAGAATTACCGGAAGAAGCGGGCAATTTTGCCGAAATTTGAAACAGATTCAGGAGCCACCCCAAAATGCGCCTTTATGGCTTGAAAACCTGTGATTCTTGCCGCAAGGCCTTGAAATCACTGCCAGATGCTGAGTTCGTCGATGTCCGATCCCAGGGCGTGCCAGAATCCGTGATGACAATGGCGTTGGAAACGTTCGGCGAGGCTTTGCTCAATACTCGCTCGACAACCTGGCGTGGATTGGGCGAAGAACAGCGCGCGCGACCCGCTCTGGAATTGCTCAAGGATCATCCGACTTTGATGAAACGGCCTCTGATCGATCAAGACGGCACGCTGTTTCTGGGCTGGAGCCCGAAAATGCAGGCGGGTCTTGGCGTTACCTGAACGGGTACTTATCTGGAATGGCGCAAGTAAGAGGTTTGTGAATGCGTAACGCAGCTATGATTCTGGGTGTTATCGCCGGTCTGATCGGAATGATTGTTGGCTTTTTTGGCTACGGCTATATCGAATTGATCGACCGCTACGGTGAGATTGAAGGTCTGGCAGAGCAGGTGGACAACGCGCAGATCATCCAGATTGCGTCCATCATTGCGCCCTTGCTGGCCATAGCCGGTGGAGCAATGGCCCATGCGCGCGCGTTGGTTGGTGGGGTACTGTTGCTGATTTCAGCGGCGGGGATGTACTACGCTTTCGGGTTCAACGTGTTCACCATGTTCCCGGTGGCCTTTGCCGGCGTAGCGGGTATCCTTGGGCTGGTCGCAGGTAAACCGGACGAGCCCAAGGCGCATTTTTAGATCATTTGATGCGCAAAACACGGTCCAGTGAAATCGGACCTGCGCCGTTGATTACGATCACCGCAAGCAGGAAGGACCAGAGTGTCCGGTCGTCCAGCAAGCTGACGGCGTTAGTAAAGTAGCTACCCAACTCAGTACCGTGCCCGTTAACGTCCACGATCGTCTGGACCCACACAAACGCGAACATGCCCAATGCGGCGAACCTGGACAGAAGGCCTATCACGATCAATGTTGGCAGAAGAAATTCAGCCCATGTCCCGGCGACGGCAATCGCCCAATGAAAGATCCCCAGTTGAGAACTGTCGTAGCTGACCGCTTCCATCGCTTTTGGGAAAATCTGCACGTAGGCCCCGTCTGACGGGAAAAGAAACCCGAAAAAACCGCTGCCGAGCTTGGTCGTTGCCGAATTCCAGTAATAGACCAGCAGAGTTGCAGCAAAAACCAGCCGGGCCAGAGTTGGTGTCAACCAGCCAGAGGCCAGTTCCAGCCTTCCCAGGGTATTGTTGTGCAATGAGATCAGGGCAGTCATGTTGCCAGCCTTTCGATAGTCACAGATGTAATTGCGCCGCCTTGCAAAAGAAGCGCCAGAGTGGCCCCAAGGTCGAATTCGGGGAATTGCGCGGCCGTTTCTTCAAACGCGCCGCCTATGGTTTGTCCGGTTTGAATGGCCGCAATCCAATCCGCGCCACCTACTGGCAGTAAGTGCGGTACAGGATCATAGTCCGGCCGGGTGATCAGGGTATCCTCGGGTCCGGGTTGGGGTTTGGCCGCATCTTCTTCGGTGTTAAATCGCCAAATGGAAAACACCGGCCAGCCCGAGCGTAGAATGTGCATTGACGGGGCAAACCCCAGTTTCGCCTGCATGATATCTTCGGGAGGCAGGGCCAGTGCATCGGCAGGGGCCGCTTCACTGTCCGCAGCGTGGTAAGAGCGGCGCAGTGCCAATTCCAGCCGCGCAACATCCGCGAGGTAGCCCAGATGCGAAAGCTGCTCCATTCCTCCCAGAAAGTCTGGGAACTTCTCGCCGTAAAACATCATCAGGGGCGAGGACGGCGGGTGTTTGCGCAGGAAGATCCCCGACAAGCCATCCATGTTCTTTTGCCCCAGCAGTTTGGTGATAACCGGAAAAGCCTGATGCATAGCTTCGGTCAAGGACACCGCCACATTGTTCCGGTACACGCTGAACCGGCGTCCGGCGGGTTGCGCCGCGGAATCCAGCAGGCCGTCCGGAATGGCTGCTGACGGGTCCAGCAATGCGGTGTGAAAGGTTGTTTGCGAGACGCTCATGCCGGAACGCGGTCCAAGGCCGCCTGTGCACGCTCAGCCTCGGCCCGCAATACGGGCCAGTCTGGCACGTCTGTGTCCCACTCGATCAGAACAGGTTTCGGACCCGAACGTTCCAGAACGTAGTCGAGTAGCGCCCAAACCGGATCGACCACTTCACGCCCATGGCTGTCGATCAGCAAGGCGTGGCCGTGGTCGTCTTCATCCTCATCATGCCCGCCAAGATGAATTTCGCCCACTTTGTCCAGAGGATAGGCATCAATGTAGCCCTGAGGCGAGAAATCCAAATTGGTGGCTGAAACGAATACATTGTTCACGTCCAGAAGCAGGCCACAGCCCGTACGGCGCGCAATTTCCCGCAGGAAATCGGGTTCGGACCAGGTGCTTTCCTCGAACGCCAGATAGCTGGAGGGGTTCTCGAGCAGCATTTGCCGCCCAACGGATTCCTGCACCAGATCGATATGATCGCAGATGCGCGAAAGGGTCGCGTCGGTATAGGGCAGGGGCAGCAGGTCGTTCAGGAAATGGCTGTCATGGGTCGACCAGGCCAGATGCTCGGAAAAGCTGGCGGGATTCAACCAGCCGACCAGATGTTTCAGGCGGGCCAGATGATCCGTATCCAAGGGGCCTTCGCCACCGATGGACAGACCTACACCATGAACCGAGATCGGAAACTGTTCGGACAGGTGGCGCAGTTGGGCAAGCGGTCGACCGCCATCGCCCATATAGTTTTCGGCGTGTATTTCGAGCCACGCAACGGGATGCGCGTGCTCCAGTATCTGCGCGAAATGCTGGGGCTTATAGCCAACGCCCGGCGCCGCAGGCAGTCTGTCCGATCTGGTTGTGTTATCCAACATGTGATTGCTTCCCATACACGACAAAGAGGCGAGCGTTATTGCCCGCCCCTTCGACATTCGAAAGCTCAGGCTTACGCCGGCAGGTCACGTTCCAACGGCTCCAGCGAACCGTGGCGCGGTGTACCGTCGGCGGATTTGGGAAGTTCAATATCGGCACAGGTGCCGGCATCAACCAGAGTCCAGGCATTGCCCTGATAATCAACGGTCGAGGTGCCCGCGCAAGTTGTGCCGGGACCTGCGGCGCAATCGTTCTGACCTGCCAGCGATACGCCATAGCACTTTTCTTTGGCTTGTGCGCTTGCGGTGGTGGCCATGCCCGACACTGCTGCTGCAACGGCGCTTGCGATAACCAGGGACTTTGCGGTGTTCGACATCTCGGTAATCCTTTTGATGACTGCGTATGTCTGCTTGTGACAATGACAAAGGTAACGACTAGTGAGCCACAGTTGAATTCACGAGCCCGTGTCTCACAAGGGCGTCAAAGAGCGTAATGCCCTCTTGAAGATTAACAAGCTGTTTTTGAAATGAAAAATGCTAATTGTTTCAATCCGGCCCCATATCGGGGGCCGGATTTTTGGCGATTTAGCGCCAATTGTTACAGCATGTCAGGCGGGGTAGCAGCCTTGCCCAGCTCATTTGTTACAGCCACAAGCGATTGAACCTGCGTCTGTTTTTCACCCAGCCGCCGAACGCTGACGGCGCGCTCGTCAACTTCGCGGTGACCGACGGCCAGAATGACCGGCACTTTGCCGACCGAGTGCTCACGGACCTTGTAGTTGATCTTCTCGTTGCGGATGTCAGCCTCGGCGCGGACGCCTGCAGCCTTCAGTGTTTCAACAACTTCCATGACGTAATCATCCGCCTCGGAGGTGATCGAAGCGACAACGACCTGACGCGGAGCCAGCCAGAAGGGCAGCTTGCCTGCGTGTTCTTCGATCAGAATGCCGATGAAGCGTTCGAACGATCCCAGACAGGCGCGGTGCAGCATAACGGGGCGGTGCTTTGCACCATCTGCGCCAATATAGGTCGCGTCCAACCGCTCGGGCAGAACAAAGTCCACCTGGAATGTGCCGCATTGCCAGTCACGTCCGATGGCGTCGGTCAGTACGAATTCCAACTTTGGCCCGTAGAACGCGCCTTCACCCGGATTCAGTTCGGGCTCGACACCCGCCGCGCGAGTTGCCGTCAGCAGGGCCTCTTCGGCCTTGTCCCAAACCTCATCCGATCCTGCGCGTTGTTCGGGGCGATCCGAGAACTTGACCTTGAAGCTTTCGAATCCGAGATCTTTGTAGACTTCGGTCAGGAACCCAATGAACCGCGCGCATTCGTCACCGATCTGATCCTCGGTCGAGAAGATATGCGCGTCGTCCTGCGCGAAACCGCGCACGCGCATAATGCCATGCAAAGCGCCCGAAGGTTCATAACGCGCGCACGAACCGAATTCGGCCATGCGCAGCGGCAGGTCGCGATAGGACTTCAAACCCTGCTTGAAAATTTCCACGTGGCACGGGCAGTTCATCGGCTTGAGCGCGTTGACCGATTTTTCGCGCGCGTGTTCCTCGTCCACTTCGACAATGAACATGTGCTCCTGGTATTTGTCCCAGTGACCGGACTTTTCCCACAGCTTTCGGTCCACGACCTGCGGTGTGTTCACTTCGACATAACCGCCACGATGCTGAGCGCGCCGCATATAGTCCTGAAGCTGGGTGTAGATGGTCCAACCGTTTGGATGCCAGAAGATCTGGCCCGGAGCCTCTTCCTGCATGTGGAACAGGTCCATTTCCTTGCCCAGCTTGCGGTGGTCGCGCTTGGCGGCCTCTTCCAGCATATGCAGGTGCGCCTTCAGCTTTTCCTTGCCGGTAAAAGCCACGCCGTAGATACGCTGCAGCATCGCGCGGCTGCTGTCGCCGCGCCAATAGGCGCCCGCGATGGACATCAGCTTGAAAGCGTCACCGGGCACCTGACCGGTGTGTTGCAGGTGTGGGCCGCGACATAAGTCCTGCCAGTCGCCGTGCCAGTACATGCGCAGCGGTTCGTCGCCGGGAATGGCTTCGATCAGTTCGACCTTATAAGGTTCGTCATTGGCGGTATAGAAATCAATCGCGCGCTGACGGTCCCAGACCTCGGTGGTCACGGGGTCGCGTTTGTTGATGATTTCCTTCATCTTTTTCTCGATCAGGCCGAGATCTTCGGGCGTGAACGGTTCGGCCCGGTCGAAGTCATAGTACCAGCCGTTTTCAATGACGGGGCCGATGGTGACCTTGGTATCGGGCCAGATTTCCTGCACCGCGCGCGCCATGATATGCGCCAGATCGTGGCGGATCAGTTCATTGGCCTGAACCTCATCCTTCATGGTGTGGATGGCGATGTCCGCATCCGCCTCAATGGGCCATTGCAGGTCCCAGTGCTGACCGTTCACCGTGGCCGAGATGGCCTTTTTTGCCAGCGAAGTAGAGATATCGGCAGCCACCTGCGCGGGCGTGACGCCTGCGTCAAATGATCGTGCATTGCCATCGGGAAAGGTGAGTGAGACGGATTTTGCATCCAGGGCCATATCGGCTCTCCTCGTCGGTTTGGCGCCCACTGAACGCCCGGTTGCGGGTTATGTGTGTCCGGCTCATGTGGCAGGTGCAGCATTACCTGTCAAGTGTCGAACGGTGCGGGGCTGACACTGCAGGACGGTGGAATTCAGGAATTGCGACCATCGGGCTGCCGTGCATGATGTCACGCAAAGAGAAAGAGGGTTTCATGGCAGCGACGGATTTTCTGGAAACACCGCAGGGGCGGCGGCTGGCGTATCACAAAAGCGAAGGCACCGGCCCGACGATCGTTTTTCTGGGCGGGCTGAAGTCGGATATGGAAGGTACCAAAGCCGTGCATCTTGAAGCCTGGGCGCAAGCCCGAGGGCAGGCGTTTCTACGGTTCGATTATTCCGGGCATGGCGAAAGCTCGGGCACGTTCGAAGAGGGCTGTATCGGTGATTGGCATCAGGACACCGTGGCTGCGGTTTCCGACCTGACCAAAGGGCCGCTGATCGTTGTCGGTTCGTCCATGGGCGGGTGGCAGGCGCTGCTGCTGGCCAAGGCGTTGCCAGATCGGATCGCGGGCATGGTTACCATCGCAGCAGCGCCGGATTTCACAGAGGATGGGTATTGGGTGTCATTCAGTGACGAACAGAAAGCTGCGCTGGATTCCGTGGGCCACGTGGAATTGCCCTCGGATTACATGGAGCCGTACATCATCACCAAGCGAATGATCGAAGATGGGCGGCAGCAGCTGGTTCTGCGGGATACGCTCGCGCTGCCATTTCCGGTTCGGTTCCTGCAAGGCACGGCGGATACTGCGGTCTCTACTGAAACGGCCGTTCGCTTGCTGGAACACGCCTCCGGGCCGAATATGCGCCTGTTGCTGGTCAAAGACGCGGATCATCGTTTTTCGGACGGCCCGTGCCTTGGCCTGATCGAAAATGCGGTCCTTGAAGTGATGGGCCAAAGCTGATGCAACGCTTTGGCTGGGTTCTCGGGCGCCTGCTGCTGGTGCTGGTTGTCGTTGGTGGCCTGATCTACTGGTTTGGACCACGTGAAGAGGTAAACCTGCATCCTCGTTTCGATCCCCGTAAATTCGGCGAAGGGGTTCAGGTCTATTTTGAAAGCACTGAATCCGCTTTTGACGACATTGTACCGGGCGTTGAAAAGCGGGTGATCTGGCAGGACGGGTTCAAGGAACAGCGGACACCGTTTTCGGTCCTCTACGTGCACGGCTTTTCCGCCTCGTCCGAGGAAATCCGCCCGGTTCCCGATATGGTGGCCGACGCGCTGGGTGCCAATCTGGTCTATACACGGTTGCAGGGTCATGGCCGGGATGGAAACGCGATGGCCGAAGGAACGGCCTCGGGCTGGATGCAGGACATGGCCGAAGGGCTGGCGGCGGCGCGCGCCGTCGGCGACAAAGTTGTGGTCATCTCGACGTCGACCGGCGGGACACTGGCCGCTGCAGCCACGCTGGACGAAGATCTGAGCCAGAATATTGCGGGAATTGTGTTCATTTCTCCCAATTTCGGCGTGAACAGTCCAGGTGCGTGGATCCCCGGCCTCCCATGGGCCCGCGATTGGTTGCCGCTGGTAATGGGGAGGGAGCGGGATGTTTCCAGCCCAGATCCGGAAAAGAACAAGTACTGGTCGGCGGTCTATCCGTGGGAGGCCGTCGTGCCGATGACCGTACTGGTCGAGACTGTCTATGCGCTGGATTTCTCGGGCGCGCAGGTTCCGGCGCTGTTCTGGTTCTCGGATGACGATCAGGTGGTGCGGCCCGACCTCACTCACAAGGTTGCTGAAGTTTGGGGAGGCCCCGCGACAGCCGAACTGGTTACGATGGGGCCTGGGGACGACCCGGCCTCCCACGTGATCGCGGGCCGATTGATGTCGCCCGGGCAGACGGACGCCACGGTTGCGGGTATTCTGGCATGGTTGCAAGAGCAGGGGATCGAATGATGGAACAACGCGTCAGCTTGATTACGGTTGGGGTAGATGACCCCGAGGCCGCGGCTGGGTTCCATGAGGCCATGGGCTGGAAACGGGTAGACAGCCCGGACGGCGTGATCGCCTTTGATCTGATCGGTCAGACCTTGGGCCTTTATGCGTTGTCGGCACTTGCCGAAGAGATTGGTGTCGATGTTGGCTCATTGGGGCGCGGGGCGCTGACTCTCAGCCATAATTGCCGGTCCAAGGATGAGGTTACGCACGTTTTGAGCAAGGCCAACGAAGCCGGGGCAGAGATTTTGAAACCGGCCTCTGACGTGTTCTGGGGCGGGCATCATGGCTATTTCCGCGCCCCTGAAGGCACGATCTGGGAAGTCGCCTTCAACCCGTTCTCGGCGCTTGGACCGGATGGCTCGTTTCGCTGGAACGGGCACGGCTGATGCGCAAGCCGGGCAGCATGTGGAGCCTTGAAACGCTTGGCCGCGTGCGCCTGTCCCGGCATTTCTTCATGCGCGATTTCCTGTATTCGGAAATCGGGAATTTTCATGAGAAACGGAATATCCCCGACAATCCCGACCTTGCAATCGAAACGGGGCGGGCATTTTGCCAGACCCTGCTGGACCCGCTGGAAGAAACCTTCGGGCGCGTGGCGGTTCGGTCAGGGTATCGTTCGCCCTCCCTCAACAGGTTCGGGAATGAAAGCCGCCTGAACTGCGCCCGCAACGATAACCCTCTGGAATGCCATATCTGGGATCGGGGAGACGGAGAGGAACGGATCGCCGGAGCGTCGGTTGTCATTCCATGGTTTGCCGACCGGTATGAAGAGGGGCGGGACTGGCGTGATCTGGCGTGGTGGATGCACGACCATCTGGACTATTCAGAAATCTGGTTCTTCCCCAAGCTCTGTGCCTTAAACGTTGTCTGGAGGCCCAGACCCCACCGCCGGATCGACAGCTATATTGAACCGCGCGGCTGTTTGTTGCGACCAGGGGCCGAACCCGAGGAAGATCGGAAAACCCGCCGCAAACGGTACGCGGATTTTCCGGCCTTTCGGGGCATCAATTATCCCTGAACTTTAGCTTGCCCGTACCCGAAAAACCTCTCATCCTGCAGGAATAGAAAACGGCCTGAAAGGCCGGTTGTGAGGAGGTCCCGTGTGATCGAGCCGCTGGTTCTGCTGCCCGGACTGATGTGTGATGCCCGGGTTTTTGAGCCCCAGATCGTCAGCCTGTCGCGGGGTCGTGCGGTAATGGTTGCCCCGATCACGCTTGGGGAACGTATCGAAGAAATTGCGTCAAACCTGTTGGACCAATTGCCCCATCGGTTTGCACTGGGTGGGTTGAGCATGGGCGGTGTAGTGGCGCTTGAGGTCATTCGCCGTGCACCAGACCGGGTGTCGCGCCTGTGTCTGATGTCAACGGACGCACAGGCCGATACACCGCAGCTTGCCGCGGCCCGAGAAGAGCTGCTGGTCGGTGCGAAAGCGGGGCGTCTTGAGGACGTCATGCGCAGGATAATCGGGTCTGACTTGTTGGCGCCGGGGCCAAAACGCATTCCGATTTTGAACGACGTCATCGCCATGGCATTGGAACTGGGACCGGAAGTGTTTGAGCGCCAAATACGCGCGTTGCAGCGGCGACCTGATCAGCAAGGGGAATTGCGCCGCATCAAAGTACCGACCCTCATCCTGTGCGGGGCGCATGACACGCTGACGCCGGTCAGGAAGCATTCCTTCATGGCTGATCTGATCCCGGAAGCCGAGCTGCGGGTTGTGGATGAGGCCGGGCATCTGCCAACCCTTGAGACACCGCAGATCGTGACAGACGCGCTGGAGAATTGGCTGAATATTCCCGCACGAGCGGCTTACACGTAAAGCGCCGCCCGTTCCGATTTGCTGAGGATTGTCGCCGTTGCCACGGGCTTTTGGGTTTCGGGGTCGAAGAAGGGAGTGTTTTTCCAACTGCCGGACACCCACGACTTTACGAGGCGCGTCGCCAATCCGGCTGCCGCATATCGAAGTTTCTCGTGGGATTGTTTTCCGCCCGGCTGCGGAACAAAGCCCTGCGTGGTGATCGGACCAAGCCCGGAGGGGTCCGATATCCGCTTTACGATAAATCCCGCGAATGGAAACTTTGGTGTGCGCGACGTTGTCGCAAGGGGCGCCTTGCAACAATCGGCATACCATCGCAACATCCCTTTGGGGCTGAGTTGCATAAGTGCGAGATGCTCTGCGCCATCATCGATTTGGATCTCTTCCGGGGACATTTGCAGAATATCGACAGGACCGGGAAGCGGATCGGGTTGCCCAAAATAAAGCTGGGCCGCGCGACAATCGTGACAAAAACAAACGACATGGGTGCCGGATTGTATCCCGGCAGCCGTAATGTGTCCGTGTAAAGCACCGCAGCTACAGGAGAAAGGCGTTTCCTTTGCCATCCTCCTGCCCATGCGCGTCAGGCCACTTTGTTGCTGTTGGCAGCGCGATGTTGCGGTTTACGCGCGTTTGCGTTCATGAAGTCGATCACCAGCGGACGGATGTTGTCGCGCCAGCTGCGACCCGCGAAAATACCATAGTGACCCGCGCCCGGTTCAACATGGCTGGCCTTCTTGCTGTCTGGCAGTCCAGTGCACAGGTCCAGCGCCGCGATACATTGGCCAGGCGCCGAGATATCGTCATTGGAACCTTCGACTGATTTGACCGCGACATTGGTTATTTTGCCGATATCCACTTTGTGGCCGGCGACTACGAATTCGTTCCGGGCGATCTCGCGATTTTTGAACACACGCTCGACCGTCGACAGGTAGAACTCAGCAGTCATATCCATAACCGCCAGGTATTCGTCATAGAAGCGGTTATGCGCATCGTGATCCGAGGCCTCACCCCGCATCACGCGCTGAATCTGGTCGGAAAACGCCTTGGAGTGGCGGTCCGCGTTCATCGACATGAATGACGACAGTTGCAGCAGGCCGGGGTAAACCATCCGCCCGACGCCTTTGTATTTAAAACCAACGCGCTGAATCATGGTTTCTTCCAGCTGCCCCATCGTCACGCGACGGCCGAAATCGGTCACGTCGGTGGGGGTGGCGTCCGGATCAACCGGCCCGCCGATCAGGGTGAGCGTGCTGGGCTGCGCTTTGGGTTCGAGCTCGGCCAGATAGGCGGTGGCGGCCAGCGTCAGCGGCGCAGGCTGGCAAACGGCTACAACATGCGTATCCGGTCCCAGTTCCTTCATAAAATCGACAAGGTAGAGGGTATAATCCTCAACATCGAATTTTCCTTCGGAAACAGGGATATCGCGCGCATTATGCCAGTCGGTTATATAAACTTCGCAGTTGACCAGCAGGCTTTTCACCGTCGAGCGCAGAAGCGTTGCATAGTGCCCCGACATCGGCGCGACCAGCAGCACTTTGCGCGACTGTTCCTCGCGGCCGTTCACCCGGAAATGGACCAGATCGCCAAAGGGGCGTTCTACAACCGTTGTGACGTCAACCAGATGATCTTTCCCGTCCTCGCAGGTAAAGGTGCGGATGCCCCAATCCGGTTTGACAATCATCCGCTGGAACGTGCGTTCCGTCACCTCGCCCCAGGCTGCCATCATGCTGAACGCAGGGTTTGGAACCATAGAAAAAACCGGGTAGGATGCGATCGAACTGGCTGTTGCGCCCATCCATTGGTTCGTGTTGCGCATCGTTTCCATGAGGTCGTAGGTGAGCATATAGCGCATGAAGTGGGGCCTCCTGAGTGTCAGCCTGAGAGTTCGGACCATTCGTCGCTTTGCCCCCCGACACCCACGACGTTATTCTGCATAGCAGAAAGGTTAGGGGGGAATTGTTAAAATGACAACAAGTGAAGATCAGGCTCCGGAGATGACTCAGGAAAGCATTGAAAAAATAAAAGAAAATATGGAGAAGGTCGAAAAGCTCTCGAAGCGCCTTGTTGAAATAATGGCGACGAAAAAGTCGCATACCCCGGCTTTGGACGGTCCGAATCAAGAGCTTTTTGCAAAAGCAGCAACTGCCTACTGGGCAGAAGCTTGGCAGAATCCCGCCAAACTTCTGGAACAGCAGATAGAATACTGGGGCAAGTCGGTACTGAACTTTGCCGAGGCGCAAAAGGCGCTGACCAAAAGTGAAGTCGAGGATGAGCCTTCCCGTCCCGTCGACCGGCGATTTTCCAATCCCCTGTGGGAAAACAACCCCTATTTCCGGCTCGTGCGGCAACAGTATCAGACCAACGCCGAAGCCATCGCTCAGGCGGTCGCCTCGGTCGAAGACCTGGATCAGAAGGACAAGCAGCGCCTTAGGTACTTTTCGCAACAGATCATCGACATGATGGCGCCGACGAATTTTCTGGCCACCAACCCGGACGCGCTGGAAAAAGCGGTCGAGACCGAGGGTCAGTCGCTGATTCAGGGGTTGGAGAACCTGGTTTCCGATCTTGAGGCGAATGACGGCGAACTGGTGGTCAAGCTAGCCGATGACAAAGCCTTTGACGTCGGCGGCAACATCGCGACCTCACCGGGCGATGTGGTTTACCGCAACCGGATGATGGAGATCATCCAGTACAAGGCCGCAACCGAGACAGTCTATGAAACCCCGATCGTGCTGTTCCCCCCGTGGATTAACAAGTTCTACATCCTCGACCTCAAAGCGCAGAACAGCCTGATCAAATGGGTGACTGAGCAGGGCTATACTCTGTTTGTCATCAGTTGGGTCAACCCGGATGAGACTTATGCCGATGTCAGTATGGACGATTATATTCAGGAGGGCTTCCTGACTGCGGTCGAAGAGGTCAAGAAGATCTGCAAGGTTAAGCAGGTCAACGCCGTCGGGTATTGCATCGCGGGAACCACGCTCGGCTTGACCTTGGCGCTGCTGAAACAACGCGGCGACAAATCAATCAAATCCGCCACCTTCTTCACGACGCTGACCGACTTTGCGGAACAGGGGGAGTTTACTCCATTCCTGCAAAACGACTTCATCGATGGGATCGAAGAAGAAGTGACCAAAGAAGGTTTGCTTCGGTCGTGGATCATCTCACGCACTATGTCCTTCTTGCGGTCGCGTGACCTGATCTATGGACCTGCAGTGCGCAGTTACATGATGGGTGAAACGCCCCCCGCATTCGATCTGCTGTATTGGAATGGCGATGGGACCAACCTGCCAGGCAAGATGTCTATTCAGTATCTGCGCGGTCTTTGCCAACGTAACGAATTCGCCACGGACGGGTATGAAATCCTGGGGCGTACTCTGAAAATTGAAGACGTGGATGTGCCTCTGATGGCCATCACCTGCGAGACGGATCACATCGCTGCGTGGAAAGACTGTTATCGCGGGGTCCAGAAGATGGGGTCGCGGTCCAAGACGTTTGTTGTCTCTGAATCCGGCCATATTGCAGGGATCATAAATCCGCCCAGCAAGAAGAAATACGGTCACTATACCAACCCTGATCTGAAAGGGGACGCCGACACCTGGCTGAAAGATGCGGACTTTCACGAAGGGTCATGGTGGCCCCTGTGGGATGCATGGCTAAAGAAACGTTCGGGCAAGCAAGTACCCGCCCGGGATGTGGGCGATTCGGATCACCCGTCGCTGGCACCGGCCCCAGGAACCTATGTGATCGCAAGGCCAAACGGCTGATTTCATTCTGAAAACTAAAAATTTCTGCATCGCAGCAAAAAATACTTGAATTGCTGCGATGCAGCATTCATATTGCCCTCAAGCTGATGAAAGCCGGGGTGGGCCCGGTTCGGCAAAAAGGATTAGGACAATGGCAAAGACTCAAGACTTTACCGCGACCCTGAAAGAACTGATGGGTGCGTTCCCCGTAGACACCACCGCTCTGGAAGGTGCCTTCAAATCGACCGCAACTCTGAACGAAAAGCTGACGGGCGTCGCTCTGGAAGCAGCAGAGAAGTCGGCTGAAGTTTCGAACAAATGGACCAAAGACACTCTGGCCAAACTGAACGAGATTTCGAAAGCAAAAGCCGAGCCTGCTGACTACGCAAAAGCCGCCACCGAGTTCGCAAGCGCTTCGGCTGAAGTTGCTGCCGAAAACATGGCTGCTTTCGCCGAAATCGCGAAAAAACTGCAGACCGAGACCGTTGAGCTGCTGATGGCTGCTGGCAAAGAAGCTGCTGAAGACGCTTCGACTGCAGTCAAGAAAGCCACCAACGACGTGACTGCTGCTGCCAAGAAAGCAACAGCTGCCAAGTAAGTGAAGGCCGCGAAGAGCACCATTTCCTCCCTAATGGTGCAATCGCGTAGGGCGGGTCTTTTGACCTGCCCTTTCTTTTTGTTCTGCACTCGCATAATCTCTGCTGCAACGCATCATCCTTGGGGAGGGCAAACGGTGTCAGAACAAGAAAAACCGCTGTTGATCAAACGCTATGCAAGCCGCCGGCTGTATAACACCGAGACCAGCGACTATGTCACGCTTGAAGATATCGCGGCCTTTATCCGCGACGGGCGCGAAGTGCAGATTATCGACCTGAAAACCGGTGACGATCTGACCCGGCAATATCTGCTGCAAATCATCGCCGAACATGAAAGCCGCGGCGAAAATGTACTGCCGGTGAACGTGCTGAACGATCTGGTGCGAAGCTATATGATTCCTGGCGGCGGTATGATGCCCCAATTCCTGCAAAGCTCGTTCGAGATGCTGCGCGAAAGCCAGAGCAAGATGATGGAAAACATGAACGCGATGAACCCGATGTCTCAGATGCCGGGATTCGAGGCGATGCAGGCCCAGCAAAAAGCGTTCCTGAAAGCTATGACAGGCGGGTTGTCCGGTGGATGGTCAGGCTCCGATGAGGATGAGGAAAAGCCTGAATCCAAAGAGGATCTGGACGACATCAAAAAGCAACTGGCCGAGTTGCAGCAGAAGCTCTCCAAATTGAACTAAAGCCATCAATGATGCGTTGGCTCGCCCTGAGTGTCATGTTGCTTTGGACGCAGCCTGCGCTGTCTCAGGGTGTGTTTTCCGAAACCTGGTCACCGATTTGCACGCTGGGAACCCAAACGAACGCCGGATGCGATGACATTCGCGGGCGCGAGATTCTGGATGCGGCAAATCCCCCATGGCGCGCTATCGGGCGGATCAATTTCGCCAGCAGAGACCAGCGATCCCATTGTACCGGCGTTTTGGTGTCCGAGCGGCTGGTTCTGACCGCCGCACACTGTTTGTACAACGCGGCGCGTCAACGATGGATTCCCGCGTCCAGCATCATCTTTGCCGCAGGGTACCAACGGGGGGCTGCTGCCGCGGTCTCGGCCGTCAATGGGTATCGGTTGCCTCCCGAACAGGGCGCGGACGGAGGTTTTGACAATCGGGTCGATCTGGATTGGGCCGTGCTGGAGCTGCGCGAACCCCTCGGTCGGGAACTTGGATTTTTGCCCTTGGCCGAATCCAGTTCGACGTCACACTTTGTTACCGGGTATCCCGGTCTTCGCCCCCATGTTCTGAGCCGAACCGATACCTGTGAACCGCGCCATCTTGAAGGGGGAGTCCTGATTGCGATCTGCCCGGTCATGATGGGGGATTCCGGCGCGCCCTTGTTGGTTCAAACCCCAACCGGCCCTCGGGTTGCCGCGATCCTCTCGCGCGTGGCTGCAACCCCCGAGGGGATCGCAGCACTGTTTTTATCCGCTGATAGGTTGGACATTGGTCAGGACTAAACCTTAGGTGCCATAAACTGGAATCGGGCCGGTCACTTCACCGACTGATGCCAGCAAGATGTCGGCAATCACATCCAGTTCTTCTTTTGTCAGCCGAACGGGCAGACGCACGTCGCAGGCTTTCATCAGCATGTCTCGCGTTTGCGGCAGCTCAAACTTTTCGGGCAGAAATTGCCAGTTCCAGAAGGCGCGCGCGTTGTCCTCGCTCAGACCGAAGACCTGAACCTTGACGCCACGCGCTTCGGAGGCGGCGGCGAAAGAGCGGATTTCGGACTCATCCAATCCGACGAGATTGAACTGGATCGAATCCGGCGCACGGTGTTCGGGCGTCAGCGGGGCTGGGACGCTGATGAATGGAGAGGTGTTCAGCCGTTCAGCAACATAGTCGTGGTTCGACAGGCCGTCGCGGACCCTGCGGGCCAGTTCCGGAATTTGCGGGCGGATCACGGCAGCGCTGAGGTTGCTCATCCGCAGATTGTAGAGCGGCAACTGGTTCTGCCAGCGGGCAAAGGCCTGTTCCAGCTCGGGAGAGTTGTCGCCGTGCGGGCCTTTGTGCTTTTTCCAGTTATGCTCATAAGCGCCGGACATGATCACCGTGCGGGCCACCAGGTCGGCGTCGTCGGTGACCAGGATGCCACCTTCACCCGCGTTGATCATCTTATAGGACTGAAACGAGAAGCAGCCTACCTTGCCGATTGTACCGATATTGCGCCCATGCCAGGTGGTACCCAGTGAATGGGCCGCGTCCTCGATCACTGGAATGTCGCGCGCGTCGCACAGCGCCATGATCGCGTCCATGTCCGAGGTATGGCCGCGCATGTGGCTGATGATCACCGCCTGCACGCTGTCCAGCTTGGCGGTGAAATCGGCCATGTCGATGCGATAATTCTCACCAACTTCGCACAGAACCGGGATGCAATCCGCATGCACGACCGACGAGGGCACGGCGGCAAAAGTAAATCCGGGGATCAGAACCCGCGCATCCCGAGGCAGGCCTAGCGCCTTGAGCGACAGGAACAGTGCGGCCGAGCAGGACGATACGGCCAGCGCATATTTACTGCCCAGCAACGCCGCAAATTCGGACTCAAGCAGAGAAACAGGTGCATCCTGCGGCGCCGTATAGCGGAACAGGTCGCCGGACCGCATCAGGGCGTCAATGGCCTCGCGTGCCGCCGCGGGGATGGGTTCGGCGTCATGAACGTTTGGTGGAAGCGTCATATTTGATTTTCCCAAATTCTATCTTTGGGAAAGATAAAGCTAAACATGGGACGTTCCAACCCCTCATTCGCCGTATGGGCGAAATTTCACCAATCGGTCGCAGTTCTTAGGGGTTAGAGCCCGAGGCGATCCCTCAGCGCAAACCACGTCATTGCCAGCACCAGAAGGGGGCTGCGCAAAGTGGGGCCGCCGGGAAAGGGCAGGGCGGGCACGCGTGCCATGGTGTCAAACCCCTCGGCTTGTCCCTGAATTGCCAACGCCATCAGTTGCCCGGCGTGGGTGGCAGTGCCGACCCCGTGACCCGAATAGCCCGAGGCCGACAGGATATTGGGCGCAACACGCGCCAGAAAGGGCATCCGGCGCATGGTGATGGCCAGAGTACCGCCCCAGGCGTAGTCGATCTGTACGTCCCGAAGATGGGGGAAGATTTCGGTCATGGGCTTACGGACTTTCGCAGCGATGTCACTGGGAAAGCGATAGCCATAGCTTTCACCTCCACCAAACAGCAGGCGGCCATCGGCGCTCAGCCGGAAATAATTCACCACAAATTTTGTGTCGGCGACGGCCACGTCTTGGGTCAGGACTTGTGTGGCCTCGGCCCCCAACGGCTCTGTCGCGGCGATGAAGTTGTTGATCGGCATGACCCTGGCCGCCACCTTGCGGTTAAGGTCACCGAGATAACCGTTACAGGCCAGAATGACGTGATCGGCGCTGATACGTCCCCGCGCAGTCCGAACCACAGCGGGACTTGCTTCTTCGACGCCCAAAACCTCGGTACCTTCAAAGATGCGCACGCCTGCTTTGACCGCCGCCTGTGCCAGTCCCAATGCGTAGTTCAACGGGTGCAGATGCGCGGCACTCATGTCCAGATAGCCGCCCTTGTAGGTGGGCGACGGGCAGAGCGCGTGCCCGGCGTCTGCGTCCAACAGTTCGATCTGGTCATACCCATATCGGTCCGACAAGTGACCTGCGTGCTCGTGCAGTTCCTTTTGCTCGCCAACAGAAAGACCCAACGTTGCTATGCCGGGTTTCAGGTCACAGTCGATCTGGTGCTTTGCGATCAGGGATTTGACCAGATCCTTTGCGTCCTCGGCCAGATCCCAAAGCTTGGCGGCGTCTTCGTCGCCGACAAGCCGTTCTAGATCTTCCTGGTCCATGCGCTGAGCGCTGCCCAGTTGCCCTCCATTGCGCCCCGAGGCGCCGAACCCCACGCGATGCGCCTCTAGCAGCACGACGTCGAACCCGGCCTCGGCCAGATGCAGCGCAGCGGACAGGCCGGTATAGCCCCCGCCGACAATACAGACATCGGCCTTTGCGTCCCCAGTCAGCGCGGGAAAGCGGTCTATCGGGTTGGCCGTCGCGGCGTACCAGCTGGCCGGATGCTCGGCCTTGCGGTCGTTGGAATACAGCAGATTCATGGCAGGCCTCAGACGTTCATCAACAGATGCTCACGCTCCCACGGAGAGATGACCTGCAGGAACTCTTCGTATTCGGCGCGTTTGACTATGCCAAAGACGCGGGCGAATTCGGGACCCAGAACCTCGTGCAGGGCGGTGGCCTCGTCAAACAGGTCCAGCGCGTTGCCCATGACCTGCGGAATATCGCCCTCGCCTTCATATGCGTCACCGTAGAACTGGCGGCGGGGGCGTTCCTGCTGAGTCAGGCCCAGATAGCCGCAGGCCAGTGACAACGCGATGCCCAGATACGGATTGCAGTCCATCCCGGCGATACGGTTCTCTACGCGGCGCGCTTCAGGACCGGACAGCGGTACGCGAATGCCGGTGGTGCGGTTGTCCCGCGCCCATTCCAGATTGATCGGCGCGGCGTGGTCTTTCACGTAGCGGCGATAAGAGTTCACGTAAGGCGCCATCACGGCCAACCCGGCGGGCAGGTGGTTCTGCAGGCCCGCAATGAAGTTGTAGAACGCGTCCGTCTCGCCGCCCTGAGGACCGGAAAAGATGTTCTGGCCCGTTTCCAAGTCGATGATCGAGTGGTGTATATGCATTGCCGAACCCGGCTCGTCCTCGATCGGCTTGGCCATGAAAGTGGCAAAGCAATTGTGCCGAAGCGCGGCCTCTCGGATCAGGCGCTTGAAGTAGAACACCTCATCCGCCAGCTTGACCGGGTCACCATGGCGCAGGTTGATTTCCAACTGACCCGCGCCGCCTTCCTGCGTTATGCCGTCGATCTCGAACCCCTGATGTTCGGCGAAATCATAGATGTCGTCGATCACGGGGCCGAACTCATCCACTGCTGTCATCGAATAAGCCTGACGCGCCGCTGCTGGGCGGCCCGAACGGCCCATCATAGGTTTGATCCCGTGTGCCGGGTCGACGTTCGGAGCAACCAGGAAAAACTCCATCTCGGGCGCAACTATCGGGTCCCAGCCCTTGTCGTGGTACATCTGCACCACGCGTTTCAGCACGTTGCGCGGGCTGAACGGGATCGGTTCTCCGTCCCGGTCATAGGCGTCATGAATCACCTGCAGCGTCCAGTCGCCAGTCCAGGGCGCGGCAGAAGCGGTCGAGAAATCGGGCTTCAGGATCATGTCCCGCTCGATGAACCCGTCTTCGCCTGCGGCCTCGCCCCAATCGCCAGTGATGGTTTGATAAAAGATGCTGTCGGGCAGGTGAAAATAGGATTGCCGCGCGAACTTGGTTGCAGGCACAGCCTTGCCTCGGGCGATACCGGGCAGGTCCGAGATGACACATTCGACCTCATCCAGTCGATGTCCGTCGATATAGGTTCGTGCTGCCTGAGGCAGCTGATCTTTCCAGTCGGCCATCAGGCCCTCACTTTCTTCAGAAATTCTGCCATGTGCCGCCCGATTTTCGGATTGTCATCGGGGCTGGGCAAGCGATTGGCGGCTGCCTTCAACAGCGTGTCGGGGACCAAGCCCTTGCCGCGCGTTTCCATCAGGCCCTGAATGAAGGCATCGCCGTATTCCGGATGCGCCTGAACCGTCCAGATATTGTCGCCATAGGTCACCATGGCATTGCGGCAAAACGCGTTGGTTCCCGTCACGCACGCACCTTCAGGCAGTTCAACCACCTGATCCTGATGCCAGGCATTCAGCGTCACGGTCTGACCGGCAAAGTCGTAGTCGGTACGGCCGACGGACCAACCGTCTTTGAATTTTTCCACCTTGCCGCCAAGGGCTTGCGCAATAATCTGGTGACCAAAGCACACGCCGATCAAGGGTCTGCCGCTTTTCTGAATGGCACGGATCAGGTCTTCGAGCGGGGGTATCCACGGATGATCCTCATATGCTCCATGGCGCGAGCCGGTGATGATCCAGCCGTCAGCTTGTTTGTCGTCTACCGGGAACTGATTGTCCACGACAGCGAAGGTTTCGTATTCAAAGCCGTTGCCATCCAGAAGCGTGCGAAACATCGCGTCGTATTCCCCGAATTGGTCATGCAATTCGTCAGGAGGGTGGCCGGTCAGGAGGATGCCGATTTTCATGGGTCACCAAATTTGATCAAATTTATAGTAGCGGACTGCAACTAGGCGGGCAAGGGAGACTCAAACAGCTTCGAGATAGCTGAGCCAATGGTCATCGGGTGGCCGTTCTGCAAAGCGCCGGATTTCCTGCCGCTTTGTCATGGCGAAATAGCGGATCAGATCGGCGGGGAAGATGCGCGCTACGAGCGGATCGGTTTCGAACGCTGAAATGGCCGCGGCCCAGCCACCCGCCAACTGCGGCAGCCCGTCGATCTCATATGCGTTGCCCGAGATCGGGGCGGGTGGTTCGACCTCGTCTTCGATCCCGTTCAGTGCAGCACCCAATACGGCGGCCAGCATCAGATAGGGATTGATATCCCCGCCCGCGACACGATGTTCGATCCGCCGTGCGGCAGGCGCGCCTCCGGGGATGCGCACGGCTGCTGTGCGGTTCTCATAAGCCCAGCTTGCTCCTGTCGGGGCGTGCGCGCCCGGAACGAGGCGGGTGTAAGAATTACCATGTGGTGCAAATACCAACGTACAGCCTGGCATGGCTGCAAGGCATCCGGCCACAGCCCAACGCAGCAGATCGGTGCCTTCGGGGCCGCCATTGTCGAACACATTCCGGCCCTGTTGATCCACAACCGAGAAATGCACGTGCATCCCGTTGCCCGCGTCTTCCGCGTAAGGCTTGGCCATGAAACTGGCCGTAAATCCGTGTTTTCGTGCAAGTCCGCGCACCAACGCCTTGAAAAGCCATGTATCGTCTGCACAGCGCAAGGCGCCCTGATGGTTCAGGTTGATCTCGAACTGACCGACACCGCTTTCGGAAATAGCGGTTTGGGCAGGAATGCCCATCGCCGTGCAACCGTCATAAAGGTCTGTGAAAAAGGCGTCGAAGGCGTCCATCTCGGCCATGGACAAGACCGCCTCGTCACTCAGCCTCCGTCCCGTGACCGGGTTGATCGGAGGCTTCGGTTGCGAACCCGATGCGTCGAGCAGGGTGAACTCCAGCTCAGTGGCTGCGATGACAGACCAGCCGCGCTGAGCGTACCGTTCCAGCACGGTCGCGAGGGCATGCCGAGGGTCACCGGCAAACGGAGCGCCTTCATCGTCATGCAGGCACATCGGGACCAGCGCCGTATCCGTTTGCAACCACGGCACAGGCACTGGCCCGCGATCTGTCGGCAAGAGCATTCCATCGGCGTCACCGGTCTCGAAAACCAGCGGGCTGCCATCTATATCCGCGCCCCAAAGATCCACGTTCAGCGCAGAGAACGGCATCCGCACCGTGCCTTTGCTCAGCTTGTCGGCATAAGAGGGAGGCACACGTTTGCCGCGCATCTGGCCATTGAGGTCACAGGCGGCGACACGAAAACTGTGCAGGGCGCTCAGGTCCATTGGGGTCTCCTTCACTCTCGTTTTCAGAGATGTAATCGAGACAGCGCCTCTTGTCACGAAATTTGATCAAATTATACGTGGTGGGATAAAAAACAAGATGCCTGCGCCGGAAAAGCCGGCGCAGGCTGGGTCGTAATACGAAGCTGACTCCGTTTTCCGCCATAGATAGCTCGGCCACAAGGAATCCGGATAGCGCATTGATCGCATTCGTCAGAGCGGGGAAGGACGGCGGCGCGCCCGGCTCACCGACACCGGTGGGCGCTTCGGCGGACTGCACGAAATGAACGTCAATCTCGGTGAAGTCACCATTCCGAAGCGGCTCATAAACCGGGAAATTGAACTGATCCACGGCACCGCTAGCCAATGTGATCTGGTCGCGCATCTCGTGTCCAACGCCGTATCCAATGCCGCCTTCCATCTGGGCGCGTACAATATCGGGGTTCACGGCGATGCCGCAATCCACGGCACGGGTGACCTTTTCAATCTTGGTGCCGTTTTCCGGATCGCCTGAACCTTCGACGACTTCAGCCGCATATGAACCAAATGACTTGCGAATCGCGATACCCATTGATCGACCTGCCGCGCTGAGCTGCTCCCCAATGTTTGGACAGTTTTTTGCGTAGATTAAGCTACACTCTGCTCCTGTTGATCGGTTTGGGTTTCGTTAGGAACATTCCACTGCGCCTTACCGCGCTTGTCGTCAAGGAATTTTGCCAAGTATTCCAAATGTACCCCCTTATGACTTTTTTGTCTCAACTCAGTGCGCACTACCGGTAACGCAAATTGTTGGCTGTTAACTTTTCTTGGAAACTTGGCGAGCGACAAGTGTAGAAAAAAGTCATCGCGAACCCGGTCAAGTGGACAAAGTGCAGTCCGTCGTAACGTGCGAGCAGTAGAAATCTCGTGTCCATGGGGTACTATTCCGGCTTATTCCTGCCTATTGCTGTCGGTCCAATTTTGCACTAACTCGACAAGTCTGATGCCGTGGCGGTTTAAAAGGTGTTAAGTTATGGAAAATAAAAGAAAAAATATTTGGAAAAATGCGACTTTAAGTTGTGCGCCTATGATGGACTGGACCGACAGGCATTGCCGGTATCTGCACCGTTTGCTGAGCGGGCAGGCGTTGCTCTATACCGAAATGGTCACGGCACCAGCCCTTGTTCGCGGTGGGGCATTGCACCTGTTGGACTACAGCCCTGCGGAACACCCGGTCGCGCTGCAACTTGGCGGGTCTGACCCCCAGGAATTGGCGCAGGCGGCGCGTCTTGGTGCTGATGCCGGGTATGACGAGATCAATCTGAACTGTGGTTGCCCGTCGGACCGCGTACAATCCGGTACGTTCGGTGCGGTGCTGATGAAAGATCCGGTCCGGGTTGCTGAATGTGTCGCTGCCATGCGCAAAGCGGTTGATGTCGAAGTGACCGTGAAATGCCGCATCGGCGTTGACGAGCAAAACCCGGAAGAGGTTTTACCGAAATTCCTCAACGATATTCAGGCCGCGGGGTGTCGGCGGGTGACGATCCATGCGCGCAAAGCCTGGCTGCAGGGGCTGAGCCCCAAGGAAAACCGGGACATTCCGCCGTTGGACTATGATCTGGTCCATCGGATGAAATTCGCCTTTCCGGACATGCACATTTCGATAAACGGCGGTGTTAATTCGCTTGAGCAGGCCCGCACGCATCTGGATGCTGGGTTGGATGGCGTCATGATCGGACGCGCGGCCTATCACCAACCGACCGACATACTGGCCGAAGCCGACTCTCTGATTTTCGGGACAGGACAGGTGGCGGATCCGGTTGAGGTGGTTCAAAAAATGGTGCCTTATGTGGAACGACACCTTGCCGACGGTGGTCGTCTGCATCAGATCACCCGTCATATGCTGGGTCTCTTTGCCGGTCGTCCCGGTGCGCGAGCGTGGCGACGGGCATTGTCCGAAGGAGCGGTGCATGACGGCGCGGGACCTGAGGTGATGCTGCAGGCTTTGGAATGTGTGGCACCTATGGCCGAGGTTTGAACGGGATGTGAATCGGCCGCTGGCCGGTATGGGGGAACGATGCCCGAGACGATGTTGCTGGCCCAGATGCTGGGCCTTTTGCTTGTGATCGGGGCGCTGGCCGGAGTGCTGGCCGGATTGCTGGGGGTAGGTGGAGGTATCGTGCTGGTGCCCGCCTTTTTCTATGCTTTTCAAACGCTTGGGTACGGTGGTCCGCAGCTGATGCAATTGTGTCTGGCGACGTCTCTGGCGACGATCATTGTAACCTCGATGCGCTCTGTGCTTGCCCACAACAAGAAAGGCGCGGTGGACTGGGATATCCTGCGCGGCTGGGGACCTGGGATTGCCATCGGTGCGGTTTTAGGTGTTCTGGCCGCTTCGGCGCTGCGAACCGAAGCACTGCAGGCTTTGTTTGGACTGCTGGGGATGGTCATAGGGGCGTATCTCGGGTTGGGGAAATCCGAATGGCGACTGGGCGATGCCATGCCCAAAGGGGTGCGCCGCGCCGCGCTGTCGCCATCGGTCGGCTTTCTCTCGGTTTTGATGGGTATTGGTGGAGGCAGCTTCGGTGTGCCGTTGATGAGCCTGTTCAACACACCCATTCACCGGGCGGTAGCAACCGCTGCCGGGTTCGGCGTGATTATTGCGGTACCCTCGGTTCTGGGATTTCTGTTTCTGGAAATCCCTGCGGAGCACCGCCCGCCGCTGACAATCGGCGCCGTCAATCTTGTTGCCTTTGCAATCGTTGTTGCCATGACGATGATCACAGCTCCATGGGGTGTTAAACTGGCGCATGCGATGGACCCCAAACCGCTGAAACGCGTTTTTGCGGTGTTCCTGACATTGGTCGCTTTGAATATGCTGCGAAAGGCGCTGGGCCTTTGACCGACTTCTGGGAGAAAGGCTGGATCTGGTTCCCTTACGATCCGGCGATTGCTGACTGGGTTGCGCATGCGCTGCCTGTGGCCCAGGCCTCGGTCAACGATCCGGCGCACGCGCAGTGGCTGGATTGCGAAGGCACCTGGTTCATAGGTGTTGACGCATTGGATAACGACGCTGAGGGCAGGGTGGGGTGTTCAGGCGCTTTGTCGGGAAAAGCCATGGCGTTCATTTCCGAACATTTCGGGCGTTTGCCGCTGCACAAGGGGCAAGTATCAATCATCTATCCCGGCTACCCTCGTCCGAGGCGGGGCGAGAGTGAGAGCGCAGGGCGGTATCGCCTGAACCGGGACGCGGCGCATGTGGATGGATTGCGGCCCATGGGTCCGGATCGCCGTCGCCGGGTGGATGAACCGCATGCCTGGATCTTGGGGGTTCCCTTGACCGAAGCCAGCGAAGATGCCGCGCCGATGGTGTTGTGGGAAGGCAGTCATAAGATCATGCGCGCTGCGTTTGAACGCGCGCTGGATGGACATCCCCGTGACAGGCTGCATGAGGTGGACATCACGGATATCTATCAGGCCGCCCGCCGCGAAGTGTTCGAGACCTGCCCGCGCATCGAATTGCCTGCAAAGCCGGGTGAGGCCTACCTGCTGCATCGCCACTGCCTGCATGGAGTCGCGCCTTGGGGGGCGGAGGCCTCGGCCGGGCCGGATGGACGAATGATCGCCTATTTCCGTCCGGAATGCGCCGGGGGTGTGGCCGAATGGATCGAATCCCTCTAACCTCCTGTCATTATTCAGGTTTGGAGGTTTGTTCGATGATTACGGTCCACACAAATTCTGACGGTGCGTTGATCGAAGTCGAGTTGTCCGGCGAAGTGACCAGTGCTGATTACAGTCAAACTCTGGTCCCCGCAATCGAGGCAGCGCTGGAGGAACATGACTCGGTGCGCCTGCTGGCCGTCGTACAGCCGGAATTCAAAGGCTACGATCTGGGCGCGGCCTGGGCAGACACGAAACTGGGCCTCAGCCATTGGCGTGGGTTTGATCGTATCGCGGTGGCCGCCGATCAGAGGTGGGTTCAGACCAGCATCCGACTGGCCGCCCCGATACTGCCATGCCCCGTTCAGGTGTTCGAACTGTCAGAGCTGGAATCGGCTCGGCGCTGGATGCGCGAGTCCCTGGGTGCCATCCACGTGACTGATCTGGGTGGTCCTTGCGTTCAGATCAGTCTGATGGGGAAACTGGACCCCGAGGAATACAAGCAGGCCGAACTTGATCTGGACACTTTGCTACAGGGCAAAACCGGGTTCCGCCTGTTGATCGACCTGAGGGAATTTGACGGCTGGCAAGGCCTGACTGCGTTGGCTGCGCATTTCCGCCTGGCCCGGGGGCATATTGGAATGCTGGACCGAGCGGCCATCGTAGGGGACAAAGCCTGGCAACACATGGCACAGCGGGTCGCAAGCCATGTTCTGGGTGCACGTACACAGTTTTTCCCGCCGGAAGAAATTGAGAATGCCAAAAGCTGGCTTGCGGCGGGGTAAATCGCGTTCGGCATGCCGCGTTAACGGGGTGAGCGCAACTTACGTTTACGCCAAGTCAGGTGAGTGCGGGGTTTGTTTTTCTTGATCGGCTGGTCAAAAAAGAAGTAAACATGTCCCGTTCGCCCGGCCAACCACTTCGGATGAACACAAAAACTGAAGCGCGCCGCTGTGGGTTGCCACTCACTCATCGAATGTCTTCGAACTCGACCCCCCCCCCTCGGAGTTCAGACCAACCTGCAGCGGCGTGGAATCAGCGCCTATAGCGGCGTTCGAAAACTGGTTATGAGTTCGTCATGCGCGCAGCACGGCCACCGCGTCGTTTGGCGAGCCGGGGTTTGCGGTCAGGCAAATCTTCCATGATCTCGGCGCGTTCGGTGCTGTCCATTTTGGACCAGCGCGAGATTTCATCGATGGTGCGGTAGCAGCCAGTGCAGATACGCTCGGACGGGTGCACGACGCAGATCTGGACACAAGGGCTTTCGACCTCGTTCCTTTTCCAAACCATGTTCGTCATCGGCGTACCCCGTTCCGTTACAGATAGCGCAGCCTGTCCAGCGCTCCTTGCAGAATATAGCCAGCGGCAACGTGATCGATAACCTGTCCGCGACGTTTTCGTGTCGTATCCGCCTCAAGCAGTGCCTTTTCCGCCGCAACCGTGCTGAGGCGTTCGTCCCAAAATCCAATTGGGATTTCCGTGAGCCGGGACAGATTTCGGGCAAAGGCGCGGGTCGATTGGCAGCGGGGACCTTCGGTACCGTCCATGTTTCTCGGCAGCCCCAGAAGGATGCCGCCAATCTCACGGTCCGCGATGATTTCCAGCAGTCGGGCGGAATCCAGTGTGAATTTCTTGCGTCGCACAGTTTCCAGCGGGCTGGCGACCGTGCGCATCCGGTCTGACACCGCGACCCCAATAGTCTTCTCGCCCAGATCCAAACCCATCAGGGCAGTCATTGAGGCGAGCGAAGCCGCGAAGTCTTCGAATTCATCGTGGATCATTGAGCAATCCCAGCCTGCAATGCGGCAGCGTCTATTATTTCAAGCGCCTCGGTATTTCCGGCAAAGACTTCCATGGCCTCGTTTTTGATATCAATGGCGCGTTGCCCTTCGCCCACCACACCCAATGCGGAGATCAGGCGGGCCCATTCCTCGGGGCTGCCGCCTTCGGTGGCCAGTCGGTCCGACAGTTGGTTGATCATGCCGAGGATCATTTCCTGACGTTCTTCCGGGGTCAGCGCGGCGGCCGCCTCGACTTCATCCTGGCTGGGGCCGGAGGTCGCAGGGGCGGGGATTTCCGGAGCATTGAACACCCCGGCGCGGAAGGCCAGTTCGTCCAGCTGCGCATAGATGGCCTCGGCCCACGGGGCACCAGCCGGAGCGTCGCGCAGGGCATCGACCCAGATGCGATACCCAATATCGGGGCGTCCGACCTGTACCATCATCTGCCCCAGGTAATACTGTGCCGGGCCATGGCGCGGATCGCGTTGCAGCGATTGTTTCAACGCTTCTTCCGCCTCGGGCGAGACATAACCATTGGCGGCCAGGATCATCATCTCAGCCAGATGCGAAAAAGCGTCAGCCGGCACGGAATCGCCGGACAGCTCAATGACGCGTTTCTGCGCTTTGTAAGCGGCCGGGAAGTTGCCCGCATTCGCTTCGTGCTGAGCCAGCAGAATGTGCCCTTGCAGATCGTCGGGGCGCTCTGCGACCGTCTCTCGCAGCTGAGTCAGAAGATTGGCATAGCTTTCGTCCAACTGTGGCAAAGGTGCCTTTGGTGCTGCGGCTTCGGCTTCGGCCTGACTGGGGCGTTCTGTGCGCAAGGCTTCGGCCATCTCAAGCCGCTGCGACAAGGGCTGATCCGGCAGTCCGGCAGCGCCCATCTGGCGGTACATCCAGGCACCACCGCCCACCAGCACAATCAACAGGGACGCGATTGCCGTGATGTTGACCCACTGTGGCGGCCCGGGCCGATCGGTCCGGGATTGAATCTGCGCGTCTGCCGCCAGAATACGGCGCGAGATTTCGGTCCGCACGCGCTCGGCATCGGCCTCGCCAATCACGCCGCGGGCCAGATCCCGGTCTACACTGGCCAACTGTTCGCGGTACACGCGCAGTTCATAGGCGGCAGCGGGCTCACGTGATTTTCGACCGCGTAGCATGGCAAAGCCAAGGAACACTGCAATCAGCAGTGCGGTTAGGATGATCAGGGCCCAGAACGACATGGTTTCTCCGATTTGGCTGCCCTGACTTAGACCTCTCGGCGGGGCGAAAAAAGGGACAAATAGCCGCGAGAGGACTTCATGTCGCAATAATGGGGGCTATGTCGCAATAGTGCGATATTACGGCGTTGCACGGCAGGGGCATACTGTCGTTACACGGCATATCTTCGCCCAATCACCGAACCGGATGGATTCGCCTATGAAACACTATTCAGCCTTTGCTGTAGCGCGCGAAGCGCTGCGCTATCACACCGGGTGGGAGCGCGCATGGCGTTCGCCCGAACCGAAGAAACGTTACGACGTGATTATCGTCGGTGCAGGTGGCCATGGTCTGGCGACCGCGTATTATCTGGGTAAGAACTACGGGATCCAGAATGTCGCCGTGATCGAAAAAGGCTGGCTGGGTGGTGGTAACACAGGCCGGAACACGACCATCATCCGCTCGAACTATCTCCAGGACCCTTCGGCGGCGATCTACGAAAAGGCGCGCAGCCTCTACGAAGATCTGAGCCAGGACCTGAACTACAACGTCATGTTCAGCCCGCGCGGCGTGATGATGCTGGCGCAGACCCAGCACGAGATCCGTGGCTATCAGCGCACGGCCCACGCCAACGCGCTGCAAGGCGTTAAGACCGAGTGGATCACGCCCGAGCGCGTCAAAGAGCTGGTTCCGATCATCAATATCGATGGTCCCCGCTATCCGGTTCTTGGGGCGCTGTGGCAGGAACGCGGCGGCACCGCGCGTCACGATGCTGTGGCCTGGGGTTATGCGCGCGCCTGTTCGGCGATGGGCATGGACATCATTCAACAGTGCGAAGTCAACGGCGTCCGGTCCGAGAACGGTCGCGTGGTTGGAGTAGACACTACCAAAGGCTCGATAGATTGTGACAAGCTGGGCATCGTGGTTGCGGGCCATTCCGGTCAGTTGGCCGAGATGGCGGGCTTCCGTCTGCCGCTTGAGGCGATCGCCCTTCAGGCGCTCGTGTCTGAGCCGGTCAAACCCTGCATGGATGTGGTTGTAATGGCCAACACCGTGCACGGCTACATGTCGCAATCGGACAAGGGCGAGATGGTGATCGGCGGCGGCACCGACGGGTTCAATAACTACACCCAACGCGGCAGCTTCCATCATATCGAGGAAACCGTCCGCGCGCTGGTCGAAACCTTCCCGATGATCTCGCGTCTTAAAATGCTGCGCCAATGGGGCGGCATCGTGGATATGACCGGTGACCGTTCACCGATCTTGTCCAAAACACCGCTGGGCGGCTGCTTCATCAACTGCGGCTGGGGCACCGGCGGCTTTAAGTCGATCCCCGGGTCGGGCTGGGGAATGGCGCAGCTGATGGCCACAGGCCATTCACCGCTGACCGAAGCGTTCTCGCTGGACCGCTTCAAAGAGGGTCGCTTCATCGACGAAAGCGTCGCCGCCGGGGTGGCACACTAAGGGTTCTGCCCGAAGTTGCCAGATAACAGAATTCTGGTCGGCCACTGCGCCGACCGACCGCCAAAAGGATGACCACATGCTGATCCTGAATTGCCCCTATTGCGGCGTTGATGCCGAAGAAACCGAACTGGCCGCTGGTGGCGAGGCGCATCTGAAGCGTTTCGGTCCGGGTTCATCGGATGATGATTTCCACGACTACCTGTTCATGCGCGAAAACCCCAAAGGCGTTCATCTTGAACGTTGGCGCCACAGCAATGGCTGCGGCAAGTGGTTCCACGCCGCGCGCTGCACCCAGACGCTCGAGGTTTTCGGGACATATCCCGCCCAGACCACCGAGCCGCCGCAGGAGATCAAGGACAACATCGCCGCCAAACGCCCTGGCTGGGCATGGAGAGAGTTCTCCTGATGCTTCATCTTTTCAAAAATACTCCCGCCGGAGGCTCCGCCGCCTCCACCTGCGAAAGGTCCGCGTAAAATGAGCACCCGCCTCGCAAAACACGGCCGGCTGATTGACCGGTCAAAACAGGTTACATTCACCTTCAACGGTACCTCGATGCAGGGCTATGAGGGCGACACGCTTGCCTCGGCCCTGCTGGCCAACGATCAGGTGATGATGGGCCGGTCGTTCAAATACCACCGCCCGCGCGGCGTTGTCGCCAGCGGCGCGGAAGAGCCGAATGCCCTGGTCGGTCTTGGGCAGGGCAACCGGTTCGAACCGAACCAGCGCGCCACCACGACTGAGCTGTTCAACGGACTGACTTCGGTTTCCCAGAACCACTGGCCAAATCTTGAATTCGACATCGGTGCCGTGAACACGGCCTTTGCCCGGTTTCTGCCTGCCGGTTTCTATTACAAGACGTTCATCCATCCCAAACCGTTCTGGAAACACGTCTACGAACCGATCATCCGTCAGTCCGCCGGTCTGGGCAAAGCGCCCGACAAGGACTCGCGCGACGCGGACACTTACGAGCACTTTTATGCCTTCACTGATGTTCTCGTAATCGGTGGCGGTGTGGGAGGCCTTCAGGCAGCCAAAGCGGCGGCGCAGTCCGGCGCCAAGGTCATGCTGATTGAACAGACCGCGCATTGGGGCGGACGAGCGCCTGTGGATGGTGGAACCATCAACGGTGAGCCTGTGGATAAGTTCGTGGAACAATTAGTTTCCGAACTCGAAACAATGGATAACGTTACCATGCGGTCTCGCTGCATGGGCGCGGGCGTTTACGACCACGGTTATGTGCTGGGATATGAGCGTCTGACAGACCATAATCCGGGCACGCGAGGACCCCGCCATCGCTTGTGGCGTATCCGGGCCAAACAGGTCGTAACCGCAACCGGTGCCATCGAACGTCCGCTTTCTTTCGCGGGCAACGATGTACCGGGCGTGATGCTCGCCTCGGCGATGCGCGACTATGTCGTGAACTGGGGTGTGACGCCGGGCGATAAGGTGATTGTCGCCACCAATAATGACGATGCGTATCGCACAGCGATCATCCTGAAGCAGGCGGGTGTGGATATCTTGCGCATAGTTGACGCTAGGGCAGCCGCCGGTCCATTGGCCGAAGAGGCACGCCAGTTGGGTATCCGTGTCGATCCTGGAAAGGCGATCGCCAAGGTCAAGGGTGGCAAACGCGTCAAAAAGGTTGCGATTTGCAATCAGGAAGGCGTCGGAGGCGCTCGCGAAGAGGTTGATTGCGACGCGGTTGCCATGTCAGGCGGCTGGTCTCCGGTTGTTCACATGTGGTCGCATTGCGGCGGCAAGCTGATCTGGGATGAGGCGAATGCCCATTTCCGCCCTGATCCCTCGCGCCCGCCTCTGGGTGCTGACGGTGAAGGATTTGTGTTGGCCGCTGGGTCCTCGAACGGGCCGCTGGCGCTGGGCGATGTCCTGACCGATGCGCAGTCAGCAGGCAAGGCAGCGGCAAAGGCCGCAGGCTTCAAGCCAAAGAACACAAAGGCACCGGTTGGCGAAACCACGGCAGAGGCGCCCATGGAGGCGGTCTGGCTGATGCCCGCCAATGCCGAAGTTCAGTTGCGTATGAAATCCTGGCTCGACTTCCAGAACGACGTCAAAGTCTCTGACGTCCAACTGGCGGCGCGTGAAGGTTATGAGAGCGTTGAACACACCAAGCGGTACACCACGCTGGGTATGGCGACAGATCAGGGTAAGTTGAGCAACATCAACGGTTTGGCGATCCTCGCTGATGCGCTGGAATCGGAAATCCCGAAGGTCGGCACCACCACTTTCCGTCCGCCTTATACTCCGATCTCGCTGGCGGCCATTGGCGGCGAAGCGCGCGGTGAGGTGTTCCAGCCGATCCGCCAGACGCCAATGCACAACTGGCACGACAAGAACGGCGCCGATTGGGAGCCTGTCGGCCACTGGCGCCGGACCTATGCCTACGTCCGCCCCGGCGAATCCGTGCATGACGCGGTAAATCGCGAGGTCAAGAACACCCGCGAAAACCTCGGCCTGCTGGACGCCTCGACGTTGGGCAAGCTGATCGTCAAAGGCCCGGATGCCGGCAAGTTCCTGGACATGATGTACACCAACATGATGTCCACGCTGAAGGTCGGCAAATGCCGCTATGGCCTGATGTGTTCGGAAAACGGCTTCCTGATCGACGACGGTGTTGTTGCCCGCATCGACGAGGATACCTGGCTGTGTCACACAACCACCGGCGGTGCGGAGCGTATCCACGGCCATATGGAAGAGTGGCTGCAGACCGAGTGGTGGGATTGGAAAGTCTACGTCGCCAACGTGACCGAACAATACGCTCAGGTCGCAGTCGTCGGCCCCAACGCCCGCAAGGTGCTGGAAAAGCTGGGCGGCATGGATGTTGGTAAAGAGACGCTGCCATTCATGGAATGGCGCGATGGCAAGATCGGCGAGTTCGATTGCCGTGCTTACCGCATCTCGTTCTCGGGCGAGCTGTCTTACGAAATCGCCGTTCCTGCCAGCCAGGGTCAGGCATTCTGGGATGCTCTAATGGAGGCAGGCAAAGAGTTCGGCGTGATGCCATACGGCACCGAATGTCTGCACATCCTGCGCGCCGAGAAGGGCTTTATCATGATCGGGGACGAGACCGACGGCACTGTGATCCCGCAGGATCTGGGGCTGCACTGGGCGCTTTCGAAAAAGAAAGAGGACTACCTTGGCAAGCGCGCCCATTCGCGTAGCCACATGGCCGATCCAGAGCGTTGGAAACTGGTTGGTCTCGAGACTGTGGATGGTTCTGTCATCCCCGACGGCGCTTACGCAGTGGGCGAGGGCGTCAACGCCAACGGTCAGCGCAACATGATCGGACGTGTGACCTCGACCTACTACTCGGCTAACCTGGACAAGGGTATCGCCATGGGCCTGATCAAGCACGGTCCGGACCGGATGGGTGAGATTGTCGAGTTCCCGGGCACCGACGGTAAAACCTACAAAGCAAAGATCGTGGACCCGATCTTCTTCGACAAGGACGGGGAGAAGCAGAATGTCTGAATCCATCAGCGCACTGAACCACGCCAGCTATGACGGCATCGCCAAGATCGAGGAAATCGGTCTGCAGGGCATGATCACCCTGCGCGGCGACCTGTCGGACAAGGTGTTGGCCAAGGCTGTCAAGGACGCCACCGGGCAGAAAATGCCCGCTCAGCGCGAGGCTCTGGTCAATGGCGATACCGGCGCTTGCTGGATGTCGACCGACGAATTGCTGGTGCTTGTCCCTTACGCCGAGGTTGAGGCCAAGCTGGCCGCGATGACCAGCGCGCTCAGCGGCACGCATGCCTTGGCGGTCAACGTCTCTGACGCGCGCGCGGTTTTCCGTATCTCGGGCGGTAACGCGCGCGTGGTTTTGGGCAAACTGTCTCCGGTCGATCTTGCGCCCGAAGCGTTCCAGCCTGGCCAGATCCGCCGCTCGCGACTGGCGCAGGTCGCGGGTGCGTTCTGGATGGACGATGCCGAAACCTTCCGTGTTGTCTGTTTCCGGTCGGCTGCGGATTACGTGTTCAAGCTGCTCAAGGTCGCGGCGCAGCCGGGCAGTGAGGTCGGGATTTACTGACCTCCGCCTCAGCGCTGAACAAACAGACCGTCCGTTCCAGCGGGCGGTCTTTTTTGCGTGTTCAGGAATCCGCAAGACGGACGGGCTGTTTTGTCGCTTTTCTTGATGTCAACTTTAGGTGGTGAACCTGCACACTAATTAGTACGAACGAAATTACGGAAACTCTCGCATTGCGGGAATATTTAAATGATCTAAGCGCCTTGAAGCTTGGACAAAAATAGTAGGGGCACAATCACTTAAATGAGGATTTCGAAGACGTTAGCGATTTGTCTCGCGGCGCTGTCCGCTGCGCCCGGAGTAGCCATCGCCGAGTCCTATTCGGAGACGTTAGAGTGCGCCTTCAAAAGAGGTCTTGCGAATAGACCTACCCCGAGCCGCATTCTACTTTCGTTGGACGAATTTGGGCGATTTGCATTGCTTCATGAAGTTGATATTCCGGAAATCGAAACCTCGACCGGGTCTGCAAGTGTTCTCAGAAAAAGTTACCGTGTCCTGTCGATTGCTTGGCAAGGGAAGGAATACTCATATCGTCACAACGACAAGACGGCGCGTACTTATGTAAACGCGCCCGAAGGCGCTGATTTGCATAGGCTGGAGTTTCGCGTTTTTTTTGGACCGCACCACGATGAAGGCAATTGCGCGTTCAAGATCAACCGGCCAACGCATGCGACCGGGCGAAGCTGTCGGGCGCTGTAAGGCGCATGCTTTTCCTACCAAATAAAAAGTCAATGAAAGTACGGAAATGAAGAATTTTTTCGCCTCTGTAATTTTCGCTTTGTCTGCGTCCGCTGCTGTGGCTGAGGTTGTAACTTACGACTGTTCGCTTCACAGGCTGGAGCAAGGTTGGGTTCCTGATCGCGTTGTCCTGAGCGTTGACGCAGAAGAAAAGCGCGCGCGCGCTTATGATGCGTATATTCACAACATCGACGAAGAGCCGTAGGATGTTAAATTCAAGAAAACCCGCAAGGGTGAGTACAGAATGCTCTGGAAGATGAAGGTTCCGGCAAGCAACGGTCAGCGGATATATGTAAGCTATACGGCGACGTTGAACCCGGAAACACGACAGTTGAACATGATCACCAGATTCCCGCAGATGAATGTAACCAATCGCCCGAAGGGGGTTGGACCCTGCAAGATTCTGAACGGAGAATCCCTTTACGCCTCATAAAACGAAGAAAATTGACGGACCTTATTTGGGTCAATGGCGATATATCCCCGGGCAAGCCGGGGATATACATTACTCTACCTTACAGCTCCCGGTACCATACGGTTTGTTCGCGGCATTTACATTAACGAAAGCCATCCGAACTTTGACGCTGTTGTCCTGGGGGTCAAGATTCGCCTGATATCTGACACGCACGTTTGGTCCCTGCGACGTCTTGGATGTCAGGTTCCAGGACATACGATACCCTTTGGAACCGCGGTTTTTAAAGCGCGTATCTATCCATTCAGGTTTGTCGACAACCTGCGCTGTGCCCTGTTCGCTATCAACCTGAAACAGGTAAGCCGGGGCGATCCACCCCCGGCCGTCGACCTTTGTCATCTTGCAAGCATAAGTTATCGGGCTTGCCGAGGCGGCTAGTGCAGCCAACGTCCATGCAAAGAGGGCTGCAAGCATAAATCTCATAATTGGTTCCTTCGTAAACTTTCTGTCCGGCAATCCATCTCAACCCCAAATGGAGCTCAAGCTGGAATCAGGAACCAAAGCTGAAAACGCGTAAAGCCCGAGGTAATTTTGCCGCACTTTATCCTTGCAATAGGATCGTTTGAAATTGCGACAGGTTGTGCGGATCAAGTGCTGCCTTTTCGTCCAGAGGTCGCCCTTTCTCGTCACGAATATCAGAATAGAAAGAAAGGGATTTTAGAAGGTCAGCCGTTTTCGAAACCTGTTCCTCGGCAGGCAGCAGCGGCGCATGAAGGGAAAGATAAAGCGTCGGGCGATACTCTTTCAAAAACGGAATGAGTGTGGGCAAAACCGCGTATTCAGCCCCCTCTATATCCATCTTGACCAGAGATACCCGTGACAGGTCCTTCACGGCCTCAAACTGATCCCAGCCAATTGTCAGCGCGTCGCTGCCATGCGCGCCGTCATGCAGCAGGGAACTGGTGGAATCGCCTGGTTCACCGCGCAATGAGGCCATGCGGGCCACCCCGAACCGGTCCGACAGTGCCACACCAAAGGCCGAGACGTTGCGGATATTGTTCAGGTCCAGATTCCACGCCAGATGGCGGAATGCAGTCGGGTCGGGCTCAAAACACCAGACATGGCGCGATCTTCGGGCACCGTACAGGACCGTAGGGCCAATCCAGGCGCCGATATCCAAGTAGTCGCTGTCTGATGTCAGAAATTTGTCGAGAACGGCGAAGGTTTCCGGCTCCCATGCGCCAGCCGAGACCTTGCGCCAGAACTTGGAATGATAGGGGTCCAGGCGGAACGGCTCGCCGTTCAGGTGCCCCGCATAGTACCCGCGGGCGCGGTAAAACATCTTGCGCGCCTGTATCAGCATCGCGGACCTTTCGGTTTTGTGATCTCTGCCCTTGACCTGCGGCACTTGCCACAGCATTTAACCTGTGGAACCGCAACAATCATTTTCAACAGGGGGCCGAGATGGCTTTTGAACTTCCTGATCTTCCTTATGCACATGACGCGCTGGCAGCCAAGGGTATGTCCGCGGAAACACTGGAATATCACCACGACCTGCACCACAAGGCCTATGTCGACAACGGCAACAAGCTGATCGCAGGCACCGAGTGGGACGGCAAATCGCTGGAAGAGATCATCGTTGGCACCTACGATGCAAACGCCGTTGCGCAGAACGGCATCTTCAACAACATCAGCCAGCTTTGGAATCACAACCAGTTCTGGGAAATGATGGGCCCCGGCGCGAGCGCCATGCCCGGTGAACTGGAAAAGGCTCTGGTCGAAAGCTTTGGCTCGGTTGACGAGTTCAAGTCGCAGTTCAGCGCCGCCGGTGCCGGTCAGTTCGGTTCGGGCTGGGCGTGGCTGGTCAAGAACGCCGACGGTTCGCTGGCCGTGACAAAGACCGAGAACGGCGTGAACCCGCTGTGCTTTGGTCAGACCGCGCTGCTGGGTTGCGACGTTTGGGAGCACTCGTACTACATCGATTTCCGCAACAAGCGTCCGGCGTACCTGTCGAATTTCCTCGACAATCTGGTGAACTGGGAAAACGTCTCGTCGCGGATGTGATACATTGACCCGACGTGGGTTCATAAAGGGCCTGCTGGCGTCAACGCTGGCAGGCCTATTTGTCGCCGCCTGGGCGTTCTTTTTCGAACCCTCGGTGCGATTGCGTGTGCGCAAGTGGCGGCTGCGGCGCAAAGATTGGACCGCTCCGCCGCTGCGCATCGCGGTACTTTCCGACCTGCATGTAGGTGAGCCCTATGTTGGTTTGGATCGGATCGAACAGGTGGTGCGCCGTACCAATGCACTGGCGCCCGACCTTGTACTGCTGCTCGGAGATTATGCCGGGCATCACAGAGTTATCACAGGTCAGATCGAAGCCCGAGAGCTGGCACCGGTACTTGCAAAGTTGGAGGCACGGAACGGCGTTTACGCTGTTCTGGGCAACCACGACTGGTGGGATGACCGGGACGCTCAAAGACGGGGTGCAGGACCAAACAAATTTGCCGAAGCGTTTCAACAGCAGGGTATCAAGGTTCTGTCCAATGAAGCGGTGCGGCTGGATGATTTGGGTATCTGGCTTGCAGGGCTTGAGGATCAGCTTGCATTCAGGCGCGGTGGACGGCTTGTGGGGCTGGATGATTTACCCGGAACGCTGGAACAGGTCACAGATGACGCACCCATTGTAATGATGGCGCACGAACCGGATATTTTCCCCAAGGTGCCCGACAACGTTGCGCTGACTCTCTCTGGGCATACCCATGGCGGTCAGGTTCGGCTGTTTGGGTGGTCGCCTGTAGTGCCTTCGAAATATGGCAACCGTTATGCTTATGGGCACGTGCGCGAAGGCAAGCGCGATCTGGTGGTCTCGGGGGGGATTGGGTGTTCGATCCTGCCCGTGCGCTTTGGCGTTACACCCGAGATAACCGTGATCGAAATGTCCGCCTGAAGGGTGGAAACCTGCCGATGAAGAAAGTTTCATCTTGAGACGGGATTGCACGCCGCTCCGTAGTGCTTAGTTTAAGTGAGGCGGAGGGAGAGAACCGCTAACCAGATGAAAAACAAGCAGGCAACGCGCCGAAAACCACTGGGCGCGTGAGTGTTGAACTGTGCCTGCTGGATGAGGGATGGCCGCAATAGCCATTACAGGAGAGCACGATGGTCGCACTTGAACAGGGAACCTGGGTTGTCATTGCCGACGGGGAAAAGGCGCTGTTTGTCGAAAATATCACCGACGCCGAAGATCCCAATCTGGTCGTCGTTTCGGTTGAGGAACAGGATGCGTCCAACCGACCGACCGACCGGGCGGGGCGGCGGTATGATACCGGGCCGAACCAGAAATCAGCCGTCGAGGAACCAAACTGGAAAGCACACGCTAAGTCCCTATTCGTGCAGGATCTGGCCAATCTGTTGAACCGAAAAGGCCTGAAAGGGGCCTTTAGCCGGCTGGTTCTGGTCGCCAGCCCGCATGTTCTGGGGCTGTTACGGCGGCGACTTCACAGCGAAGTTTTGGCCAAGGTTGTTGCGGAGGTCGATAAGACACTGACCAACCACCCGTTGCACAAAGTTGAAAAACTTCTGAGTAACCAACTGAAGCCCGCAGCCGCGGCGGTGTGACCTTGTCGGGCGGTCATTGGCCGCCCGTACACCATTCTGCTACGCAAGATACTTGCGCAGCGTGGAAACAGCGGTGGCCGGATCCTCGACCCAGGTTATGAAATCCGCCAATGACGTTTCAGCGAACCCCTGGTCGATGACATTCTGCAAAAGGTCGTGCAGCGCGTCCCAATATCCATCGACATTCATCACCAGAATGGGCTTGTCGTGCAGGCCCAGCTGTCGCCATGTCAATGCTTCGAACAGCTCATCCAGGGAACCGGGGCCGCCCGGCAAAACGACGACGGCGTCCGCATTCATGATCATGACTTTTTTGCGTTCGTGCATGGTTTCCGTCACCACGAAACGGGTCAGGTCAGTCTTGCCGACTTCGCGTTTCAGCAGGTGAACAGGGATTACACCAAAGGTATCGCCTCCAGCGGATTGCGCGGCCCGGGCGACTTCCCCCATCAACCCCACATCACCGGCACCGTAGACCAGTCGCCAACCTTCCTGTGCCAGCAGGTTGCCAAAGGTCCGGGCGGCCTCGGCATATGCGGAATTGGCGCCATTGCGTGACCCGCAATACACACAGACTGACTTCTGAGACATCCGACGCTTCTCCGGGGTTGTGCCTGGGTTTTGACCCCTGATAGCGGGATTGATAGATTGGCTCAACCGTCAGGCAGAATGTGTTAGAAGCAAAGCACTTGCGCTGCGGGGTGAAAGGAAACGAATGAACGCCGAGTCGGGAAGCGGAAGCTCCGGTACTTTCCTCTGGGGGGTGATCGCCGGTATCGCAGTATTGGCCGGAGCAGGTGGCTTGTATCTGTCTGGCATTATCGGAGGCGGTCCGGAAGAAACCGCACCACTGCCAGAAGCCGCGGTCCAGACCACGGAAGAAAGCACAGAAGGATCGGTCACCGATTCCAGCGAACAGGCGTCTGACACACCAGCTGCTTCCGAGCCTGAAGCCAGCGATCAGGGCGCCTCAAGTTCACCCGCGGCGCCTGCCGAGGATCCGGGCGCCACTGCCGAGGCCGCGCCAGAGGCAACTCCCCCCTCGCTGGACCAGATATTCGTAGAGCCGGATGGCAGCGCTGTTCTGTCCGGCAATGCCGAGCCCGGAAGCGATGTGCGCGTGTTGCTCGATGGTGAGCAGGTACACAGCTTTACCGTCGATTCCAGCGGCCAGTTCGCCGAACTACTGTCGATACCGTTTTCGGATGACGCACGTGGCCTGACGCTTGAGACGGAGGCCGATCAACCGGTGCGATCAGACGATTATGTCATCGCCGCGCTACCTGCACCGGAACCTGCGGACGACCCTGTTTCAACGGTAGAAACGGCTGAGAATGTGCCACCGGAACCAGAGGGTGCGGATGCTTCCACGACGACGGAAACCGCCGGTGCCACACCGAAAACACCCGAGGATCAGGCTGCAGAATCTGAAGAGGGCTCGATTGAGGACGAGGCCGCGCAAGTTGCGGAGGCCGCACCTGAGGGCACTGTCGACGAGGGGCAAGAACAACAGATTGCCATTCTGCGCTCTGGCGAAGACGGGGTCGAGCTTGTACAGCCGCCGGCGGTTCAAACTGAGGCGCCGGATCAGATTGCTTTAGATACAATCGGCTATTCCAACTCGGGCGATGTGGAACTGACGGGACGGGTGCAGGACGGGTCTGCCGTACGTTTGTATCTGGACAACCGGCTTGTGGATGACCTGGCCCCGGCAGATGACGGCAAATGGCGCAGCGAGATTGAGGGCATTGATCCCGGCGTCTACACGCTGCGCGTGGATGAGGTTGCACCGGACGGTACGGTGGTTAGCCGCATAGAAACTCCATTTAAACGCGAGCCTGTCGAAGTCTTGCAAACAGCTGAAGCGACGGAACCTGCGGAAGACGAGGCGCCGGCCCCACCCATTCGCGCGGTCACCGTTCAGAAAGGCGACACGCTTTGGGCCATATCGCGCGAGCGTTATGGTGACGGCATCCTGTATGTGAAGCTGTTTGACGCCAATCGGGACTCAATCCGCGATCCTGACCTGATCTATCCCGGTCAGATATTCACGATCCCTGAATAATTCCATGCCTCTGGCCCTTTCGGGGGCGAGGGGCTATCTCTGACCGAAGATCAGGTACGTGATGAGACGGACAGCCCCTATGCACTCTGATGATATGCCAAAGACTGACGAGCGCCGCTCAGGCTGGCGCACGATCCGAAAAGTTGCGCCCTATCTGTGGCCCGAGGATGAGTCCTGGGTGAAGCGCCGCGTGGTTCTGGCGATGGGAATGCTGGTACTGGCCAAGCTGATCGCAGTCTACACGCCGATTCTGTACAAGGGCGCAGTCGACAGTCTGGCGGGCGAGGGTGTGCCGCCGCTGGCGCTGGGGGCCGTCGGGCTGACCGTCGCTTACGGCGTCGCGCGGATGATGACCGTGGGATTCCAGCAGTTGCGCGATGCGGCCTTTGCGCCGGTTGGGCAACGGGCTTTGCGGGCGCTCGCGCTGGTGACATTTCAACACATCCATCAGCTGTCGATGCGTTACCACGTGACGCGCCGAACCGGGGGCCTCAGCCGGATCATCGAGCGGGGCGTGAAAGGCGTGGAATTCCTGCTGCGGTTTTTGTTGTTTTCCATCGGCCCGCTGATCCTGGAATTGCTGCTGGTCGCGATTATTCTAATGTGGCTGTTTGACGTCTGGTATCTGGTCGTCGTGGCCGTGACCATTGCGCTCTATATTTGGTTTACCTTCGCCGTGACCGAATGGCGCGTGAAGCTGCGGCGCGAAATGAACGATCAGGACACCGAGGCTAATCAGCGCGCTATCGACAGCCTGTTGAACTTTGAAACTGTCAAGTATTTCAACGCAGAACAGCGCGAAGCTGAACGGTATGATGTCTCGATGAAGGCCTATGCCGGAGCGGCGCTGAAAACGGCTTATTCGCTGGCCTTCCTGAATTTCGGTCAGTCCTTCCTGATCACCTGCGGCCTGATCGGCGTGATGGTTCTGGCGGCCATCGGGGTTCAGAACGGAGCGCTGACTGTCGGCGATTTCGTCATGGTCAACGCATACATGATCCAGATCACTGTGCCACTGAATTTTCTGGGCACGGTGTATCGTGAGATCCGCCAATCGCTGGTGGATATGGGGCAGATGTTCGATCTGCTGGAGCAACCTGCTGAGGTGGCCGACAAGCCCGACGCGCCGGAACTGGTGGTCAACGGGGGTGAGGTGACGTTGGACAACGTCCGGTTCGGCTACGACGCGGATCGGGAAATCCTGAAGGGCGTGTCGCTGACCGTTCCGGCGGGTAAGACGGTGGCCATCGTCGGGGCCACGGGTTCTGGCAAGTCCACCATCGGGCGGCTGCTGTTCCGGTTTTACGACGTTACTGGCGGTGCACTGAAGATCGACGGACAGGACGTGCGCGACGTGACCATGAACAGCCTGCATGCGGCCATTGGCGTGGTGCCGCAGGACACGGTGCTGTTCAATGACACGATTCGCTACAACATCGCCTATGGACGGGACGGTGCCTCGCAGGAGGATGTCGAAGCCGCCGCCAGGGCCGCCCAGATTCACGATTTCATCGTCACATTGCCGGAAGGGTATGACACCAAGGTTGGCGAGCGCGGCCTGAAGCTGTCGGGAGGGGAAAAACAGCGGGTGGGAATCGCGCGCACCCTGCTGAAGAACCCGCCGATCCTGCTGCTGGACGAGGCGACCTCGGCGCTGGACACGGATACCGAAAAGGACATCAAGGACGCGCTGGCCCGGGCGGGCGAAGGGCGGACAGTTTTGACCATCGCCCACCGCCTTAGCACCATCGCCGAAGCGGACAGGATTGTGGTTTTGGAACAAGGCGAGATTCTGGAACAGGGCACCCATGATGAGCTGCTGCTGCGCGAAGGGCGTTACGCTCAGCTGTGGAGCGGTCAGCAAGCGGACGCACAAGCTGCCTGAACTGTTACCCGCGTTCCCCTGACAATGTGATATAATACGCGGGTTAAATCGGAGGTGGTTTAATGCGTAAATTCATACGAAAAGCCGTTATTCCCACCGCATTCATCATGCTGATGCCGACCCTGGCGGCGGGTGATCCCATTGAGGGTGTCTGGGAAACCGAACCGGATCGCAAGAACCTCATCTCTCATATCAAGATTACCGCTTGCGGTGACAAGTTCTGCGGTCAGATCCAGTCTGCCTACGATTCATCCGGGAAAAAGGTGCAGACCCCGAATATCGGCAAAAAGCTGTTTTGGGATGTGGCCAGCAAAGGCGGCGGCAAGTATGGCGGCGGAGATTTCTGGATACCCATGATCAATGTGGATGTCGTGCCGCAAATGACCCTGTCCGGAAACTCTCTGAGCGTTCGTGGTTGTGAACATGTAGTTTGCGGTCATCAGACCTGGACCCGTTTGTCCAAATGAAATGGTCATCCTGGCAGGGCACGGTTTCAGCGGCGTGAAATTTTTTCAGTCGGGTCGCAGGCTTGGCTGCGGGTGATTGCGGTTTGATCCGGGCTATTACATTTTTCTGACGAAAGCGTCTTTAAAAGAAGAATGGCGAGGCTTAGGGCCCGCCATTCTTCTATTCGGCTGCTTTTAGCGGTGTGCCCGGCGGATGGTCCGGTCTGCTGGTGTCTTCGGACGCAGGATCCGCTGTGGGCGTCTCATCTTCCCAAATGACCTCAGTCGCCTGCGCCTGCCGTGCAGCATTGCCGATCGCCATGTCCTGCGCCACCTGACTGGACCGACCGGCCGTCGCACGGGCCAGAACCTTGCCGAGCCATATTGCGTAGGTCGTGACCCACACCCGCAGCGCCAGGAATGAGGGAGTCACGATCAGGGTCAGAACCGTAGCAATGCCCAATCCGAAAACGACCGCCGTTGCCAGCTGTTTCCACCACAATGCGGTGGGGCTGTTGATGGTATAGCCGCCATTGATGAAGTCCAGCGATAGCCCGAACATCATTGGTGCCAGACCGGCCATCGTCGTCAGGGTGGTCAGCAGAACCGGGCGGATACGCGCCTCGGCCGTGCGAACGATGGCCTCGATCCGGGGCATGTATCGGCTGTATTCCTGATAGGTATCGATCAGAACGATGTTGTTGTTCACCACGATCCCTGCCAGTGCCACGATGCCCGTCCCCGTCATGATGATCGAGAAGGGTTGCTGCATGATGATCATCCCGATCAGCACTCCGGTGGTCGAAAGAACCACGGCCAGCAACACCAGCACCGAGTTGTAGAACGAGTTGAACTGCGCCAGCAGGATCACGAACATCAGGCCCAGCGCGCCCATGAATGCGTTCATCAGGAAGGCTCCGGATTCTTCCTGATCCTCCTGATCGCCGGTCCATTCCCAGCTGATTGCATTCGAGAAGGGGCCTGTGTTCAGCCATTCGGTCAGCACCGCGATCCGCTCGTTGGGGTTGATCAACGCAAACCGTGCATCTCCACTGTCAATCGCCGCACGCAGGTCGTCGGCGGTTTCGGAACCGGTCAATTGCAGCAGATCATACTGTTTGCCATCCGGGCTGGTGACGGGTGTTCCGCTCGGTTCAGCCCCTTCGGCGACTTCCCGAATAACGGCCAGGCGCTGTTCCGTCCCGTCCGGGCCATCGACGACCACTTTGGACAGGCCCGGTTCAACATCCGCTTTGACGTCATAATACCGCTGTTGATCGATACGGTTGATCTCGGCCAGTTTCGCCACCGGTTTGCGGGTGACGAAGTTCGACAGGGGCACCAACCCGTCCGGTGTACGCACCTTGAGCGAGTCGAGAGTAGACAGCACCCGGTCTTCTTCGGGCAGACGGACGCGGATTTCGACCTCTTCATCGGTGTTGTCCGGGCGCATTTCGCCGAGCAGGATACCACGCGTGACCAGCTGTACCATCGCACCAACGGTGGCCACGTCGGCACCAAAACGGCCCGCCTTGGCGACGTCCACGTCGATCTGCCAGTCGATGCCGGGCAGGGGCATGGTGTCTTCGATCTGGATCAGGCCGGGGGTTGCATCGAACGCCTCACGCGCAGCGAGGGTCGCTGTGGTCAGGTCTTCCCAGCCGTCGGCCTTGATCCGAAGGTGTACGGGCTTGGCTGACGCCGGACCTTGCTCAAGCGCGCGGATTTCCACGATGATACCGGGAATCTGACCAAGTTCCGCATTGAGCTGATCAAGGACGATGTCGCCGTCATATTCTGGCGCGATGATTTCCCGCTCGATCAATCCGAAAAAGGCAGGCTCGGTGACTTTTGGTCTGTCCTCCCACGGAGTTATTTCGAACTGGACGCGCCCGACGGTGTCAGCGGGTGATGATGCGCCGCCATCGTTCTGGGTCAACCCACCTTCACCAGCAAAAGAAAACACGTTGGTTACGGCCGGGTGCGCAGCAATTATTTCTTCGGCGGTCAGCACCATGGCGTCTTTTTCATCCAGCGACAGGTTGCCTCGCGCCCGGACAAACGCCGTCGCCTGCTCCGGCTCGGTTTCGACGAAGAACTCGACGCCGCGGTTGTTGCTCATGTAAGCGCCCATAACGCTTGCGACGGCCAAACCTACGACAACAATTGAAACGATTGGCATGATCGGATTGCCAACCAGGAATTTGACGACATAACCGAAGATTGTGTGCTCTCTGGCCGTATGTACGCGTTCTTCCTTATGCCGCTTGATCTTGGCTGCGCTCAGCGTGACAGATCCGGCAAATGCACCGAACAGGAACATGAGCGCGCCGGAAACCGCGCCGCCGGGCAGCAGGTAATCCGGGTTCAGCATCTGCATCGCGCCAAGGAAGATCATGTAGAGCGACGGTGGCACCAGAACCGCCCGGACCCACCAAGGGGCGACTCCGCGCAGCCAGTTGGAGGCACGGTCGAACGTGCGGCTAAGCCGCCCGGACACACCGCCAACGACAGGCAGGTAGATCAGCGCGACGATCAACGAAGATGACAGGACGAAGATCAGCGTGATCGGCAGCATCTTCATGAACTCGCCCGGAACGCCGGGCCAGAACAACATCGGCAGGAATGCACAGAGCGTGGTCGCCGTCGAGGACACGATGGGCCAGAACATCCGTTGTGCCGCCTCGACATAAGCATGCATCGGGCCGACGCCCTCCTTGATGCGCTTGTCGGCGTATTCCACCACAACGATGGCACCATCCACCAGCATCCCCACCGCCAGGATCAGCCCGAACATCACCATGTTCGAGATGCTGACCCCCATGACCGCCAGGAATGCAAAACTCAGAAGGAATGAAGTCGGAATCGCGAAACCAACCAACAGCGCGGCGCGTGTTCCCAGCGAGGCCAGGACCACGATCATGACCAGCGCGATGGCGGTCAGAACCGACCCTTCCAGCTGGCGCACCATCGAGTCGACGATGCGGCTCTGGTCATTCGACGTGCCAACCTCCACGGCCGCGCGCATTTCAGCGGGCCATTTCTCCTGCGCGGCGGCAAGGGTTTCTTTGACCTGCGCTACGGTGTCGATCAGGTTGAACCCTTTGCGTTTAACAACCTGCAACGCCACTGTGGATTCAGTATCAAAGCGGGCCGTGCCCTCGCGGTCTTCGAAAGTATAGTTGATCTGGGCCAATTCGCCCATTGTCACAACGCGGTCGCCATTGACCTTGACCGGCAGGCTGTAAACATCTTCGGCGGTTTTGAACGACGACGGAATTTTGACCGAGAACGTTCCCTGCGCGGTCTCAACTTCACCTGCAGCAATCAACTGATTGTTGTTCTGAACTACGTTGATCAATTCATCAGCCGAGACGTTGTACGCCTCAAGCCGCAGCGGGTCGATGATCACTTCCAGTAGTTCGTCGCGGTTGCCGGCAATCCCGGCCTCAAGCACGGAATCCAGCGCCTCAAGTTCGTCCTGCAAGTCCTTGGCCACGCGCGCCATTGTGCGTTCCGGTACTGCGCCGGTCAGGTTGACGATGACGATAGGAAATTCCGAGAGGTTGATCTCGGTCAGCGTATACTGTTCGGCTCCTTCTGGAAAATCAGCCTGCGCGCTGTTCATCGCGTCGCGCACATCGGCGGTGATTGCGGTCTTGTCCCAGCCGAAGTCAAATTCCAATGCGATACCAGCATAGCCCTCGGCGGCGGTGGCGGTCATTTCCTTGAGACCGTCCAGATCCGCCAACTCGGTTTCCATTGGCTTGATCAGCAGGTTTTCCGAGTCCTCGGCGGATATGCCCGGGAACTGCACCGAGACAAACAGGGCCGGGATTTCGATATCCGGCTCACCTTCTTTGGGAAGGCCGACATAGGCAAACCCGCCGATAATCAGCGAGATCGCGATGAAGGCTAGGACCATTCGGGCGCGGTCGGCGGCCCAACTGACGATACCGATCATTGCGCAGCTTCCCGATAAGTCGGCCTGACCGCGACACCTTTCGTCACGAATTCCTGCCCAACAACAATGATGTCCGCAGTTTCAGGCAGCCCATCCACCCAGACACCCTCAGACGTATCGCGCAGCAAGCGAACCGGCATGAAGTCGACGATATTGCCGGTGCTGACTGTGCGGACGCCAAGCTGGCCGTGATTGTTCAGGGTCAGGGCAGATTGAGGCAACAAATGCGCCTTTGCCCCGGCAGCTGAAATACGGATGTCGGCGGTCTGACCGTCACGAATGGACAGGTCCGGGTTCGGAACCGTGATCTCGACTTCGAACGTGCGCGTTGTTTCATCGGCCGAGCGGCTCAGGAACGTTACGCGACCCGCAACTTGCAGACCTGTAACCAGTTGTGCTGACGCTTCTGAACCAACAATGACTTTGTTCACGTCGGTCTCGGGCACAAAACCAACCAGCTTGATCGGATCAAGCTGGATAACTGTCGCGCACAGTGACCCCGGCTGCATCAGGCTGCCCAACTCAGCGGTATCGCTTTCCAAAAGGCCTTTAAATGGAGCTTCTATAGTTTGGCGGTCGATCTCTCGCTGCGCGGCTTTGACAGCGGCAGTCGCAGCTTCGATGCCCGCGCGGGTGGCTTCCAGACCGGCTTCGGCAGTTTTCACCCCGGCTTCGGCGGATCGCATCGCAGCTTCGCTTGAAATCCTGCGGGTTTCCGAACCAAAACCGGTTTCCGATAGCTTACGCGCCGCCGTCAGGTTGATATCCGCTTCGGCAACAAGGGCGTGCGCCTCTTCCAATCGGGCTTCGGCCTCGGGCACGCGGCTTTCAGCCTCGAGTTTGCCCGCCATGGCCTCGGCCAGAGTGGCCGGGCGGGTGCCGGGATCCAGCTCGCACAACAGATCGCCCGCCTCGACAAAAGTGCCCTTCCGCTTGGGCTCCGAGATCACGGTCGAAGTCGTTTCGGCCAGAACTTCGACCTGACGATTGGCTCTGGTCTGGCCGCGCAACAGAACCGCGCTGTCGATTTCACGCGCAGCTGACCTTACGGCAACTACTCCGATGGCTCCCTGATCCGAGACTTTTTCGCCCTCGGAAACTGTCTCGGCTGCGGTTTTGTCTTCCGTGTCGCCCCGTCCGGCTAAGGCAAACAAAGCGTCTCGTTCGAAAACCAAAAAGAACAGCGCAACAATCACCAAAAGCGCGTTCACGAATGAAATCAAACGCATACAGAACTTCTCCCAGAATTCTTCACCGATTGTCCTTCGGCGTGCATGCCTCAAAATGGGGTCGGGCATGCGCAATTTCTACACTGAACTGAATAGTTCGGTTTACTTTTTTTCGCAAGGGCGAGGTGAAGGCGCGAAATTGTGCGAATTCCGACCCTTGGCTTAAGAAAGTCGCCGGGGTATGACATGGCGCCAGATAACAGCACACAGCCTGGGGAGCAGGGATGAGCGACGTCGACAGTTTTATTGATGAGGTGACCGAAGAGGTACGCCGCGACCGACTTTTCCTGCTGCTGCGGCGTTGGGGTTGGATCGGTGTACTGGCCGTGATCCTGATTGTCGGGGGCGCGGCGTTCAACGAGTTTCGCAAAGCCCGCACCACAAGCCAGGCTGAAAAACTGGGTGATGCGATTCTGTCGGCGATGGCACAGAATGACTCCGCCGAACGCGCAACCAGCCTTGCCAGCGTTGACACAGCTACGCCCGGTGGCGACGCGGTCCTGAACATGCTGCTGTCTTCTTCGCAGATCGAGGCGGGTTCACGTCAGGAAGCCGTCGACAGCCTAAATGCGGTTGCCGTTCAAGGCGATCTGCCGGAAATCTATCGCGCGATTGCCACGTTCAAGGCCTTGCTGCTTCAAAGCGATTCACTGCCAGTGGCTGACCGTCGCCAGCAGTTTGAGGCTCTGGCCGTGCCTGGGGCACCGCTGCGGTTGCTGGCCGAGGAACAACTGGCCCTGATCGATGTGTCCGAAGGAAATGTGGATGCAGCGATCGATCGTTTGCAGGCCCTGCGCCAGGACGCTGAGATCGGCGTCGACCTTCAGCAACGCGCAGCGCAACTTATTGTGGCGCTCGGCGGCGAACCGGAACCTTTGGTGGCTCGGCAGGGCTGATCCAGCGGAAAAAGCACAATCAGGCGAGTTCGGAGTATCATGGTGACAAGTCTATTTTCCCGCGTTGGATTGTCGGTTGCGGCGCTGTCATTGACTGTGCTTGCCGCCTGTGAGGAACCCGAAGTCATCCTTCCGGGTGCACGCGAAGACATCCGTCCTGCATCCGACACCGAGACCGTGGAAAAGCGCGGGTCCAAGCCGATCAGCCTTCCGGCGCAGACGGCGAACACTAACTGGTCACAAAGCGCGGGCACCCCCGCGTTCCGGACGACCAATGCGGCGCTCCGTGCCACACCGCAACGGATCTGGTCCGCTTCCATAGGTAGTGGAGACTCTCGCAAGCAACGTATTACGGCCGAGCCTGTGGTTGCAGGCGGGTTAATCTACACTCTGGACTCCGGCGCGACCGTATCCGCTGTTTCGCCCCAGGGGCAGGTGGTCTGGAGTGCAAGTCTCCTTCCCCCAAACGATGGCGACAAGGACGCCACGGGCGGCGGTATGGCCTATTCCAACGGTGTTCTTTACGTGTCGTCCGGGTTCGGACGGTTGACGGCACTTGATGCGAAATCCGGTGTAACAAAATGGCAGAAGCGCCTGAACGCGACCGGCAGTGGTGCGCCTTTGGTAAGCGACGGGCTGTTGTATCTGGTGGCCGGAGATGAAACCGGCTGGGCTGTGAATACCAAAGATGGTCGTATTGCTTGGCAGATTCAGGGCACGCCGAGCGTCGGCAACGTTCTGGGTGCTCCGGCTCCGGTCATAGCTTCGGAATTTGCGGTCTTTGCCTTTGGATCGGGCGACATTGCCGCAACCTTCCGCCGTGGTGGTATCCGCCGTTGGAATGCTTCAGTTGCAGGTGGGCGCAGAGGACGCGCGGCGGCTCAGATCGTCGATGTGACCGGAGGGCCGATGGTTGTGGGGGACACAATCTATATCGGTAACCATTCGGGTCGCACAGTTGCGTTCGATGCCAGTTCGGGTGAACGGAAATGGACTGCCGACGAGGGGGCCGTTGATACGGTTTGGCCGGCGGGCAACAGCATATTCCTGATCAGCGATCGCAGCCAGCTGGTCCGGCTGAACGCCTCGGACGGATCGATCGTATGGGCGCAAGACCTACCCGGCTTTGTCAAAGACAAGCCCAGACGGCGCGGAGCCATTTTCGCTCATTACGGTCCCATCCTTGCGGGCGGGCGCATCGTTATCGCCTCGAATGACGGCTACCTGCGGTTCTACAACCCGATCGACGGTGCACTGGTTCACCGTGTCGAAGTGCCCGGCGGCGCGACCACGGCGCCTGTCGTGGCTGGGCAGACTCTGTATGTCGTGTCATCCAAAGGTGAACTGCACGCTTTCCGTTAACGACAAGATGCGCTAAAGGGCGCGTCTGAGTCTTGAAAGTTGAGTATCATGTCGCTGACCCTCGCCATCGTGGGGCGCCCGAATGTGGGCAAATCCACCCTGTTCAACCGCCTTGTGGGCAAACGTCTGGCTCTGGTCGATGACCAACCTGGTGTGACGCGGGATTTGCGCGAAGGAGAGGGGCGTCTGGGCGACCTGCGCTTTACGGTGATCGACACAGCTGGTCTGGAAGATGCGACCGACGACAGCCTTCAAGGCCGCATGCGCCGCCTGACTGAGCGCGCGGTGGATATGGCTGACGTCTGCCTGTTCATGATCGACGCGCGCGTCGGTGTGACTCCGACCGACGAGATGTTTGCCGAGATTCTTCGCAAACGGTCGAAACACGTGATCCTTGCTGCCAACAAGGCCGAGGGCAATGCGGCGGATGCGGGTGTCCTTGAGGCCTATAACCTTGGGCTTGGCGAACCGGTACGTCTGTCAGGCGAACACGGCGAAGGGATGACCGACCTCTATGCGCAATTGATGCCGCTGGCCGATGCAGCCGCGGAACGGGCGGTAAACGATGCCCCTGAAACCGACATCGAGCTGGATGAAGACGGTGAAGGTGAGGCGCCTCAAATCACCGCCGCCAAACCGTTGCAGGTGGCTGTTGTGGGCCGGCCGAACGCCGGAAAATCTACTCTGATCAACAAGATCGTCGGAGAAGATCGCCTGCTGACCGGGCCGGAAGCCGGGATCACGCGTGATGCCATCAGTCTGCGCATCGACTGGGCCGATCCGGACGGGGACAGCATGCCGATGCGTATTTTTGATACGGCGGGCATGCGCAAAAAGGCCAAGGTTCAGGAGAAGCTTGAAAAGCTGTCAGTCTCTGACGGGTTGCGGGCCGTCAAATTTGCCGAGGTCGTGGTGGTGCTGCTGGATGCGGCCATCCCGTTCGAGCAACAAGACCTGCGCATCGCCGACCTGGCCGAGCGGGAAGGTCGCGCCGTTGTGGTCGCCGTCAACAAGTGGGACATCGAAGAGGATAAGCAGGAAAAACTGCGTGATCTGAAAGAGTCCTTCGAACGCCTGTTGCCACAGCTGCGCGGCGCGCCCTTGGTCACAGTATCTGCCAAAACAGGCCGTGGCCTCGAACGTTTGCGCGCCGCCATTCTACGCGCACATGATGTCTGGAACCGTCGTGTTCCGACTGCGGCGCTGAACCGTTGGCTTACCGCCATGCTGGAACAGCATCCGCCGCCAGCTCCGCAGGGCCGCCGGATAAAACTGCGATACATGACGCAGGCCAAGACCCGTCCGCCCGGATTCGTGGTCATGTGCTCGCACCCCGACAAGATGCCGGACAGCTACACGCGTTACCTGGTCAACGGTCTGCGCGAAGATTTCGACATGCCCGGAACGCCGATCCGCCTGACATTGCGCGGGCAGGGCGACAAGAACCCTTATAAGGGGCGGCGTAAGAAAAACGCGGGCGCCCTGGCCAAACATCTCAAGGGCAGGGCGTAACTGCGCCAATTTTCAGCATTTTCGGCTCAGGGGCGTGACACGCCCCTGACAGCGCGCTAGCATTCACTGGCGTGCATCTGTTTTCGCGCGCGTTGCTTGATTGCGGGGATGCCGCACTTTATTTTGTGGCGACATTTGACCATGCCATCATTGGGAGCGGGCTGGATGGATTTACGAGAATACACAAGGCATTACGCGGTGCAGGACAACAAGCTGGCCGCGCTGAGTTATTTCGGAACATTTGCCGTGTATTTCACGTCGCTGACTTTGGCGATTGTCTATGTGGACCGTTGGTACGTCATGGTTCCCGCCGGGGTCGTCTTTGCCTTTTCCGCTGTGCGCCTGTACGTGCTGCAACATGACTGCGGACATCATTCGCTGTTCGAAACGCGCCAGCAAAATGAATGGGCCGGTCACGGGTTGTCCCCGTTCACCTTCGCGCCGTTCGAGGTGATGAAGCAGAACCACAACTTGCATCACGCTGGTATCGGCAATCTTGAACATCGTGAAACCGGCGAAATCCACACCATGACATTGCGCGAATGGAATGAGGCGGACTGGAAAACCCGTTTGTTTTACCGTCTTTATCGCAACCCGTTCATCCTGGTACCGATTGGTGCTCTATTCACCTACTTCATCCGCTACCGCTGGCCGAAGAACACGGTGCGGTTCGGTGTGATGGGGGTGTTGCTGCACAACCTGTCGATCGTGGTTTTTCTGGGCCTGCTTTATCTGATTGCCGGGACAACAGGCATTCTGGTCTGGCTGGTATTTTCTTTTCTGGGTGGGATGCTTGGTGTGTTCCTCGTCTATCTTCAGCACAATTTCGAAGACACCTATTGGGACCGTCGCCCCGATCTGGACCCGAAACTGGCAGCCTTGCAAGGATCGTCCGCGTTGGATTTCGGATGGTGGTTTGACAATGCGGTTGCCTGCATCACTCTGCACGACATTCACCACTTCAATGCGCGTATCCCCTCGTACCGGTTGCGCGCCTGCCACTATAACCTGCCGCCCGAATACACGCCGCGCCGGATCAAGTTCCCCGAGGCGGTTGCGGCGCTAAATTTGAAACTTTGGGACGAGGGCGCCAAACGCCTTGTGCCGTTCCCCAAAAACAATCAATCCGGAGATTTGGCCCACAATATGTGACTCCATTGGGTCGCTCCGCCTGCGCGTGGGCTTGCCGGTTTGTATATCTTGTGTATATGCAATATCACAAGGAGAGTATGAAAGGACTTGTAATGACCGCAGTGACTGACGTTAAGGGTGTGGGTGAGGCGCTTGGCAAATCGCTGATTGCCAACGGTTTCAAGACTGCCGAAGCCATCGCAAATGCTGGCCCCGCAGACTTGGCCAAAGTCCCCCGAATTGGTGAGGCCCGCGCGGCAGTGCTGATCGCATCAGCGAAAGAAGCCGTCGCAACTAAACTTGCGGCCAAAAAGCCTGCCGTTGCGAAACCTGCAACCGCAAAACCTACTACGCGCCGTGCGTCCACCCGAAAACCTGCGACCCGCCGACCCGCAGCCAGAAAAACTGTCGCTGCCGCCGCTGCGGAAAAGCGCGCCGAGGAGGCCGCACGCAAAGCCGCCGAAGAAAAAGCTGCCGCTGAGGCGGCTGCGGCCAAGGCGCGTAAGAAAGCAAAAGCCAAAGCGAAAGCTGAGAAGGCTGCCAGAAAGCTTCAGGAAATGGAGGCTGAGTTCTCGAAGGCCAAGGACAAGGTGAAAGCCAAGACCAAAAAGGACAAAAAATCCAAAAAAGACGACAAGAAAAAAGCTGAGAAGAAAAAGGCAGACAAGAAAAAAGCCGGAAAAAAGAAAGACATTAAGAAGAAAGACAAGAAGAAGGGTAAGAAAAAGGCGAAGAAGTGATCCCTCTCCGCCTTCGGTCTTTTTGAACCGGTGCCGCGTTCCGCAGCGCCGGTTATTTATGCCAGCGTGCCGTCCAGTTGCAGCGTCAGTTTGCCGCCCAGATAGGGGGCCAGAACCTCGGGCAATGTCACTGTGCCGTCGGCGTTTTGACCGTTTTCCAGCACAGCAATCAGACAGCGCCCAACCGCCAACCCCGAGCCGTTCAGCGTATGAACATATTCCGGCTTACCACCGCCTTCGGGGCGGAAGCGCGCGTTCATGCGGCGGGCCTGGAAGTCGCCACAGGTCGAGACCGAACTGATTTCACGATAGGTGTCCTGCCCCGGCAGCCAGGCTTCAATGTCAAAAGTCCGGCGCGCGCCAAAACCCATGTCACCGGTACACAGGATCACCGTGCGATAGGGAACACCCAGCTTTTCCAGAATTCCCTCGGCACAGCGCAGCATTCGCTTCTGTTCGTCATCCGATTTTTCAGGATGCGTGACCGAGACCATCTCGACCTTTTCGAACTGGTGTTGGCGCAGCATGCCGCGCGTGTCCTTGCCGGCCGATCCGGCCTCGGACCGAAAGCACAGGGAATGCGCGGTATATCGGCGGGGCAGATAGTCTTGCTCGATCAGGGTGTCGTTGACGATATTGGTCAGCGAAACCTCGGATGTCGGGATCAGCCACCAGCCTTCGCGGGTCTGATAGCTGTCCTCGCCGAATTTTGGCAACTGCCCAGTGCCCTGCATCATTTCGGACAAGACCAGCACCGGGCCGTTCACTTCGGTCAGGTCGTTTTCGTTGATATGCGTGTCCAGCATGAACTGTGCCAACGCACGGTGGATGCGGGCGACACCACCGGACAGCAGTACAAAGCGCGAGCCGGACAGTTTGGCCGCGGTTTCAAAATCCATGCCGTTTTTGACGGATTCGATTTCGAAATGTTCCTTGGGTGCAAAGTCCAGCTCAGGCGGCGTTCCCCAGCGGTTGACCTCGACATTGTCGTTTTCATCGGCGCCCTCAGGAACATCTTCGGCGGGCAGGTTGGCGATGCGGATCAATTGGTCGGTCAGCAGTGCGTCCAGATCCTTGGCCTCGGTCTGCATCCGGGCGATCTCAGCCTTTTTCTCGGCGACCAGAGCACGCAGTCGCTGGAACTCGGCCTCGTCCCCGCGCGCCTTGGCGGCGCCGACCTCCTTGGAGGCCTTGTTCTGTTCGGCCTGCGCTGTTTCAGCGGCCAGAATCTTGGCCCTGCGGCTTTCATCCAGCCTCAGCAAGTCCGACGACACCGGCGCGTCCCCACGGCGCGCGAGGGCGGCGTCGAAGGCGGCTGGATTTTCGCGAATGGCGCGGATGTCGTGCATGGTTCAGATCCTTGAATGTGTGAATCACTAGGATCGCTTATGCACCATCTAATTGGCGGGGTGTAGCACCGCTGTGGATATTGCGGTTACTTATCCGCCTCGTCGCCGGATTCGTGCGCCAGATGACCGTCCCAATCCTCTGCAGGAATTTTGGGTTCTGGTGGGTCGGCCATGTAGGACGGTGTCATGATCTGCACGTTGTTTTCGTTGAACACGGCAACGATGTTTCGATGCAGGTCCGAGCGGATTTTAGGAATAATGCTGCCGCGCGTCGTGTAGCCGTTGATCTGATAGTTGATTGCGTAGTCCGCCAGCGCGGTCCACAGCACAAACGGTTCCGGCTTGGCCTTGATCCCTTTTGTGCGGTTGGCGGCTTCGATCAGCATCGCCTCGACCTTTTCGGGAGGTTCTTCATAGCCGATGCCGACAGTGGTGTGCAGCAGCAGACCGCTGCCGTCCGTTTTCTTGGAGAAATTGATCACATCCGAATTCATCAATTGGGCATTGGGAATGGAAATCAGTTCGTTCTTGATGGATTTCAGATGTGTCTCCATCAGCTTGATCTGCACCACATCACCGATATGGTCCCCGATCTGGATGCGATCACCGATCGAGGTGGAGCGGCGGTAAATCACGAACAGCCCTGCCAGCATGTTGGAAACGACCGAGTTCGCACCCAGCGACAGCATGGCGCCGACAAGGATGGTCAGGCCCTGAAATGCCGCGGAGTCAGAACCGGGGATATAGGGCACTGCGAATACCAAGGCGATCAGGATGACGACCACACGGGCTATGTTGAACGTCGGGGCCACCCAGTGCTGTTCGAAATCACCCATTTCGAATGAGCCCGCCTCGACCGCGTCAAAGAACACGCGCATCCCCCTGATGATATAGAGCGTGATCCAGGTGATCAGTGCCAGCATGATCAGGTTCGGGATGTAGCTGAGGATCCCCTTGAAGATCAGCAGGACCGGTTCCGTCAGGTATGTCAGCAGCAGCTGCGCGAAATACCGGGTTTCGGCAAATGCCAGTAAGACAAACGACAGGTAATAATAAAAACCAAGAAAGAAGATGATTAGGAGAATGAAATTCAAGCCATACCGGACCAGAGCGGCAATAGCCTCGGCCTGGACGCTCTTGGCGGTGACCGTTTCCACATCTCTCAGGTGACGTTTGACTAGTTTCAGTGTCCGCCGCCGGATTCTGCGATGAAGCCACAGGATAACCACGACAAAGAGAGCAAACCCTATGGTCCAGGCTACGGCCTCAATCGCACCTGATACACGCGCCTGTTCGGTACGGTTGGCGCGATAGGCGATTATGGCTTCTTCAATCGCTTCGCCATGCAGAAAGCTGAGAACGTCCAGCTCCATTTGATCCAGCTCGGCGTCAGCGACAGTGACAATTGACACCATGACGCCGTCAGCCCGGATTCGTATGCCAAGTTCGGTTTCATCAAACTCGATGTCGACACTCGGACTGTCCGAGGCTTCTGCAATCTCGATAATGCTGTTTTGTACGCGCTCAGCGCGTTCCGGAGCCGGCAAGGCGCTGGAACCCCGCAGGAAGAACAACGTATCGCCATCGACGATCACAGGCGCTTTGAAAATTTCGGATTCAGCGGCCTCCGGTTCCAGAGGCTCAGCAGGCGTTTCCTGCGCTGCAATCGGAGTGGACAGAAGAACAAAGACAGATGCCGCAAGCAACAGATGCGTCAATAACTGGAAGGGTTTGAAGTTTCTCGTCATTCGTCCTCCTGAGCCCAGACTATAGCCGACAGATCAGGTGTTCCTAGGACATATCTGCAACGCTTCTGAACATCCTCGACGCGTGCCGGACCGATCATGTGTGATGCGATACCGCCTTTGCTTGCAAACGGCCGGTTCACGGCATAGGTTCTCGCCAAATTTGCGGGGCCAACCCGCATCATCAAAACAAAGGAATATCCCATGGAAGGTGGCGCAATCGCCCAGTTTCTCCCGCTGATCCTGATTTTCGCGATCATGTATTTCCTGCTGATCCGTCCGCAGCAGAAAAAGATGAAGCAACATCAGGCCATGGTCGAGGCCGTGCGTCGGGGCGATCAGGTTGTCACCCAGGGTGGCCTGATCGGCAAAGTTGCCAAGGTTAAGGAAGGCGACAACGAGATCGAAGTCGAAATCGCCGAGGGTGTGAAGGTTCGCGTGGTCAAATCGACCATCGCTCAGGTTCTGAACAAGACCGAACCGGCGAAGTAACTTCGCCGCACAACCTCTTAAAAAGGCAGGGTAATGCTGCAAATTGATACCTGGAAGCGGGTTCTGATCTGGTCGGTCTGTGTGATCGGCCTGCTCATGGCCCTGCCGAATGCGTTTTACACGCGCGTCGAGCAATCCAACGATGCCAAAGCCGCGATTGAGCTTGGCATCGACACTCCCGAAATGCAGGCCGAGGCGGCGCAATGGCCAAACTGGCTGCCTTCGTCGTTGGTCAATCTGGGTCTTGATCTTCGCGGCGGTGCGCATCTGCTGGCCGAAGTTAAGGTCGAGGATGTCTACGAATCCCGGATGGAGGCGATGTGGCCCGAAATTCGCGACGCCCTGCGGGATGAACGCGCGACCGTAGGCACGATCCGCAAGCAAGAGTCGGCCCCGGATGAGATTCGCGTCCGCATCAGCCAGCCCGAGGGCATGTCCCGCGCGCTGGAGGTTGTGCGCGGTCTGGCCCGTCAGGTGCAGACGCTGACCGGAGTAGGGGCCACCGACATCGAGGCGCGTGCTGAAGGCGACACAATCATTGTGCAGCTGTCAGAGGCTGAAAAGCTGGCCTCGGATGACCGCACGGTTCGCCAGGCACTGGAAATCATTCGCCGCCGGATTGACGAGGTCGGCACGCGGGAACCCACCATTCAGCGTCAGGGCGCAGATCGTATTCTGATTCAGGTGCCGGGGATCGGCAGTGCTGGTGAGTTGAAAGAGATCATTGGCACGACCGCCCAACTGACTTTTAATGCTGTTGTCGGGCCGCGAGGCTCAGACCCGGACGTGTCTGTGGCGCCAGGCCAAAAAGTTGTTCCCTCATTGGACGAAGAAGGCATTTACTACATCATCGATGCCGCACCCGTCGTAACCGGTGAGGAACTGGTTGATGCGCAGCCTTCATTTGATCAGAACGGCCGTCCGGCCGTCAGCTTCCGGTTCAATACGTCCGGAGCCCGGAAATTCGGCGACTACACGCTGGAGAACATCGGCGCGCCCTTTGCCATCGTTCTGGATGACGAAGTGATCTCGGCCCCGGTGATCCAAAGCCACATCCCGGGTGGATCGGGGATCATCACCGGCAACTTTACTGTTGAAGAAAGCACCAATCTGGCGGTTCTGCTGCGCGCCGGTGCGCTGCCTGCTGGGCTGGATTTCCTTGAAGAACGCACCATCGGCCCGGAACTTGGTCAGGACAGTATCGACGCTGGTAAAGTGGCAACCATGGTGGCCTTTGCGGCAGTGCTGGTCTTCATGGCACTCAGCTATGGTCTGTTTGGTATTTTTGCCAATATCGCGCTGATCATCAATGTGGGGCTGATCTTTGGTCTGTTGTCGTTGATTGGTGCCACACTGACCCTGCCGGGTATTGCGGGGATCGTACTGACGGTGGGTATGGCGGTGGACGCCAACGTTCTGATCTTTGAACGTATCCGCGAGGAACTGAAATCCGCCAGAGGGCCTGCTCGTGCAATTGAATTGGGCTATGAAAAGGCGTTGTCGGCGATTCTGGACGCGAACGTGACCACGTTCATAACGGCTACAATTCTGTTTGCCATGGGCAGCGGCCCGGTTCGTGGGTTCGCCATTACTTTGGGTCTGGGCATTCTGACTTCGGTCTTTACGGCGATCTTCGTGACACGCCTGATGATCGTCATGTGGTTCGAACGCCGCCGTCCGAAAATGATCGAGGTTTGACATGAGACTGAAACTCGTACCGCAAAATACCTCGTTCGATTTCTTCAGCCGCTGGAAAGTCTGGCTGGGCATTTCGGCATTGATGATGATCGTGGCGTTCACGTCCTTCATGCTGCAGGGGCTGAATTTCGGCATCGACTTCCGGGGCGGGACCACGATCCGGACCCAAAGCACGCAGGAAATTGACGTCGGCGCCTATCGCGACGCCATCTCACCGCTGGAATTGGGCGATGTGACGATCACCGAGATTTTCGATCCGACCTTCGGACCCAATGAAAACGTCGCCATGATCCGAATTCAGGCGCAGGAAGATGCCGAGGCTGTCTCGGCAGCAACTGTCACAGCAGTTGAAGAGGCCTTGAAGGTCGCTGCGCCGGATATCGAATTCGTATCCGTCGAATCTGTCGGCCCCAAAGTCTCGGGTGAATTGATCCAGACCGCCGTTATCGCGGTGGTTTTGGCGATTGGTGCGGTTCTGGTTTACATCTGGCTGCGCTTCGAATGGCAGTTCGCACTGGGCGCAGTGGCTGCTCTGGTGCATGACGTGATCCTGACCATCGGCATCTTCTCAGAGCTGCAGATCCGTTTCGATCTGGCCATCATCGCGGCACTTCTGACCATTGTGGGCTATTCACTGAACGACACTGTGGTTGTGTTTGACCGCGTGCGTGAAAACCTGCGAAAATACAAGAAGAAGGACCTCAAAGAGGTTCTGAACATCTCGATCAACGAGACGCTCAGCCGGACGGTGATGACCTCGGTTACCACGCTGCTGGCGCTGATTTCGCTCTATGTGCTGGGTGGGGACGTGATCCGCGGCTTTGTCTTTGCGATGATCTGGGGCGTGATCGTCGGGACCTATTCCTCGGTCTTTGTCGCTTCGACTATCCTACTGTGGCTGGGGGTGAAACGCGACTGGTCCAAACCGTCGAACACCGCAGGCAATCAGTTTGCAAACATCGACGCCTGAGATTTTCGGCCAGTCCCCAACGGGGCTGGCCGTTATTCTTTTCGCCGCATTCCTCGGTGGCATTGTCCGCGGGTTTTCCGGGTTCGGCACCGCGTTGATTTTCTTACCGCTTTCCACCCCATTTCTTGGTCCGTTCGGAGCCCTGATCGGCCTGACTATCATGGACATTTTCGGGCCTTTGCCGAACCTGCGCCGAGCGTGGAGCGTCGTGCATCGCAAGGATCTGGTGCGATTGTTGGTGGGATGCGCGCTGTTACTGCCGGTTGGGTTGTGGGTGCTGACGCAGGTCGAGCCCGAGGTTTTTCGCTATGCCGTTAGTTTACTGGCACTTTTCATGCTGGCCGTGTTGATCCTGGGATTGCGATACCACGGGCATGTCGGACGTGGAATGGTCGCTGGCATCGGAGCAGCGGCAGGTTTTCTGGGGGGCGTTGCGGGCTTGCCCGGCCCGGCGGTGATCCTGTTCTACATGTCGCGCCCCGTACCGGTCGAGGTGATCCGTGCAACGATCCTGCTGTTCCTGTTTGTCTTTGATTTCCTTCTTCTGGGGTACTTGACCGGTATGGACCGCATCACCTGGCCCTCCGTGGCGCTGGGTTTGGTGCTGTCGGTTCCGAATTTGGTGGGCAACTGGCTGGGCGGTTGGTTGTTCCGTCCCGACCGCGAGAAGCTGTATCGTGCCGCCGCATATCTGGCGATTGCGCTTGCGGCCTTGTCGGGCCTGCCGCTTTGGGACTAGAACACGCCCATGCGCCTGAATGAGATCTCCTACAACAATGCGAGCCCGGTTGACGGGTACGGCCCCGGCTTTTTTCGGATCGGCGGGCAGGTTTATGAAGGGGCCGTTTTGACAGGCCCCGCCGGTACGGCAACCTGGGGCGGTTACGCCGATGACACGTCGTTGCTGGAGTTGTCCGACTCGGTGGACGTTTTGTTCATCGGTACAGGGGCTGAACTGTCTCACATCCCCGCTGATCTGCGCACTGCATTGGAAAACGTCGGGATCGGGGTGGAGATCATGAACTCTCCGGCGGCTTGTCGCACATATAACGTGCTGCTGTCCGAAGGGCGACGCGTTGCGCTGGCTTTATTACCGGTTTGACGCAGCCGCAGGGCCTGCGGCAAATCTTGCCTTTTGCGTCTGACGGCAATGAGATAAGCGGGACCCATGACACTGACCGTGACCGATCTGGCCATCGCCCGTGGCGGCGTTCCCGTACTTGAGGGCCTCAGCTTTGCGCTAGAGCCGGGCAAGGCGTTGATTCTGCGTGGCCCGAACGGAATCGGTAAGACAACGTTGTTGCGTACGCTGGCGGGGCTGCAACCTCCGCTGATCGGTCGGATCGAAGGGGCGGAGGATCAGATTGCCTATGCCTCGCATTCCGACGGGTTGAAGCCGACACTGACCGTGGTGGAAAACCTGACCTTCTGGGCGTCCGTTTTCGGCACGAATGGCATCCAGCCCGCGCTGGACGCTTTTGCGCTGAACGAATTGTCTGATCGTCACGCCGGCAACCTGTCGGCCGGGCAAAAACGTCGGCTCGGTCTGGCGCGGATGCTGGTCACGGGGCGGCCGATCTGGATGCTGGACGAACCGACCGTGTCGTTGGACCGAAACGCAGTGCAGATGTTCGCCGACGCCGTGCGCGGCCATCTGGGGCACGGTGGTTCCGCCCTGATTGCCACCCATATCGATCTGGGCTTGGACGGAGAGGTTCTGGATGTCGGCCCCAACAAGGCCAAACCGAAACCCATCGACGATTTCGACGGAGGCTTCCTGTGATCGCCCTGCTGCTGCGCGACTTGAAACTGGCCTTCCGTGCAGGCGGGGGATTCGGCCTTGGTCTGGCGTTCTTTCTGATCGTGACGGTTCTGGTGCCGTTTTCCGTCGGCCCGCAATCCTCCCTTTTGTCGACCATCGCGCCAGGTGTGCTGTGGCTGGGCGCGTTGCTGGCCTGCCTGCTATCGCTGGACCGCCTGCTGGCGCTGGATTGGGAGGATGGCTCGCTGGACCTGCTGGCAACCGCGCCGCTGCCGCTGGAGTCGGTGGTGACGATAAAGGCGCTGGCGCATTGGCTGACCACCGGCTTGCCGCTGGTTCTGGCCGCACCGTTTTTGGGCGTGTTGCTGAACCTACCCGTGCCAGGGTTCTTCTGGCTGGTCATCTCTCTGTTGATCGGGACACCGGCCATGAGCGTCATCGGAACCTTCGGCGCGGCTTTGACCGTTGGCCTGAAACGCGGCGGGCTGCTGTTGTCGCTGCTGGTTCTGCCGCTTTACGTGCCGACCCTGATTTTCGGGGCCGAGGTCGCACGCCGAGGGGCTACTGGAATGGAAACACAGACGCCGCTGCTGATGCTGGCAGGGGTCACCGCCGCCACAATCGCCCTTTTGCCCTTTGCCAGCGCCGCCGTGCTGCGCATCAACCTTCGGTGACGCGTTCAATCTTTGACTGATGTCAATTGAGAACAGACCCGACTCGGACTAGATAAGGCCCATGTCTATCGCAGCCAAAGCCAATGCCCTCTGGGAATACGCCAATCCGCGCAAGTTCCTTGCCACCAGCGAACGGGTGATGCCGTTTTTCTGGGTGACGTCGCTTGCCTGCATTGTTGTGGGGCTGGTGTGGGGGTTTTTCTTTACGCCGGATGACTTCAAGCAGGGATCGACCGTCAAGATCATCTACCTGCACGTGCCGGCCGCGCTGATGGCAATCAATTGCTGGCTGATGATGCTGGCAACCTCGCTGGTCTGGCTGGTGCGTCGCCACCATGTCAGCGCGCTGGCCGCGCGGGCGGCAGCACCGATTGGTATCGTCATGACCCTGATTGCACTGGCGACAGGAGCGATTTGGGGACAGCCGATGTGGGGCACCTGGTGGGCCTGGGATCCGCGCCTGACCTCGTTCCTGATCCTGTTCCTGTTCTATCTGGGCTACGTCGCCCTGTGGGAAGCTATCGAGGATTCCGATACGGCGGCCGATCTGACATCCGTCTTGTGTCTGGTAGGCTCAGTCTTTGCGATCCTCAGCCGCTATGCGGTGAACTTCTGGAACCAGGGGCTGCATCAGGGTGCGTCCGTGATGCGTGCGGCCGCGGTGACCGGAGCGGATACCGAAGAGAAGGTCAGTAACATCTATTTCTACCCGTTGCTCCTGTGCATCATCGGGTTTGTATTGCTGTTCATCGCGTTGGTCCTATATCGCACGGGTACGGAAATCCGGGCGCGGCGGATCAAATCGCTGCTGGCGCGGGAAAGGGTAAACGGATGATCCCTGATCTTGGAAAATACGCCGATACGGTATTGTGGTCCTATGCGGCCTCGATCGGGCTGCTGGTGTTGCTGATCGTGTTCAGCATCGCGCGCGGGCGCAAAGTACGGGCCGAGATGGAGAAGGTCGAACAAAGGATGACGCGCAATGGCTAAAATCTCACCCCTGATGATTGCGCCGCCGTTGATCTTTGGCGCTTTTGCGGTGCTGGCAGGCATCGGCATGTTTCGCGACGACCCCAACGCTTTGCCCTCGGCCCGTGAAGGTCAGCCTGCACCACCGGTCGTGTTGACCGAGTTCGCCGGCAAACCCCAGTTCGACGACGCTACGCTGCGCGACGGAGAGGTAAAGCTGGTCAACTACTGGGCCAGCTGGTGTGCGCCTTGCCGGGTTGAACATCCTAACCTTCAGGCACTGTCGGACGAGGGCATCCCGGTTTACGGCATCAACTATAAGGATCAGCTGGCCAACGCCGAGGCATTTCTGACCGAACTGGGTGATCCTTACGCAGCCATCGGTCGTGATGAAAACGGTCGCATGGGGTTGGACTGGGGCGTTTATGGTGTACCGGAAACTTATGTGATCGACGGTGAAGGCACGATTATCCTGCGCTTTGCCGGACCGATCACTCAGCGCGTGATCGAAAATACGATCCGGCCCGCGCTTGAGAAGGCCGCCCAATAAACCGATCGTTTGCTTAGCGGAGCGCGCTTGCGGCACGCGCTTTATTGTTGGTAGGCGTTAGTACAGACCACGCAGGTCATCTAGCCGCCATGTTTGTCGAGAAGAACAGTGTCGATAGCCAGACATTAGTCCAGGCCACAGAAAGCGAAAGCCCCGGCGTGTTGGCCGGGGCTTAGATGTTTTAGCCGGCTTTCGCCAGGTTTCTTAGGACGTATTGGAGTACGCCGCCGTTTTCGATGTATTCGATCT
>NZ_WPZL01000002.1 GCF_013031245.1 Ruegeria lacuscaerulensis
GCGGCGTGTCCTGGCGCTATCCTGTCCAACTTTGATCGGCATCTGTGACCTCCCTCTCAAATGACGTGGATTTTTGGGGTTCGCTTTTGGTTATCTCATCACCCAAGCGCATGGTTCAAGGTCCAAGAGGCCGGGCTTGGCGATTTCTGCATACGATTGCACACATATTCTTGGATTCGGACAGATCTGGACTCAAGAAACCTTGATTGGAGGGTGAGGCACAAAGGGTTTAAACCATTCAGGCATCTTATGGAAACCAGACAAAAGAATTATCAGACTGAGGTCAGACATGATCAGATCAGCCGCCATTGCAGCCACGCTTTCCCTCTTTATTGTCGCCCCTGTCGCGGCCGAAAGTGACCCTGTGGTGGTCGAACTGTTTACTTCGCAAGGCTGCTCGTCCTGCCCGCCCGCAGACCGGATCATGCATGACTTGGCCAAACGCGACGATGTGATAGGTTTGGCGCTGCACGTGGATTACTGGGACTACATAGGCTGGAAAGACGAATACGCCGATCCTGACCACACCCGTCGCCAACGCGCATATGCCCGTCAGGGAGGACGGTCGATGATCTATACCCCGCAGATGGTGGTGAACGGACAACAGGACGTGGTTGGCGCACAATCGCGTGAGTTGGATCGCCTGATCGATGCACATTTGAAGGCTGCCCCTGAAGCATCGGTGACCGCGACGCGTTCGGGTGATGATTTAACCGTCGATGTCACACCCGTCGAACTACCAGTCGGTGAAACCTATGACGTGCGAGTCGTGCAATATTTTCCCATGCGCCACGCCTCGATCCGCCGGGGCGAGTTGGCCGGGCATGAACTGGATTACGCCAATGTTGTGGAGTCCTGGCAGGTGGCGGGTCAGTGGGACGGTGCTGCATCACAGCGGTTCCATGCGGTGTTTACCTCGGACCTGCCTGCGGTTGTTTTGGTACAAAGGGCAGGGCACGGACCCATCGTTGCGGCTGCACGCGTCAAGTGATCAAGGCATGTCCTCGGGCTGAACGCCAAGACCATTCCAGGCTTTCCAACGCCTGTGAATCCAGAACCACTGCCCCATATGTTTCTGAACCATCATTTCAAGATCGTCGTTGGTGAATTGGGTCATGGTTTTGGGATCGGTGTGCGGCACCGGGTCGTGCAACACGATTTCGAAGTCAATCCCATTGGGCTGGCGTACGGCGTAACAGGGGATCAGGACCGCGTTGTACTTTATCGCCAATTCAGCGTTCAGCACGGATGTCACTGCGGGTTTGCCGAAGAACATCAGTTCTTCGCCGCCATGTGCGTGCAGGTCCGAGACTATCGCAATGATTCCGCCTTTCTTGAGAGAACGGACCATTTCCACCATGCCGCGGCGACCCTGTTCGAACATAGGCGAGCCGGTTTTATGGAACGCCTCGACATACATGTCGTTGAAAAAAGGGTTCGCCATGCGGCGGTACAGGCAACCAATGGGCTGACCGCTCCGTTCCTGTAAGGCAATCCGCGCAGCTAGGTAATGGCCGAAATGGGCCGTGATCATCATCACTGGACGCCCTTCGGCCACGGCTGCATCAAAGGCTGCTACGCCGGAACCAAGGACTTTGGCGTTGCGCTGACGCTCGGTGAATCCTTCGGGCGAGAAATGTTCCATGATCGCGCGACCTGCATTATCCGGAACGGCGCGGCAGATACGCTTCACTTCTGTCTCGTCCAAATCAGGGCATGTGAGTTTCAGGTTGCTGCGCACGCGTTTGGTAAACCCCACCAGGGGCGCGAGGCCGCGAACGACGGCTCCCATTGTTGCAATTCGCCGCTCATAAGGGAGCAGGCGCATTACGCCAATCACACCCTTAAGAAACAAGCCAGTGATATTATATTTCCAAAGCTCTGCGCGGCTTAGCTCCGATTTTTCGACTGGCATTGTTTGGTCTCACCGGCTGTTGCGATTTGCCGGGCAAGACATACAAGGCGTGTTGCCCAACCACAAGCGTCCCGATGATCCGGGCGCGTACGCCCCGGGTGTCATTCATCGCTGTCTTCTTCGATTAAGGTAATTGTGCCCTCATCGACCAACGCGCGTATGGCGCCAACTATCTGCGTCATTGCGTCTTCGTTATCCGATTGCTTGACCTTGCCACGCTCAGCCATTTCTTCACGAAGGTTATCGGCCATACGTGAAGACATATTGGACAGCAGGAAATCGGCCGAGGTCTTGTCGTCTTCAGCGGATACACCTGCCAGTGCCGTTACAAGATTGGCCTGATCCACACCGCGCAGAATTGCCGGGACGTCGCGGGGGAGAATTCGAACGGGGATGTGGGCGAAGGTAAAGATCGATTGGCGCACGACGCTGGCGAAATCGGAATCCTCTTCGTCTAGTGCCGTCAACAGCCCGTCCCGCGTGGAGGCTTTAGATTGGTTCAGAATTGCGCCCACCCGCGCACCCGGCCCATCTGCAAAGGCCTGCGTGGGCCGCTGATCCAGTTGCGCGGCCAGCGACCACCCTATGCGATCGACGGCCTCAGGCGTGACATTTGCGGTTTTTGATACCGCATAGGTAATCCGGCGCGCGATTGGGCCAGGCAGATGGCCCAACAGCTGCGCGGCCTTTGCGGTTTCAAGTTTCGACAGCATCACAGCAGCGATTTCAGTGCTTTCAGCCTGAGCCATCGAGGCCAGATATTCAATTGGGATTTCACGCAGGCGTTGCCAGGGGTCACCGATCTGACGTACTCCGGCCACTTTGCGCAGACGAGCAGCCGTTGCCGGAGCAAGCTTGCTGTCTACGGCATCCAGCGCACCTGCCAGTCCATGAGGGAAGGACAATCCAACGCTGTCCAACGCTTCTGCAAATTCTTGTGCAACGGCGTCCAAGGTTACACGATCAACCAGACCCATTTCGCCCAACTGATGAGTGAGCTTTTCCTGCAATTCGTCGGGGAGTTCTTCCAACGGAATTTCCGCACCTTCGTTCAGAAGAAGGCGTACGACCACGGCGGCCTTTTGCCGGTTGCTGAGCGACCGGGGGACAACACGAGGCCTGCCGTCCTTTTGATCTCCAACAGGGGGCGTCGCACCCGGTGTCACCTGTAACGAAGTGTTTGTGTCCTGCATCTGCCTGTGGTGCCAAAATTCTGTTCCACAGGCAGATTACGGAGAGTCGGGTAAAGAAATGCTAAAGCTTAATAGCTGTAGGTGAGCCCGGTACGGATCGCCTCGCGCAGGGATGCTTCGGCCCAGGTGCCTTCGCCACCGCGCGCCTTGATTTCGCGCCACTGCTCGACCGCCAGGTCGGTTTTCCCTTCGGTCACATAGCCTTGACCCATATAGCTGCGGGCCAGGATATTGTCGGGATTGGCTTCGATTGCGTTGGTGTAGAAGGCGTTTGCCAGCTCAAGCTCACCCATCTTGCGGTAGGTGAAGCCCCAGTAGGTCAGCACGCGATCATCGTTCTGATCCATGATGCGCAGAATATCCTGAGCGTGTTCCAACTGCCCGTCATAGGCCAGCTCGCGCACGGCTTCATACAGCTGATCTTCGGTAAAATTGGTCTTGTTCGGTTTGACGCAGCGCCCGGCGTTTTTGTCATAGACACGCCCAAACAGACATTTCTTTGTCGTGTTCGTCGGTTTCGGCGGACTGCTGTCGCCGCCCCCAGCGGCGTGAAGGGCCGGCGCGAAGACAAAGGCCTGAATGGCAATAGCTGAAACTAATACAAGGCGCATATTCCTACTCCGTTTTGCGGGCTGCTCACATCAAGCATAGTGCGATCTGATAAAAAGCTAACAATCGCGGCCTCGCTTTTATTCACAAGTAGGAAGAAATTTTCAGCTATTGACGATTTTCGCGCAGGTTTGAGATTCGGAGTCCCAATATGTCCCGGTCGCGCAAGACTGGGTTTGCTTGGAATGAGCGTTGCATGCCAGCGCAACGGATGCTGAACAGCAAAGGGCCAAGGCGCAAATGAAGGTGCGGATCATCGTGTTTCTCCCGTTCGGAAATACACGTTCATCATAACCGATTATGACACGTCTGGCAAAAGAACAGGGTCCGGAACGCATCGAGCGAACCGGACCCCCTGAACCATTTGATTGATCTCGGATTATTCGCCGAACACGCGGGCGAAGATCGTATCGACATGCTTGGTGTGATAACCGAGGTCGAATTTTTCTTCGATCTCTTCGGCGCTCAGCGCCGCTGTCACTTCGGGGTCACCCAGCAGTTCGGTTTTGAAGTCCTTACCTTCTTCCCAGACTTTCATCGCGTTGCGCTGTACCAAACGGTACGCGTCTTCGCGGCTGACCCCGGCTTGCGTCAGGGCCAGCAATACCCGCTGGCTCATGACCAGACCGCGGAATTTGTTCATGTTTGCCAGCATGTTTTCCGGGTAGACGACCAGCTTGTCGATGACGCTGGTCAGGCGCGACAGGGCAAAGTCCAGCGTCACGGTGGTGTCGGGGCCGATGTTTCGTTCGACCGAGCTGTGGCTGATATCGCGCTCGTGCCAAAGGGCAACGTTCTCCATCGCCGGAACTACAGCCATACGCACCAGACGGGCGAGGCCGGTCAGGTTTTCGGTCAGAACCGGGTTACGTTTGTGCGGCATCGCCGATGAGCCCTTTTGACCTTTGGAGAAAAACTCTTCGGCCTCCAACACCTCGGTCCGCTGCATGTGGCGGACTTCGATGGCGATGTTTTCAATGCTGCTGGCGATGACGCCCAGCGTTGCAAAGAACGCGGCATGACGGTCACGCGGGATGACCTGTGTGCTGATAGGCTCGGGCACCAGACCCAGTTGATCGCAGACATGTTCTTCGACGCGCGGGTCGATATTGGCAAACGTGCCGACGGCGCCGCTGATCGCGCCGGTTGCGATTTCGGCACGGGCATCCCGCATCCGGGACAGGTTGCGGTCCATCTCGGCGTAAAAGCGGGCAAATGTCAGGCCCATGGTTGTGGGTTCGGCATGAATACCGTGACTGCGGCCAATGCGGACGGTGTCTTTGTGCTCGATCGCACGACGTTTCAGGGCGGCCAGCAGTCCTTCTAGATCGGCGATCAGAATGTCGGTGGCGCGGGTCAGCTGCACGTTGAAGCAGGTGTCCAGCACATCCGAGCTGGTCATGCCCTGATGAACAAAGCGGGCCTCATCGCTGCCAACGTGCTCGGCCAGGTGGGTCAGGAAGGCGATGACGTCGTGCTTGGTGACGGCTTCGATCTCATCAATCCGAGCCACGTCGAATTCCACGTCCTTGGCTTTCCAAACGGCCTCGGCATTTTCACGCGGGATCACGCCCAGATCGGCCATGGCATCGCAGGCATGCGCCTCGATCTCGTACCAGATGCGAAACTTGGTTTCCGGAGACCAGATGGCGACCATGTCAGGGCGGGAATAACGGGGAATCATTGGCGGCAGCACCTTTTTGTGATTGGGATGAGGCGTTGGCGCGGGGTTTAAACCCAGCCGTACAAGGGAACAAGGCGCGAGTGCAGGTATGAGACGGTTTGCCCTGATTTTAGTCCTTTGGCCCGGCGTTTTGGCTGCGGATGAGTTTCGTCAACTGACAGGGGACGAGATTTTGGCAGCGTTGGCTGGGCAGAAACTCGATTATGGTGATGGGGTCTGGCAGAGCTTCGACGAGACCATGCAGACGCAGTATTTCTCGGGCCGTCCAAACACCGGTCGCTGGGCAGTGCGCGACGACCAGTATTGTTCGATCTGGCCGCCATCCGATTTTTGGGCTTGCTATGATGTTCAGCAGAGCGGCGATGTAGTCCGTTTTGTCGATGACAGTGGCGGAATCACTGTCGGAATCTACGTCAGGTAGTCTGCGCTTCAGGGCGGCTGGAGACGGATTCGCTCAGTTCAAGACGTGGGTTGAGGGTAGGCCTTTCAGCAACTTGTTGACGGCGGTTTGATCCGTGAAGAAGGGGTTTCGATGCTATTTCCGGGCGTTTTTCATTGTCAGGGAAACGAGATGCTGGACAAGCCCCTCAGGCGAAGGTCCATCTGACATCAATGAAATTATCAGGTTATTGAGATATGCGTATTCTACTTGGCTCGGCACTTGCCACCTGTGCGGCCCTGTGGCTGGGAGCTGCGGCGCCTGCCTTTGCAGACACTCCGGTCACTTACACCGATAACGGCCGCGCGCTATTCAGCTTTTCGGTGCCCGACTTCTGGGCAGTGCGCACCGGCGGCCCGCGTGAAATTGAGGACACAGACCTGGGAGACCCCCGTGCAGTTGCACGCGTCATAGGCGTCCGGCCTGTGACAGACGACAACGTCTGGATGGGCATCGTGTCTCCGGCAGGAGTGGCCTCGATCGACGATGGTCTGCGATACCTTGAGGATATTGATAAGTATCTGGTTAAGGACCCTGTCGTTTCCGAAACCACGAACACCCGCATTGGTGGGTTGCCTGCGCGTGTCATCCGGGGCACCGGCAGCCGGGACGGGCGCGGCATAAACTTCACAGCAACGGTGATCGACCTGCCGCGGAATCGCGTGGCCGTGATTGTGGCAATCCTGCGGGATGGCGCTGACCCGGCCTACGTCGACGATATGAACGCCGTGTTCGCGTCGTTCCGGTCCGTGCAGTGAGGAGGCGCAGATGACTTGCAATTTTATCAAACGCGTAACTCTTGCGCTGGGACTTGGGGCAGCAAGTTTTGCCTTGTCGGCATGCGACGGCGTTTCGGTCGGAGTGGGTTATGGGTACGACCCGTTCTATGACTCGATGCTGTGGAACGATTACTACCACGATGTCGATGTAGACATTGATGTGGACAGGCCAGATCGTCCCAATCCCCCAAATGGCAAACCTCCTGCACGACCGAAGCCACCGGTTGCCAAGCCACCAGCGCGGCCACGTCCGCCCGTCGCGCGCCCGCCAGCGGCTAGGCCACCGATTCACCGACCGGCGCCGCGACGACGTTGATGCGCTTTGTGGGTCAGCTCAGCAGTTCCGTAGTGATCTCGGCTGACCCTTCAAGCGTTCTGTGCACCGGGCATTTATCCGCGATCTCAAGCAATCGGGCGCGCTGTTCCTGATCCAGCGGCCCCTCCAACCGGATTTTGCGCCGGAACAGGTCGATCTTGCCGTCTCCGGCCAGCCCAGCATCCTGCGCGTGCACCTTGTTGTGACACACGTCGACGGAGATACCTGTCAGCGGCCACCGTTTGCGCCGGGCGTACATGCGGATCGTCATCGACGTACAGGCCCCAAGACCGGAGGACACAAACCCATAAGGCGACATACCCCGATCGGTGCCACCATATGAGGCAGGTTCATCCGCCACTGCGTGATGCCGTGGGCCGGATTGGATGTCCTGCAGAAACCCACCCGGGTCGACCTCGGTCACACGCACGACGCCTTCTGGCGCGCCGGGTGGCGGGGCAGGTGGGCTGAGGGGGATATACCGTTTGACCCAGGCCGCAATCACATCGGCGGCGTATTCGGCATCTGATGCGCGCGTGATCAGGTGATCGGCGTCGTCGAGCGTGACGAAGCTCTTGGGGTGCTTGGCCGCGAGGAAGATCGTGGAGGCATTCTTGATACTGACGGTTTCGTCCCGTGGTGCGTGCAGGATCAGCAGGGCCGCTTTCAGGTCGGCAATCGCCGGCGTCAGTGCGGTTTCCGAAATGTCATCCACGAAGGCCTTGCCAATGCGGAACGGGCGGCCACCCAAAGTTACCTCGGCAGATCCTTCCTGCCGGATCTGTGGCAGGGCGTCTTCGAAGTGGTGTGAGACATGGCCCGGATCGGCAGGTGCGCCCAGTGTGACCACGGCCTTGACGCTTGGAATTCCTGCGCGCGCCCGCAATACGGCTGCCCCGCCCAACGAATGTCCGATCAGCAAGGCAGGTGCCAAGTTGCGCCCGGCCAGATAATGCGAGGCGGCGATCAGGTCCTCAACGTTCGAGGTAAAGGTTGTATTGGCGAATTCGCCACCTGAATGACCCAGCCCCGTGAAATCAAAGCGCAAAACGGCGATACCCATTGCAGCCAAACGCGCGGCAATACGACGGGCGGCGGGAATATCCTTGGAACAGGTAAAACAATGCGCAAACAAAGCGGTCGCAAGCACCGGCCCGTCCGGCAGATCAAGGCGCGCAGCCAATTGGTTGCCGTCGTGACCGGCAAAAGTAATGCGTTCGGTTGGCATGACAGTTCCTTACGTATCGGGATGGGACCAATACTGTGTGTTACCGTCTGGCGGCTCAACCCCATTGTAAGACGCGTAACGGGAAGGTGAGTGGAGTGTAGGAACTGGATCGGAACATTAAGCGCGGGATTTCTAAATCATCAAGATATGTGATGCAATCTAGATCAAATATTCGTTTTAATAAAATGACCCGTGCCCCCATCTTACGGCTGTCACACTCATTCAGCCAAGGAGGCTCACATGGCACATATCGCGTCCGCCCCGCGTGGCGTTGTTTTTCGTCCGGATATTCTGATTGTTATCGCCCTGACCGGAGCTATCGGTTTCGCACTCGGTCAGCAGTGGCCACAGACTGCCCCAACCTCAGCCGAGGCAAGCCAAGTCATGCCCGAAGACTGGCACGGCAACGTTCGACGCTCAAACTGGCCGAACTGAGTTGTTACGACAGCCCCATCAGTTGCGGATCGAAAGGGTAGGTGGTGAGATTTTCATACCCATCCTCAGTGATCAGAACCTGATCTTCGAGCTTGATCGAGAAATCACCGCCAACCTCGCCCACTGCTGCTTCGACGCAAAGAACCATGCCGGGCTCCAGCGGATAATCATAGGAGCCCGCCACCGCCTTGTCCGGGTAGGTGACAAGCGGCCATTCATCACATAGACCGACGCCATGCATCAGGCACCCGTATTTCTGGGCCTGGAACTTGTCGTCCAGCTTGTGCGCATTGGCCGTCAGCTCGGGGATCATCACGCCTGGCTTCAGCATTTCCATGTTGGTCATGATGTGCTCATGCGCGTGCTGCATGGCATAAACCATGTCGGGGCGGGGTTTCTCGTCCCCGATCCACCATGTGCGCGAGATGTCTATGCAGATGCCGTAGGACCCGATCAGATCGGTATCGAAAGCGATGATCTCGTTCTTTTGCGTGATCCGGGGGCCGCATTCCTGAAACCACGGGTTGGTGCGTTGACCGGAGGCCAGAAGGCGGGTTTCGATCCATTCACCGCCGCGCCGGATGTTTTCGCCATGTAGAACCGCCCAGATGTCATCCTCGGAGGTCTTGCCGTCGCCCACGTTGGCGCGCGCGAATTTCTCCATCTCTGCCACGGCGGTTTCGCAGGCGTAATTTGCGCATCGCATGGCCAGAATCTCATCGCGGCCTTTGATCGCGCGGGTCTTTTCGGTGACCTCTTCGCCTTCCATGATCTCGAACCCCTGCGCCTCGAGCGCGCGCAGGCCGTGCAGCATGATCTTGTCTACGGCCAGGCGTTTGTTCCCGCCGCTATGCGCGTCGATCAGCACGCGAACCTCGTTCGAGAAAACGTCGGCCGCGACATCAACCTTGTCGCCACGGTCGAAATAAAACAGGTCCGCACCCGAGCGTTGTTCACGCACCAGTGGGTTGAACTTCGACAGGAAGGGCGAGTTCTTATAGTCCCAAATAACCATGTACCCGTCGGCACACAGCAACACCGCGCGGAACGGGTTGTGCGTGTTCCATAACTGCATGTTGGTGCTGTCGGTCGCGTAGCGGATGTTCAGTGGGTCGAACATCAGCAGTCCGCCATAGCCCCGATCCACAACGGCCTTTGTCAGTCGTTTCCAGCGGTGGTCACGCATCCGCGCAAGATCGGGAAGGACAAGCCCGGCCTCTTCCCATTCGGCAAAAGCAAGTTGGGTGGGGCCGATCTCGATCCGGTCGTTTTCATTCGGTGTTCCGTCGCCAAGCGTTGTACCTTTTGTCGGGTCGATCTTGCGAGTGTCGCGGTAATGCTGGTTCATGCTGGCCCTCCCTGGCGTCATTTGATCGTGGAGAAACAAGTGGGTGGCGTCTTGGAAATTTGCGACCACGTATTCGTCGCTTTTTGACCGACAACCGGACGTACAGGTGATAGGTCGAAAACATGACGACTATCCTACAGACTTCGATCCCCTATGATCCGCTGTCCCCACGTCCTCTGCCGGGAATTCAGCCCACCAGCATGGACAACTGGTTGCACCGCGATGACGCCTTTGCCGCCCAGATGCAAAGGCGGGAAGCGCTGCTGGCTGAACGACGCGCGGATGTTCTGGCACTGGATCCGGGCGCAGAGGCGGCGGCGCAAGAGGTGCTGAACCTTGTTCTGAGCCACGCCTATCCGGGCAGCGTTGATCGCGTGATCCGCGCGGATGGCCAGGAAGTTCTGATCAATCGTGCCCACCCGATGGATACGTTGTGCAGGCTGGTGCAGGAGGACATCTGCATCCTGCAAAAACGCGGGGACGAACACGTGCTGACCGGGGCCATCCTGTGCTTTCCCGCCAGTTGGAGCCTGTCAGAGAAGTTCATGCGTCCCCTGGTCGACATTCACGTGCCGGTCGCCAGCTATGACGTGAATATCGCGCGCCGTGTGCAGCGGTTGTTTGACGGGATTCAGCCGGGACGACCCCTTTGGCGATTCAATGCGCTGTGGTACGAGGATGCCGAACTGCATCAGCCTCGAAGCACCAGGGAGCCGCGCGACATCAAAGACCCCGGAGAAACGCGTTATTTGCGCAGTGAACGACAAACGTTGCTCCGTCTTCCGGAAACGCAGGCCGTCATCTTCTCGATTCACACCTATGTCCTTGAGGCGGAACAGGTGCATAAAATGGAAAACCCCGCCTGACGGCGGGGCCTCCAAGGAGGGTCTTTCGACTTAGTGCTACATGCCAAACGCGTTGGCAACACCGGCGAACGCTCCGCTTGTGCTGAGAGCGGAGATTGCGACGGTGTAGGCAAGTACCTGAGTGTTCAGGCGAAAATCTTCGCCTCTGATCAGGTTCACAGCGGCCATGGAGGCCGCAATCGGAACTGACACGCTGGCCACGGCACCCGTCAATCCCCAACTAGACAGTCGAAGGATATCGCTGGGTTGCTCAGGCTCGAGGGGGCGCGTGTCGTCGTCCCGGTCTGAAGGCTGCTCGATAGGTTCTGTCCGGAAAGCGATGCTGAGCAACTGCTCATCCGACAGCTGGATCGGCCGGGCTGCTGGTTTCAGCGCCTTTTTTTGTGGCTCGTCCAGGTCTTCTTCCTCAGGAATGTCCAGCCCCGCAAACGGGCCTGTTACTGCCTCGAAGATCTGTTTTCTGTTTCGCTGCTTGACGGGAGTCAGAGTGTCAAACGCGCTCATGAACTGTTCGATTGTCAGGACGGTATTTGGCGACAACCACTCGACACGTTGTGTCGCGCAGATATCCACCATGCGATACAGGATCACCACCAGCATAAGCTCGGAAATCTCACTGTCGTCCAACAGTGCAGAGACCGGGGAAATGGTGATCGCAAGCCGGTTTTGCGGCATGGTTACAATCGGTCGTGCGATTGTTTTCAGTCCCGCTGCACGGTCCATACGCTCGAACCGGTCGTTGGATTCGACCGCCTGTGTTTCCATAGTGAGACGTACCAGATACTGGCTGGATACGATGCTGGCTTCGGTTTCGCTCAGCACAGTCTTACGCTCGACCAAATGGCCGTAGTCTTGAAGCGTCGTGGCCACGATCTTCCCAAATCGCTCGATCGCGCCTTCGGTCTTACCGTTGAATTGAAGACCACCGTGATAGCTGTGCTTCGGAGTCACTGCGCTGTCCTTTGTCGCATCCTGTCGTAAGAACAAGGTTAGCAACCGATATGGGGCAGATTTTGGCGAAAATGGAAAAAAATGAAAATTCGGCAGGATTGATTACGCTATGGAAACCTAGACATTTTAAGGGCCGTTTAATGTCTGTGGCAACAATGTGGCCGGATTGGGGTGCTCAGGCGCAATTTCCGGATCAGGCTTATCCGTCGATTCGGGCTGCCATGATTGCAATGGATTGCTGATAGACCGAGGCGGCGTTCCATTGCTCGATCACCGCAAAGTTCGGTTGCCCCGGTTGATAGCCGCGCCCTGGTTTCCAGCCTTTCTGGCGCAGAAAGTTGGCGGTTGAGGCCAGCGAGTCAGTCATATTGTAGAAATCGACCCTGCCATCGCCGGTAGCATCGACACCATAGGCCAGTGCGTTGCCAGGCAGGAACTGTGTGTGCCCAAGCTCGCCATGTTTTGCCCCTTTTGTTGCCGTCGTAATGCTGCCTTGGTCGACTAGTTTCAGTGCTCCGATGGCATGGGGGATAAAGAACTCGGATCGGCGACAATCATAGGCCAATGTCGTTATTGCGGAAACGACCTGACTGTCACCCATGAAATTGCCAAACCCTGTTTCCATTCCGTGAATGGCGATTAGGACCCCGGCAGGGACGCCATATTGTCGTTCAAGGGCTGCATAGAATTGCGGGTTGCGTGCCTTGCGTTTGCGCCCCTGCGCCACAATGGTATCGGCCCCGCGCACTCGCATGAATTTGTCCAGCGAGTATTTGAAGCTCTTTTGATTCCGATCCGCTGAAATTGTGCGCATGGCGTATTGAGTCTGAGCCAGCGCTTGCAGGCCTTTTTTCCTGACGCCTGCACGTTTAGCCTGCTTTGAGAAATCCTGTTTCCAAACCTCAAAACCGGCACTGGTATTGCCGCAGGGCGCAGTCGCACCGAAGGTTGGTATTGCCAGAGCGGTTATGAGAACAAATCGAAACATGGGTGAAATCCAGCAGCAAAACAATCGGGCATCAGGGTACGCCGCCTTCTGAAATCAGCAAAGGGGTTTAGTACAAGTCCAGTTCATCTGTACCTTTCAGGCTTTCGAACCACTCTTCCGGGGTTTTGTTGATCCTGGCATGCTTGACCATCATGGCGTTCATATTTGGCAGGTGCGTCGAATCCGGCCAGTTTTCCGGCTGCCACAGGTTCGAGCGGATGACACATTTCGGGCAATGTGCAAAAGCGGTATCGACATGAACCAACAAGGCCAGCTTGGGGGGATGGTCGTTCACGGCCATTCCGTCCAGAAGAGTCTGATCAGCGCAAATTCGGGCCGTGCCACGGATACGCAGTGTCTCCATTTTACCGGGCACGAAAAAGATCACGCTGACACGCGGGTCCTGCAGGACATTGTGAAACGTGTCCACGCGCTTATTGCCGGGCCGGTCCGGGATCGCAATCAGCGTGTCCGATACCACCTGAACAAACCCCTCAGGATCACCGCGTGGCGATATATCGAGATGACCGCCCGGATTGGCGGACGCGATCAGGCAAAAGGGTGAAGCTGCTATGAAGTCCCGGCACATTTGATCCAGTGCCGAAATCTCCTTCGCTATGATCTGGGGCAGGGGCGCGCCGGTAACGGCCTCTAGTTCCTCTGCCGAGGTCACGAAGTTCGAGTATTGCGAGAAAGGTGAGTCTGGTGCCATGCGATCACTCCAAGTCGAGTGACCGAAGTGTGAGAGATCATCCGCAAGGAAACAAGGGCGCCCGTTCGGACGCCCTTGCAGATGTAAACCCTTTACCGGATCAGCAGCTGTAGTACATGCCGTACTCAACCGGGTGCGGAGTGTGCTCGTAGGTTTCGACTTCTTCCATCTTCAGCGCGATGTAGCCGTCGATCTGGTCTTTGGTGAACACATCACCCTGCAGCAAGAAGTCGTGATCCGATGCAAGAGCTTCCAGAGCTTCACGCAGCGAGCCGCAGACGGTCGGGATGTCGGCCAGTTCTTCGGCAGGCAGGTCGTACAGGTTCTTGTCCATGGCTTCGCCCGGATCGATCTTGTTCTTGATACCGTCCAGACCGGCCATCAACAGAGCGGCAAAGCACAGGTAGGGGTTCGCCGCCGGATCGGGGAAGCGAGCCTCGACACGCTTGGCTTTCGGGCTTTCGGTCCACGGGATACGGACACAGCCCGAACGGTTACGGGCCGAGTAGGCGCGCAGAACGGGTGCTTCAAAGCCCGGGATCAGACGCTTGTAGCTGTTGGTCGCCGGGTTGGTGAAGGCGTTCAGGGTTTTGGCGTGCTTCAGAACACCACCAATAAACCACAGCGCCTCGTCCGACAGGTCAGCATACTTGTCGCCCGCGAACAGCGGCTTGCCATCCTTCCAGATCGACATGTTCACGTGCATGCCGGTGCCGTTGTCGCCGGCGATCGGCTTCGGCATAAAAGTGGCCGATTTGCCATAGGCGTGTGCGACGTTGTGGATGATGTATTTGTACTTCTGCAGCTCGTCCGCCTGTTTGGTCAGGCTGTCGAAGATCAGACCCAGCTCGTGCTGGCACGATGCAACCTCGTGGTGGTGCTTGTCGACCTTCATGCCCAGACGCTTCATGGTAGACAGCATTTCCGAACGCAGGTCCTGCGCTTCGTCGATCGGATTTACAGGGAAGTAACCGCCCTTGACGCCCGGACGGTGGCCCATATTGCCCATCTCGTATTCGGTGTCGGTGTTCCACGACGCGTCGGTTGCATCAACTTCGTAGGATACCTTGTTGATACTGTTCGAGAAACGGACGTCGTCAAACAGGAAGAATTCAGCTTCAGGACCCATGTAGGCGACGTCGCCGATACCCGAGGATTTCAGGTAGGCCTCGGCCTTTTGCGCCGTGCCGCGCGGGTCACGCTCATAGGCCTCGCCAGTGTCGGGCTCAACAACCGAGCAGTGCACGCAGATGGTTTTTTCCGCGTAGAACGGATCGACATAGGCGCTTTCGGTGTCGACCATCAGTTTCATGTCCGATGCTTCGATCGACTTCCAGCCCGCAATGGACGAACCGTCGAACATGAAGCCTTCTTCCAGGAAGTCTTCGTCGACCTGGTCGGCCATCAGGGTCACGTGCTGCAGCTTGCCGCGCGGGTCGGTGAAGCGAACATCGACGTATTCGGCGCCTTCGTCCTTAATCAGCTGAAGAACTGCGTCCTTGCTCATTCTCTTGATTCCTCTGAATTGAAGATTTGTCTTGTTACAGGGCTTCTGAACCGGTCTCGCCGGTACGGATGCGAATAGCTTGCTCTACAGGCGAGACAAAGATTTTGCCGTCGCCGATTTTGTCGGTTTTGGCGGCAGATACGATGGACTCGATTGCGGCATCAACCTGATCGTCGTCCAGTACGACCTCGATCTTTACCTTCGGCAGAAAGTCGACGACATATTCCGCACCACGATAGAGTTCGGTGTGACCTTTCTGGCGGCCAAATCCCTTGACCTCGATCACGCTCAGGCCCTGGACACCCACGTCCTGCAGCGCCTCTTTCACTTCGTCCAGTTTGAACGGCTTGATGATCGCTTCGATCTTCTTCATCCCGGGCTCCCTTTAACGCTTGTCAGAATGGCACTGACCACGTCTAAGATCGGGCGGCAATGTGATTACGAAAATGGCGCCGCCCGGGTGCGGAGAAAATATGCGGCAGGTGAAATTTTGATCGGTTTGCACAAAAAGTAATCGGAATTGAATCGCCGGAGGATTTGAGATGACGGAATTGCTAACAGCCGCGCAGATGCGGGCAATAGAAACGGCGGCGATTGAGTCCGGTCAGGTGACCGGTCTGGAACTGATGGAACGCGCTGGGCGGGGCGTTGTCGAAGCGATTTTTGAGGAGTGGCCGGAACTGGCCAAAACGTCTGGCCGGGCGGTGGTTTTGTGCGGGCCGGGAAATAATGGTGGCGACGGTTTTGTCGTGGCGCGGTTGCTGAAAGAGTGGGGCTGGGAGGTTGAGGTTTTTCTGTACGGTGATCCTCAGAAACTGCCGCAGGATGCAAAGGTGAATTACGAGCGGTGGGAAGGACGGACGCGTGATACGGCAGACCTTGCCAGAGCAGAAATTCAGCATCCAGACGTTTCCATCGATGCGCTGTTCGGAACCGGGTTGACGCGAGCGATTGAGGACCCTGGGTTGTGGGAGCTTCTTTGGGCGCATGATGATGCTGACGATGCATGGGAAATGCGAAAATGGGGTTCGGGAACAGACATCGTCCCACCACGCACTGTCGCGATAGACCTGCCATCAGGTCTTTGCTCGGACTCCGGTAAAGTCCTTGGAGGTGTGTTTTCTCAGCATGGGCGCCGCTGCGCCCGTTCGGCCCTGACCGTCTCTTTCCACTCGAACAAGCTTGGTCATGTTTTGAGTGAAGCGCCCGCTTATTGTGGGCGGTTGGTCGTTAAGGATATCGGGCTCGGCCCTGAAGTTGCCAGTGCAGAGATTACAAAGTATTCAGAGCGGCCATCTGCCCCACTTCTTGGCAAGAGCGACCGTGATCACAAGTATTCGCATGGCCACGCATTTATCCTGACAGGCGGCGTGGGAAAAACCGGCGCGGCACGACTGGCGGCGCGGGGGGCGCTGCGGATTGGCGCAGGGTTGGTGACCTTGGGCGTCCCTCCGGCGGCGCAGATGGAGGTTGCGGCGCAGGTGACGGCCATCATGTTGCTGCGGGTCGAGGGGGCTGACGGGCTAACCGATGTGCTCCAGGATGAGCGTCTGAACGCTCTGTGTCTCGGTCCGGGTTTAGGTTTGGCGCATGCGCGCAATCTGGTGCCGGTTGCTCTGTCGGCTGAGCGGTCAACTGTGTTGGACGCGGACGCGCTGACGGCATTCGCGGACGACCCGTCAGCCTTGTTTGGCCTTCTGCACGAGAATTGTGTTCTCACGCCGCACGGGGGCGAGTTCGCGCGACTTTTCCCGGATATCGCTAAAAAACTGAACGAGGTTCCCACCAAAGGCCCGGCCTATTCCAAAGTGGACGCGACTCGTGAGGCGGCCCGGCGGGCAGGGTGCGTGGTTCTGTTCAAGGGGCCGGACACAGTGATTGCGGCGCCTGACGGGCGGTGCTCGATCAACTCGGCTTTCTATGATCGCGCAGCCCCATGGCTGGCGACGGCCGGATCCGGCGACGTTCTGGCCGGGTTCATCACCGGGCTGCTGGCCCGGGGGTTCGAGCCTATGCGAGCCGCTGAAACGGCCGCTTGGCTGCATGTTGAGTGCGCGCGGATCTTTGGTCCGGGGCTGATCGCCGAAGATCTGCCAGAGCAATTGCCAACTGTGTTTCAAAGCATGGAAACGTGAAACATGCGCGGAAAATGGCCGCTTTCCTTCGGGGTCGGCGATTTTTAGCCGCAAGTATTCGCAGGAGTGCATACCAGCCTTTTGAAAGGCGTATGACAGAGTGGCAGACTTTGAGATACGGCACCCGGGTTTCCGGTCGGCCGTTTAGTCAAAGCGTTGATTAAAATTGAAAATTAGTTCCTGCCAATTTGAACCGTGAGGCAGAAACTCAGGAACTGAATTGATCGGTTCAACGCGTGTTGGTGCTGTTACCTAAGATCAGTACTTAGTAAGCATCCAATACCAAAACGAATATGGTGAAAGAAAATGACAGTGAAATTTAGTGTCCCGTCGGTTGCTGCTATTCTGGCCGTGACTACGGCAATCCCTGCTGCGGCCGAGCTGAAATATGAAAACAACAGTGGCGGCTATGTGCTGTTGTACGGGCAACTGCACCCAGCCCTGATCTCGGTGGATGATGGGCAGGAAACGGATACCCGCGTCCTCGACAACGATCTCTCGAACAGCCGCGTGGGGCTGCGGTTGATGCAACCTTACGGTGCTAACGAGTTTACGTTCCGTTTTGAAACCGCGCTTGGCCTGCCTAACTCGACCGAGTGGAACCAGCTCGGCACCAACTTCAGCGGGTGGACTCGTTCGGATATTCGCCATGTCGATTTTGCGCTGAAAGGCGATTATGGCAAATTCTCCGCCGGTCAGGGCAGCATGGTGTCGGATGGTGCGGCGGAAACCGATCTCTCTTATGTTGGTACGGCTCTTTATTCTTTTACCAATGATGAGAACTCGGCTTTCTTCTATCGTGAGACGAATGGCATCCTGAGCGGGATTACGATCGGCGACAGCAGCAGCAACCTTGATGGCTCGCGCCGCGGGCGCATTCGCTACGATACTCCGGATTTCAATGGGTTCTCGGCCGGGATCGCTTATGGCGAGAACATTCTGTCCAGCAGCGACGACGATACCTATTACGATGTGGGCGTGTTTTACGGAAACACATTTGCAGGTGGCGTCGAATTTGCTGCAAGCCTGGCCTACGCCGTCCGCGACTTTGATAACGCATCGGGCGAGCGCAAGGATACCATCGGTTCAGCCTCGGTTCTGCTGCCCAGTGGGTTCAGCTTTACAGCGGCCGCCGGCACGCGCGATGACACCGCCAGCGGTGCAAGCGATCCGAACTATTGGTACGCGAAAATTGCCTATGAAGGCGATTGGGTATCCTGGGGTAAAACCGGCGTCGGGATCGACTATTTTGACGGGTCGGACTTCAACACCGATGGGTCCAGCACAAAAGCATGGGGCGTGGCCGTGGTGCAGAAGATTGAAGCAATCAACACAGATGCGTATTTGAAGTACCGCAACCACGATTTCGATGATGGCACCTCATTCGACAACAACGAAGCATGGGTCTTGGGCGCCCGCTGGAAATTCTGATTGCTCACCCAGATGAGTGACAAGCGCCCCGGTTGGATCCGGGGCGTTTTTTTGTTCAAATCGACGGTAAAATAAGGCTGATCCGGCCTTTGCCCCTTGCGCGCGCGCAGTAGGGCAAATAGAAGGCGTCAAATTTGCCCGGCGCGCCGTTTTGCGCGCCCCGAATCCTATGGGGACTACCATAATGCAGGTTACCGAGACGCTGAACGAAGGTCTGAAACGCGGCTACAATATCGTCGTATCCGCAGCTGAGCTGGACGACAAAGTAAACGAGAAACTGGTCGAAGCGCAGCCTGAAATCGAAATGAAGGGTTTCCGTAAAGGCAAGGTGCCGATGGCGCTGCTGAAAAAGCAGTTTGGTCAGCGCCTGCTGGGCGAAGCGATGCAGGAAAGCATCGACGGTGCCATGAACCAGCACTTTGAAGACAGCGGCGAACGCCCTGCACTGCAGCCCGAGGTCAAGATGACCAATGAGGACTGGAAAGAAGGCGACGACGTTGAAGTCGCAATGTCCTACGAGGCTCTGCCGGCAATCCCGGAAGTTGATTTGAAATCGATCGAACTGGAAAAGCTGGTCGTCAAAGCAGACGATGCCGCGATCGAAGAAGCGCTGAACAATCTGGCCGAAACCGCACAGGATTTCAAAGCGCGCCGCAAAGGCTCAAAAGCCAAGGACGGCGATCAGGTTGTGATCGACTTTGTTGGCAAAGTTGACGGTGAAGAGTTCGAAGGTGGTTCGGCCGAGGACTACCCGCTGGTGCTGGGTTCCAACAGCTTCATCCCCGGCTTTGAAGAGCAATTGGTTGGCGTGAAGGCCGAGGAAGAAAAAGACGTCAATGTGACCTTCCCCGCGGAATACGGCGCTGAGCATCTGGCCGGTAAAGACGCTGTCTTCACCTGCACTGTGAAAGAAGTGAAGGAACCTGTCGCTGCCGAAGTCAACGATGAGCTGGCCACCAAGTTCGGTGCCGAGGATCTGGCAGCTCTGAAAGGTCAGATCGCCGAGCGTCTGGAAGCAGAATACTCGGGTGCTTCGCGCGCAGTCATGAAGCGTGCTCTGCTGGACGCGCTGGACGAGAAAGTCTCGTTCGACCTGCCGCCGTCGCTGGTCGAAGCCGAAGCCAAGCAGATCGCGCATCAGCTGTGGCATGAGGAAAACCCGGAAGTTGAAGGCCACGATCACGAAGAGATCGAGCCCACCGACGAACATAACAAGCTGGCCGAACGTCGCGTTCGCCTGGGCCTGCTGCTGGCTGAGCTGGGTCAGAAGGCCGAAGTCGAAGTGACCGACTCCGAAATGACACAGGCGATCATGAACCAGGCGCGCCAGTACCCGGGTCAGGAACGTCAGTTCTTTGAGTTCGTGCAGCAGAACGCCCAGATGCAGCAGCAGCTGCGTGCGCCGATCTTCGAAGACAAGGTCATCGACTACATCGTTGAACTGGCTCAGGTCTCGAACAAAGAGGTTGGCAAAGACGACCTGCAGAAAGCTGTCGAGGCACTGGACGAGGAGTAATCCTCGTCCGCCCATCCATCCCAAATGGGCAAAAAAAACGGAGCCGTCTGGAATTAGACGGCTCCGTGTGGGTGGCTTTTGGCTCTACGAGGTGAGGGGGTCAGGCCTCATGAGCAAAAGCACGGGGGGTACTTAACAGAGCTGTCTTCTGCTCTGGGGTAAACCTGTCCGAAAGCTCTTCGATCAACTTAAAGACTGCATCGATTTCGTCTTTCGAAGTTGCCGAATTCATCTGTTCGACAAAGTACTTTTCCAGCTGGCTCAGCGGCTGGTGGTCGAAGTTCGCCACGCTGGGTTTCGCCTCGGCCTTCGCACCTGCGAAAAGATCCAGCGCCTGTTCGTCGGTCAGAAAGACATCGTGTGCGATCCCCGCATAGTCCCGGATACCCGAGATGCGTTCGTCCGAGCAGTCCATAAGGGCTGCCATAGCGACCACTTTACCCATCGGTTTAGCGGTGCCGAGGTAATCGTATGGCGCGTTCCCTGAGCGCTGCAAAACACGGTTCATCACCGGGTCGATCACGGCGATCGAGTCCAGAACGCCAGCCATTTTGGCGTATTCGAAAGAGCCGATCATGACTTCGCTGGTGACATAAGATACCGAGTTTTCACCACGTCCACGGCCAAGCTTTCTGGTGTCCACGCAAAACCGGGTCGCTTCCCACACTTGCGAACTGCGAATAGGTGCTTCACCATCCAGAATGGTGTGAAAGACGTCCGACAGCATGTGCGGCCCTGTGGTCTGCAGCAGTCTCATGCACCCAACGACGTCCCCCTCGTCGTTGATGCTGACAACATGTGCAGGATGCAGGTCGTCGAAATGATCGCGCTCTCGCCCATCCTTGATGTGAACGTCCCAACCCAGGCGATCACCGAAGACGCGCGCCCGCAGTTTGTACATTTCGTCCAGGACATCTTTAAACTTATGCTGGTTGATACCATCAATTACGATGATCATATCCATCCCCCTACAGTCTGGTTACCGTAAGGATGAGGTTAACCAAGTTATTGTCCGAGACTATTGGGGGTATCCCGTAGAATTGAAGATTTTTTTATTAACCAGGGGCAATTAGGCCTAGTCCAATAGCCCGTCCTATGGCCTGTGGCGTGGTTAACGCGCCGAGTTTTTCGCGGCCCGATCGCATGTGAACTTCGACAGTCCGGTGCGAAATAGACAGGATGTCACCAATGTCCTGCTGGGATTTTCCCTCGGCCACCCATTGCAAGATCTCTTTCTCTCGTGTGGAAAGCGCCGGAAGGTACAGCGCCTTGGCAAGCACGCCGGATTGCATGACAGTGTCATGAGCCTGCACTGCAGCCATCTGCAAGTCTCCCATGACGTGTCTTTTTAGCTTCTCCCATTCATCATCCGAGCAGTTCCGCGTCACACTCAGCAGCCCGCACTCGCCAAAGGGGCCGCGGACAGGGACGGTTAAGCCACGAGAAGTAATGCCAAAATCATGGGCATCGCGGAATACCGCGTTGAACTTTTCATCGTGGTTGAAGCGCCCCCAGTCGACAGGGGCGATGCTTAGCACTGATTGATAGATTGTAGGATCGAAATGGTGATAGCCATGGCTACCGTAGTGAATTTTCCATTCATCCGGGTAATTGGCGTAGCCCTGAACGTCACCTTTCACGGGGTTCATAGTGGCGTAGGACGCATAGTCGAAGCCGAGTTCCTCGCAGACAGAGTTTATGATGTCGGCGGTTGACTTCTCCTCATGGTCCAGCGCGGCCAAGTCTATAAGTTTCACCTGTCCAAACCCTTGTGCGGCTGCTCTTTCCCCAAAAACAGCCCTATCTGTCCGTTTATTGCATACGTTGCGTCAATTTTGCCCTTTTGTGCAACCCATTTGTGCAGAACACACAGACATATTGCGTGGTTGCAGCAACAGAACTGTCCAATTGCGTATCAGAAGTACACTATGTAGGCAAAAGTACGCCGATCTGAGTGGTTTCCATTCCTTAGTTCGGTTGCAAGCCCGTCTCGACCAGCATGCCGCGGGCTTTGGCCTCGGGGTAGTATCCCTTTGCATAGAGAAAGATCGCACGTTGCTGGTCTCCATCTGACAACAACCATGCGCCGCGCAAGTACTTACCTGCGAACTCGAGGTTTGTGTCCGCGTCCAGCAATCCCTTGGCATTGCCGGTGTAACCCATGGACCGGGCGGTTGCGGGCAGAATCTGCAAAAGGCCGTAATAGGGGCGGTTTACGGCCCAGGGGCGATGGGTGCTTTCTCGCACGGCCAGCTTGTGCACTAGCTCGCGTGGGACTTCATAATGATCTGCCCAATGGTTGATCGACGCGCGCAGCTCTGGTGTCTCATTAGGATAAAGAGGGGGGCTGAACGTGTCCTTTGTCGGTGTGTCCGGCCCGCCGCATGCGGCAAAGGGGGCTACCAACAACATGGCCAGAACGCTGCGACGCAAAAGAGATGTCATCTGTGTACTCCGAATTCCAGGCCGCGATGATAAGTAACGGTGGCCTGGCCGCAAGCGTAGGTTAAAAATCTGGCTGAATTTTGCCCGTTTGGCGTGTGCATGAAAAAAGGCCGCACTTTTCGTACGGCCTTTCCCAAAACTCAACTCAGCCAAATCAGGCTTTGGCTTCGTCTTCCTCAGCCGGAGCTTCTTCGGCAACCAGCTCTTCGTCTTCCGACGCGGCAGAACCGATATCGTCGAACAGTTCGGCGATTTCGAACTCTGCAGCTGCTTCTTCTTCGGCAGCCAGTTCCTGGATCGACTTGCCCGAGGCCTGCAGTTCGGCTTCTTCTTGCGAACGGGCAACATTCATCTTGATTTCAACTTCGACCTCAGGGTGCAGTTTGACTGCAAGCGAGTGCAGGCCCAGTTCCTTGATCGGAGCGATCAGGGCAATCTGTTTCTTGTCGACGGTGAAACCAGCCTCGGTTGCGGCGTCTGCGGCGTCACGCGGAGTGACAGAACCGTACAGAGCGCCGGCATCCGATGCCGAGCGAATCACGATGAACTGCTGACCGTCCAGCTTTTCAGCCAGCGCCTCAGCTTCTTTCTTGGTTTCCAGGTTGCGCGCCTCAAGCTGCGCTTTCTGGGCTTCGAACGACGCGATGTTGGCGTCCGATGCGCTCAGTGCTTTGCCCTGGGGCAGCAGGAAGTTGCGGGCGTAGCCGGACTTGACGTCAACGACGTCGCCCATCTGACCCAGTTTCGCAACGCGTTCCAGAAGGATAACTTGCATGTCAGTCTCTCCTTACTTCACGGCGTAGGGCAGCAGGGCGAGGAAGCGGGCGCGCTTGATAGCACGAGCCAGTTCACGCTGCTTTTTCGCCGAAACGGCGGTGATGCGCGAAGGTACGATCTTGCCGCGCTCTGAGATGTAGCGCTGCAGCAGACGAGTGTCTTTATAGTCGATTTTCGGCGCGTTCTCACCCGAGAACGGGCAGACCTTGCGGCGGCGGAAAAATGGTTTTGCGGCCATGGTTTATGTCCTTTCGTCAGGCGTTGATCAACGGCGCTCGCGGCGGCCTTCGCGCTCGTCGCGCTTCTGCATCTGGACCGAGGGGCCCTCGGCATGCTCGTCGACCTTGATGGTCAGAACACGCATGACGTCCTCATGCAGGCGCATCAGGCGTTCCATTTCCTGAACAGCGCCAGCGGGGGCGTCGGTCTTCAGGAAGGAATAGTGGCCTTTGCGGTTCTTGTTGATCTTGTAGGCCATCGTCTTGACGCCCCAGTACTCGCTGTCGACGACGTTGCCGCCGTTGTCCGCCAGTACGGTGCCGAAATGTTCGACGAGGCTTTCTGCCTGCGCGTTGGACAGGTCCTGACGCGCGATCATTACATGCTCATACAGTGGCATGTGCACTCCTGTTTCTATCAAGGCGCATTTCATAGGCGGGGCCAGATCGTCCTTCGCGACCCTGCCACGAGAGGCTGCGCGATTCATGTGATTTGCGAAGGATGGCCCCATATACACGTTTGTGCGCCAAGGGCAAGGCCTGCCACAGGTGCCATTGTGAAGTCGTGCTATTTCCATTGCACCGCCCAATTCCTGACGCTTTTCGGCTCAAAGTTGTTTTGCATACCGGGAAATATCCGGACGGACAAAGCCCAGGACGGCAACCTGAAAACAGGGTGATAGAAATGACCGCGATTAACACGAATACACTCGAACAGTCGGCCACCAGCGCGAATTACGAGAAATCCGTACCAGTTCTGATCACTTTCGCGCCGAACTGGAAAGTGCGGATGGTTCTGGCCCGGGTCGTTGGTGCCTTTCTGATCATCATGGCTTTTTCGATGTGGCTGGTTTCGGGTTCCGCAATGGCCACCGAGGTATGGCCGATTAAACTTGCCGCATCCCTGATGTTCCTTATGGTTGGCGTCAGCCTGCTGACGATCCAGATTCTGGACGCCCGCCCTGATGCTTACTTCGATCCGATCCGTCGGGAAGTCCGGGTCCTTCAAAAGAACGAAAGCGGACGTCCGCAGACGGTTCTTCGTCGCAGCTATGACACATTGGGTGGTGCCCGCTTTGCTGACGACCAGGTCGAACTCTTTGATGTGGATGGCAGTCTGCTGATGAAGTTGCCGCTGCAATCGGCGGATGTCAGCCAAGCACTCAAGGGGCAACTGAGTGGAAACGTAACAATCTTCGCCTGATTTTTATTCTGTTCATTTAAGAACAGAAATTGTGAGTGAATAAGACTTGTGTGCTGCCCTTGGGCAGCACATTTACATTTTCGAGCAACCCATTCGGTTTGCATACACAAATTTGCGGAGTTTAACATGAAATCCACTCTTCTTGCTGCTGCACTGGCCGTTTCGGCGACTTCGGCATTTGCGAGCGCCGAGAAATACATTCTGGACCCCAGCCACAGCCAGGTCGTCTTCACTTACAACCACCTGGGCTATTCGACTACAACTGGCATGTTCTCGGGCTTTGAGGGCGAGATCATGTTTGACCAGGAAAATCCTGCCGCATCCAGCGTGACAGTATCGATGCCGGTCGTCGAGATGATCACCGGTTGGAAGCCACGCGAAGATCACTTTATGACCGAGGACTTCTTCGGTGTTACCGAAGGTGATCTGGTGACTTTTACATCGACGGCTATCGAAGTGACTGGCGAGAACACCGCCAACATCACTGGCGACCTGACCATGAACGGTGTGACCAAATCCGTCGTCCTGGACGCAAAATTGAACCAGGTTGGCGAGCACCCGATGGCGAACAAGCCATGGGCCGGGTTCGACGCGACCACCACGCTGATCCGCAGCGAATTCGACCTGGGTCAGTTCGCACCCTTTGTCAGCGATGAGGTCGAAATTCGGATTTCGGTTGAGGCGCAGAAGGCTGAAGGCGCAGGCGGCTGAGTAAGTCAGGCCCGAACACTTGCAAAGAAACCGCCGGGGTTAGTCCCCGGCGGTTTTTTTATTCCCCGCGTTTCGCGGTCAGATCCACCGAAACGGTGATCGCAAAGGCCAGCGAGTCTTCGACGGGCATGGATTTTCCGACATCAAAGTCCAGCCGGTTCAGCTGCAATTCGCCGGACATGGTGGCGGTGTTGTCCTGAATGTCGAGTTCAAATGGTAGCACAACGTCCACGGATTTGTCGCGGATCGTCAGCGGGCCGCGTGCCTCATATCCTGTGTCCGTCTTGTAAATGTCAGCCTTGAACAAAGCCATTGGGAATTGCGCACTGTCAAAGAAGTCGGTGCCCATGGCCTGCTCGGTAACCGTTCCCAGGCTCAGCGATGTGATGGCAATAGTGACATCCACCGATCCCGCGAGCCCAGGCTCAGTCGGATCTTCAAAGGCAATTGCGGCGGTCCAGTCGGCAAATCTCCCGGTTACCGGACTGCCCATTTGGGTGATGCTGATGGACAACGTGCCCTCCTGCACCTGCCAGTCTGACTGCACTTCGGTCAGCTCCGCGGTATCCGTGCCGGCTGCGGAATGATCAGCAAAAACACCGATGTACCAGCCTCCGACCAGAACTGCGCCCCAAACGGCTAACGCGGCGGCTGCAGGTGCGGGGGAATGGTTCTGTTCAGGCGGTTCTGGTGCATCCGACTGGCCGGGCAGCATCCGGCGCAGGGTGCTGTCTTTGTCCACCACGTGGTGCTTGAGCGCTCCGGCGATGTGCAGCACCAGCGACCCGGCAAGAGTCCATATGAACAGCCAGTGCAGGCCTGAAGCAACCTCGGAAATATGGGCGGATTTCGGAATAAAGGGCAGGTTTTGCCCAAAGGGCCACAGGATTGGGGCGAACCCTTCGGATGCTGCATGGTGAACCCAGCCTGTGAGCGGAACGAGAACAAGCGAGCTGTAGAGCATCCAGTGAACCGTCTCGGCGGCAAATGCCTCAGGTTTATTGTCTGCGTTCAACAGCCCGGGTTTGGATTGCGTTGCCGCCCAAAGGATTCGGGCCAGGGCAACAAAGAAAATTGTGACGCCGACGGTTTTGTGCAGTGAAAACAACCGCGCTGCGCGGATGATGTCATCTTCGGTAGTTGCGATGGAAGGATCGTAAATGGCGTGAGCCAGATCATTGGCAATCCAGCCCACTGGCAAGGCCGTAAAAATCAACAGGGCCGTCAGCCAGTGGAAAGTCTTGGTCACACTGCCATAGCTGGAAAAGGAATTGGTTGGGGACATCAAACGCTCCGGGATGGGGTGGTTGTGGTCAACCTAAGGCCATGGGAACAAGACTCAATAGCGCGATATGCACAGTAAAGGTGCCAGAGTGCAGACCTCAGGCAATGCTTGTGCCGCGCTGCTACAAGGTTTACACCCCGCCGCAACCTAACGTCATCCAAGAGGTTGCAATGACACGCGCATTCGTTTTCCCGGGGCAGGGTGCCCAAACCATCGGAATGGGCAAGGCTTTGGCCGAGGCTTACCCGGCTGCTCAGGCTGTTTTCGACGAGGTCGACGAAGCGCTGGGTGAAAAGCTAAGCAGCCTGATCTGGGAGGGTGACATCGCGGATCTCACGCTGACGCAGAATGCACAGCCGGCGTTGATGACGACCTCAATGGCGGCGATGCGCGCGCTGGAGGCCGAAGGCGTTTCCGTAACGGACGCGGCGTTTGTTGCCGGGCATTCATTAGGAGAATATTCTGCGCTGGCTGCGGCGGGGGCTCTGTCAGTTGCCGATACGGCTCGCCTGCTGCGCACGCGCGGGCAGGCTATGCAAAGCGCCGTGCCAGTCGGCGAAGGTGCAATGGCCGCCATTCTGGGGTTGGACCTTGAAGCTGTCCGAGCTGTTGCCGAACAAGCTGCGCAGGGTGAAGTATGTCAGGCCGCAAATGACAACGATCCCACGCAGGTCGTGGTTTCGGGTTCGAAGGCCGCAGTTGAGCGCGCTGCAGAAATTGCCAAGGAAAAGGGTGCTAAACGCGCAGTGATGCTGCCGGTAAGTGCTCCGTTCCATTGCGCTTTGATGCAGCCTGCCGCCGACGTGATGGCAGACGCCCTGGCCGCAGTCGAAATCAAAGCACCTGTTGTTCCGCTTGTGGCTAATGTGCGCGCCGAAGCGGTCAGTGACCCCGATTTGATCCGCCAGTTGCTGGTCGAGCAGGTCACAGGTTCGGTGCGCTGGCGTGAAAGCGTGCAGTACATGGCAGCACAGGGTGTTACCGAGACGTGGGAGATTGGGGCTGGTAAAGCTCTGTCCGGGATGATCCGGAAAATTGACCGCGCGATTGCTGGTAAAGCTGTTGGTACGCCTGATGACGTGCAGAATGTGGTTCAGGCCGAATCGTAAGAATAACGTGCGTGGAAAATGACGTACCAAGAGGGAAACCGAATGTTTGATTTGACAGGTAAGAATGCACTGATCACCGGGGCGTCCGGCGGCATTGGCGGTGAGATCGCGCGCGTGTTGCACGGGGCCGGGGCGACTGTTGCGCTGTCCGGTACTCGTGTTGAACCGCTGCAGGCGCTGGCTGCCGAACTGGGTGATCGCGCCCATGTCCTGCCCTGCAACCTGAGCGACGCCGAGGCTGTAGGAGCGTTGCCGAAACAGGCGGCCGAGGCAATGGGTTCGGTCGATATCCTGGTCAACAACGCAGGGATCACACGTGACAACATCTTCATGCGGATGTCCGATGATGAATGGCAGAGCGTCATTGACGTGAACATGACCTCGACGGCCAGACTGTGCAAAGGCGTGTTGCGTGGCATGATGAAGGCGCGCTGGGGGCGGATCATCAATATTTCGTCCGTCGTCGGGGCCACCGGCAATCCCGGTCAGGCCAACTATGCCGCGTCCAAGGCAGGTATGGTCGGTATGACCAAATCGCTGGCTTATGAGGTGGCAAGCCGTGGGATCACCGCCAATGCCGTCGCGCCGGGCTTCATCACTACGGCCATGACCGACAAACTGACCGACGATCAAAAATCCGGCATTCTGGGTCAGGTTCCAGCCGGACGTATGGGCGCCCCGTCGGAAATTGCAGCGGCAGTGTTGTATCTTGCTAGCCCCGAAGCCGGATATGTTACCGGAACCACCTTGCATGTGAACGGCGGGATGGCCATGTTGTGAACGCGGACCGGGGCGGGCGCGAAAGCGTTTGCCTCGCGCGTTGTCTGTGCTATAGGCGGCGCATAAAAGCAGGGGTCGACCGATTGGTCGGCCTTCTACGTTCCCGGTTACCCGGGACCCAAACCGCCCGCATCGGGCAAAACAAAGCCAGCCTGAGCGGGCAAGGGCAGAACCGGGCACTATGCCCTGAAATGGAATGAGGAATAGACATGAGCGACGTCGCAGATCGCGTTAAAAAGATCGTTGTTGAGCACCTGGGTGTTGAAGAAGATAAAGTGACCGAAAACGCGTCCTTCATCGACGATCTGGGTGCAGACAGCCTGGACACCGTCGAGCTGGTTATGGCCTTCGAAGAAGAGTTCGGCATCGAAATCCCTGATGACGCAGCCGAAACCATCCAGACCTTTGGCGACGCCGTCAAATTCATCTCCGAAGCTTCCTGATAGCTTCGAAATCGCTAAAAACGGCGCTTCCGGGCAACGGAGGCGCCGTTTTTTATTGCCTGCTCGGAATTCAGGCTTGCAACGTGCAGTTTTCGTTCGCACGCTTTTACCAGAGGCACAAAAAAACTGAGCGGGCAGGGCATGATAAGATCCACCCCGATGATAAACACGGCACGGTTGACGCTCTGCGCCATGCGGCCAGAGGATTTCAACCGATTCGCCGAGATTTGGCGCAATCCCTGCATCGTGCGCCATATCGGCGGTAAGCCAAGATCACGGGGAGAGGCCTGGGACTCATTCCTGCGCAATGCCGGTCACTGGCAAATGGCCGGGTTCGGTCAGTGGGCCGTAGTCCAACAGTCGAATCGGCAGATGATCGGTCAGGCCGGATTTTTCTATGGTAACCGCGCCATTGGTGAAGATTTCGACAGTTTTCCTGAGGCCGGGTGGGTATTAGTGCCCGAGGCGCAGGGGCAGGGGCTTGGGCACGAAGCTGCCCAAGCTGCACATGACTGGTTTGACCGTATTATGCCCGGTCCATTGGTTGCTATGGTAAATTCTGCAAACGGTGTCTCGCAGAAACTGGCGGAGAAGTTGGGTTACGTTCCAATGCGCGAATGTGACTACAAAGACACCCCTGTTGTGTTGATGCGCCGGAACGGTCCGCCTGCCCGCAACTAAAATCAAGACTCGCTGCGATGCCGCAAAATGCGCAGTCGATGCCGATCTTTGGTGTGCGCAATAGAACTCGAGCAGTATGATGTCCTAGAATCCCGGAACGTTTTAGCGGAGGATATGGCTCATGAGGATTTACCCAACGATGGAGTTGCAGAACGGCCGGTGTGTCACGTTGGACAAAGGTCGACTGGAAAATGCCATGATCTGGCATGTGGACCCTGTTGAAACGGCGCGTAGCTGGTCCGCGGCAGGCGCTGAATGGATGCACCTGACCGACTTTGACGCGATTGAAGGGCGCGACACGAACGTTGAATTGGTGGAAGAGATCATCAGGTCGGCGGAACTGCCGGTACAGCTGGCGGGCGGGATGCGTTCGCGCGAGCGTATCGAGCATTGGATTGACAAGGGCGCAGGGCGCATTGTCATTGGGACACTGGCCGCACTGGACCCACATTTGGTTAAGGAATTGGCCAAGCTATACCCTGATCAGATCGTTCTCGCCGTGGATGTATGGCAGGGGTACGTAATGACCGAAGGTTGGCGTACTCAAAGTGCGTTTACCCCGGAAGCATTCATAGAAGCCTTCCACGATACACCATTTGCAGCAATCGTGGTGACAGATATCGATAGCGAAATGGAAGATGTCGAGGCACAGTTGGGTCTGATTTCGGGCGTAGCAGAAAAATCCCGCACGCCCGTGATCGCAAGCGGTGTCGTCCGTACCACGGATGATATTTCCCGTCTGGCTTACATTTCGAATATTTCGGGCGCGATTGTAAGCCGTGCGCTGTTCCGGAAGACGCTGACACTTGAGGATGTCCTTGAAGTCGCAAAAACTGCCCACGAGCCGGTGGCTCAGTTTCAGTAGGTCGCTTAGAGTAAATGGAACCCGCCTGTTGCTCTTTCGGGTAGCAGGCGGTTTTTGTTCCCGAGCCCCAGTGAGTGGGCTACCAGAATTTATGCCCCTTTGGCGGGATGATGCCGGAAGGGATAATACCGTTGCTCTTGCCCCCGGACCCCGGGCCGGGGTATGAGCGGTTCTCAAACAGGAAGCAGGCAAGAGGCATTTCATGCGCAGAGTCGTTGTAACCGGTCTGGGATTGGTCACTCCTTTGGCCAGTGGGGTCGAGGAAACCTGGTCACGGCTGCTGGACGGAGAATCCGGAGCAGGTCCGATCACGCAGTTCGATGCTGAAGCAAGTGGGGTCACCACGACCTATGCCTGCGAAGTGCCGCGTGGTGACGGGACCAAGGGCACCTTCAACCCCGACGATTGGCTGCCGCCAAAAGAGCAGCGTAAGATCGAAGATTTTATCCTGTATTCCATCGCAGCTGCCGAGATGGCCTGCAAGGATGCGGACTGGCTGCCCGAAGATGAAGAAGACCGTCTGCGCACAGGTGTTCTGATTGGTTCGGGCATTGGTGGCCTGGGCTCTATCGCGGAAACCGCGAACCTGATCCGCGACAAGGGCCCGCGCCGCGTATCGCCCTTCTTTATTCCTGGAGCTCTGATCAACCTGGCGTCAGGTCAGGTTTCGATCCGTCACGGGTTCAAGGGGCCGAACCATTCTGTTGTGACGGCCTGTTCGACCGGCGCGCACGCCATTGGTGACGCCAGCCGCATCATCCGTGCAGGTGACGCAGACGTCATGGTCGCGGGCGGTGGCGAGGGCTGCATCTGTGAAATCGGCATTGCGGGTTTCAATGCATGCAAGGCGCTGTCCACCAAATACGCCGACAATCCGAAGGCAGCCAGCCGTCCTTATGATGTTGACCGCGACGGCTTTGTCATGGGTGAGGGCGCAGGCATCGTTGTTCTGGAAGACTACGAACACGCCAAGGCGCGTGGCGCGAAAATTTATGCCGAAGTTCTGGGCTATGGCATGTCCGGCGACGCCTATCACATCACCGCGCCGTCTGAAGATGGCGATGGTGCGGAACGTTCAATGAAAGCTGCGCTGCGCAGCGCCGGGCTTGAGCCGACGGATCTGGATTACATCAACGCTCATGGCACTTCGACTATGGCGGATACGATTGAGCTGGGTGCGGTGGAACGCTTGCTGGGTGATCACGCCAGCAAGGCAACCATGACCTCGACCAAATCGGCCACCGGTCACCTTCTGGGTGCGGCTGGCGCGATCGAGGCGATCTTCTCGATCCTGGCAATCCGGGATCAGGTTGCTCCGCCGACGATCAACCTGGACAACCCGGCGGTCGAAACCCCGATTGACCTGGCGCCGAACGCAAAGCGTGAGCGCGAGATCAACGTGGCGCTGTCGAACTCGTTCGGATTTGGCGGCACCAATGCAAGTGTGATCTTCGGAAAGGTCAGTTAAATGTGGCGGGCTCTGGCATCGAACGCGCTGACCATTCTGGTGGTCGGCCTGTTCCTGATTGGCGGTCTGATCCTTTGGGGCCAGTCGCAATACAAGGCCGAGGGCCCGCTGGAAACCGCCATGTGCCTGCAGGTGAAAAGCGGTTCCAACATGACGAAAGTCAGCCGCGAGTTGGAAGATCAGGGAGCTATCAATAGCGCGATGATCTTTCGGATGGCGGCGGACTACACAGATAAAGCTCAACAGTTGAAAGCGGGCAGCTTTCTGGTTCGCGAAGGCGCGTCGATGGAACAGATCATCGACGAGATTACCAGCAGCGGCGCTAGCACATGCGGTTCCGAGATCGAATATCGCATTGGCGTAACCCGAATCCAGACGCGCGTGCGCGAACTGGATCCGGCCACGCTGGAGTTCATTGAGATTGCAAACTTCGACGCCGGTGAAGAGGAGGTTCCCGCCGCTTATTCCCAAAAGCGTCAGGATGCCGATACACGTTACCGTGTCTCAGTCGCCGAGGGCGTGACGTCCTGGCAAGTGGTTGAGGCGTTGAAAGGGATCGACGCGCTGACCGGCGATGTGACCGAAATTCCAGCCGAAGGCATGCTTGCCCCGGACAGCTATGAATTGACGCCAGGAGATGACCGATCTGCCATTTTGCAAGATATGCAGGATAAACAGCGGCTACGGATCAATGCCGTTTGGGAAAACCGACAGGACGACCTGCCGATCAGCAGCCCGGAAGAAATGCTGATCCTGGCTTCGATCATCGAAAAGGAAACCGGCGTTCCGCATGAGCGCGGCCAAGTTGCCAGTGTGTTCACAAACCGGCTGGAACAGGGGATGAAGTTGCAAACAGACCCAACTGTGATCTACGGCGTCACCGAGGGTAAAGGCGTGTTGGGGCGTGGCTTGCGCCGGAGCGAGCTGCGTCGGGCAACCCGTTGGAACACTTACGTGATTGATGGTCTGCCGCCGACACCGATTGCCAACCCCGGATTGGCAAGCCTTGAGGCCGCTGTAGCTCCGGATGACACGAGTTTTGTGTTCTTTGTTGCAGACGGAACGGGCGGTCACGCGTTTGCGGAAACTCTGCAAGAGCACAACCGCAACGTCGCCAAGTGGCGCGAGATTGAGGCCGAGCGGCAAAGCTCGGGCAACTAATAAAAAAGGGCCGCGTAAGAAACACGGCCCTTTTTTTGTCACTTATGCAGCGGGTCGCCTGCGTGGGCGACGACGCTTGGACGACGTAGGTTTTGAGGTCGTGTTCGCAGCTTGTGCCTTAAGTCCCCGTCCTCGGAATCCTCCGCGTTTTTGTGGTTTCTTCGGTTCGCCAACTTCGGGCATCGTGCCGCTTGCAACCGGGATTTCGACTTTCATTAACTTTTGGATTTGGCGGAGCTGGTCCAACTCGTCCGGTGCGCAGAACGCTATCGCTTCGCCTTCACGTCCAGCGCGGGCCGTTCGGCCGATGCGGTGGACATAATTGTCGGGGACCTCGGGCAGGTCGTAGTTGATTACGTAGGCAACTCCCGGAATATCAATACCGCGCGCGGCCACGTCTGTGGCAACAAGCACGTTGATTTCCCCGGCCCGAAATGCCTTGATTGCGCGGTCGCGCTGACCCTGGCTTTTGTTTCCGTGAATGGAGGCTGCGTTATAGCCATCAGCGACAAGGCCTTTCATCAGTTTCTCTGCGCCGTGTTTCGTGCGGGCAAAGACCAATGTCAGGGCGTCCATATCTGCGGATAGAATTTCGCGCAGTTTCCTTGGTTTTTCAGGTTTGCTGACGAAATGAACGGACTGTGTGATCTTGTCCGCTGCTTTGCCCGGAGGAGAGACCTGCACTCGCTGCGGGTTGGTCAGGTACGCTTTGCTGAGCTCCTCCATCTGTTTTGGCATTGTGGCCGAAAACAGCATGGTTTGGCGTGGAGTGCCCAGTTGAGGCGCGATTTTGCGCAGGGCGTGGATAAATCCCATATCCAGCATCTGATCCGCCTCATCCAGCACCAGATGCCGAACAGAACTCAGATCAACGGCACCACGCTCCATAAGATCGATCAGACGTCCGGGCGTGGCGACCAGAATGTCCGTACCGCGCGACAGGAACGAGATTTGTTTGCCGATGGATTGACCGCCTACAACTGTTGCCACACGCAGTTTCGTTTTTTGTGTCAGGTTGCGCAGGCTTTCCGCGATCTGGTTTACCAGCTCTCGGGTCGGAGCCAGGATCAGGGCCTTGGCCGTTTTGGGGGCGGGTTTACCCGGCTGCGCCAAAAGGTGGTCGATCAGCGGCAGGCCGAAGGCCAGCGTCTTGCCTGTACCGGTTTGTGCCAGACCTAGAATGTCATGGCCTTGCAGGGCCAGCGGGATCGCCTGGTTCTGGATGGGGGTGGGTTGAGTAAAGTTAGCGCCTTGCAGCGCGTCATTCAGGGCTGGGGCAAGGCCCAGCATGTCGAAGTCGAACAAATATCATTCCTTTGTAATCCGTGATGACTGAGCAGCCACGGACAAGTACGACGGGCCACGCAATCGCGCGACCGGCAGGGGTTTTGCGAAGCCTCGGGAAAACACAGGCGAGTCCTGCGGTGTCCGGCCGTCGCATCAAGAACCCTGCGTGAAGGGGAACTGGAGAAAAATGGGGCGCTGTAGGGCCGAATTATTGGCCATGGATGCTCACGCGTCAGCGCTGTCTTGCTGGGCACATGACGGTTCAATGGAGGATTGTCAAGGTTTGGTTCGAAGGAGAGGGCCCACTATAGCTGAATCGCTCCGGAAGGAGATTTGTCGCATGGCGGGATCTCCTCGATTGCGTAAGTTTGAAATTGGAAACTACTTTGGCCATTTTGTATCCGTCAGAGAGCCAACTATCAGTGCATCTGAATTTCCACAGGCAAATTCTTATAAGGAGTTCCAGAAATGACCGTAAAGTTACTTGTCGCCTCCGCTTTGTCAGTGACCCTTGCCGCGTCTTCAGCCTTTGCGTGCTCTCGGATTCTATATGAGACGGCAGATGGTTCCTACATAACAGGGCGGACGTTAGATTGGTTCGAGGACACCGCGACAGACCTTTGGGCCTTTCCGCGTGGTATGGAACGAGATGGCGGCGCCGGAGAAAACTCGATCCAATGGACTTCCAAATATGGCTCGGTCGTTGCGACCATCTATGATGGGGCAACGGTCGATGGAATGAATGATGCAGGGTTGGTTGGTAATGCGCTCTATCTAGCCGAAGCCAATTACGGCACCGAGTCTGCAGGGGATAAGCCACTCCTTTCTGTTGGCGGCTGGCTGCAGTACTTCTTGGACAACTTCGAAACGGTTGAAGAAGCCGTCGCGGCCATGGAACAAGACCCGTTCGTGATTGTGGCCCCGATGCTGCCAAGCGGACATGAGGCAGGCGGTCATGTGGCGCTATCTGACGCATCTGGCGACAGTGCTATATTCGAATATCTAGACGGTGAGTTGGTTATCCATCATGGCAGGGAATTTACGGTCATGACAAACTCGCCGACGTTTGATGAACAGCTCGCTATCACGACATATTGGGGTGAAGTCAACGGCCTCTCATTCCTGCCGGGAACGCATCGATCTTCGGACAGGTTTGCGCGGTTGAGTTGGAACCTGAACGCCGTACCTTCGTTCGAAGACAAGAATGATGCAACGGCGGCGGTTTTCTCACTTGTGCGATCAATTTCCGTACCATTCGGTGTAACTGATCCGGAGCGTCCAAACATTGCGTCAACAACCTGGCGTACGATCGCCGACCATGAATTGGGTCGTTACTACTATGAGAGCGTGTTCAGCCCAACGCTGTTTTGGGTGGATATCGAAAATCTGGATCTCTCCGAAGGGGCATCAACTCTGAAGCTGGAACTTGGAGAAAAGCCAATCCTTGCAGGCGAGATTTCCGCAGACTTTGAACCTTCGGAGCCATTTCGTTTTCTTGGTGATACGTAAGTACTCATCAAGGGGCTCAATTGTTGACGACTGCCTGCAGCATGTTCCTATCAAAAAAGGTCTCTTAACTATCGGGGTGCGTTACCCGTTGCGCCGCTGTTGCACAAAACATTGACTTTAAGCCCGGTTTCCCGTATAAGTTGTGTCATGCTAGAAGAAGTGGGCAACGGCCCCGGGGCAACCCGGTGGCCGTTTTTCGTTTCTCTCGTGCGGAAAAACTCTCGCATGAGGTCACAGGCAAACATGACTTTGATTACCCCGGAAGAGCGGATGTCCCAGACGGCGGAACTTTTGCAGTCGCTTGAGACGTCCATTCGCGGTTTGCGCCAGGCAGCGGAAGAACTGCGCAGGCAAATCGGAACCGGGGAGGATGCAGATCTTGCTGGTTCAGCCAGGCAACTCGGGCAGCTAGAGGGGCTGATCCGAAGTTGTCAGAAAGTGGAGACAAGCTTTGTCGAACAACATCACAGACAAGCCGGAATTGCCCAAGGGGGATATGCGCTCGACCTTGAGCGCGCTCGATTTGAAATCGGGTGCAGGCTGGCTCGCCTCCGCAGATGCTGAGGTTCGAGAGAGATTTCTGAGTGAGATCGGGGAGGGAGGGCTGTGCGCCCTCCCTTTCCTGTTCGAATTCTGGGCGCTGCCACATCAGTTGCCGCCCGAGGGCGACTGGCGGTCTTGGGTGATCATGGGCGGTCGCGGGGCTGGCAAGACGCGAGCCGGAGCCGAATGGGTGCGGTCGATGGTCGAAGGTTCTTTGCCACTGGATAAGGGCGAGGCGTGTCGTGTTTCGCTGGTCGGTGAGACATTCGATCAGGTGCGCGATGTAATGGTTTTTGGCGATAGCGGGATTTTGCGTTGCTCGCCGCCAGATCGTCGGCCTGTTTGGAAGGCATCGGAACGGAAATTGATCTGGCCCAACGGGGCCGAGGCGCAGGCGTTTTCGGCGCATGATCCCGAGGGTCTAAGGGGGCCACAGTTCGATGCAGCCTGGGTGGATGAACTTGGTTGTGCAGCCATAGACAAGGGCACCAATCAGCCTAACAAGTTTCTTGATCCCAAATCCTCGGAGTCCGGCCTGCCGCGTTATTCCAACGGGCAGCGTGACGATTATGTTCAGGTGCAATACCTGAAAGCGATGTTGGGGTATTGGTCCAATCCCAAAATAAATCCGGTTTCGGATGTCTATGGCGGCCGGATGGTCGACATGAAAAATGCCTATGTCTGGGCATGGGACGCGCGCCCGTATCCCACCTTTCCAAACCTGCGCAGCCAATGGAGTGATGGTTCGAACTACGCCCGTGGCCATTGGCTGAACGGACGGTCCGGGTCGCGGACGCTGTCGTCAGTTGTCACCGAGATTTGCTATGGCGCAGGGGTAACCGATATCGACGTGTCGCAACTTTACGGCGTCGTTCGGGGGTATGCGATTCAAGACGTCACGAGCGCACGCGCGGCCCTGCAACCCCTTATGCTGCGCTATGGTTTCGATGCCATCGAGCGTGAGGGTGTTCTGCAGTTTCAGATGCGCGAAGGTCGAAGTGCGATCGAGTTGAATACAGATAGCCTGGCCCAAAGTCCTGACATTGAAGGGCGCGTCGAATACCGTAGAGAAGCCGAGGCCGAGATGACGGGACGTGTGCGTTTGCGCTTTGTGCAATCGGACGCTGACCACGATGTCGTCTCGGAGAAAGCCGTACTGCCTGACACGCGAACGCATTCGGTGTCTGTGAACGAGATACCGTTGTCGATGACGCGTGCCGAGGGCCGCCAGACCACCGAACGTTGGTTGAGCGAGGCAAGGGTCTCGAGGGAAACCGCCCGTTTTGGTCTGCCGCTGTCGATGCTGCAAGTGGGTGCAGGTGATGTCGTCAGTTTTTCCGGGGACCGCCAGGGCGCGCGGTATCGCATCGACCGGCTGGAACAAGCCGAAATGCAGATTGCGGACGCGGTTCGGATCGAGCCGGGCGTTTATGTGCCCTCCGACTTGCCGGATGATGATGTCACGGCCAGACCCTTTGTTGCGCCCGTTCCGGTGTTGCCGGTGTTCATGGACTTGCCGTTGATCACTGGTTCGGAACCGCCGCACGCGCCTTATCTGGCAACGACGGCAAACCCCTGGCCCGGAAATGTTGCTGTGTATTCCGCTGCACGGGACGAAGGCTATGCGTTACAGGAAGTGATCTCGGGTCAGGCTGTCATCGGGTTCACCGAAACGCCGCTAATGCGGGCGAGTGCGGGTATTTGGGACAAGGGGAAACCACTGTGGGTCAATCTGGTCGACGGATTGCTGGAATCGCGCCCGCGAGACGCACTGTTAAACGGCGCCAATCTGGCGGCCATCGGTGATGGAACACCCGGCAACTGGGAGGTCTTCCAGTTCGCGGATGCCACCTTACAGAAAACGGGTATTTACACCTTGTCCGGGCGATTGCGCGGCCAATTGGGAACGGATGCGAACATGCCCGATGCTTGGCCCGTAGGATCCATGTTCATCTTGCTGGATCAAAGGGTTTACCAGACAGGTCTCTCGCGGGCTGAGCGGCGTGTGGCCAAACATTATCGTATCGGTCCCGCAACGCGCGGTTTTGACGATCCGTCCTTCGTCCATCAGGTTCAGGCCTTCGAAGGCATCGGCCTGCGCCCCTACGCACCGGTGCATTTGAAGGCAACCACGCTGGCCAACGGCGAACGGTTTACATGGGTACGCCGCACTCGGGTGGACGGTGACGATTGGGGTGGATTGGACGTTCCGCTTGGAGAGGAGAGCGAGTCCTACCTTGTTCAAATTCACTCCAGCGGCACATTGTTGCACGAACATCTCGTAACCGAACCAAGCTGGACCTATTCAGAGGCGATGAAAACGGCGGATGGGGTAAGCGGTCCTTACACGGTGCAGGTGGCGCAAGTTTCAGCCATTTTCGGGCCCGGTTTGCCCGCCCGGCTGACAGTCGGATAAGCAAGTCAATGCGTCCTGTCTTACACGGAGATGTCAGCGCTGCGGCACGGGTCTTGCTGACCGCGCCGCAGGCGGACCGCGATCGCCTGTGCGCACGAATGATTCACGAAGCCGAACTGGCCGACAGACATGTCGGTCAGACGGGGCAACTCCACCCTCTCTTTGGAAACGGCTCGTTGATGGCTGCTGCGCGCAACAGGCGGCTGGCGGATGAACCGGGCTTTGACAATCTACAATATTGCCAGTGTTTTGAGCTGGTTTTGCGCCACTTGATCACATTTCAGATCAACTGGACGCGCAACTGACACACTTGCTTGCGGCGAGGTCCAGATTCAGTCGGCCAGCGGGTATTTCTTCGCCGCAATCCTCACAGTACCCGTATTCACCTTCCTGAATCCGATCCAACGCAACCCCAAGCCTTCGTGTTTCCAGATCACGATTGGCTTGCTGCGCCTTCGCCATGGCCTGGTTTTGCAGAGCGTCCATTCTGCTGAGCCTGCCAACGGCTTGCTGGTCCAGCTCAACAATTGCCTGAGCATCCTTTCCTGATGCAGATTGCTCTGCAAGTTCGGCCAACCGTTCCCGTATCCGGGACTCGAATTCGGACCATTCAGTACCATTCATTTTCGTTACCCTGCAAATCACGGGTTTGCGTTTGGTGTTTTTACAACTAAATGGCATTCTAGGCGCAGCAAAGGAACAAATGCCATGTTGGAAAAGCGCAGTCAGGTAACCCCTGTTGACCCGGTCTGGGATCGTATCACGACCGAAGCTCAGGCGGCCGTCGAAAACGAGCCGTTGATGGGGGGCTTGGTACACGCCTGTATTCTGCACCACCGCAGCCTTGAGCGGGCTCTGTCTTACCGGATTTCGGCCAAGCTGTGTTCGAACGAAATGTCGATGATGGTCTTGCGTGAGATTGTGGACGAAGCCTATGCCGACGATGCCACATTGCTTGAGGCGGCGCGCGCGGATCTGATGGCCGTTTACGAACGCGATCCGGCCTGCCACCGCCTGTTGCAGCCGATCCTGTATTTCAAAGGATATCAGGCCATGCAGGCCTATCGTGTAGCGCATTGGTTGTGGAACAAAGGGCGTCATGATCTGGCGTATTTCTTCCAGATGCGCTCGTCCGAGATATTCGGGATCGACATTCACCCCGCCGCGAAAATCGGCAAGGGGATCATGATTGACCACGCTCATTCCATTGTGATCGGTGAAACGGCCGTGGTCGGTGACAACGTATCGATGCTGCATTCGGTAACTTTGGGCGGAACTGGCAAGGAAGAAGAGCAGCGTCATCCCACGATTGGTGACGGCGTTCTGATTGGTGCCGGTGCCAAGGTGCTGGGCAATATTGTGGTCGGCCATTGCAGCCGTATTGCCGCCGGGTCGGTTGTACTTCAGGAAGTTCCGGCCTGTACGACCGTTGCGGGTATTCCTGCCAAGATCGTGGGCGAGGCCGGATGCGACCAGCCCTCGATCTCAATGGATCATATGCTGGGTAAGGACCAGTAAATCATCATCAGTTCGAGCGGTTGTTCTTCTTGTTCAGCCGCTCGAGCCGCTTTTCCTCACGACGTTTTTTCCGTTCTTCCTTACGTTTGGCGCGCTCAGCCTCGCGCTTGGCAACCTCGGCAGGATCAGGCTTGTAGGTCGAGTTTTCGCCCGGGAAACTATTGGGCTTCGCCGAAACAACAGCGGGCAGAGCTGTTACCAGCATGGATATCACCAGCAAGGTTTTGACGGAGTTCGTGGGGGCCATGGCGCACCTTTGCAACAGGAAACTCTGTGCTATCAAGGTGGTCCGCCGCGTATCTTCGAGCAACCGCTTTGGCGATCACGCTCGCTCACATCGCAGCGGTGATCGGGAGGACCACGCCAGTAAGTGCCCCGGCGCGGCCCATGTTTTGAAGCTTTAGGCCAGCATAACCATCGGGTTTTCAAGGTTGTCGACTATGGCTTGAAGCAATTCTGCGCCCAGAGCACCGTCGATGACCCGGTGATCGACCGACATCGTGACCGACATGACGGTGGCCACTGTCAATTCACCGTCATCACCGACAACCGGTTTCTTGATGCCCGAGCCTACAGCCAGAATACCGGCGTGAGGTGGGTTCACGATGGCGTCGAAATTGTCGATACCGAACATGCCGAGGTTCGAGACCGCAAAGGTGCCACCCTGATACTCGTGCGGGGCAAGTTTGCGTTCGCGGGCACGGCCGGCGAGGTCTTTCATCTCGGTCGACAGGGCTGACAGCGACTTGGTGTCGGCATCCTGCAGAACCGGAGTGAACAGGCCACCCTCGATGGCGACCGCGACGGCCACATCTGAAGGCTTCAGTTGCAGAACCCGGTCACCAGCCCAAACTGCGTTGCAGGCGGGAACCTGTTGCAGCGCGTTGGCGACAGCTTTGATGATAAAGTCGTTGACGCTCAACTTCACACCACGGCCTTCCAGCTGTTTGTTCAGCTGACCACGGAATTTCAGCAGCGCATCAAGCTTGATATCGCGGCGCAGGTAGAAATGCGGGATGGTCTGTTTGGCCTCGGACAGACGCGCCGCAATGGTTTTGCGCATACCGTCGAGCTTGATTTCCTCGTATTCCCGGTCTTCGTACATCCGTGCGACTGCATCGGCGGAAGGGCCAGCCGGTGCCGCTGCAGCCGGGGCTGCTGCTGCAGCAGGTGCCGGGGCAGCGACCGGAGCCGTCGCGGTCGCGCCTTCGACATCGGCTTTGACAATCCGACCATGCGGGCCAGAGCCGTTGATCTGCGCCAGGTCGAGACCTTTTTGGGCCGCGATCCGACGTGCAAGCGGTGACGCGAAGATACGACCTCCATCAGCTTTGGCCGGAGCGGCGGGGGCGGGCGCCTCGGGTGCCGCTGGCGCGGTAGCCTCGTTACCCGCGGCGGCGGCGGGTGCAGCCTCGGGTGCCTTGGCAGGTGTTGACGCGATGTCATCGGCGCTTTCACCATCTTCCAGCAGAACCGCGATGGCTGTGTTGACCTTGACCCCTTCGGTGCCTTCGGGGATCAGGATCTTGCCGATGGTGCCTTCGTCAACGGCTTCGAACTCCATCGTGGCCTTGTCGGTTTCGATTTCAGCCAGCAGGTCGCCGGAGGAGACAGTGTCGCCTTCCTTGACCAGCCATTTGGCAAGCGTGCCTTCTTCCATGGTCGGCGACAGGGCGGGCATCAGAATTTCGGTGGGCATCTGTGTCGCTCCTTACCGGTAGGTCACTTGTTTGACGGCTGCGATCACTTCATCGGTGGTCACCAGCGCCAGCTTTTCCAGATTCGCTGCATAAGGCATCGGAACGTCCTTGCCCGTGCAATTGATAACGGGCGCGTCGAGGTAATCGAACGCTTCCTGCATCACCACGGACGAGATGTAGCCGCCGACCGAGCCTTGCGGCCAGCCCTCTTCGACAGTCACCAGACGGTTGGTTTTCATCACTGAGTTGATGATCGCTCCGGTATCCATTGGGCGGATGGTGCGCAGATCGATAACCTCGGCGTTGATGCCTTCCTCAGCCAGCTTGTCGGCGGCTTCCAGTGCAAACTGCATGCCGATGCCGAAACTGACGATGGTCACGTCCGAGCCCTCGCGCCAGATGCGGGCCTTGCCCAGCGGGACGGTCAGGTCATCCACCTGCGGCACGTCGAAAGAACGACCGTAGAGGATTTCGTTTTCCAGGAATACCACCGGGTTGGGGTCGCGGATGGCAGACTTCAGCAGGCCTTTGGCGTCGGCTGCGGAGTAGGGCATCACCACTTTCAGGCCGGGGACCTGCATATACCATGCAGCGTAATCCTGAGAGTGCTGGGCGGCCACGCGCGCGGCGGCGCCGTTGGGGCCACGGAACACGATGGGGCACCCCATCTGGCCGCCGGACATATACAGCGTCTTGGCGGCGGAGTTGATGATCTGGTCAATCGCCTGCATGGCGAAGTTGAAGGTCATGAACTCGACAATCGGTTTCAGGCCGCCGAAAGCCGATCCGACCGCGATACCGGCAAAGCCATGCTCGGTGATCGGGGTGTCGATCACACGTTTGGCGCCGAACTCGTCCAGCAGGCCTTGCGAGATTTTGTATGCGCCCTGATATTCGGCGACTTCTTCACCCATCAGGTAGACGTCCTGGTCGCCGCGCATTTCTTCAGCCATCGCGTCGCGCAGGGCCTCACGGACAGTCTGCTGCGCCATCTCGGCATCGGCAGGCCAGTCCGGCGAGAGGTCCACAACCGGTGCCGCTGGGGCAGCAGTGGCAGGAGCGGGGGCCTCAACCGCCGCTGGGGCGGCCTCGGACACCGCTGCGGCTGCGGGCGCAGCCGCGGGCAGGGCGGAGGAATCTTCGCCTTCTTCAACCAGGATCGCGATAGGAGTGTTCACTTTCACCCCTTCGGTGCCTTCACCGATCAGGATCTTGCCAACGATGCCTTCATCGACGGCCTCGAACTCCATTGTCGCCTTGTCGGTTTCGATTTCGGCCATAATGTCACCGGAAGATACGGTGTCGCCTTCCTTGATCAGCCATTTGGCCAACGTGCCCTCTTCCATAGTGGGCGAAAGGGCGGGCATGAGAATTTCGGTTGCCATGTCTTATTCGTCCTCTCAGGCGTAAATGTCGGTCCAGAGCTCTTCGACGGAAGGCTCGGGGCTTTCTTTCGAGAATTCGGCGGCCTGGTTGACGATCTCTTTGATCTCTTTATCGATCGCCTTCAGGTCATCCTCGGATGCGTGTTTGCCGGACAACAGCAGCTCGCGCACATGTTCGATCGGGTCGCTTTGTTCACGGACCTTTTGAACCTCTTCGCGGGTGCGGTATTTGGCCGGGTCGGACATCGAGTGGCCGCGATAGCGGTAGGTTTTGACCTCAAGGATATAGGGCCCCTTGCCGGCGCGGCAGTGGGCGACCGCCTTTTGGCTGGCCTCTTTCACGGCCAGAACATCCATGCCGTTGACGATTTCGCCGGGGATGCCGAAAGCCTCACCGCGGTGATAGATATCCTTGGTCGAGGTTGAGCGTGCTTGAGCGGTGCCCATGGCGTATTGGTTGTTCTCGATCACGAAGATGACCGGCAACTCCCACAGGGCGGCCATATTGAAGGTCTCATAGACCTGACCCTGGTTTGCGGCACCATCACCGAAATAAGTGAAGGTCACGCGGCCATTCTCCTTGTACTTGTCAGCAAAGGCGAGACCGGCGCCCAGCGGCACCTGTGCACCGACGATGCCGTGGCCGCCATAAAAATGTTTCTCTTTCGAGAACATGTGCATCGAACCGCCCTTACCTTTGGACAGCCCGCCCTCGCGCCCGGTCAGCTCGGCCATCACGCCACCCGGGTCCATGCCACAGGCCAGCATGTGGCCGTGATCGCGGTATGAGGTAATGCGCTTGTCACCCTCTTCGGCTGCAGCCTCGAGGCCGACGACAACCGCCTCTTGACCGATGTAAAGGTGGCAGAAACCGCCAATCAGACCCATGCCGTAAAGTTGACCGGCCTTTTCCTCGAATCGGCGGATCAATAGCATCTCACGATAATAGGTTGTTAGTTCTTCCGCAGAAACATTTGGTTTCTTTGTGGTTTTTCGCGCAGCCATAGTGGCGATCTCCCCCTCTCGGCAAGATAGTTTAGCGTTAAACTATCTCATAAAGCATTTCCTGCAATCTGGCGAGTGGAAATGTGACGCAGGGTTCGTTCGCGCAGATTTTGGCGCGTGGGAGGGCGTTTAGCAGGTATTCAGAGGGTGTGGCGAATGAAGGGAAGGTCAGCGAATGACGATCTCATCCGTGCGGATCATTCCCAGTACCGAGCGGGCCTGCTGATCCAGAAGGTCCAGATCCAGGTAGGTGTCGGACAATCGGCGGGTAAGGTTTTCCATTTCGGCGATCTCGGCCTCAAGCTTGGCCAGGTCGCGCGACAGAGCGTCCCGTTCCGCTGCAATCTCGACCCGCCGGAACAGGCCATAGTCGCCCTGCACGGCGGCGAAGGTGAAATAAACACCCAGCATAAAAGCCACCATGAAGAAAACAAATGCACCCAAACCGGGTCGATGGGAACGGGACACTCTGTTTACCGCCGTATGAAGTCTGCCTCAAAAACGTGCCCTTTCCGGGCATCTGTCTGCACTATGTCACAGGTGATTCGGCTTGTGAATCCCCTGATTCGCGAAAACCCGCGCGTGACGGCGAAAAGTTTAAGCTGCCTTCGTACATCCCGGACGTCCTGGCTTTCGTGAAACAGTGTCAGCGCCACGTGGCAAGTTCTTTGTTACGATTAATCGTTTGCTGTTCCATGCAGGACCAATAGAACATCTGGGCGGCGCTGCCGCCGCCTGCCAGTTCCTGTTGACATGTCGCATCACGTCGCTTCAACCAAGCGCGCTGCTCGGTCAGCAGGGCCTGACCAACTCCACGCGCATCAGCCCGTGGTTTGATTTCCTTCCACAACCGGTTCAATTCGTTGTCTGCAACCTGCCATTGTTCCATTGCGCAAATATTTTCGTCGTTTTGAGTTGGGCCACCGCACCAGAACTCGGCCAAGGAAGCGCAAGGTGTAAGGATAAATACAGCAATCGCAATAAATCTCATGGCAAATCTCCTGGTCAAAAGGAGATTTTACCACGAACACCAATAGGCGGCTACAAATGGGGTCAGGCGATTATTGCTCCAGCGCCGCAACGCCGGGTAGTGTTTTGCCCTCCATCCATTCCAGGAACGCCCCACCTGCGGTCGAGATGTAAGAGAAGTCCTTGGCCGCACCCGATGCGTTCAGCGCGGCAACCGTATCCCCTCCACCAGCGACCGAGATCAGCTGACCTGATCGCGTCAGGGCTGCAGCTTTCAGCGCTGCTGCGTTAGTCGCTGCGTCGAAAGGCTCGATCTCGAACGCGCCAAGCGGGCCATTCCAGATCAGGGTCTGGCTCTTGGCGATTATTTCGGTGATGGCCGCAACGCTGTCCGGACCAGCATCCAGGATCATGCCGTTCTCGGGGCATTGGTCGGCGGGCAGAACCTGAGACGGGGCGTGGGATTCAAACTTCTCAGCTACGACGATGTCGCACGGCAATACGATCTCGCAGCCCGAGGTTTCGGCCTTGGCAAGAATTTCGGCCGCGGTGTCCTTCATGATGCGTTCGGCCAGAGATTTGCCCACGTGCAGGCCTTTGGCAACAAGGAATGTGTTCGCCATGCCACCACCGATAACAAGGTAATCCACCTTGTCGATCAGGTTGCCCAGCAGTTCCAGCTTGGTCGAGACCTTGGCACCGCCGACAACTGCCGTGACCGGGCGTTTGGGCGCACCAAGCGCACCCTCCAGTGCCTCAAGCTCGCCCTGCATCAGGCGGCCGGCGCAGCAAGGCAACAGCCGCGCGATGGCCTCGGTCGAGCTGTGGGCGCGGTGAGCGGCGGAAAACGCATCGTTGCAGTACACATCGCCCAGCTTGGCCATGCCCGCGGCCAAATCGGCATCGTTCTTGGTTTCAGCAGCGTGAAAACGTGTGTTCTCCAACAGCAAAACCTGACCCGGTTGCAACTGCTCGGCCGCCAGTTCGGCCTCGGTCCCGACGCAATCGGCGGCGAACAGAACCGTGGCGTCAAAGGCGGCCTCGAGAGTTGGGATCAACTGCTTCAGTGAAAGGTTCTCGCGCCGCTCACCACCCGGACGTCCGAAATGGGCCAGCAGGATCGGCTTACCACCTGCCGACAGGATATCGCGCACGGTGGGAACAATGCGCTGAATACGGGTTGCGTCGGTCACAACCCCGTCAACGACCGGCACATTGATATCGACGCGCACCAATACGCGTTTGCCGTTCAGGTCCATATCGTCCAGCGTTTTCCAGCCCATCACCAAATCCTCAGAATTTTGATACCGATTTAGGCTGTTCTTTTCCTGCATTTTGCCCTCAGGTCAATGCGTCACTTGGCATTCACGCGCCCGGCGCATAGGTATTTGCGCAAGACTAAACGACAGGAGGGCCTCATGGCCGAGATCAAGGATCCCGAAAACACAATCATCATCGAGCTGAAGGGCGGCAATGTCGTCGTCGAGCTGCTGCCGGATGTGGCCCCGCAGCACAGTGCCCGGATGAAGGAACTGGCTCGTGGCGGCGAATATGACAACGTAGCGTTCCATCGTGTGATCGATGGTTTCATGGCGCAGACCGGCGATGTGCAACACGGCGACATGGAAGACGGGTTCAACCTGCGCATGGCAGGTACAGGTGGATCATCTCTGCCGAACGTTCCGGCAGAGTTTTCGAAGCTGCCCCATGATCGTGGCACGCTGGGCGCGGCGCGGTCGCAAAACCCGGATTCGGCCAATTCGCAGTTCTTCATTAACTTCAAGGACAACCATTTCCTGAACGGTCAGTACACCGTCTATGGCCGCGTCATCGACGGGATGGAGCATGTCGATGCCATCGTGCGTGGCGAGCCGCCTGCGAACCCTGATCGCATGATCAGCGTCAAGGTTGCGGCAGATGAATAAGCTGGCCGCCGCTTTCGCTCTGTTGGCCAGCCCGGCGCTGGCCACGGGGCTGGAGATCGAGATCGAAGGAGAGGGCGCCAATGGCATCGTCAAGGTAGATCTGTTTGAAGATCTGGCCCCCCAGCATGTCGAACAGATCAGCGCTCTGGCCGCAGAAGGTCAGTATGACGGTGTGGTGTTTCACCGTGTGATCGACGGCTTCATGGCCCAGACCGGTGACGTCGAACACGGCCGTATCGGCGGCGACATGCGTCGAGCCGGCACCGGTGGTTCCGACCGCCCCGATCTGCCGGCGGAGTTCTCGGACTACAACTATGACCGCGGCGTCGTTGGCATGGCTCGGGCGCAGGACCCGAATAGCGCCAACTCGCAGTTCTTCATCATGTTCGCGCCCGGTCCGTTCCTGAACGGTGAATACACTGTTGTCGGACAAGTCACCGATGGCATGGACGTGGTTGACACGATCAAGCGGGGCGAAGGCCCCAACGGTGCCGTCATCGGACAGCCGGACGTAATGAAGAAAGTCACCGTGACCGAGTGACAACGTGCCCGGCACCTGATTGCGTGCCGGGCATTTCCATACCTCGCAAACGTACAGGTTCCAAACATCGCGTCACATCCGCGTGTGCCTGGCTGGTTATGGCCGGGACATACTGGCAAACTGATGCCTTAAGCGTGGATCGGTTCAGTGCACATCATTGCGATATTTTGGCTGATTGTTTTCACGGCGGCTGGGAACGCCGGGCCGGACGTATGGCGCGGTGAATGGCCGGACACGGACTTCGGCGTAAACAGCGTTGGAAACTGGGCCGAGATTCAATCCGGCGGACCACCTAAGGATGGAATTCCGGCACTGAACGCTCCTCAATTCACAGATGCTTCTGAGCGGTCTGACATCGCCCCTTCTGAGCCCGTCATTACGCTCGAATTGGAGGGCCAAACTCCTCGGGCCTATCCTATCCGCTATCTTATCTGGCATGAAATCGTGAACGACCGGGTCGGCCGTTTCCCGATTGCCGTAACATATTGCCCACTTTGCAATTCTGGCATCGTATTTGACCGGCGCACACCACAGGGCGTTCTGAGTTTTGGTGTTACTGGTAAGCTGAGAAACTCAGACATGGTTATGTACGACCGTCAAACCCAAAGCTGGTGGCAACAAGCGACTGGAGAAGCGATTGTCGGACGCATGACTGGCCATAAGCTGCGCGCACTGCCTGCCTGGATGGAAAGCTGGGCGGAATTCAAGGCCCGAAACCCTGTCGGTTTGGTTATGGCAGAACCTGCCTACAACCGGGATTACGGACGCAATCCATACCGGGGGTATGACACGTCTCGCCGACCGTTTTTGTATTCTGGTGAAATGCCGCCTCATGGAATCCAGTCGCTCGAACGTGTCGTTCGGGTTGGTGACAGAGCATGGCCGCTGGCGCGGCTAAGCCGCGAGAAAGTGGTGCGCGAGGCAGGTGTTATCATCCAATGGGTGCCCGGCCAGGCATCTGCATTGGACACGGGGCGCATTTCAAATGGCAGAGATATCGGGTCCATCCGTGTTCGTGACGGTCAGGGCAAGGACGTGGTGCATGACGTGATGTTTGCTTTTGCGTTTCACGCGTTCTGGCCAGATGGCAAATGGATGATCGGAGCCCGACAATAGCGGGCTCCATCAGCGATGCGTGCATCAGTCGTCCGTCGTCATAGCATTCCAGATCAGTGCGCCAATTGCCCCGCCGATCAATGGCGCAACCCAGAACAGCCATAATTGAGCCAGTGCGGGGCTGTCCGCGAACAACGCGACCCCGGTGGATCGGGCCGGGTTGACCGATGTGTTCGTCACCGGAATTGAGATCAGGTGGATCAGGGTCAGACCCAACCCAATAGCGATCGGAGCGAACCCGGCAGGGGCGCCGCTGGAGGTGGCCCCAAGAATGATGATGATGAAAAAGGCCGTCATCACGATTTCGATCACCAGCGCGGACATCAGTGAATAGCCTTCAGGCGAGGCCTCGCCTTAGCCGTTCGAGGCAAACCCGCCGACACCTTCGAAACCCGGTGCGCCGCTGACGATCAGGTACAGGACCGTCGCAGCTGCAATCGCGCCGATCACCTGAGCGATCCAATACGGGATCAGGTCTTTGGCCGGGAACCTGCCGCCTATCATCAGGCCAAGGCTGACAGCCGGGTTGAAATGCCCGCCCGAGATATGCCCGACCGCGTAGGCCATGGTCAGAACGGTCAGGCCGAAGGCGAAGGCTACACCCAGCCAGCCGATGCCCACATCGGCAACGCCTGCAGCGAGAACGGCGCTGCCGCAGCCGCCAAGCACCAGCCAGAACGTGCCGAAAAACTCGGCCATAAGTTTTGATGACATGAAAAGCCCTCCGAAAAACAATGGGTTTCAGTGTAATTCAAAAATTGATTTTTGTGAAACTGGCGGGAGTCCACACCAAGTCTAAGGGGGGTCATTTCCAGCTAACCGGGTCCAGCCGGAACAGCTTGGACAGTTGGTTGTACACGTCGGGGACCGCGCCCTTCAATTCTCGGGGTTTCTCGAAAAAGACTTCGACCGAGACTGCAAAGAACTCTTCATGACCGACTGCACCATAAGCGTCTATGACAGTGTGCTGGCCACGTTCAACGGCACGAACATGGGCGTCATAGGCGGTCAGAAAGACACGCTCCCACTCGGCAAAGCTTTGCCCGTCGCTCAGAATCGGAACGCCATTGGTGCCGCCGGACATATCGTCAACCTGATGCGCAAATTCGTGCAGCACGACATTCTGCCCATCCCGGTCATTCAACGCCCCCTGTTTGCTATGTGACCACGACAGGATGACCGGACCACGATCCCAGCTTTCGCCGGTGCGCACAATTTCCTTTTCACTTACGACATACCCATCCTGCCTGCGTTGCCGCGACTTAAACGCGGACGGGTAGATCAGGATTGTCGTCAGGTGATCGTACCAGAGGTCGCTGTTGACCACGAGAAGACAGGCCTGTGCCGCAATTGCCAGCCGCATCTCGTCTGTGACTTCCAGCCCTTCACAGCCGTAGAAACTCACCTGATCCAGAAAGAGGTTCACCTTGCCGTCCAGATGGGCCCGCAGATCGGGTGGAAGCCGACGGATAAGCGGTACCTGCTGCTCGATGATGGTTTGTTGCTGGTCGGATAGGGGCGTAGACAGGAGCTTTTGCCGTGCCTGAGATTTGGACCAATAGCGATATGCAAAAAAGCCAGCGATCAGCAGCAGAATGGAGAAAAATATCAACATTCAAGCACTTTATACGTGGCGCGCGGGGCTTGGAAACACTGAAACGAAAAACGCCGCAGGATGTCCTGCGGCGTTCCGTCAACTTAATAGCAGTCAGCGTTACTGCTTGACTTCGGCTGCCGGATTGGCACCCGATTTGCCGCTGCGGCCGGGATTCAGCGGGTCGTCCTGACGCTGCACGGAGCCTTCAAAATGCGCGCCGCTCTCGATGGCGATGGTTTTGTGAATGATGTCGCCTTCGACACGGGCTGTCGAGGTCAGGCGGACTTTCAGGCCACGTACGCGACCCACGATACGGCCATTGATGACGACGTCATCGGCAGTGACTTCACCTTTGATGGTCGCGGTTTCGCCGATGGTCAGCAGATGCGCGCGGATGTCGCCTTCGACCGTGCCTTCGACCTGAATATCGCCGGATGTCTTCAGGTTGCCAGTGATGTGCAGGTCCGAGGACAGAACCGATGCCGGAGGCTTGGGCTTGGGCGCCGTGCTGGCCTTGCTTTCTGCCGGTGCAGGGGTGGCCGGTGTAGCCGGAGCGGCAGGTTTGGCAGCCTCGGGGGCGTTGGTTCCGGGCTCGTTGATTTTGCTCTTAGAAAACATTTCTCGCAGCCTTGATGTAAGTCATTGGGTTTACAGGTTTTCCATTGACGCGCACCTCGTAGTGCAGATGCGTGCCGGTAGACCGTCCGGTGCTACCCATATCAGCAATATGATCCCCGCGCGAGACCCTTTGGCCAACCTTGACCCGGATCTTGGTGTTATGGGCATAAAGTGTCTCAATCCCGAAGGCGTGCTTGATCTTTACCAGCCTTCCAAAACCGGACTGCCAGCCCGCATGGGTGACGACTCCATCGGCGGTAGCAAAGATGTCCGTACCCTGCGCGCCGGCGAAATCGACGCCATTATGCATGCGTCGCCCGCCGGTCTTTGGGTCGCGGCGAGTGCCGTAGCCGCTGGTAAAGCGCACGACGGAACTCACCGGGTTGGCAAAGGGGGCCTTCTCGGCGGCAAGGCGGTACAGGTTCAGCTGATCCATCTGTTGCAGCAATGTGTTCGCGCGGATTTCGTCGGGGGTCAGTTCCTCACCGCGCGTGCTGAAAGACAAAGGGGTCAGCGGACCGCCCATGCCGCTGTACCCACGCCGTATTTCTTCAATGATACGGTCGGTGGGCATACCTGCCTGACGGAACATCTTGTCCAGCGGCTCGACCGAGATCACCATCGCCTCTTCCAACTGGCGGAAAATCTCGTCGCTGCGTTCCTGCATCAGCTGGATCTCCAGCTCAAGCTCATCGCGCTGGTCCAGCGCGTCCTTGGCATTCGCCGCGATCTGATCACGCTCTTCCGCGGTTCGCGCCAGAGCTTCGGTCATGAAGTTCATCTGCTCGGGATGGGTGACAGCAGCCATGTACATGTCGCCTTCACCGGCATCCTGTTGAATCGTGGCCAGTTCGGTGCGGGCGTCCTCGCGCTGTTTCATGGTGGCGCGCAGGGTGGTCTGGATCACTTCGATCCCGGTCTCAAGCTCACGGCGGCGGTTTTCCGAGGCCAGCAGTTCGGATTGCATGGCCGAAATCTGCTCCAGCGCGGCGTTAAATCTGTTTTGCGCGGCCAAGGCTTCCTGCGCTCTTGCGTCGCGCTCTGCTGACAGGATGTTCAGACGTTCCTGATACGTTGCCTGATCGCGTTTCGCCTGCTCTCGGAAGTTGCCGGATCCGATGCTGTCCATCAACAGGATCGCGGTGGCGACCGCTGTCCAGCCAACAATCACGGCAACCCCGGCGACGGCAGCAACCTGCGTTTCCGAACTGAGCCGGATGAACCGCGTGTCATTATCAGATTTCAGGAATAACCGGCGTTCAGGAAAATGCCGTTCGAACAGTGAGTGTAGTTTTATTGCCAGACGTGTTCGCACGCGTCTTACCTCTCTATCCCCAAATACAGGACCGGTCGTGAGCGATAGCCGTCCCTTGGGCGAAGTGCATAGAGGGCGCTTGTGCTTGGGGCAAGTTTGTTAACTGGTTCACACAACAAAGCTGGCCATTCCCGCCAATTCTCGGCGGGAAATTGCCGATAAAGTCAATGTGAGCGCGTTTATTCGGATCGACCAGGCGGGGGCAGGTCTTCGGTCAACGGCCAATAGAAGTCCGGCGGCAATCCGGCTTCGGCCCGTTTTTCTTCGTTGAACGGGGGTTTCAGAGCGCCGTGGAAATAGCGGCGGACCATCTGGTGAAAAACATCCTTGGGATCTGCATTCTCCCGCCCGCACAGGAAGTGGAACCATTTCGAACCATAGGCAACGTGGCCAACCTCTTCGGCATAAATGACTTCGAGCGCGGCAACGGCCTGTTCAGACTTCGCCTTGCGGAACACATCGATCATGCGGGGTGTCACGTCCAGCCCGCGCGCCTCAAGCACCATGGGAACCACAGCCAGACGGCCCATCAAATCGTCGGCGGTATCCTCGGCGGCGCGCCACATTCCGGCATGGGCGGGCAGGGCACCATAATGGCTGCCCATGCTTTCCAGACAATCACAGACCATCTCAAAATGGCGCGATTCCTCTTCGGCGCATTTGACCCAATCGTCGTGGAAACCGATCGGCATCGGGACATGGCCAAAACGCGCGATTATATCCCAGTGCAAATCGACTGCGTTAAACTCGATATGCGCCACTGCGTGCAGCAACGCGATGCGACCGGCCTCAGTCCCCGGTCGCCGTTTCGGAACGTCCCGCGGATTAAGTAGTTCTGGCTTGGCGGGGCGGGCTGGAAAATCCGGAGGCGTAGAAGTTCCGATTTCAATGGCTTTGCCCCGGGACCGGGACTCCCGCCATTCTGCGGCATAGGCGCGGGACTTGGCTGTCTTCAATCTTCCATCGGCGGTCGACAGAACATCAACTGCCATAGCGCTCAACGTCTTCGCGCTATGGGTCTTCAATTTGTCTTCAGTCGATCCATTCAAGTCTTGAACTCTCCAATTACAACGCGAACTCGTGGGGCAAGGGTTGGCGGCTTACCCCGTCGGAAATGAGCATGGTGTAACTCAATTCGCTACAGGTTTCTGCGCTTACCAATCAAGCACGTATTTCCCGAGGATACGGAAAGGACTTTCCCAAACGGCTACCAGTCTATTTTAGGTGTAAAGGAAAAGATGCCGTTGGGTTTCCAGTTGATCTCATTCCAGTAATCTTCGTGAACATGGATGACATCATACATCAGGTGCCGGGCCTGCCGATAACCATGCGCATCCAGCAAAATGTCCAGTTCTTGGGTTGGGCGTTCGATTGTCGCGCAGCGGATATTGTATTTTTCGAGGTCCAACCCTTTTACTGCGAGCAATTCTGCGCCTTCAATATCCAGGGACAAAAAGTCGATCACCAAAGGTGCGTCGCACGCATTTAGTTCGTCGGTCAGTGTAGTTGTTTCGACGTTCACAATTTCCGCTTCTTTAAGCTCTTCGCTGCGGACCGTTGAATTGTTGTCCATGTCTTCCGCAACTATGCCGCCGAGCATTCCGTTGTCTATCCTGAACGGTAGAATCTGCCCGGCCTGATCCGTCACCGCCTTTTTGATCAGGCGCGCGCGCCGTTCGTTATTGATGTTCGGCCAGAACCCGGGGTTGGGTTCGAATAACAGTCCATCCCACCCCAGCCATTTTTCCAGAAAGTAAGTGTTGTTGATGTAGACACCGTCAGCGCAGGCAAGGTCTACGAAAAACCCGTTCTTTGGCAGGCCCTTGTTTTCATAATCAAATACATAGTTAACCAGAAAGTCGACCTGTCCCTTCTGATCTCCGTACGTCAACTTGCGATGGGCCTGCAAATCTCTGTGTTTTGGTCCTCCCCGGCACCCGTTGTTTTGATCGGCTTCTTCTTGACTCGCCGCTCGTAGGATCTGCAGTCGCCTTGCGTTCCGAACAATTTGGAAATTTTCGTAAAAGTCCCCATGTCGACCTTGCCCACATCGCTATTTGTCGAACTGAACACTACGGCGTTTTCGGTTTCACAACTGGAACAGAACCGATCAAGATCAGTTCGAAACATCTCTTCTACCAGTTCTCGCTCATGTCGCCCAAAAAACTTGAATAGTGCGCTGGCGCTGACCCCGTCGCGTTAAGGTAGGGAGTTTCAAGGCGCTCCTCGAGGGTGCCGTGCTCCAGAGCAACATCTTGGACTTTGCCGAAATCGGTTGCGAAAGTCTCCGGCTTGCCCAAATAGTCCAATTTGCTCGGAGCATGAGGAGACTGTGGCAGCCAATGGTGATTCTAGCGTTCCTTGCTGAACAAAAGAATCTGCTCAAAGCTGGCATTTGCAAGTTCATGCTTTCGTCCGCACCAAACAAGGATCGCCGGATCGAGCTTTGGGCCAAGTTTAGGGACGTCAAAGTAGACCAGCAGAGAAATTACCCGTCTATATATATATGTTCCCCTGCCGCCTTAGCTTGCACACACTCAGGTAGAGCAATCGCAACCTATGCGCCATGCCATCATGTACCGGCTTAACTTCTCTATTATCCGGGTTTCTACTGTATCAGCCGGAGCAAACAGGATTGCTTCCTTCGTCTTGCGAACTGACAGAGCTAACGATTTTTTTCTTTGAACGCGATAATTCGCTGCGAGTTCCTGGCCCACTCGATGAATGCTTCGCCAATTCTGAAAACCCAAAACCATTTGGAAGGCATGTTCTGCCTTCCAAATGGTTGATGCCGGGAAACTTATTCTGTCATGAAATGATGGCCGCAAGGTTGCGCGTGACTTCCAGCACCTCATCCACGTGGCCCGGCACTTTGACCTTGCGCCAAACATGGACGATCTTGCCTTCGGCGTTAATCAGAAAGGTCGAGCGTTCGATGCCCATCGACTTTCGGCCATACATGTTCTTTTCGACCCATACGCCATAGTCCTCGCAGACCGACGACCCTTCATCCGACAGCAACGGCGTCGTCAGGTTGTGCTTGGCGACAAATTTGTCGTGCTTGGCCACGCTGTCCCGCGAAATGCCGAAAACTTGAGCGCCGGCATCGGCAAATGATTGAAGTTGTTCCGAGAAACCGATGGATTCCTTGGTGCAGCCCGGCGTATCATCACGAGGATAGAAGAACAGGACGACGGTGTCGCCGCGCAGGTCCGATAACGTTACCTCGCCGCCTCCGTCGCGGGGCAAAGTAAAATCAGGGGCAATGTCTGAAACATCGGGCATTGGAAACTCCGCTAAAGGATTTTAAGTGCTGCCGGACATCATAGGGCGGCATGAGCGGGTTGGAAGGCGTGGATAGCAAATTGGTGCAGCGCAAAGACGAAAGTGCGAAGCAACCGGAGAAAACTCCGCGACGCCGGTCGCGCCGTCGTATCGCCGCGCATTTTTCTATTTGGACCGTCCTGTCATTCGGCATTCTGGTTTTCGCGGGTTGGTTTTTTCTGTTCGGCCAGAACCTCCACGCGCCGGAATGGGTGCGCAAGAAGGTTGAACAACGCCTTGAACAAAGCCTTGGAGGTCTGAAGTTTCATTTTGGCGATGCAAGTTTTATCATAAATGAGGAATGGCGCCCGCGGCTGAGGCTGACCGATGTTACGATCAGTGACGCCGCCGGGCAGCAAATTGCTCAAGTGGCGGATATGCGGACCCGCTTGTCGATGCGCGGGTTGCTCAGTGGACAGATTCGACCCCGCCGTATCATTCTGCGGGATGCACAGATCGCGTTGACCCGAGGTCTGGACGGGGCGTTGTCGCTTACCGTCGGGTCTGGCAGTGCCCCTGTGCAGGAAGCGCCCGATCTGGCGCAGTTGATCGAGACATCCGACGATGTGTTTCTGTCACCTATCCTTTCGGGACTCCGGTCAGTTGAACTGGACTCCCTGACACTGGACTATCAGGATCTGCGCCTTGGGCGGGCCTGGATCTTTGACGGTGGTCACATCACGATCACCCGCAGCGGCAATGAAATGCGTCTGGCCACCGGGTTTTCCATTCTGACCGGGCGCGACTATGCCAGTTCGATCGAGGCGAATTACACCAGCGTTCTGGGCACACCACAGGCGAGCTTCGGTATCTCGATCACGGATGTTCCGTCCGAAGATATTGGAACGCAAAGTCTTGCGTTATCGTGGTTGCAGGTCCTGAAATCGCCGATTTCAGGGGCTTTGCGGGGCAGCATTGACGGCAGCGCTGCGCTGGGCCCATTGTTTGCGACGCTGAATCTGGGGGCGGGCGCGGTTCAGCCCACGCAGGAAACCAGGCCCATCCCGTTCGAGTCCGCCCGAACTTACTTTACATATGACCCCCGCCGACATGTGTTGGATTTCAACGAGGTATCGGTCGTGTCGGCCTGGGGCTCAATTCAGGCCGAGGGCAATGCCTATCTGCACGGAATCGAAAACGGTGCACTTGAAAGCCTGACTTCGCAACTGAGCCTGAGCAGCATCAACATCAATCCAGCAGGGCTTTTCCCCGAGCCGCTAAAACTGGCGCGCGCAGATGTGGACATGCAAATGAAACTGGCTCCGTTTGTGCTGCGCCTTGGCCAGGTGGCGGTCGAAGACGCAAGTCATAGGTTACTAGCCACTGGCGCGCTGGTCGGTGAACCTGACGGTTGGTCGGCTCAACTGGATGCGCATCTGGACAGTATGGGGTCGGACCAGTTGCTGAATTACTGGCCTGAACTTTTGGCTCCGAAACCACGAACCTGGGTGGCAAAAAATCTTTATGATGGCCAATTGTCGGATGCTGATTTTGCGTTGCGCCTGCAGCCCGGGGACAAACCGGAAATCTATCTGGATTTCGGTTTCGAAGAGGCCAAGATCAGGTTCGCCAAGACCTTGCCGGTCCTTCAAAATGCACAGGGGCAAGCCAGTCTGATCAATCGCAGGTTTACGGCCACCGCTGCGTCCGGGATCGTCATGGCCGACGAAGGCGGAGCAGTGGACGCCTCGGGCACATCATTCATAATTCCTGACACGAGCATCAAGCAGCGGTCCCCGTCGATCACGCGGATCAAGGCAAGGGGTAGCGCGACCGCTGCTTTGTCACTGCTCGACCGGCCTCCGCTGGAATTGCTGACCAAGGCAGAATTGCCAGTCAATCTGGCAGAAGGAGAGGTCAGCCTGTCCGGAACTCTGTTTCTGCCGATGATAAAGGGATTGAAATTTGAGGATACCAAGTTCCATTTCACCGGTCATATTGACGACGTCCAAAGCGAACGGCTGGTGCCTGGATTCTCGGTCAGTGCAGACCGGCTGGACGTGGAAGGGGATCAAACTGAGGTCGGGATCGCGGGTGACGGGCTGTTCGGGGCTGTTCCCATGCAGGGTGCATGGCGGCAACCGATCGGCGGTCCTGCACCTCAACGCAGCGAACTGACAGGGCAGATCGAGTTGTCGCCCCAGCTGATGACTGAACTCAAGGCCGGTTTACCGCAGGGAATGCTGACCGGGCAGGGCACTGCGGATATCGCGCTGGGCATCGGCGCGGGGGAGCCTCCGAAACTTTCCGCATCATCGAATCTGGCAGGGGTCGCTCTGGCCATTCCCGAGTTGGGTTGGCGCAAGGGGACGGGATCTACCGGAACCATGACCGTCGAGGCGACGCTCGGCAAACTGTTACGGGTTGACGAACTCAAGCTGGATGCAGCGGGACTGCGCACCACGGCATCGATCTCGTTCAAGGAAGGCGGCACGTTTGACCGTGTGAAATTCAGCTCGTTCGATCTGGGGAATTGGCTGGCGGTTCCGGCTGAACTGATCAGTCGTGGGGCGGCTGTTCCTGACATTCGCGTTCTGGGCGGCGTCATGAATCTGGGGCGGGCGACATTTGGTGAAAGCGGCAACAGTGGGGGTGCGTCTGGTCCCGGACCCAGGATGGACGTCGCTTTGGATCGCTTGCAGGTCACGGAAACGGTCGCGCTGACGGGCTTCAAGGGCAACTTTCAGACCACAGGAGGCGTAAAAGGCCCGTTCACGGCCACTGTGAATGGGCAGGCCGCAGTCCGTGGGCAAGTCACCCCGCGCGCTGGCCGCAGCGCGGTGACATTGACCTCGGGTGATGCCGGAGCGGTTCTTCGGTCGGCCGGAGTAATAACGCAGGCGCGGGGCGGGTCTATGGATTTGCGGCTGGAACCTGTGTCCGGCCCGGGAAATTATGACGTCATTCTGAAGATCGTGAATACAAGCATCACGGACGCCCCTGCCATGGCTGCGCTGCTGAACGCGATCAGCCTTGTTGGTCTGCTGAATGAAATGGCGGGGCAGGGCATCTTTTTCTCGACCATCGACAGCCGGATGCGGATCACACCGACCGAGATCAAAGTGCTGAGCGGCAGCGCCGTCGGTCCTTCGATGGGCCTGTCCTTTGATGGCACCATCGACACGGTCGCCGAACGGCTGAACCTGCGCGGCGCGATCTCACCTATATACCTGGTGAATGCAATAGGGAGCGTCTTCACCAAAAAGGGCGAGGGCGTGATCGGTTTCAACTACACTTTGACCGGGCCGTTGAAGCAGCCGAAGGTGTCCGTGAACCCGCTGTCCGGGCTGGCACCGCTGTTTCTGCGCAACTTGTTGCGAACTCCGCCCCCGACGGTTTCGGATGGGCCAAATGCGCGACCTTCCAAACCAGATGAAGTGAAACGATCCTTTGGATCGCCGCAATCTGATCGTTGATCTGGGATGTGGCCGAATCTGAAAAGGCCCTGTATGGCGCGCCCATGAAACTGAGTGATTTTGATTTCCACCTGCCCGAAGACCTGATTGCCACGCGACCGGCCAACCCGCGCTCGTCCGCGCGACTGCTGGTGGCCAAAGGTGACACGGTTTCTGATGCGCATGTCTATGACCTGCCCGATTGGCTGCGACCCGGAGATCGGCTGGTGCTGAACGACACCCGCGTCATACCCGCACGCCTGAACGGCCGTCGTCATCGCGACAGCGCGCAAGGCCCGGTGTCCGCCGCGATCGAAGCCACTCTGCTGGACCCGCAGGCTGATGGCACGTGGGCCGCCCTGATCAAGCCGATGAAAAAGGTGAAGCTGGCCGAAGAGATCCGGTTTTCGGATGACCTCAGCGCCACCCTTGAGCGTGTCGCGGACGGGCAGGCCTATCTGCGCTTCAATCTGTCAGGTGAAGATTTCGACGCCGCGCTTGAACAGGCGGGCGCTATGCCGCTACCGCCCTATATCGCCGCCAAACGTCCAGCGGATGAGCAGGACAAGACGGATTATCAGACGATCTGGGCGCGCAATTCCGGAGCGGTTGCGGCACCAACCGCCTCGTTGCATTTCGACGACGCCTTGATGCAGGCGCTGGAAGCGCGCGGTGTCGCAATAAGCCACGTCACTTTGCACGTCGGCGCGGGCACCTTCCTGCCAGTTAAGGTCGAGGATGTGACCACACACAAGATGCACGCTGAATGGGGCAAGGTCAGCGCCGCCGCTGCCGAAGAAATTCAGGCAACCAAAGCGGCGGGCGGACGCATCATTCCCGTCGGCACCACGGCGCTGCGCCTGATCGAAAGTGCGGCGCGTTCCGGCGAAATCGAACCGTGGGAGGGGGATACCGATATCTTCATTTATCCTGGCTTCCGGTTCCACGTGACCGATGCGCTGATGACCAATTTCCACTTGCCGAAATCCACGCTGCTGATGCTGGTCTCGGCGCTGATGGGGCAGGACCGGATGCGAAATGTGTATGCGCATGCGATTGAACGGAAATACCGATTTTTCTCTTACGGCGACGCGTCGCTTTTGATCCCGTAAAGGACGTGTTGTCGGGATCATTTCCCCGCAATGTCGTAGACAAGCAGGATCAGAGCCGTTTTTCATATCAAAACGAGTCGATAGTTCAGGTCGGCATTTTACGGAGGCCCCAATGATTCAGGTCCTGTCCAGCGCGTGGGCGCTTCTTCTCGGTATGGGCCTGCTTATGGTCGGGAACGGTCTTCAGGGCACGATTCTTGGTGTCCGGGGCGAGATCGAGGGATTTTCGACCTTTCAGATGTCATTTGTGATGTCGGCTTACTTCCTGGGTTTTCTGGGTGGATCGCGCTTTGCTCCTGAGATGATCCGGCGGGTTGGGCATGTGCGGGTGTTTGCGGCGCTGGCGTCATTCATCTCTGCCGTGATGATCATGTATCCGATGCTGACCAACCCGGTTGCATGGATATTAGGCCGTGTCGTGATCGGGTTCTGTTTTTCCGGCGTGTATGTCACGGCAGAAAGCTGGCTGAACAACGCGGCCAGCAATGAAAACCGCGGACAGGCGCTGTCGCTTTACATGATTTTCCAGATGACAGGGATCATCAGTGCACAGGCTCTGGTGCTGTTGGGAGACCCGGCTGGCTATGAAACCTTCGTGATCGCGTCCATTCTGGTTTCGGTCTCGTTTGCTCCTATTCTGCTGTCGATTTCGCCGACACCGGCCTTTGACAGAACCAAACCCATGACCCTGCGCGAGTTGATGGGAAAATCACCATTGGGCTGCGTCGGTATGTTCCTTTTGGGGGGCGTATTCTCGGCGCAGTTCGGTATGGCCTCGGTTTATGGGGCTCGTGCTGGTCTTTCGCTGGCGGAAATTTCGACCTTTGTCGCAGCCTTCTACATCGGCGCGGTCGTTCTGCAGTACCCGTTGGGCTGGTTCTCGGATCGCATGGATCGCCGTTTCCTGATTATGCTGGTCGCGGTCACCGGGGCGTGTGGTGCGATTACGGGAATGATTTTCGGAGTATCCTTCCCGATCCTGCTGGTCTCGGCTTTCGTGATCGGAGGCATGTCGAACCCCCTGTATTCCCTGCTGATTGCGCACGCGAATGACTTTCTTGAGCACGAAGACATGGCTGCTGCTTCGGGCGGGCTGTTGTTCATCAACGGTCTGGGGGCCATCGCGGGTCCGCTGATCACCGGTTGGATGATGGGGGACACAATCCTGGGGCCTCCGGGCTTTTTCCTGTTTATCGCCGCTCTGCTTGTCACGATGGCTTTGTACGCAATGTATCGTATGACTCAGCGTGCCGCGGTCCCGGTCGACGAAACCGGAACAATGTCTCCGGTCTACCCAACGGCGTCGCCGGTTGCTCTTGAAGTCGCGCAAGAGGTGGCTATCGAAGCTGCCGAGGCGGAACAGGAAACGCAAGATGTAGCCTAAGACACGGATTTATGTCGCAATTGTTGCAATTTTTTACTGTAACAAATCTGCAAAACGTCCTTAAATGATCTTACGTCCCTGGGGAGGGCAACACGACGGAGTTAGGGCAATGGCAGGGCCTGAAGAAGTATTGAGTTTTTGGTTAGACAAAATTGGTCCCAAAGGTTGGTATCTGCAGGACGACGCATTGGATGCTGAAATTCGCGAACGGTTTTTGACCACCTGGGAAGCCGCGAATGAAGGCAGATATTCGCTTTGGTTGACATATCCCAGCGGGGCTTTGGCCTACATCATCCTGATGGACCAGTTTCCACGCAACATGTTCCGCGGCAGCGCAAAAGCCTTTTCGTCGGATCGTGCTGCATTGTCAGCTGCGAAATGTGCAGTGGACAAAGGCTGGGACCTGAAGATTGATGAGCCGGCACGGCAGTTCTTTTACTTGCCGTTGATGCACTCGGAAAACCTGTGCGATCAGGAACGCTGTGTACGTCTGATGTGCCAGAACATGACTGACAGCGACCCAAGCAACCTGTTGCACGCAAGGGCACATCGTGAGGTGATCCGCAAATTCGGCCGTTTCCCTTACCGGAACGAGGCCCTTTCGCGCCCGATGACCGAGCACGAAGCGGCATATGTCGACATGGGCGGGTACGGCACAACTGTCCGAGAGTTGCAGGCAGCCGGCTAGGACGTCGGCTCACACCCACGAATGGCAATGACCCGGTCGGCGATTGCGTCGGCTGAGGTTCCTATGGCTGTGTTTATCAAGGTTTCAGGGGCCTCGGTTATTTCTGCTATTCGGGCCTGAGAGGTCTGCATTTTTTCTTCAAGGGCGTTTAGCGTGCTCAGAGTTTCCGAAATCCGCTGCTGAGTCGCACTGTCTACCCCAACGTCACCGGGCTGGACCGAGGCGAGTTCACTTCGCAGGGCAGCCAATTCACCACGAACGCCCTGAATTTCATCTCTTAGCGGTGCAACAATCTGGACTTTTTCGGAGAAGGCCGTGGTGATGCCTTCTACTTTCGATGCCAGTTTCCACCCCAGAAACAAACATACGGCCACCAGAATAAGTGTGGCATTGAGCAGAGCAAGCAGCAAATCCTTAAGTGTTTTGGCCATGGTAAGCCTTTCGAATGATTTGTGTTTAGGAAAGAACGGGTGCGTCCGTCTTCTATGTTCTAGCCATTGATGAAAGCCCGGTATAGGCTGAAAACCACATGTATAGCTACAGTTGACCCTGCGTCGCTTTTGTCGCGGAGCGAGCCTGTTGATGCTGTGTGGGATTTAGTTTAATGGTAAACTAATTTTTCAATCGACCTGTGCCGAGAGGGAAACATGGCTGCACAATCTTTTGACCTGATCGTAATTGGCGCCGGACCCGGCGGGTATGTAGCGGCCATTCGTGCGGCGCAGCTTGGCCTGAAAACGGCTGTTGTCGAGCGTGAGCATCTGGGCGGTATCTGTCTGAACTGGGGCTGTATTCCGACCAAGGCGTTGCTGCGCTCTTCCGAAGTGTTCCACCTGATGGAGCATGCCAAGGATTTCGGTCTGAAGGCCGACAAGATCGGTTATGATCTGGACGCCGTAGTCAAACGCTCGCGCGGTGTGGCGGGACAGCTTTCCGGGGGCATCGGCCACCTTTTGAAGAAAAACAAAGTGACCGTGATAATGGGTGAGGCAACGATCCCGGCCAAGGGCAAGGTCACGGTCAAAACCGACAAAGGCACCGAAGAGCTGACCGCCAAGAACATCGTTCTGGCCACCGGCGCGCGGGCACGGGAGTTGCCGGGGCTGGAGGCCGACGGCGATCTCGTCTGGACCTACAAGCACGCATTGCTGCCGCCGCGGATGCCAAAGAAACTGCTGGTCATCGGATCGGGTGCGATCGGAATCGAATTCGCCAGTTTCTACAATACTTTGGGCGCGGATACGACCGTGGTCGAGGTGATGGACCGCGTGTTGCCGGTTGAAGACGCCGAGATTAGCGCTCTGGCCAAGAAGGCATTCACCAAGCAGGGCATGACCATCAAGGAAAAGGCGATGGTCAAGCAGCTGGACCGCGCCAAGGGCAAGGTCACGGCGCATATCGAGAGCAACGGCAAGGTCGAGAAGCATGAATTCGACACCGTGATCTCGGCCGTTGGCATCGTCGGCAACGTCGAGAATCTGGGGCTGGAGGCTCTGGGTGTGAAGATCGACCGGACCCATGTTGTGACCGATGAATATTGCCGCACCGGTGTTGATGGTCTCTACGCCATTGGCGATATCGCTGGTGCGCCGTGGCTGGCGCACAAGGCCAGCCATGAGGGCGTTATGGTTGCCGAGCTGATCGCAGGCCAACACGCACACCCGGTAAAGCCCGAAAGCATTGCGGGCTGCACATACTGCCAGCCACAGGTTGCGTCTGTCGGGTACACCGAAGCGAAAGCCAAGGAACTGGGCTATGACATCAAAGTCGGCCGCTTCCCCTTTATCGGCAATGGCAAGGCGATTGCTCTGGGCGAGCCCGAGGGCCTCATCAAAACCGTATTCGACGCCAAGACGGGTGAACTGTTGGGCGCTCACATGATCGGTGCCGAAGTGACCGAACTGATTCAGGGTTACATCGTTGGTCGCCAATTGGAAACCACGGAAGAGGACCTGATGAACACCGTCTTCCCGCACCCGACTCTGTCGGAGATGATGCACGAAAGCGTTTTGGACGCTTACGGCAAGGTCATTCACATGTGATTTGGGGACTGACCCCAATTTAAAAGGCACCGCCAGTCCGGCGGTGCCTTTATTCTTTAACGGCTCAGGGCGTCCAGAATGCGGGCCCAGGAGCGGATGCCTTTGTGAAAGCTCTTCACGTCGTATTTCTCGTTCGGTGAATGGATCGCGTCGTCGTCATTGGCAAAGCCGACCAGCATAGAGTCCAGTCCAAGCTCGGTGTTGAAATACCCAACGACGGGAATTGATCCGCCCATACCTGTGAATACAGCCTCGCGACCCCATTCGTCAGACAGCGCGCCGCGGGCAGCCTCGAATTCCGGGCGGTCCAGATTCATGACCGAGGCGGGGGAGCCTTCCAGATCGTTATCCCACTCAACCTTTGCATCGGGCGACAGATGCTCTTCGACGTGCTTGCGAATCTTGTTGCGCAGAGCGTCCGGGTCCATGTCGCCGACCAGTCGGCAGGTGATTTTGCAGTGCGCCTGTGACGGGATCACCGTTTTCGAACCCGCACCATTGTAACCACCCCAGAGCCCGTTGACCTCCAGTGTCGGGCGCGCCCATTGCTGTTCAAGCGTGGAGTATCCCTTTTCACCATGCGGCTGCGTGTAGCCGACCGAGTTCAGGTATTCGGCCTCATCAAACCCACAGTTTTCCCACTGGCGCAGCTGCTCGGTGGGAACTTCGTGGACGCCTTCGTAAAATCCGTCGACCGCGACTCGGCCGGTTTCGTCGTCGTAGAATGAAGCGACGATTTTCGACAGCTCCCGCAATGGGTTCAGGCCGGGGCCACCATAATGACCAGAATGCAGGTCAATGCGGGGGCCGATGATGGTGAACTCGTCCTTGAGCATACCGCGCAACTGCGATGCAATCGAGGGCACACCGCGTGACACCATCGAGGTATCGCACACCAGTGCCAGATCGGCTTTCAGCTCGGCTGCGTTCTCGCGCAGGAACGGGACCAGAGAAGGAGAGCCCGATTCCTCTTCGCCTTCAAAGAAAAAAGTGATGCGGCAGGGCAGGGTGCCGTGAACGGCCTTCCATGCGCGGCAGGCCTCGACAAAGGTCATGAGTTGGCCTTTATCATCCGACGATCCGCGACCGCGGATAACAGGGCCGTTGTCGGTTTCCTCAATGGCCGGGTCGAACGGATCGCGAGTCCACAGCTCCAACGGATCGACCGGTTGCACATCATAATGCCCGTAGAACAAAACATGGGGCGCGTCGGTGTCTTCTCCGATATGCCCGACAACCATTGGATGTCCTGTGGTTTCGCGTTTTTCGGCGGCAATACCAATGCTTTGCAAGTCGGTGACCAGCCAATCCGCGGCCTGACTGACCTGTTTGTCGTAAGCCGGGTCCGTCGAAATGGATGGAATGCGCAGCAGTTCCATCAGGCGGTCGATTGAGGTTCGCAAATCAGCGTCGATGCGGTTCAGAACGGCGTCCAGTGACATGGTGTTCTCCTGCTTTTGGATTTGGGCGAACCCTATCAGCGCCACCGGCGCCGTCTAGTGCGCTTGGCCGGGAATATGGTATAATATCGGAAACCTGCCGGGTGGCAGGGCGGCCCCTGCGTCGTTTCCTCGCGTCTTATGGCCGTAACTTTACTTGTCGATGCCGTTACAAGCCGATATTTGATGCAAATCAATTATGTGATCCCTTTGTCGTATATAGCTTAACGTAACAAGGGAATACGCTGGCGCCAGTTCGGATTCGTCCGGCAATGCGTTGGGAAGGTCGTCCGGCAGATGAAGGCATATGTCGGGCAGGTAAGGAGATACCGGTGGACTATACTGCTCAGCTCGATACAGCGATTGCCAGGCTGCATGACGAAGGACGCTACCGGACCTTCATCGATATCGAACGCCGTAACGGCCATTTCCCGCACGCGGTCAGAACGCTGCCCGACGGATCGCAGCAGAATATCACTGTGTGGTGCGGTAACGATTACCTGGGCATGGGCCAGAACCCGGTTGTTCTGAACGCCATGCACGAGGCTGTTGATGCGGCAGGGGCCGGTTCGGGAGGCACCCGCAACATCTCGGGCACCACTGTTTACCACAAACGTCTTGAGGCAGAACTGGCCGATTTGCACGGCAAAGAGGCGGCGCTGCTGTTCACCAGCGCCTATATCGCCAACGATGCCACCCTGAGCACTCTGCCGAAACTTTTCCCCGGTCTGATCATTTACTCCGATGCGTTGAACCATGCCTCGATGATCGAGGGCGTGCGCCGCAATGGCGGTGCCAAGCGCATCTTCCGCCATAACGATGTCGCCCACCTGCGCGAACTGCTTGAGGCTGATGATCCGAAAGCGCCCAAGCTGATCGCCTTTGAGTCGGTGTATTCGATGGACGGGGATTTCGGCCCCATCGAAGAGATTTGCGATCTGGCCGACGAATTCGGTGCCCTGACCTATATCGATGAGGTCCACGCGGTTGGCATGTACGGCCCGCGGGGCGGCGGAGTGACTGAGCGGGATCGACTGGCGCACCGTATCGACATCATCAACGGCACGCTTGCCAAGGCTTTTGGCGTGATGGGTGGCTATATCGCGGCCAGCGCCAAAATGTGTGACGCCGTAAGGTCTTATGCGCCAGGCTTCATCTTCACGACCTCGTTGCCGCCTGCGGTTGCGGCAGGTGCGGCTGCGTCGGTTGCCTATCTCAAGACTGCGCCGGAACTGCGCGAACAGCACCAGACTCAGGCCAAAATCCTCAAGCTGCGGCTCAAAGGTCTGGGCTTGCCGCTGATCGACCACGGCAGCCATATCGTGCCGGTGATCGTGGGCAACCCGGTACACACCAAAATCCTCAGCGACAGGCTGCTGGATGACCACGGCATCTATGTGCAGCCGATCAATTTCCCGACTGTCCCCCGCGGAACCGAGCGTTTGCGGTTCACGCCGTCACCGGTCCACGGCCCTGACGAAATGAACCGTCTGGTGCAAGCAATGGACGAACTTTGGTCACATTGTGCGCTAAATCGCGCCGAACTTGCAGGTTAACCTCACGCTAAAGTGTGCAACGCGTTTGTCGCATGTTAAGCTTACGCTAATAAAATTTACGGACGAATCGTCAAAGGGATGATTCGCCGTTAGCGTGAAACACGCACAGGCAGAATGGGGCAGCAGGGATGATTGGGCGCAGATCTCAGCGCGATTCCGAAGACGACACCGACGTCAGGCCAAAAGGCTATGACGATTATGAGGTGCGGCTTGGCGATATGATGCGCGGCGAACGCGCAACGATGGGCAAGTCTCTTCTGGATGTTCAACGAGAACTACGGATCAAAGCCAACTACATCGCTGCCATAGAAGACGCCGATCCTGAAGCATTCGACACGCCCGGCTTCATCGCCGGGTATGTGCGTTCTTATGCCCGGTATCTGGGGATGAACCCGGATGAAACCTTTGCGGCCTTCTGCAAGGAAAGCGGGTTCGAGGTTGCGCACGGCATGTCGGCCGAGGCATCGGTCGTTCGTAAACCCTCAGGAGGCTTGCCTGCGCGTGGCCCGATGGGGCGGGACCCCTTTATGTCCCCCAACACGCCATACGTTCCGGGCAGGGAATCTCTGGTCAGCCAGATTGAGCCTCGTGCAATCGGATCTTCACTGGTTCTGGTGGCCGTCATTTGCGGCATTGGCTACGGCGGCTGGGCGGTTCTGAACAAGATTCAGCAGGTGCAGGTCAGCCCGGTCGAGCAAGCTCCCGTTGTTCTGTCCGATCTCGATCCACTGGATGCTGCGCGCGCGCCCGAGAGCAACGACGTCGCAGTCGTCGAAGCACCCAGCGCCGAGGCATTGGACCGGCTTTATCGCCCGCAGGCGCTGGACGTTCCGGTTCTGGTGGCACGCGACGCGCCAATATCGACACTGGATCCGCGCACTGTCGGCACTTTCCTTCCACAGGAATTGCCCGAGGTCGAGATCGCCGAAGTCCACACCGTCGAGCGCCCGACCTTGCCGCAGGTGGTCGAACAGATTGATACGACATTGAAGATCGTCGCCGTTGATCCCGCGTGGATGCGCGTCACCGCTGCCGATGGCAGTGTGATCTTTGAAGGCACTCTGGGCACGGTAGAGCAGGGCAGCGTTTTCGAAGTGCCACTGACCGAAGAACCGCCGCAGTTGCGCGCAGGCGCGTCGGGTTCGGTTTATTTCTCGATGAACGGTGAGCATTATGGTCCCGCTGGCGCGCCGGGGACTGTGGCCAAAGGGGTTGTCTTGTCCAAGGACGCCGTATCCGAGACCTATGCGGTTGCTGATCTTGAGGCGGAACAAAACAGCGCCCTCAAACAATTGGTGGTCGAACTTCAGGCCGAGGTCGACGAAGCACCGGCTGAGTGATCTAGCCATTGCGGTGCCCTGACAGGCGGACTATTTAAAGACCCAACTCAGGTTGTCTTGGACCCGCCCTCATGTCGCTCAATCACGTACGCCCGTGGCGCAATATCTACCGCCGCAAATCCCGTCAGATCATGGTCGGGGATGTTGCTGTCGGGGGTGACGCGCCGATCGCCGTTCAGACAATGACCAACACTCTGACAACGGATGTTGCGGCAACTGTCGCACAGGTCCAGGCCGCCGCCGAGGCCGGCGCGGATATCGTGCGGGTTTCCGTCCCGGACGAGGCGTCGTCGAAAGCTTTGAAAGAGATCGTGCGGGAAAGCCCTGTGCCCATCATCGCCGATATCCATTTCCACTATCGCCGCGGTATCGAAGCCGCCGAGGCTGGTGCAGCCTGTCTGCGGATCAATCCCGGCAATATTGGCGATGAGAATCGGGTGAAAGAGGTCATCAAGGCTGCCCGCGACCACAACTGCTCGATCCGGATCGGCGTGAACGCGGGCAGTCTGGAAAAGCACCTGCTAGAGAAATATGGCGAGCCATGTCCCGAGGCGATGGTCGAAAGCGGATTGGAGCATATCCGTATCCTGCAGGACAACGATTTCCACGAATTCAAGATCAGCGTAAAGGCCAGCGACGTTTTCCTGTCCGCCGCCGCCTATCAGGGCATCGCCGAGGCCACGGACGCCCCCATCCATCTGGGCATCACCGAGGCCGGAGGGCTGGTCTCCGGCACCATCAAGTCGGCCATCGGGCTGGGCAATCTGTTGTGGATGGGCATCGGCGACACGATCCGCGTCAGCCTGTCCGCCGACCCGGTCGAAGAGGTCAAGGTTGGCTATGAGATCCTGAAATCTCTGGGCCTGCGCCATCGCGGCGTGAACATCATCTCATGCCCGTCCTGCGCACGGCAGGGGTTCGACGTGATCAAAACGGTCGAGGCTTTGGAAATGCGGCTGGAGCACATCAAGACCCCGATGAGCCTGTCGATCATTGGCTGCGTCGTGAACGGGCCGGGCGAGGCGCTGATGACCGATGTCGGCTTTACCGGTGGCGGTGCCGGATCGGGCATGGTCTATCTGGCGGGTAAGGCCAGTCACAAAATGTCCAACGATCAGATGATCGACCACATCGTTGAAGAGGTCGAGAAAAAGGCGGCTGAGCTGGATGCGGCTCAGGAAGCCGCCGAATAGGGACAGCACGCTCCCGAAAACATACCCTGTTTCAATGCGATAGCCCCGTATTTGTCAAACTTGTGCCTCAATCCCTCTCCACAACACGCTAAAGTTGTCTGAAGAGTGTTATGATTTCGCTTAGACGGCGCCTGTACCGTGAAAGGCGCAGATTTGTGGTCGTCGCGTTGATGATGCTTGTTGCTGGGCTTATCGCGGGTATGAACGACGACCGAGTTGTGTACGGTATACCCTTTCAGTTGGCGTACGGAGCAGCTTTCCTTTTGCTCTTGACGCTGTTTTAATGACCATCGCACTATTATTCCCAACCATCCGCACAGCAACAGAATCCGTGGCATTTTCGTTACCGATTATCTGCATTTACTTGGCAGTAGGAAAATCTGGCAGTAACTTTTCCGAATTTTTCTTTGTCGTCGTCGCTATGATGTTCTGTCAGTTGACGTTCTCTGTCTATGGGGGCGGTTGGCTGGATCGGTTTCTTCCGGTTCGCAAAAAGACGTTTCACAGTAACGTCAGAACACGTCTGACGCCCGACGAGCTTTGGCCATTCCTAGTCGTGACACCCGATACGGTCGACGCCTACGGAGACGAAAACACGGTGTCGATTGAGTGGGTCAAGCCGGGCGAAAGCTTTGTCGAGATATCGCAGATTGATGACCTGACTCGCGTAGAAGAGTTGCAGACCATAGAACAGTTCGAACCTGACGCGCAATTTGGAGTGCGATTTAAGGCGCTGTCCGCCAAGGAAGGCACGATCGGTTCCAGCGGAACTATGGAGCGGAAGTTCACAGAAACACCTTACGGAACTGATCTGCGAACCACGCGCAGCTTTGATCAAATGTCGCCAACAGCCAGTTTTCGAATGTGGTTGGATGATGGTTTTGCCCGGTTTGACGACAAATACGTTCTCAGAGCCGAAAAAATGTCAGGGTTATAATGGGAAGGGGCGGATAACCCGCCCCGAACCTTCAGCCTTGTTCGGCCCGCACGCCATCCGCAATCTGCAACATCTGATCGGCAGGCAGGAAACCCCGCAGCATTTCGGTACCCAGAACGAAAGAAGGTGTACCCGAAATCTTCATTCGACGCGCCAGCTCACGTGTCTGGTTGATTTCTTCGGTCACCTGATCGCTGTCCATGGCCGCCAGAATGGCGTCACTGTCCAGTCCAAGCCCGTCTGAAATTCGACGCAGGGACACCTCCGAGGGTTCCCCGCTGAACTCCAGCAGGGCGTCGTGCACCTGTTTATAGGCGTCATCGCCCGCGACATGTTTGGTTGCGACCGCGAAGCGAGACGACAGGACAGAGGCGTCGCCCAGGATCGGGAACTCCTTGATTACCAGACGGATATTGCCGTCTTCGGCAAGCAGGCTGGCCACTTCGGGGACGGCGCGGCGGCAATAGCCACAGCGATAGTCCATGAATTCGACCAATGTAATGTCGCCATCGGGGTTGCCACCGACCCAGCTGTATCCGTCGTTGAACAGCTCGTCCGCATTGGCGACCACCAGTTCTTTGTCCGCGGCGGCCTCGGCGACGGCGTTGCGTTGTTCGAGGATGTTGATCGCTTCGATGATCACTTCGGGGTTTTCCAGAAGATACTCCCGAACCTGAGCGCCGAATTCTGCTTTCTCAGAATCGCTCATGGCGTTCAGGTCCAGCGCCTGCGCAGGGCCGGTCAGCAGGGAAAGCCCCAGAAGGGCCGGTGCAGCATGTCTGAGGATCATTTCCGTTTCCTTTTCTTTTTCTTCGCATGTTCCGAGGCAATCAGCACATCCTGCGCCCTTTGCCAACCAGGTGAGCCAACGGGCAATTGCCCCATGGCACGTCTTGCATGAATCCCCGCATCGGCCAGTCGGCCCTGCAAGGCATATCTTTCTGCGGTCACAGTCGAGGCCATGCCGTTATTTCCAACCTTGGCGTATGCGACGCCAAGATCCTGCATCAAACGGGCATTGCGATAATCCCGTGCGCGCGCTTTTTCAAGCTCTTGCAGTGCGTTCTGCGTCTGACCCTGTGCCAATAAGGCACGGCCATAGCCCGCCAGGATCAGCGCATCATTGGGCGCCATCTCAACTGCCTGACCATAAGCGGCAACAGCCTCTTGCACCCGCCTGTTTTCCAACAGGATTTGCCCCTTGAGATCATAGTAGAAGGGATCGTCAGGGCGGATTTCCAGTGCACCTTCTATGGCAGCGCGAGCTTTGGCCAGGTCGCGGTTCTGGTGGTGGGCTGCCGCCTCGCGCATGAGTCTGATGTCTTGCGCGCTTTCTTCCTTCGCACGTCGCATGGTCCATGTCGGGGACCGAAGGAAGGCTGAAAGCTTGCCCTTGACCCGCGCGAACCAGTAGTCGGCGTTTTCGTTCGGTTTCGCCTTGTCGCCAAATTCGTCCAGAAAAGCCTCGGCCGCACGCAGACGCTCGCGGCTGGTCGGATGAGACCGCATGTATGGATCCTGATTGGCAGTGCTCAGCAACTCCTGGCCTGCGAACTTGCGGTGCAGCGTGACCATTCCGCTGGGCGAAATGCCAGCCCATCTCAGATAACTGGCGGCGCTTCTGTCTGCCGAAGATTCCTCAGCACGTGTATGGCCGAGAAAGCTGCGCAGGGCCGAGGCCTGCGTGCCGGCGGCGATGCCCGCTGCGGCCTCGCCTCCGCCCGCAGCAGCAGCGATCAGGGCCAGGGCGGTACCAAATCCGGCATTACGCTGGGCCGCCCGCAGGTTTTCGACCCGGCGGGCCAGATGGCCGTTGGCGATGTGCGCGGCTTCGTGTGCAATCACGGCCTGAAGCATCTCTGGGCTTTCGACAGTCAGGATCAGGCCGTAATTCACGTAGATCGCGTTATAGTCGATGACAAAGGCGTTGAACGTGCTGTCGTTGACCACCAATATCCGCACCCGGTTGGTGTTCAGCCCGGCGGCGCGCAGGACCGGAAAAGCTAGTTCGCGCAGCCCGTATTCGATATCTGGGTCACGGATCAGGCCCTGTGCACCGGATTGAACGGCGCTTGTCATCCATGTCACTGCCACCAGCAACAGGGCCGGGATTGACGCCAGCCTGTATAAGCGTTCAAAAGCCATGGCTGCAACATGGGAGATGGGCATGAGAAACTCAACCCGATCCGGGGTCGATCCCTTTATCGTGATGGACGTGATGGAAGCCGCGCGCAAGGCCGAAGAAGCAGGGCGGCACGTCATCCATATGGAGGTCGGCCAGCCCGGAACCGGAGCGCCGAAGGGCGCGGTTCAGGCATTGGCAAGGGCAATGGAACAAGGGCCTCTGGGTTATACTGTGGCTCTGGGCCTGCCTGCGCTGCGACAGCGGATCGCGCGGCTTTATGGTGAGTGGTACGATGTCGATCTGAACCCTGAGAGGGTTGTGATCACGCCCGGTTCGTCAGGCGGATTCCTGCTGGCTTTTACATCCCTGTTCGACAGCGGCGACCGCGTGGGAATCGGTGCACCGGGCTATCCGTCCTACCGCCAGATTTTGAAAGCACTGGGTCTGGTGCCGGTAGATCTGCCGACTGCACCCGAAAACCGCCTGCAGCCGGTACCGGCTGATTTCGCGGGGCTGGGCTTGCAAGGGCTTATGGTGGCATCTCCGGCCAACCCCACCGGCACCATGCTGGATCATTCGGCCATGGCCTCTCTGATCGAGGCCACGCACGGGCAGGGGGCGTCGTTCATCAGCGACGAAATCTATCACGGGCTGGAATACGAGGCCAAAGCCGTCACCGCGCTGGAACTGACGGATGAGTGCTATGTGATCAACTCGTTCTCAAAGTACTTCTCGATGACAGGTTGGCGTGTCGGCTGGATGGTCGTGCCCGAAGATCAGGTGCGTGTGGTCGAACGGATCGCCCAGAACATGTTCATCTGCGCGCCGCATGCCAGCCAAGTGGCGGCGCTGGCGGCGATGGATTGTGATGACGAGTTGCAGGCCAATCTGGATATATACCGTCGCAATCGAAAGCTTATGCTGGAAGGTCTGCCGCAAGCCGGATTCACCAACATCGCGCCACCGGATGGCGCCTTCTATGTCTACGCAGATGTATCAGAGCAGACCGATGACAGCCGCGCCTTTGCGGCCGAGATTCTCGAAAAGGCCGGGGTTGCCGTCACGCCGGGTCTGGATTTTGATCCGCAGCGCGGGCACCAGACATTGCGGATCTCCTATGCCCGCTCGACAGAAGATATCGAGGAAGGATTGCTGAGACTGCGCCGTTTCATGACTGAGCGTGGCGCGATCACGGAGCAGGTGTAGCGCGTTCACAAAGACGCTTTTATCGGATAGGCTGCAACCCAAACGATCTCGGGAAAACTTGAGGCTATGAGCAGAATATACTACGCTATTGCGCTGTTCTGGGCGCTAACAAGTGCTGCCGTCGCGCAGGACTTCAACGCCCTTGCGCGTGTTCTGCCGGATCAGAGCCGTATCGTCGACGATGGGCGCTCAGGTGTTCGGCTGGACTTAGGCCTTAGCCAGGGGGTGCCGTACCGGGTGTTCACGTTGCGAGATCCCTACCGTATGGTTCTTGACTTTCAGGAGGTCGACTGGACCGGTTTGGACAATGACGCCTTTCTGCAAACCGATCGTATCAGTGGCGTCCAATTCGGCGCTTATGTACCGGGGTGGTCGCGCATGGTTCTGGAGCTTGGCGCACCGCTGGCAGTGGATACATCTGATCTGAGGCTGGATCAGGTCACAGGCGCGGCACGGCTGTCGCTCAGGCTGCGTGGAACGGATTTTGAAACCTTTGCCGCCAGCGCCGGTGCTCCGCGCCAGCCGGGGTGGGACCTGCCCGCGCCGGCGGTGACGACCGCCATACCCGGTGATGATGGCGCGCGCGCCCTGCGGGTGATGCTGGACCCCGGTCACGGCGGCATTGATCCAGGGGCCGAGGTCGCGGGCACAGATGAAAAAACGCTGATGCTGACCTTTGCCCGGGAACTGCGCGAGACCCTTTTGCGCGCGGGTGGGTATCAGGTGGTATTGACACGGGTCGACGATCAGTTCGTCTCGCTTGAGCGTCGCATCGCGCTGGCGCACCGGGCTGGGGCGGATATTTTTATCTCGCTGCATGCGGATTCATTGTCAGAAGGCCGCGCGCACGGGGCGGCGGTCTATACGTTGTCTGCGGACGCCTCGGACGTGGCCAGTCATAAACTGGCCGAGCGCCACGACCGTGGCGACCTGATTTCGGGCGTGGATCTTAGCGGCGCGGACGATCAGGTGGTCGATGTTCTGCTGGATATCGCCCGGCAGGAAACCAAGCCACGTACCGATGCGCTGGCACGGGCACTGGCGGGCGGGATGACCCAGCAGGGCGGGCCGATGAACAGCCGCCCCATCCGTACCGCATCCTTCTCGGTTCTCAAGGCGGCGGATATTCCTTCGGTATTGGTCGAACTTGGATTTCTTTCCAGCCCCAGAGATCTGAAAAACATACAAAATCCAGAATGGCGCAAAGGAATGGCACGTGGAATTCTGAGTGGTCTGGAGCAATGGCGGCAGGACGATCTGGTTAAACGGTCCCTGATTGGGCAGTGACCCTGCGGCGCAAACCGGCTAATATTGGCCATCGTGTTTTGACCCTGCGCCGGGGCATCACTATATAGGCGGCAGCGCGAGTAAAAGGCAGTAACGTGATCCGTTTCATTCTTTCGTTTTTCGGGGCGATCTTCAGCCTCGTCACTTTGGGTATTTTTATGGCTGCGCTGGTCGTCGGTGCAGTGTTCTGGATGTATGGGCGCGACCTGCCCAGCCATGAATCGCTGGCGCAGTACAAGCCGCCAACGATCAGCCGGATTTACTCGGGCGAAGGCCAACTGATCGATGAATTCGCGCAGGAACGCCGCCTGTTCACACCGTCCGAAGAAATTCCCGATCTGGTGAAACAGGCGTTCATCTCGGCGGAAGACAAGAACTTCTACACCCATCAGGGTTATGACCCGCGCGGTATCATCGCGGCTGGTGTCGAAGCCGTCCGCTCCAAAGGTGAAACCGTGCGTGGTGCGTCGACAATCACGCAGCAGGTGATGAAAAACTTCCTGCTGTCGGGTGACCGCCGGGCCGAAAGAAAGATCAAGGAAATCATCCTCGCCACGCGGCTTGAGGATACGCTCGACAAGGAACAGATTCTCGAACTCTACATGAACGAGATCTTTCTGGGTCAGAACTCGTACGGTGTAACCGCCGCGGCGCAGACCTATTTCAACAAGACCTTGCAGGAATTGGCCCCGCATGAGGCTGCAATGCTGGCCGCTATGCCCAAGGCGCCTTCGGATTACCACCCAGTCCGGCAGAAGGATCGACTGCTTGCCCGCCGCGACTATGTGCTGCGCGAAATGCGGCAGAATGGCTATATCGACCAGGCGACCTATGAGACCGAGGTCGAAATGCCTCTGCGCTCGGTCCAGAACGGCGATTTCGAGAGCTTCCGCACCGCGCTGCCGCCGCGTGATTTTTTCACCGACGAAATTCGCCGCCAGCTGAGCGAAGATTTTGGCGAGGGTGAGTTCTTTACCGGCGGTTTCACCGTTCGCGCCTCGGTGGACGAAGAGATGCAGGTCGAAGCCGCTCGCGCCCTGCGCGAAGCGTTGCAGAAATACGACCGATCGCGCGGGAAATGGCGTGGGACCGGCGAGGTGATCCCGGAAGAGAAACTTGCGGATGAGACCCAGTGGCGTGAAGCGCTGGCTATCATGGAAATCCCGCGTGATGTGGTGTTGCCGACGCAATGGTACCCGGCGGTGGTGATGAACGTGGGTGACCAGCAACTGACTGTCGGTATTGAGGACGGTCCCGCCGAAGGCACAATCCCTCGGTCAGATATCAAATGGATGCAGGGTGATTTCGCGGCCAATTTCAATCGCGGCGATGTCATTCTGGTGATGGCCGGGGCCGAGGGTCAGTGGTCCGCGCGTCAGGTGCCCGAGGTTCAGGGCGGCTTTGTCGCAATGGACGTGAACTCGGGCCGCGTTCTGGCGATGCAGGGCGGGTTCTCGTATCAGGATTCGGTGTTCAACCGCGCCACCCAGGCGCAGCGCCAGCCTGGATCCAGCTTCAAGCCCTTCGTCTATGCCGCCGCGCTGGACAGTGGCTATAGCCCGGCCACCATCGTTGTGGACGCTCCGATCGAAGTGAATACCCCTCAGGGCCTGTGGCGTCCCAAGAACTCGACCAACAAATTCTATGGCCCGACGCCGCTGCGCACAGGGATCGAACAATCGCGGAACCTGATGACCATCCGCCTGGCGCAGGAAGTCACTATGCCTGTTGTTGCCGGTTACGCGGAACGGTTCGGCGTTTATGACCGGATGGGCGCCTTCCTGGCGAACTCGCTGGGGTCCGAAGAGACGACGCTTTACAAGATGGTCGCGGCCTACGCGATGTTCGCCAATGGTGGCGAAAGGGTCGAACCCACTCTGGTCGACCGCATTCAGGACCGCTTTGGCAAGACGATCTATCGCCATGATGACCGTCAGTGTCTGGACTGTAACTCGACCTGGCTGGAGCCGGACGAGTCGCCGACCATCGAAACCAACCGCAGTCAGGTCATGGATGCGATTACCGCTTACCAGCTGACCTCGATGATGAAAGGGGTTGTGGATCGGGGAACCGCTTCCCGCGTCGTCAACCTGCCCGTGCCGACAGCCGGCAAAACCGGGACGACCAATGAATCCAAGGACGCTTGGTTCATCGGCTTCACCTCGAACATCGTTGCCGGATGCTATATCGGTTACGACCGCCCGCGCCCGATGGGGCGGGGGGCTTACGGCGGCACCTTGTGCGGTCCGGTTTTCCAGAGCTTCATGGAAAAGGCCGTCGAGAAATATGGTGGCGGTCCATTCGAAGTGCCTCCGGGAGGTCACTTCATCAAGATCGACCGGTTCAGCGGCGCGCGCCTGCCTGCGGATGCAACCGGTGACTTTGTCGTGGCCGAGTATTTCCGTGATGGTGTCGATGGCTTTATCGACCGCGTCTATGACGGTGGCTTTGCGATGGGTTCGGATCTGCCGCTGTTTGAGGAGGCCAGCTCGGGCCGTCAGGTCACCACATCGACCGGCAATACGATCACAGTTGGGCCAAATGCCAGCCAGGGTGATCTGCAGGGCGGCGGCCTTTACTGATCGGCCGATTTTAGGAACAGGTTGAGCAAATCTGCTTCGCCGTCGTCTGTGATGATTCCGTTAGAACGCCACAGGATCGACAACGCACATTTTGCGGCAGCCCATTGCGCCAGACGTTTGGGCTGCACATCCATAGCTTCGGAATAGAGGGCAATACACCGATCCAACTGTTCAGGTCGGCGCACAAAGTCCGGCATTCCCTTGGGGTGGCGTAAGGCATTGGCCAGTTCAAACGCCGGATCGCCGACATATCCCTTGGCGTCGATGACCTTTAGCCCGTTTTGGGTTTGAATGACGTTGTCATGATGCAGGTCACCATGCAAAGCGCTTAGTACGTCCTGGCTATCCAGAAGGGAGCGAGCCAAGTCCGTTGCCCGCGTCATGTCTTGCCGGAGAGACGCTGTGCAGCCCGGTGAAAAAGAGCATGTGAACAGCGGCGCAAAGACCGTGTTCAGATCTCTTAACCCAGTCGGATTGACCCGTGGTTCGGTATGCAACAGACGGGCTGTATCGGCCAACGATCTGCACGCTTTGTCCGCATCGCCATTGCGCGCAATGTCGCCCAGGGATGGACCATCGAGCCATTCCATCAGAACGGCCTTACCCTCCTCGGCGAAAATCTCAACTGCTCCTCGATCTTGCCAGCGCGTCAATAGCTGCGCGGCCGGTGCTTCGTTTCCACGATCCGGTTTGCGATACAACTTCAGGGCTGCCAGGGTTCCATCTGCAATCTGGACTTTCCACAGCCTTGCCAAACCGGTTTCCGCGACCGGTGCGAGGATTGTCAGCCCCCATCTCTCAGGAAACTCGAGCGGTACTTCTGCCATTCACGTCTCGACTGCCTTGTGGTGTCCCGAACCTCTTGCTATCACGCAGGCCTGATTGAGCAAGTTGGGACAAGACCATGCGCGCCGAAACCCAGAATACCGTGGCGGAAATCGAAAAGTCGCTGGAGCTGTTGGCGCAGCGTATGGACTATGAAACCGCCCCCCATCGCCTTGAGGAATTTAATGCGCGCGTTGAGGATCCCAACCTGTGGGACAGCCCCGACAACGCGCAGAAACTGATGCGTGAACGTCAGTTGCTTGTCGATGCCATCGAGACCTATGAATCCATCAAGACCGATTTGAACGACAATATCGAACTGATCGAACTGGGCGAGATGGAAGAGGACGAAGAGGTCGTCACTGACGCCGAAGAGGCGATCAGGAAGTTGCAGGCCAAAGCCGCCAAGAAAGAGCTTGAGGCGCTGCTGGATGGTGAGGCCGACGGCAACGACACTTTCCTTGAAATCAACTCGGGCGCGGGCGGGACGGAAAGCTGCGACTGGGCCTCTATGCTGGCTCGGATGTATGTGCGCTGGGCCGAGAAAAAAGGTTATACGGTTGAACTTCAGTCCGAGACTGCGGGCGAAGAGGCGGGGATCAAATCCGCGGCTTACAAGATTTCCGGCCACAATGCCTATGGCTGGCTGAAATCGGAAAGCGGCGTGCACCGTCTGGTGCGAATTTCGCCCTTTGACTCGGCGGCCAAACGGCACACCTCGTTCAGTTCGGTCTGGGTTTACCCGGTTGTGGACGACAATATCGAGATCGAGGTTAATCCGTCAGAAATCCGCATCGACACTTACCGGTCTTCGGGCGCGGGTGGTCAGCACGTGAACACCACAGACTCGGCGGTGCGGATCACGCACATCCCGACCGGGATCGTTGTGACCTCATCCGTGAAGTCGCAGCACCAGAACCGGGACATCGCGATGAAAGCGCTGAAATCACGCCTGTACCAGCAGGAACTGGACCGCCGCAACGCCGACATCAACGCGGCCCACGAGGCCAAAGGCGATGCGGGTTGGGGCAACCAGATCCGTTCCTACGTGTTGCAGCCCTATCAAATGGTCAAGGATTTGCGGACGAACTTTGAAACCTCGGACACCAAGGGCGTTCTGGATGGCGATCTGGACGGTTTCATGGCCGCGACACTGGCATTGAACGTTGCGGGCAAGAGCCGGTCAGAGGCACAGGGCGAAGGCTGATAGCGGCCCTGCACAATGCCCGTGATGAACCTGATCAGAGGCCACTGGCAGCTTATTGCGATTGTCGCGCTGGTGTTTCTGTTCTGGGCAACGCCGTTTGTGCTGCCGCTGAAAATAATGGTTGTTTTCCTGCACGAGCTTTCGCATACGATCGCGATAGTTCTGACTGGCGGATCGGTCGAAAGCTTCACCATCTCGCCGCAACAGGGCGGTCTTGTCGTTGGCCGAGGCGGCAACCGGTTTCTGAGCCTGTCTTCTGGTTATCTTGGGTCACTGGCGCTTGGAATGGGTCTGTTGATTATCGCCCTGCGCACGCATTGGGACCGGGCGGTGCTTGGCGGTTTCGGCGGCGTCATGCTGTTGGTGACGCTGCTTTACGTCCGCAAACCCTTTGCAATGGCATTCTGTGCCGGGGTTGGCGCCGCCATGCTCGCTACGACGTGGTTTTTTAGCCGGGCGCCGTGCGATCTGGTGCTGCGGATCATCGGACTGAGCAGTATGATCTACGTGCCCTATGATATTTTTGACGACACGATCCGCCGCTCGGGCATACGCTCGGACGCGTATATGTTGGCCGAGGAATTCGGTGGCACTTCCATGCTGTGGGGCGGTGTGTGGCTGGTCATTAGCTTCCTTTTGATCTTCCTGTGCCTGAAGCATTTTCTTGGGGGCAACAGCAATTTGCGATTTGACCTGAAAATCAGGTAACCCCGAGAGGTGCCGGTGAAAAAGATACATTTAAACAGTGGGTTTAAATGGAGATGAGCCCCGGCTAGGCTGATCCTGTAAGAGGGATGCGCCAGGGATGGACCTAAGCCAAACAACCGCAACAGACTTGTTGAACGCGATGTCCACAGGGCAGGCATCAGCGGTCGAACTGATGCGGGCAACTCTGGACCGTATCGCGTCGGTGAACGGCCCCCTGAACGCCATCGTGGCGTTGCGCGACCCGGATGAATTGATGGCCGAGGCGCGCGTGTTGGATGACGGGCCGGTTACAGGCCCGCTGCATGGATTGCCAATCGCGGTCAAAGACCTGGTCAATGTCGCCGGAATGGTGACCTCGCAAGGGTCGCCGATCTTTCAGGACAATATCGCAAAGAAGGACGATCTGATCGCGACGCGGATGCGGGCGGCGGGGGCGATCCTGATCGGTAAGACCAATACCCCGGAATTCGGACTTGGCTCGCATACGTTTAACCCGGTTCATGGGGCGACGTGCAACGCGTATGACCCGACGCGTACCTGTGGTGGATCGTCGGGTGGGGCCGCAGTGGCGCTGGCGGCGGGAATGGTGGCACTGGCGGATGGGTCCGACATGATGGGCAGCCTGCGCAACCCGGCCGCCTGGAACAATGTCTACGGGTTCCGGCCGAGCTGGGGGCGGGTTCCGCCCGAGCCTGTTGGGGATGGTTATCTGCATCAACTGTCCACACTCGGCCCGATGGCGCGGAGGCCCGAGGACCTGGGAGTTTTCCTGGACGTGATCTCGGGGCCTGACCCGCGACAACCTCATGCGGTGCCAAGTCCGGCGGTTTCGCCCGTCAGTACAGCTGATTTAAAAGGTATGCGGATCGGATGGCTGGATGATTGGGGCGGCGCTTACCCATTTGAAGACGGCATTCGTGACCTTTGCCAGAACGCACTCTCAGTCTTCACGCAACTTGGGGCCAGGGTCGAGGCCGTCGCGCCGCCAATCGAGGCAGAGCGGATCTGGGACAGCTGGGCCACATTGCGATCCTGGAGCGTGGCCGCCAACCTCGCTCCCCTGGCAGAGCAGCGGGCGGCGCTGAAGGACACGGCACAATGGGAACTGGATCGGGGGCTAGCCCTGACGGCAATGGAGGTTCATCATGCAAGTGTCGCGCGCACGGAATGGTTCCGGCGTGCTGCGGAGGTGTTCAACGACTATGACGCCCTGATCCTGCCCTCGACGCAGGTTTGGCCCTTTGAGATCGAAACGCCGTACCCGACCGAAATTGCAGGAAATAGCATGGATACCTATCATCGGTGGATGCAGGTCATGGTGCCGGTCAGCCTGATTGGTTTGCCCTGTTTGTCCGTCCCGGTCGGGTTTGGGGCCAAAGGGTTGCCGATGGGAATGCAGATTTTTGGACCACGCGGGTCAGATGCCCGCATCTTGTCAATCGGTGCCGCATATCACGCCGCCACCGGTTGGCCACAAAATTATCCGGCACGACAATAAAGCCGTTAAGGGAGGAGAAACGGAATATGGACAAACCATTTGGTGTTCCGAACATGGGGCCTGTGAACGCGGATATGTTGCGCGACGCCTTGCGCCGGGGCTGGGCCGACTTTCGTCGGGCGCCGGTATTCGGGTTACTTTTCGCCGGCTTCTACGTACTGGCAGGGTGGGCTATTGCGTGGATCACGGTGCAATCAGAAACATCATATTGGCTGGTGCTTGCCGCCATCGGTTTCCCTCTGCTCGGACCATTTGCTGCTGTCGGACTATATGAAGTGTCGCACCGGCTGGAACAGGGAGAATCCTTGGACTTCGGCGCCATTTTCGGCGTTGTCGTGCAGCAAAGCCGTCGTCAGCTGCCTTCGATCTGTGCGATCATTGTTGTCATGTTTCTGTTCTGGTTCTTTCTGGGCCACATGATTTTTGCCCTGTTCATGGGGCTTTCAACCATGACCAATGTGACGACGTCGCTTGAAGTTCTTCAGACATCCAACGGGTTGATGATGTTGCTCGTTGGAACTGCCGTCGGGGCGGTGTTTGCGACGGTTCTGTACATGATCACGGTTCTCTCGATCCCGATGCTGCTGGACCGGGAGCTGGATTTCGTGACGGCCATGATTGCCAGCTTTGCCTATGTCCGCGACAATCCAAGGATCATGTTAGGGTGGGGCGTGTTTATCGCGGTTCTGACCTTTGCAGCCATGATACCGTGGTTTTTGGGCCTATTGATTGTGCTGCCATTGCTGGGTCATGCAAGTTGGCATTTGTATCGGCTAATCGCACAGGCGCGGCAGGAAGAGGCAGCTTAGTACGGTCGACCACTACAGCTGCGCTACCTGACTGCCTGTGGCGCAGGCCGCTCCGAGCGGCGAGCCGTGCGCGCCGCCGCCAAAACCGCTGTTGGGTCTTCTCCCAGGTGGCGCAGAAGGATACGTCGCGTTGTGGTCGCACTGGCCGTGGTCTTCGACAGGCAGATCGCAACGCCGCGCCAGCGATCCGAGTGCTCTTCCGTCCCACGTGTCACAAGGTATATTCGGCTGTTTTGAGAGGCCCGGCTGGACATCAGGATGTAAATCTGCCGTCCGGCGCAGGCTGCGATCCCCTGTACTTCACGTTCAGTCGGGAGAGCTCCGGGCATTCCCGGGCGCGGTTCGTAGCCGCGCACGAGCGTACATTGTGGCAATCTGCGCGCGTGAAACAGCCGGTGCCTGGATGGCTGCTGTTCGTCCAGCTCGGTTTCGGTGGCATAATAAAACCCTGCCGGAAACAGGTTTTCAGTCAATGTCGTCGGGCCTGAGCCCAGAAAATCGGTCAGGGCCGAGGCCGCGGGGTGTGTCGGCGCGCGTTCGATCTCGTCCAGTGGTCGTAGCAGAATTCGGGCATCGACTTCAAAGAACCGGCAAATCCGGTCCAGAACGTCAGGCCGCGGAAAACTCTCTCCGCCCAGATATCTGTTGAATTGGGTCCGATTGATCCCAAGCTGCCGACAAAGTTCCGAAATTGACGAGTATTGCCGGGCAAGACGCCGGAGATTGGCGCCGAACATCCTGCGCAATTCGGCAGGGTTGCGGTGATCATTTGTCATTGTCGTCCCAGGTTCTCGCGACTCAATTTTGTTTACGCAATACCGTCGGCCGAAAGGCCAATTATGCGTCAAAATCGTACAGATGACTTTGACGGACGCATCCCAACGCCACGTCACACCCAGAGGCTAACGCTCAAAGCAACAAACGCAATAGGCTTTATTTTATTTTGTATAAGCTTTTGCGGATTTATGCCGCATTGGACAGGACATCCATGGCCAAATTCAGAGTTTGATACAAACATAGAAACTTTGGTTCCCTCACCCTGAAGGAATTCTCCGACAGGGTGAGGGCAGAGATTACTCGCCGCGTAGCAGGGCCGCGACGCCGGTACGGGCAATTTCGACGAGGCCCAACGGGCGCATCAGATCGGCAAAGGCGTCAATCTTGTCCGGCGCACCGGTGATCTCGAAGATGAAGGAGTTCAGCGTGCTGTCCACAACATTGGCGCGGAAGATATCGGCCAGGCGAAGGGCCTCGACCCGCTTGTCACCTGCGCCCACAACCTTGATGATGGCCAGCTCACGCTCGACCGAGGGGCCTTCGACAGTCAGGTCATGCACGTCATGCACTGTGACGATTCGGCCCAACTGCGCCTTGATCTGTTCGATCACCTGCGGCGTCCCGGTGGTGACGATGGTAATCCGGCTGAGGTGGCCGGTGTGATCGACCTCGGCCACGGTCAGGCTTTCGATGTTGTAACCCCGGCCCGAGAACAGCCCGATTACACGGGCAAGAACACCGGGTTCGTTTTCCACCAGAACCGCAATTGTGTGTTGTTCCTGCACGTCCGAGAAAGTGGGGCGCAGGTTATAGGCCGAATGGCGGGTGGAGCCTTTTTTGATATGTAGGGCAGACATTTATGTCCCTTTCGTCATTCTTGAGTATCAGGCGCCCGTGGCGCGCGACAAAATTCGATATTTGTCAGACCAAAACAGCGCCGCCGGCCTGAATGACACCCTGCGTTTCGGCCTCGCCCAGCAGCATCTCGTTATGCGCCTTGCCCGATGGGATCATGGGGAAGCAGTTCTCGTGCTTTTCAACCAGGCAGTCGAAGATTACCGGACCGTCGTAATTGATCATTTCCATGATCGCATCATCCAGGTCTGCCGGATCGCTGACCATGATGCCCTTGGCGCCGAAGGCTTCGGCGAGTTTGACGAAATCGGGCAGGGCCTCAGACCAGCTGTGTGAATAACGCTCGCCATGCAGCAGCTCCTGCCACTGGCGGACCATGCCCAGACGCTCGTTATTCAGGATGAACTGTTTCACCGGCAGGCGATACTGAACGGCGGTGCCCATTTCCTGCATGTTCATCAGCCACGAGGCCTCACCCGCGACGTTGATCACCAGCGCGTCGGGATGCGCCATCTGCACACCGATCGATGCCGGAGTGCCATAGCCCATCGTTCCCAGGCCACCCGATGTCATCCACCGATTGGGGTCTTCAAAACCAAGATACTGCGCGGCCCACATCTGGTGCTGGCCGACCTCGGTGGTGATATAGCGGTCGTGATCCTTGGTCAGCGCCTCAAGCCGTTGCAGAGCGTGTTGCGGTTTGATGGTCTTTTCGCTGTTGGTGAAAGCCAGACAGTTGACCTTGCGCCAGTCGCTGATCTGGCTCTGCCATTGCTTGACGGCTGCGGCGTTGGTCTTGCGACCGCGTGCCTTCCACACCTTCAGAATGTCCTCAAGCACATGCGCCACGTCGCCGACAATCGGGATGTCCACGCGGATCACCTTGTTGATCGACGACGGGTCGATATCGATATGCGCCTTTTTCGAGTTCGGCGAGAACGCATCAATCCGTCCCGTGATCCGGTCATCGAAGCGCGCACCGACATTGATCATGAGGTCGCAGTCGTGCATCGCCAGATTGGCCTCGTAGAGCCCGTGCATGCCCAGCATGCCCAGCCAGTTTTTCCCCGAAGCCGGATACGCGCCCAGGCCCATCAGGGTCGAAGTGATCGGGAATCCGGTCGCATCCACCAGCTCACGCAACAACTGGCTGGCCGCTGGGCCCGAGTTGATCACGCCGCCGCCGGTGTAGAACACCGGCTTCTTCGCCGTCTCCATGGCTGCAACAAGCTCAGTGATCTCTTCCAGATCGCCTTTCAGAACTGGCTGGTAATGCGAGGTTGACGGTTTCGGCGGGCTGTACTCGCCCGAGGCGAACTGCACATCCTTGGGAACGTCGACCAGCACCGGACCAGGACGGCCCGAAGTGGCAACGTGGAACGCCTCGTGCATCGTCGCGGCCAGCGAGTCCGTGTCTTTCACCAGCCAGTTGTGCTTGGTGCAGGGGCGGGTGATGCCAACGGTGTCGGCCTCCTGAAAGGCGTCCGAGCCGATCATAAAGGTCGGAACCTGACCGGTCAGAACCACAATCGGGATTGAGTCCAGCAACGCATCCGTCAGGCCGGTCACCGCGTTGGTCGCGCCGGGGCCGGAGGTCACCAGCGCGACACCGGGTTTGCCGGTCGAGCGGGCATAGCCTTCGGCGGCGTGAACCGCGCCCTGTTCGTGACGCACCAGAATGTGACGGATGTCGTTTTGCAGAAAGATCTCATCATAGATCGGTAGCACGGCGCCGCCGGGGTATCCGAATACCGTGTCCACGCCCTGATCCTTGAGGGCCTGTACCACCATCTTTGCGCCGGTCATCTCACGTGTCATCTGCTTTGCTCCGTTCGCGACATGTGTCTTGCGTTTGACAAAAAAAAGCCCCCGAGATTTTCGGAGGCGCATGGGTTCGATTATGGTTTACCGTCACCGGCCCATGCGCGTGGTTCCTACGATTACGACTAGCGTTCTCATCGCCAGAGGCTCCTTTTTGCTTGGAGGGGACATTATGAGCGGGGGGAAGGGGCGTCAACAGGCAATCGTACCAATTTTGTAACCTGAGGGGTGAATTTTGCGACATTTTATTGCGCAGATTGACGCATGTTGGGAATTTCCGTGAACTTCTCTTTGCGAGCGGGGTGTTTGGACCGTTTTGCAACTTGTCAGAAAGCGTCAGGGCAATGTCCGAAACGGGCATGATAGGCCATTTGGACTAAGGCACGCTGAACCTGACAGGGCAGGTTACGGAGGTGGAATATGCTGCAGGACCTGGTGGATCTGGGGCGGTATCCGATCGATCGCCCGGACTCCCGCGCCTATGACCGGATGATCGCCGATGTGAGGCGCGAGCTGGATCAGGATGGCTGTGCCGTTTTACCCGGCTTCGTTCACGCCGAGGGGCTGGAGCAGTTACTGGCGGAAGCTAACGCGGTTGCTCCGAAAGCACACCGATCTTTTAATCGTACGAATGCGTATTTCACCAAAGATGATCCGCGCTTTGGGATAGGTCATCCGATACGCCGTTTTTATGACCGCTCGAACGCTTTTGTGCCTGCCGACAGTTTTCCCAAAGCGGGCCCGTTGCGAAGGATTTACGAGTTCGAGGGGTTCATGCCCTTCATCCGAGACGCGCTGAACGAGCCCGAAGACCGGTTCTTTCGCTATGATGATCCGCTGGCGGACGTAATCATAAATGTGGTCGAGAAGGGGCAGGGCTTTCCCTGGCATTTCGACACCAACAATTACACCGTGACGCTGGCCATCCAGAACGGAGAGCAGGGCGGTGCGTTCGAATATGTCCCCAATCTTCGCAGTGCAGAGGACGAGAATTTTGATGCCGTTGCCTCGGTTCTGGATGGCAACATGGCACGGGTTCGGCAACTGGCCCTGCAGCCCGGCGATCTGCAGATATTCAAGGGGCGGTATTCGTTGCATCGGGTCGCGCCGGTAGAAGGTGCGCGCAAACGATACGTCGGGATATATTCCTTTGTCGAAGCCAAAGGAATGTGTGGCGGTGTCGAACGGACACGGCAGCTTTATGGCCGCGTATTGCCACATCACCACGAACGGGAGCGGGTGAGAAAGGACAAATTGCTGGACTGATTCATGTTAGGCTAAGACCGGATGACATTTCAGCAGTCGGAGGGTCTGGTGCCTCGTATTTTGCAACTCACGCCATTTGTATTGTGCTCTTCCTTGCAGAAGCAGATTGATTTCTATTGTGACCGTCTGGGGTTTTCCTGCGGTTTCCGGCAAGACAATTACGCGTTTTTGTCGCTGGAAAAAGTAGCCATAAGGCTGATCGAATGCCCACCGCGCGAGGACGGTCGGGCGTTGGGGGACGATCAATCCTTTTACATAGATGTCGATGGCATCGACGACCTTTATGAGGAACTGCGTCCCGGATTGGCGGACCTGCCCGAAAGCCGCGTGCGCCCGCCTTTCGATCAACCTTACCAGCAACGCGAGTTTCACGTTATCGACGAGGACGGAACGCTGGTGTTCTTTGGTCAGGACATCCGACCGAGGGCTTGAGGCAAGGGCCTCCCGCCCGTTGTCGATGCGCCTTTGGCGCACCTCCGCCGGTTGGGCCCGGCAGCGCTGCGCGCTGCGGGCAGAGTTTAAAACCCGGGGCTTGTTCCTTGCAGCACACCGTGTTCCAGCGCATAGCGGGTCAGGCCGGCCGTTGATGAGATGCCCAGCTTGCGTTTGATATTCTTGCGGTGCGTTTCCACGGTACGAACCGAGATTTCCAGGGCGATGGCAACTTCCTTGTTCGACTTACCCTGGGCCAGTTCCAGTAGGATCGTCTGCTCGCGCCCGGTCAGTGCTTCGCGCCCACCGTCTTCCTTGGGCTTCAAGGACCCGCTGGCCCCGGTGCAGAGATATTGTTCGCCGCGCATTACCGCATCGATGGCCTGTTTGATTTCTTCAGTCTGCACATCCTTGAGCACATATCCCCTGGCACCGTGACTGAGCGCCGTCGAGATGTACTCCGGGCTGTCATGCATGGACAGGATCAGGATGCGGGTGTCCGGCAGCCGCTCCAGAATGATCTCGGTCGCGCTGAGCCCACCCATGCCGGGCATGTTCAGGTCCATCAGGATAACGTCGGGTGACAGGACCGCCGCCTGATCGACCGCATCCTGACCATTGCTGAGGGTCCCCACCACGTCGATTTCCGAGTAGCTTTCAAGGATCGACTGAATCCCCTCGGCCACCATCGGGTGGTCGTCTACGATGAGGACCCGGATCGTCTTTTCGCTCATGTGCCGGCCTTTCGGTTCAGTGGCGAGTCTTCCTGCGGCGGCAGCAAGTGGCTCAGCGGCAGGCGGGCTTCGATCACCGTGCCGCTGCGTGGTCCGCGTGATGACAGAATGCGCAGCGATCCGTCAAGCTGTGCGATGCGTTCCTCCATATTGCGCAGCCCGATACCGGTGCTGACCTGATCCGGCCCGACGGTCAAGCCGTGGCCGTTGTCGGTGATACGCATCGTCGCCCCCTTCTTGTGGCCGCGCAGGTCGATCGTAACCCGGGTTGCGCCGGAATGCCGTTCGATATTGGTCAGGGCCTCCTGCGCTATCCGGTAGAGGGCGATCTTGCTGTCCTGATCCAGCCGGTTGCGGAACACAACAGTCGAGAATTCGGTCTCGATCCCCGTGCGTTCGCGGAAATCATCCGTCAGCGCCTTGAGGGCAGGGCCGAGGCCCAGATCATCCAGCACGCCGGGGCGCAGGTCACGGCTGATGCGGCGGACCTCGGTAATCGCGGTGCCAAGGTGATCAATTCCCTTGTCCAGCGGATCACGGGCACCTTCGTCATCGCCTCGCGAAAGTCGCCTACGGGCGTTGTCCAAGGCATAGCGCACGCCTACGAGTATCTGGCTGATCCCGTCGTGCAACTCGCGCGCCACGCGACCGCGCTCTTCCTCCTGGGCGTCAAACACGCGCTGGGTCAGTTCTTTGAGCTTGGCATCCGCCAGCCTGCGTTCGCGCACGTTCAGCAACATGCCCGAGGCAAAGACGATCAGCACGGCGGCCAGAACGATACCGCCAATGTACATGAAGGTCCGCTGCACGCGGGCTTCAACCTCGGCGCGGGCATTGGCAACGGTTGCCACGATGTCGTCGATGAAAACCCCGGTGCCGACGGCCCATTGCCAATCCTGCAGGCCGACGACGTAGGCGATCATCTGTGCCTCTTCCCCGGTCGAGGGCTTTTGCCACATGAAGCTGTGCCACCCTGCACCTTGTCGGGCGAGGCTGATGAACTCGTCCACGACCGGGGTGCCATCGCTGTCTGTCAGACCTTCCCAGTTGCGATTGATGAATTCGGTCTGGCGCGGGCTGACGAGATTGGTGCCGTCATAGTCATAGACGAAAAAGAAGCCGTCTTTCCCGTAAATCATCGCCGACAGAATCTGTGTTACCAGATTCTTGGCAACGCGGTCGTCAGGCGAGGCACGCCCATAGATATAGGCGAAACCATTCCGGGCTTGTGTAACGTAATTCTTCAGTTCTTCTTTCTTGGCCTCGATCAGCCGACGTTCCAGCGCCTGGATCTCGCGTTCGGCTGTGGCGCGGGACTCATAGGCGACCAGCAGCGCAATTGCCGCAACTGCCACGACCAGTGGAATCGCTGCCACCAATGACAGTTTCTGGCCATAAGTTAGCGAAATCAGGTTTCGGAATCCCCTCATGCTCGAATCGATACGCAAGCGCGGGGGAAAATGCAAAATTTTTGGGCCTGAGTGCCGCAACGCGGCCTGTGAAACGAAGAAATGGCGGAAATTGAAACAGTTTCTGCCGCTGTGTCCGACAAAAACCCTGCCGTCTACGCAGTAGTAGGTATTCACATTCAAAACCTGCCCCTTAATCTGGCGCGCACTGATAACGACTGCACCCGGCATTTGCCTGGGTTTTGGACATGTAGGGGAGGAATACTCATATGGATCGTCGTTCATTTCTGAAAAAATCCGCACTGGGCGGTTCGGCAGCGGCAGCGACCGCTCTGGCGGCTCCGGCCTATGCGCAGGGCAACCGCACACTGACCATGGTAACTTCGTGGGGCCGTGGTCTGGCTGGCGTGTTCGACAGTGCCCAGCGTTGTGCAGACAGCATCAACGCAATGTCGGATGGCAGCCTGACTGTTGACATCAAGGCAGCGGGTGAACTGGTTGGCGCATTTGAAGTCTTCGACGCCGTATCATCGGGTCAGGCCGACATGTATCACGCGGCTGATTACTACTTTGTGGGTCAGCATCCGGGTTATGCCTTCTTCACCGCTGTTCCGTTCGGCATGACCGCGCAAGAAATGGTCAACTGGTATTATCAGGACGGCGGCATGGAACTGCACGACGAGCTGGGACAGATCTTTGGCCTGAAATCGTTCCTGGCCGGTAACACCGGTGCGCAGGCAGGCGGCTGGTACTCGAAAGAGATCAACAGCCCCGAAGACTTCAACGGACTGAAGTTCCGTATGCCGGGTCTGGGTGGTAAAGCTCTGGGTAAACTGGGTGCCTCGGTTCAGAACATTCCGGGCTCGGAAGTGTACCAGGCGCTGTCGTCGGGTGCGATTGACGGAACCGAGTGGATCGGTCCCTGGGCAGACGAAAAGGCTGGTTTCCAGGAAATCACCAAGGTCTACTACACCGCTGGCTTCCATGAGCCGAATGCAGGCCTGTCGCTGGCGACCAACCGCGACGTGTTCGAAAGCCTGACACCCGCTCAGCAAAAGATCATCGAAATCGCCGCCGGCGAATGCCACCAGTGGAACCTGTCGCAGTTCCTGGCCAACAACGGTGCGGCGCTGCAGCGTCTTCAGTCGGGCGGCGTCAAGGTCATGGAATTCCCGGACAGCGTCTGGGATGCGTTTGGTGCGGCCAGCCAGGAAGTGCTGGACGAGAACATGGGCGACGAGCTGTTCAAGAAGATCCACGACAGCGCTGTGGCATCGTCGACGTCTTCGGCAGGCTGGCTGGACTTGTCGTCGGGTGTCTACACCACTCAGCGTAACCGCGTACGCGGCTAACAATTCGTTTCTCGATCAATTGGTTTCCCCGCCTGAGCGGGGAAACCTTTCCTGTTGCAAATGCGCGGACCCATCAAACCCGCTATAATCAGCAATGCAACTGACGCGACCTGGGGACAACATGCAGGACGAAAACGGTATCTCGTTCTTCGGCGCCCTGTGGAACGGACTGGTTTGGTTCGTTCAGAACATTGCCGAAGCCTTCTATAATTTCGGATACGCCATCACGCATCCGCAGCTGTGGCTGAACTGGTCGGACAAAGAAGCCATCATGCGCTTTGTCTATTACGGCGGCTCGGTCGAATTCTTCTTTGTGGTTTTCACCATCTTTCTGGTTCTGACTGCCATTGGGCTGTACTATCGGAACTTCATGTGGGGCATGGTGCGGGGCCTTGAGGGGTTCGCCAACACCACCGGACGTTTCTTTGCATGGGCCGGTCTGTTGATGGTAGTTCAGCAAATCATCATCGTTTTCATGCAGCGCGTATTTACTCGACCGGATATGGCTTTTGGGTTTGGCATTCCGTTCCAGATGGACATCAGCTGGTTTGCCGAAGAACTGAAACTTTATAACGCCATGGTCGTTTGTCTCTGCTGTACCTACACGTTTGTGCAGGGGGGGCATGTTCGCGTTGACCTGATCTATGCCGGTATCAGCCACCGCGCCAAGCGGGTCGTCGATATGCTGGGCGCTTTGCTGTTCATGATGCCCATGGCCGTACTGACTTGGATGTATGGCTGGTATTTCATGTGGCGGCACCTGATCGTGCCGAAACCCTCGGCCAGTGATACCCTGGACCGGTTGGTGATGAAGTCACGCGCGCTGCGCTGGAATGTCGAAACCATCGGGTTCAGCCCCAACGGATTCAACGCCTATTTCCTGTTCAAGATCCTGCTGGTCGCCTTTGCCGGTATGGTGTTCCTGCACGCAATCGCGTTCCTGTACCGCTCGTATCTGGAATACGTGGAAGGCCCGGACAGCGTTGGAAAATACCTCGACAAGGACAGCCTTGGCGAGGGTGAAGAAGCCTACGAAGGCGCACATTAAGGACGGAGACCAAGACAATGCTATTCGGACTTGATGGCGTCGAGATAGGCCTCATTATCGTATTCTTCTGCCTTTTCGGAGGCATCCTGTCCGGGTTCCCGGTGGCCTTTGCCATCGGTGGGGCCGGGATTATTTCCTTCGGGATCATTGCGGCTTTGGACAGTGCCGGGTTGCTGGTGCATCAGGCGATTGACACCGGGTCGGCCATGTATCGCGATCTGGTCAATTCCGGGGTAAAGCCCGATACCGTATCCGTATTCCGATACCCGGATTTGCCGAGAATAGCCGAGCCGGTATTTTCCGCCGGGTGGGAAACCGCGCTGGACCGCAACGTCTCTTTCATCGTGAATCGCATGAACGAGCGTGTGCTGGCCGGACAATCCATCGAGACCCTGCTGGCCGTGCTGATGTTCGTCCTGATGGGGATCACGCTGGAACGTTCGAAAATCGCAAACGACCTGCTGACAACGATGGCGCGCGTCTTTGGTCCGCTGCCGGGCGGTCTGGCCGTGTCGATCGTGGTTGTGGGGGCGTTCCTTGCGGCCTCGACCGGGATTGTGGGCGCGACCGTTGTGACTATGGGTTTGCTGGCCCTGCCGACCATGCTGCGCAACAACTACTCGCCCGAACTGGCGACCGGTGTGATTGCGGCATCGGGGACGCTGGGGCAGATCATCCCGCCGTCGATCGTGATCGTTCTGCTGGGCACGCTGGCCGGTGATCTGTATTCGACCGCACAGGAGACACGCGCGGTGGACGCAGGATGTACCGACGCACTGACCTATCTGGGTGAACCTGCGGTTGTCTCGGTTGGCACGCTGTTCCAGGCGGCCCTGCTGCCGGGGATCATGCTGGCGCTGCTCTATGCGCTTTATGCCTTTGGTTATGCGCTGCTGAACCCGGAAAAGGCTCCGGCAGTTGCCATAACAGGCGGCAGTGGAGAACCCATCACCCGCGCCGAAGGTCTGACCTGGTTGCTGGGTGCTCCGGTTGCTTTGATCGTCGGTGCAGTTCTGCTGGGCAGCGCGGGGGTGATCGGCAGTCAGAACATCTCGATCTCGGCGTTCTCGGATGTCGGGGCAGGAGCATCTTTGCGCACCAACGTTTCGGCCGAGTGTAAGGCTTCGATGATCGAGTTGCACGGCCAGTCTGCCTGGGATCAGGCGGTGGACGAGCAGGAAGCCATCGATGGAGCCGGCGGTTCCACGGCTTCGCAGCGTCTGAGCGAAGAGGAATTGGTTGCGGCGCGTGACGCCAAGATTGCCGCCGCTGCACCGATCGGCAACGGCGTAGCGGTTATCGTTGTGCTGCTGGGTCTGACACTGGTTTTGGGGCGCGGCATTGCGCCGTCGAAACCGGCGCAACCGCTGATCCTCGGAGCCATTGGTTTGTTGTTGATGTTGCTGGCGGATGTACTGCTGATCGCGCCGACCACGTCGTCGGGGGCCACGTTCCTGCTGTTGGCGCTGCCTTTCGCTCTGGCTATCTACGGCTGTAAAGAGGCCGCCGCGCGCTGCGCGACCAATGACCTGATCCGTGTGGTTTTTCCGCCGCTGGTTCTGATCATTGCGGTTTTGGGCTCGATCCTCGGTGGCATCACCAACCCGACACCGGCTGCGGCGCTTGGCGCTGGCGGGGCGATCATGTTGGCGGCCTATCGTAAACTTCAGGACGAAGGCCGCTCGGGCAAAGTGATCATCTGGTCGACCTTTGCCGTGATCATTGCGCTGCTGATGGGAGTCAACTTTGACCTGCGCATCAATCAGGGCAATGTCACGGTCGAAACCTGGATCGCTTTCATCGTCGCCTATGCGTCCTATTTGTACGCGCTGTTCGGACTGCTGTTCGGGTGCTGGGTTTTGTACGCCGGTGGCGTCCTGACGCCGGTGGTGCGCGAGACGGCCAAGGTGACCTCGATGGTCTTCACCATCCTGATCGGGTCGCAGCTGTTGAACCTCGTGGTTATCTCATTCGGGGGCGAGCACTATATTCAGCAGTTCCTGAAAAGTTTCGACAACGAGTTCACGGTTTTCCTGATCGTGATGCTGGTGCTGTTCTTTCTGGGGTTCGTGCTGGACTTCCTCGAGATCATTTACATCGTGATCCCCATCGTGGGTCCGGTGATCTACGGTGGGTCGTTCGATCCGAAATGGGTCACGATCATGGTAGCGGTGAACCTGCAGACTTCGTTCCTGACGCCGCCGTTCGGGTTTGCGCTGTTCTACCTGAGGGGGGTTGCTCCGAAAGAGGTCACGACGGGTCACATCTATCGCGGGATCATTCCGTTCGTATTGATCCAGGTAGTGGGGATCGCGATCCTTTGGTTCTTCCCGTCGATTGTGACTATCGTTCCGGATTTGATCCCGAACTGACCGAAGTAAATTCGCAAATGGAAAAGGGGGCCTTTTGGCCCCCTTTGCTTTGGAATTTGCGTGAAGGGGCCAGCCCCTTCACTGCCTTTGAGAAATTCACCCCTGAGGAATTTGGGGCCGGTTGAAGAACCGGATCAACTGAACTCGATAAGATCCCAACGGTTACCGAACGGATCGCGCCAGACGGCCACCGTGCCGTAAGGCTCATGCCGCGGGTCTTCCTCGAACGACACACCCTTGGCCAGCATCCGGGCATGATCCCGGGCGAAGTCATCGGTTTCCAGAAAGAACCCCACGCGGCCTCCGGTCTGGTTACCGATTGCCGCGATTTGCTCTGCTCCGACTGCTTTGGCTAACAACAGGGACCCTCCGCCCGAACCCTGAGGCGCCACGCGTACCCAGCGTTTGCCGTCGCCCAGATCTACGTCCTGCAACAGGGTGAAACGCAGGGTTTGGGTATAGAACGAAATCGCGTCATCATAGTCCGGCACCACCAGGGTGGCGGCGAAAAGGCTCTGTTGCATTGGGATTTAACCTTTGGTCGGGTGGCGGTCTGGCAATTGGATATTGGCGACCTGCTCGGCGATCGGCGCCGTGGACAGGGGGTGATGGCTGGCATCTGTCAGCTTGGCCGGGTTGTGAATGCGTTTCCAGCCGCCCTGCATATAGGCTTCCAATCCGGAAAAGCGGGCTTTGTACCCCATCTTGGGGCTGCCTGGTACCCAATAGCCCAGATAGACATAAGGCAATCCGGCCTCTCGCGCGATGTCGATATGATCGAGGATCATGTACGTCCCCAGCGAATTCTGTCGCTGGTCGGGGTCATAGAAGGAATAGACCATGCTCAGCCCGTCATCCAGAACGTCGGTGAGGCTGACGGCGATCAGGTTGCCCGTCTCGGGGTCGGCATATTCCACCACGCGGCTGCGGATCGGAGTCTCTTCGATCATCGCTGCGAATTCGAATACGTCCATATCGGCCATACCGCCATCCGCGTGGCGGGTGTCCAGATAGCGGCGGAACAGGTCGTACTGTTCATCTGTCGCCCAGGGCGAATTCGCCCGCCGCTTCAGATGCGCGTTACGTTTGACGGTCCGCTTTTGACTTTTGCTGGGGAGAAAAGCGGAGACATTGATGCGCGCGGACAGGCACGCGGCGCAATCGGTGCAGGACGGGCGGTAAAGCACATTCTGGGACCGGCGAAACCCCTGTTGCGACAGAGAGTTGTTCAGCTGGTCCGCACCTTCGCCCTGAAGGGCTGTGAACAGCTTACGCTCCATCCTGCCCTCGAGATAAGGGCAGGGCTGAGGTGCCGTCACATAGAATTGTGGCGCTATTGGCAGCGTGTGTCGCATGAAGGTCCCGTGTTTCCTGAGACCGGATGATAACAACGGTTCCTTTAGTCGCCAAGTGATTCAAGGCGCGGATTTTTAGGCCCGCTGGTTGATCATCACCGTTCCAAGGAACGAGTCCGTCAAACCCTGTCCACGTGCGCTGGCCAGCATCATGATGACCGAGATGATTTGGACCACAAAGAAGGTCATGCTGACAAAGTAACCGGCTGTGTGGGCCACTGCCTTGCCCAGATCCATGCGGGCTCCGAATGAGTCGCGCAGTTCGATGCCCATAAAGCGCATGCCGAGTGTGGCCGAGCCGTTCGCAATGGTGACTACCCGGTAGACAAAGCTGATCACCCCGTAGATCAGCGCCAGTACGAAGAATCCCATGCCGAAAGTCAGCAGGATCGCCACGGTACACAGCAGCGAGATGAAAGCGATGTCGAACAGCCATGCGACAAAGCGTTTGGTAGCCACTGACTGATAGAATTCAGGCTGGCTGTCGGGGTCGGGCAGGTGGGTCATAAAGTGAAATCCGAGTAATTGTCTGAGGTAACCCTGTCCCGAAAGACGGGACAGGGCAAGGCTGGATCAGGCGCGGTCGCCGTTATCGGCCTCATCGCGGTTTTCGCGGGCGCGTTCGTCCATGAACTGGTCAAACTCTGCTTTGTCCTTGGCATCGCGCAAGCGGCGCAGAAAAGCCTCGAAATCCTGTTGTTCGCGCTCCAGTCGAGCCAGGGTGTCGGCTTTGTAGGCGTCAAAGGCGCTGTTGCCCGACGGCTTCATTGCGCTCATGTGGCTTTGCCAGGATTTGCGACGGCTACAGGACTTGCTGAACATGCGTTTGCTCCAGATCAGATAGGCCAAAAGGGCCAGGCCTACCGGCCAGAAAAAGATGAAACCAAGGACCATAACGGCGATCCAGGCCCCTTTGCCCTTGTCGTCAAGCCAGGATTCGGCACGGGAAAACCATCCCGGATTTTCGGGGACGGCGTGGTCGGACAATGCGGTCATTTGGGTTCTCCGGGTTGATGTAAATTGCGTTTACATTGTCTAGATGGGGTGGCCCGGGCGGGATACAAGGGGGTAATGTGAAAATGATTTACATTTCTGGAAACGCAGCGGTTGACCTTACCCCGGAACGGGCGCACTTTCCGCCTATGCAACATGTAGAAAACACCTCTCCGCCGGCACTTGATGATATCCTGAGTCTTGAAAAGCAGGTCTGGCAGGCTCTGGTCGATGGCAATAGCGCCGCGGATCGGGCGCTGTTGAGCACGGATTTCCTTGGGGTGTACCCGACGGGTTTCGCTAATCGGGACGAGCATGTCGGGCAGTTTGCCGACGCCCCGACGATGGCCCGCTATGAGTTGAGCGAAACGCGGCTGCGGGTGCTGACCTCTGAGGTTGTGCTGCTGTCTTACCGCGCGGACTATCAGCGTCCGGGCGCGGAGAAGTGGGAGGCGATGTTGATTTCGTCCCTTTGGGAACGCCGGCACGACGTTTGGGTCAACAGTTTTAGTCAGGACACGCCGCTGGAGGGCAAATGACCGGACCTCTCGCTGTTCTCCGCGCGCCGCGCGCTTTTGATCCGTCACTGGGCGAGGACGCGCGTGCTGCCGTGCCGGATATCGCGCCGGAACAGGGGGAACTGATTGCCGGTGCTGCAGGTTCCAGCCCCTACCTCAAAAGTCTGATTGATCAAGAGAAAGTCTGGTTGCCGCAGGCACTGGCGCAACCGGATCAGGCGCTGGCAGATGTGATGACGGACGCGCGCGTGTTGCAGCCGGATCAGTTGAAGCCCGGACTGCGGCAGGCCAAGCGACGCGTGGCGCTGCTGACCGCTCTGGCTGATCTGTCGGGGGCGTGGCCTTTGGAAAAGGTGACGGCGGCTCTGACGGACTTCGGGGCATTGGCGGCGGATGTGGCCGCCAAGGCCGAGATCGTGGCGCTGATCCGGCGCGGCAAGCTGCCGGGCATGGGGCCGGATGACGTCGAAACCGCCGGTGGGATGATCATTCTGGCCATGGGCAAGATGGGCGCGCACGAGCTGAACTACAGTTCGGATATCGACATGATCGTGTTGTTCGACGAGACCCGGTTTGATCCTGATGATTTCTATGACGCGCGCCATGGCATGGTGCGGGCCACACGCAATTTCTGTGCCACGCTCAGCGACAAGACCGCCGATGGTTATGTATTCCGTACTGATCTGCGGCTACGACCCGATCCCGCGGTGACACCGGTCTGCATGGCAGCTGAAGCCGCCGAGCGCTATTATGAAAGCCTTGGTCGCACATGGGAGCGTGCCGCCTATATCAAGGCGCGCCCCTGTGCCGGGGACTTCGCCGCCGGACAGCGCTTTCTGGACACGCTGCGCCCCTTTGTCTGGCGTCGTCATCTGGATTTCGCGGCCATTCAGGACGCTCATGACATGCGATTGCGCATTCGCGAGAACAAAGGCACCGGGGGTGCTCTGACCATTCCGGGCCACGACATGAAGCTGGGGCAGGGTGGTATTCGCGAGATTGAATTCTTTACCCAGACCCGCCAGCTGATAGCCGGAGGGCGTGATCCGGATCTGCGCGTGCGGGGTACGGTGCCCGGTCTGGCTGCGCTTGCCAGGAAAGGTTGGGTTCCACAGGATGTCGCCGACAAGTTGACCGATCACTACCGTGCTCACCGCGAGGTCGAACATCGCATTCAGATGGTGCATGACGCTCAGACCCATAAGGTACCGAAATCACAGGACGGGATCGAGCGCGTCGCCTGTCTGATGGGGATCGACAGTGCCAAGCTGACCGCCGACCTGACCCGCCGTCTGACCGAAGTGCATGAACTGACGGAAGGCTTCTTTGCACCCGGCTCCTCGACGCCCGCACCGTCGCGTGAGGCGGATTTCGATCAGAACGTGCTGGCCCGCTGGCCCACTTATCCGGCTCTGCGTTCGCAGCGTGGTGCGCGGATTTTCGAGAGGCTCAAACCCGAACTTCTGTCGCGCCTTTCCAAAACCGCGCAACCGGATGAGGCGCTGCGGGCGTTGGATGGATTTCTGTCGGGCTTGCCCGCAGGCGTGCAATTGTTTTCCCTATTCGAAGCAAACCCGCACCTGATCGACCTGCTGGTCGATATCGTGGGTACGTCGCACGCATTGGCGGCACATCTGTCGCACAACGCCGAGGTGTTCGACGCAGTGATCGGCGGTAGTTTCTTTGACGAGTGGCCGGGTCAGGCGGCGTTGCAGGCCGAGCTGTCACAGGCGTTGGAACAGGAGACTGACTACGAGACCCAACTCGATTTCGCTCGCCGCTGGTGCAAGGAATGGCATTTCCGCATCGGCGTTCACCACCTGCGCGGGCTGATTGACGGGGTGCAGGCCGGGCGGCAATACGCGGAACTTGCGGGTGCGGTCATCGCCGCGATTTTGCCTTGTGTGACCGATCAATTTGCGCGGAAACACGGGCCCGCGCCGGGACGGGGCGCAGCCGTGTTGGGCATGGGCTCGCTTGGGGCAGGGCGAATCAATTCGCAATCCGATCTGGATATGATTGTCATCTACGACCCGCTTGATCAGGACATGTCAGACGGTCCACGCCCGCTGGCCACTCGTACTTATTACGCGCGGTTTACACAGGCGCTGATCACCGCACTGTCGGCACCGATGTCACAAGGTCGGCTTTATGAGGTCGATATGCGCTTGCGCCCCTCGGGCAACCAGGGGCCGGTGGCGACAAGCTGGGCCAGCTTTACCAACTATCAGCGCAACGAAGCCTGGGTGTGGGAGCACCTCGCCCTGACCCGCGCCCGCGTGGTCACCGGAGACACCGAATTGGCGCAGGATATCGAATCCTTCCGCGACGAGTTCCTTTTGCAATCTCAGGACCGCCGGAAGGTACTGCGCGAAGTGGCCGAAATGCGTGCCCGCCTTGCTGCGGCAAAGTCGCCCGCAGGCATTTGGGATGCCAAGAACGGTCCCGGTCGGATGATGGATATCGAACTGGCCGCCGAAACTGGCGCGTTGTTGTCCGGTGTAACTCAGCGCAATGTTCATGCCGGGCTGGATGGTGCTGTCGCAGCCGAATTGCTGGACGTCGCTCAGGCGCAGACGCTGAAGGACTGTTACGACCTATGTTGGTCCGTGCAATGCGCAGCACGGTTGCTGTCCGGGAAGGTCATCGAAGCCGACAAGATCGGCGAGGGCGGTTCGGCCTTTCTGTGCCGGGCCACGGGGTTCGAGCAGGTCGAACATTTGCAAGCCGCGCTGCAAGAGAGTTACAGCACCGCCGCTGGGATTATCGGCCGCGTGATCAAGGAGGGTGAAGATGGCGCGCAGTGACGATCCAAACGATCACAAGGGCCTGATCCGCGAGGCGTATCGCATCGAGGGCATCACGCTGCCGGAATGCCGCAGTATCTTTCTGGACTGGGCGCTCAGCCTGCCTGCGGACAGGAATCAGGCGCAGGCGCTGACAGAACTGCATGCGTCTTACTCGGCGCTAGACGCGGACCACCCGATGACTCAGGTGCTGGCCGAGAGCCTGCAATCCGCTCAGGCTCCGAAACGGCGCGGCGGCTGGCGATCCCGGCCGCGCTAGGGCTTTCCCCCCGACGTGTTCATCACTATGAGGGCGTCATGACCCAAGTCACCAATCGCCCCCGTATCCGTCTGAAGCCCAAAGCCAATGCGCGCGGACTGCGCCATGGATTTCCTTGGGTCTATGCCAACGACATCGTCACCGACCGCCGCACCCGCAAGATCGCGGCGGGAGAACTCGCGATACTAGAGGATGAGAAACGCGCGCCCATCGCGCTGGTTGCGGTCAATCCCGAGTCCAAGATCATGTGCCGGGTGCTCGACTGTGACCTGGATGCGCAGCTGACCGCCGAGTGGTTCGAAACCCGCCTGCGCCGTGCGCTGGAGATGCGCGAACGCCTGTTTGATGCGCCGTATTACCGCCTGATCCACGCCGAGGCTGATGGCTTTCCCGGTGTTATCATCGACCGATTTGGTGATGCCTGCGTGATCCAGCCCAACGCCGCCTGGGCCGAGACGCATCTGCAGACCCTGACCGAAGCGCTGGTTACCGTCACGGGCGTGACGACTGTGCTGAAAAACGCGTCGGGCCGTACGCGAGGTCTTGAAGGCCTGGACGACGTCAATCAAATCTTGCGCGGTATTGTACCCGATGCGCCGCTGCCAGTGCCAATGAACGGAGCGACCTATATGGCTGATCTGACTGGTGGCCAGAAAACCGGCCTGTTCTATGATCAGCGCCCCAACCATGCCTTCGCCGCGCGGCTGGTTCAGCCCGGCGCTCAAGTGCTGGACGTGTTCAGCCATGTGGGTGGATTCGGACTGGCGATGCTCGCGGGCGGCGCTGGGCAGGCATTGTCGGTTGACGGATCGGCCGCAGCTCTGGAACTGGCTGCACAAGGGGCGCAGGCGTCGGGCTTTTCGGACAAGTTCCAGACCCGTCAGGGAGACGCCTTTGACGTGCTGACCCAATTAGGCGAGGAAGGTGCGCGTTTCGATGTGGTGATCTGTGATCCGCCCGCCTTTGCACCCTCGAAACAGGCGCTGGACGCGGGCCTTCGCGCCTATGAACGCATTGCCCGATTGGCTGCGCCGCTGGTAAAGCCGGGCGGCTATCTTGGCCTTTGCTCCTGTTCACATGCCGCCGATCTGGGACGGTTCCGCGATGCGTCCTCGCGCGGGATTGGCCGGGCAGGGCGGCAGGCGCAGCTGATTCACACGGGCTTTGCTGGTCCCGATCACCCGCAATTGCCGCAACTGGCCGAGAGCGGCTACCTAAAAGCCGTGTTCTACCGGTTGTGAAGGCAGTTCTGGATACCTGCGTCATTTACCCCACGGTGATGCGAGAGATGCTGCTGGGCGCCGCCAGACTGGGTCATTTCACGCCTGTTTGGTCCGCCCGTATTCTCGAAGAATGGGCCCGGGCCGCGCGTAAGCTTGGCCCGGAGGGAGAAGCGCAGGCCCGCGCTGAAATTGCGCTGACACAAGCGCATTGGCCCGGCGCTGAACACCCGCCGGCACCGGGTATCGAACAACGACTTTGGTTGCCTGACAGTGCCGATACCCATGTGCTGGCAACGGCTGTGGCCACCTCGGCGGACGTGATCGTTACCGTCAACGCCAAGGATTTTCCCAGAAATATCCTGTCCGAAGAGGGGCTGGATCGTCGCGATCCTGACGGCCTGCTGCACGGTTTCTGGCTAGCAGAGTCCGAAGGTATGACTGATATCGCCACCCGTGTTCTGGCCGAGGCCAACCGGCTATCCGGCGATCAATGGACCCTGCGCGCGCTGATGAAAAAAGCCCGCTTACCGCGACTGGGTAAGGCCCTCACCATCTAAACTGTCTCGATTTCACTTGGCCAAGAACTCCTTGGGGAGTGCGAGAGTCCAGCCCCTCGCTGCGCTACCTGTCCGCCGCACCCCAACGCTGTTCCAGTGCCTCCAGCGCAGCAATGCGTTCGTCGGTTTTCGGATGGCTCATCAACCAAGCGGGAACAACGCCCGCGCGCTGCTGCGTCAGATCTTCGAGCTTGTGAAACAGTGATTTCTGAGGCCCGATTCCAATCCCGGCTTTAGTCAGCAATGCGGCTGCATATTCATCCGCCTCATACTCATCCCCCCGCGACAGGCGCGAGGCGAGAAGGTGAGTCAGCATATTGGCTATCCAAGCACCGATGAAAGGAATGAAGCGGTTCAGCAGCATCATCAACGCTGCCCGCAGCGCATTCTGACCGGAAAAGTCGATCATCCGCTTTCGCGCATGCCCCAGCGCCACATGTCCCAGTTCATGTGCGATAACGCTGGCCATTTCCTCGGCCGAAACCTCTCCGTTATTGAACTTGCGATAGAACCCGCGGGTAATAAAAATCCGCCCGTCCGGCGCGGCCAGCCCGTTCACCGGGTCGATCTCGTAAATGTAGACAGGCACCCGGTCGATCTCGAGCGCTGCCGCCAGCCGGTCGGTCATGCGTTTCAGCGCTGGGTCGGCCAGTTCGGTGGACTTGGCATCCAACTCGCGATGTGTGCGCCAGACGGATATCCGGTACATGACAACGGCGTAAGCAATGGCCAGCAAAATAGGGGTTAAGCGAAGCATGCTTTAGATATGGGCGTACGACCCGGTCAGGGCAACACAAAACCTCTGATTGACGGCAGGTTGAACTGAAGGTGATAGAAATCAGGCTTCGACCAAATCGTAGTGTTTTATCGATCTGCTTTCGACCAGTTCAGCTTCGGCAGGGTCGATATGCGGGCTTGCATAATCCTCACCGACGAAGGCTTTCAGTGCGTCAAGACTCTCCCACACCATCACAAAGCTGAATTCTCTGGGGGTTTCTTTTCGCGGCGCACCAGGCAGAACGTTCACGATGCCCTTGGTGCCTTTCATAAGCGGAATAGCCGTTTCACGGAAAAACCTGCCAAACTCTTCTTCTTTACCGGGGCGCGTCACAACCTGAAAAATTCGAATGATCATAATCAGTACCTTTCCGACAAATTTGAATGGTACATCCTACCACGGTCCGCGCTGCGCCCGGAATTCCCAGACTCTACCGCGTCATTACCCGATGAGTGCGCCAGAAGGATATCCGCTGCATCTCAAGGGTATAGGCAATCGCCAATCACGTATGAGCGGGTGAACCGGGATCACCGCGTCAGTTCGCGCATCCCCTGTTCCAGTCCGGCCAGTGTCATCGGTACCATGCGATCCTCGAATATCTCCTGGATCATGCCGATGGAGTGGGTGTATTCCCAATACTTCTCGGGCACCGGGTTGATCCACAGGTTTGACGACCATTGATCCCGTGCGCGTTGCAGCCAGACTTGTCCGGCCTCCTGATTCCAGTGCTCGTTCGCGCCGCCGGGATAGGCGATCTCGTAGGGGCTCATCGAGGCATCCCCGACGAAAATGCATTTGTAGTCTGGGCCGTAGGTTCGCAGAACTTCGTGGGTTGGCGTCTGCTGGTCCCAGCGGCGGCGGTTGTCGCGCCAGACGCCTTCATAAAGGCAGTTGTGGAAGTAGTAATATTCCAGATGCTTGAATTCGGACCGGGCCGCCGAGAACAGTTCCTCGACCACCTTGATATGCGGGTCCATCGAGCCACCCACGTCGAGAAACAACAACACCTTGACCGCGTTGTGACGCTCGGGCCGGGTTTTGACGTCAAGATAGCCGTGTTCGGCGGTGGCACGGATGGTGCCGTCCAGATCCAATTCCTCTGCTGCGCCCTCGCGCGCCCAGCGGCGCAGGCGTTTCAAGGCCACCTTGATGTTGCGCGTACCCAGTTCAACTGTGTCGTCTAAGTTTTTGAATTCACGCTTATCCCAGACTTTGACCGCGCGTTGATGGCGGCTTTCTTTCTGGCCGATGCGCACGCCTTCGGGGTTGTACCCATAGGCCCCGAACGGAGATGTCCCGGCGGTGCCGATCCACTTGTTGCCGCCCTGGTGGCGGCCTTGCTGTTCCTTAAGCCGTTCGCGCAAAGCCTCCATCAGCTTGTCAAAGCCGCCAAGGGCCTCGATTTCGGCCTTTTCTTCCTCGGACAGGTGCTTTTCGGCCATCTTGGCAAGCCAGTCGGCCGGGATATCGACAGCCTCAAGCACCTGTTCGAAACCGATCTCGTCCAGCCCTTCGAAACTGGCGGCAAAGGCGCGGTCGAACTTGTCGATGTTGCGTTCATCCTTCACCATCGAAACGCGGGCGAGGTAGTAGAACGCCTCGACATCATAAGTTGCCAGCCCCTTCTTCATGCCTTCCAGAAAGGTCAGATATTCACGCAACGATACGGGAATGCCTGCTTTGCGGAGGTTTTCGAAAAAGGGGAGGAACATCAATCATACCACCAGACGCACAAGGATCAGGGACAGGATCAACCCGACCAGCGCAAAGGCGATACCGTAACCGGCGGCGTATTGGGCCATATCCGCCCCGCTGCCATTGCGTTTGCGCGCTGTCAGCGCACCAAGGATCGCCCCCAGTAACGCCATTCCCAGAACCACTATCATCTTTTCGCTATTTGCCTCTCGTTTTCCGGAGTGTTTTCCGCAGTTTCATGCATCAGCGACCGGACCACTGTATCCGAGCCAAAGCCGTACCGCGCCCACCCCAGACTGTCCAGCCTGACGGAACGTGCCTGGTTGAGGCGACCGGCCTGCGACAGCGCCTCGGATTTCAGCAACAACAGCGTGGCAAGCTGCGAGGCGTTTTCAGCCTTTGTCATTACTTCGATGGCGTTGTCCAGATCGGGCAGAATCGCAGGGCCTCTGCCCTGTGCCAGGGCATAGGAAGCCGTTTGGGTTGTCACATAGGCCTGATGCACTTCGGTTCCGGGCGTCGCGCGCAGAAATTGCATGGCTATCTCATAGTTTTGCAGCGCTTTCTGAGGGTCTTCGAACTGGTTCATACGACCCAGCACATAATGCGGATAGGCGCGGCGGTGGTCAGTCCAGCCCTGTTCTTTCCCGATCCGGGCAGCCCTTTCAGCGGAACTCAGGCGGCTTTGCGTGCTTCGATTGGCCCGCAATGAATTTTGAACCGCATTTATCCATTTGCGCGGTGTTTCTGAGTTCGGTTGAACTGGCAGGGTGTCTCCGCGCGGGTTCAGGCGGCTAAGTACGCCTGGTATAACGGCCTCGACCTGTTCGCGGGTCATACCGCTGCGTAATTCGGGCGCATAGGCTGCGCGCAGGATCAGCATATCAAATCCGGTCAGAACCGTGTGGATGTTATCGTCGTTGAACACCGAATCCGGCAGGTGATACAGATCGTTCAGCGGCCCCAGTGCCTGCGCGATCTCTTCGTGCAGACAGTCGCGTTTCTCCTGCGGGCTGACGTCGTAAGGAATGAAGATGCCCAAGTGCTCGCGGTTTCGCAGCCGGGTCCAGCTGCTCTTTTGTTTGCGCCGGTCGCGACGATACTCTTCGAAGCTTGAGGAATTGGGCACGACGAAACAGGCCGCTTGCGGCAGGATTTCATGGATCTGCTCCTGGCTGACGGCTTCGATGGTAATGTTTGCCTGACCTTCCTGGATTTGGCTGATGTCGATCCCGGCCTCGCGTTGCAGACGGGTCAGCAACCGGGTCAGATCTCGTTGCATCGAAGCCGTTGGCAAACCTGTCAGCCGTACCGTGATCGGAGTTTCAAATCGCGTGAAAATCGGCAGTTTCGCGCCACCTTCCAGCGCAAAATGGAGCGAAACAAAGTCAGCCCCGATATTCGCATTCGATCTGGCCGGGGCGCGCGGGGACGAGCGGGTGAAAGCCTTGGGTGGGGGTAGTGTTTCCTCGATCGCCTGAACTCTGGTCGAAATTTCCGTCGGCTCCACCGACGCGCATCCGGCCAATGCCAGGCCTGAAAGGATCACCACCCATCGCATCATGGGCGCTGATATCGGATGAATGGCGTTTGCTTGCCGATGCGGTCATAGAGCTTGCGGGCGGTATGGTTGAAATCCTGCGTCAGCCAGTAGACCGACGGTGCGCCTTTCCTGTCAGCCTCGTCGTATACGGCTTGAATAAGCGCGCGCCCGACACCGGTTCCACGAGCCTCGGGCCGGGCGTAGAGGTCTTGCAGATAGCACACGGACTCCACCTTCCACGCATGGCGGTGAAACAGATAGTGGGTCAGGCCAACCAATTGACCGCCAGTTTCCGCCACAAAGCAGAAAAAGTCGTTCGGATCGTCCCCCAGCAAGCGTGCAAAGGTGCTGTCGTAGACATCATCCGGAACGGTTGTTTCGTAAAAGGCCAGATAATCCCGCCACATGTCCGACCATTCAGCCCGGTCTTCGGGCCGCAACGCCCGGATCTTCAGAGTATCAGCCAACAGAGTGCCCCGTCTTACCACGCCAAAAAACGCCCGGCGAAACCGGGCAGTCACCAGGCAATGCTGACATCCGGTCCCCCACATGGCAAGCAGCGATCAGCGGATGTTCAATTATCTCAGCGTTTGCCGCGCGCCATAAAGGCCAAACGCTCAAACAGATGGACGTCCTGCTCGTTCTTCAACAGAGCGCCGTGCAGCCTGGGCAGAGCATTGGCGCCGTCCCGCCTGAGGTCCTCAGCAGTCAGATCTTCGGCCAGCAACAGCTTTAACCAATCCAGCACTTCGGATGTGGATGGCTTTTTCTTCAACCCCTGTGTCTCGCGGATTTCGTAGAACTGGGTCAGAGCCGTGGTCAGCAACGCATCCTTGATGCCAGGGTGGTGTACTTCGACGATGCGACGCATGGTGGCCTCGTCAGGGAAGCGGATGTAGTGAAAGAAACACCGTCGCAGAAACGCGTCCGGCAGTTCCTTTTCGTTGTTCGAGGTGATGATCACGATGGGTCGGTTCTTGGCCTGGATCGTCTCGCCTGTTTCGTAGACGTAGAACTCCATCTTATCGAGTTCCTGCAGCAGATCGTTGGGGAACTCGATATCGGCCTTGTCGATTTCATCAATAAGCAGAACGACCTTTTCGTTTGCCTCAAAGGCCTGCCACAGCTTGCCTTTGCGGATATAGTTCGACACGTCGTGCACACGCTCTTCGCCCAACTGACTGTCGCGCAGGCGGCTGACGGCATCGTATTCGTACAAGCCCTGTTGCGCACGAGTGGTCGATTTGACGTTCCACTCGATCATCTTCAGACCCAGTGCACCCGCTACCTGCTTGGCCAGCTCGGTCTTGCCGGTTCCGGGTTCGCCCTTGACCAGCAGGGGACGTTCCAGCGTCACGGCGGCATTCACTGCAATGGTCAGATCGTCCGTGGCAACATATTCTGCTGTCCCTTTGAAACGTGCGGTCATCGGCCCCTCGTCTGGTTTCGCGCAAACTGTGGTGTCCGGGTTACAGAGGCGCGATCATTTTGACAAGCGGGGCCGTCACGTCGCGCGGTGCGAATTTCGCAACGAGTCCAGTCCATTCTGCTTGATTCGCCCGTAATCGGATGCCGCCTTGGTTGTGGGTTGCCCTGAAATGGCCTGACATTTTCCATAGAAAAACAAGGTTTTGTTGTTATATGTCTCATATTTAGACAAGTCGGAGTAACGGGGCGCCAGCGCTACGTTTGTGTAGTGACATTCTCACGCGTCTCGGATACACGCTCCGCAGAAGGGAGTGCCAAATGTCAGGTGATACCATCGCGACCGACGTTTCTGGCCATACCGAGGGAGCAAATATGAAGCAGGAAGTTTTTCTGCCTGAGGATTATCGTCCAGCCGAAGACGAACCATTTATGAATGACAGGCAGTTAGAGTATTTTCGCCGTAAGCTGCTGGACTGGAAAAACGAGCTTTTGGCGGGCAGCCGCGACACGATTGAAGGGTTGCAGGACAACACCCGAAACATTCCGGACGTCGCAGACCGCGCAAGCGAGGAAACCGACCGCGCGTTGGAGTTGCGCACCCGCGACCGTCAGCGCAAGCTGGTTGCCAAGATCGACTCGGCTCTGCGCCGCATCGAGGAAGGCGAATACGGCTATTGCGAGATGACGGGCGATCCGATTTCGCTGAAACGTTTGGATGCGCGCCCGATCGCGACCATGACGCTTGAAGCGCAGGAACGTCACGAGCGTCGCGAGAAAGTCCACCGCGACGATTGATCGCTGGAAAAACTGGAAAACTTTGACGCCGGGGCCTTTTGCTCCGGCGTTTTTGCGTTAAGCCGGTGCCATGAAATTGGACGGTCTGAAATTCAGTGTCATCGGAGGCGGGATCGGTGGTCTGGCCGCTGCTCTGGCGTTGCAGCAACGTGGTGCTCAGGTCACCGTTTTGGAGCAGGCTTCTGCGTTAACAGAAGTCGGCGCCGGATTGCAGATCAGCGCCAACGGGATGGCTGTTCTGCGCGCGCTGAATGTGGTTGGCAAGGTGCCTGAAGCCGGGCAGATTTCGCACGGCACGATCTTGCGGGATTACCGCAAGGGGCGCATCATCAGCCATCTTCCCGGCCCTGCCGCTGGTCCGACTTACTATTACCACCGCGCCGATCTTTTGGAACTGTTGCACCGGGCCGCCCTGAAAGCGGGTGTTGAGATTCGGTTGGACGCAAGGGTGACGCGGGTTCTCAAGCACCCGACCGAGGCCGAAGTGATATTGGACAGCGGAGAGCGGCTGCGCTCTGAATGTGCCATTGCCGCGGACGGGGGGCGCAGCGCGATCCGCCCGATCCTGAACGGTGTCGAAAATCCGCAATTCACGCATCAGATCGCCTGGCGGGCAACCATCCCCTGGTCGCAGTGTCAGGACACACCACGCGCCTCGCTGACGATGGGACCAAAGCGGCACGTGGTCACTTATCCGCTACGTGACCAGTCCTTGATGAATGTTGTAGCGATCGAAGAACGTTCGGACTGGCAGGAAGAGGGCTGGCGCCTGCAAGGCGATCCGGACGACCTGCGCGCGCGATTTGCAGATTTTGGCGGGCCGGTACATGATATTTTGGCTGAGGTGAATGAGAGCCATCTATGGGCTCTGTTCCTGCGTCCTGTGGCACAATGCTGGCAAAACGGACGCCTGGCTCTGTTGGGCGATGCAGCACATCCGACTTTGCCGTTCATGGCACAGGGGGCGTGTCTGGCGCTGGAGGATGTATGGATTCTGATCCGGTCGTTCGAAGAGCAGTCAGGCGTAAAACTGGCCCTTGCCGCCTACGAAGCGCGCCGTCGCCCGAGGGCGCAACAAGTGGTCGCCGCGGCAGGCGCAAACGCGCGCAACTTCCATCTGAGCGGCCCCATGCGATTGGCCGCGCAAGCGGCATTGATGGCCGTGGGCTCGCGGCTGGCACAACGCTACGAGTGGATTTACAGCTACGACGCAACGACCTGAGCCGTCACAGATCAAGGTCGACCCAGACCGGCACGTGGTCGGAGGGTTTTTCGTGCCCGCGCACTTCGGCATCGATCCGGCAGTCGCGCATCAGATCAGCGGCCTGCGGTGTTAGCAGGAAATGGTCGATCCGAATCCCGTCATTCTTGTTCCATGCACCAGCCTGATAATCCCAGAACGAATAATGTCCGGCCCCTTGAGTGCGGGCACGGAAGGCTTCGGTAAACCCAAGGTTCAGGATCTTGCGAAAAGCTGCCCGGCTTTCCGGCCGGAATAAGGCGTCCTCGCGCCAGGCATCGGGGCGTGCTGCGTCCTCTGCTTGCGGAATAATGTTATAATCACCTGCCATTAGCGCAGGTTCTTCACTGACCATCAGATCGCGCGCACGGTGATACAACCGCTCCATCCAGGCCAATTTATACTCATATTTCGGGCCAGGCACCGGGTTGCCGTTGGGCAGGTACAACCCACAAATGCGCAGCGCCTGCTTGCCGATCACAGTGGCCTCGATCCAGCGTGCTTGTTCGTCCTCGTCATCGCCGGGCAGACCACGAGACACGTCCTCAACCGGCAGCTTGGACAGGATCGCCACGCCGTTGAAGCTCTTTTGCCCGTGGGTTTCGACGTTATAGCCGCGTTCTTCGAACAGTTCGCGGGGAAAGTTCTCGTCGATCGACTTGATCTCTTGCAGCAGCACGACGTCGGGCTGGGCGTCATCCAACCAACGGGGCAGGGCCTCGGCCCGCGCCTTGATGCCGTTGATGTTGAACGTGGCGATTTTCATGCGCGATCCTCCGGCTGGCTGCCGGTTGATCTATCCCTCAACCGCGCGGTCAGGGCAAGGTCACATTGAAAATGAAGTGCCGCAGCCGCAGGACGAGGTGGCGTTGGGGTTCTCGATCACAAACCGCGCCCCGATCAACTCCTGCGTGAAATCAATCACCGCGTTTTCCAGAAACGGCAGGGAAATCGAGTCGACAATCACCTTTTGGCCTTTGCCTTCCAGCACAAGGTCGTCTTCTTTGGGTTCGTCCAGAGCGATTTCGTATTGAAAACCGGAACATCCGCCGCCTTCCACTGCGACGCGCAGGGCCTGACCCTGATCCGCTGCGCCGATCTCGGCGAGACGGTCAAAGGCGCGTTCTGTGACTGTGGGGGGCAGATTCATGCCGGTCTCCAAAGGTTTATTTCCTTTACGCCTTACAATATAGAAAGTGCAAGGACAGGCGACAAGGACATGACCTTTGGACAGAGCGGGTTTTGCCTCGGATCCAGGCCGCGCAAGGGGGCGGCTTGTGCCAGAGGAGGAAAGCAGTTTCCGGTCATGCTTTCAGCGTGACAGGGATCGGATCATTCACGCCAGCGCGTTTCGGCGGCTCAAGCATAAGACACAGGTGTTTGTTGAGCATGAGGGCGACAGTTATCGCACGCGTCTGACCCATTCCATCGAAGTGGCGCAGGTGGCGCGCACGATATCGGGCGCTTTGGGGCTGAACCCCGAACTGACCGAAGCGGTCGCTCTGGCACATGACCTTGGCCACACCCCGTTTGGCCATACAGGCGAGGACGCGCTGCATGCGCTTATGAACCCCTATGGCGGGTTTGATCACAACGCGCAGGCCATCCGGATTGTGACCAGGCTGGAGCGTCATTACGCCGAATTCGACGGCTGCAATCTGACATGGGAATGCCTTGAGGGGATTGCCAAGCATAATGGGCCAGTCACAGGGGAGTTGCCCTGGGCGCTGGCCGAGTGCAACGAGGGCTTTGATCTGGAACTGCACACCCACGCCAGTGCCGAGGCGCAGGTGGCGGCGCTCTCGGATGACATCGCCTATAACAACCACGATCTGTTGGATGGTCTGCGCGCTAACCTGTTCACGGATGACGAAATCCAGCAATTGCCGATCGTGGGTGAGTGCTATGCCGAGGTGGACCGCAGATACCCCGGACTGGACCCGTACCGCCGCCGGCACGAAGCGTTGCGGCGCGTCTTTGGCGTCATGGTGTCGGACGTGATCGACACCTCGCGCGGACTGATCGCCGATTCAGGCGCGCAATCCGTCGAAGAGATCCGGCATTTGGGGCATCCGGTGATCCAGTTTTCGACTGGCCTCTGGGCGCAGCTCAAGGAAATCCGGGCTTTCCTGTTCACCCGGATGTATCGCGCGCCCAGCGTCATGAAGGTTCGGGCCGAAGTCAGCGCGGTTGTTCAGGATCTGTTTCCAATCTACCTCAATGACCCCAAGCAGATGCCCACACGGTGGCATGGTGATATCGAGGCTGCCCGAGATGAAACGGCGCTGGCCCGGATCGTGTCGGACTATATTGCCGGGATGACCGACCGGTTCGCGCTGCAAGACCACAAAAGGTTGACGGGCAGGTAGTCACTCCACTCCGATATAGGCCAGTGCCCAAACCTGTTGCCCAGCCTGCTCCTGTGCCAGATCAGTATCGTCTGTCGGTGGGAATACGATCATCGTTGGGCCATAGCCACCAATGCCCATCGGGATTCCGTCTGCATGGGTCGCAACGATGGGTTGATGCGCAGTGATGCTGTCCCAGGGGATTTCGGATTGATAGCCATCCATGGCCATGGGCTTCGCGGTTTTACCTTCGGCACCTGCCATGATCATGACTTCAGACAAGTGCGGGCCGGAAAAAGTGATGTCGCGTTGATTGCCTTCCGGACCGTAAGTAATGGTGATTTCCACTTGTTTCAGCCCGTCCAGCATGGGGGCGTCGAAACCCGTGGCACCATTGTGCTGAACTTCGAGAAACCCAAGCAAACCACCGTCATTCTCCCCTCGTGCAGGCAGATTGGTTTCGGTAACGGCTCCACCCAATGTCAACAGCACATGTCCCTGTGGCGCGGATATCTCTGCCCAGACCGGCAGCGAGGTGGTCAGGACAAAAGCAAGGGGCAGGGCAAGGCGCATGGATGGGTCTCCGGTTAGGAATTTCCACCGACATTAGCCCGGCTTACGGCTAATCCAAGCCTAAACTGTTCGCTTCCATTGACCTTGCCGCTTTGCGTGGTAAACCGCCGGGCAAGCAAAAGGACATCCGAAATGAACCTGTTTTCCGAGATCCGCGGCCTCGTACTGGACGCGCTGGCACAGATGCAGTCCGAAGATGCACTGCCTGAGGGGTTGAGCTTTGACAACGTGGCGGTCGAGCCTCCGCGCGATGCCGCGCATGGCGACATGGCGACCAACGCGGCGATGGTGCTGGCGAAACCGGCCAAGATGAAACCACGCGACATTGCCGATGTGCTTGCCGGAAAGCTGGCAGAGGATGAGCGGATCACCAGCGCCGAAGTGGCTGGCCCGGGCTTTCTGAACTTGCGGCTGGCGCCGGCAGTTTGGCAGGGTGTTCTGGCAACCGTGCTGGAGAAGGGTACCGATTATGGGCGCTCGACCATGGGGCATGGTCAGAAAGTCAACGTGGAATACGTTTCTGCCAACCCGACCGGGCCTTTGCATGTAGGCCATACGCGCGGTGCTGTGTTCGGAGACGCTCTGGCCAGTTTGCTGGCCTATTCGGGCCATGATGTGACCCGCGAATACTACATCAACGACGGTGGCGCGCAGGTCGATGTGCTGGCACGCTCGGCCTATGAGCGATATCGCGAGGCCAATGGACTGAGCCCCGAGATTGCCGAGGGTCTGTATCCCGGCGATTACCTGATCCCGATCGGTGAGGCGCTGAAAGAGAAATATGGCGATAGCCTGATCGACAAGCCCGAAAGCGACTGGCTTGAGGATCTGCGCAACTTTGCAACCGATGCGATGATGGATCTGATCCGTGCCGACATGAAGGCGCTGGGCGTCGAGATGGACGTGTTCTTCTCGGAAAAGTCTCTTTATGGCACTGGAAAGATCGAGGCCGCGCTGAAGTCTCTCACCGACAAAGGCCTGATCTACGAAGGTGTGCTGGAGCCGCCAAAGGGCAAAAAGCCCGAGGATTGGGAGCCGCGTGAACAGACCTTGTTCAAGTCGACCGAGCATGGCGATGACGTCGACCGCCCGGTCAAGAAATCAGATGGCAGCTGGACCTATTTCGCCCCGGATATCGCCTATCACTATGACAAGGTGACCCGTGGGTTTGACGCGCTGATCGACGTGTTCGGTGCCGACCACGGTGGCTATGTCAAACGTATGAAGGCGGCTGTGTCGGCCCTGTCCGATGGCAAGGTGCCGCTGGATATCAAGCTGACCCAGCTGGTGAAGCTGTGGAAGAATGGCGAGCCGTTCAAGATGTCCAAGCGGGCCGGGAACTTTGTCACCCTGCGCGATGTGGTCGATCAGGTTGGTCCGGACGTGACCCGCTTCGTCATGCTGACCCGCAAGAACGACGCGCCGCTGGACTTCGATTTCGACAAGGTGCTGGAGCAAAGCCGCGAAAACCCGGTTTTCTACGTGCAATACGCCCATGCTCGGGTCATGAGCGTGCTGCGCCGTGCCGCCGATGCGGATATCGCAGCAGACGATGCGACCCTCAAGGGCGCCGATCTGGGCAAGATTGACCACGCTTCGGAACTGACGGTCGCCAAGAAGCTGGCGGAATGGCCGCGTCTGGTCGAAATCGCTGCGCGTACGAATGAACCGCACCGCGTTGCGTTTTACCTGTACGAGCTTGCAGGCGACTTCCATGCGCTTTGGAATAAGGGCAACGATGAAACCCAACTGCGCTTTATCCAGGATGGCGATGTTGCCACAAGCCAGTCAAAAATCGCGTTGGCCCGGGCCGTTTCTGTTGTGATTTCAGCAGGCTTAGGTATTCTTGGCGTCACTCCGGCGCAGGAGATGCGGTAACAAACACCGCCCGAACCGCCGGTACGAGGTAGGCAAGAAATGACCCGCGCGCCCTTGTATTAGGCGCGAAACGGGCGGTGAGGCGCATATGGCAAGTTACGATTACTCGGGGCAAGCGCGCCCCGAGCAGATGCATTACACGAATCAGCCCCATCTTCAGGATGGGTATGAGTACTCCGACGACATGCAGGACTATGAAGTGGCTCCGCGTGCAGTGGGGCTGGGTCGAATTGTCAATGCGCTGGGTGCGGTTGCCTCTCTGGCATTGGTCGCCGGGATTGGCGTCTGGGGTTACAAGCTGGTAATGCGGGATGTCAGCGGTGTGCCGGTTGTGCGTGCCATCGAAGGACCGATGCGTATTCAGCCCGAAAACCCCGGCGGAACCCCAGCGGACCATCAGGGCCTGGCCGTTAACGCAGTCGCAGCTGTCGGAACGGCCGCGCCACCGGCAGATCGTCTGATTCTCGCGCCGCGCCCGGTTTCGTTGACGGACGAGGATACACCGGTCGAACCGCTGAAACCGACCAAAGCAGTGCATGTGGTCGAAGAAGAGATTTCCAATCAGGAAGCGGCTCAACTGCGTCAGAGCTCGGTAGACGCATTGGTCGCGGAGTTGGCGGGTGAGGCCGAAAAAGCCGAGGAGTCGGAAGACCAGGGCGTGCAATTGGCCGCTCTGTCCATACCCGAGGAAGAACCCGCGATTGACCCGGCTGATCTGGCTGCGCAACTGCCTGACCCGGAACTGGTGGCTCTGCCGGGCGTCCGCCGGTCTTTGCGCCCAATCACCCGCCCGGCCCGGGCAACAGCCAGCCGCATAACCCCGAACAGCAATACAGAGGCTGCGATAAATGCCGCAGTCAAAGCGGCCGTTGGGTTGGATGTGGACCCGAATTCGCTGTCCAAGGGGACGCGTATGGCGCAGTTGGGGGCGTATGAAAGCTCGGATGTGGCCCGTTCGGAATGGAATCGTCTGAATGGTCGGTTTGGTGAATATATGGATGGAAAACAGCGCGTTATCCAGAAAACCTCAAGTGGTGGGCGCACCTTTTACCGCCTGCGTGTCCTGGGTTTTGAAGATCTGAGTGACTCGCGCCAGTTCTGCGCAGCGCTGCAGGCTCAGGGTGCAGACTGTATTCCGGTTGCCGCGCGGTGACATTCGGCGCGGCGATCACCGATGCCGAAGGCCTGCGCCTGACGCCCGAGGAAAAGAAGCTGTTCCGCCAGAAGAACCCTTTCGGGTTCATTCTGTTTGCCCGCAACATCGATACGGCCGATCAGGTCCGTGCCCTGTGCGACGATTTCCGCGAGGCGGTGGGGCGCAATTGCCCGATCACCATCGATCAGGAAGGCGGCCGTGTGCAGCGCCTGCGCGCGCCATTGGCACGGGAATGGATGCCGCCCTTGAACCACGCGGAACGCGCGGGCGATCAGGCCGAACGCGCCATGTATCTGCGTTACCGCCTGATAGCGAACGAACTGTTCGGGCTGGGCATCGACAGCAATTGTGCCCCGATGGTGGATCTGGCTCGGGATGAAACGCACCCGTTCCTGAGGAACCGCTGCTATGGGTCTGATCCCAAAGCGGTTTCCGCGACAGGTAGGGCTGTAGCCAAAGGGCATTTGGATGGGGGCGTCCTTCCAGTGATCAAACACATACCGGGCCATGGGCGGGCGACCCAGGATAGCCATCTTGAGCTGCCGCATGTGGACTTGGTGCAGGACGAACTGGAACAGGTTGATTTCGCCCCGTTCAAGGCTCTGAATGACTTGCCAATGGGGATGACCGCGCATCTGGTCTATGATCGGATCGACCCGCGCCCAGCCACGATATCGCATACGATGATCAACCTGATCCGCGAAGAATTCGGCTTTGATGGCCTGATTATGACTGACGATATCTCGATGAAAGCCCTCAGCGGCGCGCCCGAAGAGATAGCGCTCCAGGCACTGAATGCCGGGTGTGATGTGGTTCTGCATTGCAACGGTTCTTTCGAGGCCCGCGCAAAAGTGCTGGATGCCGCCGGAGAGATGACAGAGCAGGCACAGAAACGCGCAGAACGGGCGCTGGCGATGCGGCGGAAGCCCGCGGAACTTGACATCCCCGCGGCTGAGGCGGAACTATCTCGCCTAATGGGCGGGCAGGTGTATGAACGATAGTCTATTCAGCGAAGACCCGGTCTCGGTCGCGGATCGTCTTGCGGCCGAAGCCTTGATCGTTGACGTTGACGGGTTCGAGGGCCCGTTGGACGTGTTGCTGATGCTGTCGCGCACGCAAAAGGTCGACCTGCGGAAAATCTCGGTTCTGGCTCTGGCGCAGCAGTATCTGGCCTTTGTTGAAAAGGCGCGTGCGCTGCGCATCGAATTGGCAGCCGACTACCTGGTGATGGCCGCCTGGCTGGCCTTTCTGAAGTCCCGCCTGCTGCTGCCGCCCGACCCGGATGACGAAGGCCCTTCGGGGGAGGAACTGGCCGCGCATCTGGCGTTTCAGCTGGAGCGCCTGCAGGCCATGCGCGACGCCGCCGCGCGCCTGATGGCGCGGGACCAGCTGGGACGCGATTTCTTCAAACGCGGTCAGGGCGAGGACATCACCCGAATCCGCACCGTGACTTATTCTGCGACCCTGTTGGACCTGATGCAGGGTTATGCTCGCATCCGCACCCGCGACGAATTCCGCCCCTTTGTGATGGACCGAGATGCTGTTTTCACCATGGAGCAGGCGCTGGAGCGGATGCGCCCGCTGATCGGGTTTGCGGGCGCATGGACGGATATGGAGACCTATCTGCCCGATGGTTGGGACGCTGATCCGGTGCGTCGGCGCTCGGCCACGGCGGCGACCTTTGCGGCCTCGCTAGAGCTGGTGAAAGAAGGACATATGGAAATCAAGCAAAGCGAAACCTTTGCCCCGATCCATCTGCGTAAGAGGACTGAAACACGTGACTGACGCCACCGAAGAAGAAGGCACCGGCACCCTGTTCGAAGCCCCCCCTCTGGCCGAACAGGAACGTATGGTCGAGGCCGTTCTGTTTGCCAGTGCCGAACCGGTGACCATTGCCGACCTGGAGGCGCGGATGCCGCATGGCAGCGATGCAGTACAAGCGGTTGAAATGCTTCAAAAACGGTATGAGGGGCGTGGTGTCCGCGTTGTCAAGGTCGGTGAAGCCTGGGCTATTCGAACAGCCCCCGATCTGGGGTTCCTGATGCAGAAGGAAACGGTTGAGACCCGCAAACTCAGCCGTGCCGCGATCGAAACACTGGCCATCGTGGCCTATCATCAGCCCTGCACGCGGGCGGAGATCGAAGAAATCCGCGGTGTCTCGGTGTCGCGTGGGACGATTGACCAGTTGCTGGAAATGGAATGGATCAGACTGGGCCGTCGTCGGATGACACCGGGCCGGCCGGTGACATTTGTGGTGACGCCACAGTTTCTGGATCACTTCGGGCTGGAAAACGCCCGCGACCTGCCGGGCCTCAAGGAGCTGCGGGCCGCCGGGTTGCTGGAAAACAGGCCACCTCCGGGCACGATCCCTCTGGGGGAAGGGCGCGAAGAAGACCAGGACGAGGATCAGACCGAACTGTTCGAAGAAGAGTGATCGCGCGGCCCTTTTGTTGCCGCGCAGATCACCTATGTTGGGGCGGGAAAACGGAGTTGAGCAATGAATGCCAATCGGATCATCGATATAATCGTGCGCCAGGTCATGCGGCGCCTTGTCAATAAGGGTGTGGACAAGGGTTTTGACGTGGCAAGCCGGATGGGCGGCAAATCCGAGCAGCAAACCGGGAAACCGGGAACAGGTCGTCCGGTTCAGGGCAACGCAGGCCGCTCAGCGCAGGGGATGAAGCAGGCGCAGCGCATGACCCGTCAGATGCGCCGGTTTATGAAGTTCTGATCAGCTAACCGCCTTGAAATGCTTGGACAGTTTCAGGCCCTGTCCCTGATAGTTTGACGCGATGCCAGCGCCATATAGCTGCGTGGGCATCTCGGCCATCTTCTCGTAGACCAGCCGCCCGACGACCTGACCGTGTTCCAGCGCGAAAGGCGCCTCGTGGCAGCGGACCTCCAGCACACCGCGTGATCCCGCGCCCCCGGCGGCGGCATGGCCGAATCCGGGATCGAAGAAGCCTGCATAATGCACCCGAAATTCGCCCACCATCGCCAGATAAGGGGCCATTTCGGCGGCATACAACGGTGGGATATGCACCGCCTCACGGCTGACAAGAATATAGAACGCGCCGGGGTCCAGGATGATGCGGCCATCAGTGGTGCGCACCTCTTCCCAGTATTCTTGCGGGTCGTATTCCCCAATCCGGTCCAGATCGATCACGCCGGTATGCGGCTTGGCGCGATAGCCAACCAGATCGGTGTCGGGCAATTGAAGATCGACCGAGAAACCCAGCCCGTCCTGAATCACTGCGGGGCCATCGACCAGCGGGGCCTCGGCGTGCAGCGCAGTCAGTTCTGTGTCGCTGAGAACGGCCTGACCCTGACGGAACCGGATCTGGTTTAGCCGCATGCCGGGGCGCACCAGCACCGAGAAAGACCGTGGGCAAATCTCGGCATAAAGCGGCCCTGTATAGCCCGCAGGAACCCGGTCGAATTCAGTGCCGCCATCGGTGATCGCACGGGTCAACAGGTCGAGACGCCCGGTTGAGCTTTTCGCGTTGGCCACCGCGCTGACATCAGCGGGCAGGGCCAGCGATTCCATCAGAGGCACCAGATAGACACAGCCTTTTTCCAGAACTGCGCCGTCCGAGATATCGATACGATGCATTTCAAACTCAGCCAGACGGTCGGCGACCGTGCGGTCTTCGCCGGCAAGAAAAGATGCGCGAACCCTGTAAGCTACTGTTCCAAGGCGTAAATCAAGACTGGCCGGTTGGACCTGCTCGGGGATGACCTCGGGGCTGGCGGTGATCTCACCGCGTGTAATCATCGCCTCGATCTGCTGGTTTGGGCATACGCCTGTCATTCCGATCCCCCCTGATGCCAGAGCGGGATCCGGCCTGTGTGCCATAAACGTCGGTGTGATTTGGTCGGGCTAGCAGGACTCGAACCTGCGACCTTCCGTCCCCCAGACGGACGCGCTACCAGGCTGCGCCATAGCCCGACGTTGAGGTGTTCATAAAGACTTTCCCAGCAGGGGCAAGAGGAAATCATCGCCTTTTTTCTTATCCCGCCGATCGGTTTTCAATTCGGTCGAGAACAGCGCGAAGGTCTTTTGCCACCGGTGCAATTTCCCGCAACAGCTTGTCGTCAAAATCGGTTCGCTCCCATGCTTGCGTCGCGATTCCGCCGAGCAGGGGGGCTTCGTCCAGATATTCGGGCTCTGCCTCCTGCTGCACAGGTTTCGACTGTTGTGGGGCCGGTTTCGGTTCCACTGCGGTTGCGGTCACCGGTTCTGCGGCCGGAGTGGTGTCGCCCAAGTCCAGTTTTGCCTGATCGCTTTCTGACGCAGTTTTGGCTTCGAAAGGGACGACTACATTGTCATTTGCTGTAGCTTCCGGCTCGGCCATTTCATCCAAACTCTGCGACAGTGATGCGACATGGTTCACACCTTGTTCGCGCAGGATGCGTTGGACGCCCTTGATCGTAATACCATCCTCGTGAAGCAGCTTCTTGATGCCGCCCAGCAAGCGCATATCATTAGGCCGGTAGTACCGGCGACCGCCCGCACGTTTGACCGGTTTGACCTGGCTAAAACGGCTTTCCCAGAATCGCAGCACATGTGCCTGAACGCCCAGCCAATCCGCAACTTCACTGATAGTGCGAAAGGCGTCTGGGGACTTGCTCATAACCGTGCCGTCCTGATCTTACTTGCGGTTCCCTGCGGCGACGCGATCTTTCATAAGATGCGACGGGCGGAATGTCAGAACCCGGCGGGGCTGAATCGGAACCTCTTCACCGGTTTTGGGGTTGCGGCCGATACGGGCGGTTTTGTCCCGAACGCTGAAGGTGCCAAAAGATGAAATCTTTACCTGTTCGCCACGCACCAGCGCGTCGGACATATGGTTCAGAACGCTTTCCACCAGTTGCGCACTTTCATTGCGTGACAGGCCGACTTCACGAAAGACGGCCTCGCTCAGATCCATTCGGGTCAGTGTTTTATCGCCCATACTTTTTCCCCTGTTGCTACCAAAGAATATGGTGGAGGGAAATTCGCTGTCAATATCAATGAATTGCAAGGCGGTGTGTAAGCCGAATTGCGCCGGTTACCAGCGCAGGACAACCGACCCCCAGGCCAGGCCACCACCGATGGCCTCGGTCACGATCAGGTCGCGCTGTTTGATCTGCCCGCGCTCTTTGCCCACGGACAGGGCAAGGGGAATCGATGCGGCAGACGTGTTGCCGTGATCCTGAACGGTGACAACCACATTCTCCATCGGCAGACCCATTTTCTTGGCCGTGCCCTGAATAATGCGGATATTTGCCTGATGTGGCACGATCCAGTCGACGTCGGAATTGCTGAGGCCCACGGCCGACAGCGCGGTTTCTGCTGTTTTGGCCAGTTTTTCGACCGCATGACGAAACACTTGATTGCCCTGCATGCGAAGATGGCCGGTCGATTGGGTCGATACCCCGCCATCGACATAGAGCAGATCCTTGTAGCGGCCGTCCGAGTTGAGGTCGGTCGCCAGAATGCCGCGATCCTGAGCGGTCCCTTCGCCTTCCTGCAGTTCAAGGATCAAAGCGCCGGCGCCATCGCCGAACAGCACGCATGTGGACCGGTCCGACCAATCCATGATTCGCGAAAATGTTTCGGCTCCGATGACCAGCACGCGCTTGGCCTGACCTGACAGGATCAGGGCGTTCGCGTTGCTGAGCGCGAAAACGAAACCAGCGCAAACGGCCTGAACGTCAAAGGCAAAGCCCTTGGTCATGCCCAACCGGGCCTGAACCATCGTCGCTGCCGACGGGAAGGTCAGATCAGCGGTCGAAGTGGCCAGAATGATCGCGTCGATGTCGTCCGCGGTCAGGCCAGCATCGGCCAGCGCAGCCTCGGCCGCCTTGGTGGCAAGATCAGAAGTGGTCTCACCATCGGCGGCAAAGTGGCGGCGTTCGATACCTGAGCGGGTTCTGATCCACTCATCCGACGTATCAAGCGTCTTTTCAAATTCGGAGTTCGGAACGATGCGCTCTGGCAAATAATGTCCGACACCTACAACAACTGAACGGCCTGCCATTTTGGGTTACTGCCTTTATTGTTATTCGCCCGCCTTTGGCGGTACGTGCGCGACATCTTGTGCAAGCTCGGCTGTCGATGCAACCCGTGCCGCCAATTTTTCAGCGAAACCAGACTGGGCCAGTGTAAAGGCCAGTTTGACTGCTGCTGATACTCCGGTGGCATCCGCGCCACCATGCGATTTTACCACTGTCCCGTTGAGGCCGAGGAACACCCCGCCGTTAACACGTCGCGGATCGATGCGTTTTTTCAATCGCTGCAGCGAAGTGATCGCCAGAATCGAGGCAAGGCGCGACAGCGGAGAGTATTTGAACGCCTCGCGTAGCAGATCGCCTATCAGGCTTGCCGTGCCTTCACCGGTCTTGATGGCGACGTTGCCGGTAAACCCATCGGTTACAATGACATCCGCCTTGTCGCCGGGGATATCGCTGCCTTCAACGAAGCCGACAAAATTGAATTTTGCCTGATCCGCAAAATCTGAGATCATTGCGTGGGCTTCTTTAAGTTCCGCACGGCCTTTGTGCTCTTCGGTGCCGACATTCAGCAGGCCGATGCGCGGACGTTCCAGCGCCATTCCATTGCGGGCGTAGGATGCGCCCATCAGCGCGTATTGCAACAGATCCTTGGCGTCGGCTCGCACATCCGCGCCCACATCCAGCATCACGTTGAATCCCTGCGGGTTGCGCGAGGGCCACAGAATCGCGATGGCCGGGCGGTTCACGCCCGGCAGTTTACGCAGCCGCATCATCGATAACGCCATCAGCGCACCGGTATTGCCGCAGGACACGGCGCCATGCGCTTCGCCCTGACGCACCGATTCCAGTGCCGACCACATCGAGGTCTGTTTACCGCTGCGGACAACCTGGCTGGGCTTATCCTCCATCGTGACCACATCGGTGCAGTCACGAAAAACGACGCGCCCTTCAAGGACACGCCGTTTGGCGACAAGTTTGCGCAACGTGGCTTCAGGCCCATGCAGGATGAACGCGATGTCGGGGTTCTTGTTTGCCGAATTGGCAACGCCCGCCACCACGGTAGCGGGCCCCGAATCTCCGCCCATAGCGTCAACCGAGATGGTAATCCGTCCGGCTTGCGTGGGCTGTTCTGTCATGCCTTGGCCTGCGCTCTAAAAGGCTTAGGCCGCGTCTTCGTCCAGGTCGATTTCGTCGGCCTGCGCGACGACTTCACGGTCATCATAGTGGCCGCAGGACGCGCAGACATGGTGCGGGCGTTTCAGTTCGCCGCAGTTTGCGCATTCGTTCGGGTTTGCAGCAACCAGAGCGTCGTGTGCGCGGCGGTTGTTGCGACGCGACTTGGAAACTTTGTTCTGTTGGACAGCCATGGTCTCAACCTTTGTCTACTGAGGGTCAGCAGATTCGCCGCCGACCGGGTTTCATTCTTCGTTTTTCTCGTGGTTTGACGCGCGTTTAGGGGACGAGCCCCGCAATGTCCAACCCAAATTCCGATGAGCGCGCGAAAATACTGCGATTCTCGGCATGTTCAAGCGATTTTTCTGAGCGCCTGCTATGACAGGAAAACAGACCTATGTCACTCGTCTTTTTTCAAGGCATCGCGCAAATCGGCCAGCCCCGAAAATGGCTTGACGTCTTCATCGGTCAAAGCCTGCTTACCCGGCTCGGTAAAACCGGCCTGACCCAGTTCTGCGCCATCTTTACGCGGGTATTGGGGCAGGGCCAGCGACAGGGCCTCGACCATGACAAGCGCCGGGTCGATCTCGGCGCCCAGCTGTTCGGTCTCGTCATCTTCGGGGATTTCGAACTCGGGCTCTTCGGGATCGGCCCAGTTAGCGACAAAGACCCGGGTTACGGGAATGTCGATGCGGGTCGTTACCGGCTCCAGCGTCACGACGCAGGGCTGAATGACCGTAGCGCCCAGTTTGCCCTTCAATACCCAGTCACGTTTGCCCGTTGCCCCAACGTCACCTACAAAGCTGAGCTTTCGCAGGCCAAGCAGGCCCAGATCACCCTTGATGGCGTCCAAAGCCTTTGCATCAGGGCGCAGTTCAAACGGAGTTGGTGCGTTTTGGGGCAGATCTGCCACCCGCAGAGATGTCTGGTTGCTCATTCGTGACCCTTTCCTGTGTTGAACCGGGGCTGCGGTTTCTGTAATCGGATAGGGTCCGCGAGGGGGCAACGCAAGAGGGTGTAAATGTTGAAGGTTGTGAACAGGTTGAACCCAGCGTCGAAAACGCTTGTTTTTGCGGCCTGTCTGGCAGCCGTCGGGGCGTGTAGTCCAGTCTTCAAGAATCACGGATATATCCCGCCAGCCGAGGACCTTGCCGAGATCAAGGTCGGTGTGGACACCCGCGACAGCGTTATGGAAGCGGTCGGCGCGCCCAGTTCGTCCGGAGTAGTACGGGATTCCGGATTTTACTACGTTCGGTCCCGCGTTCGTCACTATGGCCCGAAGCGGCCCGAGGTGGTTTCGCGCGAGCTGGTCGCGATCAGCTTTGATGATCGTGGAGTCGTCCGCAACATCGAACGTTTCGGGCTGGAAGACGGCGTGGTCGTTCAACTGGATCGCCGCGTGACCGAATCCTCAATTGAGGGTAAGGGCTTCCTCCGCCAGCTGTTGGGTAACATCGGCAACTTCAACCCTGCCAATATTCCAGGCGCCAACTAATTTACAGCCAAGTCTTGTTATGGTCACAGGACAGTCACACGTCTTGTGATAATGACGCGGCAAGATGAAACAGGTCAGCAACCGCGGAGGATGCGACCATGGCACTATTGCTTGGTAAAGGTCGGTATCGTGCGCGTCTTGCGCAGACACCACAGGATGTGACCGCTGCACAGCGGCTTCGTACCCTGGCCTTTGACACGAACCTGACCGATCGGGACGATTTCGACCCTGTCTGTGCCCATATACTGGTCGAAGATATGCGCGAAGGGAGGCAATTGGTCTGTTGCTTCCGTATGCTGACCATGGAGTGTGGGGCTGAGATCGGTGACAGTTATTCCGCACAATTCTATGACCTGTCCGCCCTCGAAGGTTTTGACGGGCGGATGGTCGAGATGGGGCGGTTTTGCATTCATCCCGACTGGACCGATCCGGACATATTGCGTGTCGCGTGGGGCGCGATGACCGCTTATGTGGACCAAAACAACGTTGAGATGCTGTTCGGCTGTTCTTCCTTTGCGGGGACGGAAACCTCTGAGTATCTGGACGCATTTGCAATGCTGAAGCACCGGCATCTGGCGCCCAAGCGGTGGTTGCCGCGGGTCAAGGCGCCGGATGTGTTCCGCTTTGCTGCCCGTCTGCGTCGTCGGCCAGATTCAAAGAAAGCGATGCTCCGGATGCCGCCTTTGCTGCGCACTTATCTGACGATGGGCGGATGGGTCAGCGATCATGCAGTGGTCGATCGCCACATGAACACACTTCATGTATTCACCGGACTTGAAATCGGAGCGATCCCCCCCGCGCGGAAACGTTTGTTACGGACTGTGGTCAGGTAATCGCCGTTGACGCCTTGGACCTGCCAGTTTAGCTGGCGGGCATGGCGAGAATTCCTTTGTTGCAGATGTCCGGCATTTCCCTGACTTTCGGGGGTAATCCGGTGTTTTCGGGGCTGGACCTTGTAGTCCAGCCGGGTGACCGCGTGGCTTTGGTAGGGCGCAATGGCTCGGGCAAGTCAACCCTGATGAAAGTGATGGCCGGTCTGGTCGAGACCGATCAGGGCGATATCGTGATCCCGCCGGGCAAATCCGTTGGTTACATGGAGCAGGACCCCGGAATGGAGGGTTTTGCCACGCTGGGCGATTATGCTTCCAGCGGGTTGGAGCCGGGTGAGCTGTACAAGGTCGAACGCGCCGGAGAGGGGCTGAAATTTGACCCGTCCCGCCCGGTGGAAACGGCCTCGGGCGGAGAACGGCGGCGTGCCGCATTGGCCAAGCTGATGGCCGAGGCGCCGGATCTGATGTTGCTGGACGAACCGACCAACCATCTGGACATCGAAGCCATCGCGTGGCTTGAACGCGAGTTGGGCTCAACACGGGCGGCCTACGTGCTGATCTCGCACGACCGCGCCTTCCTACGCGCCTTGACCCGCGCGACACTGTGGATCGACCGCGGCATGGTGCGGCGGCAGGAGCAGGGGTTCGAAGCGTTCGAATCCTGGCGCGACAAGGTCTGGGAGGAAGAAGACCAACAGCGACACAAGCTGAACAGGCTGATCAAATCCGAGGCCAAATGGGCTGTCGAAGGCATCAGCGCGCGCCGTAAACGCAATCAGGGGCGGGTGCGCGCTTTGCAGGCTTTGCGAGCCGAGAAGGCAGCGCAGATCAAGCGTCAGGGCTCGGCGGCCATGTCGCTGGATACCGGTCCGAAATCCGGGCGAAAGGTGATTGAGGCCAAAGGCTTGTCCAAGTCTTTTGACGCGCAACAGATCGTGCGGAACTTTGATCTGTTGGCGCAGCGCGGCGACCGCGTGGCTTTTGTCGGTCCCAATGGTGTGGGCAAGACGACACTGTTGAAAATGCTACTGGGGCAAGAAGAGCCGGATGAAGGCACAGTGACCTTGGGCACCAACCTTGTGATCGCTGTATTCGATCAGGCCCGTGCGCAGTTGGACCCGGAGATGACCCTGTGGGACAGCCTGACCGGCGACCCTGAGATGCGGGTATCGGGCAAAGCTGATCAGGTGATGGTGGGCGGTCAGCCCAAACATGTGGTCGGCTACCTCAAGGAATTCCTGTTCGACGAACGGCAGGCAAGAGCGGCTGTTAAGTCCCTGTCAGGGGGTGAAAAAGCGCGGCTGTTGCTGGCCAAACTGATGGCCAAACCCTCGAACCTGCTGGTGCTCGACGAACCGACCAACGATCTGGATGTCGAGACGCTGGATCTGTTGCAGGAACTGTTGGACGACTATGACGGCACCGTTTTGCTGGTCAGTCACGACCGGGATTTTCTGGATCGCGTGGCGACAACGACCATCGCGATGGAGGGCAATGGCCGCGCGACCGTCTATGCCGGCGGGTGGTCGGACTATATTGCGCAACGAGGCGATACCTTCCAAAAGAAGGAAGAAAAAACAAAAACTTCAAAGCCGAAGGTGAAGCAAGAGAGCCAACCGAAATCAGGTCTGTCTTTTTCCGAGAAACACCGTTTGGAAAAACTACCCGCTGAAATTGCCCGCCTTGAAGCCGAGATTGGCAAGCTGGAGGAACTCATGGCCGACCCCGAGTTGTTCACGCGTGAGCCGGTGAAATTCCAGAAGGCGACCGAGGCACTAGTCGAACGGCAGGAAAAACTGGCGGTGGCAGAGGAAGAGTGGCTGGTGCTCGAGGAAAAGGCCGAGGGCGCTTAGGTCTGGTTCACTTTTAAAGGCCGGGCAGGGTTCCCGGCCACCGTCTCGCCATCGGCCACGTCCTTGGTGACCACGCTGCCCGCGCCGATGGTGGCGTTGTCGCCGATGGTGACGCCGGGCATCAGGATGGCCCCTCCACCGACCCAGACGTTTCGGCCAATTGTCACCGGCAACCCGATTTCCAATCCTTGCGTACGCTCAGCCGGGTCTTTGGCGTGCTGGGCGCAATAGATCTGCACATGAGGGCCGAACATCGTGTCGTCCCCGACCCGAACTGGTGCGGTGTCCAGAACCACGCAGCCGGTATTGAAATAGACGCGTTGACCGAGGTGTATATTCAGACCGTAGGCGCAATGAAAGGGGGCTTCGAGAAAACACTCCTCTCCGCAATTGGCGAGAAGCGCTTGCAATTCAGGCACCATCGCGCCACGGGTATCCGGGTGGCAGGTGTTATGCGCATGAACCGCGCGACGCGCCTGAGCGCGTAAGACGTCCAACTCCGGGTCCAGACAGCAATACCACTGCCCGGCTTGCATTTTTTCCCTCTCGGTCATGAGGAAGACCTAGCGCATACGAAGCGCGCCGTCGATGCGGATGACCTCGCCGTTCAGATAGCCCATTTCGACAATGAATCCGGCCAACCGCCCGTATTCACGCGGATCGCCAAGGCGGGCGGGGTTGGGAACATCGGCGGCCAGTTGCTGCTGTACCTCTTCTGGCAGGCCGGCCAGCATCGGCGTCATGAAAATGCCGGGCGCGATGGTCATCACGCGGATACCGGTCGAGGCCAGATCGCGGGCCATGGGCAGGGTCATGCCCACAACACCGCCCTTAGAGGCCGCGTAGGCGGTCTGTCCCTTTTGCCCGTCAAATGCAGCGATTGAAGCGGTGTTGATGATCACCCCGCGGGCGCCGTCCGATTCAGGGTCGTTCAGCGCCATTTCAGCAGCAGCCAATCGCGAGACGTTGAATGTGCCGACCAGATTGATGTCGATGGTTCGCTGAAACGCGTCCAAGGGGTGGGGGCCATCTTTGCCCACCGTCTTGATACCATAGGCGATCCCGGCGCAGTTCACGGCGGCGGTGATCTTGCCCATGCTGTCTTTTGCCTGCGCCACAGCGGCCGAGACCGAACCCTCATCGGTTACATCGGTTTGCGCGAAATGCCCGCCGATTTCTTCCGCGACCCGCGCGCCCCGGTCGGCGTCACGGTCGAGAATCGTGACCTGTGCTCCGTGTTCAGCGAAATACCGGGCGGTGGCTTCTCCCAGTCCTGAAGCCCCGCCAGTGACGATTGCTGCTGTTGTGGACAATTGCATGGCGTGCGCTCCGTTGCGATTTGAACAATTGTTCATTTAATAAAAAACGAAACTTCTGTCCAGCCGCGAGGCAGCAAACAAGTGGACTTCTGCTTTGAGCCCATAGTGACTGGTATTTCTATTCCACCTAAGATTCATTATTCAAAATTAAACAGCAGCAATCGAGTAGACTTATTTGACACTCTTTCGAATAGCGGTTCTTCTAGTTTTGGGTGGATGCACTGGCGCTCAAAATGTTGATGGTCAACCAAACCTAGTCTCTCCCTTCCCGGAGCGACCACGTGAACAATTCACCTTTCGCCACGACATCTTACTGGTGAGGGGTAACGTTCTACACTTTGAAGAGGATGGAACGAGAAGTACTCATCATTTCTTACCGATCCAGACGATAGTAGATAGAAATACATATGTAATTTCGATAACCCCACAAATAGACATTGATGATTTCTACGGCCTTGAGTCCGACGCTGAGAGCGATGTTTCCAGTATCATCGACGCTGCCAAAAAGTATTGTACTGATACCGGGTATGTACGCGTCGATGACGGTGCCAATATTTGGGTTGGAGCAAACGGCATGTCGCTTGTCGAGTTCTGTGTTCCGCCCGAAATTTCACTGCCCGCATGGTACAAGGCAGGGGACCGTGTGCCCCGTTGAGGCTGCGCATGCGTGTTTTTGAGGCCGAAATCAAATAACGGCAAAGTCCGCAAAGCGGGCAACCGTCAAATTCAAATGTCCGAGCTAATATGAAAATGGCCACCTCAAAAAGGTGGCCAACCAATCCTTGTCTTCGCAGAGCAGCCGATTAGCCCAACTGAACCAACGCGTGCCGTTTTTTGCCTGCGCTCAGCTTGATCGGTGAGGACAGCGCGCCCGCGTCGATCATTAGACCTGCGTCTGTCAGCGGTGCGTCGTCCAGTTTTGCGCCGTTTTCGGCGATCAGACGCTTGGCCTCTTTACCCGATTTCGCAAGTCCCGATTTCACGATGATCTGAACAATGGACATGCCGTCGCCCAGTTCATCCGCAGACAGAGTTAAAGTCGGGAGGTCTCCGCCAACTCCGCCTTTTTCGAACACCTCGCGCGCTGTCGCCTCGGCCTTTTCGGCGGCCTCGGCCCCGTGCAGCAGGGTGGTGACTTCGTTGGCGAGGCGAATCTTGGCTTCGTTGATCTCGGACCCCTGCAACGCGGCCAGCCGGTCGCATTCGTCCACGGGCAGCTCGGTGAAGATCTTCAGGAACCGGCCCACGTCGGCGTCGGTAGTGTTGCGCCAGAACTGCCAGAACTCATAGGACGACAGCATGTCACCATTCAGCCAGACCGCGCCGCCCTGCGACTTACCCATCTTGCGGCCATCGCTGGTGGTCAGCAGGGGTGTGGTCAGACCATAGATTTCATGGTCAAGCACCCGGCGGGTCAGGTCGACGCCGTTGACGATGTTGCCCCACTGGTCCGAGCCGCCCATTTGCAGAACGCAGTCATATCGGCGGTTCAGTTCCAGGAAGTCATAGGCCTGCAGGATCATGTAGTTAAACTCGAGGAACGAGAGCGACTGCTCGCGATCCAGACGCGATTTTACCGATTCAAAGCTCAGCATCCGGTTGACCGAGAAATGCCGCCCGATATCGCGCAGGAATTCGAGGTAGTTCAGGTTGTCCAGCCACTCGGCATTGTTCAGCATCAGCGCGCCGGTTTCGCTGTCGTCATAGGACAGGTATTTGGCGAAGACCTGCTTCATGCCCGCAATGTTGGCGTCAATCTGTTCGGGGCCCAGCAGGGGGCGTTCATCCGACCGGAAGGACGGGTCGCCCACCTTGGTCGTGCCACCGCCCATCAGGGTGATCGGTTTGTGGCCGGTCTTTTGCAGCCAGCGCAGGACCATGATGTTCATCAGGTGACCCACGTGCAGAGACTGCGCGGTGGCGTCATAACCGATATAGGCTGTTTGCACCCCGCTGATCAGCGCTTCGTCAAGGCCCTGATAATCGGTGCAGTCGGCCAGAAAGCCGCGCTCGATCATCGTGGCGATGAATTCCGATTTGGGGTGGTAGTTCATAACGTGCCTCGGGGTTAATAGTGCGAGGCACTGTATAGGCGGCGCGTTGGGTAAGGAAAAGGCACCTTTTCCAATAAAACCGCAAGTGTTTCAGCTTTTAGTTGGCGGCAGGCGAAAGGCGTATAGCATAGCAATCAGATTCAATGCGGCCAGCCCAATGATCGGTGTGATTGGGTCGTGCAGATGAGCCACCGCACCGAGGATCGCGGCAAAAACCATACCGATCAGACCGGCACAGACGTCGCCAAGCGCGACCAGATAGGGGCGCTCTTTCTTCGAGGACATCTCGATGATGTACAGGTAGCGCCCGTAGATCACGCCGTTGCCGCCCAGTGACAGCAACAGGATGACCAGCGCATAGAGCCACACGTCCTGCGCATATCCCAGGAAGGTGAAGATAAGCGCCAGGACAGCGGAAAACGTCGAAATCAAACATCCCAGCCACATCACCGGCTTGACCGAGATGCGCCCGCAAAGCCAGCCCCAAAGGATGGATCCGATCACCATCCCAAGACTGGCTGCCATGACGAAATAGCTGAGGGAATGTTTGGTGCCCACGTGGAAGGTTGCTGCGTGGATCGTATAGAACGGCATCGCCAGTTCCACTGAGACAAAGATCAGCCGGGCGGTCAGGAATTTGCGGTACCACGAATAGGCCATGCCGGTCTTAAAGCCGGTCACCAGTTCAGCCAGCGGTTTGGGCTTATGTTTCGGGGCGGGTGCGTTGGCCTGCTCCTCTTCTATCAGGCGCACACCGATAAAGGCGACTCCGGCCGCAAACATCGCAACAACGCCGCACCACAGAACAACAATATGGCGTTGCATCGGCTGTTCCGAGGCCAGCAGGTCGCGTGTCACCCAGACAACGATGATGGCCAGAATGCCCGAGATGGTGGCCTGCGCAAACACCATGCGGTTGCGTTTCGCCTCAGGGACGGAAATGCCGTAAATCTGGCTGGTGCCAAGGCTGGTGATCCCCTGACACAGTCCCATGACTGTGGCGGTCGTCAGGAACAAAAGGACAATCAACACATTGGGCAGGCCGGTTGCGAACAGGGCGAGGACCGCCAGAATTGCTGCGGTCATGATATTGGGTGCGTAAACCGCCAGTTTCGCGCGGGTCACCCGGTTGATGAACGGGGATACAAATATCTCGGCAATCAGGCGCGAACCGGTCACGAAAGGCAGCAACATGCCCGCGAAGAATGTCGGGGCACCCAGTGCCAGATACAGGAATGGCAGCACCAGATTCGGGTTCACAAGCTGCGATCCGATGGTCGCCAGCGAACCAGACCAGAAGATCAGTTGGTAATTGCGGCCTTCGGATGGCTGCTTGGATGTCTGTGTGTCCGTCATAGCTGTTCGCTTAAGTCCTGCGCGCAGGATGAGAAATACCGTAAAGGTTACTCACAAAGGGATTTGGTGCAACCGTTCGGGGGTTTCACACAGAGTGCCTGTTGTGTCATGCGCTCACGCAGCGCCAAAAAACACGCCTGTCGCGCGATGCAGCTTGCCTTGTCGGCAGGGAAGCGGGCAGTTTGAGAACGCTGCACCGATCAACCGGTGCGGGATAACAAAAACGCATGAGGTGAGCGTGAGCCGGGCCAACAGAAAAGATGCGGCGATCAGGGCTTTGGGGGCGATGTCCGGCACGTCGCTGGATGGTGTGGACGCCGCAGTTATTGAAACCGACGGTCGCAAGATACTCGGGTTCGGCCCAAGCGGGTATCGTGCCTATACGTCGGTCGAGCGCAGCGAGTTGCGAAATGCGTTGGGGCAATGGCATGGGCCTGCGGTGGATAAAGCCGCCGAGTTGGTCACATTCGCGCATGCCGAGGTTTTATCCGAGTTTGAAGAGATCGATCTGATCGGCTTCCACGGTCAGACTCTTGCGCACGAACCAAGTGGTCGCGGTACATTGCAGGTGGGCGACGGCAAAGGTCTTGCACAGGCGCTGGGCGTGCCCGTCGTCTGGGACTTTCGCAGCGATGACGTGGCTATGGGGGGCGAGGGCGCGCCTTTGGCGCCGTTCTTTCACTTCGCCTGCGCAAAGTGGATCGGCGCCGAAGAACCGTTATGTTTCCTGAACCTCGGCGGGGTCGGGAACCTGACATATGTGGATCCGGGCTTTGACGGCCCCGAAGCGCCGGGTGCTCTACTCGCTTTCGATACTGGCCCCGCCAACGCGCCGGTGGATGACCTGATGCAGGCGCGCCTGGGCCTGCCAATGGACCGGGACGGCGCGGTCGCGCGTGGCGGTACGGTTGAAACCGGTGCATTGGAGCTGTTTCTGGCCGAACCGTTCTTTACCCGCATGCCGCCGAAATCATTGGACCGGAACGACTTTGCCGAGATGATCGGGCTGGTGCAGGAACTCAGCGATGCCGACGCTGTGGCCACTCTGACGGGCATGTGCGCGGCAGGCGTGGTGCAGGGAATGGAGCATTGCCCCAGACCGCCTTCTCGCGTGCTGGTCACGGGCGGCGGGAGGCACAACCCGGTGCTGATGGAAATGCTGCGCGTCGCACTGGACTGCCCGGTCGAACCGGTCGAGGCCGTGGGGCTGGACGGGGACATGCTTGAAGCGCAGGCCTTTGCCTATCTCGCCGTGCGTGTGGCACGCGGACTGCCGACCTCGTGCCCGGGAACGACGGGTGTGAAGGCATTGGTTGGTGGCGGGGTTGTAAGCACGGTATCGGAGGGCGCCGTGGGCTGAAAGGTTTTGTGGTCAATCGCAGCTTTGCGGACAAAGTGACATTTCGCTGCAGTTGCTCCAATGACTGGTCATAGAATAACCTCAAGAACTGTCAGGGGAAGATGCTACATTTGCCGGGCACAACACCGACCCCATTACCTCAGATCTTGAATACGGCCATTTTGTCCTGAGTCATGTCATGTATGGTGTAACCGATACCACCGGTATTGTAGCCCGACTGGCGACGCCCGGCGAAGGGCATCCAGTCTACCCTGAATGCGGTGTGATCATTGACCATAACCGCCGTTGCGTCCAAATGTTGAATTGCTTGCATCGCAACGTCGAGCGTCTTGGTAAAGACGGATGCTTGAAACGCATAAGGTAGGCTGTTTGCAACCTGATATGCGGCTCCAATTTCGTCATAACCGTAGACGCAGACGACCGGGCCAAAAATCTCCGCTTTTGACACGCGGGCATCTTGAGGCGGGTTAAGCAAAACAGTCGGAGCATAGGTTGTCTGCCCCAAACGTTTCCCACCGGTAAGCACTGACGCACCCGACTGAACAGCTTCATCCACCCATTGTTCGACCCGATCGACTTCGGCGGGCCGGATCAGAGGACCGCAATCCACATTAGCGTCCGTAGCATCGCCTACTATCAGCGTACCGGCAGCATCAGCCAGCTTCTGTGCAACTTCAGCGGCAATAATTGCGGGGGCAAAGACCCGTTGAACGGAAACACAAACCTGACCGGAGTGATAAAAACCACCTTTGGTCAGCAACGGGATCATTGCGTCGATATCAGCACTGTCATCAACAATAACAGGTGCTGCGCCGCCATGCTCCAAGGCGCATCGTGTTCCAGGGGCAAGCTTGGACCGCAGCATCCAGCCCACCTTCGCCGACCCGATAAATGAGAAAAACCCGACCCTCGGGTCAGTGATCATTTTCTCGGCCACATCGTTGTGAGATGCCGCGAAACGGCACCAGTCTTTGGGTAGCCCGGCCTGGCGAAGAATGTCGACGAACGCCCGGCAGGACAAGGGGGTGTCCGGGGCAGGTTTTACAAGTACGGGGCACCCGGCGGCCACGGCAGGGGCAACCTGATGGACGATCAGGTTTAGGGGGTGGTTGAAAGCGCTTGCTGCTACCACAACCCCAATCGGTTCGCGTTGTGTGAATGCTATCCGACCTGACCCGGCTACGGTCAGTTCCATAGGAATCTCTTTGCCTGCCATCTGACCGATCTCATGGACACACAATTCAACTCCGTCGATGGCGCGTGTCACTTCCACGCGCGCATCAACCAGTGGTTTACCCCCTTCGCTTGCAATAAGCAGGGCAAGCTCTTCATGCCGCGCGGCCATAAGCTGAGCGGTAGTCTTGAGGATTTCAATCCTCTTGAACGCCGGCAACCAGCTCTCACGATTGCGGTAAAGGTCATGTGCCGCCCCAAGCATGGCGTCGATCTCACTGTCTGAACAGAGTTCGACCGCGCCAATGCGTTTCAGGGTGAAGGGGTTAACAACGTCCAGGGTGATTTCGCTCATATCAGGCACGCCTTCGCCGCTAGTTCATCAATCAGCACACGCTGATTTTCGCGGTAGTCAACGGGCAGATCGACAAGATGAACTCCACCCGCTGCGAATGCCCGCTCAAAGACCGGCACCAGATCTTCAGTACGCTCGATGCGATGACCGGTTGCACCGTAACTGTTGGCATACTGAACAAAATCGGGGTTATTGAACTCCAGTCCCCAATCATCAAATCCCGCGTGCGACTGTTTCCATCGGATCATGCCATACGAGCTGTCGTTCAACACAGTCACCACCAGATTGAGCCCGAGCCGCACCGCCGTCTCAATTTCCTGGCTGTTCATCATGAAACCGCCATCACCGCAGATCGCCATAACGCGACGGTCTGGATTAAGCTTTGCCGCCATCATGGCTGACGGTAATCCGGCTCCCATGGTTGCAAGTGCGTTGTCTAAAAGCACCGTGTTTGGCTGATAGGCTTTGTAGTTTCGCGCGTACCATATTTTATAGATTCCATTGTCCAGCGCGATGATATCGCAATCCCCCATGACTTTGCGGGTATCTGCCACAAAGCGCTGCGGGATGACGGGAAAGCTGGCATCCTCAGAACCTGTCGATGTGTGCAGGTCCGTTTCCTCTTTGATGCGGTGGAAATAGCTGCGGTCAAATTCCAACGGCCCACCCAGTATGTGCCCGAGCCTGGCGATGGATTGCGTCAGATCTCCCACAACTTCGACTTGCGGGAAATAGACCTGATCGACCTGCGCGGCTTTGTAGTTCACGTGAATAACTCTGGTACCGCCTTCCTCCATGAAAAAGGGTGGCTTTTCGACCACGTCATGTCCAACGTTGATGATCAGATCGGCCCGGTCGATGGCGCAATGCAGGTAATCCCCGTCCGACAAGGCCGCGGTTCCGAGGAAAAGATCGGAACGCTCATCCACCACGCCCTTGCCCATCTGTGTATTGAAAAAGGGGATCTGCGTTTCTTTCACAAACTGGCTCAGGGCGCTCCGCGCGTGTTTACGGTTGGCGCCTGCACCCAGCAACAACAGCGGCATTTTTGCAGACCGGATCAATTCGGCTGCTTCGTTCAGGACCGTGTCGCCAGCCACGGCATAGTGGCGTAGATGGGGTTGCAGAACGCGTTCGTCCGTGTCCTCGGCCGCGATATCCTCGGGCAGTTCCAGTAGCACTGCGCCGGGGCGTTCTTCCTGTGCCACGCGAAATGCCTCGCGGATCAGCGATGGGATGGTATTGCCATGGACGATCTGCTTGGACATCTTGCAGATCGGAGCAAACAGTCCCACCACATCAATTATCTGGAACTGACCCTGTTTTGATTTCTTGATTGGCTTTTGCCCCGTAATCATGATCAGGGGCATTCCACCGAGATGCGCATAGGCAGCAGGTGTGGCAAAATTCGTTGCACCCGGTCCAAGTGTTGCCATACAGACACCTGCTTTTCCGGTCAGACGACCATACGTGGCTGCCATGAAGGCAGCCCCCTGTTCGTGTCGGGTCAAAACCAGTTCGATCGAGGATGTTCTGAGAGACTCGAGAACATCCAGATTTTCTTCACCGGGAACGGCAAAGATATACTCGACGCCTTCAGCTTCCAGCGCAGCGACCAACAAGTCTGAGGCTTTGGTGTGGGATGATGTGCCGATTTGTGAATCTGACATGCGTTCTCCTGCATTTGTGCGGGTCAATCTTACACGACCAGCCCGCAGGCAGCACCGGCTACCTTGTTCCATTGATTTTGAAAGGATTATTCTGCCGCCGATACCGGTGTCGGTTCCTGATACAGATCGTCCATAGAAACCGAACGCCCGTTATCCAGAACGATGCGTGCATGATATCGTTTCAGCAACCGGGGTTCGGCGACGCCGCAACTATGGGCAATGATGCCAACCTCTTTTTTCATGTTCATGGCATAGCTTGCGACGCGCTCGGACTTGCTGGCCGGATCAAGGCCGAATTGCAGCTTGGGATCATGGGTTGTGATCCCTGTCGGACAGGTGTTTTTGTTGCACTGCAACGCCTGAATACAGCCCAGTGCAAACATGAAACCCCGCGCCGAGTTCACAAAATCCGCCCCTGCGCAAAATGCCCAGGCCACTTCGGACGGATTGATCATCTTACCGCTGGCGCAGATTTTAACCCGGTCGCGCAAGCCGTATTTCTTCAATATATCAACTGTCAGCGGAAGGCTTTCGCGCAACGGCATGCCCATGTTGTCAATCAAACTCATGGGGGCAGCGCCAGTCCCGCCATCGGCACTGTCGATGGTTATGAAATCCGGAGCGCTTTCTGGTCCACGCTTCAGAATTTCCTCACACAGGCTTTCGAAAAATCCGTATGCCCCGATCACGGCCTTGAAGCCGGTCGGCTTGCCTGTGACGTTGCGCACGTAGTCGATCATGTCCAACAGATCGCCCACATTGTTGATCTCAGGGTGTCGGTTGGGGCTAATTGCGTCCTGACCGACCTCTAGCCCGCGAATGGCAGCAATGTCTTCGGTGACCTTCGCACCGGGAAGTATGCCACCCTTGCCGGGCTTTGCTCCCTGGCTTAACTTGATTTCAAACATCTTCACGGCATCATGCCTCGCTACTGTGCGTAGCTTGTCCTCGTCAAACCCGCCGTCTGGTTTGCGAACACCGAATTTGCCGGTCCCTATCTGAAATACTATATCTGCTCCGCTTTCCAGGTGATAAGGCGACAAGCCCCCTTCGCCTGTGTTGATCCAGATACCGGCCTTTTTTGCTCCTGCGGACAGGGCACGCACAGCCGGAACCGAGATTGCACCATAGCTCATGCCTGAAATATTGAAGACAGAGGCGGTCGTATAGGGGCTTCGCGCAGAAGGCCCGACCGTTACAGTCGAAGGGTCTTCGGCGTCCTGCTCCAATGTGGGGAACGGGCAATTGACGAAATAAACAGTGCCGGTTGGCCGCAGATCACGCGACGACCCAAAGGCCACGGTGGAATCCACGTTTTTGGCAGCCCGGTAGACCCAAGATCGTTCGGCACGGTTGAACGGCATTTCTTCACGGTCTTGGGCAAAGAAGTACTGCCGAAAGAACTCTCCCATATGCTCAAAAAAATATCGAAATCTAGCGACGACAGGATAATTGCGCCGCAACGTGCTTTCGGTTTGGGTCTTGTCGCGAAAATAGATCACCACGACCCACAATACCGCGATGCCAATGGCAAAGATAAAGGCATAGGATAAGAATTCCAGGATGTTCAGGACCACACTGGTTACGTCAGACATTGTCTATTGCTCCTGCAAGTGGCGTGGCATGCGGACTGGACAGCGACGTGTCATCCGGCCCGCTGTTCACGGTTCAATTCACATTGGGCCCAAAGAGCGTCTAATCCAGTCACAAGGCGATCAAATTCTGATGAACCATGTACGGGCGACGGTGTGAACCGCAGCCGCTCGGTGCCGCGCGGGACGGTCGGGAAATTGATCGGCTGGACATAGATACCATGATCGTCCAGCAGCATATCGCTGAGCTTTTGGGTGTGCACTGGGTTGCCGACGATGACCGGAACGATATGGCTGCCATGGTCGATCAGCGGCAAGCCCATCCCCTTCAGCCGCAGCTTGAGGACTTTAGCCTGTGTCTGATGTTGCTCGCGCAGTTCCGGCGTGCGCTTGAGATAGGCGACCGAAGCCGCCGCACCAGCTGCAACCGCAGGCGGCAACGACGTGGTGAAGATGAAGCCCGGCGCATAGGAACGCACGGCATCACACATTTTCGCGCTGGCGGCGATATAACCGCCCATGACACCGTACGCCTTGGCCAGTGTGCCGTTGATGATGTCGATGCGTTGGGCCAGCCGGTCGCGTTCGGTGACACCACCGCCGCGTGGGCCGTACATACCGACCGCGTGAACCTCGTCGATATAGGTCAGCGCGCCGAATTCATCGGCCAGATCGCAAATCTCTTCAATGGGGCCGAAATCACCGTCCATCGAATAGACCGATTCAAAGGCGATCAGCTTGGGCGCGGCGGGATCGTCCGCCTCAAGCAGCTCACGCAGATGGGCCACATCGTTGTGGCGGAAGATACGCTTGGCACCACCATTGCGGCGCACACCTTCGATCATCGAGGCGTGGTTCAGCGCGTCGGAATAATTGATCAGGCCGGGGAACAGTCTAGGCAAAGTGCTCAGCGTCGCATCATTGGCGATATAGGCGCTAGTGAACAGCAGCGCCGCCTCCTTGCCATGCAGATCGGCCAGTTCCGCCTCGAGGCGCTTGTGATAGACCGTGGTGCCCGAGATATTGCGGGTGCCGCCCGACCCTGCGCCAGCCGCGTCGACGGCGTCGTGCATGGCTTCCAGCACGACGGGGTGCTGCCCCATGCCCAGATAATCGTTGCCGCACCAGACGGTGATATTCTGTTGCGATCCATCTGGACGGGTCCGAACCGCATGCGGAAAGTGCCCGTTGCGGCGTTCGATATCAATGAAGGTCCGGTAACGTCCTTCGTCATGCAGACTGGCAATCGCTGAATCGAGCTGAGCAGTATAGTCCAACGATGCCTGTGCCGCCAATTTCGGCGGGCGTTGCGGGTTTGAAAAACACTTCATTCGGATACTCCGATTGGCCGCTCAGATACATTTGAAATCCGCGAAGTTGATACGGGCACAGCTTGCTCATCCCGTCGGCAGCGGGAATTGGATCGGGTCAAACCAATCCCCGCTTTGTTACCTCAAGGTGAGTGGGGCGCAGGTTGCTCAATCAGATTGGCGCGACTTCTCCGCGCTCAGCACTGGGTAAGCTTCGGTATAAATCCAGTCCGTTTCCCGGGCGGGCACATGGCAAGTCTTGCATTCGATTTTGTAGTCTTCGGTCGTGGTTGTTTCACGATCTTCCACATCGAAGTAACCCCAACCCCAGCCATCGCCCCAGAGGTCATTTCCATCAAACCGGTCGTGCTCGTCTTTCACCATGACAAACCAGCCAGTAACTTCGGTCGCATAGGCTGCGGTACCAGTGGTGTACTCGTCAGTTTTGCTCTCTAACAGTTCCTTGATCAGAACCGCACCGTCGGGGAACGACCCGTGTTCCAGATAATGTTCAATCACACCCGGCTGCGTATAAACAACGTGCTGTCCGGTGGCTTCGCCTTCATCCAGAATGGTCCAGCTACCCAGCATTGGCCAACTGGTACGAAACTCGCCCCTGGGCATGTGTATGTTGCCATTTGATCCAACAACCCCTTGGGTCGGCACAGAAAACTCCTGTGCCGACCCGGGAAGCGCTCCAATTGGGCCAATCAGAGCGAGGCAACCCAATAGACGTTTCACGTCTCAATTTCCCTGAACGGCACGAAGCACCGGGTAGAACTGGGTAAATACGAAATCGGTATCTGCATTGGTTTCATGGCAGGCGTTGCAGGATTCTGCCGGGAAGGCCTGAGCTGTTTCAGCATAGGGTTCGCCTTCGTGCCCAAAACTGTAGTAAACCCAACCGCCCGGTTCGCTGCTGAACCGTTCCGTGTCTTTGACCGTCAGTTCAAGACCGACGAATTCACCCTGAAAATACCCGTTGCCAGACACTTCGAAACAAGCGCCATCTTCTTCGGTGCAATTGTCGCCTTCGCGGATCATCACCAATTCCTTGGCAATCTGCGTACCATTCGCCCATTCACCGGTTTTGGCAAAGTGGTCAAAGGCCGAAGGTTCGACATAGACATTGTGAAACTCTGGAAAAGGCGCCTCGCCGTCATTCAGGGCATTGGGGGTCAGTGGCGAGCCGATGAAAACCCAGCGACGATAATCGGTGGGAACATTGACTGACCCGTCGTCATTAAAGACTGCTTCGGCAATAGTTTCTGCTGAGGATTGAGCTAGAACTGCACCCGCCAAAACAAATGCGACAATTCCTGTGGCAGCGGCGTAATGTGTTAGCTTCATCGAGAGGTCTCCTTATGGCTGACCTCAAATCTAGCGCCCCAAGTTATATATTTTGGTTATGATTTGTATAACCGACCCGCCACCCCCTTGAGGTACAAGACCCTATGGAACTTCGTCGCATTCGATATTTTCTCACCGTCGCACGTACACTCAATTTTTCTCAGGCTGCGAGAGAATTGAAGATCTCGCAGCCTGCACTGAGCAAAGCAATCCAGCAGCTTGAAACGGAATTTGGCGGATCTTTGATCCGGAGAGAAGGGCGTTTGACGCACTTGACTCGCCTGGGTGAACGCATGCGCACTTCTCTTCAGGAGGTGGAGGACGCGGCAAATCGCGCTGCACAGCTTGCATCACGGATTGCGAAGACCGAATCCGCGTGTATCCGTATCGCGATCATGTGCACCATAGATCCTGGTAAAGTCGGTCGTTGTCTGGCGCAGTTTCAGCAAGACAACCCGACCCTGTCGATTGAGTTGCTGGATTTTACCGCGGCAACGATTCAAGAGGCGCTATTGAATGGCAAGGTCGATGTCGCGATCCTTGGCAGCCCCGTCGAAGCCGTTCCACGAGTGCGCACCCATGAATTGTTTCAGGAGCTTATGGTGATGTCCTGCGGGTCACAAAACCGGTTGGCTCAACGCGAGTCGATTCCTCTGAAGATGATCGCCGAATATCCCTATATTGACAGGTTGCGATGCGAATTTCGCGATATGATCCTTTCGATGATAGACAAGAACGATGTGAGCCTGAATGTCGTGGCCAGCAGTGAGCGGGAAGATTGGATAAAGTCATTGCTTGCGCAGGATCACGGTGTCTCGATCATGCCACAAAGTTCTGCCAATTCAGCTGGCCTGAAATCAGTAATTTTGCAGGACAAGAAACTACTCAGATCGGTTTATTTGACGATCCCCGCTGGTCGCGAAGACCAGCCCCCTGTTCAGGCGCTGGTTAAACACGTCAAATCGTTTAATTGGACAATTGCATCGGAGTAAGCGAACGCTTTCGTATAGTCTGACTGACAGCGACGGGATACAACCCTTCCCGTTCAAAGCAGGTATACGTTGGCATCGAATGCATTTGCATTGGACCTATCGTGGCGCAGCTCTTCCAACGAAACAAAGCTGCCATTTACCCATGCCGCAGTATGCGGAAGTTTGGGCTCCAACCGGACATCCCCCAATAGGTCTGGTCGCAGCAAACCCTCTATTTGCTGCATTTGCTGCAAATCCAAGCTTTGGTGCAGTGGCGAAACCGACCAGCGTGTATGTGCCGGCTGACCGCGCCACCTGCCATTTGGAAACACCTCGTATAAAATGCGGGGTCGTAAGCTCGCTCAAGGCGCGCTCATTGCTTTAAAGAGTGTACATAGTCCCCTGTAAACTCTGAATAACTATCCGAGGTTGATTTCAGGTGCGCCCGAGTCCAGCGGTGCAGACCTGGCAGTTGGTGGAAAGGCACGTTTGGAAAGGCGTGGTGCTCGGCGTGATAGGGCATGTTCCATGCCAGAAACCGGACGATTTGGTTGGTGAAAGTGGTTCGGGAATTCTCAAGCATGTTAGCAACGGGCGGACAGAGGCCGTGCTCTGCCAGAAGATACAGGCGCAGGAACGGTTGGCCGACCAGCACCGGTAGCAGCCACAGCCAAAACAGGTTCGGCGAGTAGAGCAGGCTGAGCGCGGCTAGTGCGTAGAGGAACAGCAAGGCGCGCGCCTCGATCCGCATAGCGCGGTGTTGGCGGGCAGGCAGGTAGGGCGCATCGATCCTGCCAAAGGTGTTCTGGATCAAAACGATTGCCATGCTTTTCCAGTATGGGAAACCGCTCAGGTAAATCAGCAAGCTGCGCCAATTGTCTGGTCTGGGTTTGCCGCCCAGCTCCGGGTCTTTTTCCGGGTGGTTGGTCCATTTGTGGTGAGCCAGGTGAAAATACCGAAACCAGACAAAGGGCAGAGCGATCGGGATCGCGACCAGATGCCCTACAGCGTCATTCAGCCATGCGGTGCGAAACGGCGTTTTGTGGGTACATTCATGGCTGAGCGTGAAGAGGAAAGCCAAAAGAACGCCCTGTGGCAGTATAAGTAAGGGCCACAGCGTCACTTGCATTGAAATACAGGTGCTGATCACTCCAAGCGCCGAAAGGTACAGCGCGAGATGTCGCAGCCCGGCAGTGTCAGACCGCTGCTGGAGGCTGTCTTTTTCCTCAGGCGGGATCGACGCTATGAGGTTGCGGTGATCCATTCGATTTCCTCGCTCGATACCATAACTTGCCAAGCAGGGGCTGTCGATCTCAGTTCAGTTGTAGCTGCTTCACCCACGCGGAATCTCGAAACCCGGCGCGGCCAGTTCGAACCCCTCGAATTCGAATCCGGGAGAGACTGTGCAACTGACCAGAGTGAAATCGCCGGTCGACCGGGCCGCTTGCCAATAATCTTTGGGTACGATCACTTGCGGGGCACCCTGTGAAAGATCCGGGGTCAGCAGGTGATCCGAGGCAGGGCCATGATCTGTTTCGCTGAGTGACAGAACAAGCGGCGCTCCGGCGTGATACAGCCAGATTTCGGTTGCGTCGACGCGATGCCAATGGCTGGTTTCACCTGCTTGAAGCAGAAAATAGATGCAGGTGCCGGTGGCCCGACCGGGGTTGTCGGCGCGCCAAGTTTCCTTGAACCAGCCGCCCTCAGGGTGTTGTTGCAGCTTTAGGTGGTCGATGATCTCTTGCGCGGTCATTGGGTCCTCGTGTCGTTGCGTCGATATATGCACGGGAATGCGCGATCCGCTATGGTATTCGTGCGTTTTAGAAATATGTTTGCCGCATGACCCTGACGATCCCGTTTGACAACAGTTACGCCCGCCTTCCGAACAGCTTTTTCGCGCGGCAGGCACCTGTGCCCGTCCGTGCACCGCAGCTGATCGCGTTCAATGCCGATCTGGCGCAGATCCTGCGGGTCACTTCGGGCGATGTGCAAGAGATGGCCGAGGCTTTCGCCGGGAACGCTCTGCCTGACGGGGCCGAGCCCATCGCGCAGCTCTATTCCGGGCATCAGTTCGGCAGTTACAACCCTCAGCTTGGGGATGGACGTGCCGTATTGCTGGGGGAGACGGTCGGAACCGATGGAGTTCGGCGGGACATCCAGTTGAAGGGGTCCGGGCCGACACCGTTTTCGCGACAAGGGGACGGGCGCGCCTGGTTGGGGCCTGTGTTGCGCGAATATGTTGTGTCCGAGGCGATGCACGCGCTGGGCATACGTACCACGCGCGCACTGGCAGCGGTCGAGACCGGAGAGATTGTGCTGCGCGAAAGGCCAATGCCCGGCGCGATCCTGACCCGTGTGGCCGAAAGCCATCTGCGTGTCGGTACCTTTCAGGTTTTTGCCGCTCGTGGGCAGCTCGACAGTTTGCGCCGCCTGACAGATTACGCCATCAACCGTCATTACCCCGGGGTGGATGGCCCAATGGGGCTGCTGCGTGCTGTGGTCGAAACGCAATCGCAGCTCATCGCCGCATGGATGAGCGTTGGTTTCATCCATGGGGTGATGAACACAGACAACTGCTCGATAGCGGGCGAGACCATTGATTACGGTCCTTGCGCGTTTATGGACACTTATCATCCAAACACGGTCTACAGTTCCATCGACCGGATGGGGCGCTATGCCTATTCCAACCAGCCGGACATAGCGGTGTGGAATGTGGCCCAACTGGCGACAGCACTGATCCAGCATGTGGAGGACAAGGAAGCCGCAGTTGAAGAGGCCACTGAAATCGTTCACGCCATGCCGGAGATGTTGCAGCAGAACTGGCTGACACGCTTCCGGGCCAAGATTGGACTTGCGACCGGTGATGAGGGTGATCTTGAGATGATCTCGGACCTGCTGACCCGGATGGCGCATAACCAGGCCGATTTCACCAATACCTTCCGCGCGCTGGGCGGTGATGCGGCGCGGGATCAGTTCACCGACCCGAAGACCTTTGATCATTGGTCCGATGGTTGGCGCGTGCGTCTGGAGCGTGAAAAAAACCCGGAAGCTGTGATGGCAGCGGCGAACCCGGCCTTCATCCCGCGCAATCACCGGGTCGAGCAGATGATTCAGGCGGCGGTTCAGGGAGATTACGGGCCGTTTCACCGGTTGAATTCGGTTCTGTCACAGCCGTACGAGGATCAGTCAGAGGCGGCTGATTTGATGCGCCCGCCGTCCGAGAGCGAAGTGGTCCACGCGACGTTCTGTGGGACTTGAAGTAAAACATCAGCCCAAACTCGGTCGTCAGGCGCTTTCCTTATAGGGATTGATCGCATCCGGCCAGCGCCGCGGATATTCGGTGATCATCAGGTAGACATCCGCACCGTCGATAGCTTTACGGGCGTCGCGGATCATGCGCAGGTTCAGCGAGTCCACCTCTTTGGCAAGGATTGGCCGCTGGGGGTCGTAGTAGATGGTCACCAGCACGGTCCGGCCTTGTTTGGTCACCGACATGTCCCGCAATGCGCCTCCGTCATCGGCAATCGCGGCACGAAGGGCACGACGGGCCGTTGCAAGCAGCTCGGGGCGGGCGCTGACATTTGCCAGTTCTCCCAGTCCTCCCTGGAATTCACGTACATAGGTTCCGATGGCCAGCAGGCACAGGAATAGAACGATGATCGAGTCGCCCACCGGTGCGATGGCTGCAAGCGGGCCGTCCCGGAACAGATAGATCGCGCCAAGCCCCACACCCGCCGCGGCGGTGAACAAACCGTCGAACAATGCCGCTTTGGATTCAAGACGCAGAATCGAACTGCTTTTGCCCGTTTGCCGCCAGGTGAAGTAGTGGAACGCCCAGAGGAATATACAGGTCAGGCCGATCGCGGCGAAGTATACGAACATGGGCGCAAAAACCAATGGTTCGGGCACCATGCCATTGAAATAGCTGTAGATATTCTTGGTCGCATTTGTAATCGCGAACAGAACCAGCCCCAGCAGTGAAAGCGACCGGAAGGTGGAAAAGATTGCCTCATCCGCCGCATATCCAAAGGGGCGCCGCTTATCAGGACCGGCATCGATGCGAAAACTGATCCGGCGACCAAGATAGGCCGAGCCAAATCCGATCATGGAGTACAGACCGTCCATCATGATCGCGTTTGAGTTCGACAAAATCCCGGCAAGGATACCCGCCGCCCCCATGAAGAGGTTGCCCACCATGGCCACGATAAGGGACCGGCTCTCCAGTTGCTTTTTACGATCCGGCTTCGGCGTCGTCATTTCGTAATGTCCTGATATGGCAACAAACACCTCCACAATTAGCCATTCGCAGGGGAATGGCCAACACCTGCGTCAAGCACAAGGGAGGCCGCCGTCAGGCGGATCAAGGGCGGAGGCTTGGTTTGAAATCGCTATGATCGAACAATTTCCAGGACGGCGGCACTGACGATCAGAAGGGCGCCCAGCAACTCTCGCAGGCCGAACGGCTCGCCTGCCAGGGCGGCGGCCGAAGCTATCCCGACAACAACCTCGCTCATCAACAACAGCCCGACGCGGGCGGGGGACAGTTTGGTTGCGGGCCAGATGGTCATGTAAATCATTGGCAGGACATACAGGGCGGACAGCAGCACGAATTGCAGAACCCAAAGATAATCGCTTTGGGCGACAGACGGCAGTACGGGGCCCGGAAGAAATGCCAGGCCCACCAGCGAAAGGAACATCGCGCCCATGACAAAGGCGAATACCTGCCCTGACACCGAGATATCCGCTGCCCGGTATAGACCAAGCGTCCCAAGTGCCCAGCATATGCCTGAAGCCAGGGCCAACCAGTCGCCGATGTTCTGCGGCAGAGGCACGAAATTTGCGTCCCCTAGAACAACGAACAAGCCCCCGAGGCCGCAGACTAGCGCCGCCATACGCCCAAGGCTGAGACGTTCACCCAGAAACAGAACTCCTAGAAGCGTTCCCCAGATCGGCGTCAGGTAGAACAAAAGGATCGAGCGAACGACGTCCGTGTACACCAGGCTGATCGAGTACAGGCTGAATGCTGCGCCGGTGAACATTCCGCTGAACACCAGATCCCGCCATTGCAGCGCCAGCGTCTGTCGGTCTCGCCAGATCAGCGGAACAAGCACAAGCAAGGCTGAGGTATACATCGCGATGCCGGGCCAGGGACCTGTCAGTCCCAGATCAAAGAAGAACCGCACGGGGATCCAGTACAGGCCCCACATCATGCCCCCGGCAACAAGAGTAATGCTTGCCCATGTCCCGTTGCTTGACTGCGCTTCGCTTGAAACCATTTCCACTCCGAAAATAAACCGGCGCGCTTGGCAATCGCCGTCGTGGCACAGCCGGAACGTGCCACTCTGCCGGGATAGAGCGTTCCAGTGTCCCAGATCAAGGGGAACCAAACCACAGGCACGGTCCGCCCGTTTTTCGAGCATTTTTAGGGCGCGATCGTCCTGTAAAGCAAAAAGCGCAGAATCTGTGCCCGTCTCGAAGAGCAGGGGGGTTGCACCCGGCTGAGAGAATGGCACTCTGGTCCGCAACCATTTCGTTGGGGGACAATGCAACCTAATTCTTCGCTGCGCATCGCCAGCTACAACATCCAGAAATGCGTTGGCCTGGATTTCCGGCGTCAACCGCAGCGTATCCTGCAGGTCATCGAGAGCATGCAGGCCGATATCGTGGTGCTGCAAGAGGCCGACAAGCGCCTGCCTCCGCGACCTGCCGCCCTGCCGCATTTCATGCTGGATGAGGCCGGGTGGCAAATTGTCGATCTTGGAGGTGCGGGCAGTCTTGGCTGGCATGGCAATGCGGTGATCTGGCGGGGTGACGCGATAAACGTGCGAAAGACCGGGCATCACGACTTGCCGGGGCTGGAGCCTCGGGGAGCAGTTCGGGTGGAGTTTGATACCCAAATCGGGCCGCTGCGGGTCATGGGGATGCATCTGGGCTTGCTGTCCGCCTCCCGACGTCAGCAAATCACCCAACTACGCCGCTGTGACGAGGGTCTGGACCAGATGCCAACCGTCTGGGCCGGAGATTTCAACGAATGGTCGCGCCAACCAGTGCTGGACCATTTGGCCCCTGACATGCGGTTTCTGCCTCCTGTTCCCAGTTTTCCCGCCGCGCAGCCGCTGGGCGCGCTGGACCGGATCGCGCTGGGCGACGGGCTGGAGGCGATCCTTCACGGAGTGCATGACACGCGCCCTGCGCATATTGCGTCGGACCATCTGCCGATCTGGGCGGACCTGCGGCGCGTGGCCTGAGACGCAATTCCGCAGTGGCGCCAGCCGCGCAGACGTATTAAGACAGAAACCCGAACTACTCTGAGGGTCACTCATGTCCGATACGATCATCGCCCGTTGCGAAGCCAAAGGCCTGCGCATGACGGGTCAGCGCCGCACAATTGCGCAGGTGTTGCAGCAAAGCGAAGATCATCCGGATGTCGAGGAGCTGTACGCCCGCGCATCAGAGGTGGATTCGGGTATTTCCATCGCCACCGTCTATCGCACCGTAAAGCTGTTCGAAGAAGCAGGGATTCTCGAACGTCTGGAATTCGGGGACGGGCGTGCGCGCTACGAAGATGCCGAGCGGGATCATCACGACCACCTGATCGATATGCAGTCGGGTGAAGTGATCGAATTTGTCGACCCTGAAATCGAGGCGTTGCAGGAAAAGATCGCGGCCAAGCTGGGATATCGGCTGAAAGGCCACCGCTTGGAACTCTACGGCGTTCCGCTGAAACAGGACTGATCCATCACGAAATGCGATTGGTCGCCTAACGGCAATTCATCAAACCTGTCGCAAATACGCTTGCTACGTCGCGAAAGTTACGGTTTTGGTGACTCAAGGGCGCAGATTTGTCAGCCCATCCCAACGGAAACGCGCATGAACAACGTAAACGGCATTTTGCTGATCATCGGGTCGATGGCGGCCTTCTCGCTTGAGGATATGTTCATCAAGCATTTGTCGATCAGCGTATCGACCGGACAGATCATGATCGTGTTGGGTCTGGTCTGCGGGCTGGTCTTTGCGCTGATGTCCGTGGCCACGCGAAAACGTATCCTTGATCCTGTGGCGTGGCAGCCGTTGCCACTAGCCCGCGCTGCGGCCGAGGCGGTCGGGGCGCTGACCTTTGTTACCGCTTTGTCACTGGTTGAGCTGTCCACAGTGGCCGCTGTCTTTCAGGCGATGCCATTGGCTGTGACCATGGGGGCGGCGCTGTTTCTGGGGGAACATGTTGGCTGGCGGCGCTGGAGCGCGATTGGCATCGGCTTTATCGGAGTTCTGATGATCATTCGCCCCGGACTGGAAGGGTTCCAACCCGAGTCTCTGTTTGTCGTTGCGACCGTGATCGCCATTGCCGCGCGCGATCTGATCACCCGCCGGCTGGACGTCCGGGTGGCCTCATCCGTTATTGCAATGCAGGCTTATATTGCTGTGGCAATTGCTGGTGCAGTGCTGATGGTATTCACGGCGCAACCCGTCGTTTCGTTGCAATCGGTGCAGGTTGGCCCTTATCTGGGGGCCATCGGTTTTGGCGTTCTGGGATATTACGGCATCGTTACGGCCATGCGGATCGGAGAGGCGTCGGCGCTGACCCCATTCCGTTACACCCGACTGGTTTTCTCGATCATGGCGGGAATGCTGATGTTCGGCGAACGGCCGGATGCGATGACGTTGGCCGGGGCCACGTTGATTATCGGGTCGGGCATGTACACGTTCGTCCGTGAGCACAGGCTGGCCCGGGCCATGGCAGCCCCGGCCTGACGGATCGTCGCACGTTGGCGCAAACAGGAACCTGTTAGCCCTAAAGGCCAGATAATAGACGTGTTAGCGATAACGGTACCGGTTTACTTTTTGCCCGGTGGTGTTATGACGCATGCAACTGATTGCAGCCACAGGGACGGGCCTCATGAGCACCATCATAGACATCCACGCACGTGAAATTCTGGACAGCCGGGGCAACCCGACGGTCGAAGTCGACGTGATTCTGGAAGACGGCACAATGGGCCGTGCCGCTGTTCCTTCGGGTGCGTCGACCGGTGCATATGAGGCGGTGGAAAAGCGCGACGGTGACAAGTCGCGCTATATGGGCAAGGGCGTGCTTGAAGCGGTAGCAGCCGTGAACGGTGAAATCGCCGAAGAACTGGTTGGCTTTGACGCGACCGAGCAGGTGGCCATCGACGAGGCCATGATCGAACTTGACGGAACCGAGAACAAGGGCCGTCTGGGCGCGAACGCCATTCTGGGTGTGTCGCTGGCAACTGCGAAAGCGGCGGCGGATTTCACCACGCAGCCGCTGTTCCGCTACGTGGGCGGCACTTCGGCTCGTGTTCTTCCGGTGCCGATGATGAACATCATCAACGGCGGCGAGCACGCTGACAACCCGATCGACATTCAGGAATTCATGATCATGCCGACCTCGGCCGCGAATATCCGCGAAGCCGTGCGCATGGGTTCGGAAGTGTTCCACACGCTGAAAAAAGAACTGTCGGCGGCAGGTCTGGCCACCGGTGTCGGCGATGAGGGCGGTTTTGCCCCGAACATTGCCTCGACCCGCCAAGCGCTGGATTTCATCCTGAAATCCATTGAAAAGGCAGGCTACAAGCCGGGTGAGGAAATCCATCTGGCGCTCGATTGTGCGGCGACCGAATACTTCAAAGATGGCAAATACGTTCTGGCGGGCGAGGGCAAGACCCTGACGTCCGAGGAGAATGCTGCCTATCTGGCGGCGCTGGTCAACGATTACCCGATCATCTCGATCGAAGACGGGATGTCCGAAGATGACTGGGACGGTTGGAAAGCCCTGACCGACGCCATCGGCAAAGAAGTGCAACTGGTGGGCGATGACCTGTTCGTGACCAACCCCGAGCGTCTGGCCGAAGGCATCGAACGCGGCTGCGCCAACTCGATGCTGGTCAAGGTGAACCAGATTGGCTCGCTGACCGAGACCCTGCGCGCCGTCGATATGGCGCATCGCGCGCGCTATACCAACGTCATGTCGCACCGCTCGGGCGAGACCGAGGACGCCACCATTGCCGATCTGGCCGTGGCGACCAATTGCGGTCAAATTAAAACCGGCTCGCTGGCACGGTCGGACCGGTTGGCCAAGTATAACCAACTGATCCGCATCGAGGAATCGCTGGGCGAAGTTGCAGAATATGCAGGCGCGTCGATCCTGAAGCGTTAATCATTGTCGCGTCGATTGTTTTGGACCGGCCCCTGTCAAAAGGGCCGGTCTTTTTTTGGGTCCGTGACCGTTCCCTGATTCCCTTAGGTGGAATACCCGCTTAAGTTGCGAATAGATTTAGGCGCCAAGGACATTTCCAGTTGTTCACTAAACACTTTATCCTCTTCGGCTTGCTCCAAGTCCTGATGACGTCCGCGAGGGCGGAGTACAGGTTGGGGGACGGCACTGTCGTAGCTCCGTTGGACGTTTTTCAGGAATGTAATGTCTGCCCCGAGATGATTGTCCTGCCGCTTGGTGAGTTCATCATGGGCGGGCCACCGGGAGAATCGCGGCTTAATGTCCATTATGAACTGGGCAATATCCGCCCGGTTACCCCTGATGATCCTTACATCGCCATTCATGAAGGTCCTTTGCACCCAGTCAAAATCGACATACCAGTCGCGATGGGCCGGAATGAAGTGACCTATGATCAGTGGATGGCCTGCGTCAATGATGGTGGTTGCGGCGGTCACGTGCCTCAGGATTACATTCTGATGCCACGTGGGCCGCGTGAAAAAATTGTGGGTAACCATCCTGTAACGGACGTGTCATTTCTGGATGCCGTTTCCTACACGGGCTGGCTCAACAGCAAAATCGGTTCCGATGTCTATCGTTTGCCGACCGAAGCCGAGTGGGAATATGCCGCCCGCGCCGGAACCCAGACTCCCTTTGCGCAAGGCGAGGAAGTCACGACCGATCAGGTTAACTTTCTGGGCAGCGCGACAGAGATCATGCTGGACGAAAAACGCCCAAACCTCGTTACGCGCGGCAAGCCGGTTCCGGTGGACGAGTTGGATGCAGCCAATGGCTGGGGGTTGCGACACATGTCAGGTAATGTCATTGAGCGGACGCTGTCCTGCTGGACCGAGACTTACGAAAGCTGGCAAAGTTCCAGCCTGTATCTCGAAAAAGCACTTCTGCCTGGGTGCGAATTCAGAGTCACACGCGGCGGCGGATATTTCACTGCGATGGACTACGCGCGCGTGGCCGTGCGGGGGAGCGGCAAAGAAGATGTTGGCTCAACAGTTTCAGGATTCCGCGTTTTGCGAGAATTGAGGCACGGTTCGCGGTAGCAAACATCTGTAATGTCACGGCCCGGCTGACCAGACCGTGTTGCGCGGCCACGGAAGGCCGTGGATGCCCGATCTTTCGAAACTGACTCGCGCGGTGCTAAGATGATCCTTGGTTTTCATCCGAGGATTTCGCCTTGTTGAGTATTATTGAACCCAAAACGCAGGACCACTTTGATGCGGTTCGGCGTTTGTGTTGGGAGTATCGCGATTTTTTACTGGCGCTTGATCCAAAGTCGCAGAGTATTGTCCGATTGCTGTATTCACGCGACAAATACAAGCGTTTGATGGATGCGATCGAAGTTGAGCATCGTCCACCGAATGGTGGTGTTCGGCTGGCATTGAAGAACGATCTGCCTGTCGGGTGCGGCATGTTTCATACGCTTGAACCGGGCATAGCCGAAATCAAGCGGGTGTTTGTGAACGAGACCGCGCGCGGAACGGGTGCGGGTTATGCGATCATGCAATCGCTGATTGAGGCATGTCGCACGCAAGGGTTTGAGTTTATCCGCATGGACACAGGCAAACCTTTGGAGGCGGCGGCCCGGTTGTACCTTTCGATGGGGTTCAACTTGCGGGACGCGTATGCTGAAATACCAGAGATCGCCCACGGCCATCTGCTGTTTTTCGAGATGCCATTGCGCCTTGAAGGCGCCAATTGGCCGAAAAAAAATTGAAGTAAGGTCCGGGCGTTTTCATCTGAAATCGTTGGGGAAAATGCCAGTGAGACAATTTTCACCTACATAAATTCACTTATGTGTGAACTTTTACCTATTTGTAGCGCGCGGGTGTCTCGTATTCTGACAACAGGACAGAAAAGGAGAATACCATGAATGGTTCAAAATTCCTTCTCGTTGCGTCAGTAATCAGCACTGTATTTCTGGCGGCCTGCGCGGGGCCAGGCACTTACCCGATTACCGGAGAGCCGGTAACCGCCAATGACCCGGTTCGGAATATGGACTCGCCCACTTACATGTACCGCGGTGAAGCGCGGTAAGGTTTTCCTTTAGGGGGGTGCGGGCGATAGCGCCCGTGAACAAGTTCGCAATCAGAGCTTTTTGCTCATCAACATGTACCGGTCGCGCTGCTTGAAGCCGGTGCGCAGGTATAACCTTTGCGTGGCTTCGTGACTGCGGTCGACCTCAAGATGCAGGGCGGTCAATCCTGCTTCGGCAAGAGCTTTCGGCAGGTCCAGCAAGACCTCGGTGGCGATGCCGCGGCCGCGCACGGCGGGACGGATGTAGATTTCGTCGATAAAACCGTCCATGCCGCCGAATTCAACAGACCATCCGAATGTCAGGATGACATAGCCCAACGGAGCGCGACCAGGGCCTATCAGGTAGACGCATCCATGGGGGATACCTTCCAGTAACGGCAGTAATGCATCGCGGCGTTGGTCGGCGTCCTGCACTATGCCTCCTTCGGCATGAAAGGCCGTAACCAGACCCATCAGACGGTCCAGATCTTCGGGGCGGGCGAGTCTCAGCGCGGCACTCATAGCCGGGCCAGCCGTTCGGTGAGCAGGGCAAAGAACCCGTCGGCGTCCACCTCGCCGATGAACATCGCATTGGGAGGGTGGTCTGTGACGCACCACCAGTCGGCGACGGTCATCCCCATGGTCAGTTCAGATTGGGTTTCAACCTGAACGTTGATGTGCCGACCCGAGAACAGTTCGGGACGGATCAGATAGGCGGTTACGCAGGGATCGTGCAGAGGCGCGCCCTCGGAGCCGTATTTCTCTTTGTCGAACCGTTCGAAGAAATCCGTCATCTCGGCGACGGCGTGACCAACTTTGGAATCGAGTGCGCGGAAGGCGTCATTGCGTTGTTTCGTGACCAGTGCATCATGGGTCACGTCCAGCGGCATGACTACAATATGAACGCCGGATTTAAAAACGATATCAGCTGCTTCGGGATCGACGTAAATGTTGAATTCGGCGGTCGGGGTGATGTTTCCGACCTCAAAATACGCGCCCCCCATCAGAATGATCTCCTGTACGCGGTCGACGATGTCAGGGGCTTTCTGGAATGCGGTGGCGATGTTGGTCAGCGGCCCCAGTGCGCAAAACGTTATGGTGCCCGGCTCATACCCGCGCAGTGTGTCGATGATGAAATCCACCGCATGCCCTTCAGCCAGAGGCATTTCGGGATCGGGCAGCACGGGGCCGTCCAACCCCGTCTTTCCATGCACGTGTTCCGCAGTGACCAGAGGGCGGTTCAAAGGGCGGTCGCACCCGGCATAGACAGGGATATGTGTGTGCCCGGCCAGTTCGCAAACAATGCGCGCGTTCTTGGATGTCAGTTCCAGCGGTACGTTTCCGGCAACGGCGGTAATGCCCAGAACATCGATCTCTTCGGGGCTGGCCAGGGCCAGCAGGATGGCGACGGCGTCGTCCTGTCCTGGGTCGGTGTCAATGATGATCTTGCGCGGTGCCATGCTTTGCCTCCGGGGTCTTGAAGCGCGGACACTCGCAAGTGTACCCCCGCTTGTCCAGCGGTTTCAGGCTGAGGTCGTAGCATCCACAGGCGGGAGTTTGCCGTTGGCGCGATGCTCATCGGTTTTGACCTCGTCCCAAAGCGCGTCCATTTCCTGCAAATCGCTTTCAGACGGGGTTTTGCCGCGCGCGGCCAGACGTTCCTCGACCTGTTCAAAGCGGCGGGTGAACTTGGCGTTGGTGCGACGTAGCGCCGCCTCGGGCTCGATACCCAGATGGCGACCAAGGTTGACCATCACAAACAGCAGATCGCCAAATTCGTCCTCGAGCGCGTTCGCGTCCTTGCTGTCGCGGGCCTCTTCCAGCTCGGCGGCCTCTTCGGTGATCTTGGCCAGCACGTGGCTGGCATCGGGCCAATCGAATCCCACGCGGGCGGCGCGTTTCTGCAGCTTGTGGGCGCGCAACAGGGCGGGCAGGTTGGCGGCGACACCGTCCAACGCGCCTTTTTGTTCCTTGCCAACACGTTCAGCCGCCTTGATGGTTTCCCAATCCACCGTCTGTTGTTCGGCGGATTTATCGCGGGATTCGTCGCCGAACACATGCGGGTGACGGTCGACCATCTTGTCCGACATGGTGCGTACCACGTCCTGAAAGGTGAAATGCCCGGCCTCCTGCGCCATTTGCGCATGGAAGACGGATTGGAACAGCAGGTCACCCAACTCTCCTTGCAGCTCATCATAAGCCTCGCGCTCGATGGCGTCGGCGACCTCATAGGCCTCTTCGATCGTGTAAGGGGCGATGGTGGCGAAATCCTGTTCGATGTCCCACGGGCAGCCCGATTCCGGGTCACGCAGGCGGCGCATGATTTCCAGCAGGCGCTCGATACCCGCATCGCTGTCATGGATCAGAGGATTTTCGGCCATTGCGAACCCTTTCGTTCCGGTGTCAGATGCATCCATCCCGCAGTCAGGATCAGGAGTCCACCCCAGATGCCCGTCGTCAACCGAATTGCCGATTTCGCCGCCGACATGACCGCATGGCGTCAGCACTTGCACACGATCCCCGAGTTGCAGTTCGAATGCCATGAAACCGCGGCCTTTGTGGCGGACCGGCTGCGAGAGTTCGGAGTGGACGAACTGCATGAAGGCATTGCCAAGACCGGCATAGTGGCAATCATCAACGGGCAGGGGGAAGGGCCAACCATTGGTCTGCGCGCCGACATGGACGCGCTACCTATCCCCGAGGAGACGGAGGTGGAGTATACCTCAAAGAACCCCGGAAAAATGCATGCCTGTGGTCATGACGGGCATACGACCATGCTGCTGGGCGCAGCGCGATATCTGGCCGAGACACGGAACTTCCGGGGACGCGTAGCGCTGATCTTTCAGCCCGCCGAAGAAGAAGGTGGCGGCGCGGGCGTGATGGTCGAAGAAGGGATTATGGACCGGTTCGATATCTCTCAGGTCTATGCGCTGCACAACGCGCCGGGTTTTGCCGAGGGATCGTTCTACACGACGCCGGGGCCAATCATGGCCGCCGTGGACACGTTCGAGGTGCATATTCAAGGCGTTGGCGGGCATGGTGCCATGCCCCATGAAACCCGCGATCCTGTGATGGCTGCGTGCGGTATCGCGCAGGCGATCCAGACCATAGTCAGCCGAAATCACTACGCGCTGGATGATCTTGTGGTCTCGGTCACGCAAATCCACACCGGGACGGTAAACAACGTGATCCCGGACACAGCCTACATCAACGGCACCGTTCGGGCATTTGACCCGAATGTGCAGAAGATGGTGATCGAGCGGATGGAGCAGATCGTGCAGGGGCAGGCGACCTCGTATGGGGTTGAGGCGCGGTTGGATTATGAAAAGAACTATCCCGCTACGATCAATGACGCTGAAAAGGCCGGTTTCGCCGCAGACGTCGCGCGCGACATTTCGGGTGTTGAACGGGTGGTCGACAATACCGGGCGCGAAATGGGGGCCGAGGATTTTTCCTACATGCTGCAATCACGCCCCGGCGCCTACCTGTTTCTGGGGCAGGGTGAGGGCGCCGGGCTGCACCATCCGAAATACAATTTCAACGACGAGATCGCGCCCATCGGGGCGTCGTTTTTCGCACGGATTGTCGAAAAGGCGCAGCCGCTGAGCTGATGGGGGGAAGACATGGCACTGGAAGACGCAAAAAATCAGGTGGACGAGGCGTTCACCAATCCGGACCTCAAAGGTCTGTCCTATGAGAACACATTCGGCGGGGCGACCTCGTTCCTGCGGCGGCTCTACACCAAGGACCTGACCGGAGTGGACATCGCTGTGACCGGTGTACCCTTCGATCAGGCGGTGACTAACCGCCCCGGCACCCGCCTTGGTCCTCGCGCGATCCGTGAGGCCAGCGCATTGCAATCACCCGATGCGCCCTATGGCTGGCCATTTGACGCGCTCAGCGAACTGGCGATCGTGGACTACGGAGATATGGCCTATGACTATGCCAATATCCCGGCTTTTCCTGACACGCTGACCGACCATATCCGCACAATTCTGGCGGGGGATGCGGCGTCTGTGGCCTTGGGCGGGGACCACTACATCAGTTTCCCGATCCTCAAGGCCTATGCCGAGAAGTACGGGCCGATGTCGCTACTGCAATTCGATGCGCACACCGACACATGGGCCGATGACGACATGTCTCGGGTCGATCACGGGACGATGTTCTACAAGGCGGTGAAGTCGGGGATCGTGGATCCGAAACGATCCGTTCAGGTGGGCATTCGCACGACGAACGAAGACACATTGGGCGTCAATATCATCGACGCACGTGAAGTATACGAATCCGGCCCCGCCGCCGTGGCGCAGAAGATCAAGGGCATTCTGGGTGATAGCCCGGTCTATCTGAGTTTTGACATCGACGGTCTGGACCCGGCCTTCGCGCCCGGCACCGGGACTCCCGTGTGGGGTGGTCTGACCTCAATCCAGACCCAGATCATCCTGCGAGATATTGCCGGGATCAACATCAAGGGTGGCGATGTGGTCGAGGTGTCTCCGCCCTTTGATACGTCCGGGGCAACGGCGATTGCGGGTGCGCATGTGGCGACGCAGATCATTTGTCTGCTGGGCTGGAACAAGCTGACCCCGGCTTAACCTTTGGTTAGTCATACTTCCGGTATTTGCTTGTCTAAGTGGCCGGACGGGAGAAACACAGGCATGACAGACTTCAACCAACCGATCAGCGGCAACGATCTGGCGCGGTTTTCGGGACCGAACACGTTCATGCGGCTGCCGCAGGCGGATACGTTGGCCGGGCTGGACGTGGCCGTGCTGGGCATTCCGATGGATATCGGCACCTCGTGGCGGTCAGGCACGCGGTTCGGACCCAAGCAGATCCGCAGCGAAAGCGCGATGATCCGGCCTTATAACATGGCGAACTCGGCGGCCCCGTTTGACAGCCTGCAGATTGCGGATATCGGTGACCTGGCGATCAATACGTTCTCTCTGGCAGACAGTCTGAAGATCATCAAAGAAAGCTACGATGCCATTCTGGCGCAGGGTGTGACGCCGATGGCGATGGGGGGCGATCACTCGATTACCCTCCCAATCCTGCGGGCAATTGCCGCCAAGCACGGGCCGGTTGCTTTGGTGCATGTGGATGCCCATGCGGACGTGAATGACGAGATGTTTGGCGAGCGTGAAACCCACGGCACTGTCTTCCGTCGTGCCTACGAAGAAGGGCTGATCGTCCCGGATAAGACCTTCCAGATCGGCATTCGCGGGTCCGGCTACGCCGCCAGCGATTTCACCGAGGCCAAAGACTGGGGTTTCCGCCAGTTCCCGGCGTGGGAGTTGTGGCAGCAGAACCTGACCGAGATCGGATCGCAGATTCGAAAAACGGTCGGGGATCATCCTGTGTACATCTCATACGATATCGACAGTCTCGACCCGTCCTTTGCCCCGGGCACCGGTACGCCTGAAATTGGCGGTTTGACGACTCCGCAGGCGCTGCAATTGATCCACTCGCTTGGGGGGATGAACGTGGTGGGCTGCGATCTGGTCGAAGTCTCTCCGCCCTATGACACCTCGGGTAACACGGCGCTGACTGCGGCAAACCTGTTGTTCGAGATGCTGTGTATCCTTCCCGGCGTGACTTCACGGTAACGGGCGGGTTGCAACCTTGTCGGACCAGATGATCGGAATATGGTTTCCCGAAAGGACGGGATCGGGATGAAGAAAACTGTGCTCTGGCTGATAGTTGGTGTGGTCGTGCTACTGGGGACCTATATTCGACTGGCACCCTCTGATCCTGCGCGGTGGCATGTGGTTCCGATAGGTGAGGTGGAACAGGAATTGAAAGGCGGGGTCATCCGCGTGGTTGAAACCGGCCCGGACGGTCTGGCGCGTCTGGCAGCCGTCGCGCGTGAAACGCCAAGGACCAAAGTGCTGGCCGGATCGGTGGATGACGGGATGGTGACTTACATCACGCGCACCAAAGTTTTCGGTTTCCCCGACTACACGACGGTGCAGCAGGATGGGGACACGCTGCGCATATATGGCCGTCTGCGGTTCGGCCGTTCAGATTTTGGGGTGAATCGAAACCGAGTTGATGGGTGGTTGGCTTTGTTGCAACCTTGACGACAGGCAGCCTTCCTGTACCTCACGCCACATTGGCACATTCAGGGACATCTGGCATTGGGCCATGAACATTCGGCCATCGACCTGCAGGCAGATCATCTCGCCCAGTTCCACGCGGGTGCCGGATTTGTCGGTGCAATAGCAGTCCTGTACCTTGCCTCCGGGGCCGACCACATCGGCCATTGCGGGCGTTGCACACAGCAATAAAACAAGAACCATCCGTTTCATGCGCGGCAGCTTAGCACAGGGACAGCCCTTGACCAAAGCCCCGGATTGATAGACACCGCCCAGATGATCCCCGAAGAACGCCTTGAACAGATTACTCAGCGATTCCAGTACCTCGAAGCCGCCATGGCCGATGGCGCCTCGGGTGGGGATATTGCGGCCTTGGCCAAGGAGTATTCCGATCTCAAGCCCGTAGTCGATCAGATCATGGCGTGGCGGCAGTTGGTGGCCGATCTGGCCGAGGCCGAAGCGATGCTGGCCGATCCGGACATGAAGGAATTGGCCGAGGAAGAAATCCCCGGCTTACAAGCTCGCATTCCTGAAGCCGAACATGCGCTGCAACTTGCGCTGCTGCCCCGCGACAAAGCTGATGCGCGCCCGGCAATGCTGGAAATCCGACCCGGTACCGGAGGAGATGAGGCAGCGCTGTTCGCGGGCGACCTGCTGCGGATGTATCAACGCTATGCCGAGGCGCGTGGCTGGCAGTTCGAGATTATTGAAGAGCAGGCCTCGGATCTGGGAGGGATCAAAGAGGTTGTGGCCCATATCAAGGGCGACAATGTTTTTGCGCGAATGAAGTACGAATCCGGCGTCCACCGAGTGCAGCGTGTGCCTGAAACTGAGAGCGGTGGGCGAATTCACACCTCGGCGGCCACAGTGGCGGTTCTGCCCGAGGCTGAGGACGTGGACATTCATATCGAGCCAAATGACATCCGCATCGACACCATGCGCAGTTCAGGTGCGGGCGGGCAGCATGTGAATACCACCGATTCGGCGGTGCGGATCACGCACCTGCCAAGCGGCATCGTCGTGACCAGCTCGGAAAAATCGCAGCACCGCAACCGTGAAATCGCGATGCAGGTGCTGAAAACGCGACTCTACGATCTGGAACGCCAGCGAATCGACAGCGAACGCTCGGCCGACCGGGCCAGCCAGGTGGGGTCGGGGGACCGGTCCGAGCGGATCAGGACTTACAACTTCCCGCAGGGGCGAATGACGGATCATCGCATCAATCTGACACTCTACAAGCTGGACCAGGTGATGCAGGGCGATCTGGACGAGGTGATCGACGCGCTGACCGCTGATGATCAGGCGCGCCTGTTGGCCGAGATGGCACAATGATCGCGGCCCTGACAGCAGCACAGGCAATGGTCGCCGCAACAGCACGTCTGAGGGCGGCCGGCGTGCCCGACCCGGCGCGGGATGCGCGGGTTCTTCTGGCCCATGCCGCACGGATCGAGGCCAGCCGAGTCACTCTGATCGCACCTGAGGAACTGTCGCCCGAGATCGCCGAACGGTACGACCAGCTGGTTTCTCTGCGGGCCATCCGTGTGCCGGTATCGCACCTGTTGGGCGAGCGCGAGTTTTACGGACGCCGATTCCGCGTCAGCCGCGACGTTCTGGACCCGCGCCCCGAGACCGAAGCGTTGATCGAGGCTGCCCTGAGCGAGCCGTTTGACCATGTGCTGGATCTGGGAGTGGGGTCAGGCTGCATCCTGATCACGTTGCTCGCCGAGCGGTCCAGCGCCTCGGGCGTGGGTGTTGACCTGAGCGAAGCTGCCTGTCTGCAAGCCAGTGCAAATGCGGTGCAGCATCAGGTGCAGGAGCGTGTTGAGATTCAACAGTCGAATTGGTTTGAAAACATTGAGGGGCACTTTGATCTCATTGTTTCGAATCCACCCTATATTTCGCTGGCGGAAATGGACGAACTGTCCCCCGAAGTGCGCGAGCATGAACCGCGCATGGCCCTGACGGATGAAGGCGATGGTCTTGGGGCCTATCGCCACATTGCGGCCTCGGTACCTGATTTCCTGATGCCGGGTGGGCGCATTCTGGTAGAGATAGGCCCGACACAAGGGAAAAGCGTCGCTGCGCTGTTCCAGGCCGCGGGTTTGGCCGAAACCCGGATCATCCCCGATCTGGACGGTCGGGACCGTGTCGTTGTCGCCAGATTGCCGCAGTAACGGGGTGTACTGAGGCTGAATTATGCCGATTGATGTAAAAAAGCTGCGATTTTTTGGACAAACCTCTTGTCTGTACGCGCAGGACATGTTTACTCAGAGTTAGTCGGAGAGGTTGACGCTGTTTCAGCGGGCCCCTGACGCCAAGCCCAAAAAGTCGACATCGCGTCACAGCAAAAGCTTTTGAGCAGTGCGAGACGCGGGGTGATCGACATCGAATGACAAGGCTGACGTAAAGTAAGATGAGATCTTCCAAATCCCGCTCGCGGGCCAAGAACAACCGCAATCGTCCTTCTGGGGGCAACGTTGTAAACCGGGTTTTTGACAGCTCGGGACCAGAAGGCAAAGTGCGTGGCACGCCCCAGCAGATCATTGACAAGTACAACCAGCTGGCGCGTGACGCCCAGTTGTCGAATGACCGCGTGGCAGCTGAGAACTTTCAACAGCACGCGGAACATTACCTGCGCATGTTGAGCGAAGCGCAGCGCGAGATCGAAGCGCGCCGCGAAGAGCAGGAGCGCCAGAACCGCGAACGCCAGGCCGAGCGGGATCGCGAACGCGCCGAACGGCAGGAACGCGAAGCTGCCCGCCAGGCCGATCCGGCAGAGGCACCGCAGCCTGATGTCATGGATTTCGGGGCCGAGGCTGCTACGCCTGAAACCGGTCTGGTCGAGACCCCGGAAAGTAAGGACGAAGCTCCGGCTGCTGAAGCACCTGAGAAAAAGGAAAAGCCAGCGCGCCGTCCGCGTACGCGCAAGCCCAAACCTGCGCCTGCGGCTGCCGAGGACGCACCTAAAACTGATGGTGATGCACCGGAAGCGGCTGAGTAAGCATTTGCACCAACATTACGGAAGCCCCGAGGTTCGCCTCGGGGCTTTTCTTATTTGGGCTCAGCTTTTTCGAATCTCGCGCGCCAATGCACAGAACGCCTCCAAGGGGACCTGCTCAGCGCGTTCGGTGGGCTGGATACCGGCGGCGAGCAAGCGATCCTCGATATCCGGGGCGACGCCTTTCAGCGAAGCGCGTAGCATCTTACGACGCTGGTTGAAGGCGGCGGCCACTACGCGCGACAGGGTCGCTGCGTCGGCAGGAAAGCGGGGCTCGGGCAGGGCAGTCAGATGGACCACAGCGCTGGAGACTTTGGGTGGCGGGGTGAAGGCGCCGGGGGGAAGGGACATGGCAATACATGCCTCGGCTCGCCATTGAGCGAGGATAGCCAGACGACCATAAGTCTTGCTGCCGGGCTGGGCGACGATCCGCTCGGCCACTTCACGCTGGAACATCAGGGTCAGACTTTGCCAGAAGGGCGGCCATTCGGGCGGTGTCAGCCAGCGAACCAGCAGTTCGGTGCCGACGTTGTAAGGTAAGTTCGCTGCGATGCGTATCGGCGGCTTCAGATGCGCCAGCGGGTCGATTTCCAGCGCATCGCCGTTGATCACCTCGAGGCGACCGGGATAGGTGGCGGCGATGTCATTCAACGCGGCGATGCAGCGGGTGTCCTTTTCGACTGCCACAACCTTACGCGCACCTTCCGACAGCAAGCCTCGTGTCAGGCCACCAGGGCCGGGGCCGATTTCTAGCACATCACATTCCGTCAGGTCTCCGGCCTGGCGGGCAATCTTGGCTGTCAGGTTCAGATCCAGCAGGAAGTTCTGACCCAGCGACTTGCGGGCCGAGAGCTGGTGTGCCGCGATGACCTCGCGCAGAGGGGGAAGATTGTCGATTGCGCTCATGATCCGTTTACCGTGGCGCGAGACCGGGGCCGGGTGCCAGAGATTTTTTGCCTCCGGCGGGGATATTCTCAGCCAGGTGAAGCATCAAGTGGTTTGTGCCATGCGTTGCGCCAGCTTCAGGGCCTCGATCAGGCTGGTAGGGGTGGCGACGTCCTTTCCGGCGATGTCCAGGGCGGTGCCATGATCGGGCGAGGTGCGGATGAAGGGCAGGCCCAGCGTCACGTTCACGCCGTGGTCGAAATCCAGCGTTTTGATCGGGATCAGCGCCTGATCGTGATACATCGCGATGGCGGCATCATAACGGGTGCGGGCGGCGGCATGGAACATGGTATCAGCCGGGTGCGGACCGGTGACGGTGTATGACTCTTCAGAGATTCCCGCGATCAGCGGGGCGATCCAATCCAGTTCTTCATGCCCCATCTTGCCGCCTTCGCCTGCATGTGGGTTCAGACCCGCTATGGCGATGCGAGGATGGGCAATGCCGAACTGAGAGCGCAACCCCTCGGCTGTGATAGCAATGGTTTCGCGCAGCAGGTCCGGGGTCAGGGCCGTAGTAACTTCGGACAGTGCGATATGGATGGTCGCTGGCACCACGCGCAGCTGATCGCTGGCCAGCATCATCACCACGCGGTCGCGCCCAGCCAGCGCGGCCAGAAACTCAGTATGCCCGGGATAGGCGAAACCTGCTCCGTCGATCAGAGCTTTTTTGTGGATAGGAGCGGTGCAGAGCGCCGAGGCTGCACCTGACTGAACTAGCGAAACACCCTGTTCTATTGCCGCGATGACCGACGGTGCATTGGTCGGGTCAGGTTGCCCCGGGACATTGGGAGAGGGGAATTCCAAGTGCAAAACGGGCAATGCCCCGGCGCAGACACCCTTGGCCTCAGATAGCCGGGTGATGCGTTTGACGGGGGTGTCCTGAGGCAGGTGAGTGACGTCTCCGATATAGAAGAACGGGCAGGTTTCACGCAGCTCTGACCACGCTTTGGCTGCGATTTCCGGACCTATGCCGGCAGGGTCGCCACAGCTCAGCGCGATAGGGGCTATCATTGCTCAACAATGGTTGCGTCGGCGCGCAGTTGTTCCAGAAGACTTGCGGAAAAGGCCTCCAGACGTTGTTGGGTGAGCGCATTGGCCACATCTTCTCGTGATGTGTCTGCGCCACGATCGACAGTGCGTGTGCACATCATCAGGAACATCAGCGACTGGCCATTGTTGCGAGTCAGTGCGGTAGACACTTCGTTCAGGTCAAGTTTTGCAAGCTCCAGCGCCACGTCGCGCGGAATCTCTGAGGGGCTGGCCTCGATTCGCTCCAGAACTTCAGGGGGCTGATCCTTGGCGATGCCATACAGATCGTCACAGGTGTCGACTTCTTCCTTCAGCTTTGCGGCCTTGGCCAGCGTTTCGGCGCTACGACCACCGGGCAAATAGTAGATCGCATAATCGAACTTGGAGTAGCTTGGGGCGCCACTCGCCACCTCGCGCAGACCGCGCATCTGAAAAAGCGCAATCGCGTTTGGCAACGACAGCGGCTGCGTGATGTCACCATTCTTGAGGCCCAGAATCACCGGCTGCAATGCCGGGGGCAGGTTCGTGATGTTCAGCCAGTCCAACCGGCCGCCATTGTTGCGTGTACCCGCTGCCGAATACTGGGTCGCGGCGGCGGAGAACGCGTCATATCCCTGAAGCTGCGAGATTTCTTGCGCCAGAAGTTCTGCCTGAGCTACCGTTTGTTGGTTAACCGGAATGATGATTTCGGACAAAAGAACCTGAAGGCCGCCGCCTCCGGTTTGACCGAGGGCCCGGTTGATCTCGTCCGCAGAAGGGCGGGCCTGCGACAGATAACGTGCGCTGATGTAATCGCGCCAAGACAACTGATTGGCCACGAAGTCACGAACGGTTTCCCGATCAACCCCGGCGTCTGCCAGCAATTGCAGGAATTGGTCGGTTGACAGTTGACCCCGTGCGGCGAATTCATCGATGCCAACCTGAACATCTTCGGGTGCGGCTTCGATGCCCGCTTCACGCATGGCTTGATTGCGCAGACGTTCGTCGATCAGAGCCTGGCGCACTTCAGCCTCGGTTGCTCCGGGGGCGCCCAGAATGCTCAGGAACTGTTGCCGTTGATTCAGTTCATACCAGGTGACGATATCCTGATTGATTTTTATAGCTGGCGAAAACAGGCTTTGGGCACTGGCATGAGAAGTTGCCAATGTCAGCATTGCTGACACGAGCACTGGCGTGACCGGTTTAAGCCAACCGGAACGAATGAAACTGGAGAAACCTGAAATCAACTGCATCTTCTCTTGAACTGTGTGCCGCCACTTTCAACGGAGTAACCTGTCAGGGCTACGGTAAAGCCGAATTCTGTCGAAGGCTCAATACTTGATGATGAAGTAAAGCGCCTGTTGACGGTCATGTTAACCTGTACACACTCATTCTGGTACGTGATACCCAATCCATACCTGATCGGCTCGGACTCACTCAGGTCATAGCGTGCCGTGGCCACGGTACGCCAGTTCTGATCAACTGTATAACGTCCGGTCAACCGGATTTCGGAAATCTCGTCATCCACGTTTTCCGCCGGATCGGGTTCCTGCCAGACGTAGCTGCCGTTGACGCCCACTGTCCGTTGTCGCCAGCCTGCGCGTAGCTCGGCCTTGGCAAAGCTAAAATCCCCATTCAGCAGGCCGCGACCTGCCAGCGACCATCCGTTGGCCGTTTCAAGCTGACCAGCCAGCAACAGGTCCGAAGATGTCCCCTGCAGGCCGGACGTCAGGTTGAAATTGGGGTCGGCATCCGCGCGGAACACCTGGCCGATCGTGGCAAGTGCCCGCCAACCTTTAGACGCGTAGCGGGACCAGTTGACTCCGATGACAGCGGTTGCGCTGTCTTCACGCACGTCCGGGGCCGGAAAGCGGGACAGGGACAAAAGGTTGCCCTGATCGAACTCCTGAAAGGTGCTTTCGTCATCCGGAACATCCGTGTCGGTCACATGAGTCCAGCCGACCTGGGCGATCGGTTCCAGAATCTGGGTTGCCCCAGACTGTTCCCGCCGCCTCGTTGGATAGCGCAGAGTCAACGCAGCGCGCGGTGTGGCTCGGGTGACCTGGCTGGGAAACGCGCTGTCGTGCCGAATGTTGAATGTGTCCACCGACGCCCCCACCCGGGCATCGGCGCGCAGGCCCGAAGTGAAGGTCCAGTTGCGCATCCATTCTGCATCGAAGGTGGCCCGTGCGATGTCGCGCCCGACGACGTTTGCGTCGCTGGTGCGCTCATGAGCATGGCCGATGAATCCCAGCCGCACCTCGCCACCCAGTGCGTTTGGAAAAAGCCGTTTTTGATAATACAGGTCAAAGACCCGGGACGGTATTTCATCCTGATCTTCACTATCGCGCAGGGTTTTGTAGTGAATAAAACTGGTGCGGAAGGCGGTGTCGCGCTTGATCCGTTCCAGCGCGATCTCACTGCGCAGGCGGTCAAAGTCCGGTAGACCATAGTCCGCCAGATAGGAGTCGTCCGAGGTGGTCTTGATGTCAAACTTGAGCAGATAGCCATTTCTGAGGTTGAACCGGCCATCGGCAAACAAATATCCGCGATCGTCGTCCGGTACCAGATCGTCACGGGTAAATGCGCCCAGCAATCGAATGCGGCCCCTTTTAAACGCCTGTCGATACCGCAGCCCCAGAGTTTTTGTCTTGGATGAGACGTAGGGTGTCAGCGTCAGGTCCTTGTGATCCCCAAGCTTGAAGAAATACGGTACCTGAAGCCCGGTCCCAAGTTGCGAGGTGGTTCGCAAAGAGGGCACCAGAAATCCGGTAGCCCTGTCCAGCGTCGGGTCCGGTAGTCTCAGATAAGGAAGATAGAATAAGGGCACATCCAGCACACGGAATTGCGCACCTTCGAAATATAGTTGCCGCTCGAGCTGATCATGCGTGACTTTACGGGCGCGGATTTGCCAGATCGGAGGATTGCCGTTCGCGCACACGTGACACGATGTTGCCGAGACCTTGCTGAACTGCGTGTACCTGCCTGCCGCTCGGGTCGCCTGAACCGATGCGATCTGAACCTGCTGGTCAAAAACCATCCGGGCACCAATCAGCAGACCATTTTGAATAGCGTCGTCCAGTTCCGCCGAATCCGCCAGAATAGTCGTCTCGCCGCCCTGATCTATGCGCACGGGGCCTTCCAGCGTCAGTTCACCCGAGTCCCGGTCATAGGTCACGCGTTCAGCGGTGATTTTGATGTCGCCCTGGAATGCCTCGACATTGCCCTCTGCCACCAGCACGCGCTCAGGTGTGATAAAAACTTTGTCGGCCACCAAAAGAGCGGGTTGGTCCTCTTGCGCGGTGTTCCCAGCCTGTTCGGGGACCGGCCGGTTCTGGGCCATGGCGTCGGATGGCAATGCCAGTGCAATCGCGCCTGACAACATCAAGCTGGCTATGACCCGCATCAGCCGTCCTCCGCATGCAGCAACAGGCCGAGAGACAACAGAATGGCTCCGAAAGGCGGGGCCCAGGCCGCGACTAAGATGGGCAATTGGCCGTTTTCCCCCAAAATTTGGGCAAAGTTACGTACGAAGTAGATGGCGAAGCCCAGCAAGACGGCTGTCAGAACTGCGATGCCGGTGCCTCCAAAGCGCACGTGACGCATAGTAAAAGCCGCGCCGATCATCACCATCGCGATCAGGAAAAACGGCCGCGCGAGCTGAACCTGTAGCCACACTTCATATTGTTTTGTGGAAAAACCGGCCTCGCGCAGGTCGCGGATCAATTGTGGCAGATCGTATACAGAGACCGAGTTTTGTTGGCCCAACGTATCCAGAATGCGTTGGCGGGTCAGCGTCGTTGGGATTTCAAGCCGCACATGCGTAACGGCGTTGGTTTCAGGATTCACGTTGTCTTCCAATGGCCAGGTTTTTGCATGGTGTAAAACCCAGTTTCCGTCTTTCAGGTCGGCCCGGCTGGCGAAAATTTGACGCGTGGGTTTGCCGTCCGGTGAGAAGGTGATGATCGTTACGCGCCTCAGCTGCAGCGAGTCGCCGTTTTGGGTGGTGCCGGCATGGATGACCGATTGTCCGTTTTCCGACCCTTGCCTCAACCACAGGCCTTCGCCGCTGATCGACAGGGTGGAACTTCCGTTGTTCTTGTAGGTGTCGGCCAGGCGGCGAAACTCCTCGGATGTGGCCGCTGCAATTGGGTTTAGCAACGCCACCGCCAGCGCGCCGATCATGAGAGCCAGAATCACAGGGGCCAGCAGCGCCCGGATGCCTGAACGCCCGATGGCGCGCGTCACAACAAGTTCGGAACTGCGCGCCAGACCCACAAACAGCGCAATGGTGGACAGGATCACCAGCAGGGGCAGCATTTCGCTGATGGCCGCCGGTGTGTTGAGCAAGGTCAGGTGCAGCAAGGTGCCAAAGGACAGGTTTTCCGAGTCGAACCGGCGCGCCTGCTCAACCAGATCGATCAGAATCAGCAATGTCAGGAAGATGCCGCCGATGACCAGAAAGCTCTGCAGGAACCGGCGGGCGAAATAGCGGTCCAGGATCACGAATGAGCCTCCGCGCTGGCGTCGCAACGTGCTGAACCGGTGGATGCCAGACCAGAATCGCCGCTGTCAGCGCGAACGCGCGACGGCTTATGCCTGCCCTGTCTTGCCAATTCGTTCTCCCCCGATCCGGTCGGAATTTTTCGGGGACTGTAATGCAATTGATGGGCGGGGAAAACTGCTATCTGGTCAAGCCGCGCGGCGCGGGCTAGGTCTTGGGGAACTGATTTTGAGGAGTTTGCAATGAGCAGTCTGGTACCGATCCGTTTTCAGGCCTTTGACGCGGATGTGATGGCGCAGGCCGAGGGGCGTGTGGCCATCATAATTCCTGCTGATGGAAAAATGAGCCCCGCCGTACGCCGCGCCAATCGCCTGACCCGCGGTGCGGTGGCGCGGCTGGTGGAAAGCAAGCGGTTCGAAAAGGTGAAGACGGGCGAAGTGATCTCGCTGGCCTGGCCCGGTGGCATGGCGGCCGAGGCGCTGGATATCGTAATCCTGCCGCGCCGACCCGACCCGGCTGAGGCCCGCAAGGCAGGTGCCGCGCTGGCCAAACTGGCTGGCAGAAAAGCTCTGCTGGTGATGGCGGGCAATCAGGTCCGGACCGAGGATCTGGCCATGGGTATCGCGCTGCGCAGCTATGAGTTCGACGCGCACAAAACCAAAGAGTCGGACGAAGCCGGTGCTGTAACCATCAGCCATCAGAAAGCCGACGAGGTCGAGGCCGCCTTCGCCCCGCAATACGCGGTGGCCGACGGCGTGCGGATGACACGCGACCTGACCAACGAACCTGCCAACGTTCTGACCACTACCGAGTTCGCCGACCGTCTGGCTGAGATGAAAGAACTGGGGCTGGAGGTCGAGGTTCTGGATGAGGAAAAACTGACCGAGTTGGGTATGCGTACGCTACTGAGCGTCGGGCAGGGCTCGGTCAGCCCTTCGAAGGTCGTGGTGATGCAGTGGAAGGGGGGCGACAAGGATGACGCGCCGCTCGCTCTGGTTGGTAAGGGCGTCGTATTCGACACCGGTGGTATCTCGTTGAAACCGGCAGGCGGTATGGAAGATATGACCATGGACATGGGCGGTGCAGGTGTCGTTGCAGGCACCATGCGGGCGCTGGCCAAGCGCAAGGCCGAGGCCAACGTCGTGGGTCTGGTCGGCCTGGTCGAGAACATGCCCTCGGGCAACGCGATCCGCCCGGGCGACGTGGTCAAATCGATGAAAGGCGACACGGTCGAGATCATCAACACCGATGCCGAGGGCCGTTTGGTTCTGTGTGACGTGATGTGGTACGCGCAAGATCGGTTCAAGCCAGTGGGCATGATTGATCTGGCTACACTGACCGGCGCGATCATCATCGGTCTGGGGCATGAGAATGCGGGCGTGTTCTCGAACAACGACACGTTCTGCGACGCCTTTCTGAAATCGGCCAGGGCCGAGGATGAAGGCGCGTGGCGGATGCCGCTGGGCGAGGCCTATGACAAGCAGTTGAAGTCGCGCATCGCTGACATGAAAAACGTTGGCGGGCGACCTGCGGGCTCGGTCACCGCTGCTCAGTTCCTGCAGCGATTTGTAAAAGACGAGACGCCGTGGATTCACCTGGATATCGCGGGGGTCGCATCGGTGACGTCCGAGACGTCCTATGCGCCAAAAGGTGCCACCGGCTGGGGCGTACGTGCGCTGAGCCGCTTTGTGCAGGACAACTTTGAGTAAGCACATGGGCGCAGTCTATTTCTACCACCTGACCCGCCAGCCGCTTGAGCACACCTTGCCGGTGCTGCTGGACAAGGCGCGGCAGGCCGGGTGGAAAATTGCCGTGCGGGGCACCGATCCTGCGCGGATGGACTGGCTGGATGAAAAGCTGTGGCTGGGCCCCGATGACGGGTTCCAGCCGCATGGTCGCGCGGGTGGCCCGCATGACGCGGCGCAGCCCATCCTGCTGACGACCGGAACCGAGGCAGCGAACGACCCGGCCTGTGTGATGGCGGTGGACGGTGCAACGGTCAGTCCGGACGAGGTGGCTAGACTGGAACGGGTATGCGTCCTGTTCGACGGGCTGGACCCGCAGGCCGTCCAGCACGCGCGGGGGCAGTGGAAAGCGCTGACCGGTGCGGGGTGTGCCGCACAATACTGGTCCGAGGAATCAGGGCGGTGGGAGAAGAAGGCCGAAGCCTAAGGTATTGGCTTCTAAGTAAATCTCAGGAGAGTGACAGATGGAAATGAAGCCATTGGGGCGCACCGGGATTCAGGTGTCGGATTTGTGTCTGGGTACAATGACGTTCGGCACGCAAACATCTGAGGCGGACGCTCATACACAAATGAGTATCGCGCTGGACGCTGGAATCAACTTCATCGATGCCGCCGAGATGTATCCGGTAAACCCGGTCTCAAAGGAAACCATCGGGCGTACCGAAGAGATACTGGGCAACTGGAACGCGGCCAATCCAGCGCGACGTGGCGACTATGTACTGGCAACCAAACATTCCGGTGCCGGTTTCGCCCATGTCCGTGATGGCGCGCCGATTTCGGCGCAGACGATCCATGAAGCCATCGAAGGCTCACTGCGAAGATTGCGGACCGATTGCATCGACCTTTATCAGTTTCACTGGCCGAACCGGGGCAGCTATATGTTCCGGCAGAACTGGAACTATTCACCGTCCGGGCACAACACCGAAGAGGTTCTGGACAATATGCAGGAGTGCCTGGAGGCCCTGCAGTTTCAGGTCGACAAGGGCAATATCCGCGCATTTGGCCTGTCGAATGAAAGCGCCTGGGGCACAGGGCAATGGCTGCGGCTGGCCGAGCAGATGGGCGCCCCCCGCGTAGCCTCTGTGCAAAACGAGTACTCACTGCTGTGCCGTCATTTCGATACTGATATGGCCGAACTCAGCGTGCATGAGGATGTTGGACTGATGGCCTTCTCTCCGTTGGGGGCTGGATTCCTGACGGGGAAGTACCAGGGAGGTGCGGTGCCGGAAGGATCACGCATGTCGCTCGTGCCGCAAATGGGCGGGCGCGTTTCGAACCGGGTGTTCCTTGCGGTTGCGGCCTATCTGGAGATTGCCGAGAGGCATGGGTTGGATCCGATACATATGGCATTGGCCTGGTGCCGGACGCGGCGCTTCGTGATGTCAGCCATTTTCGGGGCGACCTCGGTGGAACAGTTACAGCATATTCTGGCAGGGAAGGATCTGCAGCTGCCGGATGAGATTCTGGCTGAAATCAGTCAGGCGCACCGCGCGAACCCAATGCCGTTCTAGGGGCACTGGCCCCCGGAGGGGCATTGGACAGACACGCTTAGTGATGGGTCGGCTGTGCCCGATCCTGACGCAAGTCGCGCGCGGACAAACCGTGGGCCGTTCGGAAGGCGCGGGCGAAACTGGACTGTGAGGCAAAGCCGGTGGCCAGCGCAACGTCCATCAGGGACATATCGGTGTCGGTGACCAGACGGCGCGCCTCGGCCAGGCGCAGTTGCAGATAGTGGTCCTGCGGCGTGGTGTTCAGGCGCAGCCGGAATTGTTGCTGTAGTGTGCGGCTGCTGGTGCCCAATGTCTCGGCGATATCAGCCAGAGGAAGGGGATCGTCGAGGGACGATTCCATCAGCGTGTTGGCCTTGGCGGTCAAAGCGGTGTGGCGATGCGGGGCGCCAGTCCGGCTTTGCGGTTTTGAGGGCTCAGGCGCGCCATCATAGAGGAACAGTCCAGAGACACGCGCAGCAAAGCCTGCGCCGTGCCGCGCAGCGATAATGTGCAGCATCATTTCAACGGCCGGGATCGCGCCGCCGGAGGTCAGTCGATTGCCCGATACGGTGAACCGGTCAGGGCGTACGTCGATCTCGGGGAAACGTGCAGCGAAATTGTCCAGATCTTCCCAATGGGTGGTAGCGGCGTGACCGTCCAGCAGCCCGGCTTCGGCCAGCAGCCAGGGGCCGCCGTCGATCCCGGCCATGGTTGCGCCGGTACCAGCGATGCGGCGCAGACCGGCCAGTAGGCTGGGGGTCGCGTGACGGGCCAGCTGGAACCCGGCCACGACGATCATCAGGTCGCAGCTTTGCAGCCTTGCCAAAGGGATGCCGGGCACGTTCAGGGCACTGGTCAGCATCGCAGGTTCAGCCGTCGCGGTCACGTAATCCCAATCAAAGGCAGGCCGATCTGCCAATCGGTTTGCCGCCCGCATCGGATCGACCGCCGAGGCGAAACTTAGCGTGTTGCATTCATCAAGAACCAGCACGGCCGTTTTCAGGGCGCGATGTTCGGGTTGAAGTATGTTTTTTGCGGATTTCATCAAGTCTGATTCGCATTCTGGCAAGTGTTTCCACAAGGCTGCGTCAGAGTCGGGCATGAACGCAAATCGGAATCCGGGGAGAAGCCTGGGGAAAACCCAAGGCAAAACCGGGTATAACTTGGGGAAAACGCCATGCCACTGGAAATGAACCGCGAAGTCTTTATCACCTGCGCTGTCACCGGCTCGGGCGGCACGCAGGATCGCAGCCCGCACGTGCCGCGATCGCCGCAGCAAATTGCCGACAGTGCGATCGCTGCAGCCAAGGCGGGCGCAGCGGTGGTGCATTGCCATGTGCGCGACACCGAGACCGGCGTGCCCAGCCGCCGTCTGGACCTGTATCGCGAGGTGACGGACCGCATCCGCGACGCCGATGTGGACGTTGTTTTGAACCTGACCGCTGGTATGGGCGGTGACATCGTGTTCGGCGGTGTCGAAAGCCCGTTCCCGGTCGTCGAAGGCACGGACATGGTCGGTGCGACTGAGCGTGTGGCGCATATCGCGGAATGCCTGCCAGAAATCTGCACGCTGGACTGCGGCACCATGAACTTTGCCGAGGCCGACTATGTCATGACCAACACGCCCGGAGCCCTGCGGGCGATGGGGCAGATGATGACCGATTTGGGCGTGAAGCCCGAGATTGAGGCCTTTGACACCGGACATCTTTGGTTCGCCAAGCAGTTGGTGAAGGAAGGCATTCTGGAGCCTAACGCTCTGGTCCAGCTGTGCATGGGCGTGCCATGGGGGGCTCCGGACGATCTGAACACCTTCATGGCGATGGTGAACAACGTGCCGGATGACTGGACCTTCAGTGCGTTTTCGCTGGGGCGCAATGAAATGCCCTATGTCGCGGCGTCGGTGCTGGCCGGCGGCAACGTACGCGTGGGGCTCGAGGATAACCTGTGGTTGGATAAAGGTGTTCTGGCCGAGAACTGGCAACTGGTAGAGCGGGCCGTAACCATTATCGAGAACATGGGGGCCCGGGTGATCGGCCCGCAGGAAGTGCGTGAGAAGCTGGGGCTGGTGAAACGCGCGCCGGTTGCGAAGTGAATTTGGGTTGGATTGGGGGCCAGCCCCCAAACCCCCGGAGAATTTTGAAAAGATGAAGAGCCGGAATTGATTTGGGGAGGAGAGCAATGAAAACAGCAGCTATCATCGGTGGTGGTGTAATCGGCGGCGGATGGGCCGCCAGATTTCTACTCAATGGTTGGGATGTGCGGGTGTTCGACCCGGACCCGGAAGCCGAGCGCAAGATTGGTGAGGTTCTGGACAATGCGCGCCGATCACTGCCGGGACTGAGCGACGTACATTTGCCGCCCGAAGGCGTGCTGAGCTTTCACGACAATTTGGCCGAGGCCGTACAGGGAGCGACCTGGATTCAAGAGAGCGTGCCGGAACGGTTGGACCTGAAGCTGAAGGTTTACAAAGGCTTGCAAGAGGCATGTGATGCGGACGCGATCATCGGCTCCTCGACCAGCGGGTTCAAACCGTCAGAATTGCAGGAGGGCGCGTTGCGCCCCGAGCAGATCGTGGTAACGCACCCGTTCAACCCGGTTTACCTGTTGCCTTTGATCGAACTGGTGCCGACCGACAAAAACGCGCCGGAGATGATTGAACGGGCCAAGGATCTGCTGACCTCGGTCGGGTTCTTCCCGCTTCACGTCAAGAAAGAGATCGACGCGCATATCGCCGACCGGTTCCTTGAGGCCGTGTGGCGCGAGGCCCTGTGGCTGGTCAAGGACGGCATAGCCACGACAGAAGAGATCGACGAAGCGATCCGCATGGGCTTTGGTATCCGCTGGGCGCAGATGGGCCTGTTCGAGACCTACCGCGTGGCCGGGGGTGAGGCCGGGATGCGGCATTTCATGGCGCAATTCGGTCCGGCGTTGAAATGGCCATGGACCAAACTGATGGATGTGCCCGACTTCACCGACGAACTGGTCGATATGATCGCGGAGCAATCCGATGCGCAGTCTGGGATGTATTCGATCCGCGAGTTGGAGCGCATTCGCGACAATAACCTTGTTGGTATGATGCGGGCGCTCAAGGCACAGAACTACGGCGCAGGCGCGGTGTTGAACCAGCACGATATGCGGCTGAAGCCCGGCGCGTTGCCGACGTTGAATCAGGCGGATCTTAGCCAGCCGATCCTAACCCTGTCCCGCGCCGTGCCGCTGGACTGGACCGACTATAACGGCCACATGAACGAGGCGCGCTATCTTGAGGCCTTTGCCGCCGCGACTGACCGGTTCATGGAGATCATCGGCTGTGATGCGGATTACATCGCATCGGGCGGCAGCTATTTCACGGCGGAGAATCACATACGGTATGTTGACGAGGCCCATGCAGGCGCCAAGATTGAGGTGCGCACGCAAATGCTGTTGGGGCAGGGCAAGAAGCTACACGTGTTCCACAGCATGTATGAGGGCGACAAGCTGCTGGCGACGGGCGAGAGTTTCCTGTTGCATGTCAGCCTGGAAACCCGTCGCCCAAGTGCCCCGTCGGCCCAGATCGAAGCGGCAATGGCCCGCATTGCCAAAGCACAGGCCGATTTGCCTTATCCGGAAGGTGCGGGTGCTGCCATCCGCAAACCAGCATGAGCGGACGTGTTCTAATCACGGCCGGCGCGTCAGGCGTCGGCAGGGCAATGGCCGAGGCGTTTGACGCTGCAGGGGCGCAGGTTTGGGTGGCCGATGTTGACTCGACCGCTATGTCCAACTGCCCTGCGCATTGGCAACGGTCCGAGGTAAATGTGGCGGACGAGTCCGCCGTTGCCTCTCTGTTCGAAGATGTGCAGGCAGAATGGGGTGGGCTGGATACGCTGTGCGCAAATGCAGGTATCGCAGGCCCAACGGCTTTGGTCGAAGACGTGGCCCTTGAGGACTGGCAGGCCTGTCTTGCTGTGAATCTGGAAGGCGCGTTTTTGTGCTCGAAATTCGCCGCTCCGATCCTGAAACAGCAGGGTAGCGGAGCGGTGGTGATCACATCCTCGACCGCCGGCCAGTATGGCTATCCCAATCGGGCACCCTATGCCGCGGCGAAATGGGGCGTGATCGGGCTTGCCAAGACCCTGGCGATGGAACTTGGTCCGCATGGCGTTCGGTGCAACGTCATCTGTCCCGGTGCCGTCGAAGGTCCCCGGATGGAGGGAGTTCTGGCCCGCGAGGCGGATGCCAAGGGTATGACCCGGGACCAAGTCTATGAGGGCTACGCCTCGGGCACCTCAATGGGTCGCTTTGTCGAAGGTCGGGATATTGCCAATATGGCCGTGTTCCTCGCCTCGGATGCGGCGCGGCTGGTGTCTGGCCAGGTGATTGCCGTGGACGGTCATACAGTGAACCCCGACCCGAAAATCTAGATGTCGTCAGCCCTGATTTGGCCCGCGAATCTGGCGGATGGACTGGCGAACCGCCTGCCAGTCCTGAGCTTCCTGCGTGTTCCCGGCAGCTTCGCATTCGCGCATCTTTTGCGCGGCTTCAGCCTCGGCCCGGTCACCATGCGCTGCATAGAGGGCTCGTGCGTATTGAGCGGCTTTCATTGCGTCCATTCCTGTCGTCCTCCGTCTGTTGTCGGAATGCCCGAAGGTTCGCGCCGGTAGACGATAGCACAAGTTGCGCGTGTGCGCATCATTCGGTCGGTAATGAGCCGGAAATCGCCGCGCGCAATTGTCTGAGGTGGTCCGGGAAATCCCGCGCGGTCAGATCAGCCTCGCGCACCAAAGTGTCGAAATGGCGGGTAAAAGTCTCGATCCGATCGCGGTCGCGAAATGCCATATAGTGGCTGCCTGCGTAAAACACGCAGAGCAGCGGGCCGAAGATCGTTACCGGTGCCGAATAGAGCCGTTTGGCATCAAAAAGATAAATGCGCATCCGGGGGTAGAGCTGCTGACAAAGCGCCAGAAGGTGGTCAATCTGCTCCAGCCGGATTTTGGGGCAGAGCCCCTCGTAATACCCGGTGGCGTTGGCGAAACTGTCGATTTCATACAGAGGCATGGCAATTTCATAGTCAGACTGTGCACTACGCATCCATGTCAGACGGTCCGCTGACGCCCCAATAGCCTGGTCCGCAGTTCGGCCAAGATGCGGAGCGTATTCCCATTCCAACACCATGCGGGTCTTTAACATATCGGGCAATGTGGCTGGAACATAACGGATTTTGTAGCCTGCTGCCTCCTTATGCCACTCGAAAATACGCTCATCGACCAACGCGCGGGGGGCTTCCGCCATTGTCAGAGAGCTGGCCAGCAGCTCTGCTGCGCTTTCGGGTCGGTCGGAGAGGCAAAGAAGCCAATCGGCTGACACGCCGAGCGCCGAGGCGCAGCTGCCCACCACATGGGCGTTCGGCAACCGTGCGCCTTCATCGGTCAAAAGCTGAGAAACGGTCGAGCGATCAACCCCGATTTGGCGCGCCAGCGCGCTTTGGCTGACGTTGCGATCCTCCATGGCGCGGGCCAAGCGAAGGCGAAACTGCGCTGCACGGTCTCGTTTGTCGATTTTATCCTGCATGTGTTGGACTATATCTCAGTTGATGAATTTTGTTAATCATATTCAGAATTTTCAACGAGTGCCAGAACCCGTAATTTTTAATGCATAACAACAATATGGGTGACGGAATGGAAACACGACGAAGATCGGTCGTGAAAGCTGTGGTGTGGAATGCGATGGGCCTAATCGTGATGACGATGGTTGGGCTGGTCGCCACAGGATCAGCGGCTGTTGGCGGGACATTGGCAATTGTGAACACCGCCATCGGCCTGACTCTGTACGTGATTTACGAGCGCGTTTGGGCAGGAATCTCGTGGGGCCGAAATGTCTGAGCGTCCAGGACCCGAGTGGGGCACCTTTGCCCTGATCCTTGCTTGCTACACCGGATGGCTGGTGGTGATATTCACTCTGCCGGTTTGGTTGGCGATACCAGCGATGGGGCTGGTCGCGGCCTTGCACTCATCGCTAACCCATGAGGCGCTGCACGGGCACCCGTTTCGAACCAAATGGCTGAACGAAGCATTGATGGCGCTGCCGTTGACGCTTTTTATCCCATACAACCGGTTTCGCGACTTGCATCTGGCGCACCACCGGGATGCAACCCTTACCGATCCTTATGATGACCCCGAGTCGAATTACCTTGATCCCAAGGTTTGGAATGCCTTGTCCAACTGGCAAAGGCGGTTGCTGACCGTAAACAATACACTTCTGGGTCGGATGGCTCTGGGTCCATTAATTGGCCAGTTCGCGTTTACACGGGATGAGATGCGTGGAGCGTTGCGTGGGGATCGAAAAATCCTTCTGGCTTGGGCGCTGCACCTGCCGGGTGTCGCTGTGGTTCTGTGGGTCGTTTCCCAGTCTCCGATGCCGGTCTGGGCTTTTGTGCTGTCGGCTTACATCGGGTTGGGGCTGGTCAAGATCCGCACCTTCCTCGAACATCGCGCGCATGAGGAATCGCGTGCCCGTACCGTCATTGTCGAAGATCGCGGATTGCTGGCATTTCTGTTTCTGAACAACAATCTGCATGTCGTTCATCACATGAACCCCGGCGCGCCGTGGTATCGGTTGCCCGCGCTTTACCGCGCGGAGAAGGATCGCTATCAGGCCTGTAACGAGGCTTATGTCTATCGCTCATACGCCGAGATTTTCCGGGCCTATTTCTGGCGAGCCAAGGATCCGGTTGCGCATCCTCTCTGGCCAAAGGGTTGATTTAGCTACACAAGGGACTCCATGAGTTTGTGGATTCCCGTCACCATCGCCGCCGCATCGTTTCAAACGGTGCGGTTTATGCTGCAAAAGTCACTCAGCAGCGTAAAACTGACCGCCGCTGGGGCGACCTTTGCCCGCTTTGCCTATTCGATGCCTTTGGCGGTTCTCGGGTTAGTCATTGCGTTGCTGTTGACCGGGTTCAGCCTGCCGCCGTTTACCGGGTTGTTTTGGCTGTTCGCGGCCATAGGCGGGACCGCGCAAATTCTGGCGACAATCTGTGTCGTTGCCCTATTCAAACAGCGTAACTTTGCGGTCGGGATCACCTTCAAGAAAACTGAGGTCATCCAGACCGCAATCGTCGGTTTTCTCGTACTGGGTGATCAGGTCTCATCAGGTGCGCTGGCAGCAATCATTCTTGGGCTTGCGGCGGTGCTGTTGTTATCGAAAAATCCCGGAGGGGACGGCGTTTGGTGGCAGCACCTGTCCAATCGCGCTTCGCGTCTTGGGCTGGGGTCCGGCGTGTTGTTTGCCTTTTCCTCGGTCAGCTATCGCGGTGCGTCGTTGGAGTTGGGGGATATCGACGCGTGGTTTCGCGCATTGATCACTTTGGCTGTGGTGGTGTCGTTCCAATTCCTCAGCATGGGAATATGGCTGCTGTGGCGCGACCGGGCCGAGTTGCGGGCGGTTTGGGACACGCGCCAGACCGGCGTGTTCGTTGGTCTGACCAGCTTGTGTGGATCGTTCTGTTGGTTCTTTGCGTTTACGCTGCAGAACGCGGCCTACGTCAAGGCGCTGGGTCAGGTGGAACTGATCCTCAGCCTTTTCGCCTCGATCCTGTTTTTCCGGGAAACCATCACCCGGCGCGAAATCGCCGGGATGACACTGCTTGGCGCTTCGATACTGGCGCTGGTGCTGGCTATTTAGCCGGCGCGGCGTTCATCAAAACTGAGGGCAATGAAACTGGGCAGGTGATCGCCCATACCCACTACGGTGCGTCCGCCGTCGTCTCGGCGGCCTCGGCCCTTGGGCTCTTTGTCCTTTTTGCGGTCGCTTTTCTTGCTTTCGCTCTTTTTGCCCTCAGAAGACCTGGTCTTCTTCTCCGGCTTTTGGGTATCAGCCTTGGGCTCTTCCTTGACCGGGTTTTCGATCCGCGGGATTTCCTTCTGGATCAGTTTTTCAATCGCATCCAGAGCCTTTTCATCGCGGCCTGAACAGATCGTGATGGCCTTACCTTCACGGCCTGCGCGGCCCGTACGGCCGATGCGGTGCACATAATCCTCGGGGTGCCCGGGGACGTCGAAATTGATCACGTGGCTGACCGACGGCACGTCCAGCCCGCGTGCGGCCACATCCGACGCGATCAGCAATCGCAATGACCCGTCACGGAATCCTTCCAGCGTTTTCGTCCGCTGCGACTGATCCAGATCGCCATGGATAGCGGCGGCATCATAGCCATATTTCTTCAGCGATTTTGCGCAGATATCCACATCGGTCTTGCGGTTGCAGAAGATGATTGCGTTGGTGCATTTCTCGCCTTCTGCGTCGATCAACGCGCGCAGAACCTTGCGCTTGGCGCTGGCCTCACGGTCGCGGCGGCCGCCTTTGAACATGACCACGCCCTGTTCGATGGTCTCGGATGCGGTGGCCTGACGAGCGACCTCGATCCGCGCAGGGGCTGACAGGAACGTGTCAGTGATCCGCTCGATCTCGGAGGCCATGGTGGCAGAGAAAAACAGCGTCTGACGAGTGAATGGCGTCAGCGAGAAGATGCGTTCGATATCGGGAATAAAGCCCATGTCCAGCATCCGGTCGGCTTCATCCACCACCATGATCTGAACGCCGGTCAGCAGCAGCTTGCCGCGTTCGAAATGGTCCAGCAGTCGGCCCGGCGTGGCGATCAGAACGTCAACACCCCGGTCGATCAACGCCTCTTGTTCCTTGAAGCTGACGCCGCCGATCAGCAGTGCTTTGGTCAGTTTCAGGTGCTTGGAGTAGGTGTCGAAGTTCTCGGCTACCTGCGCCGCCAGTTCCCGCGTCGGGCACAGCACTAGTGAGCGCGGCATGCGCGCACGTGCGCGGCCCCGGGCCAGCAATGTGATCATCGGCAGGGTGAAGCTGGCAGTCTTGCCGGTTCCCGTCTGGGCGATACCCAGCACGTCGCGACCCTCAAGCGCGGGTGGAATGGCGCCTTCCTGGATCGGGGTAGGCGTTTCGTATCCGGCTTCCTCAATGGCTTTGAGGACCTTCGGGTTCAGGTTCAGTTCGTTAAACTTTGTCATGTATGTCCGGTTCATGCGGACACTAGACCTGGCCCGCGCGTCTAAGGTTTGCCGGGCCCGGATGGCCATACGCTGTATTGCGTTATTTCGGCTTGGACGGGGACATAACAAAAACGCTGGTCAGGGTCAAATGAAGACCTCTTAATGGTGTTCGGTGCTTCAGCGATGCAGATTTTACGCAACAATTCAGATACTTCCGGGAAAGTGTTTCCTGAGTTTTTGGTCCAGATCAAGGGGCCGGTGGCGGATCATGCCATGCTGTTCAAGGCGCGCGCGCACGTCCGGGGTTGAGCCGCTCATCTCATTGAAAAATGCGCGCAGCCCGGCTGTGCCTTCTTCGGCTTCGATCCAACTGAGCAGTTCGTTCATGTTCATCCCGCCCAACTCGCGCGGGACATTGGGGCTCATGCCGGCTTGGTATGAGCCCCGTTCGAGCCGAAATTGAAAATGCGCCCGCCAGTGCTCCCAGTCAGGGGCATGCCGGTGGCACAGATCGACTCCAGACAACTCAGCTTTGCGGGGCAGCCTCTCGCCGTTCTGAAAAAGGCTATGGATGCGGTAACTGATCCGGGGCAGGCCGGTGCGCGCAAAGACTTTGCCCTGCACATGGCTGAGGAAACCACATTTAACAAAGGCACCGTAATTTTGATACACCGCCTGTACGATTGCCTCGCGATTCTGGCTGGCCGGGATGTATGCCTTGTACAAGTCGGCTCCGCCAGCCATCGCTTCGATTGGGCGGACGCGTACGACGGGGATGTGGTCCGGAACCTCCGCAAGATGTTGAACTATGGGCCGCTCTGACCACAGGAACTCATCCACGTCGATATGAACCAGCCAGTCCAAATCCGTTTTGCGATAGGTAAAAGTTGCGTTGGCTGTCTGACGGGTTTGGTGTTTTTCAGGCCTTTCGCGCTTTCTGTTGGCCCAGAAACCGTCGTCGCAGTTGCGGACTTCGATTTTGGGATGCCGGTTGAGCGTGTTGAAGGCCTTGGGGTTGGGTTCGTCCAGATACAGGTGCATCCGGTCGACCCCAAGGTCCAGGTGATAGGCTGCAAACCGCAGAATATCGAGGGCCGAGCCCCGTACGGTCGAGACAATGCCCCAGCTCGGTATGCTATCCCCCATATGCGGCCCTCGGGCCGATCACGTCATCATTTCCTTGGTCGCCGTCAGGTTCAGCGCCGGGTAATCCCGCACGACCCGGTCGATGTCCCATTGCAGACGGGTCAGATAGACGATGTCGCCGTCGTGGTCATGGGCGATGTGCTGCTTGTTGGCGTTGACGAATTTGTCGACCTCAGCCTTGTCACCGCTGACCCATCGGGCCGAGGTGAATTGTGAGGCTTCGAACCGTACAGGCAGGCCGTATTCCATCTCAATCCGGCTGGCGAGCACTTCGAATTGCAGCGCGCCGACGACGCCCACGATAAAGCCCGAACCGATTGACGGCTTGAAGACCTTGGCAGCGCCTTCCTCAGCGAATTGCATCAGGGCTTTTTCCAGGTGCTTGGCTTTCATCGGATCGCCCGCACGTACGCCTTGCAGCAGTTCCGGCGCGAATGACGGAATGCCGGTCACGCGCAGGGCCTCGCCTTCGGTCAGAGTGTCGCCGATGCGAAGTTGGCCGTGATTGGGGATGCCGATGATATCGCCGGCCCAGGCCTCTTCGGCCAGTTCACGGTCAGAGGCCAGAAACAGCACCGGGTTCGAGATTGCCATCGGCTTTTTCGACCGCACGTGGGTCAGTTTCATGCCACGCTTAAAGTGACCGCTTGCCATACGAACAAACGCCACGCGGTCGCGGTGCTTAGGGTCCATATTGGCCTGCACCTTGAAAACAAAACCGGCGACTTTCTTTTCCTCGGGCGCGATCTGGCGTGGCTGTGCCGATTGCACCTGCGGCTGCGGGCCATAAGCGCCGATTCCCTCCATCAGTTCTTTCACTCCGAACGAGTTGATCGCCGAGCCGAACCAGATTGGGGTCATATGCCCTTCAAGAACAGCCTGCGGATCCAGCGCGGGCAGAAGCTCGCGCGCCATCTCGACCTCTTCGAGAAGCTTGTCCAGCAGGTGCTCAGGCACGTGTTCGGCCAGCCTGGGGTCGTCCAGCCCGTTGATCTCGATGCTTTCGGCCACCTTGTTGCGGTCGGCGCGGTCCATCAGTTCCAGCCGGTCACGCAGCATGTCATAGCAACCGATGAAATCCCGGCCCACGCCAATTGGCCACGAGGCCGGGGTGACGTCGATGGCCAACATTTCCTGAATTTCGTCGATTATCTCGAACGTGTCGCGGCTTTCGCGGTCCATCTTGTTACAGAAGGTCAGGATCGGCAGATCGCGCAGACGGCAGACCTCGAACAATTTCTGGGTCTGGCTTTCAACGCCCTTCGCGCCATCGATCACCATCACCGCCGCATCCACCGCCGTCAGGGTGCGATAGGTATCCTCGGAGAAATCCGAGTGACCGGGCGTGTCGACCAGATTGAACCGGAAATCCCTATAGTCGAAAGACATGGCAGAGGCTGATACCGAAATGCCCCGATCCTTCTCCATCTGCATGAAGTCCGACCGAGTCCGCCGCGCCTCACCTTTGGCGCGCACCTGACCGGCCATCTGAATAGCACCTCCGTACAGAAGGAACTTTTCAGTCAGCGTCGTCTTGCCCGCATCCGGGTGCGAGATGATGGCGAATGTCCGGCGACGGGCAATCTCAGGCGGTAGTACGGGTTGGTTCGAGGCGGTATCAAGCATGCACGCGCGTATAGGCGGGGAATCCTGCCGAAGCAAGACAAAGGGGGTGTTCAGAATCACGGCGTTGTGGCAATAAGAACATATAGTGAACAAATAATGGAGTGGATCAATGAATTTGAAGGAAATTGCTGACGAACTGGTTGCCGGATGCCGCGAGGATCGGGCCAAGGAAAACCTGAGCAAACTCTACGCGCCGGATGCCGTTTCCGTCGAAGCGATGGAGATGGAGGGCATGGGGCGCGAGACTCATGGCGTCGATGCCATCCGCGGTAAACACGAATGGTGGGAAGGTGCGCATGAAGTCTCTGGCGCATCGGTCAGCGACCCGTTCATTCATGGTGACGACCGCTTTGCCGTGATCTTCGAAGTGCAGGGTAAGGTGAAGGAAAGCGGTGAGACGTTCGACATGCGCGAAGTGGGTATCTATCACGTCGCTGATGGCAAGATCGTGCGGGAAGAGTTCTTCTATTAACCCGTCATTGCCAATCTGGTCTTCTCTGTCTGGCCGGTGCTAGACATTCAGGCAACAACAGATGGGGAGGATCAGATGAATCTGGGAATTCAGGGAAAACGCGCGCTGGTCTGTGCCAGCAGCAAAGGGCTGGGACTGGGTTGTGCCGAGGCTCTGGCGGCTGCCGGTGTTGATCTGGTGATGAATGCGCGCGGGGCAGAGGCACTGGAAGCCGAGGCTGCGCGGCTGCGGTCCGAACACGGTGTGGACGTGCAGACTGTGGCCTGTGATGTGACTTCACCCGAAGGTCAGGCGCAGGTGATCGACGTAACGCAGGGCGTTGATATCCTTGTGACAAATGCCGGTGGCCCGCCGCCAGGTCTATGGTCGGATTGGGATCGGGACGACTTCATCAAGGCTCTGGACAGCAATATGCTGACACCGATCGCCTTCATGAAGGCACTGCTGCCGGGCATGATGGACAAGGGCTGGGGCCGGGTGGTCAACATCACCTCGCAGTCGGTGCGCGCACCAATACCAGGTCTGGGATTGTCGAATGCCGCGCGGACCGGGCTGACCGGTTATGTTGCGGGTACGGCGCGGCAGGTCGCGCCTCAAGGTGTGACAATCAACAATCTGCTCCCTGGCATTCATGCGACGGATCGGGCGAATTCTCTGGATGGCGGCGTAGCAGCAAAAAAAGGAATTTCCCTGGACGAAGCCCGGGCCGAACGTGCTGCAACGATCCCGGCACGCCGTTACGGTACGCGGCAAGAATTCGGAGCCGTCTGTGCGTTCTTATGCTCGCAGCATGCGGGCTACATCGTCGGGCAGAATATCCTGCTTGACGGTGGCGGAACCAATCTGACGGTGTGACGATGGCGCAAAATTTCTCGTTGAAAGATCAATTGTTTAACGCAGAAAAGACCCATTATCTGGCGGGGCTTTTTGCTGAGGCTGAGCCATCCTTTGACGCACAGGCGTTTCAGGAACAGGTCATGTCACGCCTGTTAGATCTTGAGTTGAAAGAACGGATGGCCTGGATCGCTGAGTGCCTGCAAAAGGCGGTGCCCGGTGACTTACCAACTGTCGCGCCCGTCCTGTTGCGGGCTTTGCCGCCACCGCTGGACCCTAACAGGACAGATGACGATTTCGGCGATTTCATCTTTGCCTCTTTAGGAGATTGGGTGGTGGCCGTCGGGCTGGAACATCCCGATCTGGCTTTGGACGTTATCGAGGAATTGACCCAGAGATTTTCGATGGAATGGGCCATTCGACCGTTTCTCAACCGTTATCCCGATCATGTTCTGGCCCGTATGGAGGGCTGGTGCGGGCACGCAAGCTATCATGTGCGCCGTCTGGTCAGCGAAAGTACGCGGCCACGGTTGCCCTGGGGGCAGGCGGTTGGATTGGATTTGACCGACCCGCTGCCATTGTTGGATCGGCTTCACTCTGACCGAACCCGTTATGTCACGCGGTCCGTAGCGAACCATCTGAACGACATTACCCAGAAAAACCCTGAACTGGTGCTGGATCTTTTGCAGGACTGGGAGCGTTCCGCGCGGCAGGACCAGGAAGAACTGCGATGGATGACCGCGCATACACTGCGCGGGCTCGTGAAATCAGGCCATCCGCGGGCGATGAAGATACTTGGCTATGACCCGGACGTGCCGGTTGCGGTATCGGTTCGACTGAAAGGTGATGCGCGGATTGGCGAGGCGCTGGAATTTAATGTCGAACTAAACGGTGTCGGAGCGCAACCTGTTCTGGTTGACTATATCATTCATTTTCAAAGGCCTGGAGGAAAAACCTCAGCCAAGGTTCACAAACTCAAACAAGCTTCTTTGCGCGATGGAAAACTAAGTCTGAGAAAAAAACACAAACTCAAAGGCGATGCCACTACGTTCAAACTGGTTCCCGGCACGCACCGGTTGGAAATTCAAGTAAACGGTTGCATTCGTGCAGGCATTGAATTCGAGTTGCTGGGCTAGCGCTGTGCTCTCACGCTATCGTCAGAATACAGACCCTCGGATTGAAGAGGACGCGCCGCTGGATTAGTTGCTGTGCAGCCACTGGGAAAAGGGATAGCTGCGATGAAGCATGAGGCAGTGCAGAATTACTATGGCGAAGTCCTGCAGGGCAGCGCGGATTTGCAAACCAACGCGTGCTGCACGCCGGATGACGTGCCGGACCATGTCAAAAAGATTCTGTCGCAAATTCATGACGAAGTGTTGACCCGTTACTATGGTTGCGGGTTGATTGCGCCGCTGGAACTTGAGGGGATGTCGATCCTTGATCTGGGTTGCGGCGCGGGTCGTGACGTCTATGCGTTATCCGCTATGGTGGGCGAAAAAGGTCGCGTGGTTGGCGTGGACATGACGGCCGAACAACTGGATGTCGCCCGCGCACATCAGGATTTCCACGCGCAGGCCTTTGGGCATGAGGCCAGCAATGTGGAATTTCATCACGGTTATATCGAAAAGCTGGACGAACTGGACCTTGAGCCCGGCTCCTTCGATATCATCGTGTCAAACTGCGTTATCAACCTGGCAACCGACAAAGAGGCCGTTCTGCGCGGTGCGCACCGTTTGTTGAAAGACGGGGGAGAGATGTATTTCTCGGACGTCTATGCAGATCGCCGCGTGCCCAAGGCGATGGCCGAGGATGAGGTGTTGTACGGCGAATGCCTGTCAGGTGCGCTGTATTGGAACGACTTCCTGTCTATGTCGCGCAAGGCCGGATTCGGCGACCCGCGCCGTGTCACGCATCGCCCGCTGACCATCGAAAATCCGGTGCTGGAGGAGCGCGTCGCGCCGCTCAAGTTCCTGTCGGCCACGTATCGGCTGTTCAAACTGCCTGATCTGGAGCCCGCCTGCGAAGATTACGGTCAGGCGGTGATCTACAAGGGAACCATCCCCAATGCGCCGCATCTGTTCGAACTGGACGATCACCACGCGATTGAAACCGGCAAGGTCTTTCCGGTTTGCGGCAATACCTGGATGATGCTGAAAGACACTCGCTTCGCACCGCATTTCGAATTCATCGGCGATTTCTCAACCCATTATGGCATCTTTGAAGGCTGTGGCGGCGAGAGCCCGTTCGAAGCGACCGGAGAGGCGCCTTCTGCCGGGTGCTGCTGATCTCTTGCGCCTGACGGGCGGGGTTGTTATCCCCGCCCACGCCCGATGGTCTTGATCGGGAAAGACAACGGGGTCCATCGGTGACATTAGACGCAACTCCTCCTCGTCTGGAAATACGCAATCTGATCGCCCGGTATGAGGGGCGGGTTGTCGTAGATGACGTCTCGCTGACGGTGCACGCAGGGCAGGTGACGTGCCTGTTGGGGCCATCAGGCTGCGGCAAGTCCACCACGCTGCGCATGATCGCCGGGGTCGAGATGCAGGAGTCCGGTGAGATCTACGTCGACGGCAAACTGATCTGCGACACGGTGTTTCGCGTGCCCCCGGAACGGCGCGAGATTGGCCTGATGTTTCAGGACTTTGCCCTGTTCCCGCATCTGAGCGTCGCGGATAATGTGGCCTTTGGCCTAAAGGGCCACAAAGAGGAAAAGCGCGCCCGGGTCGAGGAACTGCTGGTCAAGGTGGATCTGATGCGGTTCGTAGACAGCTTTCCGCATCATCTGTCAGGCGGGGAACAACAGCGCGTTGCACTTGCTCGCGCCTTGGCCCCACGTCCCCGCATCATGCTGATGGACGAGCCGTTCTCGGGCCTCGACAACCGTCTGCGCGACGGCATTCGGGATGAGACACTGGCGATCCTCAAGGAAGAAGACGCCGCCGTGGTGCTGGTGACGCATGAGCCGGAAGAGGCCATGCGAATGGCGGATGAGATCGCTCTGATGCGCCGGGGAAAGATCGTTCAACAGGGCGCGCCATACAACGTTTATACGCGTCCGGCGGACAAGGCTGCGGTGGCATTTTTCAGCGATGTCAACGTGTTGCAGGCGCAAGTGAATGGAGCTTTGGCCGAAACGCCTTTCGGCCAGTTCCTGGCTCCGGGCGTTCCCGATGGCACCGATGTCGAGATCGTTTTCCGGCCTCAGCATGTACGGCTGGATTTCGACCGCAATGGCAAGGGCCCCCTGCCGACTGCGACTGACGGTGTCGCCGCGCGCGGCGTGGTCCAAAGGGCGCGGTTTCTGGGTAACGAAAGCCTTGTCGAGTTTCGCATGGACCATGACGGCTCGATCCTGAAGGCCACGGTGCCGAATGTGTTTGTCCCCGGTCCGGGGCGGGTCATGTGGCTGACCATTCGTCGGGATCGGTGTTTCGTTTTCCCGGTTTAGGCTCTGACGACACGGTTTAGCTCAAAGTGGTGCCTGAAAGCCGCAGATTGCGCGCGCACTTCGCTTGCCGCCGCGCAGGGGCGGGTCTATCAAGGTCAAAACGCTGTGATGGATGGGTGAATGCGTATTCTTTTGACCAATGACGACGGCATCAACGCACCGGGGTTAATCGCCCTGGAGGCGATTGCCGCTGATCTGGCAGGGCCAGACGGAGAGGTCTGGATCGTCGCGCCCGCATTCGAGCAATCGGGTGTCGGTCATTGTATCAGCTATACACATCCCATGATGGTCGCCAAACTGGACGAGCGTCGCTATGCCGCCGAGGGTTCGCCCGCCGATTGCGTGCTGGCCGGGCTGCATGACGTGATGAAGGACGCACCGCCTGATTTGGTTTTGTCGGGGGTAAACCGCGGCAACAATTCGGCCGAAAACACCCTTTATTCCGGCACGATCGGCGGCGCGATGGAAGCTGCATTGCAAGGCGTATCTGCGATTGCGCTGTCTCAGTATTTTGGTCCCCGAAATCTGGGACTGGACGATCCTTTTGAGACAGCAACTCGCTTTGGTGCCGATCTGGTGCGACGCATTCTGGACGCAACACCTGCGGAGCAGGGCGATTACCGCTTGTTTTACAACGTTAATTTTCCCCCCGTGCCTGCAGATGAGGTGCTGGGTACGCGCGTCGCACCGCAAGGCTATCGTCGGGATACGCATTTCTCGGTCGAGCCGCACAGTTCGCCTTCGGGTCGGCGGTTCCTGTGGATCAAGGGCGGGTATCAGCACAATCCAACGGCACCGGGCACCGATGCGGCGGTTAATCTGGCGGGATATATCTCGGTCACGCCGATGCGCGCGGACCTGACCGCGCATGACACGCTCGAAGCACTGAAGATAATCGAATGAGTGGACCGGATCCCCAAACAACCATGCAGTTTCTGTTTGCTCTGCGATCGCGCGGGGTGACGGATGCGCGTGTGCTGGCAGCAATGGAACAGGTCGACCGTGGGCAGTTCGTCAAGGGCCTGTTCGCGGACCGCGCCTATGAGGACACACCGCTGCCGATTGCCTGTGGGCAGACAATCAGCCAGCCCTCAGTCGTGGGCCTGATGACGCAGGCGCTTGACGTGCGTCCGCGCGATACAGTGCTGGAGGTCGGAACCGGCTCGGGTTATCAGGCGGCGATCCTGTCGAAACTGGCGCGCCGGGTCTATACGGTCGAGCGCCACACGCGCTTGGTGCGGGAAACAGGGCAACTGTTTCGCGAATTGGGGCTGACCAATATTACGGCGATGCTGTCGGATGGGTCCTTCGGCTTGCCGGAACAAGCTCCGTTTGATCGGATTATTGTGACCGCTGCGGCGGAAGACCCGCCCGGGCCGCTCTTGGCGCAGCTTAAAATCGGCGGTATTATGGTTTTGCCGGTGGGGCAGTCGGACGCGGTTCAGACCCTGATCCGTGTCAGGCGCACCGAAACCGGTCTGGACTATGACGAATTGTTACCCGTTCGTTTCGTACCTCTGTTAGAAGGGCTGGGAAAAGACGGGGCGTAAAGGAATATTCTGCAAATGCGCCGGAACCCCGGAGAACAGGGGCAGGCGTTGAGGACAGCACAATGAGAGCAGTTTCTAAATCAGCGATGCGCCGCTGCGCGACAGGGGTTGCAGCTTTGGCGATTCTGGCTGGGTGTGAAGGCCCGCTGGACTACGATCTGCGTGGAAATGTCGGCGGATTTACAACTGCCGATGCCGTGCAATCCACGACCACCAACCGGCCCGCACCGGATGCGCGGGGTGTCATCACCTATCCGACTTATCAGGTGGTTGTCGCCCGTCAGGGTGATAAAGTCAGCGACGTCGCCGCCCGCGTTGGATTGCCTGAGGGTGAGCTTGCCAGTTTCAACGGGCTGAAGCCGACGGATGTTCTGCGCGATGGCGAGGTGATCGCCTTGCCCCGAACCGTAAGCGCGGCAAGCTCTGTCGATATCGCCTCGATTGCCGGAACCGCGATTGACGAAGCCCCTGCGGACGGGTCGGTTCGGACATCAACGCTGGCGCCTGCGCAACCCGCGGCGGCGCCGGCACCGACCCCGGCGCCCCCTGGCCCCGAGCCGATACGGCATAAGGTCAAACGCGGCGAGACGGCCTATACGATCTCGCGGCTCTACGGCGTGTCTGTCGATTCGCTGGCGGACTGGAACGGGCTGGGGCCGGACTTCACGGTGCGTGAAGGTCAGTTTCTGCTGATCCCGATCAAGAACCAGCCCGCACCCCAACAGATTGCCGCGCCCGCAACCAACGTGACGCAACCGGGTGAGGGGTCGCCGACGCCGACACCACCCAGTGCGACACAGCCCCTGCCGGACGAAGTGATCGCCCCGGCCACACCTGCACCTGATGTAACCGCCGAAGCACCGACCACTCAGAGTAACGCGGCGCTTGGCCTGCCGGTCACCGGAACAATCATTCGGACCTATGACAAAGGCAAGAATGAGGGAATCGATATCGCAGGCGCTGCGGGAACAGCTGTCAAAGCGGCCGAGGCGGGGACGGTTGCGGCCATCACTGCGGATGCAGATCAGGTGCCGATCATTGTGGTCAAGCACAACAGCGATCTGCTGACCGTCTACGCCAATGTCAATGACATCACGGTCAAGAAAGGCGACCGCGTTAAACGGGGGCAAAAGATCGCGTCTTTGCGGGGCGGGGACAATTCCTATGTCCATTTCGAGGTGCGCAAAGGCTTTGAATCCGTTGACCCGGAACCATACCTGAATTGACCCCGTCACACACCTGGGCCTGACGGGCACGACCCCGTCAGGCGTAGGGATCATAGTCGCTCAGACGTTTTCCGGGTTCGTCAGCGAAAATCTCGGGCAGGGGCGAGACTGTCTCGATCAGGTCGATGCGGAACACACGGAACCCTTCCCGCAATTCGCACCAGGACGTCAGCGTCCAAACACGGCCCCAATATTCCATGTGCAACGGGCGGATGACCCGGTCGGTCAGTACGCCGTCAATTCGGCGGTAAGAAAGGCGCAGTTTTTGCCGTGACTTTATGGCCGCCCGGATCGGAGCCATGTGCGCCAGCCCGCGCGCAGCATCGGCAAAGGGGTAGACTGCGAATTTCCAGGTATCAGCCTCGGCGACAACCTGCGTCGGCAAGACGGCGTCGATCTTGTCGGCCAGGGACTCCGCCGCCGATTTGAGATCCGGATCGGCGGCTTCGGCCACGATGGCCATGCCAAGGTTCAGCGCCTCCAGTTCGGCCGGGGTCAGGTTCAAAGGGGGCAGGGTGATCTGCTCGCGCACCATGTAGCCCACGCCGCGTTCGCCCTCGACCGGAACACCCGAAGCCACCAGAGTGTCCATGTCGCGATAAATCGTGCGGACCGATACCTCAAGCCGGTCCGCGATGTCCTGCGCGCGGTGCAGTTTGCCGTCGCGCAGGATCCGGATGATGTCGAACAGACGATCAGTGCGACGCATCACACGCCGCCCTGACCGGATTTATGCAGTCATGTTCCATAACACGTTCTCGTGGCGCATCTGGACGCTGTCGGGATGGATGGCCGCCATCAGAGCGGGTGCGAAATCCTGCTGAGGGAACTGCGCAGCGGCATCCTGCGCGGACTTCATATCCGTCCAGACAACGTAATCCGTCCAACGGCCGTCCTCACCCTGGCTAAGCTGACGATGGGCGAATCCGGGGGCCGCGCGAACAAAGGCCTCGGACGCCTGGCTGAGCTTCACGAACTCTTCAGCTGTGGTGCTATTCGCGAGGGTGAAGGTGACGATTTCTGCAACATGGGTCATATGAATCTCCGTTGACCAGGTTTCGATACCCTCTCCCTAGCCACTCTCAACTGACATAAACCTGTCAGTTGGAAATTGCCAGCCCGCAAAAAACGCAGGATCCGTTCACATTTCAGCGCAGAATTGATCTGTCTCACTTTTGTCGGCGACCCAGTAGGCGTAGACACGGCCCCAGATCGCATTCCCGGCGCACTGCGCCGACGTACAAGGAGAAAAGACATGCTCAACAATATCGGCCTTCCCGGTCTTCTGCTGATCGCCGTAGTGGTGCTGGTGCTGTTTGGCCGCGGTAAAATCAGCTCGTTGATGGGCGAAGTGGGCAAAGGCATCACCGCTTTCAAGAAAGGCGTGAAGGACGGTACAGAAGAGATCGAACAGGACGCGTCCGAGCTGGCCAAAGACGTCACGCCCGAGACCGACAAAGACAAGGTCTAAGCGGTCATGTTTGATCTGGGCTGGACTGAGCTTCTGGTCATCGGCATCGTTGCTCTGATCGTTGTGGGGCCAAAGGACTTGCCGGTGCTGTTCCGCAATATCGGCCGTTTTGTCGGTAAGGCCCGTGGCATGGCGCGTGAATTCACCAGCGCCATGAACGAGGCGGCAGATCAGGCCGGTGTGAACGAGATCAAAAAGGGTCTGAACGCGGCCACCAACCCTGTCGGCACCGCCATGGATGGCGTGAAAGAAGCCGCGCAGGAAATGGCCAAAAGCATGGACCCGACCAAGTTCGACCCCGACAGCGAAACCGGCAAGCTGGCCGCAGAACGGGCAGAGCAGGCCAAGAAGATTCAGGCCTCTACCGCCCGTGCCGCCGCTGATCGCAAGGCCAAGGAAGCTGCGGAAGCGCTGGCCAAGGCCGAAGAGGCCGAAGCTGCGCTGAACACTGAAAGCAAGACATGACCAAGACCGACGAGATCGAGGATACCTCGGCCCCATTGATCGAACATCTGGCCGAACTGCGCACGCGGCTGATTCACTGCGTCGTGGCGTTTCTGGTCGGGATGATCATCTGTTTCACCGTCGCCACGCCGCTCTTTAACTTCCTGACAAATCCCCTGTGCCAGGTTCTGGCTGAACGCCGGCAGGATTGTGGACTGATTTTCATTTCGCCACAGGAAGGGTTCTTCGTAGCCATCAAGGTCTCGCTGTTGGGCGGCTTCATTCTGGCCTTCCCATATATCGGAATGCAGATGTGGCGGTTCGTGGCACCGGGGTTGTACCGGTCAGAAAAGAACGCGTTCTTGCCGTTCATGTTGGCGTCGCCTTTCATGTTTCTGTTGGGCGCAAGTTTTGCCTTCTATGTTGTGACGCCTCTGGCTTATGACTTTTTCTTGGGCTTCCAGCAATTCGGTGCCGAAGGAGAGGCAGTTGTTGACGGTGCGACCGCCGCGCCGCTGAGCGTGGTGTTCCAGGGATCGGCGCAGGAATACCTGAATCTGACGATCAAGTTCATTGTGGCCTTTGGCCTGTGCTTCCAACTGCCGGTTCTGCTGACCTTGATGGGTAAGGCAGGACTGGTCAGTGCCGAGGGGCTGGGTGCAGTGCGTAAATACGCGGTGGTCGGCATTCTGGTGTTGGCCGCGCTGGTGACACCGCCGGACGTGATCACTCAGGTGATTCTGTTTGTCGTAGTGTACGGGCTGTATGAGATTTCGATTTTCCTTGTCGCCCGCGTCGAGAGAAAGCGCGAAGAGCAACTGCGTGCTGACGGCTATTATGACGACGAAGAAGAAGCAGACGAAGAGATCGTGCAGGAAGAAGACGGCAAGTAATTCTACTGCACAGTAAAAGCCAGGCGCGCCCGTATGCGGCGCGCCTTTTTCGTGCCCAACCCTTGTTGCACGGGGCGGAACATGGTTTGAAACCCCCAAGACACGACCGGAGGAGCCCATGGACAACCAAGCCCTGAACCGTATCGCCGATGCGCTGGAGCGGATGGCACCAGCCCCTCTGGCAGCGCCCGATTTCGGAGCCGCCCCAGCCTATGTCTGGCATGTGGAGCCAGATCGGTTGGAGCCGGTTACCCAGGTCAACCGTGTCGATCTGGACCTTCTGGTCGGTATCAACCGCTCACGCGACACGCTGTTGGACAACACACGCCGGTTTGCGACCGGCTTTAAGGCCAATAATGCGCTGCTCTGGGGCGCGCGCGGGATGGGCAAGTCCAGCCTCGTCAAGGCGGTTCACGGTACGCTGCAGGTGGACCATCAGGATTTGAAACTGGTCGAGCTGCAACGCGAAGATATGGGGTCGGTCGCGCGATTGTTGAACCACCTGCGCGTGGCACCACACCGGTTCATCCTGTTCTGCGACGACCTGTCGTTCAGTCACGATGACCAACATTACAAATCGCTCAAGGCGGTTCTGGACGGTGGCATCGAAGGGCGGCCCGAGAATGTGGTGTTCTATGCCACCTCGAACCGTCGCCACCTGATGCCGCGTGATATGATCGAGAACGAACGCTCAAGCGCCATCAACCCGTCCGAGGCGGTGGAAGAAAAGGTCTCGCTGTCGGACCGGTTCGGATTGTGGCTGGGATTCCACCCCTGCGATCAGGACGAATATCTGGCGATGATCGACCGCTATTGCAAAGCTTACGGGGTGAAGGTGGATGCAGATACCTTGCGAGCTGAAGCCATCGAATGGCAGGCCACACGCGGTGCGCGCTCGGGCCGTGTGGCGTGGCAGTTCGTTGTTGATCTGGCGGGGCGCAGCGGCGTCCATATAGGATAAAAAAACGGCGCCCGCTAGGGCGCCGTTGAGTATTCCTGAGTTCTTGAACTAGTCACAGTTCAGCCAGTATCCGGGCGGCCTCGTTCGTAGTGCTCGTCAAAACGTCCCGATCCTCACCGGGATGGAACCTTGCGCGTACGGCCGTCGGCATAGGTGCGGGTTCAACAATCGACACGCGAGGACCGGTCCGCGCTGTCTCGGCGGCCCAACTGCGGGCCAGTGCCACCTGCGCCGCCTTGGTCGCTCCGTAGATGCCATAGAACTTCTCGCCCGCCTTGGGGTCGTCAAAAAATACCGCGTGGCCGGTCTCACCCAATAGGGGCGAGATGTAGGGGATCAGGATCGACGTTGCCGTTGCATTGATGTTGACGGCTTTTGTCCATTCCTTGGGGTCAATGAAATGTGCAGGCGTCAGGGCAGAGGTATGGACCGCAGTGTGCATCCACAAATCCACTTTGCCCCAGCGGTCATGAATGCCCCGGCACAGGGTCGCCATGGCGTTCGGGTCCGCGATGTCCATCGGCGCGAGGGTGGCCGCGCCGCCTTTGTCCTTGATGCGGTCGTCCAGCTCTTCCAGCCCGCCAGTGGTGCGGGCAACGGCAACAATGTGGTATTCGGGCGCCAGCGCCTCAGCCAGGGCAGCGCCCAGCCCGCGCGAGGCCCCGGTGATAAGGGCGATTTTAGTCTGATCGGTCATGAAAGCGGTTTGAACCCCTGCGCGCAGGGCGTCAAGGCAGATTAGCTGCCGGGGATGACGATCCGCTTAGTCTGGCCGCTTTGTCGCAGAATTACGCCCTCGGCATCAATGGCGACCACGGTGCCCGAGGAAACGCGGCTGCCCAGTTTGACCTCTTTCACACGGCCCGAAGACAGGCGCATCAACGCGCGCATGTCAGCCTTTGACCCAAAAACCCCAAGAAGGGAGACTGAGTTCTTCTTTAGCGCACCCTTTTGCGTGGCCGCGCTTTTGACAGTGGCATTTGACATGAATCTTCGGTCCGACCGAAGTGGCCCGACCCCTTGTACTGAGTGGTTGGTTGTCTGCGGGCTACCAAACCAATTGAAGGAGTAAAAGGCAGACCAAGGGTTTCGAATTTGACAGAGATTCGGGGCTCTGCGAAACCCTTGTGATTACATTTCCTTCATCGGTGGGTTGTGCGCGAAAACCCACCGACCAGGTCTCGCACCGGCAAAAAAAGGCCCGCATCGCGCTGGCGAAGCGGGCCTGATACAGAATTGATTCGGTGCCGGGTGTTTCCAGACGCGATTATCCGGATGCCAATTTTGCGGCGTTCCAGGACCCGCCGGGCACCTGCATGTCCTGTTTCTTTTTGCTGACCCGGCTGCTGTTTTCCAGACTGTCCAGATAGTCATCGCTGACGCTGCCGGTAATGTAATTGCCGTTAAAGCACGAACAGTCGAACGCCTCGATATCGGGGTTACCTTCCTTGGCGGACCAGATCAGATCGTCGAGATTCTGATAGAACAGGGCATCCGCGCCCAGCTCCTGCCGGATCTCCTCGATCTCTTTTCCATTGGCAATCAGTTCATGCTTGGTAGGCATGTCGATGCCATAGACATTGGGAAATTTCACTGGCGGCGAGGCGCTGGCGATGAAGACCTTCTTGGCACCGGCCTCGCGGCACATCTGGACGATCTTTTTGATCGTGTTGCCGCGCACGATGGAGTCGTCGATCAGCAAAACGTTGTGGCCTTTGAACTCCAGCGGTACCGCGTTCAGCTTGCGACGCACGGATTTCTGCCGCTCTTCCTGACCGGGCATGATAAAGGTCCGGCCCACATAGCGGTTCTTGACAAGGCCTTCCCGGTAAGGAATGCCGGTCGCCTTGGCGACCTCAAGTGCCACCGGACGGGCACTGTCGGGCACGGGGATGATGCGGTCGATTTCAAGACCCGCGGCCTCGATCTGGCGTGCCAGCGTCTGCCCCATGCGCATTTGGGTCTTATAGACCGAAACGCCGTCCAGCAGAGAATCCGGACGGGCGAGGTAGACATATTCGAAGATACAGGGTGTCAGCTGACCTTCGACCGCCTGGAACGTGTGCATGTTTCCGTCCAGATCGATCAGGATCGCTTCACCGGGTTTGACATCACGCAGCTTGTCGAAGCCGTTGATGCCAAAGGCTACGTCTTCCGAGGCAAAGGCGTAGTCATCACCTTCGCCATCCACATCTCGCTTGGCCACCGAAAGCGGGCGTATGCCATAGGGGTCACGGAAGGCAAGCATCCCGACGCCCGCGACCAGACAGATAACCGAGTAGGCGCCCTGAACACGCTCCATGGTCATCTTTACACCGGCAAAGATGTTGCGAATGGGTTCGGCATTGCCGTTGACCTTGATCGCATCGGCCACTTTATCCGCCAAAACGTTCAACAGGATTTCGGAATCTGAAGTCGTGCGCAGGTGGCGGCTGTACTTGGCAGTGACTTTCTCGCGCTGTTCGGCGGTGTTGGTGATATTGCCGTTATGAACCAGATAGATGCCGTAGGGAGCGTTCACGAAAAACGGCTGCGCTTCGGCCGCGCTAAGCGAGCCTGCGGTCGGGTACCGGACATGACCCATGCCGATCTTGCCCAGAAGTGTCTCGGCGTCTTTGGCGTTAAAGACATCCTTGACCAGCCCGTTCGCCTTCTTTTCACGGAAAAATTCGCCGTTATAGGTGACGATACCCGAGGCGTCTTGGCCCCGGTGCTGCAGCATCAGCAGCCCGTCATAGATTTCCGCAAAGACATCATGTGTCCTGCTTGCGATCCCCAAAATCCCACACATGTACGGGCTCCAATTTCTATGACGTTAAGACGTTGATTTGCGTTGAGGGTCGGACCATCTGCACGAATGTATCTTTATGAATTGTTGCTCATCCGACGGATGGCTCATACGCGCGACCGTCGCCAGTGCAAGCGCGAAAGAAAACAGATACAGCAAGATCGGCAGCTCCGATTCCATGTCGTTCGGCTCTCACATAATGCCTAACACAGCCTGTGTCATCAAAGGATCACATTTGCCTTTCGTCGCAGGTGGATTTTGGGAAAGGCTGTGTGAAAAGGTGACATAAACGCAAGCTTGTGCTGTCATGGTGAAGGCAACGGTTTTAACTAGTGGTCGAGTTTCGATTGGAAGAAAGTCATGTGGGAACACAAGCAAGGACAAAAGAAGGCAGAAACCGTGAAGCGCCGGTGCCATCGGTGTCGCGGCATGGGGCGTTCACCCTGCCAGATATGCAATGGTACAGGTGAGGTGATCAAAAGCCGGGATATTCATGGCAAGCCCGTCTTTAGTCGCTGCGAGGGGTGTTTTGGCCTGAAGAATATGAGATGCACTGTCTGTGCAGGTGAGGGCTTTTTGTCTGAGCAACTCTGAAAGGCGAAAAAAAAGCCCGGTCAGAGCCGGGCATTTTTATCATTCGGTGGTGGTGGCTGGCTCCGTCAGCTCTTCCGACGGAGCGGAGCCTTCGGTGCAACTGGCTACCAGATCTTCGTATTGCTGGGTGACCCATCCCAGAGCCTGTTCAGGGTTCTGCTCTTCGATGCGGTCACTGAATTGTTCAAACACCTTGGCTGAGCGGCTTTCGTCAACGATTGTGTAGGACTGTCCGGTCATCACCGTGTCATAGACAAAGAAGGCGATGGCGACCAACAGAATGCCGCGTGCGATGCCAAAGAAGAACCCCAAAGCCTGATCCAGACCACCCAGAGCAGATCGCTGCACGATTGACGAAAACAGCGGGGTAAAGATGCTGACAACGATCAGTGCGATGGCGAAGACGGCGGCAAATCCGGTAATGACCGACAATTCGCAGCTGTCGCGCAGGAAATCGCCGACGACCGGAATTTCCTTTACCAGCGGTACGGCTTGGGGCGCAAAGATAAAGGCCAGAACGGCGGCTGCGACCCAGCCCGCGATCGCCAGAACTTCGCGCAAGAAGCCGCGTGAATAAGCCAGCATGCCCGACACGACGATGATCAGGGCGACAACCCCGTCAACAATTGTAAAACCTTCCATGGCCCTCGCCCGTATATTTTTCTGCCCCTCAAGGCGTTACCTTAACCTGCTCCGAAGGTTTCGCCAACAAACCCCACCAAATCAGAGGGACGGGTGAGTGTCAGACCTGCCACAGTACCGGTTTTGCCGCCCGCCGGAGCGATTGCCGATGTGAAACCAAGTTTTTGCGCTTCTTTCAACCTGTTTTCTGTCTGAGGAGCGGGTCTAAGTGCCCCGGATAACGAGATTTCTCCGAAAACGACGGTGTCGGCGGGCAGCGCGGCGTCTTCGCGGGCGCTGAGCAACGCAGCGGCAACCGCGAGGTCGGCCGCGGGTTCGCCGATTTTCAGCCCTCCGGCGACATTCAGGTAGACATCAAGGCCCGCAAAAGGGATGCCACACCGCGCTTCAAGAACGGCGAGGATCATTGCCAGCCGTCCGCTGTCCCATCCCACGACGGTGCGGCGAGGCTGTGAATGAGGCGACGGGGCCACCAGCGCCTGTAGTTCCACAAGCACGGGCCGGGTGCCTTCAATCCCGGCAAACACCGCTGATCCGGGGCTGGGCGCACCGCGCTCGGACAGGAACAGGGCCGAGGGGTTGGTAACTTGCGCCAGCCCTTTGCCCGTCATCTCGAACACGCCGATCTCATCCGCGGGGCCGAAACGGTTCTTGACCGCGCGCAGGATGCGGAACTGGTGGCCACGCTCTCCTTCGAAGTAGAGCACGGTATCGACCATGTGTTCGACCACGCGGGGGCCAGCGATTTGGCCTTCCTTGGTGACATGACCGACCATGATGATTGATACACCGTGGCGTTTTGCAAATGTGGTCAGCTCATGCGCAGCAGCGCGCACCTGACTGACCGAACCCGGCGCGCTGTCCACATTGTCGGCCCACATGGTTTGGATCGAATCAATGATGGCGAGGCCCGGTTTTTCCGCCTCGAGCGTGGTCAGGATATTGCGCAGATTGGTCTCGGCCGCCAATTGGACGGGGGCGTCTTCCAGTCCAAGGCGGCGCGCGCGCATGCGAACTTGCGCGCTGGCTTCCTCGCCCGAGACATAGATGGTTTTGACACCCGCGCGGGAAAACCTTGCAGCCGCTTGCAGCAGGAGGGTGGATTTGCCGATACCAGGGTCTCCGCCCACCAGCAGCGCCGATGCGGGGACGAGGCCGCCGCCCAGGACCCGGTCAAGTTCTTCGACGCCGCACAGGGTGCGGGGTGGGGGCGTTTCCTCGGTCGACAGGTCGGTGAGCGCGATGGACTGGCCGCGCATGCCGCCCAGGGATTTCTTGGCCGGCCCTGCGGAAAGAGGAACGTCCTGCGAGATCGTGTTCCATTCACCGCAACTGTCGCAACGCCCGGACCAGCGCGAATGCGAGGCGCCACAGGCCGAGCAGGAGAAAGTAGTCTTTGCCATGCGGCCCTTGGTGCCCGAGGACGGGCGGTTCTTCAAGCCCCTGCGGGGCTTTCATCTCCGCCGGTGGGGCGCCGTATCCTCAGGCCCAATGGGCCATCGTCTTCGGCGGGCGCGGATGCGCCTATTCCGCGGCGCGAGGTGGCGACATTGCAATGACGCTTGACCTGCCGGGTTTGCGGTCTTCGGAGGGCGACTGCAATTGCGCTGACAGCTCGGGCAACAGCTCAAACAGTTCATCACGCAGGCGAGCCAGTTGCGATCTGGCAATGGACTCTTCCATCTCGATATCGTGGGTCCATTGGCGCAGTTCGTGCTGGATGGTCTGTGCCTCTTCTATCCGTTTCTGGAACTGTTCAATCTCTTCCTGACGCTGTTGCAGGAACATACGGGCACGAGAGACCTTGGTGTCACCATAAGTCTCGGCCAATTCGTGGCTGATCTGGCTCATCTGTGCGGCCAGTTCCAGAATTTCGGGTTCCAGAGACTGAAGGTCGGGGTGCTGACGCAAAAAAGCCATCCGTTCTTTGACGGCGTCAAACTCGGACGACATCATGAATAGGCCACCGCGGTCAGCGGCGTGCGCCATCTGATAGGCCGCCGAAATATCGTGCATGTTCAGAGCGAACTTTCGATGCGCATTTTCAAGCGCCATCATCCGGGCATTGGCCGGCAGGTAGAAGGCCAGCATCAGAATCAGGGCGGTCAGGCCGATCTGGACGTACATCCCGGCATCTATGATCGCGCCCTCGCCAATTCCGGCCTGAATGGACAGCCAGGGCAAGACACCCAGTGCGGATAAGATTGTCGCTGTGACGGAGAATAGTGCCGCCGCGCATATCAGGAAAAAAGTCAGTCTTAAAAAAACATTCTGAAATTGCAATGTAATGTTGTGGAGGGCGGTCATGATCGACGAACTCCTTCTGGAACCGGTACACACCGGGCCCAAGCGGGAACATCCAAAACACACAGATCGATCCGCTACGGACCCGAAAACTACAAATTTTTGCTGCTCGAAATATAAAGATGATACTCAGATGAGTGTTTTCAATCAATTACATCTGAGGATTTCGTGAACTGCGTGTCATTTCGGTAATGTGACCCAGTGCGATCGAGGCCAGAATGCAGGCTGTGAACAGGTAAAGACCCCATGCGGTTTCGATGGTCGCGTAGGAAATTCCTTTGGCCAGAGTGATGTATAGCGCGATGAGGAAAATGTCGGCCATGGCCAGTTTGCCGAGGATGTTCAGTGCGGGTTGAACGCGTGCGTCCAGCAGGTCCCATTGAATCAGCGCCGTGCCGATGGTTTTGATGTAGGGCGCGAACAGGGCGAAGATGGTGACGATCAGTGCCAGAAACACGTCCGATTTCCACAGCGATTGCAGGCCGGTGATGACGCTGATCTCACTGAGGCCGAAGATCGGCAGCAGACCCGCGCGCATCAACGGGGCGAACCACGCGATGGGGTAGAGGATCAGGAGCGAGAGGGTGGCGAGGCGTAGCATGGCTTCATACTTGGGCAATCACGAAGAACAATCCAATCAGAAAACACGCAAAATCGAGTTTCCATGGTCGGCCCGTCCAGTTGCGCAAAAATTGTTTGCGCAAATACAGCCCCAAAACGAAAAAGGAAAAACCTAGTGCAAAATTGAGCGCTGGGAGCTGCGCATTCTTTGCCCAACTCAAACCAAAGTAAGCCATCGCGATAAGCAACAGTGAAAGTGGAAACGCCAGAATGACATGTTTGGTTTTGATCTCGGAATCCGAAACAACACCGGCACCCCAACCGAATTGTTGTCGGCGAATACGAGTTTGGGCTTGGGCGAATTTCCCTTTTGAGGCGAGAGATATTCCAAAGGCGGGAAAGATGCCTGATGTGGAGAGCACCAAGCCAGATAAATAGGCGAGGCCCATAAGCCTGACGAAGTTCGAAACCTCAAGAAGGCTCGAGCCGTTCATCACCGCACCGCCTCAATCGGCCCCTCCGCACTCCCGCTGATAAACTGCTCGACATAAGGATCGCCCGAAGCGTCCATCTGGCTCACCGGGCCGGTCCACTGGATGACGCCTCCGTGCAGCATGGCCACGTTGTCGGCGATTGCGCGGACGGAACTCATGTCGTGGGTGATGGTCATCGCCGTGGCGCCCATCTCTGTCACGATTTCGCGGATCAGGTCGTTGATGACGCCGGACATGATGGGGTCGAGGCCGGTGGTGGGTTCGTCGAAGAATATGATCTCGGGCTCGGCAGCGATGGCGCGGGCAAGGCCCACGCGTTTTTGCATCCCGCCGGACAGTTCGGAGGGGAACCGGTCCGCCACGTCGGATTTCAGACCCACGCGGCGCAGTTTCTCGATAGCGATCTCTCGCGCGTATTCCGGCGGGCGTTTCAGCGGGCCGCGTAACAGGCGGAAAGAAACGTTCTGCCAGACGGGCAGCGAGTCAAACAGCGCCGCCCCCTGAAACAGCATTCCGAACCGGGCCAGAAACGCATCTCGGTCACCTTTGGTCGCGTCTTTACCGTCGACATAGATCATGCCGCTGTCGGGTTTGATCAGGCCAAGGATGCACTTGAGCGCCACCGACTTACCGGTGCCCGAGCCGCCAATGATCACCATCGAGGTGCCCTTGGGGATCTCAAGATTCATGCCCTGCAAAACCTGATTATCGTCAAAGGCTTTATGTACGTTCTCCAACCTGATCATATCGAGAAGAAAACCCCTGTCAGAATGAAGTTGGCGGCCAGAATCATGATGGCGGCGGATTCGACCGAGGACTTGGTGGCCCGGCCCACGCCCTGCGCGCCGCGGCCTGAACTCATGCCGTAGTAGCAGCCCATCAGGGCCGCGATCAGGCCGAATGCAGCGCCTTTGACAAGCGACGAGACGATGTCGCGTGTTTCAAGAAAGTTCACGGTGTTTTGCAGATATGTCGAGGCGTTGAAGCCAAGGTTCTCGGTTGCCACAACGTAGCCGCCTGCGATGCCGATGACGTCTCCGATGCCGACCAGAGCGGGCACGGTGATCAATGCTGCCAGCACGCGCGGAGCGGTCAGATATTTCATCGGATGGGTCGACAACGTGACCAACGCGTCAATCTGCTCGGTCACTTTCATGGTGGCAATCTCTGCCGCGATGGACGAGGTCACGCGGGCGGCGATCATCAGGCCGACCAGAACCGGGCCAAGCTCTCGCACCATGCCAATGGCAACGATCTGCGGCACCACGGCCTCGGCATTGAATCGCGCGCCGCCTGCATAGATTTGCAGGGCCAGCGCGCCGCCGGTGAATATTGCCGTCAGGCCAACGACCGGCAGGGACAACCAGCCGATATTCATCAGTGCCACGGCAAATTCACGCGGGTAATAGGGCGGTCGGAAGATGTGCGAACTCGCGTCCAGTGAGAAGATAGCGACTTTGCCAAAGGTGGCCAGCAGGGTCATTACAGCCCGGCCCAGCCCGCCTAGCGGAGATAGAGGATTCATTCCACGTAGCCCCGGGAATAACGCGCGCCAAGCGATGTCAGGATTTCATAACCGATTGTGCCCGCAGCCTCGGCCAGGTCATCGACCGTCTGATGGCCATTTAGAATGCGCAGGCGTTCAGGGTCGTTGGGCAGATCGGTGACGTCAACGGTGATCAGGTCCATCGAAATGCGTCCAACCACCGGGCATGGCTGGTCACCCGCAAAAACGTCGATACCGCCGCCAATGGCGCGGTGCAGGCCGTCTGCGTAACCGGCGGCAACGGTCGCAATTCGCGACGGCCGGCGCGCGGTCCAGATGTTGCCGTAGCCGACGGTCTCTCCGACTGCGACTTCGCGCACCTGTATGACAGGCAGATCCACAGTCACCACGGTTTTTGCCTCGGCAAACGGCATACCGCCATAGAGCCCGACGCCGGGACGGCAGAGGTCAAAGTGGTACTCGGGGCTCAGTAACAACCCGCCTGTGGCCGCCAGAGAGCGGGGTGCCGAGACGCCATCGGTTATCTCGCGAAAGGTTTTCAGCTGTCGCGCATTCATCGGGTGGTCGGGCTCGTCTGCACAGGCCATGTGCGACATGATCAATTGGGGGTTCAGTGCTTCGACCTTTGGGCGCAATTCGGCCCAGTCGGCAGGCTCAAGCCCCAGCCGATTCATGCCGCTGTCCAATTGAATCCCGAACGGATGGTCCGGCATTGCCTGCTGGTGCCGCCTGAACTGCTCAGGCGAATTGATCAGAGGAATCAGATCGTCAGCAAAGAGTAGCCCGTTATCCGCTTCCATAAACCCCGAGAACACAAAGATCTTTGGCCCGGGACCCACGGCCTGGCGAACGGCGGCGCCTTCTTCGGCTGCGGCGACAAAAAACTTGCGGACACCTTCTTCGGCCAGTGTTGCAGCCACCGGCCCGGCGCCCAACCCGTAGGCGTCTGCTTTGACGACTGCCCCGGTTTCCACATTCGTTTTTGCGTCCAATGCCTGCCAATTACTGGCAAGGGCCTGAAGATTGATAGTTAAGCGTGCGGTACTCATGAAGATGTTCATGACATTGGATTGCAGCAGGTCAAGGGGGAATGCAGCAATTCTTGCGCAGATCGCGCGAATGTTGTGCGGCTTCCGGCTGCTGTAACAGGGGTATCGGCGGATTTCCTGATGCCGGAGAATGTTGCGGGTGTCATCGCATTGTGTCTGTCATGTAATCAACAGATGTTAACCAAGTCAGATCGTTTACTCTGTTCGGTTTGGAAAAACGTGGGAATTGAATTCATGCTGCAATTATCCTTCGGACACAAAGGGTGGGAAACCGCAATCCTGGATGTGTTCAGAGATGCCTTTACCGCGTCTGAAGGGGCGGACGAAGGGCTGGTCATTCGCGCTTTGGTTAAGGACCTGATGGCGACGACCCCAGAGGATGATCTGTTTGCCTACGTCGCATTCGAAAGTGACACGGTCCAGGGCTGCATTTTCTTTTCCCGCCTCAATTACGATGAGGACCCGCGCCGGGTATTTTTGCTGTCACCTGTCGCGGTCCGGTCAGATCGGCAAAAGGCAGGGATTGGGCAAAAGCTGATTACCTTTGGATTAAAGGATCTGCGTCAACGCCGCATTGATTTCGCGGTGACCTACGGCGATCCGGCCTATTACTGCAAGGTCGGGTTCCAACCAATTTCCGAAGAGATTGCACAGCCTCCGCTGCCTTTGAGCCAGCCACACGGATGGTTGGGACAATCACTGAGCGGATCTGAAGTAACGCCCATCGCAGGCCCGTCCCGCTGCGTCAGCGCGTTCAACAGGCCCGAACTCTGGTAGGCATCAATAACCTTCGATCTGTCCGTCCTGTTGCCAGGGTTTGACCAGATTGCCGAAACGGGTGAATTGCGCCTCAAAGGACAGTTCGACCGTGCCGATGGGGCCGTGGCGCTGCTTGCCGACGATCACCTCGGCCTTGGCATGGAGGCGCTCCATGGCTTGTTTCCACTCTTCCATCTTTTCCAGCTCGTGGTCACCGGGCTTTTCGCGTTCCTTGTAGTATTCCTCGCGGAACACGAACATCACCACATCGGCGTCCTGTTCAATCGAGCCCGATTCCCGCAGGTCAGATAGCTGCGGGCGTTTGTCGTCGCGGCTTTCGACTTGACGGCTGAGCTGGGACAGGGCAATCACCGGGATGTTGAGTTCCTTGGCGATGGCCTTCATGCCCATCGAGATCTCGGCAATCTCGTTGACGCGGTTGTCCGCCATGCCGCGACAAAGCTGCAGGTAGTCGATCACCAGCAGATCCAGACCGTGCGTCCGTTTCAACCGCCGCGCGCGGGCGGCAAGCTGTGAAATCGGAAGGGCTGGGGTGTCGTCGATGAACAGGGGACAGGCTTCCAGCTCTTTGGCGGCGTCCACAAAGCGGCGGAACTCGGCCTCGGTCATGTCACCCTGACGGATCTTGTGCGAGGAAATCTCGGATGCTTCGGCCAGAACCCGGCCCGCCAACTGCTCGGCGCTCATCTCCAACGAGAAGAAGCCAACCACGCCGCCGTCAATTGCGCCTTCGCTGCCATCGGGCTTTGTGCCGCGCTTGTAGGCTTTGGCCACGTTGAAGGCCACGTTGGTCGCCAATGAGGTTTTCCCCATCGACGGGCGCCCCGCAAGAATGATCAGGTCGGACGGGTGCAGACCACCCAATTGTTTGTCCAGGTCGGCCAGACCGGTGGAAATCCCTGCCATGCCACCACCGCGCTGGTACGCTTCGTTGGTGACGTTGACGGCTTCTGTGACCGCCTTGAGGAAGGATTGGAAACCCTGCTCGGTCTGGCCCTGCTCGGAAAGCTGGTAAAGTTGTTGCTCGGCCTCGACGATTTGTTCTTTGGGCTCGCTCGATACATCGACCCGCGCCGCCTTGTCCGAGATGTCCCGGCCCAGCCGGATCAACTCGCGCCGGATGGCAAGGTCATAGATCATCTGGGCATAGTCATGCACGGCGAAGGCACTGATCGAGGCCCCGGCCAGCTTCACCAGATAGGCGGGGCCGCCCAGCTCCTTCAGGCCTTCGTCTTCGGCCATGAAGGATTTCAGTGTCACGGGGGAGGCCAGCGCATTCTTGGCGATGCGATTGGCCGCCACCTCGTAAATCCGGGCGTGGACCGGATCATAGAAATGTTCGGATCCGATGATCGAAGCGACCCGGTCGTACAGATCGTTATTGGTCAGGATCGCGCCCAGAAGCTGCTGCTCGGCTTCGATTGAGTGCGGCATTGTTTCGGCATTCTGAATCTGTGCCGCTGCCTGCTCGATACTGCTTATCTCGTTCATTACCGCTCTCACCATCCCTTGGGGCACAGTCCATAGCCGAGCCCCATGAGTCGAGGCAAATTGTATGTTTCTGGGGATAGACTGTGCATATCTCCGGGCCCCATCATGTTGAAGCATGAGGGGGCGGTCCGTCAACATATTGTGTAGTTTTCGTCTGCCCGTTGAGCGCCGTTACCCAGCGCGCGACAGTTGTCGTAACGTCAGCTTTTATGGGTTTCCTGCCAACCGCGCGGGTCGTTCAGGAAGGCCTCGACGCCGTCAAGTGTCTCTTGGTCAAAGGCTTTCTGTGCCTTGGCCTCGGCAAGAACATCCCACCAGGTGCAGAGGCTATGCAGTTGCACTCCATGGTCACCCAGGGTTTTCTCGGTTTCGGGGAAGATACCGTAGTAAAAAATCACGGCTGTATGCCCACAGGTCGCGCCGGTTTCGCGGATTGCATCGACAAATGACAGTTTCGAACCACCATCGGTGGTCAGGTCCTCGACCAGCAATACGCGCTCGCCTTCGCTCATCGCGCCTTCAATACGGGCGTTGCGGCCATAGCCCTTTGGCTTCTTGCGTACGTAGGTCATTGGCAGGGCCATGCGTTCGGCCACCATCGCCGCAAAGGGAATACCCGCAGTTTCACCGCCGGCAATGTTATCGAAGGCCTCAAATCCCGCATTTCGCATCACGGTGACGGTCAGGAAATCCATCAGGGTCGAGCGGATACGCGGGTATGAGATCAGCTTGCGGCAATCGATATAGGTCGGGCTGGGCAGGCCAGAGGCCAGCGTGAACGGCTCGCGCGCGTTGAAGTGGACGGCCTTGATCTCCAGCAGCATCCGCGCGGTCAGGCGGGCGATTTCGGTGCTATCGGGAAATGAACTGGGGATCATGGCGGAACCTCGGGCAAAATGACGTTGCGGGCAGATAGCCTGTCCGTTGGCCCAGAGTCGAGAGGGTTGCGCGCAAAAGAAAAGCGGACCTCACGAAGAGGCCCGCCGATGCCCTTGCGGGCAAAGTGGCAGCTAAGGTGGGCTCAGCTGCTCATGTCATAGGCACGTTCGCCGTGTACCGACAAATCAAGCCCGTTTGTTTCAGTTTCAGCGTCTACGCGAAGCGGAGTGATCAGCGCAACCACCTTGATCAACACAATTGTGACAACTGCCGTAAAGGCACCCACAATGACCAGACCTCCCAGCTGCGCCGTCCAGGCGCCAAGACCAAAGACGGCGATCATGATGGTACCGAAGATACCGCCGACACCATGCACGGCGAAAACGTCCAGCGTGTCGTCGATGTTCAGCATGTTGCGCACGACGTTTACCGCTTCCTGGCACAGCACACCTGCCACAGCCCCGATGATCAGTGCCTGAACCGGATCGACATAGCCCGATGCCGGTGTGATCGAGGCCAGACCGGCAATCGTACCGGTAACCAGACCCACCATCGAGGCCTTGCCATATTTGATGCGCTCATACAGTGCCCAGGTCAGCGACGCGGTTGCGGCCGAGATATGCGTGACGGTCATCGCCATCGCGGCACCACCGTCAGCGGCCAGTTGCGAGCCTCCGTTAAAGCCGAACCAGCCCACCCACAGCATCGCAGCGCCGACCATCACATAGCCGGGATTGTGCGGCGGGGTTGTACGGTTGCGGCGCGGGCCGAGCACAACGGCGATGATCAGCGCGGCCAAACCCGCGGTTTCATGCACCACGATACCGCCAGCAAAGTCACGAACACCGATCTCACCCAGAATGCCGCCATCGGTCAGGATGCCTCCACCCCAGATCCAATGGACCACGGGTGCATAGCACAGCAGCATCCACAGGGCCGAGAAGATCAGGACAAAGCCATACCCAACACGTTCGACATACGCGCCGATGATCAGGGCGGGGGTGATGATGGCGAACGTCATCTGAAAGGCAAAGAACAAAACCTCCGGCAGGTTGCCAGACAGGCTGTCAGCATCGACGCCATTCAGGAAGGCCTTGCCCAGACCGCCCCACAGGCCCGAGCCGCCGTCGCCGAAGGCGATTGAATAGCCTGCGACCAGCCACAGGATGCTCATCAAACAGGCAATGCTGAAACAGTGCATGAATACGCTCAGCACGTTGCGGGCGCGCACGAGGCCGCCGTAGAACAGGGCCAGGCCCGGCAATGTCATGAACAGGACCAGTGCGGTTGCAACTATGATCCAGGCGGTATCGGCTCCATTCATTAGCCGGTCTCCTCTCAGCGTCTTCAACTTGCTTGGCGGGTTGAAGCGGAGGACGGGCGGGGAAAAAAGAGGCAACCCCGAATTTTGGCGCCTGTTTTAAGGGCCTTTTGCCAACAGGTGATTAAATGGGCGTCCAAGAACGCGGATCGCCTTATTTTTGGGCAAGAGAAGAAAGGCCCTGTGAGAGCAGTTCCAGTGCGTGATCCCGGGCCGCACGACGAACGTTGTCCCGACCGAACGCGCCGAAATCGACGGATTCGGAGGATGTGGGCTGCCCGTCGATGGCCAGTCCAAAACAGACACGGCCCTCTGGTTTGAACTCGGACCCGCCAGGGCCCGCGATTCCGGTGACGGACACCGCAAGCTGTGCTTGGGAATTCCTTAGCGCACCTTCAGCCATTTCGCGGGCGACCTGTTCCGAAACCGCGCCATGTGCAGCTAGCGTTTCTGCGCGAACGCCAAGCATTTGCTGCTTGGCCAGGTTGGTGTAGGTGACGAACCCGCGCTCAACCACGGCGGAGCTACCGGGAATGTCTGTCAGCGCTGCGGCGACCATGCCGCCGGTACAGCTTTCGGCGGTGGCGATCATGGCGCCTTGAGTTTTGGCGCGGTCGAGAAGGTCGGCAACGGTCACAGGCCCAGAACTCCGTGCGAAATGCCTGCAAGGATCAATACGCCGATCCCGGCAAACACGCCAGCGATCACATCGTCCAGCATCACGCCCATTGCATCATTGCGCCGGTCCGCCCAGCCGACAGGGCCGGGTTTGGTGATGTCGAACAGACGGAACAGGATGAAGCCTGCTACCCAGCCGGGCCAGAGTGCGGTGATTTCGATCCCATGCGCCCATGACGGGTATGAGATGGCCCACAATGCGATGAACTGTCCGGCGACTTCGTCGATGACGATTTCGGACGGGTCGTGATTGTCTTTGCCTGCGGTCATCACTCGTGTTGCCCAGAGACCCCCCACGAACACCGCGACAGTTGCAATCACTAGCAATGGAAAGCCACCCAGCGAATGCAGGACCCAGACCAGCGGCAGGGCGGCCAGCGATCCCCATGTGCCGGGGGCAGGGCGAATATAACCGACCCCGCCAACAGTTCCGATCAATCGGGCGGCGTTCATGATTTCACCAGACAGGCTGTTGCGAGCGAGGCGATGCCCTCGCTGCGCCCGGTAAAGCCCAGACGTTCGGAAGTCGTTGCCTTGACCGAGACCTGATCGGCGCTTAGCCCCATGATCCGTGCCATCTCATCCCGCATTGCGGGCGCGTGTGGGCCGATTTTGGGATATTCGCAGACCAAAGTGCAGTCGATATTCGAGATGCGAAATCCCATCCGCCCGGCCAGTTCGACCGCGTGGCGCAGGAATATCTCGCTGGCTGCGCCTTTCCATTGCGGATCTGAGGGTGGGAAATGCTGACCAATATCGCCCTGCGCCAACGCGCCATAGATCGCATCGGTGACCGCATGCATGCCCACATCCGCGTCCGAGTGGCCCTGCAGGCTGCGGTCATGCGGTACCTTCACGCCACACAGGACCACATTATCCCCGTCGCCAAAGCGATGCACGTCATATCCGTTGCCCAGCCTTACATTCATATCCGTTCCCAATATGCGTTCCGCCCGGGCAAAATCCTCGGGTCGTGTGATTTTGATGTTATCTGCGTCGCCCGGCACGATGGACACGTCCAGCCCAGCTGCGCGTGCAACTTCGACGTCGTCCACTGCCTCGCCGGGATGCGTAGCATGTGCCGCAACGATCGCGTCGTAGTGAAAACCCTGCGGTGTCTGGGCCGCGAACAGCCCGTTGCGATCCTGCGTTCCGGTCACAACGGCGCCGTCTCCGGTCCAGAGCGCATCGGTGACGGCTAGGCCGGGTGCGGCTGCGGGGCTGGAGTTTAGCGCGGACAGAACCTGCTGAATGGTGTGCGGGTCGACGCAGGGTCGGGCGACGTCATGAATGAGAACGTGTTGAACCGAATGACCTTTGAGCGCCTCCAGACCGTTGCGCACGGACCCGGCCCGGTCGCTGCCGCCCTTGGCAAGTATCAGACCGTCGCTGCCAAATTCCTCCCAAGCGACTGTGTCTTCGCCGGACAATACCAGCACGATATGGTCGACCAGTCCCCGAAAGCGGTCGATTGTCCAATCCGCGACACGACGACCGGCCAGCGGGCGCCATTGTTTGGGTGTGCCCCCTCCGGCGCGCTGCCCGCGTCCTGCGGCGACGATGATGGCGGCGGTAGTCATAGGGGGCGATTTCTCCGGTGGTTTGAGTTCATTGTTTAGGGGTCGGTGAAAGCAGAGGCAATCACCTGTGTAATGTTGCCTAAAAAATAGGCATGTGATGATTTTGCGGGCTTGAAAGCCGTCGATTTGTTGTTCATATGCGCTGGATTCAGTATCTATGCCGCAATTGCCCTAGGATTAAGCACGTTGACCCTGCAACTCGCTGACAAAGAGCTGAACCCGCCCGTTATGTTGGCTCCGATGGCCGGAATCACGGACCGTCCCTTCCGCGACTTGGTAATGCGTTTTGGCGCGGGCATGGTGGTCAGCGAAATGGTTGCAAGTCAGGAGATGGTGCAGGCCAAGCCCGGTGTACGCGAACGGGCCGAGCTGTCGGCGGATATCGAAAACACCGCCGTACAACTGGCGGGCCGCGAGGCGTACTGGATGGCCGAGGCTGCACGCCAGGTTGCTGACCACGGGGCACGGGTGATTGACATCAACATGGGCTGCCCGGCGAAGAAAGTAACAAACGGGTATTCCGGGTCTGCCTTGCTGAAAACCCCTGACCACGCGCTTACCCTGATCGAGGCCGTGGTGGATGCGGTGGACGTTCCGGTAACGCTGAAAACCCGGCTTGGGTGGGACGACAACCTGCTGAACGCGCCCGACGTGGCGCGTCGTGCACAGGACGCGGGTATCTGTATGGTCACGATCCATGGGCGCACCCGATGTCAGTTCTACAAAGGTCGCGCGGATTGGAGCGCGATCCGGGCTGTGAAGGAGGCGGTCTCGATTCCCGTCATCGCCAACGGAGATATCGTGGACTCGATGGCCGCACGCGAGGCCATGAACCAATCTGGCGCGGATGGTGTCATGGTTGGGCGCGGGGCGCAGGGTAAACCGTGGCTGCTGGCGCAGATTTGCCACGATCTTTTCGGCGCTGAAGCGCCCGAGATTCCCACCGCGAGGGATCTGATCGAGATGGTTCGCGCCCACTATCAGGCGATGCTGGAGTTCTATGGCTCTGATCTGGGCCTGCGTGTCGCGCGCAAACATCTGGGCTGGTACATGGACGAGGCCGGAACTCCCGCCGCCTTGCGCCGGGCCGTTCTGACGTCACGCGATACTGATGAAGTACTGCACCTTATGGGCGATGCTCTGAGCATCGACGCTGAGGAGGCTGCATGACAACGGATCAGAGCATCTGGACTTCGCTTCCGGTTCCGGCCTTCATCATCGACGAGGATGACCAGATCGCGGATTTGAATTCCGCCGGAGAAGGTTTCCTGAACGCTTCCCGCAAAGCAGTGGTTGGGCACCCGGTCTGGGACCAGATTGCCGTTGACGCTCCGCTGGAAGAGGCGTTCCTGAGGGCACGTCAGCAAGGTACCCCGCTGTTCGTCAACGACGTGGATGCCGGTTCGGGCAATCGTGCACCGCTGCAATGTGCATTGCAAATCGCGCCATTGGTTGGACATCCCGGGTCGATGATCATGATCATCTCACCCCGTGAACTTGCGGGGCGGATGACGCGGGGCAACACGGTGAAATCGGCAGCGCAATCGGCCATCGGTATGGCCGAGATGCTGGCGCATGAAATCAAGAACCCGCTGGCCGGGATCACTGGCGCGGCCCAATTGCTTAGCATGAATATTTCGCAGCAAGACCTTGAATTGACAGACCTTATCGTGACCGAAAGCCGCCGTATCGTTAAGCTTCTGGAACAGGTCGAGCAGTTCGGGAACCTATCCCAACCTGACTTCAAGCCGATCAACATACACGATGTGTTGGACCGTGCGCGGCGGTCGGCATTGTTGGGTTTTGGCGCACATATGACGATCATCGAGGATTACGACCCATCATTGCCGATGGCCTTTGGCGACCCGGACCAGTTCCTTCAAGTGGTGTTGAATTTGCTCAGGAACGCCTCGGAAGCTGCTGACCCCAAAGGCGGAACGATCCGTCTGCGGACCTATTTCGAGCATTCCTTCCGCCTGCGGCGCAGTGACGGTTCGGGCCATTCCCTGCCGCTGCAGATCGAAATCATCGACGATGGACCGGGCCTGCCGGATAAGATTCGCAGCGATATTTTCGACGCGTTTGTGTCGGGCAGGGAAAATGGCACCGGGCTTGGGCTGGCGCTGGTGAGCAAGATTATCTCGGACCACGACGGCTGGATTTCGGCGGATTCGGTGCCGGGGCGCACGGTGTTCCGAATCTCGCTGCGGCGGGCACCACGTGACGAAGCATAAGGCGCAAGGCCGAGACGAACAAACTAAGGAGAGCACCCGATGGATGGCACAGTACTGGTCGCAGATGACGACCGCACGATCCGCACCGTTCTGACGCAGGCCCTGACGCGGGCGGGGTGCAAGGTGCACGCCACATCTTCGCTAACGACACTGATGCGATGGGTTGGCGAAGGTAAGGGTGACGTGGTGATCTCGGACGTGGTCATGCCGGACGGGAACGGATTGGAGATGCTGCCCAAGATTGCGCAGGACCGGCCGGGGTTGCCGGTCATCGTGATTTCGGCCCAGAACACGATCATGACGGCGATTCAAGCGGCCGAAGCGGATGCCTATGACTATCTGCCCAAACCCTTTGACCTACCTGATCTGATGAAGCGAACCGCGCGGGCGCTGGAGCAGAAACAGCGGGCGCAGGTAGAATTGGTCGCGTCGTCAGAAGATCGCCCCGAAGAGCTGCCCCTGGTCGGTCGCACGCCGGTGATGCAAGCTTTGTATCGCCTTGTGGCGCGGGTGATGAACACCGATCTGTCCGTTATGATTTCAGGTGAAAGTGGGACGGGCAAGTCTTTGATAGCACGAGCTATTCATGATTTTTCGGATCGTCGCACATTACCGTTTGTCACCGCGACAGCCGCTGATCTGCGCGACCTTGAAGGCCCCGCACGTATCATGGCGCGGGTGCGCGGCGGGACGTTGTTGATCGACGAGATCGCCGATATCGAGGACGAAGTTCAGGCTCGGATCGTGCGCATGATGGATAACCCCGGTGACCACGTTCCGCGTTTCATGGCCACAAGCCAGTCGGACCTGACCGAAGCGATGGAAAGCGACCGTGTGCGTCAGGACCTCTATTACCGTCTTTGCGGCGCAACTGTACACGTACCAGCCCTGCGTGAGCGAGTGGACGATATCACCTTGTTGGCCGACCATTTTCTGGCGCGGGAAGAGCGTGAGCACGGCGCCAAACGCTGGCTCAGCCCGGACGCGGTGGAACTGGTCCGGCGCTATTCCTGGCCCGGCAATGTGCGGCAGCTGGAAAACGCCATTCGCCGCCTGAGCCTGACCAGCCGCGCCGACGAGATTTCCAGGGCCGAGGTTGAAATGGTCCTTGGCAGCCAACCCGAGGCAGAACCGATTCTTGGAGATGGCGAACGCGAGAAATTGTCGGCCTCGGTGGCCCGCCATTTACGCCGTTATTTCGACCTGCACGGCAATATGCTGCCGCCACCAGGCCTGTATCAGCGCATCCTGCGCGAGGTTGAGGCACCTCTGATCGAACTGGCGCTGGACGCAACTGGCGGAAATCAGGCGAAATGTGCGGACTTGCTCGGGATCAATCGAAATACGCTGCGGAAAAAAATCACTGATCTCGATATTCAGGTGACACGGCGCCGCAAACTGATGTAATATCGCCACACAAACCGTGGCATCCGGGTTCGCACCCGGCAAGGACCACGATATATGGCGGTACGTCGCGCAAGCGACACATCAGGATGAGGGCAGACGGTGGCAACCCGGGCACAGAGCGGGCTGGTCCTATCGATTAGTCGGTGGCGGAAATCCCGAAAACTGCGCAATTTCGGCACTCTGGGGCTGGTTCTTCTGGGCCCTGCGCTGGCGTTGGCCACTTATCTCGTTATCGGTCCATTCGATCTGGGAGCAACCGCGCCGACGCTGCGCCTGATCCTTCTGGCTGACCTCGTTTATGTGCTGGTCGTCGCCGCTCTTGTGTTGGGACAGGTGTTCAGTCTGATCGCCGCCCGCCGCGCAAAGTCGGCTGGGTCGCGATTGCACCTGAGGCTGATCGGAGCATTTACGCTACTGGCGCTGGTGCCGACCGTAACAGTTGCGATCTTTGCCGGACTGACGGTGAATATCGGCCTTGAGGGTTGGTTTTCGGATCGCGTACGACAGGTGGTTGGATCTTCCCTGACCGCGGCCGAGGCCTATGAGCAGGAACATCGCGAAGGGTTGACCCAGGACGCCGCTGTTCTGGCCCGGTTCCTCGACAATGCCCGGTCGCGGGATTTCTTTATTTCGGATGCGGAACTGCGCGAGGTGCTGGCGCAGGGGCAGGCGCAGATTCAGCGCGGTCTGCGCGAGGCCTATGTCATTGACGGTAGTGGCGAAATCAAATCGCGCGGGGATCGGTCCTATCTGTTTAACTACGAAGCACCTACGCCCGAGCAGATGATTGAGGCAACCGACGCCGGATTGTTGATCATCGCCGACTGGCAGAACAGTGAATTCCGGGCGTTAGTACCTTTGCAGGCTTATCTGGATCGCTTTCTCTATGTCAGCCGGGAAGTCGACGGGCAGTTACTGAACCTTTTGGATGATACCAAAGAGACGGTGCAGTTTTACCAGCAACTCGAAAGCGAACGGGGGCGGGTCCTGTTTGAGTTCGGCCTGTTGTATCTCAGCTTTGCGGTGATCCTCATTCTGGCAGCTATGTCTTTGGGTATGTGGTTCGCCGAACGCCTCTCGCGCCCCGTAGGACGTCTGACTACAGCGGCGCAGCGTGTTGGTGGCGGGGATCTCAGCGTGCAAGTCTATGAAGAAGCCAGCGACGACGAGATCGCCATGTTAGGCCGTTATTTCAACCAGATGACCCGACAACTTAAAGGCCAGCGCGACACCCTTTTGGAAAACACCCGTCAAATCGAGCGCCGCCGCCGACTGTTTGATTCGGTGCTCAGCTCGGTGACATCCGGTGTTGTCGGCGTCGATTCGGAAGGCTGCGTTACCTTGGTGAACCGGTCCGCAGAACGTTTGCTGGACTGGTCGCGAGGTGACCAGCAGCTGGCCATAGGTATCGCCGTGCCGGAGTTTCTACCGCTTTTTGAAAGCCTCAAAGACAGCGGTCAGGAGGCCGTCCAGGGTGAGATAAAGGTGACGCGAAAAGGCAGATTGGAAAACCTGCTTGTTCGCATGGCGACCCGCCGCGGCGAGGATGGCGGGCTTGAAGGCTATGTTGTTGCCTTTGACGACGTGACGGATCTGGTCAGCGCGCAACGAATGGCCGCATGGGGTGATGTCGCACGCCGGATTGCGCATGAGATCAAGAATCCGCTGACCCCAATCCAGTTGAGCGCCGAGCGGATCAAGCGGAAATTCTCGCGCAAGCTGGATGAAGGGGACTGCGACAGCCTGGAATCCATGACCGATGTAATCGTTCGGCAGACCAACGACCTGCGACGGATCGTTGACGAGTTCTCGAAATTCGCACGTATGCCGGAACCAGTCCGGCGCGAGGAAGACATCGTTGGGCTGGTGCGCGAAGCGGTGTTACTGCAACAAGCCGGGCAACCGGATGTACAGATCGACGCCACCCTGCCGGCCCAGCCAGTCATGGCGGACGTTGATGCGACGATGCTAAATCAGGCACTGACCAACCTGATAAAGAATGCAGGCGAGGCTATTGAAACGCTGAGACGAAAAGGCCCACCTGAAAACCTAAAACCACAGATCAAAGTGGACGTGACCAGCGACGATGCGGGTACGGTTATCAGCATTGCGGACAACGGCATCGGCCTGCCTGAAGACAGGGCACGGCTGTTCGAGCCGTACGTAACGACGCGCGACGAGGGCACCGGATTGGGTCTGCCCATCGTCAAAAAGATTATCGAAGAACATGGCGGAGCCCTCACGCTTGAGGATGCGCCGGTTTTCGACGGACAGGACCATTTCGGTGCGATGGCCGTGATCCGTTTGCCGGGAGGCAGTATTTCCCAAAATGCAGCGCCACAAAAGCAGGCAATTCATACTAACAAACTGAAAGCAGGCCAAAGATGAGCGACATTCTGATCGTAGATGACGAACGCGATATTCGCGAACTGGTGTCCGACATTCTGGAGGACGAAGGCTATTCAACCCGGCTGGCCGGCAACTCGGACGAGTGCATGGCTGCAATCAATACGGAACCGCCCGGGCTGTTGATCTTGGATATCTGGCTGAAAGACAGCCGCATGGACGGGATCGACATTCTGAAGACGGTCAAGCGCGATAACCCGGACGTGCCTGTGGTTATCATTTCCGGTCACGGCAACATTGAAATCGCGGTAGCTGCAATCAAGCAGGGGGCTTACGACTTCATCGAAAAGCCATTTAACATTGACCAACTGATGGTCGTGATCCGCCGCGCGATGGAGACCTCGCGCCTGCGCCGCGAAAATGCATCGCTGAAACGCAAGGAGGTCACGAGTGCGGACATGATCGGCAAGTCGGCATCATTCCGTACGATGCAAAGCCAGTTGGACAAGGTCACCAAGTCGAACGGTCGTGTGATGCTGAGTGGCCCTGCCGGGTCCGGCAAGGAAATCGCCGCGCGGTATATCCACGCTCACTCCAACCGTTCCAATGCGCCTTTCGTGACGGTGAACTGCGCCGGGATCGAGCCCGAAAGGGTCGAAGAGGTACTGTTCGGGCGCGAATCTTCGGAACGCGGAATTGAGGCCGGTTTGCTGGAAGAGGCTCATGGCGGTGTGATCTATTTTGACGAGGTCGCTGATATGCCACTGGGCACGCAGTCCAAGATCTTGCGCGTTTTGGTTGACCAGCAGTTTCAGCGTGTCGGCGGCTCGGACAAGGTTCGGGTCGATCTTCGGGTGATTTCATCGACCAACCGCGACTTGGAGGCCGAGATTTCAGGCGACCGTTTCCGTGAAGAGCTGTATCACCGGCTCAACGTGGTCCCGATCGCAGTGCCATCGCTGGAAGAGCGGCGTGAAGACATCCCGGTTCTGGCACAGCATTTCATTGAGATGTGCAACGAATCCCAAGGTCTGACGGCGCGCGAAATCTCAGAGGAGGCCGTTGCTTTGCTTCAGACGATGACATGGCCGGGGAATGTGCGTCAGCTCAAGAACCTGATCGAGCGTGTATTGATTCTGGGTGACGGGTCCGGGCCGATCGAAGCCAGGGAACTACCGGCCGAAGAAGAAAAAGCAGATGAAACGGGCCGCGTTGTCCTTTCGGGTGCGTTGGCAACCTTGCCATTGCGAGAGGCGCGCGAAGCGTTCGAGCGGGAATACCTGCTGACCCAGATCAATCGCTTTGGCGGCAATATCAGCCGAACAGCCAGCTTTGTCGGGATGGAGCGCAGCGCGCTGCATCGCAAGCTGAAATCGCTTGGTGTCGTGACGTCGAACAAATCCGGGGCGCGAGTGGCCCAATTGGATGAACCGGAACCGGCGGAATAATCCGCCGGGCTTTACCCGGCCTGTCCAGGGCTGATTATTTGTATCGTCCCGTTGTCGAATTTCACAAAGCAAGACTGGGTTGTGAGTGGCGGCAACGTTGTCGTGGGCACGGCCTGGGTTTGGGATTTCACACTTTGCCTGCAGGGGGGCAGGCTGACCGGGCGAAAACCTTTCCTGGCCATGCATTGTGCCTCAACCTGATTGCGAAGTCCCTGATTGACGTCGACGGTATAGACCCGTCCGGGCTGCCACCAACCGGGCGAGCGATAGCACCGCCCCCCGCTGTCGCAATAGGTGCGCCCGGGCCAATAGGTGGGCGGGCTTTGCCGCACCTGATTAGCTACGGGCACTTCATTGACCGCTTGTACCTGACATTGCGTGGTCTCACTCTGCACACGCGATACGCTCTCACCTTCGCGGTAATAAAGCGAAAGCGGGCCGTCGCATGCGGACAGGGCCATGATGGGAATAAGCAAACGAAGCACTGATTTCATGGGCTTATCTTGCCTTAGTGGCGCGTGTATGACAATTCAATTGACCGCTATGGGGGCATCTGTCATTCAAAGATTTCAGGCAGAAGGGCCAAAAACATGAAGGTCATCATTTGCGGTGCCGGTCAGGTTGGCTGGCAGATTGCACGGCACCTGTCAGGTGAACTGAATGACGTGACGGTGGTGGACAACAATCCCGATCTGGTGCGCCGCGCGACCGAGACTCTGGATGTGCAGGGGATTGCCGGATTCGCCAGCTATCCGGATGTGCTGGATCGGGCAGGGGCCCGCGATGCAGATATGATTATTGCCGCGACCCATTCGGACGAGGTGAATATGGTCACCTGTCAGATGGCGCACTCGGTATTTTCGATTCAGCGTAAGATCGCCCGTTTGCGGTCCAAATCGTATCTCGAAGCGATCCACTCGGATCTCTACCGACGTGACCATCTGCCCATCGACGTGGTGATCAGCCCCGAGCGCGAGGTTGCTGCCGCTGCTATGCGCCGACTGTCCGCGCCATCCGCTTTCGACACCGAGACGTTCATGGACGGCAATGCCCAGCTGCTTGGTATTCGCATCGAAGAGGACTGTCCGGTCGTCAATACCCCACTGCGGCAGTTGACGGACCTGTTTTCCACGCTCAGCTCGATTGTCGTCGGGGTTCGTCGGGACGGCAACCTGTTCGCGCCTGAATCCGAGGACCAACTGTTCGTGGGGGATGAGTGCTACGTCTTTACCAATGTCAAGGACGTGGATCGCACCATGGAGGTCTTCGGTAAGACACAGAAAAAGCAGGACCGTGTGGTTATCGTTGGCGGTGGCAATGTGGGGCTTGAAGTGGCCCGCACGCTGGAGGAACGCGAAAGCCGGGTGCGTGCCAAGATCATCGAACGAGACCGCCAAAGTGCGGAAATAGCCGCCGAGACTCTTGAGCGGACGATAGTTCTGAACGGTGACGGTCTGGACGCGGCCCTGCTGCACGAGGCGGGGATCGACCGTGCTGACGCGATGCTGGCGGTCACCGATGACGACCGGGCCAATCTACTGGCTGCCGTGCGCGCCAAGGCAGAGGGCTGTGCGCTGGCGATTGCGCTGATCAACGACCCCAGCATGGTGGCGCTGATGGGCCCTCTGGGGATCGATGCCTATATCAACCCACGCGCGACCACAGTCAGTTCGATCCTGCGCCACATCCGTCACGGGCGGGTACGGCAGGTTTATTCCATCGGGGACGCAGAGGCCGAGGTGATCGAGGCCGAGGTTCTGTCGACCTCGCCGATGGCAGGGCAAAGACTGCGGGACATTGATTTCCCGGAAGGTGTCCTGGTCGGTGCCGTTCGTAAGGGGGATGAGGTGTTGCGCCCGACTGGCAGCCTGAGGATTGAAGAAAAAGACGTGGTGGCGATCTTTGCCATGGCCAAGGACGTACCCGAGGTCGAACGGTTGATGCAGGTTTCAATCGATTTCTTCTGATGGGGCATGCGCGGACACAACAGATCGGACTTGTACGGCGACTGCCACTGTTTCTGCTGATCTGGGGCATTGTTGCGGTGTCCATGTTGGTGCCGTCGATCTATGCGTTGGCGTTGGACGATCACGATACTTCGCGGTCATTTTTCTATTCGGGATTGCTGGGGCTTTTTGTCGTGGCAACAATTGCGCTTGCAACGTCCAACCGGATTCCACGGCGGGGGACGCTGGGGCAATTGGCAGTGTTGCTTGGGTGTTTTACCGTCCTGCCATTGTTTCTGGCCATTCCGCTGCATGATGCGCTGGGAAACACGACCTTTCTGAATGCCTATTTTGACATGGTCAGTGCAATGACGACCACGGGGGCTGACATTTTCCCTGATCCTGACCGATTGACCGCGCCGCTGCATTTGTGGCGCGCGCTGGTTGGGTGGATGGGTGGCCTGCTGATGTGGATATCAGCCGCCGCTATTCTGGCGCCGCTGTCGTTGGGCGGATTTGAGGTTACGGCGCGTGGGCAACCCGGTCGCCCGGTCTCGGGCGTGGCGCAAAGTGAAAAGGTCGACCCGAGGGGGCGGTTGATCCGTGTTACGCGCACTCTGACACCAGTGTATGCGGGACTGACCGTTGTGATCTGGATCCTGCTGTTGATCGCGGGTGAGCAGGGTCTGACGGCTGCATGTCACGCGATGTCTACGATGGCTACGTCCGGAATTTCTCCGGTGGGAGGGCTGGAGGGCGCGCAGGCAGGAATCACAGGCGAAGCGATCCTGTTCCTTTTTCTGTTCTTTGCACTGTCGCGCCTGACATTTTCCACGGATACGGCGACAACCGGATATTCGAGACTGGACCAGGACCCTGAATTCAGGATTGGTATGATGATCGTCGCCGGGGTCGCTCTACTGTTGTTTTTCCGTGTCTGGGCGGGCGTACTCGAAATCGGCGGCCAGTTGGAGCCGATTCAGGCTCTGAACGTGATCTGGGGCATGATCTTCACAGCATTGTCATTTTTGACCACGGCGGGATTTGAAAGCGCCAACTGGAACGACGCACAACAGCTTTCTGGACTTGGTACTCCGGGATTGATCCTGATGGGAATGGCGCTGATTGGCGGCGGCGTCGCCACCACGGCGGGCGGGGTCAAACTGTTGCGCGTATTTGCCCTGTATCTGAATGGCGCACGAGAGATTGATCGCCTGATTTATCCTTCATCCGTCAGTGGCGTCGGCGGTGGCAACAGGCGAATTCAAAGCGACGGTGCCTTTATTGCGTGGATCTTTCTGATGATGTTCGCGCTGACGGCGGCGGTGTTCAATGTCCTGCTGGCGGCGATGGGCGCGGGGTTTGAGCAGGCCATGGTACTCAGCGTTGCGGCGCTCAGCACGACTGGTCCGCTGATCGAACTGGCAACAGATATACCCATCCGATTGGTCGATCTGTCCTGGGGTGCCAAGCTGACCATGTGCGCCGCAATGGTGATCGGGCGACTCGAAACGCTGGCGATCATTGCGCTGATTACACCAACCCTCTGGCGGGACTGAGAATCAACACCGGTGTTAATGCCTGATTTTTCATCTGGAAACTCGGTTAATCACGCTCCATACTCAGCCAGAGGGAGCGCGTTGGTCCGCAGCGCGTAGCAAGAACAATGGCGAGATTATAAAAATATGGCTTCGGACAGACAGAATCTGCAGGACGCGTTCCTGAATAATGTACGGAAAGCAAAGGTCCCGGTCACAATATTCCTGATCAACGGTGTGAAATTGCAGGGGGTGATCACCTGGTTCGACAATTTCTGTGTATTGTTGCGCCGCGACGGACAGTCGCAGTTGGTCTACAAACACGCGATTTCGACGATTATGCCGTCGCAGCCGATCAGCCTGTATGAGGGCGAAGACGCCTCTTGATGGAACATGACAGGATGCGCACCCGGGCCTGGGTGCTGCATCCGGAAATCAAATCAGATGAACAGCGCCGTGTCCCCGAACCGGCGCTGGAAGAGGCGGTGGCATTGGCTGCCGCTTTGCCCGATCTGGATGTGATCGGGTCCGAGATCGTGCGCCTGCAACGCGCCCAGCCGGGATTGCTGTTCGGTACCGGAAAGATCGATGAACTGGGCGAACGGTTCCACGAAAACGAGATTGAGCTGGTTCTGATCGACGGACCGGTGACACCCGTTCAGCAGCGCAATCTGGAAAAGGCGTGGAAGGTCAAGATCCTCGACCGCACCGGCCTGATCCTTGAAATTTTCAGTGACCGTGCCCGCACCCGCGAAGGTGTGTTGCAGGTCGAGATGGCAGCACTCAGCTATCAGCGTACGCGCCTGGTGCGGGCATGGACCCACCTGGAACGCCAGCGGGGCGGATTGGGGTTTGTCGGCGGTCCCGGTGAAACCCAGATTGAGGCTGACCGTCGCGCTATTGACGAACAACTCGTGCGTTTGCGCCGTCAATTGCAGAAGGTGGTAAAGACCCGTACGCTTCACCGCGCCGCAAGGGCAAAAGTGCCATATCCGATTGTCGCGTTAGTGGGCTATACGAACGCGGGCAAGTCCACGCTGTTCAACCGCCTGACCGGGGCCGAAGTGATGGCTAAGGACATGCTGTTCGCCACCCTGGACCCGACCATGCGGCGGGTCGAACTGCCCGATGGTCCTGAGGTTATCCTGTCGGACACGGTGGGATTTATCTCGAACCTGCCGACTGAGCTGGTCGCGGCGTTCCGCGCCACGCTCGAAGAGGTTTTGGGCGCGGATATTGTCGTTCACGTGCGCGACATCAGCCACGAAGATTCCGAGGCGCAGGCGCGGGATGTTGAGGCAATCCTAACCTCGCTGGGTGTCGATGACGAACGTCCTCGGCTTGAGGTATGGAACAAGATGGATCTGCTTGGCCCGGATGAACGCGAGGCCGCTTTGGCGCGCGCTGACCGGGATTCGGCAATATTTGCCATCTCGGCGGTTACGGGAGAAGGTGTCGAACCTCTGCTCGCCGAGATCGCCACAAAGCTGCAAGGTGCCCGGCACGAGATGACGCTGGCGTTGGGATTTGCCGAGGGTGACAAACGTGCATGGCTGTTCCGTCAAGATGTGGTGAGGTCCGAAAAACAGACCGAAGACGGGTTCGAAGTCACTGTTCTTTGGACTGATAAACAAGCGGCGCAGTTTGCGGCGCTTTGATCAGAGGAATACTTATGGCACCAGAAGACAACGGAAAGGTATCCTTGAAGGGCCGCATAACAGTACCTTCCGATCGGCTTGAGCAGGTCCGGGCCGCGCTGCCTGACCATATCGCACTGACGCGGGCCGAGCCGGGCTGTCTTTCCTTCGAAGTTGCCGAAGACGCAGACATTCCTGGCCAATTCAATGTCAGCGAAGTGTTCGAAAATCAGGCCGCTTTCGACGCACATCAGGAGCGGACAAAAGAATCGGCCTGGTTTGAGATAACTCAGGGCATTCCGCGAGAATATTCCATCACTTCGGAATAGGCCGAACTGCCTTCGCGATCATGCACCGTCGATTTGGCGCTGATGGTCCTCGGCATCGAACCATCCCAGTGACGATTGGACCTTGTGATCGGCCGTCAGTTCCCATTCCTCCCAGCCGCGGGTCACGACGTGGTTGCCGGTTTGCGCGTGATGGCCTTCCAGCGTCCAGACAAAGATCGCATGGGTTCCGGCCCAACGCAGCATATCGCACCTGACCTCGAGATCGGGGAAATCAGTATGGAAGCCGCGCGCCATTTCTGCCACCGCTGCACGACCGACAATCGGATCGCCACGGTTGATTGTGATCTGCCCATCCGGCGCAAAGAAATCGGCAACTGCATCTGCGTCGCCCGAACTCCAGGCGATTGCGTAATCCCGCGCCAGATTGTTCAGCCTATCCCGTATACTGGCCATCTGTGCCCCCTGGTCCCAAGTCTTCGGCTTGCAGATCGTAGGCGAAAACACCGGTCTGCGTCCACGGTGGGTAAAAAAAGGGGCAAGGTCCTGCCGAAGCTGGTGAAATCAGCGCGGGATCAGGTTCGTTACCCCGACAGCGGCTGCGCGGGCCAGATCAAGGTCCAGCGACATCGGAATATATTCTCCCCGTCGCCAAAGCTGCGCCTGATCATCGTAATAGCGCGACAGGAAATGGCCGGATTGGCCGGTGGCGGTGATAAAGACCGAACTATCTGGATCGGCAAAGTCATACACGCCGCGATAGCCCGCGCCATGCACGTTCTGGAACGGGTCTTTGCCTTCGCCCGAGGTGCGTCCGCGCAGCAGAGTGTTGTCTCCGCCGCTGGTAGATTGGCGAATATTGACGAAGAAGCGCAGTACAGGAACCGAGCCCAGAACCGGGTGGTCATGGGTCGCCTGATGAGCATCACCCCAGCGCAGGGATTCCAACGCCGTGCCGTAGTTTTCAGAAATCCAAATGATAGCGTCATCCAGGGCCAGTCGTGCCATGTCGGTGCAGGTCTCGGTCGGGGCGCTTTGCCGGACGTCACACCAGACCGAGGCACCGTCAATGTCGCGATAGACACGCTCGATAAACAGGGGCTCGACATGTTTGTATTCGGCGGCCAGCGGTCCCAGATCGTCCGAGATCAGCCGGATTTGCAACGCCCGCAGCCATGCCGCATAGATCAGCGGCTCAGGCAAGTGCTCGTTCATCTCACCATTCCACTCAGCCAGCAAGGACAGGGCGATCTGGCGCTGGCGTTCGGGGGTGCCTTCGGGGGCAGAGGCCCCTGTGAACCACAGGTCAGCGCCGATCAGCGGCAGCAGAGAGCGGGCGGTGAAGCTGACTGTGTCCAGCTGCGCCTCGATAAAGCTGTCTCGGGTGTGGACCTCACGCGACTGCATCAGGCGTTCCCAGCGATGCACACGCTGAGTGTCGCCCCATTCATAGGACACATGCTCGGGAAACGGACGGTCGATGATCTTGTTGTTGGTGTTGCCCAGAATGCCGCCCGCAGGGGCCACGAATTCCGGGTTGTCTTCATAGGGCAGGCGACCCTGCCACAGGTTTTCCGCCAGCCAGCCGGGCGTTGGAATGCGGCCTCGGCTCTGATTTCGCAGATCGCGTTTGGGCATGGCTCCGATCAGTTTCAGGCCGATCGTCTCCTTGTCGACCAGAGACAGATTCTGAGAGGGCGATATGAATTTTTCCGCGGCAGCAATCGCTTCGCGAACATTATTGGCGTTCATCAGCGCCATCGACGCCGTCATCGACGTGTCCCGCGAGCTGAGGGCCGTCCATGACAACGAGGCAACATGGCCGGGTGGCGTGATCGTTTCAAGATCGTAATCAGTGCCGGGCAGGACGGGGCCATTCTCGGACCAGCGCAGGGTCAAAGTGATGGGGGCTTCGTCCTTTATCTCAATAATAGAGGGGCGGGAGCGGAACTCTGTGTACCCGTCAGGCGTCAGGTATTCCTCAGGGTTTTCGGGATTCAGCTTTTCGATATGCAGGTCCTGATCGTCCAGATAGGACGAGGTCAGACCCCAGCCCAGTCGGTCGCTGCGTCCGGTCATAATGGCGGGAATGCCGGGGATGGTGGCCCCGATCACGCCGCCCTTCGCCAGTTCAAGTCGGGCAAGATACCAGACACCCGGCGCGGTGAAACCCAGATGCGGATCGTTGGCCAGCAATGTGCCACCACTGGCAGAACGCGAGGGCGCTGCGGTCCATGCGTTCGACGCTCCGGCCAACCCGCGTTTTGGGAAGGGTGACAGCGGGGTATCAGGCATCGGCGTGCCTTTGGCATATCGGGGCGCGTTGGGAAACAGTGCCGCGTATTCCGGCAGGGCCGCGATACCGGGGCCGGGAACATTGGGCAGAATATCGACCAGACGTGCAGGATCGTTGAGTATCAGCGAGGTGCGCGCGCGCAGAACTTCGTCCTTCAGGTGACCGGACAATTGCAGGCTCATCAGCTTGATAACCGCGATACTGTCACCGGGTTGCCAGGGGGAGACCGGGGCATTGAATAGAAACATCTCGGGCGCGCCTCGGCCCAGAGCGGATTCGTTGATCTCATCCAATCGCGCGTTCACCCCGGCGGCATAGGCGCGCAATGCCGCGTTGGTGTAGTCGTCCTGCACTTCGACCGAGCGATGCGCCAGACCATAAAGGTCAAGCCTGCGAAGCAGTTTGTCGACATGAACGGTGCGTTTGCCAAACACTTCGGACAAGCGGCCCTGCGCGGTGCGGCGCATGACCGTCATCTGCCACAAGCGGTCCTGCGCATGGGCATAACCCAGCCCAAAAAACACGTCGGGGTCATTTTCGGCCAGTATGTGGGGAACGTTGGCAGTGTCGCGGATGATCTCGACAGGCGCGCGCAGACCTCTAACTTCGACCGTCTGGTCATAATCCGGCAGCGACTGGCTGGCCAAAAAATACACCAAACCCACACCGGCGAGGGTTAGCAGGACCAGACCTGAGGTAATACGCACAAGCCAGCGAAACACGAATCCCATCAGCGGCCTACAATCCTGATCAATTTCTGTTTGCGCAAAGATTAGTGGATGGTCGCGCTGACCGAAAGAGGAACAGCCCGGGAAAATCCGTGTTTACAGCGCTATAAACTAAAAACCCCGCCACAGCTTAATGCGTGTGGCGGGGACCGCAGGAGGGGGGGTGTGGTAGTCCTGAGTTACGGAATGATCCGCGTGTATTTGGTGCCTTCGACCGTCGCGCCGAATTTAAGGCCTGCCTGTCCGAATACCGCCGCCAGTACCGGAGAGCGCAGTGTGGTGGTGTCGGTCGACAGCGAGTCGCCGGTTGCATCGACGACGTAGCCGATATCAGCCCCGGCGGTCCAACCGCTGGAACGGCGGAAATCGTTCAACGCATCTTGTGTCATGAAGAACAGGACGTGCGCGTATTGCTGTGCGCCAATCTGCAGGCCGGCACTGCCGGAAACGGCTGAGTAGTAGTCAACCGTTGCGCCGTTGATGCGCAGCGCGCCCTGGCCGTAGGCTCCGCCAAAGATAAACCCTGCCTCGGTGATCAGGGGCATAACCAGCATGCCGTTGGATTTATTCGCGATCTCAACCGTATTGGGATAGCGTGAATACATTTCGGTCAGCGTGGCATCCACGCGGGCGTCGATCGTGGCTGCATTCGAATTGCCGACACCATTGCCGCACGCCGCGGTCAGTGTCAGACCGGCCATGCCAAAAGCTAAGCCACGACGGGTCAGTCGAGTGGAATTGGAACTGCTCATGTTTTTTCTCTGTATTACTGCCTGATATGTCGGGTGTTCCCGATCTTATGTGCAAGAATACGCCGATTGGGTCAGCGTGTCACGGGAAAGCTGAGCAACGACAGACCGCAATCGGCGAAATATTGCGACAATTAGGGGTTTTAGCCCTGAAGGATGCGCGCGACCTGTGGGGCGAAGTAGGTCAGAATGCCATCACAGCCCGCTCGCTTGAAAGCCAGAAGGCTTTCCAACATAACTTTTTCTCCGTCAATCCAGCCGTTCTGCGCTGCCGCCTGAACCATCGCGTATTCACCCGACACCTGATAGGCATAGGTCGGGGCGCCAAAGGCGTCTTTCACCCGTCTGCAGATATCCAGATAAGGCATCCCGGGCTTGATCATCACCATGTCGGCGCCTTCGGTCAGGTCACGCTCGATCAGGCGCAGGGCTTCGTTCGAATTGGCCGGGTCCATCTGGTAGGTTTTCTTGTCACCTGTCAGCGCGCCTGATGCGCCTACCGCATCACGGAATGGACCATAAAACGCGCTGGCGTATTTCGCGGCATAGCTGAGGATCATCACGTTTTGATGTCCTGCCGATTCCAGAGCCCGGCGCATCTCGCCAATGCGACCGTCCATCATGTCGGACGGGCCGATGATATCGGCCCCGGCTTCGGCCTGCGCCAGAGTCATTTTGACCAGCGCCTCGACCGTCTGGTCATTTACGATCTCGCCATTGACCACAAACCCGTCATGGCCATTGATGTTGTAAGGGTCCAGCGCCACGTCTGTCATGACCGCGATATCCGGCGCTGCGGCCTTGATCGCGCGAATGGCGCGGTTCGAGAGGTTTTCAGGGTTCCAGGCCTCGGCGCAATCCTCGGTTTTCAGGCTGGGATCTGTGTAGGGAAAGATGCAGATCGCAGGAATTCCCATCGCTTGTGCCTCTGCAGCGGCCTTAGCGATCAGATCGACCGAACGGCGCACCACGCCGGGCATCGACGGCACCGGCTCTTCAATACCTTCACCATCACGCACGAAAACCGGCCAGATCAGGTCATCCGTGGTCAGCGTGTTTTCCCGGACTAGGCCCCGCACTGCCTGCGATTGGCGCGCCCTGCGAAAGCGGGTCAGGGGATAGGGGGCGATGGTGGGTTTCATGTCGCGCTCTCCTTGAATAATTCCGCATTGGGTGGCATGAATTCCCGGAGGTCTCAAGGGTTACAATGGACGCGCCTGCGCAAATAAGGCCCCAAAGGACAGTGAACAAAGGGCTGACGCTTGGACTTATACTCTTCGCTTTTCGAAATTATCGACATGCGCAGCTTTTCGAATCTGTGGTACTGGATCGGGCTGGCCGTGCTGTGGTCGTCGGCCAGTCACTGGGCGATGGGTGTTCCGTACGATCTGGTGGTTCGCGCACGCCGGATCAGAGGGCAGGCCGAACAGGATTTGCTAGACATCGTGCGGATCAACGGTAACAGACTGCTCTATATCGTCGACGTGTCTGGTCTGGCTATTCTGGGGCTGAGCTGTTTCTTTTTCACGGGCCTCGCGACACTCGGCTTTTACTATGGTGTCGAATTTGCGCAGGCCGTGTTTCTGTTGCTGTTTCCGGTGTGCATTGTGATGCTCATCAACATCTCGGCAGCGCGTAAACTGCGGAGAAGCGAAGGAACGCTGGAAATTGTGACCAAAATTTTGACGCGGTGCCGGATATATACGCAAATCATCGGTATGGTTTCGATTTTGATCACATCGCTTTGGGGCATGTATCAGAACTTCTCGATTGGTGTTCTGGGATAGGAAAATCGGAAAGGCTTGGCGATGACGGCTCCGAACCACGTAACAGTTGGCGGCGCCCCCGAGGGGTTTGACGCACAGCTTGTCTTGAACGAGATCGCGCGTTCGGGCGGGCCGGTCTGTCATGTCGCGCGTGATGACAAACGGATGGAGGCGATGCGCGCCGCGCTGGCGTTCTTTGCACCGGATATGCCGGTGTTTGCCTTCCCGGGTTGGGACTGTTTGCCTTACGACCGGGTGTCGCCCAATTCAGATATCGCAGCGGCGCGGGTGGCGACTTTGGCCGCGCTGGTACATCAGATGCCCGACCGGTTTGTGCTTCTGACGACGCTGAACGCTGCGACACAGCGGGTGCCTGCGCGTGAGGTTTTGCGTGAGGCTGCGTTCACCGCGCGTGTGAACCATCGCGTCGATGAAACCGCATTGCGGAATTTTCTGGTGCGCATGGGATTCATCCAAAGCCCGACGGTGATGGAGCCCGGCGACTATGCGATCCGCGGCGGCATCATCGACATCTTTCCTCCGGGTGAGTCTGGCCCCGTTCGTCTTGACTTGTTCGGTGACGTTCTGGACGGTGCACGCCGATTCGACCCGGTGTCTCAGCGCACGACCGAAAAGCTGGATTTGGTGGAATTGGCACCGGTCTCTGAGGTTATTCTGGACGACGCGGCCATCACGCGGTTCCGTCAGAATTATCGGATCGAATTCGGGGCGGCTGGTACCGACGATCCGCTTTACGAAGCCGTCAGCGCAGGGCGCAAGCATCAGGGGGTGGAACACTGGCTGCCTTTCTTCCATGAAAAACTGGAAACTCTGTTTGACTACCTGCCGGGGGCGACGATCTCGCTGGATGATCAGGTGACGCCCGCGCGGCTGGCGCGATGGGATTCCATTGAAGATCAATACGAGACACGTCGGTTGGCGCTGGAAAACCGCTCGCGCATGGATACGGTGTATAAACCTACACCGCCCGGTCTGCTTTATCTGGATGATACCGCCTGGGAACGGGCTGTGGGCGACCGGCGGGTGATGCAGTTCAGCCCTCTGCCACAGGCCAGTGGTCCCGGCGTGATAGACGCGGGCGGTCGGATCGGGCGGAACTTTGCTCCGGAACGGCAGCAGGAAAGCATCAGCCTGTTTGGTGCATTGGCTAGCCACATTACCGACAAGATGAACAAAGGGCCGGTTCTGATCGCGTCTTATTCTGAAGGTGCGCGTGAACGTCTAACCGGATTGATCGAGGACGAAGGCCTCGCCGAGGCGATCCCCGTCGCCAACGGCACTCGCATCGGTAAGCGCGGGTTGCATCTGGCAGTCTGGGCTTTGGAACACGGGTTCGAAACCCCCGACCTGACGGTGATCGCCGAACAGGACGTTCTGGGCGACCGCCTGATCCGCCAGCCCAAGAAACGCCGCAAGGCCGAGAACTTCCTGACCGAGACACAATCCCTCAGCCCCGGTGATCTGGTGGTGCATGTGGATCACGGTATCGGCCGCTATATGGGCATGGAGGTCGTCACGGCTGCGGGTGCGGCCCATGAATGCTTGCTGCTGGAATACGCCGAACAGTCCAAGCTATACCTGCCGGTCGAAAATATCGAATTACTGTCGAAATACGGCCATGACGAGGGGTTGTTGGATCGGCTGGGCGGCGGCGCATGGCAGGCCAAGAAAGCCAAGCTGAAAGAGCGTATCCGCGAGATGGCCGACCGGCTGATCCGCATTGCTGCCGAGCGCGCGCTGCGCAAAGCGCCGGTGATGGACCCGCCACCCCATGCCTGGGAGGAGTTCAGCGCCCGCTTTCCCTATCAGGAAACCGACGACCAGTTGCGCGCCATTTCAGAAGTTATGGAAGACATGCACTCGGGCGCGCCGATGGACCGCCTGATTTGTGGCGATGTTGGCTTTGGCAAGACCGAGGTCGCCATGCGCGCCGCCTTTGTCGCCGCGATGTCCGGGGTGCAGGTGGCGATCGTTGCTCCAACGACACTTCTGGCGCGCCAGCACGCGGCCTCGTTCAGGGAACGCTTCCGGGGTTTCCCGCTGGAGGTGCGGCAGCTGTCGCGGTTCGTGTCCGGCAAAGAGGCGCAGCAGACCCGCGACGGGCTGGCGCGCGGTACGGTGGATATCGTGATCGGCACCCATGCGCTCCTGGCAAAAGGGGTACGGTTCAACAATCTTGGCCTGCTGATCATCGACGAAGAGCAGCATTTTGGCGTCGGCCACAAAGAGCGCTTGAAACAATTGCGCAGCGACATACATGTGCTGACCCTGACGGCGACTCCGATCCCTCGGACGTTGCAACTGTCTTTGACGGGCGTGCGCGACCTGTCGATCATTGGAACACCCCCCATCGACCGTCTGGCCATCCGCACCTATGTCAGCGAGTTCGACGCGGTCACCATCCGCGAGGCGCTGCTGCGCGAACACTATCGCGGCGGGCAGAGTTTCTATGTGGTGCCACGCATCTCGGATTTGCCGGAAATCGAGGAGTTCCTCAAAGACCAGCTGCCGGAACTCACTTATATGGTCGCGCATGGTCAGATGGCGGCGGGCGAACTCGATGACCGGATGAACGCCTTCTATGACGGCAAATATGACGTTCTGCTTGCCACGACAATTGTGGAAAGCGGGCTGGATATTCCGACCGCGAACACGATGGTGGTGCATCGGTCCGACATGTTCGGGTTGGCGCAGCTCTATCAGATCCGGGGTCGGGTGGGGCGGTCGAAGACGCGCGCCTATGCCTATCTGACCACCAAGCCGCGCCAGAGACTGACGACCACGGCCGAGAAACGCCTGCGCGTTCTGGGCTCACTGGATACGCTGGGTGCTGGGTTCACGCTGGCCTCGCAGGATTTGGATATTCGCGGTGCAGGCAACCTGCTGGGCGAGGAACAGTCGGGTCAGATGCGCGACGTGGGGTATGAGCTCTATCAGTCGATGCTGGAAGAGGCGATTGCCAAGATCAAAGCGGGTGAGATGGAAGGGTTGTCGGATGCCGACGACCAATGGGCTCCGCAGATCAATCTGGGCGTGCCGGTCCTGATCCCGGAGGACTACGTGCCCGATCTGGACGTGCGATTGGGTCTGTATCGTCGCCTCTCGTCTCTCTCGACCAAGGTCGAGTTGGAAGGTTTCGCCGCCGAACTGATTGACCGGTTCGGCGCACTGCCGAAGGAAGTGAACACACTGATGTTGGTCGTTCGGATCAAAGCGATGTGCAAACGTGCCGGGATTGCCAAGCTGGACGGCGGGCCGAAAGGTGCGACGATCCAGTTCCACAACGACAAGTTTGCGTCCCCTCAGGGGTTGGTCGAGTTCATCCAGAACCAGCGTGGGCTGGCCAAGGTCAAGGACAACAAGATCGTTGTGCGCCGGGACTGGAAGAAGGACAGCGACAAGATCAAAGGCGCCTTTGCCATCGCCCGCGATCTGGCGGAAAAGGTCGTGGCCGAAAAGAAAAAGGCCAAGGTCTAGTCACCGGCCACAAAGGTGCAAAGCTGCCATTCGCCCGCGTCCGATTTCACGAACGCGGCGCGGTGGCCGACCATGGACCACAGAAAATCGCTGTGCATGTAGCCCTGGGTCCCGTCGGTCAGCACAACGCGTTGATAGTCCGCTGCGTCCACATAACTCGGGATGATGACGACCTCGTGGCTGATCAGGGCCAGTTTCGGCGCGCTCCGAACTGCTGCCTGGCGCAACGCCACATTCTGGCCGGTCACGTAGTAGGCCATGTATGGATCCAATGAGGCGGGCAGGGTGATCTGCCATTGATGCGGCATCCAGAACTCGCCCTCATCGTCGAAATAACCGGGCTGGGACAGGGTGTTTTCCAGATCGGCCCAATAGCCCTTGCGTAATTCGTCGGCGTTCTGCTGGTCCTGTTCCGGAAGGGTCGCAGGGTCGAGGGCCAAGTTCGCACGGAATTCTTCGGGGCCACCATTGCCGCCGTGGCTGAGATAGAGATCGGGGCATGTCGCGGCAATGACGCCTTCGGTATCCCGCGCAGCCACCATGGCGCGCAGTTCGTCCCGAAAGGCCACAAGGGTCGAGTCGCGGCCGGCCTGGTCAACCGGCGGAAAGGACTGGCGCTCGGCCAAAGCAGGGCCACAGATCAGAGCAGTCAGGAGCAGGGCGAATCTCATTCGGCGGCTCTCATCGCGGCCTGAGCGCAGAAACAGGATGCGCCAACGGCCCGGTCCGCGCGTGCTAACGCCAAATCCAAGCGTTGTCTAATTTGTTTGATTTCAACAGTTTCTCCGCGCGCCTTCAGGCGGTCGTGCAATCCCTTGAGGCTCCAGACGTTGTCCGGGTGAATGGATGCACGGCTGAGTGTGCCACCCAAACCCAGATCCTCGCGATAGACCGCTTCGGCCTCGGCCACGTGGCCCTGTTCGAACAGCAACGCCCCAAGCGCGTGGCGGGTCGGCTGCATCCATCCCCACGGCTCGTCATATGGGAGCGTGTCGTCCAGCTCGACCGAGCGGCGCAGGTGCTGGAACGCAATTTCATAATTTCCCTTGCGGTACTCGATCTCTCCGCGCAGCATTTCCAGAGCAATTTCAAGTAGATCAATGACGCGGTTGTTGTGCAGCAGGCGGGTCTCGGGCACGCGGCCCTTTGCGGCGAGGAACAGCTGTTCCTCGGCTTCCGCCTCGGCCACTTGACCTGTGGCAGCGTGAGCAATGGCGCGGGCATAGTGAGTGGTCGCGGTCACGGTGAGGTACAGATCCGGATCACTGGGCAATTCCAATGCCTTGGCTTTTTCCCACTGGCCGAAACGGATCAGGATATGCGGCCCCATGGACATGTAGCTTTCGAAATAATCCGCCATGGGCGGGCTTTCGATGCGAAGCATCTCTTCGGGCGTGGTATCCCACAGGCCCTGATTGGCGCGCAGAGCCGGTTCCATCTGGCCGAGGAACAGCGCGCCGTAGATGACGAAGTGATAGTTGTGCTGGCGATAGCCGGTGTAAATATTGAACGCGCCCTCGCGCTCATAATACTTCAGATCGGCCACGGTGGCCTTTTCGTTCCAGTAAACGACGTTGTGGTAATGGCCGCACAGTACGTCGATATGGGTGGGCATATGCACCAGATGGCCAGCGTCGGGCACCAGAGTTCGCAGCACATCGCCGGCCTTAAGCGCCTTTTCGGGGGTCGGTGACATCTCCATCAGATGGACATAGAGGTGCAACAGGCCAGGATGCGACATGGTAGCCGGGTCGTTGGCCATCGCGTCTTCCAGGGCTTTTTGAGCTTCCAGAGTTGCTGCGCCTTCGGCGGGCTGGCCTGTCTTGAGGTCCCACATTTTCCAGGGCGTCAGGTTCAGCAGTGCTTCGACGTAGATGGTGCGCAGGTCCAGTTGGTCGGGCTGTTCGGCAAAGGCGGCGCGCATGGCGTCGGCAAAGTCGTAGTCCCAACGGTGCATGTCGGGGGCAGGATCGCGCTGCGGATACCGGGCGGGTAGGGCTTGGATAAGTGCCCGTTCGACGGGAGTACAGGTCTCGACAAGAGCCAGCGCCTGTTGCGTGGCATCATAGGCCTGCGCCAGGGCTTTCTGCTGTCCGCGGTCGTCGCGCAATTCCCAGGGCAGGTTGTAGTTCGGGCCTGCCGCATAGGCGATGCCCCAATACGCCATGGCGCAATCAGGGTCTTGTTCGGCTGCGCGCTGGAAACAGACGACGGCTTCTTCGTGGTTGTACCCGTAGGTCCAGACCAGCCCCCGGTCGAACCATCGTTGAGCCTCGGATGAAGATGTCGTTACAGGACAGGAATGCGTACCCAAATCGTAATAGTCGCTCATTGAAAATCTCCCCTCGGATCAGGGGGAGATTAGCGCGATTCACGAAAGCTGCACAGATCAGGCGGGTAGTCTGTTTTCGATTCTGCCCATGTGCAGCATCAGACCAAAACCGGTCAGGCTCATGACCAGAATACCTGTGCTCAGGGGGGCAAGAGAGCCGTCGAACAATTGTCCGATGGGTGCTGCGATGGCTGCAGCCAGAACGGTTGAAACCGCACCGATGACGGAGGCCGCCATGCCAGCAATATGGCCCATCGGCTCCATCGCGATGGCGTTCAGGTTGCCCATGGTCATGCCCGCCATGAAGAATATCGAAGTCTGCCAGAAGACAAAAACCGCGAAGGACAGGTTGGCCGACAGGGGCATCATGTTCACAATAATGACGCCGGTCGTGACCACGATTTGCGCGCCCAGGGCCCAGGTCACAAGCCGCCGCATCCCAACATGGATCACCAGGGCCGCGTTCAACAGGCTGGCGGACCCGGCGATCAGCGCGACTACGCCAAACCAGAAAGGAAAGCTGTCGGCGCTGTCGTGGATCACATCGTAAACCGGCTGCACCATCGTCAGCATGGTGAACAGCATGCCTAGGCACAGGGTTTGCACGAAGATCGAAACGCGGACCGTCGGGTGCGTAAACATCTCGCGCGCGGCTGAGGCCATCAAAGGCAGACGCAGGGGTCTGCGGTTTTCAACCTTCAGTGACTCGGGCAGGCGTAAACCCATCCAGATGACAGTGATCAGCGAGAATAAGATGAAGGACACGAAAATCCCGCGCCATCCTACAAAGGCGATCATTCCTGCGCCCAGCATCGGCGCAACGGCCGGCACCAGCGTGAAAATCATCATGGCAATCGACACGATCCGCGCCATGACGCGCCCGGAATACAAATCCCGGATGATAGCCATCGCCACTACGCGCGGAGCCGCACAACCAAAGCCCTGAATCACACGTGCGATCAGCAAAAGTTCCAGCGAGGAACTGGCCCAGGCCACAGCCGCCGCTACAATATACAACACAGAGCCGGCATAGATGACGGGTTTGCGCCCGAAGGCGTCCGACAACGGGCCCATGAAAAACGTCCCGATGCCCATTCCCAGCACAAAGGATGTCAGGATCAATTGCGCCCGGTTGATGTCATCGGGGCTGAGCTGCGCTCCGATCTCGGGCAGGGCGGGCAGCATCGAGTCGATCGAAAACGCGATGGTCGCAAACATCATTGCGACAAGTGCAATGAATTCACCTCGGGACATACGATTGGCCATGGCGCCCTCCTGACCTGATCGCGCTATCACGACACGTCAGGCGGCGCTAGGTCTCAAATTGCACAGGTGTCTGTGCTAATTTGCAGGGGAAGCCTCAGATTGAGACATGATCTCGGCAATCACTTTTTCCCACATTTCAGGAGGTTGCGCGCCCGGAACAGCGTGTTGGTTGGCGACAATGAAGGTCGGCACCGAGGTCACGCCCATCTGGCGCGAATGCGTGTCGCGGGCGCGGATATCGTCGCGGTCGGCATCGGAGTTCAGCAGTTTCAGCACCACAGCAGCGTCCATGCCGACGCTGTCGGCGATGTCGGCCAGAACCTCGTGGTCACCGATGTCGCGGGCCTGCACGAAATACGCGTCGAACAGAGCGTCAACGACTGCGTTCTGTTTACCCTCAATCCCGGCCCAATGGATCAGGCGGTGCGCGTCCAGAGTATTGGGGGTGCGCTTCATGCCTTCAAAGTCGATGCTCAGGCCTGCATTCTCTGCATGTTCGACCACGGGCGCATAGGCGCGCACAGCGCCTTCTTTGCCACCGAACTTGCGCTCAAGATATTCCCGCCGGTCCATACCAGCCTCCGGCATTTCAGGGTTCAGCTGAAACGGATGCCATTCGATGACAAAGGGATGGTCCGGGATGGCAGCCAGCGCTTTATCCATATGGGTCTTGCCGATGTAGCACCACGGGCAGATCGGGTCGGACATGATGTCAAGTTTGACGGTCTGGGTCATTTGTTGGTCGCCTTGAAATAGGCCGGCAGCGCCCGGCGCAAAAGTTTACCGTTACCGCCGGTCGGCAATTCGGGCAGATGGATGAAAGCGCGCGGTTGTTTGTATCGCGCCAGATTGGCTTCCACATAGGATTGCAGGGTCGCCTCGTCCAGTTTTTCCGGCCCGGTATAGAAGGCGGCGATTACAAAGGTGTCCTGTTTAACCTCGACAGCCGCCGCACCCACTTGCGATATGCCGGGGTATCGGGACAGAGCGGCCTCGACCTCGACCGGTGAGACGCGATAGCCTCCGGCGTTCATCATTTCGTCGTCGCGGCCGAGATAGGTGATCTGCCCGTCGACGGCCATCGCGCCCTGATCACCGGTCAGAAACCAGTCGCCCTGCATGCGGGCCTTAGCCTCGTCCGGGGCGTTCAGATAGGTCAGCATCAGGCCGGGGTCGGATCGGTGGATCGCAATGGTGCCTTCCTGTCCCTGCGGGACAGGGCCGTCTTGTCCGAGGATCGCCACGCGGCGGCCGGGCTGAGGTTGGCCCAGTGCCTCGCCCCTCGCCGGGTGCGCGGGGCTGGAGGAAATGAAGGTCGAACACTCGGACATCCCATATGCCTCATACAGCTCGGTTCCGGTCCTTTCGGCCCATTGCGTGTGCAAATGCCGTGAGAGTTTTTCCCCGGCGCACAGGCTATGGCGCAGATCGGGTAAATCTATGTCGCCAGTTGTCTTGAGGATCTTGCGGAAAACACCGGGGGCTGCGGCAAAGATCGTTGCGCCGTGCCGGCGCAACAGCGCGGGCAGGCCGTTCGGGTCCGTGCCGGGCTCTGGAATCAGGGCGGTGGCGCCGATTGTCCAGGGATCCATCAATCCGGTGCCCAACGTGTAGGTCCAGTTGAAGGCCCCGGCGTGGCACAGGCGATCAGTCTCTTGCAGCCCGTACCAGCCATCCACCATCATCTGACGCGCCCATATGGCGCGATGCGCGTGCGCCACGGCGCGGGGTTTGCCGGATGTGCCCGAGGTATAGACGACATAAGCCAGCCTGTTCGGGTCGCCCAATTGAACCTCGGCCGGAGGCAGGTCACGCATTCGCGTCAACTCGGCCAGCTCGATCTGCAGCGGATGCGCGGCGCAGGCGACGGTTGGGTCCCTGAGTACGGCAGCGGGCTTCAATTCGTCAATCATCCGTGCCGTTTCCGGCTCAGTCAGTTGCGAAGATGTTGGCACAGGCACGATCCCCACCGAAATTGCCCCAAGATAGGCGATGGGAAAATCGACCGTGTTTCCCAACCGCATCAGCGCAATGTCGCCCGGTTTCAGCCCAGCTTGCAGCAATCCTGTGGCGGTCCCCAGGATGGCGGACTGAAGGTCGCGATACGACCAGTCATCCGCGCCGTCAGAGCGCAGAACCGACAGGGCGGTTTTGTCAGGGTTCTGGTTCGCGCGGCGCAATACATGCGCGGCCATATTGAACGGCGTGGGGCAGGCGGGGGGCGGACCCTGATCGAAAACAGAAAGCATGCCAACTGGCTAACGTGGTGTTTGGCGCGTTGCAAGCAGGGCAGGCTAAGCATATAGAGTTGCTCATGAGCACCCAAGACCAGCCATCCTTGATCCGCATCGCCCGCGACTCGGGCGACCATACAGAGCTTGAGCCGCTGGACCTGGGGGCGCGCGTCCGCCAGTTGCGCAAGGCACGGAACTGGACGTTGGAACAGGCTGCAACGCAAGCGGGTCTGGCGCGCTCGACGCTCAGCAAGATCGAGAACGGGCAGATGTCCCCGACCTATGACGCGCTGAAAAAGCTGGCAACCGGGCTCGAGATTTCGGTGCCTCAGCTTTTCACCCCGCCGCAGCGCGATCAGGTAATCGGGCGCATGGCCGTCACCCGTATGGGCGAAGGTACAGCCCACCCAACGGTGACGTATGAACACGAGTTGCTGGCCGAGACGCTGACGAAAAAGCAGATGCTGCCCTATCGCGCACGTGTGCGTGCGCGGTCAATGGACGAGTTTGAAGGCTGGGTACGCCACGACGGCGAGGAATTCCTGTATGTGCTGACCGGTGTCGTGCAACTGTATACCGAGTTCTACGAACCAGTTGAGATGCGTCGTGGCGACAGCGCCTACTACGACGGGAGCATGGGTCACAATGTGATCTCCGTCAGCGACGAAGATGCGACGATCCTCTGGGTAACGTCACTTACTTAATGCCCGGCTGAACTCGCGGTTCAAACCTTCGGTAAACAAAAAATCTTCAAGTTCTTCGTGCGCTTCATTCACGGTCAGGTGGTGGCGCTCGGCCAAATACGCTTCGAACCCCTTGCGATCTTTACTCAGCCGCACCTTGTCCTGATCGCGCAAATTCGGAAAACGCCGTTTCGCACGTGAATACATCGCGTCCCAGTCTTGCGTCAGGTCAGTCCAGTTCAACATCAGATAGCTTTCCGTAGTTCGGGTTTCACGGCTGCTCGCCCCTTATTTCAGGGTACGGAGGGTGCAGTGGACTTTGCGCATGACAAAATGTCGCACCGAGTTCAAGTTTACGTGGGGTCAAATGGGCCCGCTGCAGAAACCCGCAACGGGCCGACGGACCAGGGTTTGGAGTGAGTGGAGGCCGGTCCGCAAATTCTTGGCTTTCATCGTCGGAACGAATGCTATCCGACGAAATTAACAGCATTATTTCAGTCGGTCAGCAAGCCTGATTGTCAACAAGCTATATCGTGCAGGCGGCTTGCGTAAAGTCCCTTGTAGGAGTTTTTCGGATTTCGACTGAAATTAGGCCCTGATACTAATTGTGGCGGAATGGAATTTTCCGCCTACCAGATTTGGTGCAACTGTTGGTATGTGCCGAATTCCGCCGAAAAGTATGATCATACATTATGCAACAATCGGCATCCCAAAAAGCGGATAATTGAATGCGACCAGCCAACGGACACAGAGTCGACGGCCGAGGCGGCCAGCCCTAATCTCTCACTCTTCGTACCACCACATTTGCGGCATATATTCTGGTCCGTCTCCGTAAATTGGCAGAGTCTGGGGTTGCTTCAGTTCTTTCGCATGTGCAATGCGCCCGACATCAAAGCTCCAGATTGGTATGACATAACGCCCCGCGGTCAGAACACGATCCAGCGCACGAGTGGCGGCGACAAAATCTTCGTGGCTTTCCGAGGCGAGCATGGCGTCGATCAGACCATCCACAGCGGGTGAAGCGACCCCCATCAGGTTGCGTGTACCCGGAGTGTCCGCATTTTCGCTGCCCCAATACAGACGTTGCTCGTTGCCGGGCGACAGGGACAGGGCGCGCCGGAAGAACGTCATGTCAAAATCCAGCTCGGCGTTGCGACCGGTAAACTGGGCGCTGTCGACCTGTTCGGTGGTGACCTGAATCCCTAAACGCTCCAGCGCGCGGGAGTAGATTTCGATCGCCGTTTCACTTTCACTGTCACCCTGTTGGAGCAAGACATTGAGCGTGAAAGCCTCTCCATCCTGATTGCGCAGCACCCCATCCTGAATGGTCCAGCCGGAATCCGCCAGCAGCTTGCTTGCTTTTCTGAGGTTGGAACGGTTACGGGCCGATCCATCGCCTTCGGGCAGGGTATATCCTTCAAGCGCACCAGCGGGCAGGTCATCTGCATAGGGCAACAGTAGTTCTTCGACACGGCCGGTGGCTGGCCCGGGCTGCATGGCAAGGTCCGAGCCAGAGAAATAAGACGTGATCCGTGGCTGGGCGCTGCCGGTGATCGTGTCATTGATGAATTCGTAATTGAACGCCAGAAGCAACGCCTCACGCACGCGCCAGTCGTCGAATGGCGCCTTGCGAGTGTTCATGACGAAACCGGTCATGCCCGAGGGTTTGCCATGCGGGATCTCGGTCTTAACCACATCTCCGCGCTGAACAGCCGGGAAGTTGTACTGGGTTTCCCATTTGTCAGCGTTGAATTCGCGCACGGCCGCCAGCTCTCCGGCCTTGAAGGCTTCGAACAGAACAGTCCCGTCGCCATAGAATTCAATCCGTATCTCATCCAGGTTCATGGTGCCCCGGCGGAAGGGGACATCGATCCCCCAATACTCCGGATTGCGGCGCAGGTTCACGTAACGCCCGGCCTCGTAACTGTCGACTACATAGGGGCCAGTGCCAATAGGAATGTCGTGCAGAGCGGCGTTGGCGAAATCCTTTCCGTCCCACTGGGCTTTCTGCAGGATCGGGCGAAGGCCGGCGATCAGGGCGAGTTCTCGGTCGGGCTCGTTGAAGGTGATCCGGACCGAACGCGGCCCAGTTTGTTCGATACTGTCGATCTTGGTCCATAGCCCGCGATAGCGCAGGTGTCCTTCGGTACCCAAAGTCTCATACGACCAGATGACATCGTCTACTGTTACCGGAGTGCCGTCTGAAAACCGGGCGTCTTCGCGCAGGGTAAATTCGACCCAAGACCGGTCCGGCGCAGTCTCAACCGATTCGGCTAACAACCCGTAAAGAGTGAAAGGTTCGTCCCAGGACCGGCCCATCAGACTTTCATGGGTCCAGAATCTCAGCTGCCACGGAGAGGTGCCTTTTTGCACAAAAGGGTTCAAACTGTTATAGCCGCCGGTATTTCCGAAAACGACTTTGCCGCCTTTGGGTGCGTCTGGGTTGGCGTAGGGCAGAGACACAAAATCCGGTGGTAGGGCAGGGTCGCCGTACATAGCTATGCCATGAGCCGATTCTGCATGGGCGATTGTGGCGGCAAAAACGGAAGTGATTCCCGCGATCAGAGAACGAACGGGACGTAGAAAATCGGGGCGCATTTTGGAAACAATCCTGCTCTGGCCTTATTTTGTTGGGATTCACCGTACCGATGATTTTTCTTATTATCAAACTTTTAGCTTGGACGAAGGCGAGGAATTGCGTATAAAGGACGCACTGCTCGATAGGTTTCTTGCCTGTATGAAACCTGCCTCAATAACTTAACGCCCGCTTCGTGCGGGCGTTTTTTTTGGCTCATTTCCTCCTGAATGCAAAACACGGGTGTTTCCCGTTTTCTTTGCAGATGCAGCATGGCACTGTGTGGCCAAAGCGGAATTTGAGGGAGAGAGCTCATGAGCCTGTCAGGAAAAACAGCAATTATCACCGGGTCGAATTCAGGTATTGGACTGGGTGTAGCGAAGGAATTGGCGAAAGCCGGGGCCGACCTGGTTCTGAATTCTTTTACCGACCGGGACGAGGATCACGCTCTGGCCGCCGAGATTGCGCAAGAGACCGGAACCAAGGCACGCTACATCAAGGCGGACATGTCCAAAGGCGAGGAATGCCGAGCACTGATTGAGCAGGCAGGCGCCTGCGATATTCTGGTGAACAATGCGGGCATTCAGCACGTCGCGCCCATCGATCAGTTTCCGGTCGACAAGTGGGACGCGATCATCGCGATCAACATGAACTCTGCCTACCACACCATGGCGGCTGCTCTGCCGATGATGCGTGCAGCCGGTTGGGGACGGATCGTCAATATCGCCTCGGCGCACGGTCTGACGGCATCTCCGTTCAAGGCAGCTTATATCGCGGCGAAACACGGGGTGGTGGGGATGACAAAGACCGTTGCGCTGGAAACCGCGCAGGAGCCGATCACCTGTAATGCGATCTGCCCGGGTTACGTGCTGACGCCTCTGGTCGAAGCCCAAATCCCGGACACGATGAAGGAATACAACATGAGCCGCGAGGACGTGATCAAAAACGTCATGCTGGAACGGCAGCCTTCAAAAGAGTTTGCCACGGTCGAACAACTGGGCGGCACCACTGTCTTTTTATGCTCAGATGCAGCAGCACAGATCACCGGGACAACAATTTCGGTGGATGGGGGCTGGACGGCATTATGATTGTTCACGATTGTCCGTAGGAAGGCATTGTATATAAATGGCGAAGACGGTTTTTCGCTACTTCAAGCTTGTTGAGCCGAAAGCTCAAGACTCACCATGCTTGCAGTACTTTCGGTTCTCAAAAGACGGGAGGATGTTGGACTGTATTAGTTACTACGCTCTTCTCCCTTTTGCGGGATTTAGGCTCCCAAAGCTTCAGAGAATCAATGAAGACCACCATGGCAACTTGTCTATCGCACTAGAGCCACTGGATGAGTTCGAAGAGAAATGGGGTAGTGGATATACGCTTGAGATCTCGAAAGATGAGTTCGAGCAAGCTCTGGAAACTGCCCTCAACAATGAGTGACGGAGACCCGCAGTGAAACGGATCAATCTGGCTCTCCAAGGTGGTGGCGCGCATGGCGCGTTTACTTGGGGTGTTCTGGACCGGATTCTGGACGAAGACGACATCGAGGTTGCGGCGATCACCGGAACCTCGGCTGGGGCGCTGAACGGGGCCGCTTTCAAGTCGGGAATGGTGCGAGACGGGCGTGAAGGTGCGCGGGCTAGTCTGAACGGGCTCTGGGCGCGCATGGGCGCGGTAGGTGACATGCGCCTTGCCAACTGGATGCAGGCGATTGAGCCGGCGCAGATTGCCCATGCGATGGAGTATTCTTTGCCGTTCTCTGTAGGTGATGCCTGGTCCCGGATGGTCTCGCCTTATTCATATGGTCCGTTTTATCGCAATCCGCTGGAGCCAGTAGTTGATCGGTTCAATTTTGACGAGATCTGCGCGGACGAAGGCCCGCAATTGTTTGTCTGCGCGACCTGTGTGCGCAGTGGCAAGATCCGGGTGTTTACTGGAGGTGAGGTCTCGACGGATGCCATTCTGGCCTCGGCCTGCCTGCCGAATCTTTTTAAGGCGGTCGAGATTTTCGATCCCAAATCTGATAGGACCGAGGCTTATTGGGATGGCGGTTACACCGGCAATCCGGCGCTGTACCCATTGTTCAACAATGACCTTCCTGACGACGTGGTGATCGTGAACATCAACCCGTTGGAGCGGGACGAAGTACCAAAGACACCGCAGCAAATCCAGAACCGGATCAATGAGATCAGCTTTAATTCGTCGCTGTTTCGCGAACTACGCGCGATCAGCTTCGTTCAGCGTTTGCTGGCAGAGGGCAAACTGAAAGCCGGAGAGATGAATCGGGTACTGGTGCATATGATCGCAGATGACGAGCTGATGAACGATCTTTCGGTGGCGACCAAAACGGTGCCAAACCCGGTGGTTCTAGCCAAACTCAAAAGGGCTGGGCGCGCGGCGGCCGACCGGTTTTTGTCTGATCACAAGAATGACCTGGGTGAACGCAGTACGGTCAACCTGCCAGAGATGTTCGGCTGATCACTCTGGCGGCTGCGTCGGGTCTTTTTCGTTCGGGTAGACAAGACCCGCCGAAATCACCAGCTTTGCTGCGTCTTCAATCGACATATCCAGCAGGATGACATCCTCGGCCGGGAAGAACAGCAGGAACCCGGAAGTCGGGTTCGGTGTGGTGGGAACAAAGACGCTCAGCAACTCTCCGCCCGTTTCTGCCCGTTCACTGACCTCGCCCTTGGCGGTGGTCGATACGAAGCCGATGGCCCAGATGCCGCGGCGGGGATACTGGATCAGGCAGGCTTTTTCAAAGGACCGTTCGGTTTGGGCAAAGACAGTCTCCGAGATTTGTTTGATCCCGGAATAGACCGACCGGACGACCGGCATTCGATTCACCAGGCTTTCGCCGAAATGGATCAGCGAACGGCCCAGAATACCTTTGGCGATCCAGCCAACGAGGACGGTGAAGATCAGGAAGATGATTACACCGACGCCATGCAGGTTAATTCCGACGTATTCCTGCGGCTGGAACCGTTGCGGCACCAGAGGAAGTACCGCGCTGTCAATCCAGCCGACCACCGACCAGATTAGCCAGATGGTCAGCCACACAGGTGCGATGACGACGATGCCCGTCAGAAAGGACGCGCGCAGCCGGGAAAACAGGCCCGGGCGGCGGTGGGGTTCTTCGTCAAACGGTGTGTTCATTGCGATCCTGAGCGGTTTGCGGATTTAGTTAAGCAGTCCGGTGCTTTGGTACAATAGGTTTGTGTCAATCCGCTTGGGTGGACAGCGCGCGCGCGATCCCGGCCGCCAGCCGTGCGTTGTTGCGGACCAGCGCGATATTAGCAGTCAGCGAGCGGCCTTCGGTCTGTTCATAGATCCGCTGCAGCAGGTAAGGCGTGACACCTTTGCCGCTGATGCGGTGCGCATCCGCGTCGGCCTGCGCCGAGGCGATGATGGGGGCCAGTTCCTCAGCCGCGATCTGATCCGCAGCCGGGATCGGGTTGGCGATCAGTTGACCGCCCGGCAAACCAAGCGTGCGGCGTGTGGTGTGCGCCTTGGCGATGTCTTCGGCGGTATTCATGCGCAACGGGGCGGCATAGGGCGATTTGGCTGACCAGAAGGCGGGGAATTCGTCCTGACCATAGGCGATTACCGGAACGCCCAGCGTTTCCAGAACCTCAAGCGTTTTGGCCAGGTCAAGGATAGCCTTGGCACCTGCGGCCACGACCGTCACAGGTGTTTGGGCCAGTTCATGCAGGTCAGCGGAGATGTCGAACGACGTCTCAGCCCCTTGGTGCACACCGCCGATGCCGCCGGTGGCGAAGACTTCGATACCGGCATGATGCGCAGCAATCATGGTGGCCGCCACCGTGGTAGCGCCGGTGCCGCCGGTCGCCATGCAAGCCGCCATATCGGCGCGGGACAGTTTGGCCACGCCCTGAGCTTGTCCCAGGCCTTTCAGCTCATCCGCTTCAAGGCCCACATGCAGCTTGCCCTTGATTACGGCCATGGTGGCCGGAACCGCACCGCCGTCGCGGATGTCCTGTTCGACCTGTGCCGCGACCTCAATGTTCTGAGGATAGGGCATCCCATGGGTGATGATAGTGCTTTCCAGCGCAACGATGGGCTGGCCCGTGTCTTTGGCGGCGCGGACCTCGGCGGAGTATTGAATGTCGATCACAGTGGGGTTTCTCCGGAAACGTAAGTTGCAGCGGCGCGCAGGGCGCGGGCCAGGGCTTCGTCGCTGGACGCGCCACCGGCCTCGGATGCGATATGGGCCGCCATGAAGGTGTCTCCCGCGCCAGTCACGCGTGTGACCAGAACGGATGGGGGAGTTTGGGTCAGGATTTCGTCCGCGCTGCCAACGGTGGCCGAGTTGCCGCCGTCGGTGACCAGCACCCGAAGTGCGCCGCGATCCAGCAGACCCCTTGCGGCGGCCTCAGAGTCGGTGAATTCGCGCTGGCAGAGAATTCCAGCCTCTTCCAGGTTCACGTAGAGCGTGGCGCGCGCGTGTATGAGGAAGGGCAACAGGCGTTCGGCCTTACCGGGCGAGGCCGGGGCCACGCGCAGATCGGCCCGGGCAAAAGCGGGGCTCTGGGCGATTTCCTCAAGCAGGTCCAGTGTCAGGTTGCCGTCCAGCGCGATGGGACCGTCGAACGGTGCGTTCTCATAGCCCAGCGGTCCGTGCATCAGCGGGCGCAGGATTTTGGCGCCGGCAGCCTCCAGTGAATGCGCGTCGGCGATGGCTGCGATCAGCCCGTTTGCGCCTTCGACGGCCATGTAACGGTCGGTCGGCAAATCTTGCGAGCGGTAGATGTGATCTGTCACCATCCCCAATCGGGCACATGCGTTTACCAGCTCGTCCCCTTCGGGGTCGCGACCGATGGCGGTCAGCAGGGTTGGCGTCATACCGAACCGCACCAAGGTCATGGCAATATTCATGGCCACGCCGCCGGGCAGGCGGGTGATCCGCCCCGGCACGTCCGATCCTTGCCGCATGGCGCTTGCAGAGCGTCCGATTACGTCCCACAGGACCGAGCCGATACACAGGATTTCGCTGTTCTGAGTCATGTGGACGTCATGCCGCAGCCCCGGCGCGGGTGCAAGGGTTAACGCTCACATGGTCAGCGCATGGCGTCGGTCAGAGCTTTCAGCGATGCCAGAGGGTCGTCCTGTGACCAGATCTCATCCCCAATTCCGAAGAAATCAGTGCAGGGGGTCAGGTCGCGGATCAGGTCAGGGGTCAGGCCGCCTTCGGCCACGACCGGAACCTCAATCATCTCGGACCACCACTGGAACAGGTCACGTTCAGCAACTGTCCCATCTCCAAGCACCGACGCGCCGACCGGGCCGAACGCCACGTACTCCGCGCCTGCTTCGCCCGCGGACATGCCGTCATGGCTCGAGGATCCGCAGAAACTGCCAACGATGGCATCCGCGCCCAGTTCCTTGCGCGCCGCCCGGACCGAGCGTGCGGCATCGTCCAGATGCACCCCGTCCAGCCCCAGCCGCTGCGCCAGCAACACGTGGTTGGAGATCACCAGAGCGACGTCACGCGCGTGTGCCACCTCGCGGCAGGCATCGGCTGCGCGGGCGATGGCGTCCTCGTCGCCTCCGGCCAGCGCCAGACGGATGCAGGCGATTTCGGCACCGTCCAGAACACGGGCCAGTTGGTCGGGGAAGGTGCTTAACGAGATCGTCGGTGGGGTGATCAGGTAAATCTGCGGCTGCTCGGGGGTGTCCATCGGCGCGTCCTTCGCTATCAGTCTTTTGCGCGGTTTAGCGGATTGCAGCGGGGAAGCAAACTTTTATGCCTGTTTAAGGGGCAATTGACCGCCCGGACACCTTGCCCTGCGCAATTGCGCCGATTACAGCAGGCCAAGTTTTCGGAGTGAACCATGCCCAGCGATAAATCCCAGCCTTCCTTTGTGCTCGTGCGCCCGCAGATGGGTGAAAACATCGGTGCCGCCGCGCGGGCAATGTGGAATTTCGGGCTGGACAGGATGCGGATCGTGGCCCCTCGGGACGGGTGGCCGAACCCCAAGGCAGTGGCGATGTCCAGCGGGGCCGGGCGGTTGCTGGACGAGGCGCAGTTATTCGATGATCTGGCCGGCGCTTTGTCAGACAGCACTTTTGTCTTTGCCACCACCGCGCGCCAGCGAGGGCTGACCAAGCCGGTCTATAGCCCTGAACGCGCCATGCAATTGGCCACAGAAAAGGTGGCGGCGGGGGAAATGGTCTCGATTCTGTTTGGCCCCGAACGCGCGGGGCTTGAGAATGAGGATATTGCCAAGGCCAACGCCATCATTTCGGTCCCGGTGAACCCCGAATACGCCTCGCTGAACCTCGGACAATGCGTATTGCTGACCGCCTATGAGTGGATGCGCCAGAGCGGTGATGTAGTGCATGAGGCCACCGATCTGGGCAAGGGAGACTGGGCAACGGGGATCGAGGTCGAAAAATTGGTAGAACATTACGAGGATCGTTTGGAAGAGGCGGGCTTCTTCTATCCTCCCGAAAAGGCCGAAGGCATGAAGACCAACCTGCGCAATCTGTGGTCGCGGATGCGCATGACACGGGCCGATGTGCAGATGTTGCACGGGATCATGCGGCAGATGGTCCGCTGGAAGGACAAGAGTTGAATGGCGGCTGAGGCTGGACCTCGAACCCCCTTGGCCCTAGCTTGCGACGAAAATCAGGACATGAGGACGGCATGAACGGTAAGCGCAGCATCTTCGAAGAGGTCTCGGACACCGCGAAACAACAGGCGGTGCAGCCGGGCATGATCGACCGGGGCCGTGGTGGGGCTCGCGGCGCCATTCGTGTCTGGCTGATGATCCTGTTCGCACTGGTCGTAGTGATGATCGCAGTCGGGGGGCTGACCCGTCTGACCGACAGCGGGCTGTCGATCACCGAATGGCGTCCGATTACCGGTGCTGTACCCCCAATGACCGAAGCCGACTGGCAAGCCGAATTCGACAAGTACAAGGAAATCGATCAGTGGCGCATTCAGAACCAATGGATGGAGCTGGATGATTTCAAATCCATCTATTGGTGGGAGTGGGGACACCGTCAGCTGGGCCGCTTGATCGGTCTGGTCTGGGCAGTTGGTTTTCTTGGTTTCCTCGTGGCGAGGAAGATTCCAACCGGATGGACCGGTAAGCTGCTAATCCCCGGCGTGTTGGGCGGTGTTCAGGGTGCGGTCGGCTGGTGGATGGTCGCCTCGGGCGTGACACAAGGCGAGGGGATGATTGCAGTTGCCAGCTATCGCCTGGCGGTGCATCTGGGGCTGGCCTTTGTAATCCTGGGCTTTCTGGCCTGGTACATTTTCATGCTGGGCCGCGAGGAGCGCGACCTGATGCAGGCCCGCCGCGCGAAAGAGGCCAAGCTGTTCTCATTGTCCACCGGACTGATGCATTTCGCCTTTTTGCAAATACTCATTGGTGCGATGGTCGCCGGGATCGACGCAGGTCGATCTTACACCGACTGGCCGCTGATCGGGGGCCAAATCCTGCCGCCTGATGTCACAGCGCTGGAACCGATGTGGCGCAACTTCTTCGAAAGCCCCGGTCTTGTGCAGTTCATTCACCGTTGCGCCGGGTATCTGCTGTTCGCCTTCGGTGTCATTGTCTGGAGGCGCGGCGGTGCCAGTGCGCATCCGCAGACGCGTTTTGCGTTCAATGCAGCCTTCGCAGCACTGTCGCTGCAGGTGGTTATCGGTATCCTGACGGTGGTCTACGCGGCCCCCTGGCAAATCGCTATCTTCCACCAGTTCATGGCCGTCGTCGTCTGGACCTTGATTCTGCGCGCACGCTTCCTGACTGCTTACCCAATCGCAACTTCGATCCGCGGAGCCTGACCCCGATGACAGCCTTTGATGACCTGATGGCCTTTCAACGCGAAACCTCGGCTCTCGGGCAGATCGCCGGGCGGTTGGGCTGGGATCAGGAAACGGTGATGCCGCGCGGGGCCGCCCCGCAACGCGCCGAAGAGATGGCCGCGATTGAGGCGGTTCTCCATGCTCGTCGCTCGGACCCACGCGTAGCCGATTGGCTGAAACAGGCTCAGCCGCAGGACGAAGCGGGTCAGGCGCAGTTGCGCGAAATCCGCAGGTCCTACGAGCGCACGGTGAAAGTGCCCGCCGATCTGGCCAAGGCTATTGCGCGCGTGACCTCTGCCGCGCAGGGTACCTGGGCGCAGGCGCGCGCCGATGAAGACGTCGCGGCTTTTCTGCCCGTGCTGCAAGAGGTCGTTGCCCTGAAGCGCGAAGAGGGCGCGGCCCTGGCGCAGGGTGGCGACATCTTTGACGCCATGGTTGAGGATTACGAACCCTATACAACCGGCACGCAGATTGCTGAGATTTTCGACCAGATGCGCCCACGTCTTGTAGCCTTGCGCGCCGCTGTTTTGGACAAGCTCGGGCCCGCGCCTCTTTCCGGCATTTATGACGAACAGGCCCAGATGCGCCTGTCCCGGAAACTGGCGGCGACGTTTGGCTACGACTTTAACACAGGACGCGTGGACAAGGCGGTGCATCCGTTCAGTTCGGGCAGCGGTTTGGATGTGCGGATCACCACGCGCACCAGCGAAACCGACCCGTTCAACTGTTTCTACTCGACCATTCACGAGGTCGGCCACGCCGCCTATGAACAGGGCATTAACCCGGCCTATGCGCTAACGCCTTTGGGGCAGGGCGTGTCGATGGGCGTACATGAAAGCCAGAGCCGGATCTATGAAAACCAGCTTGGCCGGTCACGCGCCTTCACCGGGTGGCTCTACGGACAGATGACCGAGACATTTGGCGATTTCGGTATCGCTGACGCCGGCGCGTTCTATGCCACGGTAAACGGTGTCCACAACGGCTATGTCCGGACCGAGGCGGATGAAGTGCAATACAACCTGCATATCATGCTGCGCTTTGATCTGGAACGCGCGTTGATGGAGGGTGATCTGCAGGTCAGCGATTTAGAAGCCGCGTGGAATGACCGCTTCAATGCCGACTTCGGTTATGCGGTGGACAAGCCATCGAACGGGTGCCTTCAGGATGTCCATTGGTCAGTCGGGTTGTTCGGGTATTTCCCCACTTATTCGCTGGGCAATGTCTATGCCGGGTGCCTGTATCAGGCACTGCGCGCGGCGGTGGCGGGTCTTGATGCTCAACTGGCAGCAGGTGATACCTCAGGCGCGACCGGCTGGCTGCGGGAAAACGTTCAACAATATGGCGGGCTTTATACGCCGCGAGACGTAATCAGGCGCGCGAGCGGAAGGGAACCTGGACCGGAGCCTCTGTTGGATTATCTGGAAAGCAAATTCGGCGAGCTCTACAGCTTGTGATTGGAACCGCCGTTTTGCTTACGGGCGGCTTTTTTGTAGCAGCAGCTCTTTATCGCGGTCGCCCACTTGGCTTTGGCCGACACAGGAGGGTTGCCTAGAATTTTATGGGAACAAACTGCGCGGCCACCCAGAGGGACACAATCAGCAACGCATACGTGCCTACCACCCATGCCGTCATTTGTGCGGTGGAAAGCGCGTGCATTTTCATCATCTCGTGATCGCCCATCTGCCCTTGCTTTTGAGGCATCGAGCTCATTGAACCCTCGGGCGACCGATGGCCTAAAGCCGGTGCAGGCCCATCTGCCCCGGGCAGGGTCATGCAGCCATGCTTCAGATGGTGTGCGACCAGCCACCAGTTCACGGGAAATGCGATCACCGCGCCTACGACTGTGGCCAGACTCATTCTAAACCAGAAATCCGGTGTTAACGGATTTTCGGAACCTGGCCAAAGCGCAGCCAGAATAACCATCGTCGGGATCATCCCAGTCATCACGAAATTCATGGACACCGTTTCAGCAAAGATCGTTTTGCGAACGGCTTCCATGTAGCTGCCAAACATGGGCAACATCATCAAAGCCTGAAAAATGAAGAGACCAGAGACAAAACCGAAACCGTATTCGACAAGGATGTCCCAGCCATTGGGTAGTGCAAAAAAATGCAACAGAATGGCCGCAACGATGATGCCCGTCGCGTCGCCGGCAACGCAGTGCATTTCGCTGTTGATTCCCTGCTTCCATATGGCTTTTGTGAATTGATCATGCCCGCCGGGGAAAGGGCGTCGACAAGCCAGCAGGTAAAAGAACAATCCGACCGGCCCGGTATACAGCGTTACCAGAATCCATGCGGCACGTTGCACCCAACTGGTGACGCCATTTGAAATCGAATCCCACAAAACGAACAAAACACTGACGCCGGTGAGCAGGAACCAGACAAGCATAGCGCCATCAAGCATCAGCGAACTCCTGCGATGAGGGTTTCAGGGTTTTCATGACGTTAGCATGGCTTGTCACGAGTTCTATGCAATTTGGTGTCCGTGATCCGCTTAAGGCAATTTTGACGCTCTGAAGCCTGCCTGCGGTCGTCACAGATTCACCATCGGTTTCAATGGGCAGAGGCCACAAAAAACCCCGCAGCGCGTGGCGCTGCGGGGAAACAAGATTTTCGGTGGGGCGGGGTCTATTCCGCCTCTGTTTCGTCCTCACCCTGATCGGCGATCCAGGCGACGCTGACGACTTCTTCGCCCTTGCCGGTGTTGAACACCTTCACGCCGCCTGCGCTGCGGGATCGGAAGGAAATGCCGTCCACCGGCACCCGGATCGACTGACCCTTGGAGGTGGCCAGCATGATCTGGTCGTCAATCTCAACCGGGAACGAGGCAACAAGTTCACCGCCGCGCATCGCCTTGTCCATGGCTGCAACACCCATACCGCCGCGTCCACGAACCGGATAGTCGTGGCTGGAGCTGAGCTTGCCCGCGCCGCCTGCCGTGATTGTCAGGATCAGATTCTCGGCGGCCGACATTTCAGCGTAGCGTTCTTGCGGCAGTACACTGTCGGCGTTGCCTTCATCCTCATCGCTGTCAGCCTCGTCGGTGACACCGGCCATCAGGCGGCGCATTTTCAGATAGGCGGCGCGTTCGTCCGGCCCGGCCTCGAAATGGCGGATCACTGACATCGAAACGACCCGGTCGCCATTGGTCAGCCTGATCCCCCGAACACCGGTGGATTCGCGTGAGTTGAAAACACGCACATCAGTCGTGCGGAAGCGGATGGCGCGGCCCGCATTGGTCACCAGCATCACGTCTTCATCCTCGGAACAGATGCGTGCGTTCACCAGTTCAACGCCTTCGGGCAGCTTCATGGCAATCTTGCCGTTGCGGCGAACATTGGTGAAATCCGACAAACGGTTACGGCGCACATCTCCGGCGCTGGTAGCAAAGACGATCTGCAGGTTTTCCCATTCGTCATCCGGTACATCGACGGGCATGATCGCCGCGATCGAGACACCGGTGGGGATCGGAAGGATGTTGACGATGGCCTTGCCTTTACCTGTACGTCCCGATTGCGGCAGGCGCCAGGTCTTGAGTTTGTAGACCATCCCATCAGTGGTGAAGAACAACAGCTGCGTATGCGTGTTTGCCACGAAGAGGTTGGTAACCACGTCCTCTTCCTTGGTCTGCATGCCCGACAGGCCCTTGCCGCCGCGCTTTTGCGCCCGGAAATCGGCCAGCGGAGTGCGCTTGATGTAACCACCAGAGGTGACGGTTACGACCATGTCTTCACGTTCGATCAGATCCTCGTCTTCCATATCGCCGGACCAGTCGACGATTTCGGTACGGCGGGGAACGGCGAACTGCTCGCGGACGCTGCGCAGCTCATCACCGATGATGGACATGATGCGCTCGCGCGAGGACAGAATATCCAGATATTCCTTGATCTTGGCCGCCAGTTCTTCCAGCTCGTCCGTGACCTCTTTGACGCCCAGTTGGGTCAGTCGCTGCAGGCGCAGGTCGAGGATGGCGCGGGCCTGAACTTCGGTCAGGTTATAGGTGCCGTCGTCGTTCATCTTGGACAGAGGATCGTCGATCAGACGCAGATAGCCTTCGATCTCAGCAGCAGGCCAGCGACGGGTCATCAGCTTTTCGCGCGCTTGGGCGGCGTCGGCAGAGGATCGGATTGTGGCAACCACTTCGTCCACGTTCGACACAGCCACAGCCAGACCACAAAGGATATGGCTGCGCTCACGTGCCTTGCGCAGGTCGTAGGCGGTACGACGGGCGACGACATCCTCGCGGAAGTCGATGAACGAGGTCAGGAACCGGCGCAGGGTCAGCTGCTCGGGCCGACCGCCGTTCAGCGCCAGCATGTTGCAACCAAAAGACGTCTGCATCGGCGAGAAACGGTAAAGTTGGTTCAGCACCACCTCGGGTGTCGCGTCGCGTTTCAGTTCAACGACCACGCGCACGCCGTTGCGGTCGGACTCGTCCTGCACGTGGCTGACGCCCTCGATGCGTTTTTCGCGCACGGCCTCGGCGATCTTTTCGATCATCGCGGCCTTGTTCACCTGATAGGGGATCTCATCGACGACAATGGCATACCGGTCCTTGCGCAATTCCTCGACGCGGGTCTTGGCGCGGATGATGACGCTGCCACGGCCTTCAAGATAGGCTTTGCGCGCGCCAGAGCGGCCAAGCATTACGCCTCCGGTCGGGAAGTCAGGACCGGGGACGTATTCGATAAGCTGCTCGGAGGTCAGGTCCGGGTCGTCGATCAATGCCAGTGTGGCATCGACCACTTCGCCCAGATTGTGCGGAGGGATATTCGTCGCCATCCCCACGGCGATACCACCGGCACCATTGACCAGCATGTTCGGAAAGCGAGCGGGCAGGACGGTCGGCTCTTTATCCTTGCCGTCATAATTGTCCTGAAAATCGACTGTGTCTTTTTCGATATCGGCCAGCAGGGATGCAGCGGGCTTATCCATCCGCACTTCAGTATAACGCATGGCTGCCGGGTTATCGCCGTCCATCGAACCAAAGTTGCCCTGACCATCCAGCAGCGGCAGCGACATTGAAAAATCCTGCGCCATCCGCACCAGCGCGTCATAGATCGCGCTGTCGCCATGCGGATGGTATTTACCCATCACGTCGCCAACAGGACGCGCCGATTTGCGATAGGACTTGTCGTGCGTATTCCCGGTTTCGTGCATCGCGTACAGGATGCGCCGATGCACCGGCTTCAGCCCGTCGCGCAGATCGGGGATCGCTCGGGACACGATGACCGACATGGCATAATCCAGATAGGATGTGCGCATCTCGGATTCGATGGACACCGTCGGGCCGTCGTAAACAGGGCGCTCGGGCGGGGTTTCATCCATGTTTTCTGGGATTTCTGGCGTATCGCTCACGTAAACTGCCCGTGTATTGTTCTGGGTCTATATCTTGTGGATGCATCTTATCAGACCCGGCATATAAGGTGCAAGCAAGCAACCATTTTGCATGGGAAAAAGACGCGTATCACCCGAGTAACATAATGTTAACTGAGGGTTAGGGAGTTTTCGTGTTACCCTGAAGAGACCTTGTAACAAATTTGGAGGTCTGCATGGAGCAAAGCGAAACGGAAATGATGCTCAAGGGGTACGGGCTGACAACGGCGGAATTCTTCTACCACATGCCCGATTATATCCACGTCCTGAACACCTTCATCTGGCAGGATTACGATCTGGCACCGGATCATCCGAAACTGTTCGATTTCATCGACTTCTGGCAGCGCGAGATTGAAGGGCCGCTGCATTCGGTTCGGTTTACGCATCGCAAGATGATCTCGCCGGGTGAATGGCGGAATGTCGTAGGTGAATTTCGGGTAAATTGAGTGTCCGGCCGAAATCTCGGTCAGTAACGATTGAGACGAGTTATATTTTTAAGCGCGTAGGCTAAAGTGTCGGCCGAGTCATTGGTCACATACGGAATCGCGCTATGCCAAGAGTATTGATTATTGCAGCCGCAGCTTTGATGGGCGGCCCGGTATTTGCCGAAGGCGTCCTGGACAAGATCAAGAAGGGCGCAGAAAACACCGCCGATGCTATTGGGCGCGGAGCTGAGAGTGTTGGGAATACAGTCGAAAAAGGCGCAAATGCGGTCGATGATACCGTAAGCTCCACAGTCAATCTTCTGTCAAACGAGGCCACACCGGAAGAAACACGTGCCAAGCTGGACGATATGGCCACTGAGATTCTGGATCAGCTTTTGATCGAAAATCCCGAGGCGCAGTCGCTCTATGATGTCAGCGCAGGCTACGCGGTTTTCGACTCTCGCAAGGTTACGGTGTTTCCGGTCTCGGCCGGGTATGGGCGCGGCGTGGCGGTTTCGAAGGATACGGGCCAACACACATATATGAACATGGGCACGGGTGGCGTTGGCGCGGCCATCGGTATCGGCGGCTTTGAAACCAAATTCGTGATCCTGTTCGAAACGCCCTCGGATCTGGAGAAATTCATTGATCAGGGGTACGACGCGACGGCTGAAACCGGAGCCATGTACGGTGACGGCAGCACCGGCGAAACCGTCCGGTTCACTGATGGCCGGTCATTCTTTGTGCTCGGCAAAAAAGGCTGGCGCGTTTCGGCCGGGGCTTCCGGCACGAAATTCTGGAAATCCCCGGAATTGAACTGAGGGTCAACCGGAACAGCTGGCGCCGCCCAGAACGCAGAATTTGGCACAATGAGGGTGGTTGAGGTGCACGTCCGCTTCGGCCTCGGCCAGGGTATGGCCCATCTCGAACTCGGGCTCATACGGCAGTAGGGTGCAGGCCAGAACCGCAGGCCGGTCAGCACCCTTGCGCTTGACCACCATACGGGCGCTCGCGCACATTACCTCGTTCGGTGATGTGTTTAGGATGTCCCAGCAAGATGTTGTTATTTCGGGCACTTCAACGGTTTCGTCCATCTCGGGGAACAGTACTGTTTCACTCGGGTTCTGCGCGTCGATGTCAAAGCCATGCTCGGCAAAAAAGGCCGCATACCCGGCGCGGCTGTCGGCTTCGCTGTTACCCCATAGTGTGCGCCCGGCGACAGCCATGTTGAAACCGTTGTCGCGCAGCCACTCCATTCCGGTCAACGTCCTGTCAAAGCTGCCTATGCCACGCACATCGTCATGCAGTTCCGCGCGGTAGTGATCGACCGAGATCCGAAGGGTCAGCTTGTCGCCAAAATCTCGCTGAAGCTCCAAAAGCCCCTCGCGCATTTTGCTGCGCATCATTGGCTGCATCGCATTGGTCAGGATCAGAACCTCATACCCGCGCTCCAGCGCTGCGCGGGTCATTTCGATCATGTTGGGGTTCATGAAGGGCTCGCCGCCGGTAAACCCGATTTCGCGCACTGGCCAGCTGCGGGATTCGATCTGATTCAGGTAATCGCGCACTTCGTCGGCCGTTATATAAACCAGGGCATCATTTGTCGGACTGCTGGCGATATAACAATTCACACATTCGATATTGCACAAGGTTCCAGTGTTGAACCAAAGTGTCTCAGGGTTGTTCAGCGCAACGGATGCTCGCGTTTGCCCGTCAGCTGTCAACAATTTGTTCTGAAACTTGCCGATATTGGCGATCTGAGGGGCGTTGTCTTTCATTCCGGTATCCGGTTCTTTGATGTCGTTATGTGGACTTAGTTCGTTACTGCCGGATTGGTAAGGGCAACGTTGCGGTACTGACAGAGTTTTGATGATGGGAGAAAAACCGCCAAATGATTGCGCTAACATTGGACATGCCCGCGGGGGCAAGGTAAGGAAAACGCATGGTTTCTCGCGTCATCCCTGTCGATCCCTTCGATCTGGTCATCTTTGGCAGTACCGGCGATCTTGCCCAGCGCAAAATCCTTCCGGCGCTGTTTCGGCGTTTTTGCGCAGGTCAATGGCCCGAAGAGGTGCAGATCATTGGTGCGGCGCGCGCTGCATACGACCCTGAGGGTTTTCGCGGCATCGTAGCCGAATCGTTGCGCAGCCATGCACCGGCGCAGTGTCAGGACATTGGTTCTCTGAACGCGTTTTTGCAGCGGGTTGACTACGTGTCGCTGGACGCATTGACAGATGAGGGGTGGGATCAGCTTGCCGAAAGACTGACTGTCGATCGCGTGCGAGGGTTCTATTTTTCGGTCGGGCCGCGCCTGTTCGGTCCGCTGGCCGAGCGGATCAAATCTCATGATCTGGCAACCTTGCACACACGTATCGTGGTAGAAAAGCCCTTTGGTCACGATCTGGAAAGCGCGCGGGCGTTGAACGCCACGCTTGCCGCACATTTCTCGGAGGGCCAGATCTATCGGATCGACCATTATCTGGGAAAGGAAACCGTTCAGAACCTGATGGCTGTCCGGTTCGGGAACATGCTGTTCGAACCACTGTGGAACAGCCAGTATGTCGATCACATCCAGATTACCGTTGCAGAATCCGTGGGCATTGCCGGGCGAGAGGAGTATTATGACCGCGCAGGTGCGATGCGCGACATGATGCAGAACCACCTGATGCAGCTTTTGTGCCTGATCGCGATGGAGCCTCCGGCCAAGTTCGATCCCGACGCGGTCCGGGACGAAAAGCTCAAGGTTATTCGCGCGTTGGACCCGGTGGAACCGCACCATATCGTGCGCGGACAGTTCGAGGGTGGTGCCAACGGGCCGGGGTATCGCGAAGTTGTGGGCAATCCGCGCTCGACCACCGAAAGCTATGTGGCGCTGCGGGCGCATGTCAGCAACTGGCGATGGGCGGGCACGCCGTTCTATCTGCGCACGGGCAAACGGTTGGTGGCACGGTCCTCGGTGATAAACGTGATGTTCAAGGACGCGCCACATTCAATCTTTGGCGCTGACGCCGGACGCCACGCAAATGTTCTGTCCATTCGCCTGCAGCCGAACGAAGGCATTACGCTGAAGGTGACGATCAAAGAGCCCGGTCAGGGCGGAATGCGCCTCGTCGATGTTCCTTTGGACATGAGTTTCGCCGAGGCGCTGGGATCGGAAAGTCAGGATCCGCCGGACGCCTATGAGCGGCTGGTGATGGATGTGATCCGTGGCAACCAGACGTTGTTTATGCGCGGCGACGAGGTCGAAGCCGCCTGGGCCTGGACCGATCCGATCATCGCGGGCTGGCAGGCGCGTGGTGACGTACCCAAACCATACGAAAGCGGCAGCACCGGTCCGGGCGACGCCGAGCTGCTGATGAAACGAGACGGTCGCCGCTGGCAAGGAATAAACCCATGAATATACTGGAATACGCCGACAGGGACATGCTGGCCATAGACGTTGCCAACGTTTTGGCCGGGGATCTTGAGTCCGCCTTGCTGCACCATGATATTGTTTCGTTGGCAGTGCCGGGCGGTACGACGCCGGGGCCGGTTTTCGACGTGCTGTGTGCCGCCGATTTGGAATGGGACCGTGTCCGGGTTCTGCCGACGGATGAACGCTGCGTGCCGGGTGATCACCAGCGCTCGAACGAGCGTCTGATCCGCGAGCGTCTTCTGACCAGCCGTGCGTCGGTGGCGCAGTTTATTCCCTTATACGTACCGGGTAAGGAACCCGAAGACGTCCTGCCCGAGATCGAAAGCCTGATCAATCCGGTGCTACCGCTGTCAGTCCTGGTGCTTGGGATGGGCGAAGACATGCACACGGCCTCTCTGTTCCCAGGAATGGATGAACTGTCGGCGGCACTGGACGGTCACGCACCCACATTGGCCGTGGCCCGAACGGATGTGCAGCCCGAGGCGCGCATTACCATGACTGCACCCGTGCTGGATGGCGCCTTGTCGAAGCACCTGATCATCTACGGGACAGCCAAACGCGACGCACTGGAGCGAGCCATGTCCCTGCCGCCGGAAGATGCTCCGATCGCGGCGGTACTGAGCGGCATGACTGTACATTGGGCGGAGTAGCAACGATGCAACTGGACGCACTTATCGCACTTGCAGCTGACCGGAAAAACCAAGCCATTCTGGACTTGTTTGATGCAGACGCTGACCGGGCGCAGGGTTTCTCGGCTTCCACCGGCGATCTGCTGTTTGATTATTCGAAAACCCGGATTGATTCGGACGTCCGGGACGCTCTGATCCGTCTGTGCGATGAGGCCGGGCTGGCCGACCGTCGCAAGGCGATGTTTTCAGGCGAAAAGATCAACGAAACCGAAGGGCGCGCGGTGCTGCATTCTGCGCTGCGTAACCTGGACGGTGGCCCGGTTGAGGTTGATGGTTTGGACGTCATGCCCAATGTGCTGGACACGCTGCAACGGATGAGGGTCTTTTCCGAAGAGGTACGCGGCGGCGCAGTTACCGGGGCAGGGGGCAGCTTTACCGATGTGGTGAATATCGGCATCGGCGGCTCTGATCTGGGTCCGGTCATGGCGACCCATGCGCTGGCTCCATATCACGACGGGCCAAGGCTGCACTATGTCTCCAACGTGGACGGTGCGCATATCGCGGATACTTTGCGCCAGCTTGATCCGACCCGAACGCTGATCATCGTCGCATCCAAGACCTTTACAACCATCGAAACCATGACAAACGCCCGAACTGCACGGGCTTGGATGACGGATGGCGGAGGCGATCCGGCAAAACAGTTTGCCGCCGTGTCCAGCGCCCCGGATAAGACGCAAGCCTTCGGCATCCCCGAGGACCGTGTTTTCGGTTTTGCCGATTGGGTGGGCGGGCGCTACTCGATCTGGGGGCCGGTCGGCCTGCCGGTCATGATCGCAGTTGGGTCAAACGCCTTTGACGCGTTTCTGCGGGGCGGACAGGCGATGGACGTGCATTTCCGTGCCGCTGACTGGGGCGACAATATGCCGGTGATGCTGGCTTTGGTTGGAATTTGGCACCGTCAGGTCTTGGGGCACAGCAGCCGCGCGGTTCTTCCTTATGATCAGAGGTTGTTGCGCTTGCCGGCCTATTTCCAGCAGTTGGAGATGGAGTCGAACGGCAAGTCTGTCGCAATGGATGGCAGTTCGCTGGAAATACCGTCCGGCCCGGTTGTCTGGGGCGAACCCGGCACCAATGGTCAGCATGCTTTTTACCAACTGATCCACCAGGGCACCGACGTGATCCCTTGTGAGTTCATGGTCGCCGCAGAGGGGCACGAGCCTGAACTTGCCCACCATCATCGCCTGTTGTTGGCCAACTGTCTGGCGCAGTCCGAGGCGTTGATGCTGGGCCGCTCACTGGACGAAGCGCGGCAGCGCATGGCGGACAAGGGGCTTCACGGCGACGAGTTGGAACGTCAGGCGCGGCACCGCGTCTTCCCGGGCAATCGACCGTCTACGACATTGATCTATCCGAAGCTTACACCCTTTGTACTGGGGCAGATCATTGCCCTTTATGAACACCGTGTTTTTGTCGAAGGCGTTCTGCTGGGCATCAACTCGTTCGACCAATGGGGCGTTGAACTGGGTAAGGAACTTGCGACCTCGCTGGGGCCTGTCGTGGACGGAGAGACCAGCGCGGACGAGAAGGATGGTTCGACCGCGGCGCTGGTCGCCTATGCGATGCGCCACCGGGACTAAGGCCCGTTCAAACCGCCGCCGGGCAAGGCGGCAGTTTGCATTCTCTTATTGTCAGACAATTAAATGATTGGCAGGGTTCCTATTGAGGAGATGCCTTGAAATTTCTGCCGGCCAAATGTCGGTCGAAGTGACAGGGTCAAAATAGGTGCCAACGATCAGAAGCGGCACCGACAAAGGGAGGACGTCCATGCTGGGACAGATGATGACGCAGCCTTTGCTGATCTCGTCGCTGATTGAACACGCCAATCACTATCATGGCCAGACTGAGATCATCTCGGTCGAAACTGATGGGACCGTGACTGAGACCAACTGGGCCCAAGTTGCAGAAAATGCGCGAAAACTGGCCTCGGCGCTGACAAAGCTCGGGTTGGCCCTGCATGACCGGATCGGGACGCTGGCCTGGAACAACCGAAGACATCTTGAGATTTACTTCGCCACATCGGGCGCAGGTTTTGTATGCCACACGGTCAATCCGCGTCTGTTTCCGGAACAGCTGACCTATATTATCAACCACGCGCAGGATCAGGTCCTGTTTTTTGACGCAACCTTCATTCCGCTGGTCGCGGCCTTGAAGGAGCACCTGACCGAGGTGAAGCATTATGTGTTGATGGGCCCACGGAACGAGGACGCCATTTCCCAGATACCTGATGTTCAGTTCTACGATGACCTGATCGAGACCGGAGACGCCGGTTTCCAATGGCCCTGCTTTGATGAAAACACGGCCTCCAGCCTGTGTTACACATCCGGTACGACTGGCAATCCCAAGGGTGTGCTCTATTCACATCGCTCAACCGTTCTGCACAGTTTCGGATCGAACACGCGCGACGTAATTGGATTTTCCGCAATGGATGTAGTCCTGCCAGTGGTGCCGATGTTCCATGTAAACGCATGGGGATCACCTTATGCCTGCGCCATGTCGGGCTCGCGAATGGTTCTGCCGGGGCCAGACCTGCACGGTGAGGCGTTGGTCAAACTGATCGACACCTATGGAGTGACTTTGGCTATGGGAGTGCCCACGATCTGGCAAGGTTTGCTGGCTTATGCCGAACAATCCGGAAGTAAATTAGAAAGCCTCGGGCGGACGGTGATCGGTGGGGCGGCATGTCCTCCGTCGATGATCGAAACATTCCGCGAAACCTACCGTGTTGAAACTATCCACGCCTGGGGCATGACCGAGATGAGTCCGTTGGGCACAGCCAATCACCCGCTTGCTAAACACGGGGACCTGCCCGTGGATGCGCAACATACACTGAGGGAAAGCCAGGGGCGCCCCTGTTTTGGGGTGGAACTGAAAATTGTGAACGATGATGGCAAGGAGCTGCCGAACGACGGAGAAACCCAGGGTGATCTTTTGGTGCGGGGGTATTGGGTATTGGACAGCTATTTCCAGACACAGGATCAGGGCCTGTTGCAGGATGGCTGGTTCGCCACCGGTGACGTGGCGACGATCGACCCGGATGGTTACATGACGGTTTGCGACCGATCGAAGGACATCATCAAGTCCGGCGGCGAATGGATCAGCTCAGTCGAACTGGAAAACATCGCGGTCGCACACCCAAAGCTGGCTACGGCCGCAGTGGTTGGCGTGCCTCACCCAAAGTGGGACGAGCGTCCGATCCTTGTTGCTGTCAAGGCAGATGGTGAAGACCCAACAGAAGAAGAGTTGCTGGCGTTTTTTGATGGCAAAATCGCCAAGTGGCAGGTTCCGGATAAGGTTGTGTTCACTGATGCTTTACCTCTGAACGCCACGGGCAAAGTGTTGAAACGAAATTTGCGGGCAGAGTTTGCGAACGTTTTGGATGAATAGTCAGAAATAGTGTACCGCTAGTCGCCGAAGTTAAAGGCTAGTCCAGCACGCAAGACAGTCACTGGCTTTTCACGCCAAGGCCGGGCAAAGCGCTCTTTCATTTCGCGGAGTTTTGCATTGTCTGAAGGGAAGTATGGCTCCGGCGGTAGGGATCGAACCTACGACCAATTGATTAACAGACAGGTGTACGCCAACTAAGTAGTTGTTATTTGGCTAATTTGGGGGCGTATTTATCAAGTTTCGCTCAGCTTGAAGCGCTTGGCTCAGGGAGGCAGGTTCGTTGAACCTGCGTGCAAATAGTATGAGAGTTTCGAATGGAAAAGCCCGCTTTTGCAGCGGGCTTTTCACTTGTATTATAGATGGTGGGACGGTTCAATTTTCACTCATCGTTACGAGGCACATCGAAGTCTGTTTGGAGGAAGTCGTGTTCATCCTTCAGAAAATCTACGGCTTCAGACTCTTCCTTAAGGTGTTCCGGCGCAAATCTTGCATAGATTTTTTCGGTGACTGATACACTCGAATGCCCGAGGTACTGAGAAACCCTTTCCATTGAGCTACCGCTGGCGACCATGTGGACTGCCGCTGTATGGCGAAGGACATGGGGCGTGACGTTCTTCAACTTCGCCCTTATTGTAGCCTTCCTGAATGCGTTGCTAATACTGTTAACACCACCACTCTTGTATTCCACCACGAACTCTGAGTCACACATAGGTTTCCACGCAGACAGAAGTTTGTAGGTTCCTTCGTTCATCGGAACAAAAGCCCGTTTCTTTCTCGGGCCGGTTTCCTCGACGCGAAGATCAATCGTCCGGTTCTGAAAGTCGATCCGATCCCAGGTTAACTCGAGTACAGCGCCAACGCGGCCTGCGGTCGATAGCATCAACACAATAGCGACGTGCAGATGCGGGGTTTGCACACTGGCAGACAACAGCCGTTGAATTTCATCTTCTTTCAACCATCGATCAACAGGGGCTGGTCGCGATGGTTTTGCCAGCTTGTAGGGTTCCTCGCTGATCAGTTTCTTCTTCCACGCATAGTTAAGTGTGGATTGGATCATGTTCACCTCGTGAAAAAGCGTGCCAGGACCGATCTCCCGACCGTGCTTTTTGAAGAAGTCTTTCTTTCGGATATTTACGTATTTCTTGACGAGATTGTCGTCGATCTGCAGGGGATCAAACTTCTCGAAGAATGGACCTACGGTTTTCCAGATACCCTTCATTTGCTCCGAGGTGCGGCGACCATCCAGATCATTTTGGTACCTTTCCCATGCGTCTCCGAAGGTCAGCTTGTTGCCCTGAAGTATCATTACGGATTCATATATCCGTAATCCCTCCGGCCAGGCATCCTGCTTGTTCGTGGCCTTTAGGCGGAATCTGCGGCGGTTTCGCTTACCGCCATTGTTCTCATACCAGTATACGGCGTATCCACCTTTCAGTTTACCAATGTGAATCTGGGGCATGTCAGTATTTCTCCCCATTTGCGTTTGCGATTTTGAGCTGTTCGGACACGGCTGAAACACGGTCCGAACCGCGGCATACATCGGGATCGGGTGACTTCATTTGGTTCCGAGCGCAGCGCTCAAAAAGTTTTTCTGCATCCATGATCACCGCCTGTCTGGTGTCAAAGCTGGGCTGGCGCAGCCTGTGGTTACTCTTTCTTCCGGCTCTGTCCTTCCAGTGGACCACGTAAGTGTTTCCTCGTTTCTCGATCATGAATTCGCGCATTTTTCGTATTCCTCGATTGCTTCAACTGGAATGCGGATCAGTTTTTCTCCAATGCGAAATGCATGAAGCTCGCCTGCAAAAATCAGATTGCGAACCGTGTTGGCGGAACAGTTCCATCGTTCTGCGAGTTGTTTAGGTGTTTTGCTGTTGTTCAAAACAGACCTCCTTGAAATTGGCTGACGGAGCTCTTGGAAGCATGGTGTGCACCAAGGCTCGCCAGCGCGCTTCCTGTTCAGTTTCAGAAGCGTTTCTCGAACGTTTGGACGGCCTCTTCCGGAATGCGCATAAGGCGTCCCACTCTGAAATGTGGTAATGAGCCAGAAAGGACCACGGCTCTGACGGTTCGTGTTGAACAACCCCACCGATTGGCGAGCTGTTTTGGAGTGAAAATCTTCTCCATGGCTGTTTCCCTTAGCCTGAATTTGCGTGGACCCCATGGGGCCGACGGATCCTCTCAATCACGTCAAGAATTCGATCGCTGATTGACGGTGATTGTCGTTTCTTCAGCGCTTGCTCTGAGAACCTCGAGCAGCAGGCAAAGGTGCAGGGTTTTTCCTTTCATTTTCGTATTGGCGAAAGGAACATTGGCCAAACAAACCAAAAACAAATAACGAACTTATGGATTTCTTCTAACCTCATGAAAACACGTCAAACTTTTTGTAACTTCAGGCGTCTGGCGCATGATCTTGTCATGAGCAGCCCTTGCCCGAACACATGTAGTGAGCCTGCTGGAGCTCATATTGGCCTTTTCTCGAAATTTCGGAATCTTGCCGCCTGGCCCATGCACAGGGCTTGGACCAAGGGCGAAGTAAACTTGTCCTGACGCCGGGTTAAACGCGTCGCAATGCCAATTTGAGCTGCCGCAATGCTGCTTGCAGATCACGAGTATGCCTGCGAATGCCCTGGAAGCTTTTCCAGCTCTCGGCCAGTTGCCGCAGCTGCTCCCGATCCTTGTCAAAGATCAGATGTTCCGAGGTATCGATGCGCATCGCCAGATCACCATAGCCGGGCTTGAGCTCGTTCAACGCTCTTGCGATTTCTTCAGCCATCAGATTCAACCCTTTGTCGTCATTGATCGCCAGAGGCTCGCCGTCCCGCAGACGTTGAACCAGTTGCGGCAGAAGTGGTCGAAGATTTTTTCCAGGATGGATTCCGGCTTCTTTCCACTTTTCAGCGAGCCAACGCCCTTGCTTGATGGTTGAAAGAACGGCCTGTTCGAGCTGTTCGTTAAGATCTTTCGCCATGGAAATTCCCCTTTGCTGTGGCGGGTGAAAACGAGGCGCCATTGCCTCTCAAGAAGCCGGGGCGGGCTGACAGGCCCCGGCCGTTGGCTTTTCACGCTGGCAGCGGCGCAGTTGAGGATGCCTTCTGAGCGACGAAATGTGCCCGTAGATGATCTGTAAACTCATCCGCCAGAAGGCAGATATCTTCCACGATGGCGGAGCCCGGGTCGACCTCGGCGAAACACGCTGCCTCGACCCGATCAGGATCATGGACATTTTCCAATGTCAGCAACTCACGTAGGCGGACCAGGTTTCGCTCCATCCGGCGCGTCAGCTTTGGTTGAATAGACAGGTCGTCCATGATTGCATGAACGCACCGAACACCGATCTGGCCACCGAGTAGCACTGCCGCATTCTGTAGGGCTTCCGAATGATTTAGGAAAAACTCCCTGAGATCCTTCAGGGGGTCGTGGTGTAAGTCGAACATTTCTCTGTTCTCCTTTGCAGCACCCTCGCATCATGCTCGGGTTTCAAGGGCGCCTGATTTCCTCCTTGGGTCTGCGCGGTTGTCTGTTCGGAGAGGCTGCGATCTCTCGGCTGATCGGAAAATCTGGTTTGTTTTTTCCTTGTTTGGGGCTTCGCGAGGAATGCTCAAAACAAGGGAAAACGAAACCACAACTCGGAATTTCACTTAACTTAACCCGCCTCTCTAAATGTGGATTACTCCGATCTGGCGCGCTTTGCTTGTCAGGTCAGAATCGCCTGAAGGATGTATGAAGAACGGGTGATGCCAAGCCAGACTCTGGGCGTTGGGGCCACTCAATTGCGAGAAATTCGTCTATGCTGGCCATACTGTTGCATCGAAGAGTTGAAGTTGGCACAAAATCCCCAAAAGCGGCACGAAGGAATCAACCTGACATCCACCGTGCTCAACTTTGTAGGTAGAATGATGACTTAAATCAAAACGCCTGAGTTGGGTCAGTGCTACAAGAATAAATAAGGCGCGGAGTAATTTTTAGCTGTGAATATTGTGCAAGAGATAGGCCAAACTGCCGATTGGGATGCAGATCAGGTCAAGGTGATCACAGCTGAGTATGACGCCCGGATTATTGTAGAATCTGGCCCTGGTACCGGCAAAACTGCCGTTGCTTGTGCGCGGCTCGCGCACTTGATCGAAGAAGAAGACATCGAACCCAGTAACACTTGGATGATCAGTTTCACACGAACTGCAGTTGCCGAGATTCGGGCTCGGTTGCATTCATATGTGGGCGACAATTCTTTCGGCATCCGTATTGCTACGGTTGATTCACACGCTTGGTCCATACACTCCGGGCACGACCCCAACGCAAGCCTCACGGGCTCGTATGAGAAAAACATCGAGCGTGTCATTGAGCTTCTAAAGGCCGACGAGGATGTTGCCCACGAGTTGTCTCAGATTGAGCACGTTGTCATCGATGAGGCTCAGGATTTGGTGGGCAAGCGTGCCGACCTTGTAGAGGCATTGCTGAAGCGTTTGCCTGAGGACTGCGGCGTCACGGTTTTCACAGATGAAGCTCAGGCCATTTATGGCTTTTCGGATGATCGTGTAGGGCATCTTCAAACGAGCGTTGGCAATATTGGTCAGCCTCTTCTCATACGCTTGAAGTCTGTTCGTGAATTGGAATTCACGTTGTTGGCTCTCAAAGAAATTCACCGCACCTCTTCCCCGGGGCTTCGACGAATTTTTTCCGAGGTCAGGAAGGATGTCCTTGGTATTCAGAAGCGCAAAGAAGGTTTCCATGATGAAATAGCACAGAAAATCTGCGACTTCGCGGATGAGAGTGGCCTTAAGTGGATGCAGATGAAAGTCGCAGACTTCTCGAGCGATGATCTCCTTCTTTTCAGAACACGATCGGAAGTTCTGATGGCATCGCAGTTTTGCGATATTCCGCATCGGCTTAGATTGTCAGGTTACGGAGGTACGCTGCCTTCTTGGTTAGCCCTTTGTTTTTATGACTACTCCGATGCCTTCTTGGATGAGGCTATGTTTTACGAACTTTGGTCGGAGCGAGTGGAAACTAAAGCCACGCCTGAATATGGTCCGGCTGAAGCCTGGTGGCGCCTATTGCGAGTGGCGGGAAAAAACGATGGCTCGGTCGAAATGAGTAAGTTGCGCCGCCGATTGAGCCAGAAGCGTCCCCCTATTGATCTTACAACTCAGGAATATGGTTTATTCGGCCCAATCGTAGGAACTATCCACGCGAGCAAAGGTCGCGAGGCGCAGAATGTTGTCCTCCTTCTACCGACAGGTGCCGAATTCGAGAATGCCGAAGAAGAGGCTGAAGAAACGCGGGTACTTTTTGTAGGCGCCACTCGTGCGAAAACTTCGCTAATGGTTGGGGAGGGGACAGTTTCGAGGTCCGCCTCCTTGTCATCTGGTCGAGCGTATGGATGGACGAGAAATGGCAAGACCATGCTCGAAATTGGTCGCGATGGAGATATCGCCCCCAGAGGACTTGTAGGTTCTAACGAACTAAGTGCTTCCGAAGCGGCAAAAGCTCAGAACTTTCTCGCCGGCGTTTCGGATGTTGTCACAACCTATTCGTTACAGGTCGATCCAGAGTTGGATTGGCGCTACCGGATTGTTGCCGATTCCGGCGAAACTTGCGCAGGAGCAATGGAGCGAAGTGTGGGTTACGATCTCTGGGATTTGTTGAAAAAGCGGAATCAAGGGAATAGTCACAGACCTCCAGGCCGACTGAGTTATGTTCGTGGGCACGGTTGCTCAACGATGGTCTTGGCTCCTGACGACAGTGAAGCGTCAACGCTCCATGAACCTTGGGCATCGTCTGGATTTCTCCTAACCCCAAGAATAGCCGCATATCCATCGTTTTATTTTAAGCGGAGGTCCTAATGGCAGTGGATAGATCCCAAGATCGCGTGATTGTTGCCAGTCGGCTCTTCGATGACCTTATCGGTCCGCGACAGTCTGATGAGGAACTGAGCGCACGGCCATCCGATGTCTATCTCACAGGCATTCTTTGGCCTCAGTGTACAGCAATGGGTGGTGAGGACGATGAACGTTTGGGTACTGCGGGTGCAGGTGCCAGTGAAGAGAGCAGTGGCGAAAACGACGCAGTAAAAACCAGATCCATCCAAAAGCCTTCTGTAGCCGGCATTTCCTTTAGTGCATCTTCCATTGGAGCCCCCCATGTTCGCGTTACCTGTAGTTTCGCCACCTATCGGCTCGAGGAGCGCGAAGAAAATACCATTTGGAAACGCCAACCGCATAACATCGAAATTTCTGAGCTATTGTTGGAGCCAGGGCCAACCAGAGAAATATCACTCAGGGACTTAGATCAAAGTTTACCCAGCGTTTCCTTGAGTTTGCGTTGCTTGGACGTTGATGGCGCGGTTCTGGCTACGCTCGCACTCGTGAACTCTGCGGTTCCCGAGCAAGCTCGAGATGAAATCGAGGCGTCATCTCTTTTCCAGACCGCGATTCGAATAGAACCATGTGATGGAACCCGATTGGTCCCCAAGCCTCCTCGTCGTGCTTTGACTGCGGGTCAAAACCTTGAGGCAAACGCTTCAGAAGAGGTGTTGAGCGACGAAGTAAGTGGTGCCCTGCTTTATAGGAACGTACTGGAATTTGCCGTTGGCCACACATGTTCCGCAGAGTGGGAAACGTTAGGCGGAGAGAATGACGACCAACGGTCTGCGCGATGGGTTGAGACAACGTGGTTGCCATCGGCAATCGTTGAAGGTGTCGATCCTAATGGTCATGAGTATTTTTCCGATCTGGAAAAAGCTGCGAATTTCGACCCTTTGTCAGCAGAAGAACTGGCTCATGCAGATAGCTTATCCCTTCAAGAGGGCTTAAATCGTTTTTGCGGAGCATATGAACGTTGGGTGAAATCGCAACGAAAACGAATTGATGATGTCGATGATGTAAATCCAGAGCTGAAACATGTGGCTGTGGCTCATCTGGCCCAATGCCAAGTGGCACTTGAACGAATGCAGGCATCAGTCAAAGAGCTCTGTTCCAAGCCTCGGCTCCAGCGAGCGTTTCAGCTCGCAAATCTTGCCATGCATCTTCAACATTCGTGGGACGAAACAAAGAGCCGCCACGGTCCACTACGCTGGCGGCCTTTCCAACTGGGATTTTTGCTCCTCAGTGCGCCATCGTCAGTTGAGCGAGGCCATGAACACCGAGGAGTTCTGGACCTTCTTTGGTTTCCAACCGGTGGCGGGAAAACAGAGGCGTATCTGGCGTTGATAGCGTGCATCGCGGTCTACCGTCGCCTTTCGGACACACCAGACGACCACAGTGGTGTCTGCGCATTGATGCGCTACACTCTCAGACTTCTTACAACGCAGCAGTTCGCCCGATCAGCTGCGATGATCGTAGCCCTTGAGGCAATTCGTACAGGTAAGGTGACTTGTCCGCAGGGTTTGCCGTTGCAAGGCGACGAGCCTTTCTCAATTGGCCTTTGGGTAGGTGGAGATGCCACCCCTAACAAGAGAACGGCAGCATTTGCTTCCATTGTCCAGCGTGCACAAGAAATTGCATCTCCTAAACAACTCGCTCGCTGCCCTGCGTGCGGAGATAAACTGGATTGGTCCATTGCGAGCCCGACTTCACCAGTTTTGGTGCAGTGCACAAACAGCCAATGCACTATGTATGGTGCTTTGCCTGTTTTTACAGTCGACGAAGATGTCTACGACAGGCGGCCAACTTTGCTCATTGGTACGGTGGACAAATTCGCTCAAATTGTCCGGGAGAAGAGAACCAACAGGCTATTCGGCGTATCGAGTGGCTCGCCACCTGATCTAATTATTCAGGATGAGCTTCATCTTATTTCCGGCCCTCTGGGAACTATCGCGGGCACTTATGAGACCGCGTTCGATTTGATGTTCGGATCGCATGGACACAGAGCAAAGGTAATCGGCTCGACGGCTACGATCCGTAGAGCACCTGAGCAGGCGCTGGCATTGTTTGATCGCCAAGCTTTTCAATTTCCCCCGCCTGCGATCGATCACGACGATTCAGGTTTCGCGGTTCGTGACCAACGGCGAAAAGCCGTTGGCAGAAGATATCTTGGGGTTACAACTGCAGGGCGCTCAGCGAAATTTACCCTACAAGCTGTGGCTGGCTCCCTTTTGCAAACGGCCTTTGGCGCGTTCAGCGACGACGATCGCAGAGATGCTTATTGGACTCTTGTTGGTTACTTCAACTCTCTTCGCGAGCTTGGCGGTGCCCTCGTTCTGATGCAAGACGACGTATCCGACAGTGTGGAGCTCTATTCTAACGCTCGCTCAGAAGATGCGAGGCCTTTGAGCAATGTTGAGGAGTTAACCTCAAGAAGAACACAAGAAGAAATTCGTGAAATGCTTGATCTCCTTGACATAAAGGTTGGATCACCTGGCGCAGTAGACGCGGTCTTGGCAACGAATATGGTCAGTGTCGGTGTCGATATTTCTCGTCTCGGGTTGATGCTTGTGAATGGACAGCCCAAGACCATAGCTGAATACATTCAATCCACCAGCCGTGTTGGGCGGGGAGATGTCAGTGGTCTTGTGGTTTCGGTGCTCAACAATGCCAAAGCGCGCGACCGCTCCCATTTTGAGACATTTTCTGGATGGCACAGAACTCTTTACAGAGATGTGGAAGCTACAAGCGTAACCCCGTTTGCATCACGTGCTCGCGATAGGGCTCTGCATGCGGCTTTGGTGGCGGCAGTGCGCCACCTTGTGCCTGACATGCTCGATTCTCCGAGAATGGATGACGATGCAGAGGATGAAGCGATGGACATCATCGATCAGATTGTGGGGCGTGCAAAGAAGATAGACCCTGAAGAGACGGCTGTTCGCGGAGAGCTCGAGCGCCTCTTGGATACCTGGAGAGCCAGAGCTCCAGAGGTATATTGGAGCGACTTTAAAGGAGGGAAATCCCTTCTCCAAAGCGCGGAAAGGGCAGCAGCTCGCCGGGCATCCGGCAGAGAAGCTGGTGCGGCGTGGCCAACACTCAACTCAATGAGGACAGTTGAAGCCGGCACTCCTTTCAGGATGGCTCCTGTACTCAGGGCGAGGGACGATATGAATGAAGAATGATCTCCAAGAACTTCGGCGTAGTGCAGTGGTGTCTACTTTTGGTCCCGGTTCTGTCGTGGATTTCAGGTCCGGTGGAGGTGCAGTTTCAGGAATTGCGGCCGGGCTTGAGGAATGGGACCAATCATTCCCGCCAGCTGGTCTCGCTCATCCTCAAGTCATTCGCGAAACTCGTCTACAGAAGAAGCTCGGAGTTAAAGGTTTTAGAACTCCACCAGTCATTCTTGAGCGTGGCAAGGATGACGATCCGGACTTGAGGCGCTTGGTTGCCGTTCGCTTTCCGAAGTGGCTTCAATGCCCTAATTGCGATGTGATCAAGCCGGAAAGACGATGGAAGAACGATCCTGGAGAGGCATATCGCTATTGCCCAAAGTGCACTGAAGCTTCTCATGGCGACAGCAAGGTTTTTGTCATTCCAGTTCGCTTCGTCATGGCTTGCAAAAATGGACACATCGACGAATTCCCTTGGGACTGGTGGGTAGGGCACAAACCAGGATGCAAAACTGCGAAAAGGGAGAATTCGGATCGCCACCGGGGATTAAGGTTGCGTTCAGAGAGTCCTGGCCTCGCTGGACTTATCCTTAGTTGCCCGGAATGTGGCGCGAGGAGATCCATGGACGGTGTCTTCTCGAAGAAGACTTGGGAGCACGGTCCAAAATGTCGAGGTCTCAGGCCATGGCTGGCAAATGGTAATGAAAACTGTGGAAACGAGCAGTATGCAGTCCAACGTGGTGCGTCCAACCTGTATTTCCCAGTGACGGAATCAGCGCTGAGCATCCCCCCATGGTCTGACCGTCTTCAAGAAGTACTGGGTGATTGGTGGAGCTCTTTGACAAACCTCGACGATCACTCAAAGCTTGAGGAGTATATCGAGCTCTTAGCAAAGGGCGACTTGGAGAGCATTTTGAGAGAACTCGAGATGTCTCCAGCCGAGTTGGCTGAGGCCATTCGAGCTCGTCTCACATCATTCGGTCAACTGCGTACTGACGATCTACGTCCCGCTGAATACAGGCAGTTTGTCACCGAGCCGGGACGCAGTCGAACTCCAGACATTGATTTCGAAACACGCCGGGAGGCCGTACCGTCTGAGATATCTCCTTGGATATCACGAGTGGTCAGGGCCGTTCGCCTGCGCGAAGTAAGGGCGATCAAAGGGTTTACCAGGATCAATCCACCCGGTGATCCAGATTCCTCCGAGGTGGCGCGACTTTCCAAGGAGGCACTTGAGTGGCTTCCGGCAATCGAAGTGCGTGGCGAGGGAGTGTTTCTTGCTCTAAATGAAGAAAAGCTGGCGAAATGGGAGCGCCGGGATGATGTTATCAATCGAGTTTCAGAATGCGAAGATCGGCATCTGGCGGATTGGAGGGAGAGATACGGGGATGATGCCGCCCCACAGCAACAAATTACTCCTCGATACATGCTTTGCCACACTCTTTCTCATGCTCTCATGCGGCAACTGACACTGGAATGTGGCTATTCGTCAGCTTCATTACAGGAAAGGATTTACGCTGGTTGTGAAGAGGAGCAGATGGCCGGGCTTCTCGTCTATACTGCCACACCTGATGCCGACGGAACGCTTGGAGGTCTTGAGCGCCAAGGAAAGGCAGGTCGAATTGAAGGCATTCTGCAGCGCTCACTCGAAGCGATCGAGTGGTGTTCCTCGGATCCGCTTTGCATCACAGACATGATGGGAGCATTGAATAGTTATTCCCATTCTGTATGCCATGCCTGTTGTCTCGTTCCGGAAACCTCTTGTGAAGCATTCAACAGCTTTTTGGACAGAGCGCTGCTTACGGGCGATGGATCCGGCTCAGGTCTCGGGTTTTTTGAAGACATGCTCCGGAGATCTTAATGGCGTTACTTTGGCCAAAGAAACTACCTCGCTCGGTGCTCGATGATGAGCGTCGCAAAGCTGAAGTCCGTGTCTACAACAGGCTCTCAGAAGTTCTCGACGATGATTTCCATGTTTTTTATTCGAGCCCATGGCTGGGAACTGACAGGTTGGGAAACGAAAAAGATGGTGAATGCGACTTTCTGGTTGCGCACCCTGAGCACGGTATCTTGGCCATCGAGGTTAAGGGAGGCAAAGAGATTTCCTTTGATCCAAGTGACGGGCAATGGAGAAGCAAGGACCATAGAAATTTCGTTCACAAGATTAAAGATCCGGTTGCTCAGGCTCGAAGCGCAAAACACGAGATGCTTACTCGCCTGAATGATGTACCGAAATGGTCAAAGCGCTTCATTCATGCGGCACATGGTGTGATATTCCCAAGTGCGAGTGTACCTGCAAGCAGTCTTGGGTCTGATCGGCCCGCGCATATTTTTTGCGGCGCGAGCCAATTCAATCGTGATCTCAGGAGTTGGATTTCGGATCGGCTGAAGGAAGGCAAACGCCCGGCAAATTGTGAACCACTTGGTCATGACGGTATCGCCGCATTGAAAAGGCTACTGGCGCACCCATTCACACTCAGTTTCAGGATTGGAGCTGCGCTTGCGGAAGCTGAAGCAGAATTTCGAGTCTTGGAGCCAACGCAGTACCTTATTTTGGATGCTATCGCTGATATTCCACGCGCTTTGATTAGAGGGGGAGCAGGTACGGGAAAGACTGTGGTTGCGGTCGAGGAAGCAATCAGGTCAGCGTCCGAAGGAAGGAAAACACTCCTGACTTGTCACAGCCGACCGTTGGCGATGAGCCTCAAACGGAAACTTGGTGGCATCGAAAATTTGACTGTTTTAGGATTTCATGCCCTGTGCGGGAAGACATCAAAAAATGCTGGTGTCCCAAAGCCTTTGAATGTTGGTGAGCGGGATTTCTATGAAACCGAACTACCCAACATGCTTTTTCAGGCTGTCGAGAAAAACCCTGCCTTGAAATGGGACACCATTATTGTAGATGAAGGGCAAGATTTTCGCCCGGACTGGTGGATTGCAATTGATGCATGCGTCGCGACTGATGGCAGGCTTCGCGTCTTCATGGACAGCAATCAAGAAGTCTATGGCAACGCTGGAATTACTGCTCAAGACTTGAGCGTGGTTCCTTTGAGACTGTCTCGAAATCTTCGAAATACCAAGAATATCCATACAGTAGCTACAGTCCACTACACGGGCCCGGATATCATTGCGGATGGTCCTGACGGACTTGAAGTTTCGTGGGTCACAGAAGACAACACCAAAACGAAAATGCAGGCGGCTTACAAGGAAATGCGCCGCCTTGTTTTCAACGAGGAGGTGGCGCCAAGAGACATAGCCGTCCTTTTCAACGGACCATTGGCAAAAGAACAGTTCCTGGGGCTGACCAGCGGCACAAGCATCCCGGTTACTGACGCGGAGGAAATGGCTCTTGAAGAGGTAGTTGTCGATACAGTCAGGCGATTCAAGGGCCTCGAACGCTCGGCGATTGTCTTGGTCGTCACAGGTGAAGAAATGGAGAGACGAGAGCTTGCCTATGTCGCCTTTACAAGAGCAAGAGCCTTTTTATGCGTAGTTTGCGCCCAAGATGAGGTCCAATGGCTGTCTGGTGGGATTGTGTAGCAGAGTAAGAATTTTGTGTTTGGTAGCTATGTTGTTTTCAAGCGAGAAGACGTTGCACTGCCTTCGCTATCTGCCAAGCGAGGTAAGGGGGAACGGCGTTTCCAACTTGATGATACTGTTTGGTACGGGGGCCACAAAAGAGATAGTTGTCCGGAAACGTCTGGAGACGCGCTGCTTCGCGAACCGTCAATGAACGACACTGCATAGGATCATGGTGGATGAAGTAGTGCCCGTCTTTCGAAATATGGCTGGTGACCGTCGTTGAGGGGCGGCCTACCACTTGCGTGCGGAAGCGGTCAGCAAACTTTCCGCTACTTCGGTTGCGATGCAAAGGTTGGAGGAACTCTGGAAACTCGACAAGTTTGGGAGATTTGCCAAAAGCTCTGCTGAACGCTGAAGAGAAGAGATATCGGCCGAGGTCACCCGGAATATGGCCGCGTGTTTCGTGCTGTAGCAAGGCCTTGAGGCGATCGTCTGCAAACCAGTCTCGCAAATGAAGAGGCATTCTGTTTGACTGTTGCTTTCTGCTGCTGACGCGTAGGAAAGGCATTTCGTTTGCTATTTCGATCGCGCGTGCGGTTTCTCTGACTTCCATCGGTACCGCTTCGGAGGATGCGATCGCAGACGCTTGGTCTCTAAGCGCGCTTTGCCAAGCTTCGACCGTGTCGCCTTTGCTCAAGCCGCTTCGCAGACTCGGAATGTCGCCGATCGCCTGTTCTACACTCACCGGTGCCTGAGGTTGACCAAGAAGCGGTTCTTCGAGATGCAGTCCCTCTGCCATATCCTTGCGGATGCCGACGACGATCACGCGATGGCGTGCTTGAGGTACTCCATGATCTTCTGCTCTGATGAGAAAGTCTCTGGCAGGTGCGCGAGCGCCGTCCTCAGGTGTCGCCTTTGACAGGGGGATGAGGAAATAACCATCCCCGGCAGCCTCGAGATCGTCCAGAACTCGGCTAAAAATACCACCGCCGTCTACCTTGCTTGAGAGCATTCCCTTGACGTTCTCCATGACAAAGGCAGCAGGAAGGAGCTTGTGAAGAATGCGAACATACTCACGGTAGAGGTAGTGCCGGTGGTCGTCCTCAAGGACGTAGTTTGCCTTGCCTGAATTTCTGGATCGGCCAGCCAGCGAGTATGCTTGACAGGGGGGACCTCCGATTAGAATTGTATTGCCGTTGTAGGCTTCACGAGCCTTATCAAGCTCGATCGCAAGTTCCTCGAAGACGCCTTTTTCTCCGAGAACCCTTTGCCTGACCTCGCTATGAGCGTGTTTCCAATTTTCCGGATACAGCTCGGCCCAGTTTGGTAGAACACATCCGGAATTCAGCGCGTTGTAGTATTCTACCGGGAAATCTGGAAACGATCTCAGAAACGCGCGTAGGCGCAGTGTCTGGACAGCATGGTCATCCATTTCCACCGAAAGATGGATTTTCATGGGCGTGTCCGTATCGCGACCAGCCCGGGAAAACCCTTCGCCCAGCCCTCCGGGGCCGGCGAACAAATCTATGATAGCATACTCTTTTGTCATGCGTATCCCCTCAACAAAGGCCTTGTACCAGGTTTCGCGTGACGCGGAAGCTCGAATTCGTCGATGAAAGTGTTATGTCGGGTTCATGACGGACATAGTCGACAGTCAAACCAGGTCCCGAATGATGTCAAACATTCGGAGCAGGAACACCAAACCGGAGGTGAGCCTCAGACAGGCATTGCACCGCGAAGGGTTTCGCTTTCGGGTCAATGCGCGGGGCTTGCCCGGCTCACCGGATATCGTTTTGCCAAAGTGGCAAACAGTGATCTTCGTACACGGGTGCTTCTGGCACCAGCACCCTGGCTGTTCCAAGGCAACAAAGCCTTCTACCAATGTTGAGTTCTGGACCAAAAAGTTTGAGGCAAATAGTCGAAGAGATGCGAAGGTGCTTGGGCAGCTACATGGCCTTGGCTGGCGCACGGCGATAGTTTGGGAGTGCGCGGTTAAGCCCCATTTTGGTGAGGAATTGATTCAGCAGGTTGGGGAGTTCATCCGCGGAGCAGGGGGGCAACATATTGAGTTTGCTGCATAGCTGGAGATCCGGATTTTGGAACGATTGTCTGCAAGATGCTTTGTGTTTTGCAGAAAACCGCCAGTCAGGTTCATTGAACCTGCGAGCAATAGATAAAACTTGAACTTCGGCCGCCAAAAAAGCCCTTAAGGCTTTGACCTTAAGGGCTTTTTTTGGCTCCGGCGGTAGGGATCGAACCTACGACCAATTGATTAACAGTCAACTGCTCTACCGCTGAGCTACGCCGGAACGGTTCGCGCCATATAGCAACCTGAATCTATGGCGTCCAGAGGAGTCAGGAGAATTTTCGACGAAAAACCCTGTGATGAGATCCGAGCTAAAACACGTTTCTCAAGGGCAGAATTTATTAGGAAGTTTTGGCTCCGGCGGTAGGGATCGAACCTACGACCAATTGATTAACAGTCAACTGCTCTACCGCTGAGCTACGCCGGAACTGAGGGGCGTATAACAACCCGGATTCTTGCCGTCCAGAGGGGAATGTCACGTTTTCGCAAAAAAGTTTCCGAGGGTCAGGCCCGTCTTGAAAATCTCACGTCTACAGACAGTTCCTTATCGGCCAAAACTAGTGATTTCCCTAACAAATCAATCAGATGAGAAAACACGTTCCTTTCAGCCGCAGGCAAAAGGGCTTTGGGGGTGTCAGTGTAAATTCGCTCGGCCAGAGATCGGGCAGTGCCGGGTTCCTCCTCCAACGCCGCCAGAATCTGTGCCTCGCGTTCCAAGCGGTGATTAATTAACCAATCCAGCCGCCCGCCCGGGTCATTGATCGGCGCACCGTGACCTGAGTGAAAAACCGTCCAGTCGCGCGCGCGCAGACGATGGCAAGCCCTCATGAAGTCGGTCAGGTCGCCGTCAGGAGGAGACACCAGCGAACTTGCCCACCCCATGACATGATCCCCGGTGAAGCAAACATCACTCCAGCCCAACGCGATGTGGTTTCCCAAATGGCCCGGGGTGTGGATCACTTCAAGCTGCCAGCCATCTCCATCTATAAGCGCGCCATCTGCTACCTCGGTGTCGGGATAGAAAGCAGAGTCTATGCCTTCGCCGCCACCCGCAAGGCCGTGCAGGGCCAGTTCGGTCATGATGGCGCTGCGTCCGGCCTCCGGTCCGCCAAAGGCCAGAATCGGGGCGCCGGTTCGGTCCGCCAGCGGTCTGGCCAGCGGAGAGTGGTCCAGGTGACTGTGGGTGACAATGATATGACTAATGCGCTGACCGGCCTGTATAGCATCCAGAATCGCTTGCAGATGCGCGTCGTTTAGAGGGCCAGGGTCGATCACGGCAAGCTCACCAGTGCCCAACAGATAGGTATTGGTCCCGCGATAGGTCATCGGCGAAGGGTTCGGAGCCAAAATGCGCCTTAGGCCCGGCTGCAATTCGACGGCTTTACCGGGGATCGGGTTGAAATCGTCAGGCGCCTGCATTCTGCACTCTTTCTCTTGTCGTAACAGCCCGTTAGGTTTAGCGCATGTCCGCACAATGGCTCAAACCTTATATGCCACGCAGCTTATATGCTCGTTCTGCGTTGATTCTGGTTCTGCCAGTGATCGTGCTGCTGTTGGTGGTCGGAGTTGCGTTCCTTCAAAAACACCTGGAAGACGTCACAGCCCAGATGACGCGCGCAGCCTCGCGTGAGGTGTTGCTGGTAATTGACGTCATGGAAGATGCCGAGACCCAGCAACAGGCAATGGCCGCCGTTCGCCCAGACTTGGCGGCTTTGGAGATGCAGGTCCGGTTTTTGGGCATCAACGAAGAGCCGGTGCTTGGCACGCGTCGCTGGTATGACTTCATCGCGCCACAGGTGGAAGCCGATCTGCGAGCCCGGTTGCCGGAATTGGAGGCAGTCGCCCTGCCTAGCGGTCATGAGGCGCGGTTGTATCTAAAGACAAAACTTGGTCTTTTGGAGTTGACCTTTGACCGCCGCCGACTGTCTCCGACGGCACCGCATCAGTTGATCGTTACGATGTTGTTTTTTGCCGTCGTCATGACCACGATTTCGTTTTTGTATATGCGCAATCAACTGCGTCCAATCACTCGGCTGGCCGACGCCGCGCAAGCCTTTGGCCGGGGCAGAGTGGTTCCGTATACACCGGGCGGGGCCATTGAAGTCCGCGCCGCTGGCAGTGCATTTTTGGATATGCGCGCCCGCATAGAACGGCAGATAGAACAGCGCACGATGATGCTGTCTGGCGTTAGTCATGATTTGCGAACCCCTTTGACACGCTTGAAACTGGGGCTTTCGATGCTGCCCGAGGATGAGGCCGCACCTCTGAAGCAGGATGTTGATGAAATGCAGTTGCTGCTGGATGCGTTCCTTGAGTTTTCGCGCGGGGCAGCCGAAGGATCACCAGAGACCGTCGATCCCGAAGCATTGTTGCGTCAGATCATTAAAGACGCACGCCGGGCCGGGCATGAGGTCAGCCTGACCTCAGTCGAAGGCGAAGGGACTGTCACATTGCGCCCTACGGCCATACGACGTGCTGTCGAAAACCTGATCGGAAATGCTGTCCGATATGGCGACCGGGCGGATGTCAGCCTTTCCATCAAACCAAAATCTCTTCGCATTCGTGTTGAAGATGATGGTCCGGGAATTCCGATTGAACAGCGCACAGAGGCAGTCAAACCCTTTTCGCGTCTTGATCCGGCGCGAAATCAGAACCAGGGCAGCGGGGTTGGGCTTGGCCTTGCGATCGTTGCCGATATCGCCCGCGTGCATGGCGGAACGTTGCGGTTGAGCGAAAGCCAAAATCTGGGAGGCCTGTGTGCGGATATTGTCATCGGGCGCTAAGTCCGCTGAACAGGAAGTCCGTTTGTTGAGGAATGGTTGGACCGCGTGGTTTGGAACGTTTTTTCTGTTCAGAATTTCCAGCCGAACACATCGATTTCCTTTTCGAAAATCTTAGCCACGGTGTCGCGCAGATCGTCATCGTAGTATTTGCGGTAGTCAATCTTCTTCTTCCCACGACTGGCCGTCTTTAGGCGGGGTAGCTCGGTGTTTTCAATTCCTAGCTTGTTGCAGATATGCGCGTAGTCCTCGGTTAGGTTATCGTAGCGGATATAGTCATCCATAGCTGGCTTACCGTCCACGAAATAGATATGCGTGTCTATCCCGATCCGGTATCTGCCGCTGTTGCTATCTGGTTGCAGAAATTTTCTGAATTCGGCAAAAATTTCATTTTCCGGCCGCGAAGCCAAGTCCCGGTCGCGAAAATGAAAGAAGGACACAACCTTGTCCCAGGGGTTCCGAATATTGCAGAACTTGGTGTAGCTGTTCCAAATCTCGGGCGGAAGCTGGCTTTTTACCTGGGTAGAAGGGATGTGGTTGTACCACTTATTCGTCTCTCCCGCATTTGCTCCGCGCGCAGCAACGATACCGTATTCGGTTTCTATTTGATCGAATCGGCCTTCCGGCAATTCCATGCCCGGTGGCAGGCAATACTTCTGTAGCGCGGCCTCCATCGACGTACCTGCAGTCTTTGCGGTTTTGATGTAGATGAATTTCTTGGAATGAGAGACGAGCATTTTTGTTGTGTTTTTTTCGCTTTGCCAATGGGAGGTTATGTCTTTTTAACCTTCAGACGATACCGAGCCTAATCCGAAACCTCAAGCTGCAAAGCGACCTGAAGGGATAGCTGGAAAGCTGATCTGAAGTCGCCAGTAAATGAAAATTGGCAGGTCTGCAGGAACTCAAACTTCCTGCAAAAGCTTTTTGGCGTTCTTTGCTGATCAAATTAAGAAAGCCGCGCCCAGCGCATTTTATTAGGGCGAGTCTTGGCATCGAGTCCGGTGTCACCTTCGCCCAGGGCGGTATATTGCGCCTTGGCAAGAGCGAGCATTTGGGCAGGATGCCATAATCGATCACTGGCAAGCTGAAATCAACGCTGGGCCCAAGACTTCCTGTACATTCGTCGCATTACGAGTGGTGTCAGGTACATGGGTATCTGATAGGCCCCGATGAAAACCATAATCGGAGTCGTCACCTCGGGCGGGAGGGCGACGAAGAATAATGCGATGTTGCGGTTTGCGGCAATTATGGAGATGGCGGTCGCTTTGTCCGCAGGCAGTTGGAAACGTGTCAGCCTGAAAAATATGATTTGAGCGCCTAAATTGATGAGGCAGGTAAAGACGATCCAGAACAGTGCACGCTGTGTGTCCAGAAGGAGGGCCTCGCTGACTGACGGCATCAAGCCAATGACAAACACGGCCATTGTGATGTTCGCGATGCCTTCAAGGCTGAGTTCGGTGCTCTGCGAAGGCCATCGAAGGATAGTTTTGCGGATGACAATAGCGGCGGAGGTGGTCAGCACGATTGTTATCAGCAGTTTAAAGGCGGCCCAGAGTACCTGAGCAAACCCGCCGAGTTCCGGCGCGAACCAGAAGACAGGCGCCATTGTAAGTGGCAACATTGCCGTGCCGACCACCAGCAGACGCAAGGCAAATTCCGAAGGTTGCCCCATCATCCGGCACAGATTCGGGCTTCCGGCGATGGACGGGGCGGCCGTCATGACAAGTAGGGCAAACAGAACCGGACTGCCGGCCCATCCACCTGCGAAGCCCACGGTCAGAACGATCAGGGGCAGCGCAAGTTGCAATCCAACAACCATCAGGATTACCCGAGGCAGGTCTGCCAGTGAGCCCAGAATGCTCTCCGGCTTCATTCGCAGCACGGTAACGAACATCAGCAACACCACCATCGGTGGCAGCAGAGGTCGCATCGGTTGAGCAAGATTCGGCAGCAGCAATCCCGCCAAGAGGCCCGCCAGCAGAACATAAGGTCCGTGGCGGGCAGCAATGTGCAGAAGGAGCAAAGACGAGCTACCCGGTCGGGCTTTGACGCAGGTTTTCCGGCAGCCATGTGGCCAGTTCCGGGAACCATATCAGTACAAACACCATTACAACCATGATCAGGAACATCGGTATCGCTGCGCGGGCGATATAGCTCATCTCATGATTGGTCATGCCCTGCATGACGAACAGGTTGAACCCGATCGGCGGTGTGATCTGCGCCATTTCGACCACAACAACGATGAAGATGCCGAACCAGATCAGGTCGATTCCCGCCTGACGGATCATCGGTTCGACCACGGCCATCGTCAGCACGACCGAGGAAATGCCGTCAAGGAAACATCCAAGGATGATGTAGAATACCAACAAGACCATCAGCAGTTCGAACCGGGTCAGATCCCATCCGGCGATCAGGTCGGCCAGCCCGCGCGGTAGACCGGTGAAGCCCATCGATAGGGATAGAAACGCAGCGCCAGCCAAAATCAATGCGATCATGGCGCTTGTTCGGGTTGCGCCCATCAGGCTTTCGGTAAAGGTTTTCCAACTCAGCGAACCCTGACTTGCGGCCAGCAGCAGCCCTCCGATCACACCAAATGCGGCAGCTTCGGTTGCGGTGGCGTAACCCAGATACATCGAACCGATAACGACTGTGATCAGCAGGATGACCGGCAGCAGAAAGCGTGAGTTCCTGACCTTCTCTGAAAAGGTCAACTTGCCTTCCTCGTTAGGGTTCCAGTCTTTGCCAATCTTCGAGTAGATCGCGACATAGCCCATGAACATGCACGCCAGAACCAGCCCCGGCAGAATGCCTGCGAAAAACAACTTGGTGATCGATTCATTGATAGTGACGCCATAGACGATCAGTGTCAGCGACGGCGGGATCATCAGCCCCAGTGTTGCCGCGCCGGTCAGCGTACCGATGATCATGCGTTCCGGATAGTTGCGTTTCCGCAGCTCCGGGATCGACATTTTGCCCACTGTTGTCAGCGTAGCGGCGGATGAGCCCGACACGGCGGCAAAGACCGTGCAACCTACAATGTTGGTGTGCACCAGTCCGCCGGGCAGGGGGGCCATCCACGGCGAAAGCCCCTTGAACATGTCCTCGGACAATCGCGTTCGATACAGGATTTCGCCCATCCAGATGAACATTGGCAGCGCCGTCAGAGTCCACGAGGATGATGCCGACCAGATCGTCGTAATCATGACGTCGCCCACGGGGCGCGTTGTGAACAGTTCCATACCGACCCAGGCAACACCCATCAGGGCCAGCCCGACCCAGACACCGGTGCCCAGCAGCGTGAACAGGACAAAGAGGAAGAGGATGATGATTGATGCGTTTTCCATGCTCTTACTCTCCGTGGCTTTGGTCAGCGAGATCGCGGGTGATGCGGTGATCGCCGCGGAAGAGCACGTGAATCAGGTGATCGGTCAGTGCGATGGCCAGAATGATCGCGCCTATAAGCATCGCTGATTGCGGTATCCAAAGGGGGGTTCTGTCTTGTCCCTGGCTGATGTCGTTGAACTTCCAACTCCAGTAGACAAAACGATAGGCGTACCAGCAGAAATACCACATCACGGCTGTGCCGATGGTGAAGCACCAGATTTCCAGGACCCGCCGGAATTTATCCGGTACCGCATTCAACAAGATCGAAACGCGGATATGGCTGCCACGGTTCAGTGCATTGGCAAAGGACAGGAACGAAGCCGCCGCCATCGCGTATCCGGCATAGTCCGGCGCGCCGGGAAAGACTTCACCGGTCCAGCGGGCCAGCATCTGCACCACAATAAGCAGCAGAATGGCAATCAGGCTGAGCGCCGCCAGCACCCCCGCTGCCAGATAAATGAAATCCAGTACGGACCGAAGCCCTCGTAGTGCCGCCATACCGTCCCCGCTTTGTTTTGATTGGATGGAAAACGGGCGGCAAATCACACTGCCGCCCGTGTCGGTTGGGTTATTGATCCGAGTTGAACGCGTCGACGATGGCCTTGCCTTCGTCCCCGGCGGCTTCCAGCCATTCATTGGTCATGGTGACCCCGATCTCTTTCAGTTCGTTCGTCATCTGCTCGGATGCCGGACCGACGTTCATGCCGCCATCGCGCAGACCTTGCAGAGTGAACCCGGTATATTCCTTGGCCCGCCAGTTGCCGGCGTATTCGGCCAGTTCAGCGCATCCCTTGATGACGTTCTTGTTGGCGTCCGACACGCCCGACCAGACATCCGAGTTCACCATCACGTAGTTGCGCGGCAGCCAGGCATCCACTTCATAGAAGTAGTTCAGGCTTTCCCAGACTTTCCGGTCGTACCCGGTCGATCCAGACGACACCATGGAATCGGCAACACCAGTGGCAAAGGCCTGGCTGATTTCAGCAGCCTCGATTGTCACCGGTAGCATCCCGGTCAATTCGGCCAGACGCGAGGTGGCGTTGTTGTACGAGCGGAACTTGATGCCCTTCATCTCGGCTACAGAGTTCACTTCGTCCTTGAAATACAGCCCCTGAGGCGGCCATGGCACGGCGTAAAGCAAGGTCAGGTTCTGTTCGGCCAGCAATTTTTCAAGAGATGGTTTGGCCGCTTGCCACAGCTTTTCGCTGTCATCGAACGAAGTGGCGAGGAACGGGATCGAGTCAAACCCGAACAGCGCATTTTCATTCTGGTGGCCGGAAAGCAGGCGCTCGCCAATCGGGGCCTGACCGGTCTGGATCGCCCGTTTGATGTCAGCGCCTTTGAACAGCGATCCCGACGGGTGGGTCACGATCTCGATCTCCCCGCCTGTGCCGGTGGTCACGCATTTGGCGAACTCGGCACCGGTTGCCGAGTGGAAATTCGACGCCGAATAGGCCATCGGCATGTCCCATTTCTCGGCGGCGGCCGGAAGTACTGCGGTGGCTGTCAGTGCGGTTGCCGCCAGAAGGCTCGTCAGTTTTCTCATTGTTTTCTCCCAGTTGTCATTTGTGGCACCGGTATTTTTCACCGGCTGGTTTAGATTTTGTACCGCGATGGGGCGTACACGCTCACATCCGCGTTCGGAGTTCTGCCCGCAATCATCTGCGCCAAAAGGCGTCCTGTTTTGGGCCCGCCTGTCAGGCCGATATGATGGTGCCCAAAGCCCATGAAAGCGCCGTCAATCCCCGGAACCTCTCCGACAATCGGGATCGAGTCCGCCGGGGCGGGTCTGTGCCCCATCCATTCCACTTCGTCCTTCCATGTCACGCCCGGAAAGGCGGCCCGGGCGTTTTTGCGCATCAACTCATACGGTGCCCGCGAAGGCGGCGCGTCGAGTCCGCCGAACTCCACAATCCCCGCCAGGCGTATCCGGCCCTCCATCGGCGTAGCGACGAACTTGCCTGACGCCACCATAACCGGACTTCGCGGCATCGCGGAAGGTTCCACCAATTCAAGATGATACCCGCGTTCGCTTTCCATAGGAACAGAAATACCCAACTGCCGGGCCAACGGACCGGACCAGACGCCAGCGGTTATAATCGCGGTTTCGCAGGGGATGGTTTCGCCGCCCGCGCGCACACCTGTCACCTTACTGTTTTCGCGCACCACATCCTCGACCGCAGCGCGTATGACTTTGCCGCCATTGACCTCAACATACGCGGCCAGATCTTTCACATAACGCCCCGGGTCAGTGATGTGACCATGATCGCCAAGCCGCGCAGCAAAACCGATGTCCTTGCTGAAAACCGGGTCGTAGTCGTGAAAGGCTTGTCCCTCCAGTTCCTCCCAGGTGAATCCGTGCTTGCGGCGCACGCCCCATCCAAAGGCGTCATCCTCAAAATGTTTCCGGTTTTCATACAGAAATAGATAATCCGACGGGATGATCCATTTTTCAGCACCTGTTCCCTCAGCCAAAGCCTTGTGGTCGTTCAGGCTGTCGCCGACGATGGGGGTCAGAGCGGCGGCAATTCGTTCGACGTCCGTTGCGTTGGCGTGTTTCAAATAACGCATCAGCCATGGAATCAGCTTGGGCACGTAGCCCCATTTCAGGAACAATGGCTGAGAGGGATCAAACAGCATTTTAGGGGCTTTGTTCAGCAGTCCCGGCACCGTGACCGGGACAATCGAACAGGACGCCAATACTCCACCGTTTCCGTGCGAGGTGCCTTCACCCGGACCGGCTTTGTCTATCAGGATCACATCGTGGCCATCGCGTTGCAGCCATATCGCCGCTGACACGCCCACGATACCGGCACCGATGATGGCTATGGTCTTTTTCTCGCTCATGCAGCCACCGCTTTGGCCACTGCATAGTGATTCAGTTTGCCCAGGTCCGGGCGACCGCCCAGTCCGGGTGCTTCCGGTACTAAGACTTTGCCGGTTCGCACGATAAACGGTTCTTCCAGAATGTCTTCTTTCAGGAAGTAAGAAGCCTGATAAAACTCGCAGCCCAGGGTTACTTCGGGTGTTGCGGCAATCATGTGCGTTCCGGCCAGATGCGCCAGTCCGGCTTCGAACATGTCCCCACCATAGGCGCTGAGCCCATGGGCAGCAGCGATGCGCGCAACCGTCTGGCCGCGGCTCAGGCCGCCCGACTTCATGATCTTGACCGAAACGCCGTCACATATGCCTTCCCTTGCGGCGCGCTCCATGTCTTCGGGGCCGAATACACTTTCGTCGGCGAGAAGGGGCACGTCGATCTGGTCCCGCAGCCTGGCCATCATCCCATAGTGATGTGCCCGCACCGGCTGTTCGATAAAATCCGGTTGGAATTGGGCGACATCGCGAACCTGCGCCGGTGCATCCTCGATGGACAGCCCCTGGTTATAATCCACGCGCACAGAAAACTCGGGGCAGTTCTGCGCCAGATGTTCCAAGCGCATGACGTCAAAGGCGTGGTCCCGGAACCCGGTCTTCAGTTTGACGATCCGAACACCATCTTCCCGAAGCTGATCCAGCAGCGCGACATCCTGCTGAAAATCAGGATTGGCGATGGAACAGCTAAGGGGGATCGTGTCCCGACATTTGCCACCCAGCATCGCCCAAACCGGAACCCCACTGATGCGTCCGGCAAGGTCAAGCAGAGCGGTTTCCAGAGCCGCCTTGGCCTCGGTACAATGGGCAACCGCATAGGCGGCTTGCGTCATGATCGCCGCCCGGTCCGCCACCCGAGACCCAAGCACCAGCGGGCGGAGGTATCGGTTCAGCGCCACATACGTTGCCTCGGGCGTTCCGGTGAAAACCGACCAGGGCGAGGCCTCGCCAAACCCTTCAGTGCCATCTTCCGAGGTCAGGCGCAGGATGACCACCTCGCAGGTGCCCTCGACCGACCCTATGCCGTGATCGCGTCGCGACGTGACGGGCAGTTCAAGATGCCAAAGGTCAAATCCCGTGATGGTCTGATTCAGGTCGCTCATTGGTCCTCCGGTATTCGGAAAGAACCGTGCCGTGGCGAGTGTATCATTTCAAATATTATGTTATGGCAAGAGTATCAGAAAAAATGATGAGGAGGGGCGATGTCGCTTCGGTTTCGACAACTGCAGGCCTTTCACGCGATAATGGAGACTGGAACGGTGACCGGTGCCGCCTCAGTTCTGGGTATCTCGCAGCCAGGAATCAGCAACTTGCTAGCCCAGTTGGAACGCGAAGCTCGCCTGCCGTTGTTTGAACGCAACAAGGGACGTTTGCTGCCAACGCCAGAGGCAGACTTGCTGTTCCGCGAAGTAGATACGGTTGTGCGCGGGCTGGACCACGTGGCGCAGGCGGTGACAGACCTGCAGAACAAGCATCCCGGCCAACTGCAGGTGGCGGCCCCGCATGCGCTGTCGTTTGGCTTCATGCCACGGGAGATCGCGCGTTTTGCGGAGAAACGCCCGAACCTGTCGGTCAGCTTTCAGTCGCAATACTCGTCGAAGATTCAGGAATGGGTGATTTCGGGCCTTTTCGAAGTGGGCATCGTCGAGATGCCCATTCTGCACGACACGCTCAACTATCAGGTCTTCAAGTTCGAAACACTGGCCACGTTTCCCGAGGACAGCCACCTGGCGCAATACGACGTGTTGACGCCGGAATTGCTGGAGAATGAGCTATTTATCGTGATGGGGCCGGAACACCAGACTCACCGCCGCACCCGCGACATCTTTCAGGCGGCGGGGCGGAACTGGAGGACCAAGATTCATACGCACCTGTTCGAGAACCTGCTGAGCTTCGTCAAACAGGGCATGGGCGTGGCGGTGATCGATCCCTTTACCGTGACCTTCGATGCCGAGAGCGGGTATCAAACCCGCCCGTTCCGGCCCGCCGTGATGCTGGACCTCGCCATCATCACGGCCAAAGGGCGCCCGCTGTCGACCATCGCGCAGGAGTTTCTGGCCCAACTGACACCCTCATTCGCGTCCTACGCCACCCACTCGGACACAGGTGCAGCTGCTTCGTGAAGGGGCTGGGAATGGATGTCCACCAGCGTCGGTCCGTCATGTTCGACCGCTTCTTTCAGAATGCGGCGCAGGTCGTCAGGGTCTTTCACGGTCCATGATTTTACCCCAAAGGCAGAGGCGACGGCGGCATGGTCGGTGCGGTTGAAATCAACGTTGTAGTACCGCTGACCGAAGCCGGCATTCTGCCCGGCCTTGATCCAGCCGAATACCGAATTCGAGAACACGATTGACGTGATCGGCATGTTGTGCCGAACCATGGTTTCGAACTCACCACAGGCGAAGCCAAACGATCCGTCACCCATTACGGCCAGCGTTTTGACAGACGGACGACCAACATGTGCGCCCATTGCGGCACCCAGCGAATACCCCAGCGCCCCATGCGCGCGGTTGGTGATGAAATGCCGCCCGGGTTTCTGCCAGCGGTAATACGCGCTGAAGTAAGGGCAGGGGGTCCCCGGATCGGCCACTATGATGGCGTCGTCATCCAGAATGTCCATCATGGCGGACATCACGGCCTCAGGCCGGATCGGAGTTTCCCGGCTGGCAGCAAGAGGAGCGTAAGCGGCTAGTTTAGCTTCCCATGCGTCAGCGGCCTTGGCGGCACCGCCCTGGGCAGCCAGACCCTCGCGCGATTCCAACCCAGCCGCCAACGCCTCCAGCGCCAGTCGGGCATCGGCACAGATGGCCACTTCGATCTGGTAATTCGCGCCGATGACCATCGGATCGCTGTCGATATGAATGACGGTCACGTCGCGGGTCGGGCTGCGCCAGCGTTCGGTGGTGACGGAGCCTGCCCGGCATCCGATGAACAGGACGACATCAGCCTCATCCACTACGGCACGCGTTGCCGGGATACCGCCGTTCGATCCCACGACTCCCAAGGCCAAAGGGTCCGTTTCCGAGATCGAACCCTGGCCGGACACCGTTGTCGCAACCGGCATGTCCAGCAGTGAGGCCACCCGGTGCAATGCATCGGTTGCTCCCGACAAAACGGGCCCGCCACCGCAGATCGCGATGGCCGACTTTGCCTTGGCCAAGATATCAACTGCCGCGTCGATGGCCGCCTGATCCGGAGCAGCCCGTTCAGTCGGATAGCTGCAGTGGCGCGCATCGGCCCAGATTTCAGCCTCGTCCACCTGACCTTTCTGCGTGTCGAAGGGCAGGGCCAGATGAGTCGCGCCGGGTGTGCCGGTGGTCATCGCCCTGAACGCGGCTCGGACCATGGCGGGCAGGCGGGTCGCGTCATCCAGAGAGGTATTCCACTTGGACAGCGGCTTGAACAGTGCTTCCTGATCCAGTTCGGTCAGCGGGTATTTCCCCCGGCTGGTCGTTGCCACGTCCGAAGTGATCGCAAGAATCGGGACCGAGCTTTCGTTGGCCTCGATCACGCCCGGCAGGATGTATGTCGCGCCACCACCAGATGGTCCTTCGCATACACCGGGTTTGCCGGTCACGCGGGCATAGCCGTCCGCCATATAGGCCGCGTGCCGTTCGTCGCGGGTCAGGATGTGCTCAATACCATGATCCATCCGCGCTAGCGCGTCATAGAAAGGCAGCGTGGTGTCGCCGCACAGGCCGAACATATGTTTCACACCGTGCGCCTCAAGCATGCGCACCATCGCCTCGGCTCCGGTCAGATAGTTGGTTCTTGTCATGGCTTGCCGCTCCCGCTTCAAATCTGTGTTCAGAGCTGTATACAGTTTTGTATATTGATTTCAAGCTTGGTCTGTGTCACCTGTGCGGAAACAGGAAAAGGCGGGTACATGGCGGGTCCACGGGTTGACGAAATCTATGAGCAGGTCAAAGCGATGGCTGTGTCATTTCGCCTGCGTCCTGGCGATCGCCTGAACGAAGTTGCACTGTCCAAAGAATTGGGCGTCAGCCGCACGCCGCTGCGCGAAGCTCTGAATCGGCTGGTTGCCGAACGGATGTTCGATTTTAGACCTGGGTTGGGGTTCTTCTGCCGCCCGTTGGATGCCAAAAGTGTGTTCGACCTGTTCGAGTTGCGTCAGATCATCGAAGTGGCCGCCGTGCGATCCGCCTGTGAAAAAGCGACGGATACAGAGTTGCAGGCGCTTCACGACGAACTCTACGCCACGGGAATAGACATCACTGGCCTGACCGTCGAAGAGGCTGTGAACCGGGATGAGGCGTTTCACCTTGGGATCGCCAAACTTTCAGGTAACGCGGAACTGCTGGAATCCCTGCGCCGGATCAACGAGCGTATCCGTTATATCCGTTGGATTTCCATGAGCCTGGATCGGGTGCAGCGCTCGAAAGAAGAGCACAAGCGGGTCATGCAGGCGCTGATGGAACGTGACGCGGACGGGGCGGCCGAAGCGCTAAGTCGTCACATCGCCAAGAGGATGGATCAGGTTCAGGACGCCGTGCGTCACGGGATCTCAAATATCTACATGGAGGGGTCCGAGGATATCTCGGCCCGGATCATCGAAGAGGCATAAATCATGATCGCGACAGGTGGCAAATCAGTATATGGTGCGTCGGTGGGTATCCTGATGCTGGATGCCCGCTTTCCGCGTATTCCCGGCGATATGGGTAACGCCCTGACATGGCCCTTTCCGGTACATTATCGCATCGTACGGAATGCCTCGCCCGATCTTGTGGTGCGCCGCAAGGCTGAAGGCATGCTGGGTGCTTTCATTGATGCCGCGCGCGAGCTGGTTGATGACGGTGTGGATGGAATCACCACCAATTGCGGGTTCTTGTCGTTACTCCAAAAAGAGCTGACCGAGGCGGTCCCTGTTCCCGTGGTTACGTCATCGCTGATGCAGGTCGAGATGGTGAATCGGCTATTGCCAGCAGGCAGACGGGCAGGGGTGCTGACGATTTCGGCCTCGACTCTGACCGAGGACCATTTGCGCAGTGCTCAGGTACCCGAGGGCACTCCGATTGGGTCGACCGAAGGCGGGCAGGAATTCACGCGGGTAATCCTAAACAATGAACTGACGATGGACGTGGAAAAGGCCCGCGAGGACAATGTCGAAGCTGCGCTTGCGATGCAGAAGGAACATCCCGACCTCGGCGCGCTGGTGTTGGAGTGCACGAACATGTGCCCCTACGCCGCCGATATCCGAGCAGCCACGGGATTGCCGGTCTATTCGGTCGTATCTCTGGTCAGTTGGTTTCAGGCCGGGCTCAGACCACCTGTTTATTAGGGGGGGTACGCATCGCAGTTCGATGCCCAAATAGCCTGTTCGAGTCTGAACGTTATCAGGTCGCTGCGCGTGGCATGCCGGCACGTTTCAAGAAGACGAATTCGGGCTGGCGTCAAAGACGCTATCGAAATCCCGCCTGAGTTGGCGGAACGGGACGATACCAAAGGCTGATATTTTTCAGGGATGCGCTTACTCAACTACGGTCATCTTGATCAGCATGCATGCTGCACGCTTTACAGTATCGCAGATGGATCATTGGGCTTGGAACAAGGGTTAACTGGAATGTCGCGGCGCGTCTGTGCCGGAAAATTGCCGGAATGACCTAATCCGGATTCGAAAAAGCGGTACTGATTTCGTGGGGTATTCCTGAATTTACATTATTGAGTTCATATTGGGTTGAAACCATACCCCTTGGGGCGTCAGAATTCCTTGAATTCAATAAGTTAGCGGGTATTTTGGTAGGCCCGGAGGGACTCGAACCCCCAACCAAAGCGTTATGAGCGCTCTGCTCTAACCAATTGAGCTACAGGCCCGCCTGAGCGCTTTGCCTATCACGGTGAACGCCCGCGTCAAGCCTGACCGTTGCAACAGGCCCAACAATCGAATAACCCGCGCGGGAACCATTCATGAGAGGTTGGCCATGACGACGGGCAAGAACGGAATCACCTATGCCGATGCAGGCGTTGACATTGATGCGGGGAACGCTCTGGTCGACCGGATCAAGCCTGCGGCCAAGCGGACCAACCGCTCGGGCGTGATGAGTGGTCTGGGTGGCTTCGGAGCCTTGTTCGACCTGAAGGCCGCCGGATACGAAGATCCGATTCTTGTTGGCGCGACCGATGGCGTTGGCACCAAGCTGCGCATTGCCATAGATACCGGTGTGGTCGACGGCGTTGGCATCGATCTGGTGGCTATGTGCGTCAATGACCTGATCTGTCAGGGGGCAGAGCCTCTGTTCTTCCTCGACTACTTCGCGACCGGCAAGCTGGACACGGATACTGCCGCGCGGATTATCGAAGGCATTGCCGAGGGCTGTGTTCAGTCCGGGTGCGCGCTGATCGGAGGCGAGACCGCCGAGATGCCGGGCATGTACCCTGACGGCGATTTCGATCTGGCCGGGTTCTCGGTCGGCGCGATGGAGCGCGGGGCGCATCTGCCTGCGGGCGTGAAACAGGGTGACGTACTGTTGGGGCTGGCCTCGAACGGGGTGCATTCCAACGGCTATTCGCTGGTGCGCAAACTGGTCGAAATGTCGGGGCTGGGCTGGGATGCGGCGTCGCCCTTTGGCGACGGCTCGCTGGGCGAGGCGCTGCTGACACCGACCCGGCTATACGTGAAACCAGCGCTGCAGGCGATCCGGGCAGGGGGTGTACACGCGCTGGCCCATATCACCGGCGGCGGCCTGACCGAAAACCTGCCGCGCGTGCTGCCTGAGGGGCTGGGGGCCGAGATTGACCTGAATGCTTGGGAGCTGGCGCCCGTGTTCCGCTGGATGGCCGAAATCGGCGGGATTGCTGAGGCCGAGATGCTGAAGACCTTCAATTGCGGCATTGGCATGATCGTCGTCTGCGACGCCGAGCGTGTCGATGATCTGACCACTTTGCTGGTCGAAGCCGGTGAAACGGTCGCGCGGATCGGGGCTGTAACCGACGCGACGGGCGTGGCCTATTCGGGCAAACTGCTGTGAGCCACAAGCGCGTCGCCATCCTGATTTCAGGGGGTGGGTCCAACATGGTGTCGCTGGTCGACAGCATGACCGGCGACCACCCGGCGCGGCCCTGTCTGGTATTGTCCAACGACCCCGAAGCGGGCGGGTTGAAAAAGGCGGCTGATCGCGGCATCCCGACCGCGGCAGTGGATCACCGGCCGTTCGGGGGGGACCGCGCAACATTTGAGGCCGAACTGCTCAGACCGCTGGAGCAGGCACAGCCCGATATCGTATGTCTGGCCGGTTTCATGCGGGTTCTGACGGGCGAATTCGTTTCGCGCTTTCAGGGTCGGATACTGAATATCCATCCGTCTTTACTGCCGAAATACAAGGGTCTGAACACCCATGCGCGGGCAATCGAAGCGGGGGACGCCGAACACGGGTGCTCGGTTCACGAAGTGACGGCGGCATTGGATGACGGGCCCATTTTGGGGCAGGCCAGGCTGAATATTCAGCCCGGAGAAACTCCTGAAGCGTTGGCTGCCCGCGTGCTGGTATGGGAGCACAGGCTTTACCCCGCAGTGTTGCAGCGATACGCCAATGGAGACAGAACGCCGGTGTTGCTGTCCTGAGTGTCTCAGAGTGATTTACACGCGCGCATTATTCGGCCTATGGTCTGCACTACGGCTTGGTATGGCAAAGAACTGACGGGCTGACACAAAGAAAAAGAGCAAGAATAGCACCTCGTATGAAGACCCTGACAACGACGCAAGAGCTGGCCGATTTCTGCAAGGCCGCTGCGGAATACGACTATGTCACCGTGGACACCGAGTTTCTGCGCGAACGGACGTATTACTCGAAACTCTGCCTATTGCAGCTTGCGGTCCCTTCGGCGGATGAGGACAGTGCGGTTCTGGTTGACCCATTGGCCGATGGGATGTCGCTGGATCCGCTGTACGAGCTGTTCGGCAACGAGAACATCGTAAAAGTATTCCATGCCGCGCGTCAGGACCTTGAGATTTTCTGGGTAGAAGCGGGCGTGTTTCCCAAGCCTCTGTTCGACACGCAGGTTGCAGCCATGGTCTGCGGATTCGGCGAGCAGGTCGGGTATGAAACGCTGGTACGAAAAATCTGTAAGCAGGGCGTCGACAAGACTTCGCGCTTTACCGACTGGTCTCGTCGGCCATTGTCCGAGGCGCAGAAAACCTATGCTTTGGCGGATGTGACCCATCTGCGGCAGATCTACGAATATCTTGCAGCCGAGCTGAGGAAGTCTCAGCGCAGCCATTGGGTTGCGGAAGAGTTGCGTACTCTGACAGAGGCGGCGACCTATGACGTTAGGCCCGAGGATGCGTGGAAGCGTGTGAAAACGCGCACGAACTCGGCCAAGTTCCTGGCGGTTGTGCGCGAATTGGCGCAGTTCCGCGAGACCTATGCGCAAGAAAACAACGTCCCGCGCAGTCGCGTGTTCAAGGATGACGCGCTGATTGAACTCGCGTCGACAAAGCCTAAATCACCGTCTGATCTGGGTGGATCGCGCCTGCTGCTGCGCGAGGCGCGCAAGGGGGCGATTGCGGATGGAATCCTTGTAGCCGTGAAAAAAGGGGTGAACTGCCCCTCTGACCAACTGCCGCAGGTCGACAACAGCCGGGACAAGCTAAAGGTCAACCCGGCGCTGTCTGATCTTCTTCGGGTGCTGCTGAAATCCAAGACTGAAAGCTCGGGCGTGGCCGCGAAACTGATCGCCACCAGCTCAGAACTGGACCAAATCGCAGCCGGTGAACGTGAACTGCCTGCAATGACAGGATGGCGTTTCGAAGTCTTCGGCGAGGATGCCCTGAAACTCTGTGAAGGCAAGATTGCGCTGGCCGCCAAGGGCCAGATGGTCAAGGTCGTGTCGCTATAGCGATCGTCAGCGGCGCCGGGATTCCAAAGCGTTCTGTTGCCCTACTACCCGCACAAGGCGGATGTTCTGCAGGTCATCCTGACTGACGTTGATGGCGTCGGAAACCATGCGAGAGCGTTCAGTGCCCTGATTGGTTGCATAGGTCGGATAGTTTACCCGAAACGTGTACTCCAGAACGCCGTCCTTTTGGTTTTCTTCACTGTCTGTGGGGACAAGCTGAGCGTTGTAAGCCCCTTGCCGGAAGGCCGTCCCCGCGACATAGACAATCGCGCCTGACGGGGTTGGATTAATCCGCAGCTCATCAATTTTGGCAATTGGAACGCTGGTATCTTCGGCGTCCTGTCTGGAGAACAGGCCGCTGCCTTCTTTTTGCTCCGGTACGAGGGCGTTGGCGTCGTCTGCGGATGTCTCGACAGGTGCCGGTGTGCTGGAGCCAAACCAGTTGGACGGGTTTACGCGCGAGTCCCGCCAGCTGTTACATGCGGACAAGGTCAGGGTCGCGACCATAAGAAGAGTAAACGATTTTTGCATGTCCCAACGTCCAGAGCAGTAATTTCAGCAATGGGTTATCGCAAATTCCATTGTTTGAAAAGCCGCGCAAGGGGCTGGACAGCCACAGTTCCGCGACATAGGTCACAATTGTGACCGCTACAAAAGGACCGCCGCGAAATGGCAACGCCTGCCTTTGAAGAAATCGTCGAGGATTTTGAGTTTCTGGAGGACTGGGAGGACCGGTACCGCCATGTAATCGATCAGGGCAAAGCGATGGAGCCGCTGGACGACGCGTTGAAAGTACCCGCGACCAAGGTACACGGCTGCGCAAGTCAGGTCTGGCTGCATCCGGTTATCGAAGGCGGTGTGTTTCGGTTTGACGGGGACAGCGATGCGTTGATCGTGCGGGGCCTGATCGCGGTGCTGCGATCGCTGTATAACGGCCTGCCGGTAAGGGATGTTCCCAAGGTCGATGCCGGCGGTGAACTGGCCCGCCTTGGACTGAACGATCACCTTTCGGCACAGCGTTCAAACGGATTGCGTTCCATGATCGAGCGTATCCGAGAGGTTGCGCAAGAAAACGCCTGACCGCCTGACTCTGGTTAGATCATGTTTAGTCACGCGTTGTGCGGTTGGCCCAATCCGTCAGCGTGGACTCTAGATCGCCATATCCGGTAAAGCGGCGCTCGAATTCCAGACCCATCTTCTCGGCGCATGCCCGCGCGCGTTCAGTCAGTTCCGGGTCTTCGATCTGCGCCTGGTAGACCAGCTTGGTATAGTTGCCGAAATACATGTCGCGCAACTCGGGATGGCGATCCAGACCCAGCGGCTTCCAGATAAAAGCGTCGAACTGTCTGGCCAGAAAGTCCGTCAGGTAAAAGGCGGTGGTTTCGTCCTCACCATGAGCTTCAAATGCCTGGTTCCCTTCGAAGAAGGAATAGCAGTGGGGACCTTGGACCATTTCTATGCCCATTTCCTCACACGCTTTCTGAAGTAGGCCACCGGTTCCGCAATCCGCATAGACGACAAAGATCTGGTCATAATTGTCGCGGTGCTTGTCAACTGCATCACGAACGGCCTGAGTGATCTTTTCTGGGTGGATATGAAGAATGGCGGGAAGGCAGGTCAACGCCATGTGGTCCCAGCCGTTTCGGCGTTTCAAATCCAGAATCTCACGGGCCAATGCGCCGCAAGCCAGCAACAGAATACGTCCCTGTTTATCATCCGATGTGTAGCCCCTGGTCGTTAGGCTGGCATCGTCTGGCAATTTGTCCTGCTGCATTGGGTTCCCCTCGGAGTGTGTGCGACAGAAACTGAACCGTTTACCGGACAAGTCAAAGGATACAAATAGGGCCGCCCGAACTCCGGACGGCCCTCAAACATTCCTGTGTGTCCGATCAGCCGGCCAGTTGGTTGTGCTTGCGCGACACAAAATCCTTGGCGGTCTCGACCGCAACAGCCGCGTCACGGCAATACGCGTCTGCGCCAATGGCTTTGCCGAACTCTTCGTTCAAAGGTGCGCCACCGACCAGAACGATGTATTCCTCGCGCAGGCCTTGCTCGACCAGAGTGTCGATCACGACCTTCATGTAGGGCATGGTCGTTGTCAGCAGGGCAGACATGCCCAGAATGTCGGGCTTTTCGGCCTCAAGCGTTTCCAGATAGTTTTCGACCGGGTTGTTGATGCCAATATCGACAACCTCGAAACCGGCACCTTCCATCATCATCGAAACCAAATTCTTGCCGATGTCGTGGATGTCGCCTTTCACCGTTCCGATCACCATCTTGCCAACGCGAGGTGCGCCGGTTTCGGCCAGCAGCGGTTTGAGGATCGTCATACCGCCCTTCATGGCGTTGGCGGCCAGCAGAACTTCGGGGACGAACAGGATGCCGTCGCGGAAGTCGTGGCCAACAATCGTCATGCCACCGACCAGCGCTTTGGTCAGGATGTCATAAGGCGTCCATCCACGTTCCAGCAGGATGTTCACACCTTCTTCGATTTCTTCTTTCAGGCCGTCATAAAGATCGTCGAACATCTGCTCGACGAGTTCGTCGTCGTTCAGTTCGGACAGGACGATGTCTTCTTCATCAGACATGGGGCGTTTCCCTGAGCTGTGCGGGCCTAAGGCCCGTGGTGGCATTTTTCCCGTTTTGGCCAAAACGTCGCAGCTTGACTGTGACGATTGCGACGTCGGTGGTTTCGGGACCGACCTATACGTCAGATTTTTGCATAGCTCGATAGAAATTTCTGCAAGATAATCCTGTATTCCGTTCAAGCTGGGACGAAAGTTCCTTTGGCTCGAATTGCTGTACAAAGCCCTGATATTACAGCGATCAGGCTGAGCCGTCATGGCGCGCTTGTACGATTGGCCAGCGACCTTTAGATATAGGATGAGAACAAACAGAGAACGCACATGATTTCGAACAGCATCAGGGGCCGGGGAGTAGCCACAAACGCATCAGGCCGGTTCGAGCAATTCGACACCGTTCCGTGCGACGATGGCTGGGATTCTGAGGACGATATCCCGCCGTTGCGGACAGATATCAGGGACGAGGTTGCCCGCAGCCTGATCACCTATAACCGTTCACCGGATCTGCCATTTGACCGTTCAATTAACCCGTATCGTGGGTGTGAACATGGGTGCGTTTATTGTTTTGCCCGCCCCACCCATGCCTATCTTGGGTTATCGCCCGGCCTGGATTTCGAATCCCGTCTGATCGCGCGCCCGAATGCGGCGGAGATCCTTAGAAAAGAATTGTCTTCCAAGCGATATAAAGTGGCCGCCATCGCGCTTGGGACGAATACGGATCCGTACCAGCCGATCGAGAAAACCCGTTTGGTTACAAGGTCATGCTTGTCGGTCCTGCAGGAGTTCCACCATCCTGTGGGCATCGTTACCAAAGGGGCCTTGATCGAACGAGATTTGGACATATTGGCCCCCATGGCGCAAGAGGGGTTGGTTCGGGTCGGAGTTTCCCTGACAACACTGGACGCTGGCTTGTCCCGCCGGATGGAGCCACGCGCGCCGTCGCCCCGGCGACGACTGACGATTATACGGCGCCTGACCGAGGCGGGCGTGCCGGTTCGGGTCATGACTTCTCCTGTGATTCCCGGGCTGACGGATCACGAACTGGAAAACCTGCTAGCGGCCGGTCGGGACGCTGGTGCCGATGCGGCCAGTTGGATCATGCTGCGTCTGCCCCGTGAAGTGTCCGAGCTGTGGCAGGGCTGGCTGAAGGACCACGAACCCGCACGGGCCGAGAAAATCATGTCCAAGCTGCGCGAAATGCATGGAGGCAGGGATTATGACCCTCGCTGGGGCCATCGCATGAGGGGCGAGGGCGAATACGCCGGTCTTATTGCCAAACGGTTCGCCCTGGCGATCAAGCGTTTGGGGCTTGCGTCGCGAACGCCGCCCTTGCGGTGCGATCTGTTCGGGAGACCAGCCCAAATTGGCGACCAACTAAGCTTGCTCTGACAAAAAAAGCCCCGGGCATCGGTCCGGGGCTTTGTCGTTTAACTGTGACGATCAGCGGTTTTCGATATCCACGTAGTCGCGCATGGTTTCGCCCAGGTACAGCTGGCGCGGGCGACCGATCTTGTTCTGAGGATCCGCAATCATTTCTTTCCATTGGCTGACCCAGCCAACGGTACGCGACAGCGCGAAGATTGGTGTGAACATCGAGGTCGGGAAGCCCATCGCCTCTAGGATGATACCCGAATAGAAGTCGACGTTCGGGAACAGCTTCTTCTCGGCGAAGTATGGATCTTCCAGAGCTTCTTTCTCCAGCTCCTTGGCGACCTGCAGTTTCGGGTTGTCCTCGATTCCCAGCAGATCAAGTACTTCGTCTGCCGACTGCTTCATCACCTTGGCGCGCGGATCAAAGTTCTTGTAGACGCGGTGGCCAAAGCCCATCAGGCGGAACGGGTCGTTCTTGTCTTTGGCGCGGGCGATGTATTCGGGGATGCGATCAACGCTTCCGATCTCTTCCAACATTTCCAGACATGCCTGGTTGGCGCCGCCATGGGCCGGGCCCCACAGACATGCGATGCCAGCCGCAATGCAAGCGAACGGGTTCGCACCCGAGGACGACGCAAGGCGCACTGTCGAGGTCGATGCATTCTGTTCGTGATCCGCGTGCAGGGTAAAGATGCGGTCCATCGCGCGGCTGAGGATCGGGTTGACCTCATATTCTTCGGCCGGAACGCTGAAGCACATACGCAGGAAGTTCGACGCATAGTCGAGATCGTTGCGCGGATAAACGAATGGCTGACCAGTATGATATTTGTAAGCCCAGGCCGCGATTGTGGGCATCTTGGCGATCAATCGGTGAGACGCGATTTCGCGCTGGCGCGGGTCGGAGATATCGGTCGAGTCGTGGTAGAAGGCCGACATCGCGCCGACGACGCCGACCATAATGGCCATAGGATGCGCATCGCGACGGAATCCGCGGTAGAAATACTGCATCTGCTCGTGCAGCATGGTGTGCTGGGTGATCGTGGTTTCGAACTTTTCCAGATCTTTTGCGACCGGCAGTTCTCCGTACAGCAGCAGATAGCAAACCTCGAGGAAGTGGGACTTCTCGGCCAGTTGATCGATCGGATAGCCGCGATGCAACAGCTCGCCCTTATCGCCGTCGATATAGGTAATCGTGCTGTCGCAGCTGGCGGTCGAGGTGAAACCGGGGTCATAGGTAAAGACACCTGCTTCACTATAAAGCTTGCGGATGTCTATGACGTCGGGTCCAGTAGTTGGCGAATAAACCGGCAACTCATAGTCTTTGCCATGAACAGTCAGAGTGGCTGATTTGTTGCTATCGGTCATGGTTGTCCCTTCCTCAATCTTGCGCGTATCGGATCGCTGTCCGACCTTGCGGGCAACGGCTGCGCGCGAGCGCGCAGTCCGGGTGTTAGCGGAGCAGCGTTACCCGAATGTGAAGACTGGGTTTAGTTCGCTGCATCAGAAAGCCGCGCCAGGGTTTCGTCGCGCCCCAGCACAAGCATCATGTCAAAAACCGAAGGTGTCACTGCCCGACCTGCCAGTACGGCCCGAAGAGGGCCCGCCAACTTGCCGAACTTAAGCCCTTTCGCATCTGCGAACGAATTCAGGGCCTCCTCCAGTTCGCTTCGTGTCCAGCTAGCATTTTGCAGCTGCGGCGTCAATTCTTCCAGTATACCATCGGGTACTGAAGTGAGGGCTTTTGCCGCCTTCTCATCCGGGTCGATCGGTCGGATGGTTAGTACAAAATGAGCTTTTTCAAGCAGTTCCGGGAAAGTGCGCGCGCGATCCTTGAGGCAATACATCGCACGTTCCAGATCACCGGATTGTGTTTGCGTTAGCGGCACCAGGTCGGCTGCCGCGAGATAAGATTCGATCCCTTGCCGCAGTGCGGCATCATCTGAGGTTGCAATATGCTGGCCGCACAGGTTTTCCAGTTTTTTCAGGTCAAACCGGGCTGGGCTTTTGCCGATGCCGCCCAGATCGAACCATTCTTTGGCTTGTTCATCGGTGAAAAACTCGTCATCGCCGTGGCTCCAACCCAGACGCGCCAGATAGTTACGCATACCGGACGCCGGGTAGCCCATGGCCTGATATTCCTGCGCGCCCAACGCCCCATGACGTTTGGAGAGCTTCTTGCCGTCGGGGCCGTGGATCAGCGGGATATGCGCCCAGACCGGCACGTCCCAGCCCATCGCCTCATAAATCATCATCTGACGCGCGGCGTTGTTCAGGTGGTCGTCACCGCGGATCACATGGGTCACGCCCATGTCATGATCGTCCACCACCACGGCCAGCATGTAGACCGGAGTGCCGTCCGAGCGCAGCAGGATCATATCGTCCAACTGGTCGTTGCGGATGGTCACGTCGCCCTGCACCTGATCGCGGATCACGGTTTCTCCGTCCTGCGGGGCCTTGATACGGATTGCATACGGTGCGTCCGGGTGCGTCGCGGGATCAGCGTCGCGCCAGGGGCTGCGGAACAGAGTCGATTTGCCCTCGGCACGGGCCTGCTCGCGGAAGGCAGCAATTTCTTCCTGCGTGGAAAAACACTTGTACGCTTTACCCTCGGCCAGCAACAGGTGCGCGACCTCGGCGTGCCGGGCTGCGCCTTCGAACTGGCTGATCACTTCGCCGTCGTGATCCAAGCCCAGCCACGCCATACCTTGTAAAATGGCCGCCGTCGCCTCGGGGGTCGAGCGCTCACGATCCGTGTCTTCAATCCGCAGCAGGAACTTGCCGCCACGTCCGCGGGCATAAAGCCAGTTGAACAGTGCGGTGCGTGCGCCGCCGATATGCAAGAAACCAGTGGGCGAGGGGGCGAAGCGGGTGACGACCTGATCGGACATTGTGTGGATTAACCTTTTGGTAACCGTGTCGGGCATAGTTTTGCGCCTGTCTAACGAGCCCGAAGGACGGGAGCAACCATGCGTGTTCTGGCACGGGTCGAGGCCGCATTGCTGAACCAGACCGGGTATTTGTTTCAATGGTGCCCGGTGTGTCTGGCTGTCGGCATTGGCCTGTATTTCAGTCTTCGGTTCGAACCGGACTGGCAGGTTTACGCATGTTTGCTGGTTCTGGTCGCAACGTCTGCCTGGGTTGGGCGCACCGTATCATCCGGTTGGGCTGCGTTGGCAACAGGTGGCGCGTTGGTCGCGGCTGGGTTCACCCTGGCAGGCGCACGGGCTCATACGGTCGCGGAGCCGGTTTTGTCCTGGCGCTATTACGGCCCGGTCGAGGGGCGGGTCGTAGCCATGGACCGCTCCGCGTCGGATGCGCTGCGGGTTACGCTGGACCGGGTACGTATAGGGGACGTGCCGTTGGATCGCAGACCGCAGCGCGTCCGACTTTCGTTGCACGGTGGTTCGGTATCACTGAAGCCTGGCCAAAGGATAATGACCACCGGACACCTTTCAACGCCGCAAGGCCCTGTTGAACCGGGCGGTTTTGATTTTCGCCGCCACGCCTGGTTTCAGCGGCTTGGCGCAGTTGGATACACTCGCGTTCCGGTTCTGACTATCGCTCCGCCTGAGAGCGAACCCCAGGAAGTTCGGACAACTGCCCTGCGGATGGCGATATCAGAGCGGGTGCGCGCCATCCTGCCCGGAGAAGTAGGTGGTTTTGCGGCGGCTGTTACAACGGGTGACCGCAGTGGAATGGGGCAATCAACGCTGGAGTCTTTGCGCGCGTCGAACCTGGCACATTTGCTGGCGATCTCGGGTCTGCATATGGGGCTGCTGACCGGGTTTGTGTTTCTGGTCTGCAGGCTGGTTCTTTCCGCAATTCCGGTGGTGGCCTTGCGGTTGCCGGTGCGCAAGTTGGCCGCTCTCTGCGCGCTGATCGCTGCTGTAATCTATCTGATGCTGTCCGGTGGAAACGTTGCCACCGAGCGGGCTTTTGTGATGGCGAGCGTCATGTTGGGCGCCATCCTGATCGATCGCCGGGCGATTTCCCTGCGCGCGGTGGCCGTGGCCGCCCTGATCGTGTTGATTCTGCGCCCCGAATCTCTGCTAAGTCCCGGGTTCCAGATGTCTTTTGCCGCGACCACGGCGCTGGTCGCGGTGTTCGGCGCATTGCGTGATTATGGGCCGATGCCGGGTCCAAAGTGGCTGAAACCTATGGCCACGTTGCTGTTGTCATCCGCCATTGCGGGGCTGGCAACGGCGCCGATCGGGGCTGCACATTTCAATACGATGTCGCATTACGGTTTGCTGGCCAACGTTCTCTCGGTGCCGGTAATGGGCACCGTTGTTGTGCCATCCGCCGTTCTTGCGGCCCTCTTGGCGCCTTTTGGTCTGGAAGCCTTGGCATTGACCGTCATGGGGTTTGGGCTGGAATGGATCATGGTCGTTTCCGCGTGGGTTTCGGGGCTGGACGGTGCGCAAGGGTATGTGGTCAGCCCGCCGCATTACGTCCTGCCGTCATTTGCGATGGGAGCCTTGTGGCTGGCGCTGTGGCGCGGTCGGGCAAAGTGGTTGGGGGTTGCCCCGGTCGCTTTGGCATTTTTGCTGTGGGGGCAGGGGCACCGACCCGATGTGCTGGTTGCGGATTCTGGCGGTTTGGTAGGTGTGATGACCGAAAACGGGCGGGCACTGAGCAAGGAAAAAGGCAGTGGATTTGTCGCTATGGTTTGGCTTGAAAATGACGGAGACGGGGTTGATCAGAAACATGCCGCCAGCCGCTGGCCTGCTGGGGCAGACATCGTTCAACGCTATATTTGGCAAGGAAAAGAACTGGTTCACATCACCGGGAAACGCGCCGCGCAAGGATTTGATGAATGCCATGACAACCAGATCGTCGTCTCGGCAGTCGCGTTAGACCTGACCGGAGAGTGCGGCGTCTACGATCCAAAGCGCTTGATGGAAACCGGTAGTCTGGCATTCGCGAATGGTCGGATAAGAACCAGCCGCGAAGCCATCGGTAACAGGCTGTGGTCCCCGGGTATGTCAGCGCACCACAGGGAGAAACGGGATCAGTAGCTGCGGATCAACCCGACCAGCCGCCCCTGAACCTTGACCTTTTCCTCCGGGAGGACGCGGGTTTCATAGGCGGGGTTTGCAGCCTCAAGGGCTATGGCATGACCACGGCGGAAGAACCGCTTCAGGGTGGCCTCATGATTTTCGACCAGCGCAACCACGATATCGCCGCTATCGGCCACCGAAGTCTCGCGGATAACGACAACGTCGCCGTCGTTGATGCCCGCATCGATCATCGAGTCGCCGCGCACCTCCAGCGCGTAATGCTCCCCTTTGCCGGAGACCATGGTTCCAGGAACGGCAACCCGGTGGGACACATGGCTGATTGCCTCGATCGGAACCCCGGCGGCGATCCGGCCCATCACCGGCAATTCCATAGCGTCCACTGTCACGGGTTCAAAATTCGCCGGACGCGGGCCTTTGGGTTTATCACCTTCGATGACACGCGGTTTGAACGCGACCGTCGGCTCACCACCCAGGCTTTCCGGCAGTTTCACGATTTCGATGGCACGGGCGCGATGGGCGAGACGGCGGATAAAGCCGCGTTCTTCCAGCGCGGTGATCAGGCGGTGAATACCGGATTTTGACCGCAGATTCAGCGCGGCCTTCATTTCGTCGAAACTGGGCGGAACACCGTCCGCCTGAACGCGTTTGTGGATGAATTCCAACAAATCCAACTGTTTCTTGGTCAGCATTGCTCACACCTCGTCGGTCATGCGTTTTCTTTTGTTCTACGCATGTTCACGTTTTGTGTCAATGGACTTGCATGTGACCTAAATCGGCAGATACCGGACTTCATTTCCGGCAGACCGTGCCGGGTCATGGGGGGCTCTCACTAAAAGCGCGTTCGCCTGCGCCAGTACGCTAAGCAGTGAACTGTCCTGATCCGAGCATGCACGGATGCCCCGGTCGTCCAGAACGGCGCGCATATAGTGCTCACGGGGTCCATTCTTGCCGATTGGCTCCGACAGTCGCGCATGTCGAAATGGCGTCAGAACCTGTTCGACGCCCAACATGCGCCGCACCATAGGTAGCAAGAAGAGATAGCCGCAAACCATTGCACTGACAGGATTTCCAGGGAGTCCCACCATCGCGGTTTTGCCGAGACGTCCGGCCATCAGGGGTTTGCCCGGGCGCATCCTGATTTTGTAGAACGACCGCTCCATCCCAAGCGCCTCTGAGACATCGGCCACCAGATCATACTCCCCAACCGACGCTCCGCCGATGGTAACGACCAGATCCGCGCCTTCTGCCAGCCCGAACGCGGTTTCCAGCGAGGCCACAGTATCTTTCGCGATCGGCAGGATGCGCACAAGCGCTCCGGCATTTTCCAGCAACGCCTTTAGGCCAAAGGTATTGGATGCAATGATCTGATCAGGGCCGGGGGTCTCACCCGGCATGACCAGCTCGTCGCCGGTAGAGATCAGCGCTATCTTTGGTTTCCGTGTCACCGGCACATTGGCGATGTTCATTGCCGCGATCAACGCGATATCCTCAGGGCGCAGATTGCGGGGCGCGTTGATTTTGGTTCCAGAGGTGAAATCGACGCCGGCGGGGCGGATATTTGATTTGGGGCCCGGCTGGTCGGAGATCGTAAGCAGATCACCACGACGTTCCGTATCTTCTTGAATAACAACGAAATCTGCGCCTTCCGGCACAGGAGCCCCGGTAAAGATACGAACAGCCTGACCCGGTCCGACAGGTCCTTCGAAACGACGACCTGCCGCGGACTCGCCGATGACCTTGAACATGGCGTGTAATTCGACCTCGGTCGATTTCAAAGCGTAACCGTCCATTGAAGAGGCCGCAAATGGGGGCTGATCGCGCGTGGCGGTGACATCCTGCACCAGAACGCGCCCGGCGGCGTCTGCCAAGCCTACTGTTTCAGACTCCAGCGGTGAAACCAGATCAAACAGTAGCAAGCGGGCGTCTTCGACCGTAATCATTTCGCCTCGTAACGCCCTGATTTACCGCCATCTTTCAGCAAAACGCGGATGCCGCCTATCTCCATGGCTTTATCCACCGCCTTGGTCATGTCATAAACCGTCAGTGCCGCGGTCGAGGCCGCCGTCAGCGCCTCCATCTCTACGCCGGTCTGGCCAGAGGTTTTGACAATTGCTTCGATCTGGACGCCGGGTAGATCGGGGTCCAAGGTCAATTCCACCGCAACTTTGGTGACGGGCAGAGGATGGCACAATGGGATCAGATCAGGTGTTTTCTTGGCCCCCATGATGCCCGCCAGCCGCGCGACGCCCAGTACGTCGCCTTTCTTGGCGCGGCCTTCAGAAATTAGATCATAGGTTGCCCGCGCCATTTTTATGTGTGCGGCAGCAACCGCCACACGATCCGTTACAGCCTTATCAGAGACATCGACCATATGGGCCTGTCCCTGAGCATCAAAATGGGTCAGTGGCATCACATCACTCCGGGGATAAGCGGGTTTGCCATCAGATTGCGCGTCGCTGCCGCGACATCATTCTGGCGCATCAGGCTTTCGCCGATCAGGAAACAACGTGCGCCATAACGGGCGATGTCAGCGAGGTCCTCGGGCGTGCTCAAACCGCTTTCGCAGACGATCGTCCGATCTCCCGGAACAAGTTTCGACAAGTGACGCGTCGTGTCAAGAGTGGTCTCGAACGTCTTGAGATTGCGGTTATTTATCCCAATCAGCGGGCTTTTCAGCTGGGTTGCGCGTTCCAATTCAGCCTCGTCGTGAACTTCGATCAGAACATCCATGCCCCAGTCAAAAGCGGTCTGCTCCAGCTCTTCCGCCTGACTGTCTTCGACTGACGCCATGATAATCAAGATGCAATCAGCGCCCAAGGCACGTGCCTCGACCACCTGATAGGGATCGTACATGAAGTCCTTGCGTAAAGCAGGCAGTGAGGTGGCTGCGCGTGCTTCTGTCAGGTATTCCTTGGCCCCTTGGAAACTAGGCGTGTCCGTCAGAACGGACAAACAGGCGGCGCCGCCATCTTCATAGGCTTTGGCCAGCACTGGGGGATCGAAATCCGGACGGATCAAACCTTTGGATGGGCTGGCCTTCTTGACCTCGGCAATCAGGCCATAGCCCTTGCGAGCAGCAGTTTGGAGTGCCTCGGCGAAGCCACGGACCTCTGGGGCTACCCTTGCTTCACTTTCGAGCGTCTCCAGAGACTTCTGCGCCTTATCTGCGGCAACTTCTTCCAGTTTGTAGGCTTTGATCTTGTCCAGAACCGTCTCTGTCATGCGGCCTCCTGAGTAATTCGGGCCAGTGCGGCGATTTTTTCTTTGGCTTTTCCGCTGTCGATACTTTCGGCGGCTTTGGCGACACCATCCCGCAGGTCAGTTGCAACATCTGCGACCACCAGAGCGGCCGCCGCATTCAGCAGAACCGCGTCGCGGTAGGCAGAGGGTGTGCCGTCCAGCAGGGCGCGAAACGCGACGGCGTTTTCTTCCGGTGTTCCGCCGAGGATGTCTTTGAATGGATGGACCGGCAGCCCGGCATCTTCGGGGTGCAGTTCAACTTCTTTGACGACCCCGTCTTCCAGAGCGGCAACCCAACTAACGCCGGTAATGGTCAATTCATCCGTGCCGTCGGACCCATGGACCAGCCAGGCGTGTTCCGAACCGAGAACACCTAGGGTTTCGGCCATTGGGCGGATCAACTCGCGGCTGAAGGCTCCGGTCAGTTGGCGCTTGACACCTGCCGGGTTGGTCAGCGGGCCTAGTATGTTGAAAATCGTTCGGGTTCCGAGTTCCTGCCGGGAAGGCATGACATGAGCGATAGCAGGGTGGTGCATCGGCGCCATCATGAATCCGATGCCGGCTTCTTCCAAAGCTTTTTCAACAGTTTGTGGCCCGACCATCACGTTGATTCCCAGTTGCCCCAAGGCATCTGCCGCACCGGATTTGGAACTGAGATTGCGATTGCCATGCTTGGCGACCGTGACGCCTGCACCTGCAACCACAAATGCGGTCGCGGTAGAGATGTTCAGGGTGCCTTTGCCGTCACCCCCGGTTCCGACGATGTCCATAGCGCCCGCCGGGGCAATGACGGCGTTGCATTTTGAACGCATCACGGCGGCGGCGGCGGCGTATTCGTCAACCGTTTCGCCTCGGGTTCGCATGGCCATAAGCAAGCCGCCGATCTGGCTGGGGGTGGCTTCACCGTCAAACAGGATGCCAAAAGCCTGTTCAGCCTCGGCGCGTGTTAGGGGCCGGTCAGCTGCGGCACCGATCAGCGGTTTCAGAGCGTCGCTCATGCGGGGACTTTCATTTCGGACAGGAAATTCTTGAGCAGAGCGTGGCCATGCTCGGAAGCGATGGATTCCGGGTGGAACTGAACGCCGTGAATGGGCAGCTCTTTATGCTGCAGGCCCATGATTGTCCCGTCCTCCAACTCGGCAGTAATTTCAAGGCACTCGGGTAGGGTGGTGCGGTCGACCACAAGGGAATGATAGCGCGTCGCCTCGAACGGCGAGGGCAACCCGGCAAACACGCCTTTTCCTGTGTGGTGCATCGTGCCCATCTTGCCATGCACGATCTCGTGACAGCGGATGACGTCGCCGCCAAAGGCCTGCCCAATTGTCTGATGCCCCAGGCACACACCCATCAACGGCGTTTTTGTTTCGGCCGCCGCTTCGGTCAGGGCCAGGCAAATCCCGGCCTGATCCGGGTCGCACGGGCCGGGGCTTAGCAGGATTCCAGCCGGGTTCATGGCCATGGCTTCCTGAACATCCAAGGCATCATTTCGCCGAATGACCATTTCGGCGCCAAGTTCGCCTAGGTAATGCACCAGGTTGTAGGTAAACGAGTCGTAGTTGTCGATCAGCAGCAGCATTTGGGCACTTGTCTCGGATTGGGCATTTCGGGCTGGCGATGCAGCCCCCTGCCACGGTATAATGTCGGGACATACATGCTCAGGCTTGCGCGGCAGCGTCAAGGGGACATCCCGTCCTTGATGTTGCGGTAAGTGAACGCCGCGACAGACGGCGTATATGCGATCGAAGCAGGACTAGGACGAGAGGCAAAAGTGATGGGCGGATTTGTCGGCGGATTGATCGTGGGAACGATCGTTGTACTTGCGCTAGGGGCAGCGCTGTCTCTGACTGCGCCCTTGACCAAAGTTCCAAAAGTTGCGGTTTCGGCACCTGAACCCCCTGCGGTGGAGGTTCCGGAGACTATCCAGGAAACAACGGATGTCGGTACAGATGCTGATCTGGTGGAATTGCCACCAACCGTGCCGGAAACTTCGGGCGAAATGTCTGACACCCTGGCAGAACTTGCGGATGTAGAAACTTTGCCGGATTCGCTGCCCGAGGTTCAGAATTCCACCGATCAGGTTGATGCGCCGAATGTAACAGAATCCGCTGAGGTCGCCGTGTCAACAGAGGCGCCGGCGGCGCTTCAGGCAACACCGCTGGTACAAGGGACGCCCGAGGCCGAGACATTGCCCGAAGTGGTAATCGACGTTCCCCAGGCACCCGAAGTGCCAACCGAGGAGATCGCAGAGGCCGAGGAGCCCGAACCTGAAGTTGATGTAGCCTCGATCACGAAGCCAGAGCCCCAAGAAAATCCTTTTGAGGACAGTCCGATTGCCGTCGAAGGTAATGAGGACACGGCACCGCGCAATCTTCCCCGGATAGCATCTGTGCCGCAAATCGGAGGCGCAGAGGAGGCTCCTGCGGGATTGACGATCGGCACGCGTGTGGTCCCTCTGACCGAGCGTGATGACGCGGTCGAGGCCGACAATAGCCAAAGTGTCCCCGTCATTCCTGGCAAGCCGATCGAAGCCTATGCTGCGTCATTCAAAAACCCCGAGGCCAAGCCGCTGATGTCGATCATCCTGATCGACGACGAAGGCGCTTTTGGGGCCGAAGCTCTGCAGGATTTTCCGTATCCTCTCAGCTTTGCCGTCAGCCCGTCTGACCCGGAGGCTGCAAAAAAAATGACGCGGCACCGCGAGGCGGGTTTTGAGGTTCTGGCCCTGGCCGATCTGCCCGAGGCCGCCAGTGCTCAGGATGCCGAAGTTTCAATGGCTGTCTGGCTCGAAACCCTGCCAGAAACCGTTGGCATCCTCGAGGGTGTGGGATCGGGAATTCAAGGCAACCGCAAGCTTGCCGATCAGGTCGCTGCGATTGCAGGAGATACCGGCCGCGGGTTGATCACACAGGATAACGGGCTCAACACGGTGCAAAAGCTGGCGGCGCGAAACGGTGTGCCCTCGGGTGTCATCTTCCGTGATATCGATGGTGCCCGTCAGGATCCTAAGATCATGCGGCGTTTTCTGGATCAGGCCGCCTTCCGCGCCGGTCAGGAGGGAACAGTTGTGATGCTGGGCAGGTTGCGCCCTGACACGATCTCGGCCCTGTTGCTGTGGGGGCTGGAAGATCGGGGCGGACGTGTAGCCATGGCCCCGATTTCGGCTGTCATGATGAAAGAGGTTCAGTAAGATCTGAACGCAGCAAAGGCTGACCCGGAAGGTCAGCCCTTGCGTTAGCTATTTCCTGAGCCGGTAAATCGCGCCGCGTCGGCTGCAGCACGTCGTATGGCGTTCGATTTGTGAACGGTTTCCATATATTCGGCTTCTGGATCGCTGTCGTAAACGACACCGCCACCTGCCTGAATATAGAGCTTGTGATCTTTCACAATGGCCGTCCGCAGGGCGATACACATGTCCATGTCACCGCCTGCGCTGAAGTATCCGACGCCGCCGCCATAGATTCCACGTTTCTCGGGTTCCAGCTCGTCGATGATCTCCATCGCGCGGACCTTGGGGGCACCGGATACCGTTCCGGCAGGCATCCCGGCAAAAAACGCATCCAGCGCGTCCTTGTCTTCGGCCAGTTCTCCGACCACGTTCGATACGATATGCATCACGTGGCTGTAGCGTTCGATGATGAACTCTTCGGTTGGGCGCACGGTACCGATTTTCGAGACACGGCCTGTGTCGTTGCGCCCCAGATCCAGCAGCATCAGGTGTTCAGCCAGTTCTTTTTTATCGGCCAGCAGGTCGACTTCGTGGGCCTTGTCCTCTTCAGGAGTTGCTCCGCGCGGGCGGGTACCGGCGATGGGGCGGATCGTGACCTCATCTCCAAACACGCGCACCAGAATCTCGGGGCTGGCTCCCACAACCTGAAAACCGCCGAAATTGAAATAGAACATGAACGGCGACGGGTTGGTTCGCCGCAACGAGCGGTAAAGTGCAAAAGGCGGCTGCGGAAAGTCCTGCGTCCAGCGCTGCGCCGGGACGACCTGAAAAATGTCACCCGCACGGATGTATTCCTTGGCCTTTTCAACCGCTTCCATGTAACCAGATTTGGTGAAGTTCGACATGGGCGGCGCGACCTCAGAAGCGTCTCCCAGATCGCGGGTTTCCGCAGGCATGGCGCGTTCCAGATCGCGCACCGCGTCCATCACCCGTTCCGCAGCCTGCGCATAGGCGGCCTTGGCCGACTGACCTTCGCTAACCCAGGCGGGTGAAACAACAGTAACCTCTCCCTTCACGCCGTCCAGAACCGCGATGACGGATGGCCGCAGCATGATCGCATCGGGCAGGCCAAGTGGATCAGGGTTTACGTCCGGCAGATATTCAACCAGTCGAACCATGTCATAGCCCAGATAACCGAACAGGCCCGCCGCCGCCTGCGGCAGGTCATCCGGCAGGTCGATCCGGTTTTCAGCCAGAAGCGCCCGCAGGTTGTCCATCGGATTTCCGTCCTGAGGCGAAAACGCCTCGGGATCGAAACGCGCTGAGCGGTTAAGTTCCGAGACCTCGCCACGGCAGCGCCAGATCAGATCTGGCTTCATCCCGATGATCGAATACCGGCCACGCACCTCGCCGCCAGTGACCGATTCCAGCATAAACGCGTCTTTCTGCGCGCCTGTCAGCTTGAGCATCAGCGAGACGGGCGTATCCAGATCAGCCGCAAGGCGGGTGTAAACAACCTGATTTTCACCGGCCCCATACGCGCGGGCGAAACTGTCGAACTCGGGGGTCAGGGCCATGTTCGGTCTCTTTTAATAGCTCGACTGCACGGCGTTCAGCGCGCGCTGATCTATGACTGGCCGGGCGCGAGTTTGGGCGTCGCGCACATAAGCGTCGAAGATGTTCTGGGCCAGGGCTTGATCAAGCTGCGCCGAAAGAGCTTCTTGCATTTGCCGACGTTCGTCTGTCTCGGCGGGTGGCAACAGTTCGTCAAGGCGCACGATCAGAGCAGCGCCGTTACCGGGAACCACTTGCAACTCACCGGGCTCCATCTCGAAAACTTTTGCCATGAAATCAGCGGGTACATCATCCAGGAATGCGGTCCGGGTCAGCGCGTTTTCCACACGGAAAGGCAAACCAGTGGCGCTGAAGTCATCGTCGTCGTTCAGTTGCTCCAGTACGGTATTCGCCTGATCTTCCAAAGCCTTGTTGATTTCGGCTTGCGTCCACGCAGCGGCGACACGGTCACGGGCGGTTTCCAATGGCTCGGGACGGCGGGGCAGCACTTCGTTCAGGCGCAGGGCAAAGATCGAACCGTCTTCGAGGAACGCAACCTCGGGGAAGTCGCCTTCGTTCACCGCTTCGGCTGCTGTGCGGAAGCCTTCATAAGCAGCGACGCCATCTTCGCTTTGCCGGGTCCAATCGATTTGACCCAGTTCCATATCGCTCTCGCCGACCAGTTCTTCCAGTGTCGCGCCTCCGGCCAGAAGGTCGTTGATATCTTCGGCCTGCGCTTCGATCTGGCGGCGGGCACGGTCTGCGGCCAGCTCTTCACGGAGGGCAGGTGCAGCGTCCTCGAAAGACGTGTTGTTTTCAGCGAGCGAACCGTTGATGCGGAATAGGGCGGGACCGAAGGTGGAGGGTAACGGGCCGACCACGGTATCCAGATCAGCGGCAAAAACCGCATCCGCGGCATCGCCCAGGTCTTCGCGTGTCACATCGCCCAGATCGACGTCGCTGAGTTCCAGCTGGCGATCGCGCACCAGATTTTCGAATGTGGTGCCGCCTACTTCCAACTGCGCCATCGCTGTCTGCGCCGCTTCTTCACTCGGATAAGTCAGGCGTTCGACCAGGCGACGCTCGGGCTGTTGGAACTCAGCCGCGCGCTGATCATAGAGACGGCGCACCGCGTCCTCGTCCACTTCGACGCTGTCCAGCAGCATCTCGGGCGACAGGATCGCATAGGTCAGTTGTTTGGTGCGGGGCAGGGTGAACTGGTCCGAGTTCTCGTCGTAATAGGCCTGTATCTGCTCGTCCGTTGGCTCTGCTACAGGCGCGGGCAGCGCATCAGGCGCAACCGTCGCAACGGTAAAGCTGCGCCGCGCACCAACGTAATCGGTCAGCACCTGTGTCAGGATCGCGGGCATTTCCACACCGCTGATCACCGCGGTCTGCACGATGGTCCGAGAAGCTTCCTTGCGTAAATCCGATTCGAACTCGGAATCCGTCATCCCCACCTGTTCAAGCTGGAACTGGTAGGCTTCGCGGTCGAATGTGCCATTAACGCCTTGAAAGGCCGGGATGGCGACGATTTCTTTCTGAAGGTTCTCATCGCCGATCGAAATACCCAGTTGTCCAACCTCGTTGTCCAATGCGGCCAGTGCGGTCAGGCGCGACAGAGCCAGTTGGTCGAGACCGAATTCAATGGCCTGCGACATCTGCAGGGGTTGGCCTGTCTGGCTTTCTACTGCACGGATTTCGCGCTGCAGTTCGCGAACATAGGCGTCAATCGAAACGTCCTCGTTCCCGACCTGTGCCACACTGCGCACAGTGCCCGTTAGGCTGGTTGCTCCGAACCCTGCAAGGCCCAGCATCAGAAGGCCCATGAGAATCCAGACAAAGGTCTTCGAAAGGTTTTTCATGCCTGCGGCCATGGTGCCCTCTTATTCTGTGGCAAGTGTCTGCCCTGTCGGTTGCGGCCCTGAATACGACGCGCACCGCCGGGGGGCAAGCTTAGAAGGACAGGGCCTGTAACCGGTCGAACAATTGTTCAATTCCCGTGCGATCCAGATTCGCGAACGCGATACGGACCTGACGTTTTCCGGTCGGATCTTCGTCGGGCATGAACATGGTGCCGGGCAGCAGCAGGACGCCGGCCTCACGTACCAGCCGTCGCGCCAGCTCATCCGATGGGATATCGAATGGATGCTCGAAATAGGCGAAATAGGCGCCCAGCCCCAGCAATCGCCAGCCATTTTCCGTCAGACGGGGCAGTAGCTCTTCAATCGCCGCGCGCCGGTCGAGGATTTCATCACGCTCCTCGGAAACCCATTGCGACAGGTTCTGCATTCCCCAAAGCGCCGCGAATTGACCGATCTGGCCGGGGCAGATTGCTACAGTGTCCAGAAATTTCTCAACTTCGGACAGCAGTTCCGCGCTGGACGCAACCGCGCCGACCCGATGGCCCGTCAGGCGGTAAGCCTTGGAAAAGGAGTAGAGATGGACGAGTGTGTCTTCCCATCTGGATTGGCTGAGCAGATCGTGCGGTGGGCCACTACGACTGTCGAAATCGCGATAGGTCTCATCTACCAGCAAACGGATACCGGTTTCGCGCGCCAGTTCGTAGAACGCACGCACCAGTTCCGCCGGGTATTCCACGCCGCCCGGGTTGTTCGGGGTTACCAGCGCGATGGCACGTGTTTTATCGGTTATTAGGGCGCGAGCCGCGTCCGGGTCGGGCAGCAAATCGTCACCCGTCTTCAGGTCGACCGAATGAACGCCGACCATGTCCAGCCACATTTTATGGTTGAAATACCATGGAGTTGGCAGGATGACCTCATCTCCTTCATCCGTGATTGCCGTAATCACGGCCGCGAAGGCCTGATTGCAACCCGAAGTGATCGCAACCTGATCCGTCGAAATCGCAGCAGCATAATGCCGACCGATCTGATCCGCGAGTTCAGCCCGCAGATCGGCATTGCCCAGAACAGGCCCGTACAGATGGGCGCTGTCTTCGGTCACCGCGAATTCTGCCATGGCTTCGCGCAAAGCCAATGGCGGAGGATCAACCGGCGCTGCCTGGCTGACATTGATCAGAGGGCGGTCGTCAGGAAAATCCACGCCGTCCAGCCAACGCCGCGCCTCCATCACCGGAGGGGCGAAAGTGGCAGCAGTACGTGTCCGGGTCATGGGTCGTCCCAATTGTTCAGCAGAGTTTGTTTTGGGACTGATTTAGTCCGTACCGCGATAGGGCTCGACATATTGCAGGGCCATATCCCACGGGAAGAAAATCCATGTGTCCTGGCTGACCTCGGTGATGAACGTATCAACCATAGGACGACCTTTGGGCTTGGCATAGACCGTGGCGAAATGCGCATTGGGGTACATCTTGCGTACCAGTTCCAGCGTTTTGCCGCTGTCGACGAGGTCGTCAATGATCAGAATGCCAGTGCCGTCCCCCATCAGCTCTGCATCAGGCGCCTTGAGAACTTCAGCTTCACCCTGTGCCTGATGGTGGTAGGACCGGACACTGACCGTATCGACGGTGCGTATGTCCAGTTCGCGGCTGACAATCATCGCTGGCGCCATGCCGCCCCGTGTGATGGCAACTACGGCGCGCCAGGCGCCGTCATCCGGACCTTGCCCGTCCAGCCGCCAGGCCAGAGCGCGGGAATCCCGGTGAATTTGGTCCCAACTGATGTGAAACCCTTTTTCGTGCGGCAGGCGGTCTTTGGCGCTCATGAGATTAACCCTTTTCAACGTCTGGTGCGTCGACGGCCTTCATGCCGACGATGTGATAGCCCGAATCCACGTGCAGGTTCTCACCAGTAACCCCGCTGCTGAGATCCGACAGCAGGTAAAGCGCCGACTTGCCCACATCGTCGATGGTCACGTTGCGGCGCAGGGGCGAATTATACTCGTTCCACTTCATGATATAGCGGAAGTCACCAATGCCACTGGCAGCCAGGGTTTTTATCGGTCCGGCCGAGATCGAGTTGACGCGGATGCCGTCCTTGCCCAGATCCTCGGCCAGATATTTGACTGACGCTTCCAGTGCGGCTTTGGCGACACCCATCACGTTATAGTGCGGCATCACCTGCTCAGCACCATAATAAGTCAGTGTAACGGCGCTGCCGCCTTCGGACATCATCTTCTCGGCGCGCTGCATCACTGCGGTGAAGGAGTAGACCGACACGTCCATGGTCAGCTTGAAATTTGCCCGGCTGGTATCGACGTAGCGACCGCGCAGCTCGTTCTTGTCCGAAAAGCCAATCGCATGAACAACGAAGTCCAGTTTGCCCCATTTCTCTTTCAGAGATGAGAACAGGGCGTCAATCGACGCTTCGTCGCTGACATCACAGGGCAGGACAATTTCACTGCCAAGTTGCGCCGCCAATGGGTCTACCCGTTTTTTCAGGGCTTCCCCCTGATAGGAAAAGGCAAGTTCAGCCCCGGCTTCGGATAAAGCGCGGGCAATTCCCCATGCGATCGATTTATCATTGGCCAGTCCCATGATGAGGCCGCGTTTTCCGGCCATCAACTGATTTGACATGTTTGGTTCTCCGCCTGTCTTCGCGTCATGTTGCGTTGGTTTATGCCATTGGATGCGCTGCATCAAGGCCGCGAACTCTTGCTCGTGGCGGGTTCTCGCCCTAGGGTAGTTATCAAAAGTTTCCGGGGGATGGAAATGAGCGAGCGCGACGGCATATTCGCCGGCACCGATCCGTTTGAAATTGCGGCGCGGTGGCTGGACGAAGCCAAGGACAGTGAACCGAATGATCCGAACGCGATTGCCCTGGCAACTGTGGATTCGGACGGTATGCCGAATGTGCGCATGGTGCTGTTGAAGGAAATCGAATCCGGTGCCTTCGTTTTTTACACCAATTACGAGAGCGCAAAGGCAGCCGAGCTTGACAGCGCCGGCAAAGCCGCATTTGTCATGCACTGGAAATCATTGCGGCGACAAATCCGCGTTCGTGGTACAATCACTATTGAGAACGGGCCGAAAGCCGACGAATACTATGCGTCCCGTTCTTTGAAAAGCCGTTTGGGAGCATGGGCATCCAAGCAGTCTCGGCCCCTGAACAGCCGGTCCGCATTGATGGCAGAGGTTGCAAAAGTGACGGCAAAGTTTGGTCCGAATCCACCGCGGCCTCCTTTCTGGGGCGGATACAGGCTGGTTCCGACCGAAGTTGAGTTTTGGGCCGATGGTGCGTTTCGGCTGCACGACAGGTTCAGATGGCGGCGGGACCAGATTGGTTCCGCGTGGCAAGTGCAGAGGTTGAATCCATGACGTTCGCGTATCGTGAAATGCAACTTGCAGATATCAAAGGGATTTTTCAGCTTGAATTTGCGGCCCATTCCCATACACATCGAAACCTTAACGAATTGCTAAATTTCGCGATGGGAAAACCGTGCCAGAAGATCTGAACAACATGTATCGCGTCCGTGGACACGTGAAATGGTTCGACCCCGCAAAGGGGTACGGATTCGTTGTGTCGGACGAGGGCGGCCCGGATATTCTGTTGCATGTGAACGTGTTGCGTAATTTTGGCCAAAGCTCTGTCGCGGATGGCGCTGGCATCGAGATCATGACGCACCGCACCGATCGCGGCGTTCAGGCGGTTGAAGTCATCAGTGTCGATCCGCCCGCACGGACCGACTCAATGATGTTGGCGGATTTCGCCGAACTCGATCCGGTGGTGATCGCCGAGGCGCCGCTGGAAGCTGCACGGGTGAAGTGGTTCGACAAGGGCAAGGGCTTTGGCTTTGCGAATGTCTTCGGGCGCAACGAAGATGTCTTCCTGCATATCGAAGTTTTGCGTCGCTCTGGTCTTGCGGATCTGCAACCGGGCGAGGCGCTGGCAATGCGGGTTATTGATGGCAAACGTGGGCGCATGGCAGCTCAGGTTCTTGCCTGGGAAGCCGCACTGGACGATTGATTCCCTATGATCAGGCTGTTCCCGGTTCTTGCGATTGTTTCGATGGTCTGGACCGGAAGTGTTCTTGCGGCTTGTCGTGACGATCGCGTTGGGCTGAGGAACGACAAGACTCAGATCAGTTTTGACATCGAATTGGCGGTTACTCCGCAGGAAAGGGCGCGCGGCCTGATGTTTCGCGAGTCGTTGCCGCAGCGGTCTGGAATGTTGTTCATATTCGATCCGCCACAACCCGTGGCATTCTGGATGAAGAACACCCTGATTCCTCTGGACATCGTTTTTGTAGACCGGGCCGGCACAGTGACCAGTGTTCACGCGAACGCGCAGCCCGGAGATCTGACCCCGATTGAGGGCGGCGATTCGGTGTTTGCCGTGCTGGAAATCAACGCCGGACTTGCAGATCGTTATCTGATCACACCGGGAACCCAGATGCGCCACATAGTTTTTTCGCAAGGTCCCGCAATTTGGCCTTGTTAGGGCTTTTCAAATCGGAACGGCATCGTTAGGAAGGCGCACGGTCCGGGGCGTGGCGCAGTCTGGTAGCGCACCTGTTTTGGGTACAGGGGGTCGTAGGTTCGAATCCTGCCGCCCCGACCACTTTTCTCACTTATGTCGGTGAACCACCCATCGCTTGATAAAGCGCGCTCAGCGCCTTATCCAGCGTTTTGCTTTCCACAGGAACTCTGACCGTTGGGCCGTTCTTTTGCGGGACATCAAAGTAGAGTTCGGCATCCACACGATAGCCCCTCGAGTTCTGGGTCGATGTCATCCGCATGACGCTTTTCGGAAGGTCCTGAGGGTATCCGTCATAATTGAGAATCAAAAACGCCGTTGTTTCCGGAGGAATGAGCTCGGAGCATTCAAATACCCGGTTACCAGTCTTTTCAAATCGCTCGCCCGGGCCGTCACATTCAATTTCAAACGTGTCGAACAGCCGTTTCGGGTATGTATCGAACTGCGCGCTACGTGCGGGAGGGGGCACATCTTGTGGTGTGCATGCCACGAATAGCGCCATTACGGGAAGTAAGCGAATTAACAACAACGGTCCCGGTCCCTTCGTTCGTTTGCGCCGCATACGTCGTCTTGTTTCTTATCGCTGAATATCCGTGCGCTGATTCTCCTTCAGCCTCGCCATCTTAACCTCGGATTATCAAATGCCGATAACTATGCTGACAAACACAGTTAATTGCGCTGAGAGTTTTCGCGCCCGGCAAAGGGTTTCCGTGGATGACCCTGTGGAGGAATCGGTTTCCGCCTTGTGACACGCGTCGTGATCAAAGCGGTCAACAAAAAAGATTTCAAAATGGCTGAAAAATGGCGTTGACCTTCTATGGTTGAATACGCCAAGTTGTATAGGCCGAAAGCGATGCCACTAAATCTGGTAGTAAGACCAGAATAAGGCATAGGGCGAGGGTCGGAAAGCACATCGTATTAACGTGCAGCCGTTTGAGCGGTTTTGCGCTGTTAAGAGCAGCGTCCGGTCATTTACGCCCAGATTTCCGGCATGGCGGACGGTCTGAATATTTGGACCTGACGCAAACGGACAAGTTGATTGTATCTAGGGCGGCGGACATGAAGATTGACAGGAAATTTACTAAACCGGGGCAGGACGCTTACGCAGATCTGGACTTCGTCTCTGCGACCTCCGAAATCCGAAACCCGGATGGCACAATTGTGTTCCGCCTGGATGATATCGAAGTCCCCACTAGTTGGAGCCAGGTCGCAAGCGATGTCATTGCGCAGAAGTATTTCCGCAAGGCGGGCGTTCCGACCCAGCTGAAAAAGGTCAAAGAGAAAGACGTTCCCGAATTCCTGTGGCGTTCCGTCCCCGCAGAAGGCGCTGAATTTGAAGGGGAAACCTCCTCCAAGCAAGTGTTCGACCGTCTGGCAGGCGCCTGGGCCTATTGGGGCTGGAAGGGCGGCTATTTCTCAACCGAGGAAGACGCGCGCGCCTATTTCGACGAGATGCGCTATATGCTGGCGACGCAGCGCGCCGCCCCGAACAGCCCGCAATGGTTCAACACCGGTCTGCACTGGGCCTACGGAATCGACGGCCCGGCGCAGGGGCACCACTATGTCGACCATAAAACCGGCAAGCTGACTAAATCGAAATCCGCTTACGAACATCCGCAGCCGCACGCGTGCTTTATCCAGTCTGTCGATGATGACCTGGTGAACGAAGGTGGCATCATGGATCTTTGGGTGCGTGAGGCGCGCCTGTTCAAATATGGCTCGGGCACCGGGACCAACTTCAGCCATCTGCGTGCAGAAGGCGAATCGCTGTCGGGTGGCGGCAAGTCCTCGGGCCTTATGGGCTTTCTCAAGATCGGCGACCGCGCCGCTGGCGCGATCAAATCAGGCGGAACAACCCGTCGAGCAGCAAAGATGGTAATCGTCGATGCAGATCACCCGGACATCGAGCAATTCATCGAATGGAAGGTGATCGAAGAGCAGAAGGTGGCCTCGATCGTTGCCGGATCGAAGATGCACGAGAAGATGCTGAACGGCATTTTCGAGGCCATCCGCACCTGGGATGGCGCGCAGGAAGACGCGTATGATCCCAACAAGAATGACGCCCTCAAAAAAGCGGTTCGTGAGGCGAAAAAGGTTGCGATCCCTGAGACTTACATCAAGCGCGTTCTGGATTACGCCAAGCAGGGTCACGACAGCATCGAGTTCCCGACCTATGACACCGACTGGGATTCGGAAGCGTATAGCTCGGTCTCGGGCCAGAACTCGAACAACTCGATTCGCGTGACCAACGCGTTCCTGACCGCGGCCGAAAAGGATGCGGATTGGGAACTGATCAACCGCACTGATGGTAAGGTCGCGCGGACCGTCAAGGCGCGCGATCTGTGGGAAAAGGTCGGCCACGCGGCTTGGGCCTGCGCCGATCCGGGCATCCAGTTCCATGACACTGTCAATGAGTGGCACACATGCCCCGAAGACGGCGAGATTCGCGGTTCGAACCCGTGCTCGGAATACATGTTCCTCGATGACACGGCCTGTAATCTGGCGTCGATGAATCTGCTGACTTTCCTGAAGGACGGCGAGTTTCAGGCGGCCGACTACATGCACGCCTCGCGTCTGTGGACCCTGACGCTGGAAATCTCGGTAACCATGGCGCAGTTCCCGTCGAAGGAAATCGCGCAGCTGTCCTATGATTTCCGCACGCTGGGTCTGGGCTATGCCAACATTGGCGGTCTGCTGATGAACATGGGCTACAGCTATGACTCGGACGAGGGGCGCTCAATCTGTGGTGCACTGACAGCGATCATGACCGGTGTGGCTTATGCGACGTCGGCTGAGATTGCCGGAGAGCTTGGCCCGTTCAAAGGCTATGAACGCAATGCTGACCACATGCTGCGTGTCATCCGCAACCACCGCCGCGCGGCGCAGGGCGTGACCAACGGTTACGAGAAACTGGCGGTCAAACCGGTGCCCCTAGATCATAGCAACTGCCCGGACAAGCGTCTGATCGATCTGGCCATGTCGGCTTGGGACGAAGCGCTGAACCTCGGTGAAAAGAACGGTTACCGCAACGCACAGGCCACCGTGATCGCGCCGACCGGCACCATCGGTCTGGTAATGGATTGCGACACCACTGGGATCGAGCCGGATTTTGCGCTCGTCAAGTTCAAGAAGCTGGCCGGTGGCGGTTACTTCAAGATCATCAACCGCTCGGTGCCGTCGGCGCTTGAGAAACTGGGCTATTCCTCGTCTCAGATCGAAGAGATTGTGGGCTATGCCGTCGGTCACGGCACCATCGGCAATGCGCCGGGCATCAACCACACTTCGCTGACAGGTCACGGCTTTGGCCCGAATGAACTGGCCAAGGTAGACGCCGCGCTGGAAAGCGCCTTTGATATCAGGTTTGTCTTCAACCAGTGGACACTGGGTGAGGACTTCTGCACCGGTGTTCTGGGCATCCCGGCAACCAAGCTGAATGACCCGACCTTCGATCTGCTGCGCCACTTGGGCTTTACCAAGGCGGATATCGACGCGGCCAACGACCATGTCTGCGGAACGATGACGCTGGAAGGCGCACCGCATCTGAAGGAAGAGCACTATTCGATCTTCGACTGCGCCAACCCGTGCGGCAAGAAAGGCAAGCGTTTCCTTGGGGTTGATAGCCATATCACCATGATGGCGGCGGCGCAGAGCTTTATCTCGGGCGCGATCTCGAAAACGATCAACATGCCGAATGACGCAACTATCGAGGACTGCCAGAAAGCCTATGAACTCAGCTGGTCGCTGGGTGTGAAAGCCAATGCGCTGTACCGCGATGGCTCGAAACTGTCGCAGCCGTTGGCCGCAGCACTGGTCGAGGATGATGACGAAGCGGCAGAAGTGCTGGAAAGCGGTTCGACGCAGGAAAAGGCCGTCGTCCTGGCCGAGAAGGTGATCGAAAAGGTTGTGGTCAAGGAAATGATCCGCAGCCATCGCGAGAAACTGCCGCATCGCCGCAAGGGTTACACCCAAAAGGCGATCGTAGGCGGCCACAAAGTCTATCTGCGCACGGGTGAGTTCGAAGACGGCAAGCTGGGCGAGATTTTCATCGACATGCACAAGGAAGGTGCTGGCTTCCGGGCGATGATGAACAACTTTGCCATCGCCGTATCGGTTGGCCTGCAATACGGCGTGCCGCTGGAAGAGTTCGTCGACGCTTTCACCTTCACCAAGTTCGAACCGGCAGGAATGGTGCAGGGTAACGACTCGATCAAGAATGCGACGTCGATCCTGGACTACATCTTCCGCGAACTGGCTGTGTCTTATCTGGATCGCACCGATCTGGCCCATGTGAAGCCCGAGGGCGCAACCTTTGACGACCTGGGGCGTGGTGAAGAAGACGGTCTATCCAATGTCTCGGAAATCAGCGACAGCGCGGCATCCAAGTCATTGGAAGTTCTGAAACAAATCAGCTCGACCGGCTATCTGCGCAAACGTCTGCCGCAGGATCTGGCAGTGTTCAATGGTGGTCAGGTTGAGGTCAGCGGCATGTCAGAGACCGCAGCTTCATTCGAGGCGCCGGTCGCGGAAACTGCAGTTGCAACCGGCATGGATGCACGGACCAAGGCCAAGATGCAGGGCTATGAGGGCGATCCCTGCGGCGAATGCGGAAACTATACGCTGGTGCGCAACGGCACCTGCATGAAATGCAACACCTGCGGCGCGACCAGCGGGTGTAGCTAAGGCAAACGCCCCGCCAGGCGGGGTGTAGGGACCTGAATTTCCCCCCGGATATTCGGTCCCGACGAACACGGGGCAAAGCCTGAGACTTACCAAGGCGCTTTGCTCCACTCGGCCAACATGCCCGTGTTGGTCGGGAACAGGGTGGGGCGGAATATTTGCTCTTTCCCACTCTTTCACGGGGCGGGTGCGCTCGTCCCATGCGCAGTCCAGGCCGCAGGCAAAAAAACACCGGGCGGTCAACGAAATGAGCCTGGAAGGCGAAACTGACAGGGGGCTTCGGCCCCCTTTCTTTTTTGGGGGAGTTTCGGCGGGTTTTGAGCAGAGCATTGCCGGATTGCCAATTCGCGTCGGGCAAGAACCGCCGAGCGTGGATGGGGCGATTTTGACCAGCGGCTGCCCGCATACGCGACTCTGCCAAACACGCGGAGATTGGCGCGAAAGTTCCCGAATCCCTCATTGCGGGTGACACGGGTTGGGGTTGAGGTGTTTCTGGTGCCTGTCCGGACACGAAACATACAGAACTCAATCAGGAGGCATCACAATGAAACCGCAAACTCTGGCCGCTATTTCCGTACTCGCTCTTGGACTGCCGGCGCTGGCCGTCGCGCAATCCACAGCCGACGCCAACGGAGATGGTGTTTTGACGATCGAAGAAGTGCAGGCCGTTCTGCCCGAAGTTGACGCAGACGGCTTCTCGGCGATGGACACAAATGGTGACGGCGCGCTGGATGAGGCAGAGATTGCCGTGGCGCAGGAAGCAGGCCTGTTGCCGCCTTCCAACGGCTGAGGCCACGGCGAAAAGAGGCGGCCCGATGGATTTCGGGTCGCCTTTTCAATATTTTACATCGGCAAGTGGATGTTGAACTTGCCGCGAAGCTCGGCATCCAGAAGCGGATCAAATCGGGCTGGCGAGGGTGCAAACAGGATTTCTTCTTTCCGCTTGATTGCCTTTTCGATCAGGTCTGGCTTGCCAAGTTCCACCCATTCCTTGGGTGAAGAACGATCACCAAAAGTTGGGTAGACGTAATCCGCCTGCATCCGGCTGAGCGTTGCATCGGTTCCAAGATAGTGACCCGGTCCACCCATGCAGACTTCGGCAATCTGGTCCAACGCCAGCGTTTCATCCGTCACCTCGATTCCGCGCACGCAGCGCTGCGCCTGACCGATCAGGTCGTCGCTGAGGATGAGGCTTTCAAAGCAGAACCCCAGCAACGACGCGTGCATGCCCGCCGATTCATACACCATGTTCAGGCCTGATAGCCCGGCCATGACATTCGAGCACATTTGTTCCCACCCGGCCTGCATGTCCGGCAGTTTTGAATCCGAGGCCCCCGCGGCGGCACCGCCAGGCAGGTCGTAGAACTTGTGCATTTGGGCGCACCCCGCGGTCAGCAGGGCCTGCTCACCCGAGCCTATGGACATGGCGCCTGTGCGCAGATCCAGACCAAAGGGCCAGGTGCCAAATATTGCTGGTGCGCCTGGCTTTACGGCGTTTACGTAAATCAAACCGGCCAGGCATTCGGCTGTGGCTTGGGTGATTGCGCCAGCGACTGTCGAGGGCGCAGTGGCTCCGGCCATCCCGGCGGACAGCAGCAGGACCGGCATTCCCGCCTTGATGCACTCTTCCATCACTTCGCAACTTTCCGTTGCGAATTTCATCGGCGGAACCACAAAGCAGTTCGAGTTGGACATGAACGGCCGTTCCCGCCACTTGTCTTCGCCGCCAGCGATCATGTGCAGCATTTCCATTGCCGGGGCTACGTGGCTGGGTTCGGTGAACGATGTGCCGATATGTTTGAACGTGCCGGAGGTCGTGGCATAGATCGTGTTCAGATCCATTTCCAGGTTGTCCGCGATATCGCGACACACCATCGGACGCTGAACGAAATGGATATTTTCCAGCTGTTCGCAAATCCGGGACGCATCATGCAGGTCCTGAACCGTGGAATCCCGGTATTCCTGTCCGTGTACATCGACCATGCTGACTGCCGCACCGGCGGTGCCATAGTGAACACGGGTGCCCGACAGCTCTAGATCCGTCTTGCCATCCCGGCTGTACAATGTGACCGAACGATTGGCCTTGGCGATGGTGTCTTCCACCAATGCGCGTGGGAAACGAATTCGGCCGTCGTCCCCCAAGGCGCAACCAGCGGCCACCAAGTAGTCGATCCCGCTTTGAGGGGCGTCCGCCAGTCCGATGGTTTCCAATGCCGTTAGCGCGGCTTCGTGAATCCGTTCGACTTGCGCTTGCGTCAGAACCTTAAGGGTGCCGCCCTCCATGCCGGGGCGTATGGGGCGCAGATGTTCTGGAAGCGCCGAGGCTCGGGCCGCACGACGCGCGGCGCGTCCGCCACTTCGCGGTGTGTTGCGGGTTTGATCATTCATAGTTCGGAATCCGGTCGTAAAGGTGTTTTCAGGGTGACTGTACTCAGCCCCCCGATGGCCGCCCACGCGCTGCACGCCCACGGTCCGCACCAATGGTACGGCTAACCAGGCGAATCTTCCAAACTTCGTTCTGCATGCAGGTCCTCACAATGTGACACGAAGTATTCCGATGTGGGCCATGGCAATCTGTTCTGTTTGCGACCTGAGCGCCCAAAAGCGAAGTATTCATGCAGATGTCACTGTCAACTTTTATCTGCACAAGTTTTTTTCATGTGCAGTCAAAAATTTGTTATAGTTCCTTCACTTATTTAAGAGTGGTCCTCGGTCTCAATTGAATTTTAGGGATTGCAGACCAAGTTTTTGAGTGACGACACCCTGATTGACCTGCGCTTTGGCGAAAGGTTTTTTTTGGAGAGGTTTATGAAAGTCCTTAAGGCCCTCATTATTTCCTCTATAGCAACTATCTCCGCACCGGTGATGGCGGAGGATTGGACAGGGGCCTATGCCGGTTTCAGTTTTGGATATGCGGATGCCGATGGACCGAACGGGTCCAGTGGGAATGATACAGTTTTCGGGCCTCATATCGGTTACGACCGCGACTTCGGAAACTTCGTTCTAGGTGGAGAACTGGAATACAACCGCCTGTCTTTGAACCTCGGCGGCAACGAGGGCACATTGGACAGCATGACGCGCTTGAAACTGCGCGGTGGTTACGATTTCGGGGCAGCGCTGGGGTACGTCGTGGTTGGCGCCGCCAGAGTGGATTCCTCCGTCGATAGTGACACCGCGGCTGTTTACGGAATTGGTGTGGCCTATCCCATAAATGATAAATTTATAATCAGCGGCGAGGCACTGCGTCAGAATTTTGACGATGTCACCCGATCTGACGGCAGCCTGGATTCGAACGTGTTCAACCTGCGCACTACTTTCCGTTTCTAAGTGTCGTCACTCGGCGGCGTGTTTGTCGGCCAGATCGGCGGCAAAGTCGCAGATCGTCTTCAGCGCAGCAGCGAATCTTTCATCGTCGATCGTCATCGCGACACGGATGTGACCTGCGGCAGCAGTGCCAAAGCTCTCGCCCGGCATGACAGCAATCGCGTGGGCGTCGAGCAGAGCGTTGGCGAACCCTTCGCCACTAAGGCCGGTGGCCCGGATATCCAGCATCAGATACATTGCGCCTTGCGCGGGAACCAACCCGACGGCGCTCTGTGCATTGAGGATATCAATGGCAAGACTGCGCCGCCTCAGGAAGGGCGTAGCGACTTCCTCTTCCAACTCAATGCCCGCGTTCAATGCAAAGCTGGCCGCGTCCTGAATGAATCCTGGTACGCCATAGGTTGTATGGGTGGCAAGGTTGACCAGATGGGTGATCACGTCTTCTGGTCCAACGATCCAACCGCATCGCGACCCGGTCATGGCGTGCGATTTGGACATCGACCCGACGACCAGAGTGCGCTCTGCCATGCCGGGCAGTGTGCGAGGTGAAATATGCACGCCATCCCAGACCTGTGTGTCGTACACTTCATCTGAAATCAGCCAAAGGTCACGGTTACGGCAAACGTCGGCGATTCCTGTCAGTGTTTGGCGAGAATAGACGACCCCGGTGGGGTTGTTCGGAGAGTTGACCAGCAGCGACACCGCCTCATCGGCTGCTGCGTCGATCTGCTCGGCGCGTGGCTGAAAGCCGTCTTCGGCGGTCGTTTGGATCGACTGTGCCGTCGCGCCTGCAGCGCGGATCGTGCCGGGAAAAGTGGCATAGTAAGGGTCGAGATACAGGCCGACGTCACCGGGGTCGCACACTGCGACATGTGCGGCAAACAGGGCGGACTGACCGCCGGGAGTGATCAGCACATTGTTGCGTGTCGTTGGAACACCCGTGCGCGCCTGAAGCCGGGCGGCGACGGTATCGCGCAGCAAATCCGTGCCCGGGACCATGGCGTAGCCGGTATGGCCTTGCTGCGCCGAAAGGTTCATGGCGTTCAGAATCGACGGGTCGGTGCGAATATCGTGCTCACCAATGGTCAATTCGGTCACTGCGTGACCTTCGCTGATCATGCGGCGCGCGCGGTAAAATACATCCCATCCGTCACTGCTGCCCCCGGTCAGGTGAGTGATACGCTGCGACAATTTCATGACGCGCCCCCTTTGGTCGATTTCGCAGACAGGGCCAGAGCATTTGGCGAAAGTCAATCAGCTTCTTGGGGGCAGGGCGGCCTGAACCTTCTTGGTCAGAGATGACCGCACCAGATCGTAGGATGAGGTCAGGCGATGGCGCAGTTCATCCTCGTCACAATCGAAAGGCAGACGTATCCAGCTGCGGTGAAAATACGGGGCTTTTTCGCCAACACCCGCGTCTATCAGCATCAGGGCCGTTTCGATATCGGGAGTTTTCACGGATACGCCGTCATTGGCCGTCCCTATACAGGCGAACATCTTACCGCCGACCTTCCAGGCATCGTGCCCTCCGCCCCAGGGGTCGGACAGCTCGGCGCCGGGGAACGTTCGGCAGATGGAATTCACGTGTTCTCGGGTCATGTCCGGATGGTGCGCCGTGCGCCGCGAGAACTCAAGTCTTGGCATAACGGCTTGCCCGTGATACGTGAAACCTCATGAACCGGATGACTTGCATCATTATCTGCTGCATTACCTGCTGATTTATCAAGCGGGCCGGTTTCTTTCGTTTTCATCCCTGAGACAAGTTGCTAAGCCCGCGCCAACGCGCAAGCTTATGCTGTCTTTAGGAGCCGACCGATGACGACGATCAAACTGCACAACACACGGACGCGGACGAAAGAGGATTTCGTGCCGATTAGCTCCGACAATGTGCGGATGTATGTCTGCGGACCGACCGTCTACGACCGCGCCCATCTGGGCAATGCGCGCCCGGTAGTGGTATTTGACGTGCTCTACCGGCTGTTGCGCAATGTGTATGGCCCGGATCATGTGACTTATGTGCGCAATTTCACCGATGTCGACGACAAGATCAACGCGACCGCATTGGCACGGCAGAAGGCCGGGTCCGAGGGAACATTGGAGCAGTTGGTTCAGGACCGATCGGATGAAACCATCGGATGGTATCTTCACGACATGGGCGCTTTGGGCGCATTGGAGCCTAATGAGATGCCGCGCGCCACGCAGTATATCGCCCAGATGATCGCTATAATCGAAGATCTTATCGCAAAGGGCCACGCCTATGCGGCCGAGGGGCATGTGCTGTTCGCCGTGGATAGCTGGAAAGAGCAGTACGGCGCTCTGTCTGGCCGCTCCGTCGACGACATGATTGCTGGCGCACGGGTAGAAGTGGCGCCGTACAAGAAGAACCCGATGGATTTCGTGCTGTGGAAACCTTCGACGGACGAGCTGCCGGGGTGGGAATCACCCTGGGGTCGGGGTCGTCCGGGCTGGCATATCGAATGCTCGGCCATGAGCTACGAACTGCTCGGAGCGAGTTTCGATATCCATGGTGGCGGCAATGACCTGATGTTCCCGCATCATGAAAACGAGATCGCTCAGAGCCGTTGCGCTCATCCGCATGGCGAGTTCGCAAGGGTTTGGCTGCACAACGAGATGCTGCAGGTAGAGGGCAAGAAAATGTCCAAGTCACTGGGCAATTTCTTTACCGTGCACGACCTGCTGGAACAGGGCGTGCCAGGTGAGGTGATCCGCTTTGTCTTCCTGCAGACCCATTATCGCAAGCCGATGGACTGGACCGAGAAGAAGGCGCGCGAGGCCGAGGCAACACTGCGCAAATGGCAGGCGCTGACAGCGGGCATCGAGCCCGCCGCCAGCGCTGCACCCGCGGTTGTCGCTGCGCTGAGTGATGACCTGAACACGGCGGGCGCGTTGGCAGAGCTCTACCGTCTGGCGGCGGATGGAGATGTCGCCGGATTGTTGGCGAGCGCGCGGTTGTTGGGTCTGTTGACGCCCGAGATGGGGGCATGGGCGGATACCGCTTCGGTGGATCTGTCAGCGCATGCGGACCGATTGGCGGATGCCCGGGCCGTCGCGATGCAGAGCAAGGATTTCTCGGAAGTAGATCGCCTGAAAGCCGCGTATCTGGCCGCTGGCCTTGAGGTGCGCATGAGTAAGGACAGCGTTGAACTGGTGCCCGGTGCCGGTTTTGATGCGGCCAAACTGGAGTCGGTGTGATGACGAAAGAACGTCTCTACCTCTACGACACGACCTTGCGCGACGGGCAGCAGACGCAAGGCGTCCAGTTCTCGACCGCCGAAAAAGTGCAAATCGCGCAGGCATTGGATGAGCTGGGAGTCGACTATATCGAAGGCGGCTGGCCTGGGGCAAACCCGACAGACAGTGCGTTTTTCGAGGTTGCTCCCGGGACTTCGGCGCGCCTGACCGCATTCGGGATGACCAAACGGTCGGGCCGCTCGGCGGAGAACGACGATGTACTGGCCGCAGTGATGAACGCAGGCACGCGGGCGGTGTGTCTGGTGGGCAAGTCCCATGACTATCATGTCACCCATGCGCTTGGTATTTCGCTTGAAGAGAATGTCGAGAACGTTCGTGCCTCGGTCGCGCATATCGTGGCGCGGGGACGCGAGGCTCTGTTTGATGCCGAGCATTTCTTTGACGGCTATAAGGACAATCCGGGTTACGCGGTCGAGGTATGTCGTGCCGCGCTGGATGCCGGTGCGCGCTGGGTTGTTCTGTGCGACACAAACGGGGGCGCGTTGCCTGCAGAAGTGTCGCGGATCGTGTCTGAGGTGATCGCCGCAGGGCTGTCCGGAGATCGTCTGGGGATTCACACCCATAATGATACGGAAAACGCGGTAGCCTGCTCTCTGGCAGCGGTGGACGCAGGGGCCCGGCAAATTCAGGGCACGCTGAATGGGTTGGGGGAGCGTTGTGGTAATGCCAACCTAACGGCGTTGATCCCGACTTTGCTGCTGAAAGAGCCCTATGCATCGGCATTTGACGTCGGTGTCACTGCCGAGGCCTTGTCCGGTCTGACCCGCGTCAGCCGGATGCTGGACGATATTCTGAACCGGGTACCCAGCAAGCAATCGGCCTATGTCGGGGCGTCGGCATTCGCACATAAGGCTGGGCTGCACGCCAGTGCGATCCTTAAGGACCCGTCGACATATGAGCATGTCGATCCGGGCGCGGTCGGGAATGAACGGATCATCCCGATGTCGAACCAGGCGGGGCAGTCGAACCTGCGCAAGCGACTGACCGAGGCTGGATTGATTGTCGATATGGGCGATCCCGCGCTGGGACGCATTCTTGACCGGATCAAGCTGCGTGAGGCGGAAGGTTATTCTTATGACACTGCGCAGGCCAGTTTCGAACTGCTGGCGCGCGACGAACTGGGGCAGCTACCCGAGTTTTTCGAGGTCAAGCGCTACAAAGTCACGGTCGAGCGCCGCAAGAACAAGTACAACAAGATGGTCAGCCTGTCCGAGGCGGTTGTCGTCGTGAAGGTTGATGGCGAAAAGAAACTGTCGGTCAGTGAGTCTCTGGATCAGGACGGTAGCGACCGTGGCCCGGTCAACGCGTTGGCCAAGGCTCTGGCCAAGGACCTGGGACAATATTCGCGCGTACTGAACGATATGCATCTGGTCGACTTCAAGGTGCGCATAACGCAGGGCGGGACCGAGGCGGTGACCCGCGTCATTATCGACAGTGAAGACGGGCAGGGACGGCGCTGGTCGACAGTCGGCGTCAGCGCGAACATAGTTGATGCCTCGTTCGAGGCGCTGCTGGATGCGATTCAGTGGAAACTGGTACGGGACTGCGGGCCGCAGGCGGTGGTTGCCGAGTGACAGTGCAATTCGACGATGATGTGAAGGCCTGTGCGGCGTTGGTTCACCGGGCCGATCCGGATCGCTTCATGGCGGCGATGGCCGCACCGATCGCTGCGCGGTCAGTGCTGTTTCCGATTTATGCGATGAATGTCGAGGTCGCGCGTGCACCGTGGGTGACGCAGGAGGCGATGATCGCCGAGATGCGCCTGCAATGGTGGCGCGACGCGCTGCAGGAGATAGCCGAAGGGCAAACCGTGCGCCGGCATGAGGTCGTGACGCCCTTGTCACGGGTGATTTCCCCTCATCTGGCAGCTACGCTGGATGAATATGTGGCCGTAAGGCGCTGGGACATATACCGTGATCCGTTCGAAGACGAGTCACATTTCGAGGCCTACATCAACCACAGTTCAGCAAGCCTGATGGTGGCGTCCGCGCAGGCACTGGGCGCTGCGGACGAGACTGTACTGCGCGATTATGGCTATGCCGTAGGCGTTTCGAACTGGTTGCGAGCCATTCCCGATCTTGAATCTCGGGGTCGCATCCCGTTGCTGGACGGAACACCCGAGGGTGTTCGCAGCCTTGCCGCAAATGCACAGGATCGTTTGCAGCGTGCCCGGTTGAACTCGCATGCCGTGTCGGCGGAAGCCCGACCTGCTTTGTTTACGGGGTGGCAGGCCGATTGGGTCCTGCGTCAGGCGGTCGCGCGGCCTGAACGCGTTGCAGCGGGCGCGCTGGCACAAGGGGAAATCCGGCGAAGACTGTCACTGATGTGGGCAGCAGCCAGCGGGCGTTGGTAGACCTCAAATCGTTTCCGGTTCGCCTGGCCTGAGGACCAGCCACAAAAGCGCCCCTCCGGCCAGTGTCAACAGTGGGATCATGGCAAGGTTCACAGCTGTCCAGCCCTCGACCGGGGAACCTCCCGAACAGTTCATCAGACCGCCCGAGGCCAGCGACGCCAAGGTCACACCGCCAAATACCAGAAGGTCGTTCAGGCCCTGCATCCGTCCGCGTTCGTTTACGTCATGCGAAGCGGCCAGCATTGTCGTGGCACCGATAAAGCCAAAGTTCCAACCGATACCCAGCAAGATAAGCGCGACGAAGAAATTACCCAGATCGACCCCTTGCAGGGCGACGACTCCGGCTCCGCCCAGAATAGCCAGGCCAAGGGCCACGATTTTCTCAACGCCAAAGCGCGCGATCAACTGGCCGGTGAAAAAACTGGGGATGTACATGGCCAGAACGTGACCTGTCACGACATCTGCCGCGTCATTGGCTGAAAATCCGCAGCCGACCACGGCCAGCGGTGTGGACGTCATCACCAGATTCATCAGCGCGTAGGACACCATCGCGCAAATAATCGCCACTGCGATGCGCGGTGTTTTGAGCATTTCAAGACGGGTCCGGCCTTTGGGTGATCCTTCGACTGGCTTGGGGGGCGTCGGAATGTCGAGGAAAAAGAACAGTGCCGAGCCAAAGATGTTTACCGCGATTACGGCCAGATAAGTGCCGAGAAACGGGATGACATAGGCCTGCGCGGTCAGCTTGACGATCTGAGGGCCAATGATGGCCGCCGCCAGACCTCCGGCCATAACATATGAAATGGCTTTGGGTCGAAAGTCGTCGGACGCCGTGTCAGCCGCCGCGAACCGATAAAACCCGTGGGCGCTCATGTAGATGCCAGTCAGCAGGCTGCCCAGCAGAAAGACCGGAAAGGAACCCAGATAGAGCCCGTAGGCGCCGACTACACCGCCGCACGCGCCCGCTGTCGCTCCGACCAGAAATCCCGCGCGTCGGCCCCAACGTTGCATGATCGCCGAGACCGGCGTGGCCGCCAGCATAGAGCCGAGAACAATCAAAGAGATGGGCAGGGTGGCAAGGCAGGCGTTTGTAGCAAGCGACTGCCCCGCAAGCCCGCCGACGATAAAGATCATCGGCATCTGTGAGCCCAGCAAAGCCTGCGCCGCCACCAGAACGGCAACATTGCGCTTGGCCTGACTGTTATCGGGTGTGGCGGAGATCATCGTCATGCGCTCATGCGTATCTGCGAAATGCCAGCCATACAAGCGGGTTGCATCTGCGACAAAGCAACCTAACGTGCGTTCAACAGCAATTGCCGGAGCGCGCATGTCCGTCGGACGTATCATTGAAACACCAGACTGTGTTGCCGAGGGGGCCACATGGCTGGCCGGAACCTGCCCACGCATGGCCTATGCGATGGAACGGACCGGCCCGTTGCCCTTGCGCCGCCGTCCGGACGGGTTTGCTCAGCTTCTCAGCGCGATTGTCAGCCAGCAGGTCAGTGTGGCTTCGGCAAACGCGATCTGGAAGCGGTTGAAAGACGCAAAACTGACCGGTCCCCGCAAGATCATGTGGGCAACGGACGATGATCTGCGCGCCGTCGGGCTGAGCCGCCAGAAGATTCGGTATGCGCGCGCGCTGGCGGAAGCGCGCATTGATTACAAAGCATTACGCGACGTTCCTAACGAGGATGTCGTCGCCATACTGACCGAGGTGCCGGGCATCGGCGTCTGGACCGCCGAGATCTACGCAATGTTTTCGCTGGGCCGCGCCGATGTCATCGCGCCGGGTGATCTGGCCCTGCAAGAAGCAGTGCGCATACTTTATGACTTACCGAAACGCCCCACCGACAAGGAACTGCACCAGATGGCCGAGGCCTGGTCGCCGTGGCGGTCGGTTGCGGCCCGGGTGTTGTGGGCCTATTACCGGGTCGCAAAAGAACGAGAAGGGATCAGATGACACGGGTTTTGAATGCGCTCCGAAAAGAGCCGGTTTCGGGCGATACGCGCTCGGTCGTGGTGTTCGTGCACGGCTATGGTGCGAATGGGGCCGACCTGTTGGGGCTGGCTGATGTTCTGGGCGAACACCTACCTGACACACTGTTCGTGGCCCCCGATGCGCCCGAACAAATCCCCGGAATGCCCAACGGTTTCCAGTGGTTTCCGATCCCTTGGATCGACGGCTCGTCGGAGGAAGAAGCGCGTCGGGGCATGGAAATGGCGGTTGAGGATTTCAACGCGTTTCTCGACGCCCTGATGGTGGATGAGGACGTGCTGCCTGAGCAGGTGGTTCTGTTCGGGTTCTCGCAGGGCACAATGATGAGCCTGTATGTGGCTCCGCGCCGCGAAGACCCCGTGGCGGGGATCGTTGCATTCTCGGGCCGTTTGCTGGAACCGGACCTGCTGCCTGACGAAACGGTCAGCCGGATGCCGGTACTGCTGGTGCATGGTGACGCCGATGACGTGGTGCCGCCGCAATCGCTGCCCGAGGCGGCAGAGGCTTTGCAGGCGGCAGATTTCAAGGAAGTCTACGCCCATGTCATGAAGGGCACCGGCCACGGAATCGCGCCGGATGGCCTGAGTGTTGCGTTGGCCTTCATGCGTGACAAGCTAAGCCTGTAGCGATGATCACGGTTCGCCCCATGATGCGAGAGGATGTGGTACCGGCGTGCCAGATCCTCAACCAGATTATCGCGATCGGGGGTACGACTGCGCTCGAAGCGCCGTTTTCCCAAGCTCTGTTCGCGCAGAGCTTTCTGGAAGGGGCGGATAAGATTTGCTGCCACGTCGCTCTGGACGATCAGGGTGAGGTGGCCGGTTTCCAATGGCGGGGCGCGAACGATGCCTTGCCTGATAATTTTGGTGATATCGCCACTTATACGCGGCGCGAGCCTGCACTAAAAGGCGCGGGGCGAGCGCTGTTCGAGGAAACCTCTAAATTCGCCGCGGCTCTGGGATTAAGCGCAATCAACGCGACCATTCGGGCAGATAATCGGCAGGGTCTGAGTTACTACGACAAGATGGGGTTTCAGGATTACTCGGTGGCCTACGGTGTGGCGCTGCAGGACGGCACCCCGGTTGATCGAATCTCAAAACGTTTTGATCTGAGCATCGGGCGTTAATGCAGATCGCCGTAGGAACGGACACTGCCTAAACATAAAGTGCCGAAACACCAAAGGTTTAGCCGGTCCGGGTTATTCCCATAAATGCCCCTCGGCAAATTCGACCGAATTTCCGGAAGGGTCCCGCACGTAGAGCGATCGCGCGCCGTTGGGCCAGTCGAATTCCGCATCGATGGGAACGTTCCAGTCCAGCAGATGCTTGCGCATGACGTCGATCTGAGGACGTGTCAGAATCAGACAGACATGGCCCGGACCACGTGCACCATGGGGTGGCACCGGCAAGTCCGGGTTTCCCGGCGGTTTTTCGGTTTCCTCAGCGTTGAACAGTAACAATACCGACCCGCCCACACGGAAGAATACGTGTCGGTCCGCAACACTTTGGACTTTCTCCAGCGCCAGAACTTCTCCGTAAAACCGCTCTGCCGCGTCCAGGTCGTCGACGTAGAGAGCAGCTTCGAGAACGCCCGCGGGCGATGGTATATCTGGTGTAACCTTCATGCCCTAAGTCTATCACAACAGGGCGTTTTTGTCACCGGCGCGGGCGGCGGTCCCGTTTGCGTTGTGGCGCTGCATCCATCAGTGGCGCAGGCAGGCTGTCCCACTGACCCGGTTTCAGCCCGTCCAATGACCAGTCGCCGATCCGGGCCCGGATCAGACGCAGTGTCGGATGCCCTACTGCTGCCGTCATTCGCCGAACCTGACGGTTGCGGCCTTCGCGCAGCGTCAGTTCGATCCAACAGTCGGGAACCGTTTGCCTCACGCGGATCGGAGGCGTGCGCGGCCACAAACCCTCCGGCTCGTCCATTAACCTCGCCGTGGCGGGGCGGGTCATCCCGCCCTTCAACTCGACTCCGTCGCGCAGCGCATTCAGGGCGGCGGTATCTGGCAGACCTTCGATCTGGACCCAATAGGTCTTTGCCATCTTGTGCTTGGGATCGGAAACCTGCGCCTGCAGCCGTCCGTTATCGGTCAGCAGCATCAGCCCTTCGCTGTCCCGGTCCAACCGGCCAGCCGGATAGACACCGGGCAGGTCGATGAAATCCGACAATGTACTGCGCGGCGAATCCGCATTCGCGCGGTCGGTAAACTGCGGCAGCACGTTGAAGGGTTTGTTGAATCGGATGAACCAGCTCATGTGTTCGCCATAGCCCGAGGAACACGCTTTGCGCAACCTGTGGATAACTGTCACGATATTGTTACGAAATTGTTACGAAATCCGCTTAAGCAATACCCGAGATATTGTGGAAACTCAGGGCTTGTCAGAGTTTTAACACGATATATAGTTAAGTTAAGGCCGGGGCGGGTGTTCCCCGCTCTGATGTCAAAAACGGGCAGAGCAGAGCGAGGAGCGATTCTGGTATGGATGGAGACTTCAGAACCGAATTTGTCAGGGAACCCGGTGCGCTTAAGCATCATCCGGCATTGGTTTTGAACGCCGATTACCGCCCCTTGTCCTACTACCCATTGTCCCTGTGGCCGTGGCAAGAGGCTATAAAGGCAGCTTGGCTGGACAGGGTGGATATCGTGGCCGAGTACGACGAGGTCGTTCGAAGCCCGAGTACGGCGATACGAATACCGTCGGTCGTTGTCCTCAAAGACTATGTAAAACCCAGAAAGCGCGTGGCCTTCACGCGCTTTAATTTATTTTTGAGGGATGAATTCCGCTGTCAGTACTGCGGTAGCCGCGGGGACCTGACTTTTGATCATGTCGTACCCCGGGCCGCGGGCGGCGTGACAAGCTGGCAGAACGTCGTGGCTGCGTGTAGCCCCTGCAACCTTCGCAAAGGGTCGAAATCCTTGCGGCAGGCGGGGATGAATCTGCGAAAACCTCCACGACAACCGGATGCCGAAGCGTTGCGGAATATTGGGCGTAAGTTCCCGCCGAACCATCTGCATGACAGCTGGATCGACTTCCTGTATTGGGATGCGGAACTGGACGAACTCTGAGGCCTATCGGGCGCGCCACGCGGCGAGCCAGACCAGAACCAGGACACCCGACAGAACAGCGTTCCACCCGGCCATGGACAGGCCAAGCATTTCCCACGGAATCTCATCGCAGCGCACCAGCGGCGCATTCATGATCTGATCCATCAGTTCCTGCGACGAAAGCCCTCCGATATCACCGGAGGTGCAGGTCGAAGGGCCTTCCCACCAATTTTGCTCGACTCCTGCATGAAACACGCCAAAAGCCGCAGTCGTTAATGCCGCAAGGGCGCCGAGAAGGGGCAATAGCACCTGTCGGGGCAGGGCAAGTGCCATTGCCCCAATCAGGATGGCCGCGCCATGAGGGTAACGCTGCCAGATGCACATTTTACAGGGCGCCAGGCCGCCAATGTACTGAAATCCCCACGCGCCCAGCAAAAGCGCCGCCGAGCCGCAGGTGGCGATCAGAACAAGCAAGTTTCTACGTGTCATAGGTATCTCACCACAAGGAACCCGCCGAACAGCAGGACGATGAACAGTGTAAACATAAGGCCCAGACGCTTTTCAATGAAGGCCCGGATCGGTTCGCCAAAGCCCCAAAGCAGCCCTGCAACCACGAAGAACCGCAAGGCCCGAGCCAGGATCGACGTTGCAATGAAGGTTGCCAGCGGCATCCCGGTCCATCCGGACATGATGGTGATGACCTTGTACGGAAACGGAGTAACTCCGGCGCCCAGCACGGCCCAGAAGCCGAAGTCGTTGAACCTGGTGTTGAACTCTTCCATGGCATGCGCCTTGCCCATGGATTCGAGAATGGGTTGGCCCACACTTTCATAAAAGAACGCACCGATTGCATATCCCAGCAAGCCACCAAGAACCGAAGCAACCAGAGCAACAGTTGCAATCAGCCACGCACGCGACGGACGGGCCAGAATCATCGGAATCATCAGCACGTCCGGGGGGATCGGAAAAAACGAGCTTTCGATGAAAGCCACAACGGCCAGCGCCCACAGGGCATGCGGATGTTCGGCCAGACGGATGGTCCAGTCATAGAGCGATCGCAACATAAAGTACTAAAATCCCGTTCTCATGCAGGGCAAGCCAAATCATGCGACTGCAGAACCGTCAACCATTGCGGTGAAAACAAACTGTAATTGGGTTGGTTTTTGCCTCTGGACCTTCCTGGTCATGAACGCTAATCCAGTGTTCGTGGCCCAAGTGGCGGAATGGTAGACGCAGGGGATTCAAAATCCCCCGGTAGTGATACCGTGCCGGTTCGAGTCCGGCCTTGGGTACCAAAGTAAAAACAGAGGGTTAGGGGAACCTGCTCTCTGTTTTTTCTTTTCGGGCATTTTGGCTGCTCACACTACTAACTCACACTTTCACGTTCTGGTCTTGTTCTGTTCCCGCCTCAGATTCGACGGGTTTGGGCGGCCTTGGAAAGGCGTCGGCGGTCGGCCTTGCGACGATAGTACGCGACCATTTCGGCGCTCTGGTTGGTGACGGCCTGAATTTCAGCATCCGAACACCCGGCCTCTGCTAACCGGATAATCGCCAGCTTTCGCAGCCCGTGCAAAACAAACGGTTTAGCCTTGGGTCCCAGATCTTTGCGCCAGGCACGAAATGCCTTTTCCACCGCATTGTAACCCAGCGGTTGGCTGAGGTTCTTTGCCAGCACGTGTTTGCCGGTTTTGGGCAGGGTTGCCACATAATCGCGAAGATCACTCGGGCAGTAAGTTTCGAACAGTTCGTTTGACTTTTCGTCGAGAACATCCATCCACTCGCCCCGGAACTGTTTGTGTTCCATTTGAATGGCGGCGTTGGGGCGCTGACCAGTGCCGAGAATAAGTTCGGCCGCGATGCGCACGGTATCCGGGGCGTCTGCCAGCTTTGCGACCATCCACTCGGGCCACGGCTCGAATTCGCGCTGCTTGCCGAAGTGTTCGATTCCGGCAGCGGGATTCGGACCCAAAGGCCAATCCAGTTTGTTGGCAGCGTAATTCCACAAAAGACTGACGGTTTGCAGGCGCTTATCGGCCTTTCTTGGTGTGTCGGCCAGCGCGTCATGCACCTTGCGCAATCCCTGCCGCGTGGTGCGACGTACATCTTTGGCCGAATTCTTCAACAGCAGATCATCCATAGAGCGCCGGTAAGAGCTTTTTGTCCCGTCGCTCAGCTTGGATTGAATGCGTTTGTCGGTACGCCATGCTTCGACCAGAGATTGCCATGTGTATTTCTCGGTCTTTTGCTGCTTTTCGTGTCGGCCAGCCTGGCACGCCCAATAGAGCGTATCCAACTCTTTCGGGTCACCCTTCCACTTGAGTAGAATCACCCGTTGTTTCGGCTTGCCGTTCTCGGTCCATGTGATCCGGTAATAGGGTTGCCAAACCTCTTTCGACTTGTTGAATTTCCAGACAAGCCGGGGCTTTACGATCCGAGGTTTAGGCGGGCGGGTCATACTTCAATTTCATCCTCTGGGCGGGCAGCGTCGCCGTTTGCGATCGCGCACAAATCCTGCACGTTCCAGCGCTCTAGGCCGCCAGCCAATGTCTTTGGGGGTGGCAATGCGCCATTGTCCACCAATTCTCGGAACTCTTTGGCGGTCATATCCAACAGCTTAGCCGCGGTTTGTTCTTTGGCAAACAATGGGTGGTTCATAGCGGTCACTTCTACGGTTTTCCGTCGGCCGGGTTTCCCTTACCGGACCTGAGTGTAAGTCCGAGCTTCTTGGCGTCCTTGTAGATGGTGGCCTTGTCCACGCATAAGACGCGGCTCATATCGCTGGCCGTCATCCCTCGGCCGTGGCATTCGCGGACCTTGTTGCGGCGTTTCGCTATCTCGCCCATCCGGTCGATCTGTTCCGGATCAGCGGTTACCGTGGCCGTGCGGATCAGGTGTTCGCCCCGCCAATCCTGTGTCTCGTACCGGGTCATGGGGTGGGGGCTTTCGGGTTTTCTCCCTCGTGTACTGCCTTGTTAAAGGAAATAACCGCATCCCAAGGCGAATATCCAAAACCCGCGATACCATCTTGGATGTTTTCACCCCAGAGAACGCACCACATATTGCCATCACGAAAAGGGACCAGTCCTAGCACACTTACAAGGTTGAATTCCTCGTTTTCTACTGCTGCGGAAAGCAACGATTGCGCCGCTTCTCTTCTCATGTTGATGTATGTTTCGTCTTGCATCTCACTCTCCTTTCCCGGTGTCGGCCTGTAGGGCGGTGCGGGCGATGAAGCGCATTTGCTCGGCCCTACGTCTCTGCCAGTCTTCTTCACTAAGACCGAGCGTGATGGGTTGCCCGGACGGATACTCGTAGATTTCCGTCAACGTCCCCTCCAACTCAGCTATCCGCTTCTGCTGGGCGGTGAGGGCGTCGGCTGCTTGCTCACGTTCCTCGTCACATGCTGAGAGAATGCTTTCGAAAATGTCTCGTGGATAACTGCCGCCTCTGTTCGATGCCACCAGCCTGCGGATGTAATCCCACCGCTGCATGTTCTCGTCAGAATTAGCGGGTTTACGAAGGCCCTCTACCAGCTTGTCGATATCCTCTGGCGTATGGGTCATGACTGGTCACCGCATGCGCATTCGTCCAAGTGCTCTTCACATTCGACACAGTGGTTTTCACACCAGTTGCATGGCGCATTACCCGCATTGCAGTGGCACCCGAGCGGATTACCTGTCGGGTCATCACCCACGTAAATCACTTTTTCTGTCTGTTGGCTGTGAAGTCGACTAAGCTCTTTGCTTGCGTCCTTTGCTGTCTCCCGGAGCGTCTTGGCAAATCTGTAATCTTCGCTTGTGCGGGCGCGATTGGATATCCACGACTCAGCACGCTCAAGAAGGCTAATAGCGTCGTCAATTCTGCGCGTTTCCATCACTCTCCCTCCGATAGGGCGCGCAGGGCGGTGTCTATTTGCGAAATCCGGGAACGCAATAAGCCGTCAAGGTAAGGACCGTTCCCGAATGAATTCTCTAGGGTGATTTTTTCGTCCAGAAGCCTGTTCTTGTCTGCCTCAGCTACCGTAACGGGATTGTCGCTCTGGTCGGTGGGGGCTGGGGTGTTTGTAAGACAATTATTCACTACCTCATAAACAGCTCCAACAAGTGCTTTACTCACGGGTCTAATATCATACCCCTGCGGATTAATTTCTTCGGCTACGGGGTAGGAAATTAGCCTCTGCACTGATTTAAGCGCTTGCTGCGCTTTCCGCAGTTCGTCGTCATACTTGGCAATCGTCATGGCGTCCGTGTCGCCGGGGGTGAGGGCGGAGAGGATGCGGCTCTGATGGTAGATTTGCGCCGCGCTTTTGGCCCTCTCCAAAGAGCAAAAGAAAGTTACCTTCCCGTCATCGTCTCGAATTGGCCAATTGCAAAAATAAACAACGAATTTGTCTCCGGTGATGTATTTGGATTCGTCGACAAGCATCATCCCGGCTTCATCACATCGCCATATGTGAGACCAAGTAGTTTTAAACTCCAACGGCTTCACCGCAATCCCTTCCCGGCTCACAGAGGGGGACAGGTCGGCGCGGGTGTTCACGCGGTGATCATGCGCAATCTCAATCGCGTTGCAGAACCACCCAAGCATTAAGTCCTCATCGACGGGGATACCCCTGTTCAGGACCTGTTCTGTAAATGCTTGGGCCCATTTTGCGCCACTGTCTTCAAGTTTGTTTGGTTGAAATTGATCGCTCATTGGGTTGTCTCCGAAGTACCGCCAGCAATATGAACTTTTGCGTCAGTTTCTGATTGGGCCATGTTGCCGAGAAACATTCCCAGCATCTCAAAACGGGTGTCATCTCCGGCATTCGCGAATGCCTCACGGGCCTCTTTCGGTGCCAGCATGTCTGGGTTGCAGCATGAGAAGTCAGGACAGCATTCGCCTTCCGATCTGTCGCCATCGTGGCGGGTGTTGTCGTGATTGAATGGGTTGTGCCAAGGGCGGCCAGCAACCCATTCTGAAAGCTGGTATTCGCAAGCCTGTCGATATGTGGTGAGTTCAGGTGCCTCAGTCATTCCGATACTCCCTGCTTGAGCGCCTCTTTGTCGGCCTTCTCGCGCAATCCATTGACTGCTGCCGACCGGCATGAAATCCGCATCTCATTGATCCAATCTGCGGCGTCTCTGAGCCCTTGCAGGCGTCCGCGCTGTTCGGCTTGCTTGGCGTCGTACTCAGCCCATGCGATTGCATCCTTTCTGTTGTCGGCAATCAGTTTGACCAATGTTTCGGTAAGCTGTGCCGCTGCAAAACCGGGGGCGTCTTCACCGCCCATGATGGCAAGTGCGAGTTCTGCTCTGTCGTTCTCCAACTCAGCTACACGGGCTGAGAGGGCGGCGTATTCGGAGTAGGCGACAAAATCACCCTCGCTGTCCAAAACGATCCCGTTACTAAAACCAAGTCCACTTGCGTTGCGGCTGCTCGAATACCGCTGAACCGCGTCCTTACCGTTATCCATCTCTCCTACCTCCATTGCCCCTGTTGCCCCCGGTGTGTTTACGCTGGCCCATGGCGTCCGGGGGGTGTTGAGGGAGAGGGCCGGGGTGTTCATGCGAAGAACTCCTCAACCATCTTGATCCGGTCGAAGATGTACTGGCCGCTGTTGACGGCCCATGAGTTGCCAAGCGCTTTGTAACGAGGCCCGTCTGGGCATTTCTCGGCAGGCTTTCCGCGCCACTCGATCTGGGTCCAGCCATCGGGGAAGCCCATCAGGCGCTCGCATTCCGTGGGTGTGAGACGACGGACGGCCCAAGGTGTGGCCACGTAGCTGCGGCTAGATCCACCTGAGGCAGCGCGAATGTTTGCCGTGTCGTGCGGTCCCTCTGGCATCGCACCGCCTTCGCGGCCGCGCATGTCGAATGCCACCGCCGCATGCCCACCCGCGTTCTGGTGGCTGTGGTGGTGTCCCATCGATCGCAGGGGTGGGTGTGATCCGTCCTCGGAATACTGAACCTCGGTGCCCTTGCAGTCGAAGGCCACGGGCACAATCGGCGTGCCGCGTCCTGTTCCGTCTTCGCTGGCGTCGAAGCCTTCACCGCGTAGGGAATGAGCAACGACAGCGGACAAATCGGCCTCCGGCAATGCTCCTTTGCGCTCCCTGCCTGACAGCCAGGGAGCGGCGTCGTGAGATGTTATCAGCGTGTCTTGATCTTCCCGATGGCTGAGCTGGGCCTGTGCGCGCAGAGAATGCGCTGTACCCGGGACTAATCCACCGTCGCAGTCGAAGTCTGCTCCGAGCCCGCCACCGCCTGTAGGGCATGCGCTAATTGTGGGGGCAACTTCTTTCCCCGCTTCGCGGCGCGGCGGAGGATTCCGGCGCAGGCTTTCGGCGTCAAGTAGAACCGCGGCGGCACGGGTCCAGTCTCCAAGATATCCGACAAAGAACAAACGGTCCCGTCGTTGTGGGACAGCGCGTGCGAAGCCCGGTGTTTGGATGTATTCAGCGTCAAGAGAGATGAACCCGCCATGATAGCCGAGTTCTGCCGCTCCGGCCACGAAGCACCAAAGCGCATGGTCTTCGACACTTGTGTATTCGTCAGTAACCACGATTTCTTCCCCGTCTCCGGGTCCGTTGTCACCGTCCAGGTCGATTGCCGGCGGACTCTGATCGGGAGCCTTGTGGGAAAGCGCTGATAGAACACCGGGGACGTTCTCCCAGACCAGCCACCGGGGGCGATATCGTTCAGCAATTGCAAGATACGTGAGGGCGAGGTTTCCCCGCGGGTCAGCAAGGCCCTTTCGAAGTCCTGCGATTGAGAACGACTGACAGGGGGTTCCTCCGCAGAGAACATCGATGTTTGCATCTGGCCACTCCTTGAACTTGGTCATGTCCCCGAGATTGATGGCGTCGGGAAAGCGCGCTTTCAGAACCGCGCAGGGGAAGGGCTCGATTTCAGACTGGTAACACCAGTCGATCCACGGGGACGCGCGTTCCGGGGCACCTATGCCGCTGCAGACAGACATGCCGATCATCCCGCCTCCTGGTCGATGTTCTGGGGGTGGAGAACGGACACATCGATCGCGTAGACCGCGACGGGTCCGCGTCCGAAATGTTCATGTGTGATTGTGCGCTCGCTGAAACCGCGCCAGGCACGGCGCAGACGGCGGGACATGTCGCTCTTGGCCGGATAGCCGCGGGTGAGTTCGATATAGGCGTATTCGCGGTCCACAAGGCGCTTGGCCCAGTAGGGCGAGACCTTGCGGAACTCTTCCGGTTTCTCGCCCGCTTTGATCTGGTCGAAATAGGTGCCCATTAACGGGATGTAGAGGACGGGGAGGGTCATGCGGCCTCTCCCATGCAGTCGATGTTCTCCTGATGGACGGTGAAGGTGTAGGCGGCGACCCAAGGGTTTGCTTCAAATCCAAAGCCTCGATCGGCATTCAGGCCGTCCCAAAGGTTTTTGAAGGAATCGCGCGGCCCTTTCAGCGGTGCCATCCGGTGTTCAGTTCCGTTCGGCCCCTTCATGATCTGCGGGTCAGCCTCATCGAAGAATGGGCTGCAGCCTTCCGCAATTGCATCCTCTTCGCTGATGTCCCGCAGCAGCTGCACCCGGACGTCGGTCACGGTCAGGGACAGGCGAGATGCCCAACGGGGTAGGAAAATGCTGGGGCGGGATTTCCCCCACGCCCAAACGGGATTCCGGTGATAGCCTGTTGCCTCGAAATCGATCTTGTCGAAATCATCCATCACGAGGGACGGTTTCAGGTGGTCCCACTTTTGCAGGGTGCGCCATGTCTCTCGGACCCAGAGGCGATCCCCGACGGCATAGGGCACTTTGAAAGGGTTCGACCCGTACCCCATACCGCCAATCAGTGCCCATTGTTTCTTTCCAACTCGTTCAGCGCGCCATCCGGTAAACTCTGGGTTCGCACCTTCCTTCATTTCGGGCTGAGGGTTCAGAATTCGCCGCGTCTGGGTTTTGCGCCCGTCGAGCAATGCCCGCACCATCGGGCCGGAGAATAGAATAGGATGGTCGGTCATGACTGTTCCCCCATCAGAGCAGCGGGGAAGCCGTTGTGTTCGCACCACTCGATCTTGGTTTGCTGGGTCATCGGTTGACCTCCGGTTCCGGAAGGGCAAAATGCTTGTCACCTTCGGACAGCCAGCATTTAACGTGGGGCGGAATTTTCTTGATCTTGTGCGTCTCGGCAAACTCACGAGCTGCCGTGACACCTTTGTTGTCGCGATGGACATCCCGCATATGTTGAAGGACGCCAACACCGCTCTTGAACCGCCGTTTGCAACGTGGGCAGCGGGTCTTTTGAGACTTGCTCCGGTCAACTTTCCGTTGCGGATACAGGATTTCGTAGGCCTGCTCAGGGCTGTCGATCCACGACTGATTGTCCAAGTAGAATTGAAGTGCGGCTCCTTCGCCCATCCGTCTCTCTCCATGTTCCCCCTTCCCGCCACTCACTACGGGAAGGGGCGCTCGGCGGGATTGCTGGGCGTTCAGTCTTTGTTGCATTCGGGAAACCCAAAGGTGTCGATCATTACGCCACCTCTGAGAACAACAATCCGCTTGGTGTCGTGGGCGGGACCGTTCACAAACCATTGGCCGAGCGCGGGGTTGCCCAGGTAATTGGCGAAGTCTCGTTGAATTGCGGGTGAAGCCATTTCGCCCTTGTATTTTAGGGCGTGAAACCCAAGGCGGGCTTTTCGAGACAGGCAAACGTTTGCGTGGCTGAGGAACACGTTGCAGGCAGATAGGCACCGCCCGCGAATTTCTACGGCTTCGACACGGTCACGCATTTGAACATAGTCTCGAACATATCCGCCGCGGGCCCACGAAGAGCCGGGTTCGATCACAAGCCGTTCGGCCTGAACCGGCGCGGTCAGCATGGCTATTGCGGAAATACGGGCAATGGTTTTCATGGCTTCCTCCTGTCGCCCTCTGCCGTTCATGAAGTCCGACAAAGGGCTTTCATTCGGTTGTCGGGTTAAATGCGGGACAGGCGCTCAGCTTCTTCCAGCGCCCACTTTGCGGCCGTATCAAGTTCGATAAGCTTTTGGTCGAGGTTCTCGATCAACGTTGTCGGCTCGGCTTGATCCAACATGGCCGCGTTCTTTGGATCCGGTCCGAAAACCCGATCTCCAGTGTGCATCGTCAGTTCAGCGGCATTGCGAACAACAGCGGCGATCATCGAAAGTTTCTCGATCCGCTGCATCAGAATGTTGTCGCTGTACACGGCGTCTAAGGCTTTGGTGTCGCTATCAAGCATGGGGGTTCCTTTCTGTGTTGTTCAGCGGGGGCGGGATTTGAACCCGCGATTTGACCGACCTGACTGGCCCCGCTTGGCTCCGTTGGTCCCGCTTGTAAGTGGCCGGGATGATCCACTCGGAGTTTCCTTTCGTGGGTCAGATGATTTTGCCGTCGGGGATCACGACAAGACCGGCCATGATCCATCGGGACATTGTTGCTTGCTGGGCGCGCATGACCTGGTGCCAGAAGGCAGACGGGTAGAGGCGCGCTATCTCCATGCCACGCGGATCGACACCGGCCAGAAGGTCGTGACAAAGCCTGCAGCCAGCGGCCACGAATACGTCACTGACTTTTGTGCTGGTGCCTTTGCCGATCGATCCCTCTACATGGCATCCGACAACGGTTTCCTGCGGTTCGCACGGTAGGCCAATGAAACTAGCCAAGCGCAGTTCGCACGGCATGTTCGCGCACTCGGCCATAAGCGCGTCAGACCGGACCTTGGGCAGCATGTTCGGGTTGACGATCATGTTCATGGCCGACCACCCAATCCGCAGTAACCACGGCGTTCTTGTTTAACCCCGTATTTCTCTGGGGATTTCATGACGTTGTTGACGGCTTTGTTGTGGAAGTTCTTGGCGGGTTTCCCCTTTCCGTCTTCCTGAGCCAGACACGCCATTTCCCGCTGTATCGCCGCTTTGAAGCTGGGCTCCGATGCCGAAGGGGGTAGGGTGCGATACAAGGCGCATTCTTCACCCATACACTTGGCTTGCAGGTCTTTGACGCCAAAGGTGCGGGCGAGGGGGCAGAGCTTTTCGGTAATCATGCGATCACCTGCAAACCGAAGGCCACCACGCCAAGGGCAACAGACAGGATCAAAGAAATCTTGGCAGTATTGTCTTTGTCTCTGTTCGCGATGTTCTGCCCCATCGTCGATGCGAAGAGCCAAGACAAAGCAAACATGATGGCAGCGGCAAAGTGCAGTGCGACAGTAATCATGCCCCGGCCTCCGAGTTCAGTTTGGATTGCCGTTTGAACCCGGCCAGCCAATGCGCCTTCTGTACGAGCTGATCATCGTCATAGGGACAATCAGCGACCGCCTTTCCGTCGTTGGCAGCGGAAACGCCCTCTGCAAACTCAAGTTCCGACGGGTCAATATCGGGCTCATCTTGGACATCCTCTTCTGGGGGGAGGATTTCACCGTCGATGGGCTGGCCGGGTTCCTGCTCGGGCGTTTCCGCCTCTTCAGTATTCTGTTGCTGCAAACGCTGGGCGAGGTTCGGTTTCACCTCGGGGGTGACGTCGCGGATCGGTTCAGGTTGATCCTGTTCCGTCATGATCCGATCCATGTCTTCGGTGGACATGGGTAGACGCTTGCACAAGTTGCGGATGACCGTTTTCAAGGCCATCTGATCGTACCATTTTTCCCAGATACCAGTGGGGTTGTCGCTTTTCTGGTTGGCGCTGGCCTTGCGGCGCTTTTCTATCTCAGCGCGGGACATGGGCTGGAACTCGACGGTTCCGTCCGTCAGCTTTGCCACCGCATAGGCACCACGGATCTCGCCACCGCGCTCCATGGCGTCCAGACGGCTACCGTCTTCGTTGACGTGGTTCCATTTGCGCTCGCCGTCTTCAACCCAGACCTCAAGGGTTTCGCCCTCATAGACGACTTCGGCCCAGAGCGAAGCTACCTTGCCGGTGTTGCGGGCTACCTTCACCAGACCCGCCACCATGGGCATTGCCTGCGCCTCACCTTTGAAGGGGACAATGGCGGCTTCACGTCCGTCAGGGACAAGACCAGCACCGGCCAGAGTGCGGACGGCTTTGAAAACCGAGGCGGGTTTGCAGTTCAGAATGCCGGGGTTGTCGGTAACAGCCACAACCGCCGCATTCTTGAACGCCTTGAAAGGTACGCTGTCGGGCAGGGCCAGTTCGCCGGCCGTTTGCAGCTTGTCCAGGTCCTGCTTGAACCGGACAACGGGGTGGAGTTGGCTCTGGGTGGCGGGTGCGTTCATTGTGTCCTCTCGGCGTTGTCTGGGTGTTTTGGGTTTGGGGTTGCTGCGCAGATCAGGCCTCGACGACACCGCACGGTGAGGTCTCGGAATTGCCTGGAAAGCATGAAACTCGGATGCTGGGGCTTGCCGTTATCCATGACGTACTCACCGTCTAGAACCGCATCGACCAACTGGTGGATGTTGAGGCTGGGGCCGGGTAGGAACTTGCGCTCAGACACTTGGCAACTCCCCGTTTGCCTGCATGTCGGACAAGCGTTCAGTCATTGAAGGGGGGTATTCGTATGTCAGCAGTTCAGCGCCAGCACCGGGCCAATCACCAGTGTCCATCCCGTGCTTGATCTTGTTCAGACCATCGCGGATCAGCACCCGAGCCCAATAGAGGGTGTCAGCCTCAACAATGGCTGGGATAACGTCATAGGGTTCGGCGGTCTGACACATGACCAATCCGCATTTCTGCGCGGACATCCCGAAAACATGCTCGGAACCCATAAGCCCTAGCGCCATCTGCAGAGGGTAGCCGTGGTCTGTGATGGCACGGATAGCCGAAAGACGCAGGTTCTTGCTTTTGGGTGCGAAGGTCTTGAGGTCGCCGAAATCGTATCCGTTAGTAGGAATGCAATCGACGCGGCTTTTTAGCCAAAGCCCGGTAATGTCATCCTGCCAGATCATTGAAACCTCAATCAGTTTTGGATCGGACTTCAAAATCTCGACCGCCAGAGGGTTGGCGTTCAGGTTCTCGGCCATCCAGAAAATCTTCTGAACCTGTTCCTCTTTGAGCATCAGGCGACCGGCGGCCTTCTTTTCGAACTCGGTCCAGTATTCGCCGCCCTCAAGGGCTGCATCCGACCATTTGCCGTCGCGCTCAAAGTTAGCGATCTGGGTTTTCGTCGGGCGCTTCGGTGCATCCTTCGGGACGTAGATGAAATGCTCGTCAAAGACTTCATCACCCAGGACCAGCGAGTGCGCGGCTTTACCTAGGATCAGGCTGTCGCTGTCCTCTTTCTTGGGGTAGCGGTTCGGATTGCCGTAGAATGTCTTCCAGAACGCATGGGGGCTTTCCAGCGCGGCTTTGCGGATGCCGGTCGAACTAACCGACGGGCCGGGACAAACCTCTTGCGAGTGATACCAATTCATCGACATGCGGTAAGCACCGGGCTCGGTTACTTGCTGGCCGTCAGGGATATCGGTGATCAAAAGGCTCATAGTGTTTCCGTGCGAAAAGAGGCGGGCGGTCTATCTTGGGGATGGAAGCCGCCCGCCAGTGATGCGCCGGGGAGGGGACAGTAAATTCCCCGACACGAGGCCTCAGAAGGGCAGGTTTGCCCAAATCAGGGTGCCGACACCGGCAAGTACAAAGGCGATCAAAACGCGCGTAAGGGCTGTCAGAAGGGCTTTTGTGGCGTCCCGATAGTCCTGCCAAATCACGTCATCGTTCACGTCTTCAAACGGTGTCCGAAATTCTTGAGAGCGGCCCCCGCAGGAGGAGGAAAGGGGGCCGCTCTCTGACGCGCAATGGGAGGTCTGCGCGCGATCCGACCGGAAAGGTTTGGAGTGAGTGGCGGCTTTGCCGTTGATCCGGTCGGGGTTAAGGGAAGATGCGATGTGGGTCATTGCTCATCCCCCGAATTCAGCTTGCCTTTAGCAAGGGTCAGAATGATGGCGGATGTCCCGAAGATGCAGATCACACCCACAAGCGCGCCGAGGCCGAAGGATACGGGGTCAATCATACCTGCGCCTCCTTCCACTCGTCGTAGCGGTCATCAGCGCCGTATTCGGTGCCAGTCTCGTCCTTGTCGAAGTCGTCGGCGCATCCGAAGCAAACGTTCGGGCCAAGCACGTTGAAAACGGCTTCTTCAAACTCAGGCTGGAAGTGGCCGCGCATATGATCGTCACGGTCCAGTTCATCGCCACAGCAACCACAAACAAACGTCTGGGGGATCAAACCCCGCTGGACTTGTGCTGCCTCAATGATCTTGCTGATTTGCATGGGTGCCTCCTGTTTGTGTAGTCAGGTATAGTATAAAGACCACACGCTGACAACACAAAAAATGGTATAAAAACCACAAAGAGGATTGAGCACCTATGCCACTCGAATACAACCTACTGAGTGAGGGGTTTCATCAATGTCCGCAGTTCTGTTAAGTTCTTCTACGTCAAAGCCAAATTTTCTAAAGAGCCTATAAATTTGAGTGGGCATAAGCGCTAATAGGTGCGTGCCTCCGCGTTCTTTGACTCTGTCGTGACAAGACTGAACTATTGTTCTTTGAGCCTCGATTGTAGTTTTGAGCCCGATATCTCTTCGAACAAAGAACCGAGTCGCTTCAAAGGCGTGCGGTCCGACAGGAAGTTCTTCGGGAATAAGTTCTTTAGGGATGCCCGAGATGTTTCCCCTCTGAGCATCAAGCAGCATGTAGGAGTAAGGCCCATAGTTCGGCGCGTCCGTTGGAAGCAGTCTTGCACCGGCGATGCACTGACCGTTGTGTTCGACAATAATGAACTCCGCAAAGGGAGTATCATAGCAATCGAACTCTGCTCTTTCTGAGTGCGGAAGGTTCCACTTCTTGCGGCCGACAAACTCGTCTCGCCGCAATTGAAAGTACTCGTTCCAAAGGTGCCCAGCTTTAGGAATGCTGTGCCAGTCCACAACGTATGCTTGCATGAATAATCTCCCCGAGCGTTTATAATTGTCGGGAGAATTTACTCTAGCGAATTCAGATACTCTATGTACGGGGAATTAGGCGTCGTATGGAACAATATGCTCCAGCATACCGATAGCCTGGGCCGTTGTTGAGACGTTCAGCGTCTTGAATATCCTGGCCTTCATTCCCTTGATCGCGTTCTCTGAAACGCCGCAGGTCTCAGCCATTTCCGCATTGGAAAGGCCGGAAGCCATTAGAACAAGAATGCCTCGTTGTTTTTGGCTTAGGTTACTCTTACGGGCGTCCGATGCGTTAATGATCTTGTTGACGCCATCGCACACAAAACGAATTTCAGCACCTGTTAGCCTTGTGTCTACCGAAACCGAAGAGACTATGCCTTTGTGTGCAAAAGCAAAACCGTCATTTAGTCCGAAATCCCGCGCCTCGTTCATTACCTGGCTTTTGGGAAACATGCTGGCGATCTGCGACCAACGAACTGGTGTCTTTGCATGCAGGGCGGCCGGTGGAAGCGGATCCTTATCAAGATAGTTCTTTGAGAAATATCTGTTTTGCCATTCATCGGGAAAGGTAGTCAGATAATCGACTTCGCCACCATGAAATGCCGTGCCAACCGAATACTTATTAAAACCTAGAGATGAAAGGTATTTTTCAATTTCTCGCAAAACGCTTGTCATGAATATGTCGCTCCGATACTAGAAAAATACTCGTAGGGGTACGTTTCGAAAAAATATGTAGTTTAAAAACCATGCCGACGCAAGATAACATCAAAGAAAAATGCCAAAAATCCAAACTTATTGAGCTCGTCCATAAGGCGAATCATGAGCAGATGGATGAAGTCTACTGGGCCTTAGAGCTTAGTCTTGGCCGAGAACGGCTTGAAGTACTCGTTGAATCCGATCCAGTTCCTCGCCTTCAGCGGTCCTGATCAACTCAATAATGTACTCTTTCTGATCGGAGGTATCCCCTCCGGTAAGTTCCGATTCCGGAATAACTAGTTCCTTAGATAGAGCTCGAATGACGGGCCACCTGGGTAAGCTCTTTCTTCTAATCCCGTTGTAAACGTAAGTGCCTTCTTGCCCTATCGCTAAAGATAGAGCGCGCTTGGAGAGTCCGAGCTCTGTGCGGCGTTTTTCAACCACTTCCCAGAGCTTTTCAGCCTTCTCTTCGTTACTAGCACTCTTAGACACTTGAACCTCTACGTTGCTAAGCGGTGTGTCGCAAAAAAACTAATATGCTGTCAACTCCAGCCCTTAGCGCATCAAACAGGCCCGTACGGGTACTTTTCCAACCTTTATAACAGAAATTCTTGTTGATGCGGTGTGGTAAAAAGACTATGCCTAGCGGTATGAGTAATGGTAAAAAAACCTCAGATAAGGGTAAAAATCCCTCAAGTTGGCGGAATTTCCCGGATATTCCTTCGTTGGATGTCCTGCGCGCCGACATAAAAAGAGCGTTGCCGAGGCTTGAAGAGCAGGGTGTCACGATGTCGGGGTTGAGCCGCAAGGTGTTCAATTGTCCGAGTCGTCTTCGTCGTTTTCAGGGCGGCGTCATCAAGAACCTGTCGGTCCCGTCAATTCAATTGCTGATCAAGGAAATTGACCAGCTGTTAGACCCGGAACCCCAGCAGGCCGACTCTGACGAGGCCGATAACACGTCGGAGTAACGGCGTGGTTGCGGGGGCATTCAAGCATGTAGGTCAGCAAGATTTCACGGGCGGCGCGGTTACCTCGGCGCTTAGGGTCCTAAAAAGGGGGGCGGGATCGTCCGTGGAAGCCCCCCGATCTTCCCTGTTGGAACTTGCCCGGTGCCTGTCGGTGCCGGGCTTTTTCATGCGTGCGGCTAAGGAACCGGGCCGCGGGGGCAATCCGGTTTCTCAACAAGCAAAGGGTGCGGTCGTGTTCAACGGGGGCTTTGTCCCCCGGACCAACCCGTGAAAGGACGAGCAATGACGGAAGTGTCCGAAGGCCAGCAGGTCCGGAAGGCCTATGACGGCCCAAAGGTCGAGCATGATGCGCTGATCAGTGAGTTGGAGGCCCGCATCCGCGAGGAACATGCGCGCTCTAGCGATGCCAGCGAGTCATCGGCCAAAATGAAGAAGTTTTTGGACGAGACGGAACTGAATAGCCAGGCTGTGAGCTGGGGCAAGACCATCTTGAAAAAGCTCCCCAAGAAAGACGGCCAGACCAAGGCTATGGACGTGATCCGTTCGCTGAAAGAAATCCTGCCAATGATCGAAAACCACGTCGCAGGGCAGGGCACCGGCGAAATGGATCTGGAAGGCCCGCAGGAAGATACCGAGACGGACGAAGAACCGATCGAAGAACCGCAGCCCGAGGTTCAGGACGAAGAGACCGAGGATTTCAACAACGCGGTAGACGCCAACATGGGTGACGACGTTGTGACGCCCATCGACTTCCTTCCGGGCGGTGATGCGGCATGAATAGCGAAATGATGAGTGCAGCCCTAGCCGCAAAGAATGCTTGGGGAAAGCGTCGTACGAACCGCTTCAAGGTAGTGAACGGAAAACGCTACCAACTTCATGCAACTCGCGGGTGGAAAGCAGCGTGAAAATCCTCGCGCTGGATATCGCCACCAACACAGGGATTTGCGTCGGTACACCCGGCGCGGACCCCAAAGCATGGTCTGTGAACCTTGGTCAGGCACCGGAAGCCCGGCGGTTGTCCAATGCTCTCAGGATGGCCCACGGGCTGATCGAGACCCACAAGCCCGATCTGATCGTTGTTGAGGCCGCTATCGGCGGGAAGAACGCCAGCGCCTACCTGACGAAGCTGCTGGGCTGTGTCGAGGGCTGTGCCTACAACCGGGGCGTAAATCTGGTCTCGGTCTATCCGGCAACGGTGCGCAAGCACTTCATGGGCAAGGCAAAAACCTCCCGAGATTTCCCCCACCTGAAACCGGCGAAAGCCAAGCAGGCGATCAAAGAAGAGATTGCCCAGCGGTGCCGTTTGTTGGGTTGGGATGTGCCTGATCTGGACGCCGCAGACGCTGCGGCAACTTGGGATTGGGCGTGTGCAACACAGGTCAGGGGCTTTCAGGCAAAGCCGACCGGCGAACTATTTTCAAAAATCAGAGGTACGAGATGAGGGAACGTAGCAGGCGATCACAACGGCTTTATGCCGCTATTCCGAATGCCGCCTTGCGGGATGAAGATATATCCATCGAGGCGCGCGGTTTGCTGGCGCTTTTGATGACCTATTCCGACGATTGGGAGTTCAACAAAACCCATTTGCGCAATGTCACAGGTATGGGCCGGGACAAGTTCGAAAAAGCAATGGGTGAGCTGCGCGCTGTCGGTTACGTCGTGTTGGTTCAGAACCGTCTCGAAAACGGTCAACTGGTTGGATCGACGTGGGTTATTCGTGATGACCGAACCCCTGAAAATCCGGGTGTCGGCACCGAGGCCCTGAAAAACCGAGGCCCTGAAAAACCGAGTCCCGGTGAATCCGCACACATAAGAATAACAAATACTAAGAAAACCAAAATACAAGAATCCCCCATACCCCCAGAGGGGGCTGATGATCTTTTCTCAGCAGATGCAAAAACGGTCGAAAAAGCGGACACGTCGGATTCTGTCGATGAAGGGTTCAAAGAATTCTGGGGGGAAATCTGGCCGAGTCACAAACGGAAGGCTGGCAAAGCTGATTGCAAGAAAGTCTATCTTTCCGCCTGCCTCGGGAAACACAAGAAAGCGGATTTGATTGCGCCCGAGGAATTGAACCGCTGCGCTCGGGCCTACATCGCGTCTGTCCGTGATCTCGAATACCTCAAGGCCCCGTTGGCGTGGCTGCGTCAGCCAGGATGGGAACCGTTCATGCGGTCTGGGCAGGATCAGCAGCAGTTCAACCATAGCGATTTGAGCGCCCAGCAGGAAATCATGCTGCGGGATGGTCGGTGCCCGCCGTCGATGATGGAAGACGGCCAGCCCAACGCAATGGCTCAGTTCTTTCTCAAGAAATTCGGAGGGCGTGCGGCATGAACAAACCAACTCGACCTGTATTGAGATGGCACGGCGGTAAATGGTTACTGGCCCCTTGGATCATTGATCATATGCCAGAGCATCGCGTTTATGTTGAGCCATTCGGCGGGGCGGCGTCCGTGTTGATGCGCAAACCCCGATCCTATGCTGAAATTTACAACGATCTCGACGGGGATCTGGTCAACTTGTTTGAGATACTCCGCAGCGATAAGGGCGAAAAACTAGTTTCTAATCTTGAGCTGACGCCGTTCTCGGAAACTGAGTTCAAGTCGGCCTATGAAGCAACTGACGATCCAATGGAGCGCGCGAGACGATTGGTAATCCGGTCGTTCATGGGGTTCGGGTCCGCCGGAGCATCGGGACAATCTACAGGGTTTCGCGCGAACTCAAATAGATCAGGAACAACCCCGGCCCATGATTGGTGCAATTACCCTGATTGTTTGCGCCTGGTCATAGATCGGATGCGCGGCGTCGTTGTTCAGTCTCGCCCTGCGCTTGAGGTCATAAGGCAACATGACGGCCCCGAGACCCTTCACTACGTCGATCCACCGTACATGCCAGAGACGCGCGACAGGGGTTCTGACTATCGTTTTGAAATGACGGTCGATGATCATCGCGAATTGCTGGAATTCCTTCGCGGCGTAGAGGGCCGAGTAATTCTGTCCGGCTACCCGACGGAAACGTATGACCAGGTGCTTTCTGGGTGGCGACGGGTCGCCCGTAAGGCGCTGGCTGATGGTGCGCGCGAACGCACTGAGGTTCTTTGGATGAATTTCGAACCAGACGCGCAACAATCACTTTTTGATCAGGCAGGTGTCGCATGATGCACCAAGAGGTTACCGCATCCGCCCTGTTCTCGGTCGAGGCCGAACAGCAGCTTTTGGGCGCGATCCTGAATGACAACACGTTGTTCGATCAGATATCCTCGATGCTACGTCCGGATCACTTCTACGACCCGGTTCACGCGCGGATTTACAAACTGGCGGCCGCGCGCATCGCCAAAGATCACTTGGTTTCCCCTGTGCAGATGAAATCGGATTTTGCTGAGGATGAAGGGGCTCAGCAGCTGGGCGGTCCGACGTATTTTATCAAGCTTTCCGGTGCTGCCGTCAGTTCATTTGCGATCCGAGATTATGCGGACATGATCGTCAAGTTGCATGACCGCCGGACGATGGCCGGTCGCCTAAAACAGCTATCCGAGGAAGTGGAAAAGGGCGGGGACGCCGGGAAAGCCGCATCCGAGTTGGAGCTGTACCTGCACGAGCGCGAGGAACATTCGGACGAACCGCGGACGATGTCGTTCCTCAAGGCTCAAACTCTATCGTTACAACGGATGATTGATATCAAAAACGGGGAACAGGTGAAGGTTCCTTCCGGACTTCAGGCGCTGGACGAAATTCTTAAATTGAATCCAAAACAGTACACAATCCTTGGTGGTTCTACTTCGATGGGTAAAACGGCACTCGCTTTGTCAATAACGTTGGCCGCTGCGAGGGCCGGGTTTGGCGTCGGGTTTGTCACCTTAGAAATGCCCGAAGAGGATTTGGCTAACCGCATCAACAGCGTGATCTCCCAAATCCCGTATAACACCTACACCGATCCTATGAGCGAAAACCAGTTCCGTAAGGTGGTCGAAGCCGCCAAGGAACTCGAAGCCCTGCCGCTGGAAATCTTCTCGGAGCGGGTGCGCGATGTGCCGGCCATTCTGTCCGAGGGCAAGAAGCTGAAGCGCAAGATGAAGCCCAACGGCCCGTTCAAGGGCTTCAAGCTGCTGGTGATCGACTACATTCAGCTTGTCCGGGCCAAGGGTGAAAGCCAGCATGTCCGGCTGGCCGAGGTCGCCAACGCGCTGAAACAGGTCGCCAAGCAGTTGGATGTTCACGTAATCGCCTTGGCTCAAGTCGATCGATCCCTTGGAAAGGAAGAGAATTACCAGAACGCGCGCCCCCGCCTTGCTGATCTGCGTGGATCCGGTGACCTCGAGAACGCGCCAGACAACGTTGTTTTCGTCTTCCGACCCGAATACTACCTGACCCCGCCGCGCTGCATTCCACCAAAAGACCCAGACCAGCGGGCGGATTGGGAAGCCGACTACGACCACTGGAAAGGTAAGGCGGAAATCATCGTTGCAAAGGCCCGTATGGGCAAGATCGATTCCGTCACAGTCGAATGCGACATGACAACCAACGTGTTCCGGGATGTGCCTGACCGTCAGATGGATGCGGGGTTCTGATGGTGAAACGCTGCCCATATTGCGAGGCCGATCTACAGAAGCCGATTCCGTCACCGAAAGATGTTGAGCTGGCGAAAACCCCGAAAGGTGGTTGGACCCGTGACACTCTGCGCGATTGGGGTGTGCCGTGGCCCCCGCCGAAAGGGTGGCGCGACCGTCTGCGGGACATCTGGAAGAGGGCGATGCAGTGAACGTGATAGCAGAGGGTCACCGCATCAAAGACCGTCTCAGGGATGCCGAAACCGTGGATGAGATCGAGCGCATCGCCGATGAAGAACGGGACAAGGTATTGGGCATGAAGGGGCTTTCCGAAGACGGCAACGCGATGTACCACCAGATCAAGAATATGAAGCTGTACCGGCTGCGTATGATCAGGAACGGGGAACCATGTCGAACAGAGAAGCGATCCGCGAGACGTACACGCGCCAGATAGCCCGGTTTGAGGCCGAATTGGCGGATTGTACCGATGATGAGCGCCGCGCCGTGCTGGAAGAGAACCTAGCGATAGAGCGGGCGTTGTTGAAGACGTTGGATGAGAGATAGGGCATGGACCAGTATTTCGCCGAACATTGGGCAGAGATAATTGGCCTTATCGGGCTAGCGATCACATTGTACGGCGCGGGCAAGGCCGCGCTCTCTCTTTACACGACGCCTGTATTGGCGGGTGAGGAAAACGCAACCCGGATTATGTCGAACAACCCAGAAGATTGGAAAAACACGCCAAAAGCGAGGGCTGCGGTCAAGCAATATAAGGCAGCCTTGACGGGATTTGCATGTGTTGCAGTCGGGACATTCCTGCAAGCTCTTCCGCTGGCTATCTCCTTGTTGTTCTAACCCAACATATTGACCTCCAACCGTGATTTGCCCCATAACTTGGGGTGAACACGACCGCCCGATGGTTATGGGCGTAAAAGACTGGATCAAGAAAGCTGAGGGCAACGGGTGGCGCGTCCACTCCGCCGACAAGCTTGTGCTGACCCTGCAATGTTGCAAGCAGGGCTGCGACAACCGTATCAGCATGCCTCTGGATAACCTCGGCCCGGAACCGGAGCCTTGCGATCAGCCGCATCAATTCCAATATGCCGCCGCAACATTCCAAGCATACGAGAACCTAGTAGAGCAGTTGATCCGCCGCAGGCGGTCCCTCGGTCTCTCACAAGAGGACGTATGCGCGGCTGCGGCCCTTGCTGATGGTCATGTCTCCAAACTCGAAGCCTTCCACCGCATCGGCCAGCTTCCCACGCTGCAGCTATGGGCCGACACCCTGGGCTTGTCCCTCACTCTCTCCCCGGCACCTCTGCCAAACGCCACAATCCGCGCGATAGAGAACCGGCCCGCGCCCCTCCAAGACAGAACCTCCAAGCCACGACAAAAGAGGCTTTTCGATGACCCATAAACCGCCAGCAAAGCAGAAGCGCACCCGGAAGCCCCCCAAGCCCCGTATAAGCGCCGAAATGAAGGCCGTAATCACACACATGGCCGAAACCGGATCATCCCTAAACGATAGCGCAAGACACTGTGAGATGAACGTAGAAGCCGCGCAGCGGGCTTTTAAGCGCCCTCACGTCAAAAGAGCCTTTAATCAACTGGTTAACGCTATACGGGAAAATGCAGCACAATCAGCGTACTTAGGCATCGTTCACCTCTCTAACACCGCAAACTCCGACCGATTGAAGTTCGATACCAGGAAGTGGATTGCAGGTGTTGACGGTATCTCGCCCGTGCAAAAGGTCGAGGGCAGGCACCATCACAACGTCCAATTCGGGGGTTTTGACTATGGAGAAGAGGAGCCCATCGACGTCACGCCCGAGGATGAAGAGAACCAGTGAGGCACAAGATGTTGTGTCAGGCTGGCCATTTGCCGACGCAATACAGCTAAGCCATTGAAATATAACGATCCCAAAAGCACTATAACCGTGATTATGTTAAGAGCGCGCGATTGAAGTAGGAATGGGTGGGGGTAGGGCACGCATACGAAGGGACCACCCCCGTACCCCCTTTGGCACATCGATATGGCGACCCCGGCCCGAAAAATCCCGCGCGCACATATCCATCCAAGCACCACATCTCTCTCAAGCCTGCTTTTAGGTGGTTCCCATTTTTTTGTTGGGAAATTTTCCAATCGAATATGCGTTTGCTCAATCAGATATGCGTTTGGGTGCTGTGCATTGGTCAATCGGATATCTGATTGCAGGTTTGGGTCCTGAAACAGATATGTGATTGGGGCCTCAGTTATGGCGCGTGAGAAGATCGGCGATGATGTGATGCCGGTGAGATTTCCCGATGGGACGTTTGACCGGATCATGAAGATCAACCCGAACCGGACTGAGTTTATCCGGAAGGCTGTGGCTGACGCGTTGGCGGCTGTTGAGCGGGGCAATATGCAAAAACCGCATAGTGCTGAACCGGAGGTCGAAAAGCCGATCTCGAAAAAGCCTCCACAGCCGAAAAAAAATTTCGACGGGAAACCCGTAGATAAGGATGAGTTACGTCCTGATGCGCGGGTGTTGCTGGGGCAGGTTCGGCAGAAACGATGGACTTCAAAGCAGCATGAAAAGGCGCTGGGTTGGCCGGGGCTGCGGTTTCCTCGGGCTGAAGGTGATCTATTCCAGGCGAAGCTGATCAAGGTCGAGGACGGCATTCTTGTCGCGGCGGGTGAGTGATGGGCGTTGAAGATATCCAGACACTCGCCCGGAAATGCGCGCAATCTGATCTGAACATGCGGCAGGCCCGTTATTTGTTCGATGCCTTGTACACCTCGGACGCGATCAAGCTGGCCGGTGGCAACTCCGCGAAGGCTGCGCGCAGGGCCGGAGTAGGGCGCGAGGCTCTTTTCCGGATGCAGGTCAGGGGCACTGTTAAGCTGCCGGAGACGGATCAATGAAGGTTGAGCGCGTCCGATACGTCCCTGACGGGGAAGTTCTCACCGATTTCTTCAATGACAGATCGCCGGTTTCCATCATTCAGGGTCCGGTCGGTTCGGGTACATCCACGGCCTGCTGCCATAAGATGTGGCGGATTTCGATGGAGCAAGAGCCCGATCCGCTGGGAATTCGGAAAACCCGTTGGCTGATCGTCCGAAACACCTTTGACCAGCTCAAGCAAACCACTCTGAAAACGTGGTCGTTCTGGTTCGTGGAGAAAGCGCGACGGGCGTTTGGCGACGTTAAAATGTCGAACCCGCCGGAACACCGGATCAAATGGGACCTACCCGACGGCACCACCGTTCAGGCCGAATTTATCTTCCTCTCTCTGGATAGCGAGGATGATGTTGCCAAGCTGTTGTCGATGGAATGTACGGGGGTCTGGTTCAACGAAGCCCAGTTCTCGTCCAAGGAAATCTTTGACGCCGCGCATTCCCGCGCGATGCAGGGTCGATACCCACCTCTCATGGACGGCGGGCCGACTTGGAAAGGCGTTATCGCTGACCTCAACGCGCCACCAGAAGGGCACTGGATACCGTACCTGCGCGGAGACGTCCCGTTGCCGCTGGAATGGGATGATGACCAACGGCGGGAATACGAGCGGCCCGATGACTGGAAGTTCTTTGTGCAGCCGCCCGGCCTGATCGAGACATTCGAGAACGGGCGCCTCACCGGATACAAAGAAAACCCTGCGGCCGAGAACATGAAGTGGATTCCGACGTCCTACCTTGATCTGATCAAGGGCAAGGCCAAAACATGGATCGATACCTATGTGATGAATCGGGTGGGATTGTATCGCCAGGGTAAACCAGTCTTCGAGAGTTTCGTTCCTGAAACCCATATCTCGAAGCAGGCCCTGCGGTATCAACCCGAATGGCCGCTGATTGTCGGGCTCGATTTCGCGCGCAACCCCGCGGCGGTGATCTGTCAGTTGATCCGAGGGCAGATGTATGTGCTGGACGAGTTCGGGATGGAAAATGTTTCCGCCGGCACATTTGCGCCGCTCCTGAAGCAGCGGATCATGCAGAAGTTTCCCGGCGTTCTCAAAAACATGACGGTCAATCTCGATCAGGCGAAAACCCGGTATTCGAGTATCGCCGAAATGGAGCGGGATCTGCGGGAGCAGGCGGAAACCAACACGATTAAATTCTGGGGCGACCCAACCGGGGGATCAAAGGGGCAGGGCACCGACTACACCCCGTACCTGATCTTTGCTGCTCACGGGATGTCTGTGGCCCCGGCACCGGGCAATAACGCGATTTCCATACGCTTGGAGGCCGTGGATAGCCTTTTGAACAAGATGATCGACGGTTCCCCTGCGCTGCTTCTGGACCCACACTTGCGCACGTTGAAGGCCGGTATGGCGGGTGCCTACCACTACGCCAAGGTCAAAGGGCAGTCCCGGTATCAGGAAGAACCGTACAAAGACCGGTTCTCAGATTTCTGTGATGCCTTCCAATACGCCTGCCTCGGCGCCGGTCTTGGGTTCCAGGCGCTCAACCCCAACGCCTCGGCAGCGCCCAAACCGAAGAAGCGCGAGAAGAAGCGGTACTCGCTGAAAGGTCGCCGATGAAACCTGTTGTTTGGCACGTCATCTTTCACAGGCGGGAAAAACACCAGTGGTGGGCGCGGCGGTACGGGCATGTTTCGGTTGTTGGATTTGTCAACGAGACGTGGATGCATCTCGACCTGAACCGATCGGGCTTCATTGCCGAGGCGTTTTTCTCCTACGATGAGCGGCAAGAATTTCTGAGCAAGTGCCTTTGCTACTCGGATGTCGTTCGCGTTCCGGTGCTTTCAGAATCCCGTTCTCATTTCATGCGCCCGATGACTTGCGTGAGCTTTGTGAAACAGGTTCTCGGGCTGCGTTCGCGTGCATTGTTGCCTGACCAGCTGTTCGACACTCTGACCCAAAATCATGGTGCGGAGTGGTTAAATGAACAAACCGAAAGCCCCCGAGGAAACAGCGGAACAAAAGGCGCAACGCCAAAGGGCGCAAGCTGATAACCTGCGCGCGATCCAAGAGGATGTTTCTGACCGCACCGTAGGTTTCAACCGTCAAATTCGCCAATCTGGCCTTTCCATCGTCAATCCCAGAAGCCGCCGCGCCAGCCGCAAGTCGATGATGTGATATGGACGAGTTTGACAAGCGATATGCGGCGGCCAAGGAGATGCGATCTGATCGCGTCGAAGAGGACGGCTATGAGGTCTACAAATTCTGCTTCAACGGTCGTGAGGATGAGTGGGTGGGCAAACGCGGGGCGAACCGTGAGCCCGCGGAGATTTTCGCCGATGTCGTCGCCAACGTAGCCGAAGATTTCTACGGCGATCTGTTCCACACGATGACGCCCGAGAATGAGCCTTGGGTTGGGTTTCAGCCAGGTGTCGCGATCCCCGAGGAAGATGTTGATTCCGTTAAGGAACAGATCGAGGCGCGCGAAAAGAAACTGGAAAAGTCGATTCAGGCGTCCAACTACTACGACGAAGGCCCGACGGCATTTCAGGACGCGGTATTTGGTACGGTCGCGCTCTGGGCGGATCGTCCGTCACTGTCCAGCCCCATTGTGTTCGAGGCGGTTCCTTGTTCCGAAATCTATTTGATCCTCGGCCCCAACGGCATTGAGGATCGGTTTCGCCGGAAAAAGTACTACTACCGTGATCTCAAGGTGCTGTTTCCGGACGCAAACTTCCCAAAGAAGCTTGAGGATAAGATCAAGAACGCCAGCCAAACGGCAAAGGCCGAGGTGATCCGGGGGTTCTGGCGTGATTATTCAGACCCCGGCAATCCGGTCTGGCGGCAAGAGATCAAGATCGACAAGCAATCGGTGGGGCTCGCCAAAGAGCTTGGCCCGGATGGTTCGTGCCCCTTGATTGTCGGCCGTTTCAATGCGGTGCCCAACTCGCCGTGGGGCAGGGGGCCAGCGCGCCGGATGCTGCCCACTCTGCGAGTGTTGGATGAACTCACGCGCATGAACCTGGAGAACATGGATCACACGCTCGATCCCGCGATTGTCTACCCGCACGACGGCATTCTCGATCTATCCGATGGACTTGAAGCGGGTATCGCATACCCGAAGGCGCCGGGAAACGGCAACGATATCGAGCGGATCGGCGGTGGAGATCTGGATTACGGGTTCTTCACCGAGGAACGGATCGAGGAACGTGTACGGGACGGTTTCTATCGGGACTTCCAGCAGCGCGGCAAAACCCCTCCCTCGGCTTCTCAGTACATGGGGGAAGAGCAGAAGCAGATCAGGCGTATGGCGCGGCCTTCTGGCAAGCTCTGGAAAGAGTTGGGGGTTGGTGTCCTCAAGCGCGTGGAATGGCTGGAAACCCAATCAGGCGGATCGCTGGAAGGTGAGAAGCCTATCACCATCAATGGAAATGCGGTCACGATCCGGCCGATTTCCCCGCTGGAACGCGCGCAAGCCCGGGAAAAGGTGCTTGTCGCCCAGCAGATCATGGGCATCGCGCAAGAAAACCTTGGGCCGGAACAAGCGGGTCTGATGATCGACGGCCCCGCCACCATCGAAAACATCAAGGAAGTGATGAAAGACAAAATCGTCAAGGTGCGGTCGCAAGAGCAAATCATGCAGATCGCCCAGGCGATGCAGGCACAGGGGGCACCAAGTGAGCCGCGCGGTTGAAAAAGTTAAGGCCGACATGCGGCTCAACAGGTCCAATGCGAGTTTTCTTCAGAGGTATCTGGCTTGGCTGAGATCGGAAAACCCGGATGGTGCTGACCTTCTCGAAGCCGATCTGATCGAAGTCTTTTCCGATGAAAAAGGGCTTAGGGTGCTGAAATTGCTTGAAAAAGCGGTTGTGAAATCTCCCTGCCCAGACGGTTCTGATGACCGTGCATTGAGAGAAAAGAACGCCGTGATGAATTTTGTACTCGATATCGAAAGGATCGTTTCCAATGGCTAACCGACTGCAACAACCCGTAAACCCTTATGATCCCGCGTGGGTCGAATACAGACGGCAGAACCCCGGTCTGCGCCTGTCGCTCAGCGCCGCCGACCCCTCGGATACCGGCGGCGGTGACGGCGGGGATGGAGGCGATGGCGGTGCGTTGCAGGCCGACTATTCCTTCATCCCCGACACCTTCAAGAAGGAAGACGGCACCTACGACACCGAAGGGTTCAGCAACCAGTTTAACGAACTGTCCGCGTTCAAATCGCAGCATGACGAACGTATCTCGGCGCTGCCCCAGAAGGCCGAAGACTACGCCTTCAAGGTCGGCGAAGGATTTCAATTCCCCGAGGGCTTCGACCCCACGGAATTCCAACAGCCGGTATTGGGCGAAGATGGCAACCCGGTCATGGTCGATGGCAAAATCCAGATGCGGGAATTCGACGTCAACGACATGATCGACGCCAAAGACCCGGATTTGCCCGCGCTGCAAGCGGTTCTGCATAAGCACCAGGTGCCGCAAGAACTGATGGGTGAACTCGCCGGTATTCTGGCCGGGCGCGAACTGCGCGGCATGATCGAAGCCAGCAAGGCCGCCAAGGAAGAAAAGCAGGCTCTGGGCCCGGACGCACAAACCCGCATTGATGTGGTCAAGCGTTCGCTGTCAGCCAAATTGCCGGAGGCGCAAGCCAATGCTTTGGCGGATGACATCACTTCCGCAGACACCCTGCGCGCAATCGAAGCAATATTGAAACCCGGTTCGGCGCCCGTATCCCCGGCGCCCGGCAACGGGCTAGACCTCGACAACATGACGCCGAGGGAAATGATCGAAGTGGGGATGAAACAGCAAATGGCAGGCAAATAACAGGAGCATGAAACATGGCTGATGAACTGATTACGCTGCCGGAATATGCCAAGGGTCTCACTGACCCTCTCTCCCGAGGCATGATCCAGCAGTTTTCTGAAACCTCCGACATTCTGTCGCGCATCCCTTTCAAGACGGTGCAGCAGGGCCGGAACGTCTTTGACCGTAGCACCGCGCTTCCCGCGATGCAGTTCCGCGGTCTTAATCAGGAACCGGAAATCTCGCACGGCGAGACCGAAGAATTCCAGGATCACTGCGCGCCGCTCTCCGGTTTGCTGGAAGTTGATCGCTTGAAAAAGAAGCGGTACGGCGAACGCAAGATGGTGCAGGACATGCAAGGTCAGATGATCAAGGCATCTGAACTGTGGACCCAGACCTTCTTTGATGGCGACACTTCTTCGGAGCCCCGTGAATACGACGGCCTGAAGCGCCGCCTGACCGATCAGGGCACCGGGTCCGTTGATGGCACCAATAAGGTTTCGCGCCTGATCGCCAACTCGGTTGCATCCGGTGGCGGCGCTCTGTCGCTGACCAAGCTGGATATCGCGATCCGCCGGGTGGCTCGTCCGAACGCGCTGATCATGTCACCGCTGATGCAGGTCAAATTCACGCAGGCAATGCGCGACACCAACCTGACCGGCCATGTGATCCACTACGAACAGGATGCCGGCAACCGCGTTCTGATGTACGGCAAGCTGCCGATTCTGACCGGATACGATGTGTCCGAGACGGACGATATCCTGCCGTTTGATGAAGTCGGCCAGGGTGGCGGTGCCGCTCAGTGTACCTCGATCTATGTCGCCTCTTTCCGCGAAGATGGCGTATGCGGCATCCAGACCGCACCGTTCGAGGTGGTTCCGCTGGGTCCTACCGACCGCGGCATCTTCCACCGCAACCTCGCGGAATGGGATTCCGGCATCACGATTGAGGACAAATATTCGGGCCTGCGCCTGTCTTCGATCACTGACGCCGCAATCGTGGCATAAGGAGGTGAACCCATGCTGAATAGCCACGCACGCGCCTTTGACACCCGTCTCGAGCATCGCGCCGCCGGATCGGCCGCGCTGACCGCAAACACCACCATCGACACACATACCCAGCGGGCGAAAACTCGCACGGAATATGTGACGATGCTGCGGGTGGAGAGCATCAAAATCTCGGCGAGCAACGAAGAATACCGTTTCGTTGTCGAGGTCTCCAATGATGGCTTCTCCACCGTGGAAACTGCGGCGATACTGTCGCTTGGGGCCACGGCAGCCCGTCTTGGTGGTGGACCTGACAACGCAGCTGGTGACGAATACCAGGTGCCTTGGTTCACCGAGGTCAACGGCCAGTCCTACAAAGACTGGCGGGTCCGTCTGGAAGTCGCCGGTACGGCTCCGTCCATCGGCTTCTCGATGAACTCGGCTTGCTGAGGGGGGCGACATGAAGAAAGCAATCATTCGTCCCGTCGCCAAATGTCCGGAAGGTGTTTCGGCCGCTGACCACGCCAAAGCCAAGTCAAAGGGTGAGATCGAGGTCAACTATGTGACCGCCATCGAAGCCCTGAAAAACGGCAAGGGTCTCTATGAACTCAAGCCTGAGCCGAAACCGCAGGTTGAGATCGTGGGCTTGAAAGAGCCGGAAGAGATGTCGCCCGAGGAACTGGTGCAGGAAATGACGTCGCACGGTAAACCGCCACGCAAGCAGATGTCGCGCTCGGCGGCTGAGAAGTTTGTTCGGGAACTGCGTGAGAAGGCCAAGACCTTCATCGTAGACGACGAATAATCGGTTAGCATATCGAGCAGAAGGGGCGGCTTCGGTCGCCCCTTTTTACGTGCATTGTTGGGATTTTGGCTCTGCCTCAATCTCTGGCCATGGCAGTTCGTTCGAAAATCACCCTCTTTAACGCAGCGCTTCTCCGGACGGGGAATGACCCCGCAGTTGAAGGCGACGGCTCATTCATCTGGCAAGCCTTGGAGGCGAACTATGATGAGATTGTCCGCGCTGCATTTGAAGAACAGGAGTTCACATTCGGCAAAGCCCGAGTGGAACTTAAGTCGCGCGCTGAAGGGGACTTTGGTTACGACGACGCATTTACCCTGCCTCATGACGTGATCCACGTTCAGGAGGTTTATCTGAACGAGATATCAGCGGCCCGGCTTGGGGAAAGCTGGGAACTGGACACCTCCAAGGGCACGCTGCTGATCGACGCCGACAAGCGAACGGTTGAAATCGAATACATCAAGGTTGGTCTAGAACACACGTGGTCCGGCAAATTTGCTCGAGCAATCCAGCGCAGCCTTGAGGCTGTGATCAAAGATGTTCTGGAAGAGATGGAGGAAAGCCAGGCGCTCGAAAACGAGGCGAGCTATCAACTGATGAAGGCTGGCGTGAAATCCTCGAAGAACCGTTCGGGTGAGAAATTCCGTCGTGGTGGCCGTCTGGTCCGAGCGCACCATGGATACCCGAGGCGCTGATGGCCCGCGCTAAGGAGAGAATAACACAGGCCGACTTCGGAGTTGGTCAGGTGCGACCGGAAGCGGTTGAGCGCGATGATACCGTGTTGATCGAGCGGAGTATGCGGGAATGCCGCAACACGATCACGCTGACCACCGGCGCTTTGGAGATTAGGCCGGGTCTGGTCCACCTGAGTTCGACCAATTCCTATTGGGGTGTGGAGGTGGATTTGGGTTCTGGCCGGGTCTACGATTTGCATATCAAAGCAAATGGGTTGGTTCTCTACAACGCTGACGGGTCGGTTGAGACATCCTTCAACGGTGTCGACTGGACCTCTGTCCCCGGCGTCTGGGGCAGCCCGGCGTTCACTTCTATGAAGTTCTGGGTGGTATCAGATCCGGATTCATCTGCGATCTTTATTGGCAGCAAACACACCCCGATTTATGCGCTGGTCCATAACGGAACAATCTGGACGCTTGGGCAACTGAGTTTTGCGACCGCACTGAACGGCGCGATCCAGCAGCCTTATTACCTCTATGATCGGGGCTCATCTATTCAGCCATCGGCGCGCACAGGTTCCATCACGGTCACTGCATCAGATTCAATCTGGACGTCGGCTCATGCAGGGATGTCGATCCGATACGGCGGGCGAGAAATAACACTCGATAGCCTTGTCTCGTCCACTGTGATGAACGCGACGGTGGTTGAAGAACTCGCCCCGACCTATGATCTCGTGGTTGCCTCTTCGTCTGGTTATCAGTTGGGCGAAGCGGTCGAGCATAGCACGCTTGGCGGGAAGGGGCTTATTACCGGCATATCCGGGAACACGATCACGGTGTTGGCCACCGAAATCTGGAACGGATTTGCGGGTTCTGGCAATCTTGTTGCCCCCAATGCATCGCAAGCCATCTCGTCCAAGACAGATGTTACTCCTGCGGCTTCATTCATCTGGGATTTGCAGATGCAATCGCCGGTTCATGGATATGCGGGCTGGGCGGAAAAGCACAAGGGTCGTATGTACTTGTGTGATTTCCCTGGGGCACCGCAGTCGTTTGCGGCCTCCGTTGCCGGGTTTGTAGATGACTTCACTATGGGCGAGGCGGACGGCGACGGGTTTGTGGAAACCTTGGGCGCCAACTATGGCGGTGACTTGCGGTTTATCCTGTCGGCCGAGGACTTGTTGTTCTTCACCTCCCGAGGTCTCTACTACCAGCAAACGCGCGACGGCAGCGCAGTAACCCCCAGAACCATCGGCCCGGTTCGGTTCTCGAAAATTGGCTGCGCAGACGTCCCCCCGGTGGCTGTTGATGATGGCGCGATTTTCGTTGATTCAGTTGGCCAGCAGATCCACTCAGCATTGCTGGACGGTGATATCTATCGTTCATGGCGCGCGGCGAATATCTCGCAATACCATTCTCAATTGATCAACCGTCCAATTCATCTTGGGGCAACTGCATCCGGCTCGGAATGGCCGGAACAATTCATCTTTGTCACAAACTCAGATGGAACGGTTGCCGTGTGCCAGTGGGAAAAGGATGAGAATATCTTTGGCTGGCGTCCCTGGGATACCAATGGGGAGTTTCTGGCCGTCTACGAGGCTTTCGGAGATGTTCACGCCGTCGTCAATCGCACTTTGAATTCGGTGCCGCAACGCATCCGGGAGCGGTTCGAAACCGGCGTCTACTTGGACTGCACCGCCTCCCTGAAAGTTTCGGACGCAAATCCGGCCGGCGAAACAGGGGTGGACTATTTTGGCGGCGTCACCAAGGCGGCAACTCATCTGAACGGCGAGACCGCCACGGTTTACTTTGAGGGATGGGACTTAGGGGATCGCGTCATTGACGCGGCTGGGGCGCCACTCGATGACAATGGTGATCTGGTGGATTACCCGGATTACGACGGCATCTTGCAGATCGGCCTTATCTTTGTGGTCCGTGCGGTGCCGTGGCCGCGCCGGTCAGCGCAGACCCAGCGGGGAAAACGGTCGGTGAAGCGGACCGTGAAAATGAGTTTTACCGTGCAAGACACCCTTTCGTTCACATATGAGGGTAAGCGCTTCGGCGGGTATCGAGTGAATGAGGATTTGACCTCGCCACCGCCTGTCAGATCGCAAGACGCGGTATTCATAACCGGGGGGCGCAAACCGTTTGAGGAACGCGCGCTTGTAGTCGATCGACCCGGACCATTCCGACTTCTCAAGATCAAATACAGGGTGACGATCTGATGGACCCGATGACGCTTTTCGTAGTCGCTACAGTAGCCTCAACGGCAACTCAGGCCTTCGCCGCAAACGCGCAGGCGATGTCAGATTCAGCCAGGCAAGAGAGCGAGGCTAGGCTGGCAGATACTCAAGCCCTGCAGCGCGACACCCAGGCGCGGGACGAACTGCGCCGGACAATCAGCACAATTCGTTCCTCTCGCGCTGCGAACGGCTTGAGCGCACGGTCCCCGAATGCCTTGCTCTTGGAAAGTGAGGCTCGACGGGTTTCGGATAACGAGCGACTGGTTCAGGTCGCGGACTATCGTCAGCGCGCCGCAAATATGAGGGCGGCCGCAGAAGCATCACGCAGGAAGGGGCGCTTCTCACTGCTTACTGGTGCTGCGAAGGCGACGGCTTCAATTGCGCAAGCCCAACTCTAGGAGACCACATGGCCCGAGTACCGGAGATCATTCGACGCAACCCGATCTCTCAGGTTGCCGCCCGTCCACCCGAAGCCGGGCAGGGGTTTCGTGCGCTGTCCGAGATATTCAAAGCAGGGGCGGATTTCGTCAAACCAGCTGCTCAGGATCAGGCCCGACAGGAAGGTGAGTCAGCGGTATTCCGTGATGAAAACGGAAACCTTCAGGTTGACGAGCGTTCCCCCCTTGGCGGGGAGATGGCCGAGATCCACAACGCTGCAGCCTATGGGAAGTACCTGGGGCAAAAGCGCATCGACATCATGAACACGATGTCGGAACTTTTCACCAAGAACGAGTTCGATCCCGATGGGTTCCGGCAGGACGCCGATGCTTATGTGAAGCTCCTGCAGGCTGACGAAAACATTCCGGGTGTTCTGAAAGAAGAACTTATTGCCGGTGTCAAGCAAGAGGCATCCCGCAATTTCAACGGCCTGCATCGCAAACAGGTCCAGCGTGATTACGATGCTTCTGACAAGAATACAGCAACCGCCCGGGACATGCTGGTCGATGACTTCGTAAACCTCTACACGTCGGGGGACATGGACGCTGCGGAACTCAAGTGGAAAGAGATCGAGGCAATCTCGGAATTCCGCGGGAGCGCTCCATATATCACCGAGACACCCGCCGAGGTTGAGGAGTATATGCGCGGCGCTCGTGGCGCGGCGAAAGCGGCGAAGCTGATCCGGGAACTGGATACGCTGGACGGGCAGTCCGAGATTTCAGACGCAAAGCGGGAAGAGGTGATTGGCCTTCTGAACGATCCGGATATCTCCCCCGGCACGCGGCAAAAGCTCTATGCGGCTACCCATGGGAAGCTGAAAGGAATCGACGCCACGGCAATGGTCAACGCGCTGACTGACGGGTCATACGAGGCGATGATCGTTCGGGCGGAAAGTGCCGGTGTGGACACCGCGCAGAACCCTAATTCCACTGCGCTTGGGCCGCATCAGTTTATCAAGGGCACCTGGCTAGGGCTGGTCAAGAAGCACAAACCGGAATGGGCCAAGGGTCTATCCGAAGGTGAATTGCTGGGTTTGCGCGCGGATCGAGAGAAATCATCGGAGATGTTCGCGCATTTCCGGGCGGCCAACCAAGGGGTTCTTGCAGCCGCCGGTCTTCCGGTCACCCCTGCGACTGAGTATCTGGCCCATTTCTTTGGCGCCGGTGGTGCGGTGGATGTCTTGTCGGCAAGCCCCACCGCTATGGTATCGGACGTTGTATCGGCAGACGTTATCAAGGCCAATCCGTTTCTCGAAGGAAAAACAGTGTCTTGGGTGGCAAATTGGGCGACGCGCAAAATGACCATGAAGGCCACCGATATTGCCGCCATGGGCGCGCAACTCGCAAGTATTGAAGACCCGGAAGTTCGCGGTTTGGCGGCAAAAGCCCTCAATGGACGAGTGGCCCAGCGGGAACTGATCGAGCAGGCCGCCGCTGACGAGGTGTCGGAGCGAATTGCGTCTGGCGAGGGAATAACCGAACAGCAGATCATGGAAAACCATGACCTGTCCACGCGGGATCAGGCCAAGTTTTCGAAGGAGTTGCAGAAGGCCCGCAAGGAACAAGCCGATATGCAAACCACCGTGGCCAATCTCAACAACCCGGATTTCGGCTGGGATATCTACGATACCAAGCAGAGGAATGCCATTGATGACGCGTTCAAGGCCTCATTGGATGGAGAGAGCCCGATGTCGGATCAGGGACTTGCGTCATCGCTTCGCATAGCTGACCGGACAGGGTTCGTCCCCAAGTCGACGTTCAACGCGCTGCGGGGCGCGATGAATTCGGATGATCCTGAAACCCTGTCGCGCGCACTTGAATTCGCAGGCAATGCCCTTGATGTACAGGCCACGGCAATCACGCCCTACGGCGGCCGGTCAGAGATCGAACGGGCCTTGTCCGATTATCGCTTTCACGGGCAGTTCATGGACGGAACAGAGGCAGCGCAAAAGATCATCGACGCGCGTCAGGATGTTCCGAAGAACGTTTCGGACGAGGCAAAGAAGCAAGTCAAAAAACTGAGCATTTCTGACGTTTCCGACCACTTCGACAAGTCTTGGTTCTCATCGCCTGATCTTGGTTCTGATCGTGAACAGTTTGCTATCATGTCCGAGTATCAGCGCTTGTTCAAAGACGCCTATATCGAAACCGGAGAGTTCGATACCGCGCAGGCCCGCGCGCTGGATCAGATGGGGCGTGTCTATGGGACCAACGCGGTGACGGGCTCCGACCGGTTAATGAAGTACCCGCCGCAGAAGTTTTACCCGGCTATCAACGGTTCGCATGACTGGATGACCCGGCAGGCCGTGGACGAGATCAGTGCAGAGGCATTCGGCAAGGATTCGAACAAAAGGCTAGATCCTGGCAACATCAAGTTGGTGTCCGATCCCATCACGCAAAAGCAAGTGATGTCAGGCCAGACGCCAACATACGTCGCCTACTACATGAAGAACGGTGTTCTTGAGCAATTGCCTATGAGGTACGGGTTCGACGCCACAGCAGATCAAACCGCACAGGCGGAACGAGACAAAGCGATTTTCGATCATGGCCGCGGGCGCGAGTTCCTTCATCACAACGCGGGCCTGTTCAATCCAGAAACCGAGGCCAAACGGTTTGAGGAACGCGCTCGTGTGACAAACTTCAACCGTAGCATGGGTGACGAGTAATGCCGTTTCACGCTGATCAATCTGTCACCGGCCCTCTGTCGTTGTCTGAAGGCTTCGACCTGAACCCGCCGGAACCAGAGGGGAAAGGGGTCTTGGGTACGCTGGGCGCTGCGTTCCGTGTCGAAAACCCCATCGGGTCAGCAATCGCAAACTATGATGGCTCTGATCCGGTTGAGGTGGACCCCGAATACCGGGTCTGGGATGACATTCAGGGGACGGTCTATCAGGAATTCTCGGAGAAATTCACCAGCGCTCGCAGCCGCGCAGAGGTCGAGCAGGTCAAAGCACAGATCGACCGAGAACTCGAAGACCGGCAAACCATTGCGGCCGCTGGTGGGTGGGGTTTCGCGGCCAGCATGGGCGCTGCTGTCCTTTCCCCGACAAGCCTTTTGCCCGGTGGTGCCATTGTGAAAGGTGCCAAGGGTGTGAATATCGCGCGCTCGGCGGCCAGCGTCGGCGCTGCTGCTGGGGTTGCCGCAGCCATTGACGAGATCGCATTGCACGGCACGCAGGAAACCCGGACAGGTGAAGAAAGCGCATTCGCAATTGGAGGCAGCGTGATCCTTGGCGGTCTTCTGGGGTCAGGCGCGGGGGCACTGTCCCGGCAAGCCTTCACCAGAAGCGCCAAGACAGTGGAGCAAATCCCGGAAAACATTGAGGAAATCAATGAGGGGTTGCGCAGTGTTGGTGCTGCCGAGAACCGAGAAGATTTCACATTGCGCCGTGAAAATGTGCTTGGAGCCTTGGGCAAAGTGGGAATCGCCCGAAGTGACCCAATTCTTCGCGGACAACTCTCGCCAAATGTGGAAGCCCGCAGGGCAACGCAGCAGCTAGTCGAGACCCCGCTGCAATACGCCGTCAACGAGCGAGGCGTGGCGTTTGAGCCGTCAGTGGAAACCCGGATCAAGACCCGCCGCAACACCGAGCTTACACAGGCGCATTCATATCTCGAACGATCCTTTGCCGAATATGCTTTTGACGGCCCGGTCGGCATGGTCGGGCGCGTCACCGCTCCGGTGGTTGGTAGATATCGGCAGTTGATGGGGCGCACCGAGAAACTGAACCGGGATGAGTTCATGAACGAGGTCGGGCTTGCTGCGATCTCCGGTGACCGTCACCCGATCCCCCAGGTTCAGAAGGCGGCCGAGGAAATCCGCAAGACTATCTTTGACCGGGCCAAGGCGGATGCAACGGAACTCGGGATATTCGATGAAGACCTGCAGTTGAAGAACGGTGAATCGTATTTCATGCGGTCCTACAACGTCGAGAAGATCATCGCGCACATGGGGGATGGTAGTGCCGACGATTTCAAGGTGCTGTTGCGAGATGAGTATATGCAGGCCCGTGCCGATGCTCAAAAGCGCGTCGAGCTTGAGCGCGCAGCAGATGACGCCGCAAAAGAAGCCGACCAGCTAAAGCAGGCGATTGAGGCGAAGTCTAAGGATGAACCTACGTGGGACGAGGTCTTGGCGGGGAAGGATGATCTTGAACTTGAGGCTGATGTCGAAGACACGATCAATTCTATCCTTGGGCTAAAACCGGGCGAACATTCGATGCGCGCTGCAATGTCCAGCCCGACCCGTGCGCGGGTTCTTGATGTGGCCACGGACAAGCTAATCCCTTGGCTTGAAACAGACATGTCTGTGATCATGGCCCGCTACTTCAACAACATCGTTCCGGACATCGAACTGACCCGCACGTTCGGCGATACCACGATGAAAGAAGCCAGGCAGAAGATAGTCGATGAAGGCACTCGAATGCTGCGCCGCGCCAAGACGCCGAAGGAACGCAAGAAAATCACTGCGGAAACCGAGCATCGTCTGAATGATCTCGACGGGATGAAGGATCGTATTCGCGGTGTCTATGGGGTGCCAGATAATCCGAATTCCATCTGGGTTCGTGGCGGCCGGGTTTCCCGTACCCTGACATATACCGGATACCTGGGGGGAATGACGCTTTCAGCGTTGCCGGATGTTGCGGGGCTCATCGGGCGTAATGGCATCGAGGCGGCGTTCGGACCTGTTACAGCCCTCACCGATCCCAAACGTTTGGGCTTGGCGGCTAAAGAGGCGTCGGAACTTGGGGCCGCGGCTGAATGGTTCCTGAATTCCCGCGCTATGTCGATTGCCGATGTAGCGGATGAGTTCGGCGAGGGTTCCCGATTCGAACGGGGTGTCGGTGCGTTGGGCCGTGGCTTCGGTGTCGCCACTGGTATGGTGCCGTGGAATGTGGGCTGGAAGTCAGTGGGCGGTGCCTTTGCAGGCTCGCGTCTGACTAAAGCCGCTGTAGCGGTAAAGGAAGGCACAGCCAGCAGGTCGCAGATTCTTAAACTGGCGGAGAACAATATTGACCCGACCATGGCCACCAGAATTGCCGATCAGGTCGAAAAATTCGGGGACCGCGACGGATTGCTTTGGCTACCGCAGGCGGGGAAATGGCAGGATAGCGAGGCCTTTGACGCAATGCGCTACGCTATGAACAGGGAAATGGACCTGATGATTGTCACTCCCGGGCAGGACAAACCGTTGTCGTTTTCCTCCGAAATCGGGAAGTTCATCTCACAGTTCAAGTCCTTTCCAGTTTCGGCTCATCACCGGATTTTGCTTTCAGGTATTCAGCGCGCGGACGCAACGGTTCTGGCTCAGGTGACGATGATGGTTTTGCTTGGGCGGTTGGTTTCCAATATCAAAGCAGATGTTGGGGGTTATGACCGAAAGAATGGCGTGGCGCTTTGGGAAGATGCCATCGATCGCGCGGGCCTGGCTGGCTGGTTGATGGAAGCGCACGGGATCACAAATGCACTGGCCGGCGGCAAGCTGTCCATTAGTGGTGAAGTATCTTCTAGATTTCAGTCGCGGTCGGAACTGGCGGGCTTGCTTGGGCCAGGCGTGGACATGCTGCTTGGTTTTGGTGAGGGCGTGTCGGCGATGTCGCGCGGGGAAATGTCATCGCGTGACGCTCGAAAGGTGCTTCGACCCATACCCGGAAACAACCTCCCGTATTTTATGGGCCTAACAAAACAGGTCGCGGATACCTTTGCAGAAATGCGTTGAGGCGCGTGCATTGCTTGAAGTCGACCTAAAAGGGGATTCTGCCAAAAAATGGTGGTGATCCTCAATGACGCTCGCTCAATCCACGCGGTACAAACTACATCAACCGGTTGTTTTAACGTCCGATTTCATCGTGACGTTTCCGCTTTTCTCGATAAATGATGTGATCGTCTATGTTGACGGGACCGAAACAGGCCTCTTTTCGGTAACCGCAACGTTTTCCAATGGCAGGGCTGACAACGCGGTTGTCACCCTGAACGATGCGGTCACAGATGTAGATGTCGAGCTTTTCGGAGCGAGGGCGCCCCGCAGGGAAAACCAGTATCTCGGAAACTCCCCACGTCTTGCCGACAATCTACAGAACGACGTCGACGCGGTGACAGCCGTTCAACAAGAGCAAAGCCGCGACTTCCAGTCTTCACTTCGCGTTTCGCCGCAATCTCCGATCACACGGCCTCTGTCCGGCGATGCGGCAGCACGGGCCAACAAAACAATAGCGTTCAGCGTGGACGGGCTTGGTTTGGAGGCCGGGCCAGATCTGGATACCATCGGTCGAGCACAGGAGTTTGCGGAAAGATCGGAGGCCGCAGCAACCAACGCTGCCCTTGGAACTCCCTACGGATTTGCGGAGGTCGATGATCTTCTTACCGACACAAGCCTTTCGTACGTAGCCGGTGCGAACCTCGTTGTCGTTGCGCCAGGTCAATATGTCCTCGCGGGCGGTTTTCGGTATCAGGTCGCAGCGAGTGCCGCAACGGATCACGAACTGACCACTGCGGGGGGCGTCAAACTTTATTCGAACGACCCGATCTATCGTCCGGAGGCTTTTGGGTGGAAAGACGGGGATGATCTGGCGTCATATCTTACCGCGTTCTTCGCATCCAACCGACCTTATTTCGAATTGGCGCACGGGGCCAATGCGGTTCTCGGATCAGAGGTTTCGGTGCAGTTGGACGCGGCTTCGACCGACAAGATTTTGTACCTTCACGGCTCGACCATCACGCACACAGATGCCAGCGCCAAAGTACGGGCCTATCAACTAATCAACAGAGCGGACAATCCGCGACTTGCTGTTTATGGCGGTAATGTTGTTCTGACCGGGACGAGCGCGACCGAAGCAGGCTGGCACGTCCAGAACGCGCGCCGTTGCGTCTGGTACGACCATACCGTGTGGGGGTCCATCGACGGGGGGACAAACGAAGGCCAAGGCTGGCTGATCGAAAACGCCAATCTTGCAGGCGGCGTCGATGCCTATTGCGAACGGACACTGTTCAGCGGGTGCGGTGGGCGCTACCTGCGTAACGTGATCAACCTTCACACAAGCGGCGGCGTGAACGGTGGGTTGAGCTTTGCGCGCACGATTGTACGTGATCTCTCTATCACCGGCGGCGTGACCGATAAGGAAGCCATCAAGATTTCCTCGTCCGTTGCATCGCTTGCAGTCGCGTCCGCCAATTCCTACACCATCGGTGAGACTGTTACGCAGGGCGCGGCGTCCGGCACGATCGAGGGGTGGGCCGAAGCGAATGACGTTGTGTTCGTCAATGTCACCACGGGCACCTTTGACACCTCCGGTCCGGCGACAGGCGCAACTTCTGGTCACGCACCAACACCTACAAACGTCGTCAGTAATCGCCTGCCGAATGTCTACGATAGTGTGTTCCGGGGCCTGCATGGCAACCTGAACGACGGTGCGATCCTTATGAGCATCGGTGGCGGGATGCGGTCAACCGTGATCTCCGACATCGGGATAGAAGCGGCGCCCGGAAATACGGCGTATCTGTTCCGCAATAAAAACAACTGGACCTACAACCGACCCGTCATCGACCTGCCGGATATCTATCGCAGTGGCTATTCGGCGCAGATCGAAACCAATTGGAGCGCCCCGACCAGCAAGCAGGCTGCGGCGCGGAACGTTATGAACGGCCTCCGTCTTTACCCAAGCGATCAGGTGCCGGATACGGACGACGGCGTGATCGCCTTCGCGGATGGTACGGGCTGGAACCCTGATGGAATCGGCTCGGGTGATGGCGGCAAGGGGGTGTTTGCGTGGCAGTCCGGGGAGTGGCAGCGCCTGATCGGTCATGTTCAAACAACGACCGCCGCGATGGGGGGCATCAGCAATTCGATCAACACAACCGGGAAATTCTTCGGCAAGTCAGTGTGGTGCTCGACTGATAATGAAGAGTATCGCGCTTTAGGCGCAACTGCCGGGTCGAACTGGAAGAAGATGAGCGACGGAACCACCATCACGCCGGCGTAACGGGCACGAGCAGGAGCAAGACAATGAGCCAGGGGCCTAGCCTATTTACTGAAATCTTCAACGAACGAGGGGCCATCCTCGCGATCTTCGGCGCTTTAGGCGGTGCCGTTCGATCCGCGGCGCTCAAGACGACATGGAAAGAGGGCATGCGCGTGGTGTTCATCGGGTCGGTGTTCAGCTTCGGCGTCGGGGCGCTGGCGCCGTTCCTCTTGCGTCCGTGGGTCGGTGAGCTTCCGGACGGGATGGCCGGGGCACTCGGCACCCTGTGTGCTGCAGCTTTCCTTGTCGGCCTCCTTTCGGTGACGATCATCGAGCGCATGATTGATCCTGGCGGTGATGGGGGAGCGGAATGATGGACTATCGGAGCCAGTTTCGCCGCCCCAAGCAGAGCCCATGTGCGGACTTCTGGCACACTATCAAGCTGGGCGGGGCAATCTTCTTGGTTCTGCTGATTATTCTTCCTTTTGTCCTATAGGCCGGAGTGCGCGATATGACATTTTCTATCCGAGACATTCAGGCGCGTTGCGCGGCTCTTGGGCACTCACCGGGCGATATCGACGGCATGATGGGGCCCAACACCCGAGCGGCGATCAGTGACGCTCTACGTGCGCGTGGCGGGCGCAGGCTTCCGGATCTGTTCCACCCATCTGGTTTGCACCGCATTCATCTGCACTGGACGGCAGGCGCAGCTGGTGTGATTGACTTGGAACTGCGCCACTACAACGAGGTGATTGACCACGAGGGCAGGGCGCATAGCGGGCATTTCCCTGCCACGGCACAGGCAACATACCGGGTCGGCCATGCCGCATCCCACACACTGAACGCAAATACCGGGGCCATTGGTTTGGCCGTCGACTGCATGGCGGGAGCCGTAGAGCGCCCCTTTGATCAAGGGTCGGCCCCGATGACGCAGGCACAGGTCGATGCACTTGCTGAGCGCGCCGCCTATTACTGTGAAGCCTTTGATATTCCGGTCAGCCCGTTCTCAGTTCTCACACACGCGGAAATTCAGCCGACGCTTGGTATTCGTCAGCGCTGGAAGTGGGACATCACATGGTTGCCGGGCATGAAAGAACCCGGTGATCCCATCTTGGTGGGTGATCGGATTCGAGAACTCGTACAGCGGAAAATGGACATGCCATGGGCGGCCTGAAATCAACCGCAATCCTGATTGCATTTGTCGGGGCATTGGCAATCGCGGGCGGCTCTGGCTGGAAAGGATACAGCTTGGGATACGACGCGGCCGAGGATGGCCACCGCGCTGAAAAGTTGGAGATGATCGAGGCGGCAAAAGAACTGGAGAACGAGCGCATAGACGTGGCTCAGCAACGTGCCAATCTCGCCCAAGAAGTACAGGAGAGTATCAATGCCGATCCGATTGTTGTCAGCCGTTGCCTTGGCCCTTCTCGCGGGGTGCAGCTCAACGCTCCTGGTGTCGGGCGCTGAGCCCTGCAGCAAGCCGGTTTTTGTGCCTGAGAGGTGGCTGTCCGACCAAGAGGTGACTTCGCTTTGGGCACAAGACCGAACGGAATTACTTAACTGCGGCGACAAGGTTGAAAGCCTTTCGGGCCGCAAGATCAAACAAGGAGAGGAGTGAATATGACAACTTGGACACTTGCTAACGGTGAAACCGGCGAAGCCAAACAACTGCCCCCTAACCGATCTCTTGGTGCGTCTGTTCAGGCGGTCGGCGACTTCGGGGGCGGCACCCTGACGGTCGAGGTTTCGAACGACAACGCGAACTTTTTCCCGCTGAAATTGTTGGACGGTAGCGCCGCACCGGCCCTCACCGCTGACGGTTTTGTAGAAGTGTCGACAGGGGCAGAGTACATTCGTGTCTCACTGGCCGGAGGATCTGGCGGTTCTGTCGCGGTTCATCTGGGCTCTGGGGTGTAGCCATGTCTTCGGGACTACTGGCCCGGCATCGCGGGCGGATCATGCAGAGGGGCTTAGGCTCTTTTGGGGCCGAGTTGGTGCGAGACTACTCCGATCTGTCTATGCTGTTTCAGGATGCGGCCGGAACTTTCCCGGTAACATCGCACGGTGATCGGATCAGGCGTGTCAATAACAAGGGTACGGCGGGCAGCTACTGGTTGGCCCCCAGCGATGATGCTTCCCCGAAGTATCAGACCGACGGAACACATCACTGGGCGGAAAGCGATGGTGCCAATGATGTGCTGATATTCCAAGGCACGATTCCGTTCTCAGTGGATGTATTTGAGGCCGTCGCGTTCAGGACTATTTCTCACAGCCATTCGTTCGCGCATATCATCAATTACCGGGGCGGAGGTTCCAGCGATCCGCAGCAACGCCAGCCGTTGATCTTCACGCCCTCTGGCTCGCCTAATCAGGTCACGGTCTCTTTCGGCGGCCCGCAGATGGGCGTCGATACTGGTTCGTCTATTGTAGGTAAGGATGTGATTGTAACGGCGTCGAACGATCCAACCGGGCAACGCGCAAACGTAAACGGAAATACAGTAAGCGCGGCCGGTGTGACTCTGACTAGCGGCGGCACCGATCCTTACCGCATTTTCGGACCCAACTTTTCGAACATTCGAGACTATGGCGGTCTTCACATGAACCGTGTTCCCAGCGCGCAGGAAGAGGCTTTTATCCGGGCGGTCCTTGCCCGTAAGTCTGACGGTATTGCCTAGGCTACCCCCGCTGAACCACGCCACGCCTGCGGAGTTTGACGCAATCCACTATGGCCGGGGCCGCAGCAATCCAAAACCAGTTCATGTAGATCCCGCGGTATCCGGTGACCAGAAGGGATACAAGGAAACTGGCGAAGGCCAGAGCCACCAGGCACCGCAACCAAGGGTCTTCGCATTTGCTGCGAATAGCACCGAGAAGGTAGATCGCCGCCATCCCGAAGAACAAGATTGCCATCCATCCCTCTTCGAATATCCGAGCGACGACAAAGCTGTTGATGCCTTTCGGCAGCAAGATCAGCGGGAAACCCATATGGCGGGCGACTTCATAGGAACGATAGGTCACCGCCTCGTTATTCCCAAGGCCGACGCCGAAAATCTCCCCGTTTTCAATAACTGACAGGCCAGTCTTCATGGTGACGAGACGAAGGCCGATTGAGCGCATGGCGGACCCCTCGGCGCGCTGAAGGTAGAACTCGGAGTAGTAGAGTTGAAGGGCGATAACCAAAATCCCGCATGCCAGCAAAACCCCCAGCAGCCCTTTGTAGGTCAGGCGGCGCCCCTTGAGATATGCCAGCAGGAGAACGGCGGGCAGGATGACCAGAACCGATGAGGACTTGGAAAGGGCGAGGCAAATCAGAGCGATGATGATCAGTGAGACCGTTCGACCGTAAGGAAAGAACTTCCGAATGACACCGCTTCGCCAAGCGACAATCAGGACAGCCAGCAAATAGATCACGTGCGTTGCGAATGTGCTGACCTCCGGGAACAGGGCGAACCCACGGCCATGTTGAGGCGGCAGCGAGAAATTGGTGTTGTTTCTGAAATCCAGCAGATCAGCGCCTACAACGATCTGGGCGAGAAACAGAACACAGGAAACCGCCCCACCGAACGCGAAGCTCTTGACGAATGCCATCCGCGCAAAATCTCGCATGATTATGTGACTGACCATCAATAGAAACGGCGTCAGGAAAAGGAAGTAGTAGGCCAGGATCATTGCCGAGGTCTCGCCCTGAAATGCCACCAGCGCCGAAAACAAAGACAGGCATATAACCGTGAAAGAACGGGGGCCTGTTTTGGGAAGCTGCGTTATCAAAAGCGGCCAAGACGCAACGGCCAGAAGATCTACGACTTGCAGGGACATAGGGCCCGCCGGAACTGCCAGCGCGGGGAACCAGAGGAAGAAGCCAAAAGCAGAGGCGAAATAGCGAAGAAACGCTCGGTCCGTTCCGGTTTCTGATCTGAGCAATGAACTCATAAACTATCCCTCGGGTCGTAATTGCCGTCTCGGTATCTCAGACAATTTCGGCAGGCAAGTTTTAACACGCATTTGGGGGCACTTGCCGCAGCCCCCTGACTGCCTCATATCAATGCCATGACAAACTGGCCCTACCGAATCCCCTTCGACCTTCACAAAGAACTTGAAGCCCGCCCGGTGACCGATTGGGAATCGGCGCTGCGTGTCTGGGCGAAGCACCATCGCCTGAAGCTCAAGATCCAGTGGTATCCGCAGCTGAGTCGCACGATTTCGGATCTGCAATCCCGGCGCTACACAGCCAAATCACAAGATCACTGGATGGCCATCAAGGAATGGCTTGAGCGTCACGATGTGCTGGCGCCAGATAACTTACCGGGGTGGCCAGAACCGGATACAGTGAGATATTGAGCGCCCCACCTTCCTATCCAACTCGACTGGCCGGAACGCATACCCTACGGCGACAATTCGGAAAGGTGGGGCGACTTGGCAATTAGCAGCCTAGTCCGGTAACTATCGCGATTCAACCAAAAGGCCCCAGCATGGGTAGCCGGGGCCCGAAAAGCTGCCGGGATGGCCTGAACAGGATGCGGTAAGATACTAGAACAAACAGGGGTGAGCCCCCGTTTCGCCCCCGTTTCCCGGATTTGCGTTCCAATGTTCATGGTCGAAAACGGGAACAAACAGGGTTTTTGACGAGAACAAAGCCCCTAGCGCTGCCCTCCGAAAGCAGGGGGCTAAAGTTAATAGCCCAAGATGTAGACGCGTTTATACTTGATTTGTCCACATGTGGGACCAATGCTTAAACCACAGATTATCCCCAGAAACATACAATTTGCCCCGACTTCGGGAATCGGTGGATAATTTCGATATGGTGAACTTTTCGCCTAACCTGTTCGAAGTCGTGACCATTCTCGGTTCCGTCGCTTCGATTGCAGGATTGGTCATCGCACTGAGAAATGTTGGACGCAAGTAACAGTGAGATGACCCAAGCCGTGCTGATCAACAGCGCAGAATCCTATCTAGCAGGCGGGCACTGACAACGGTGCCCGCCATGAATTGATGGTAGTCGAGAAAAATGGCCGGGAGCAAGAAGAATACTTTGAACGAGAATTTACTTCGCCGGAAATGCGGAACGTCTTCGACGAAAGCACTAACTCACACTTTCACCATACGTTCTCGATATGTTTGTGTGAGTGAAAAACGCTAAGGGGCTGAAACGAAACAAAGTTGATAGAATTCAAAATCCCCCGCCTTCACGGGCGTGAGAGTTCGAGTCTCTCCTTGGGCACCACATCAATACATCTAGCGTTGCGTGTTTGAAACTGAGGATTCCGGGATACGCCCGTGATCTTTTCAGACGATCGGCGCATCAAACCCAAGTTTGGCCACATTGATACGGATTAGTGACAGCATGAAATGCGCACCTGTCCGTGTCGTTTGAGGAACCAAATGTGGTTATTGAGTAAGCAGCGTCTTTTCGTGTTTTCTGCCTTGTTGCTGTCCGCTAAGCTGGTTGCACTACAGTTTGGGAGTTTTCAGGCATCTGCTCACACAAATTCAGATTGGGGCCAAAGTAACCGGTTGGTCCTGAAGTGCCGAGATGCGCAACAAGATGAAAGCCTGACAATCGATGCTTGCTCAGAACTGTTGTCCAGCAGTTGGCTGTCCGATGATAAGTTAGCCAGCTATCTTCTGGAAAGGGCTAAGGCGTATCGCCGGGCGAAGCGTTACGAATTGGCGGCGTCTGACTTGGCAAACGCCATCGAACTACGCCCCGAAGACTCTCAGTTGTGGGTCGAGAAAGCCATCTTAAGTATAGCATTGGGCGATAATCAACAGGCCGAAGAATTTTTCGAGTATGCCCTGAAGTTAGATCCGGTCAATATTGGAGCCCTCAGAGTGAAAGCAGATTTTGACTACAGGCGTAACAAAAAGGAGTTGGCCAGAAAAGGTTATGAAAGAGTCACCAAAATAAATCCGAGTGATTTTGTGGCACGACAGAACCAGAGCGCAATTCTTATTGGTCAAAAGAAATACGACCGCGCTTTGAAACTTTATAAAGCAATCTTCGAAAACCGACCGGATGATTATGGTTCCAGTCTAGTCCTTTCAATTCTTTATCTGCACTATGAAAAAGACAAGGAGAAGGCGCTGGAGATATATTCATGGGCGATGAGTTTAAAGCCGGATCCGCTTCTTGAAATGGTATTTCCAGCAATTGCTCATTTGAAATTGGGTGATGAAGAGGCGGGTATGGTTTATATTGAGAAATTGTCTGAGAGCTTTCGTGAAAACCCCAAATACAAAGTAGAATTGAAGGAAGAAATTAGGAAATGGGAAAACGAGACTGAGCTGGAGGCGGTGAATGCCTATCGTCATCAGGGAAAACTGTTTCGAGCCGTTGCATTTGCCATGGCTGGCCGAGAAGATCTTACAAAAAAGGAGTTTGAGGAGTTCATTGCATTGGGCGGTAGCTATGCCCGATACGCTGTCTGGGAACTGATCAAAGATTTTAGTGATGGGTTGGATGAACCGTCTCACCTAATTGACGAGCAAAAACGCAAATCTTCTTTTGAAAGCTATGTGAGAAACCTGAACCCATATGCGTCTCTGGAAAAATTTTCTGAGGCCTTTTCAAATTAGATGCTTCCTGCAGTATTTTAAGAAAAATTTTCTTCAGTTTTGCCCTCAAAATGGAACCTCTTTTCGTTCGAGATGGGCGGGATCTATCTAACCGAAAACGCTGTCCATCGGTTCATCACGGGTCGCGACGCAGGCTCAGCCACACCAGGAATCCAATATATGCGAAAACGCTGAGATTGAGCGCGGTGTCGATCATTTGGCCGCTCATGGTCGTTCCTCTCGGGCAAGGCTTTTGAACAGGCATACAACAAGGATTGGCACGATAAACACAAACGCGATGGCTGACAGCGCGATGATGGATCTGACCAGCGAAATGTCTCCGACCAGGATCATGGCCAGTCCCAGGGCCCCCAGGATTATGCCCCAGATCGTACGAATGCGGGGGGAGGGATTGTCGTCGCCTCCGGTTCCGATCATCGCGAGGGTAAAGCCCGCGCTGACAACACTTGTAACGACGAACAGGAATGCGGCCAGGATTGTTGCCGTTCGCGTAATACCGCTCAGCGGGAAGCGTTCCAGCAAGGCGAATGTCGTGGCATCCAGATTCTCGGCATTGACCGCTGACAACGCGCCCTCCTGTCGAAGAGCATCGTAGAACCCGAGCCCTCCGAAAACGCCGAACCACAAAATTGAGAAGAGTGTGGGGGTTACCACAACCCCAATCAGAAATTCGCGGATTGTGCGGCCGCGAGAAATCCGGGCAATGAAGATTCCCACAAAGGGCGACCACGCAAGCCACCAGATCATGTAGTTCAGCGTCCATCCCTGAAACCAGTCGGTCAGGAGTTCATCAAAGAATTCCGCTGTGGAGAACCCTGCAGGAAGAACTCCAAACAGGTAGCGCCCGAATCCCGATACGATGCCGTCCATCAGAAAAGATGTCGGGCCGAGGACCAGCAGATAGACCATCATCCCCACAGCGATCAGCATCGCCGCGTTGGACAGCAGAGCCATCCCTTCTCCGAGGTCGCGGCGTAGCGGAATGATGAATGCGATACAGAGGGCGACGAAAACAGGTATTGTCAGAACGCCCGGATTCTCGACGCCGATCAAACCGGCCAGTCCCGTTTGAATCTGAAAGACACCCATCGCCATCGAACCCGCCAGTCCAACGGCTATTGCGACAATTGCGAGCAGGTCAAATCCCCACCCGAGTGCTTTCGTCCAGCCAGCCTCACCCAGTACGTCGGTGAGCGGTGCGCTCAGCAACAACGTGCGATGGCGGCGATAGGCGAAATAGGCAATGACCAATCCGACGATCCCGTAGATTGCCCAGGCATGAAAGCCCCAGTTCAAATAGGTCACGAACATCGCATGGCTGGCTGCTTGTGGGTCACTCGTATATTGGCGCAGCACTTCGTAATGGGTCAGGGGTTCTGCCGCCCCGTAGAACAGCAGGCCGACCCCCATTCCGGCCGCGAACAACATTGCGATCCAGGCGGGCGTCGAAAACTCTGGTTCTGCTGTGTCCGGGCCAAGGCGAACATCGCCATATCGCGACAGGGCAAGATAAAGAACCACAAGCAATAGACCGCTGGCTTCCAGCATGATGAACCAGCCGCGGCTATCGAATTGCATGGCGACCGCCGCCGCCGCAATGCGACCCAATCCCTGAGGATCGATGATCCCCCAGGCTGCAATGGCGGCACTGATTGCGAGTGCGATGACAAGCAACGGGCTTGGGGAAATGCTCTTCATCAAGGGTAACCTTCCCCGATAGCGGCCGAACTTAGGCTATTGCGGCCCTGCGCTCATCGGAGGATCGCGTATTTGGACCGACACTAGATGCCGGGTGCATGAGATTCAAAAGAATTGTTAAAGCTCAGTTTATTAGGCAATTGGTTCCATTCTTTGGGTGCAAGGGGGGAAACTTTGAAAAATTCTCTCACATGTGCGGCTCAGGCGCGTTGGATCGGGCACAGGGCTTGACAAGTGGAGTGTCTGAATGAAACGTCGAATATGTTGGGAGATTTTGGAATTTCAGGCGCTTGCACCTGTTGCAAGGCGTGCGCGCTTGCCGTACCGGCAGGGTCCTTGGGTGGGACCGCTGGCCGGTCTCCCATCCACCAGAAGAATTGGGAGTTCTCAAAAATGAAAAACAGCAGCAAGCTCAGCCTCGGCGCGGTCGTAACCGCCGCTCTCATGGCTCCGGCCGCGTATGCAGAGGAATTCATCACCATCGGCACCGGCGGTGTTACCGGTGTGTATTACCCGACCGGTGGCGCGATCTGCCGTCTGGTCAACAAGGGACGCAAGGAACATGGCGTTCGCTGCTCGGTCGAGTCGACCGGCGGATCGGTTTACAACATCAACACCATCCGCGAAGGCGAGCTGGAGTTCGGTGTTGCGCAGTCCGACTGGCAGTACCATGCCTATAATGGCAGCTCGAAGTTCGAAGAGGCTGGCCCCTTCGAAAACCTGCGCGCTGTTTTCTCGGTTCACCCCGAGCCGTTCACTGTAGTTGCGCGTGCCGACTCCGGCATCACCAATTTTGAAGACATGAAGGGCAAGCGGGTCAACATCGGCAACCCGGGTTCCGGTCAGCGCGGCACTATGGAAGTCCTGCTGGGTGAAATGGGATGGACCACGGAAGATTTCGAACTGGCGACCGAGCTGAAAGCGGCTGAACAGTCCGCAGCTCTGTGCGACAACCAGATCGACGCGATGGTCTACACCGTTGGTCACCCGTCGGGTTCGATTCAGGAAGCGACCACGGCCTGCGACTCGGTTCTGGTGAACGTGAGCGGTGACGCCGTTGACAAGCTGGTCAACGACAACTCGTTCTACCGTACTGCAACCATCCCCGGTGGTATGTATCGCGGTTCGGACGGCGACACCGCGACCTTTGGTGTTGGCGCAACTTTCGTAACCTCGGCAGACGTGTCTGAAGACGCGGTTTACGCGGTTGTCAGCTCGGTCTTTGAAAACTTCGATGACTTCAAAAAGCTGCACCCTGCGTTTGCGAACCTCAAGCCCGAAGAAATGATCGCAGACGGCCTGTCTGCTCCGCTGCATCCGGGTGCCGAGAAGTACTACAAAGAAAAAGGCTGGATCCAGTAAACCAGACCTAAAGCAGGGTGCCCACGGGCGCCCTGCATCAAACCCGTATCAAACGGGTGAAGCAGAAGGCCGGAAAAGGCCGCGACGGGGAGAGACTTCATGAGTTCCGACACACAATCCAATCGTCCGCTATCCGAAGAAGAACTACAGGATCTTGTGGCCTCCTCTGATGCGGGTGGGCGTAATCCGGTCGGTAATGTCGGGATCTTCCTGGCTGTTGTAGCCGCTATCTGGTCGATCTTTCAGGTCGTTCTGGCCTCGCCGCTGGCGAACTATGTTCTGCCCGGCAGTGTCGTAAACAACGCACGGCAATTTCATCTGGCGTTTGCGATGTTTCTGGCTTTTGCGGCCTATCCGGCGCTGAAGTCCAGCCCGCGCGACTATATCCCGGTTCAGGATTGGATCATGGGGATTCTGGGCACGTTTGTCGCGCTTTACGGGTATTTCTTCTACAACAAAATCGTCGATGCGGGCGGACTTGCGGACGATACGGACAAGTGGGTCGCTCTGGTCGGCCTGCTGTTGCTGTTTGAGGCCGCGCGTCGTGCGCTTGGCCCCGCGATGGCAATTATCGCGACGATCTTTCTGGTCTACGTGTTCTTCGGTTCCTCCGAATGGGTGCCCGAGGTTATCCGCTGGAAAGGCGCCAGCTTGAAAAAGGCGATGAGCCATATGTGGATCACGTCCGAGGGCGTGTTCGGCATCGCACTGGGCGTGTCGACCAAATTCGTGTTCTTGTTTGTTCTGTTCGGAGCGTTGCTCGATAAGGCCGGGGCAGGGAACTACTTCATCAAGATGGCCTTTGGCGCCCTGGGTCACCTGCGTGGAGGCCCGGCCAAGGCGGCGGTTGTGGGTTCGGCGGCGACCGGCCTGATCTCGGGCTCGTCCATCGCCAATGTGGTCACCACCGGCACATTTACCATCCCGCTGATGAAACGCGTGGGGTTCAGCAGTGAACAGGCGGGTTCGGTCGAGGTGGCCTCATCCGTGAATGGCCAGATCATGCCGCCCGTGATGGGCGCGGCGGCCTTCCTGATGGTGGAGTATGTGGGCATCTCTTACGTCGAGGTGATCACCCACGCCTTCCTGCCTGCGGCGATTTCCTACATCGCGCTGGTCTACATTGTGCACCTTGAAGCCGTAAAGCGGAACATGCCTACGCTGGGTGACCGCGAGGTGCATCTGGCGCGAACCGTTGTAGGGATGCTGTCCTTCTTCCTGGTGTTTGCGGGCCTTTGCTACGGGTCGCAATTCCCGGTCGAAGCGGTTACCACCTGGGCGCCGACTTCGGCAGGTCTGATCCTCAGCCTGATCGTCTGCGCCGTCTATGTGGCCCTGCTGTATTTGGCCGCGCAAGTGCCGGATCTGGAACCCGATGACCCGAACGCCAAAGAGGTGACCCTGCCGGTCATCGCAGACATCTATAAGGCCGGTCTGCATTATCTGCTGCCAATCATCGTGCTGGTCTATTTCCTGATGATCGAGCAGAAATCGCCGGGTCTTTCAGCCTTCTGGGCGACTGCACTGCTGTTTGTGATCCTTCTGACGCAAAAACCGCTCAAGGCACTGTTCCGCGGGCAAAGCAACCTTTCGGCCTCGTTCTCCGACGGTTTCGTAGATCTGTGGCAGGGCCTGATCGACGGCGCGCGCAACATGATCGGGATCGCTCTGGCGACAGCGACGGCGGGTGTGATCGTGGGCACGGTAACACTGACCGGCGTTGGGCAGGTAATGGCCGATCTGGTTGAGTTTCTTTCAGGCGGTAATCTGATCCTCATGTTGGTGATGGTCGGCCTTCTGAGCCTCATCCTCGGCATGGGCCTGCCGACAACGGCGAACTATATCGTGGTCAGCTCGTTGATGGCGGGTGTGGTTGTTGAACTGGGCGCGCAAAGCGGGCTGATCGTGCCGCTGATCGCGGTGCATCTGTTCGTCTTCTACTTTGGGATCATGGCAGATGTGACGCCGCCGGTTGGATTGGCAAGCTTTGCCGCTGCCGCCGTATCGGGTGGTGATGCGATCAAGACCGGCTTCACCGCGTTCTTCTACAGCCTGCGCACCGTCGCGCTGCCATTTGTGTTCATCTTCAACACCGATCTGCTGCTGATCGACGTGACCTGGGTTGAAGGCATAATCGTTGCGATATTTGCGACCATAGCCATCCTTGTCTTCACCGCAGGAACAATGGGCTATTTCCTGACCCACAGCCGTATCTACGAAAGCTTGGTTTTGATCTTCGTGGCTTTTGCGTTGTTCCGGCCAGACTATTTCATGGATCGCATTTCGCCGCCCTATACTTCGGTTGAGCCATCTGCCTTTGTTGAGACCATCGGGCAAACTCCTCCGGGAACCGAGGTGCGCATGGTTGTCAGCGGCCCGGATTTCGACACCCTTGAAATGACGGATACAACGGTGGTTGTTTCCGTCGGCAGCGAGGAAGGCGGCGAGGCGAGAGTCGATGCCATGGGCCTGATGCTGATCGAAGAGGACGGTCTGGTGAAGCTGGAAGAACCGCTGTTCGGCACCCCGGTTGCGGATGAGCTGGACATGTTCGACTATTACGGGGATGAGGCCGTGCGCCTGACCTCGGTCAGCCTGCCGTCCAGCCAGCCTCCGGAGCAACTGATCTATATTCCCGCGCTGATCCTGTTGGGTCTGATCGCTTTCCTTCAACGCGGCCGTGCTGCCAGACAAGAGGTGCCCGCATGACAAAATCAGTCCTTTGTGCCGTCGACATCAGCAACGGCGATCTAGACGTGCATGTTCTGAAGACAGCGGCAACCCTGGCCGATCAGGAAAATGCGCAATTGGATGTTGTGACCGTTTTGCCGGATTTCGGAGAAAGCTGGGTTTCCGGGTTCTTCCAGTCGGATTTTCACGACAAGGCCATTGAGGATGCGCATACGAAGCTGGTCGAAATGTGCATCGCGACACTAGGGGCGGATCGTAACAAAAAGATCCGCCACGTGATTGCGACCGGAACTGCCTATCAGGAGATTCTGAAAACGGCGGAGGGTGCTGGCAGCGATCTGATCGTGATCGGCGCGCATAAACCGGATCTGAAAGACTATCTGTTGGGTCCGAATGCCGCGCGGGTCGTGCGACATTCAAACGTCTCGGTCTACGTGGTGCGCTGAGGTTAGTAACCCGTCATCTCAAGGTATCCGCGGCCGGTATGGCTGCCGGATACTGTGACGGGGCCTTCCCAATACTGGAATCGTGTGGCCATCCAGGCATTGGGTGTTAAGGCCGAGACTTCAACAGCCAGATCGCGGTCCGGTAGGGTGAGGCGCCACTGAACAGGGACCTGCCGACCGGCAACCCGTGCAGTGTCCAGCGGTGTAAAGAATACGGAGCCATCGGGCAGCGGAGTCGCTGTGCCGTCCGCGCCGATCCATGTAGCGGCCGTGAAATCTCCGCGACCGCCCCGCAGGCGGAAAGCCATCAGTTTGTCGCCGTCATCGAAACTGAGCGAGAACCAGTCCCACCCGCTCTGATCGGTCGCCAGAGGTTGCGACGACCATTCTCGGTCCAGCCAGCCCTGACCGGTGACGGCGACATCGCCATCGGGCAGATGCAATACGCCCTCGACCGCATAGAACGGTTGAGAGTAGTAGTGGCTGGCCTGCCCATCGGCGGATTTGACCGAGTATCCGGCATCTCCGTGAAACACCATTGGTCCTCGGGCGCTGAGTGTCAGGTCATACCCGAACTGATCGCCGCCCGCGCTTAGGCTAAGATTTTCAGGGCTGGGGCCGCGCATGTGCCATTCGTCGATCCAGGCTTCAAAAGGTTCGGCTATAACTCCGGCCTGACCGATACCGCCGCGCGACAGGCGTTCTGCGAAGTAATGTTCCTCAGGAGTCGTCACAGCGGCATGGCCCATCCAGAGCTGCGGGCTTTGCCAGCCTTCCACCTCAGTAGGTTTCAGCGCGGACCGAAACAAAGTCCACTGAATGCCATAGTTGCGCCCGTCCTCGCCTTGCAGATTGGCCGTCAGATACCACCACTCAATCCGGAAATCCGGGTGAGGGCCGTGATCCTGTGGAAATTCGAACTGGTAGCCCGGTTGCGGTAGGGCAAACCCTTCGGCAGAACCGCCCAGCCCGGCATAGCCCTGCGCGCGCAAAGCGGAGGGTAGCAGCAGGAGCAACACAAAGAACAGGCCTTTAGCGTTCATTGGCAAACACTCTTAACAGGTCGGCGGGCGGCAAGCGCAGCACCCGCAGAGCGGGCAGGGCGGCTGCGACAAATGCGGCCAGGAGGGTCAGGGCAAACAGATACGCCCAGTCCACAGGAAACAGGTACATCGGCAGCCGCCAACCAAATGCCTGAACGTTGATAACAGCCAGCAGGGCCCAGGCCAGAACCAGTCCGAGCGGCAAGGCCAATACAGCAGTCAGCGCGGCCAGTAGTACGCTACGCATCAATTCAAGCCGCGCCAGTTGCATTCGCGTCAGCCCCAACGCCCAAACCGGTGCAATCTGAGGCAGGCGTTGCGTCCACAAGGTTAGCAGGCTGGTCAGAATGGCAAATCCGGCGACGCCCAGCGTCAGCACGTTCAGGGCAGAAGTCACCACAAAGGTCTTTTCGAATACTGCCAGCGATCGCTCTTTCATCGCAGCCTGTTGAACCACCGCCTGGCGCGGCAGCTCAAAGTGGTCGCGTAATGATTGTGCCATCTCTGTCGCGCGGTCGGGATCCAGGCGAATGCCGAACCTGCGCATATCGGCGCCCGGAGCGATTTCATCAAGTTGCTCCATTGATACAATAGCCTGGCCGGTCGGGTTTCCGTAATCCGAATATACACCGGCAATTGTGAGTGCCCGTTCAGCGGTCAGAATCAGGATGTCTCCGGGCCACAGGTCCGACCGACGCGCAAGTTGTTCGTTGATCAGCACGGCCTCACCCGCCAGAACCCGATCCCAAACATCGTCGGATGATGCAATCAGGGGCCAGTTTTTGCGGTACGTCTGATGATCGACGATGCCATGGAGGAACAGTGGCCCGGATGCGTGCGCCATTTCAATGCTTCTGATCGGCAGTACCGCATCCACATGAGGTGTGAGCCACTGCGCGATTTCCTGACCTTGTTGGTTGTCAGTTGCGGTCACATAAAGCTCGGATGTCAAACGCTGATCCAGCCAACCAGTAAAGGTGAGCCGAAAGCTTGCCACCATGGTCCCGACGCCGATATTGGCCGCTAGCGCCAGCAACAAGGCCATCAGCGCCAGTGATAGGCCCGGAAGCTGCGCGCGCATGTCGGCCCAAACCCACTGAGCAACCGGCTGTCGTGCGCCACGCTGGAAGACTGAGAGGGCGAGAGTCAAAAGGTAAGGCAGCACCAGTGCGGCGCCCGTCAGGATGCCCCCCACCATCGCGAAGCCGAAGATCAGCCCGTCAAAAAAGTAAGCGGTGGCGAAACCACCTGCAATCAACGCCAGCCCGACGACGGCGGCAGCGCGATTTCCCGTAGGTGCACCCCTCCAGGCCTGCACACCAGCCCCGGCCAGCAAGGGCATACGTGACAGTCGAATCAGGGCGTGACCGCTGGCCAGCAACGTCCCCGCCAGCGCCATTGCAAGCCCAGCCAATGCCCATTCCGGCTGCAATGTCATCTGCCCGTCCACCGGCGCACCATACAAACCGCGCAACGTTACTGCGACATCCGGCAATAGCACTCCTGCCAAAAAGAAACCCAGTATCAATCCCAACGTTCCACCGATCAGGGCCAACAGCGTCAGTTCGGCGGTAATCATCCAGACCAGTCTCCGCATGGAGACACCTAGGGCTCTCAACGTTCTGATCATCGCGCGCCTTTGGGCAAAAGCCAGACCAACAGTCCCGTGAACGATGAACAATCCGACCGCAAAGGACAGCAGTCCGAATGCCGTGAGGTTCAGGTGAAAGCTGTCGGTCAGTTGAGCGGCGTCCAATCGGGTAGAGGCTTTGACCCGCTCTAACTCAGGCGCGATTTCGGACAGGGGCGGAACGGATCGAGGCTGCTCCGGCAAGACAATCAACCGGGACAACTGACCGTTTTTGTCCAGCAATGTTTCGGCCACTCCGATATCGGTCAGTATCAAATCGGGCGGCAGGGCGTCAGAGGGAAGAACCGGCGGAAGCCCGGTTTGGTCGCTCAGAAACAGTGTGAGTTCGGGCGATGCCAGCAGGCGGCCGGGGGCGGTCAGGATGTCAGCGGGGTCTGGCGGTGTTTCGCTTTGTTCAACAGCCGTGACCGCTGGCAGAGCCGGATAGGTGACCATATCTACGCCAAGCACCTGCACCCTGCGATTGCCGATGCGCAGTGGGCCTTCAAGCACGGCCGCAACCTGCCAACCGGCGCGGCGCAACTCGACGTAGCGCGACAGTGGTACCAGGCCAAACGGATCGCGCAGCTCCTCATACTGACCGAGTGCCAGCTGGTCGCTTGCCCGCTGATAGCTGGCGCGGGCTTCTGCATTGATGGCTTGTACCGCTGACCAAAGGCCTGTTGCCAGCGCGATGCCAATCAGCAGTGTCGCCAGCTGCAGGCGGTGACGCCGCCAATGCGACAGCAAGGCCAGTATGACGGCAGCAGTCATTCGATGTGACCGCCGGACAGATGCGCGCGCCGATCCAGCCTTGCAGCGATGTCGAGCGAGTGGGTAACCAACAGTAAGGCAGCGCCCGTATCGGCGACCAGCGACAGCATGAGATCCAGAACATTCGCACTGGCCGTCTCGTCAAGGTTACCCGTTGGTTCATCTGCCAACAACAGTTTCGGCCGGGCGGCTATGGCACGCCCGATGGCGACGCGCTGTTGCTGCCCGCCGGACAGGTTTTCCGGGTAGCGCCCCAACAGTTCTGACAGTCCCAGTCTTTCCGCCAGATGAGCCGTCCACTCTTTGTCCTCACGATCCGCCAGCCGGGCGTGAAAGGACAGGTTCTGATCTACCGTCAGGGAGGGGATCAGATTGAATTGTTGAAAAACAAGCGAAACGCTCTGACGTCGCAAGGCGGCCCGGCCACTGTCGTCCAGAGGTGACAGGGCTGTTCCGTCCAGTGTGATTTCGCCGCCGTCAAAGCAGTCCAACGCGGCGGCCAAATTAAGCAATGTGCTTTTGCCGCTGCCACTTTCCCCGGTCAGGGCCAGTGTCTGCCGCTGCTCTAGGCTCAGCGAAACATCCCTCAGGACAGGACGGCCGCCCGGATAGGATTTCTGAACCTTGTCAATTTTCAGCAGCATGCAAATTCCTCGGATTGTGCCCGCAACAATGTGCAACGCTGCCGCCCAGAGTCCAGCTTGTAGGCATATTCGTTTCCATTCGTCGTCTCCATGGCGCGGGGTTGTCCAATTTCACGTAAACCGCCATTGTGAGAGGACTTCTCCAAACCGGGACATGAGAAAATTACTGATGACACTAACGCAGCAGATTGTTTGGGGCAGTATCTATCTGGGCGCATGCTTTCTCATCGAAATCATCCTTCTGACATGGTGCACGCAGGTTGTCCGGGTCATGGCCCTGCGCCTGGAAAACAGTAAAAAATTCCTTTCGATTGCCGCGCCGATCTGTATCGCGCTTGTGTTCATTGTTGCCATTCACACGTTTCAGGTCTGGCTCTGGGCAATTGTATGGGTTTTGGGGGATGTTCTTCCGGATTGGAACTCGGCGCTGTATTTCTCACTAGTGACATTCACTACCCTTGGTTACGGCGACATAGTCCTGGGTGAGCAGCTGCGCATTTTTGGCGCATTTGCGTCGGTCACGGGGTTGCTGGCGTTTGGACTGTCGACCGCCTTTATGGTCGCCCTGATGACTCAGGTATTCAAAGAAGAGTTGATGGCTTAGAGGATCGGTGCGAACAGCCGTGCCAACGGTGACCCAAACCGGATATAGGCTGGTTGCTCTGGCAGTTTCTTTTTCAGTTCGTAGCTGGATTCGAAATCGGCGCGCAGCATTTTGTCGACAGCGTCAGCCGCGCGCGGGTCAAAGAACAGCGCCATGGCCTCAAAGTTCAGACGGAATGAGCGGTTGTCCAGATTGGTCGTGCCGACCGCGGCCAGAGTATCGTCGACCACGAATACCTTCTGGTGCATGAAGCCGTCGGTATACCGGAAGACTCGCGCACCGCAGTCTCTGACTTCGTCAAAATAGGCAAAGGCGGCCAGCCAGGGCAGTCGATGGTCAATTACCTCAGGCACCAGGATGCGCACGTCCACACCGCGCAGGGCGGCATGTTGAAGCGCTGTCATGATGTCGATGTCCGGCACAAAATAGGGCGATGCAATCCACAGCCGCTCTTTGGCTTCGGTGATGGCCGCAAAGAACATCATTGCGCCTGTTTCAGTCTCGTCCCCCGGACCTGTCGCCACAAGTAGGGCGTTCATGTCCTGATCAGATTCAGTTCCGGCCCAGTCCAATTGGTCGATGAGGTCTTCGTCATGGGCCCAGTGCCAGTCTTCGGCAAATATCAACTGCAATTGCCGGACGACATGGCCCGTCATCTGAATATGTGTGTCGCGCCAATGGCCGAAAAACGAGTCCTGGCCCAGATATTCGACCCCGACGTTATGCCCGCCGATGAACCCGGTTTCACCATCAATGATCACGGTTTTGCGGTGATTGCGGTAGTTTAGCTGAAACCGGTTTTGCGGCCCCCGTCGGTCTCGCGGATTGGCAATTTCGATCCCGGCTGCGCGCAATGCGTCGAGATATGCGGTCGGCAGGCCGTAACTGCCAACCGAATCCGTCATAAAGCGCACGGACACTCCGCGTTCGGCAGCAGCGATCAGCTTGGCCTGCAACTGTTTGCCCAGAGTATCGTCACGCACGATGTAAAATTGGATCAGGATGTAATTCTGCGCTGCATCTATCGCCTGAAAAATGGCGTCGAAGGTGGCCTGCCCGTCGATCAGCAGTTCGGCGCCATTGCCGCGTGATACCGGCAGATGCGCCAGAACCTCGAATGGCCGTGGATTGATGGCCATCGAGTCGGGATCGGGTTTGGAGAAATCCGCAAAGGTTTTGATGCCTTCGACCACTCTCTCGCTGTGTTTGCGGGCGATGCGATAACCCCGGAACCTGTGGTGTCCCAGAAACAGATAGAGGGGTACGCCGAAGAATGGGGCCGAGATCAGAAAGACCACCCATCCGACCGCACCCTGCGGCGTGCGCGCGGTCTGCGCCGCGCGTATCGAAAAGACCACGGCCGTCACGTAAAGGGAGAAGACGAGCGCGGAAACAAGCAGTGTCCACATGGGGTTATCGGTCTCTGAGTTTCTTAGTTGGCCCCAGTGTAGATGCGATCCCAGTCCTGCGCCATATCAACAATGACCCACCCCAAATCGGGGCCTTTGTCCAGCCCGTCGACCAGCTTTCCGATCGGGCTTTCGCGGTCATAGGCCCATTCCCGCTCGGCATCTGTATGATGCACCAGGACACCCAGTCGGGGGCCTTCGCCCGCAGTGGTCCATTCCAGCATGGCGAAGTCACCGTCCGAATTCCCACCGGCCAGAATAGGGCGCCTGCCAATGGTGCGCTCGATATTGATCGGTTTGCCTTCTTTGTCGTCTACAAAGGCGATGCCAGGGGCTTTGATGACGGCAGGTGCGTCACCGTCGGCCTCGTAGGTCGTAGCTGTGTAGGTGCCCAGTACCTGCTCGGGCGGGATGCCATAGGCGTCTTCGGCAAACACTCGCATGAAGTGCAAACCGCCGCCTGAGACGATATAGGTTCGAAACCCTTCATCTCGCAGATAGCGCAGCAGTTCCACCATCGGCTGATAGGTCATCTGGTCATAGGGCAAGCCGGTGTCCGGGTGCCGCGCGGTCTGCAGCCAGTCGGCGACAGCGACTTGAAATTCTTCGACGGTGATACCGGAATGCGAGGCGTTCAGGATTTCGATCAAGGCGTCGTGCCCGCCATCGACAATTGCCTGCACGTCACCCTGGGCAGCGGCTTCCAGCGTTGGGCTGGTCAGAATCGAAGGGTCTGCTTCGGCCAATTCCGCAAGGCGGTCCATGGCGAAAGTCAGTTGAAAATACACGGGCTGCTCAGCCCAAAGCGTCCCGTCATTGTCGAACACCGCAATACGCGCAGGCGGAGTGACATAGTCCGCGCTGTCGGGATCAGTGACCGTTTCGACAAAAGTGATGATCCGGTCGCGGGTTTCGGTGTCATTCCAACTTGGAAGAGGATCCGCGACGGCCAGCATTGGGGCTGCTGAAACAAATGCAGCAAGAAAGATGCGCAGCATGTCTAAATTTCCTTGTTTGTAACGGCAGAGGCCGCATTGCACTGCGGCCTCTGATAAACTGCAGACGCCCGCCTTAGTTTGACGTCGGAGTAGAAAGTTTGTTCATGACCTGATCCAAACTGAAGCTGGCTGCTTTCTGGCGCGGCGGAAATTCCTGGAAGGTGCTGAGGAAGCTCCCAACATATTGCTGGGCGGGAACCAGGAAATAAACGCGGTCGATCATCCAGTCATAATAGGTATTCGACGTGCGGTATCCGCGCTCATAGGGATCGCGGCGCAGGTTTACGATGATCGGCACGCGCAGTTCCGTAAACGGCTCCATCCACGCACGCAGGGTCGCCCATGCTTTCTGCTCAAGGAAGATCAGTTTCCAATCGTCGAAGCGCAGCGCCGACAGGTCGCCGTCATCAGTGAAATAGAAAATCTCACGACGCGGGCTTTCGGTGGTTTCTCCGGTCAGCAGAGGCAGGATGTTGTAGCCGTCCAGATGCACCTTGTAGTCGCGGCCCATCGCAGCCGATGAATACCCGGCCATCAGCTTGTCCTTGATCTCCGGATCACCGGCGACGGCCAGATAGGTCGGCAGCCAGTCCATATGATGGACGATCTCGTTGGTGACAGAACCGGGCTCGATCTTACCGGGCCAGCGCACCATGGACGGAACCCGCCAACCACCTTCCCAGTTGGTGTTCTTCTCGCCCCAGAACGGGGTCGACGCCGCGTCCGGCCATGTGTTGTAATGCGGGCCGTTGTCGGTGGAGTAATGGACGATGGTATTCTCGGCGATGCCAAGCTCATCCAGCAGGTCCAGAAGCTGACCGACCTGCATGTCATGTTCGATCATGCCGGCGGTATATTCATCGGCAACGCGACCGATCATCTCATTGGCCTGTTCGCGCATCTCTTCTTTGACGTGGGTGCGGAAATGCATCCGTGTACCGTTCCACCAGACATAGAAGGGGGTTCCGTTCTGGTTGGCCTCGCGGATGAACTCAATCGCGGCTTCCAGGGTTTCCTCATCCACGGTTTCCATACGCTTTCGGGTCAACGGGCCGGTGTCTTCAATCGGGCCGCCCGCGGTTGAGCGGATGACGCCACGTGGACCGTAAGCTTCGCGGAAGGTTCGCCCATCGGGAAGAATGGCATCGCCGGGATAATCCTTATGCTCGGGCTCTTCTTCGGCATTCAGGTGGTATAAATTGCCAAAAAACTTATCAAAACCGTGGTTTGTCGGCAGATGCTCATCCCGGTCTCCCAGGTGATTTTTGCCGAACTGCCCGGTGACATAACCATGGTCCTTCAGTAGCCCTGCGATGGTCGGGTCTTCAACCTGCATGCCTTCTTTGGCGCCGGGCAGGCCGACTTTGGACAGACCGGTGCGAAACACCGATTGCCCCATAATGTAAGAAGACCGTCCGGCGGTGCAGGATTGCTCACCGTAATAATCGGTGAAAATCATTCCCTCCTCGGCGACGCGGTCGATGTTGGGCGTTCTGTAACCCATCAGACCCATCGTGTAGGCCGAGATATTGGACTGGCCGATATCATCCCCCCAAATGACAAGGATGTTGGGTTTCTGATCCTGCGCCCATGCAGGGATGGCGAGGCACGCAGCAAAGGTGGCCGCGGCGAGTTTGGATATCCATTTTGTTGGGGTCACATCTGGTGGCGACATGGAAAGCTCCTAAAAATATGGGCCTATTGGGGCCGCTTTCAAATCGACGACGTCGCATTGGCACCGTCGTAAACTGCCAAATTCCCAACATTAATTTGTTATTATTCGGGATCCTCAAATGCAGGCGGTCGAAGGCTTCGACGCCATTTCGCTTAACACATATAGAAAACTAAATATACAGGTTTGACCGCATTCTTAATCCAGGCGGTTCGGGTTTAAGCGGCGCTTTCGGGTGCGTTCTGGTCATCTCCTAATCGACCATCCAAAGACATCAGGACGGCAACAGGGCGCAACGCGGGGACATGGCTAAAAACGATCAGGATGCAGACCGTCAGGGGAACGCTTAGAAATGCGCCGATCAGGCCCCAGACCGTGGTCCAGAACATCAATGCCAGAATGACCAGGAAGGTGGACATGTTCAGCGAACGGCCCAGCAAGGCGGGATCAAGAAAATTGCCGATCAGAAACTGAAGTGTGCCACACCCGATTACAATGATCAGAAATGGTCCAACACTTTCAAACTGAACCAGTGCGATCATTGACGGGAAAATTACAGCGATGATCGACCCGATCGAAGGAATGAAGTTCAGGGCGAAGGTCAGAACCGCCCAGGTCTCGGCATATTCGAGCCCAAGCATCTTAAAGACCGAATAGCTGATGCCTGCCGTGATCAGGCTGATAAAGGTTTTTACTCCGACATAGCGTTGCAGGCTGAACGAGATCGCATCGAGAATGGACGCGAATTCCGCGCCCGTCATCGGATCGCCCGCCGCCAGTTGTATCTTTTTCCGAAAGGCCAGCCGTTCGGCCATCAGGAACGCCACGTAGAGGCTGATCAGAAAGAACTGGTTCAGCAGGGATGTGGCGCTGCCAAGTAAAACGCGTGCAACGTAGGACATGTCTATGCTGACAAGGTTGTCCCGGATGAACGATGTCACGTCGTTGCCAACCAAACCGGCGATACGATTAACGGCTCCGTCAAACTGGTCTTCGTAGGTGCTGATGGATCGGGCAAACTGCGTTGCCTGGCTGCCCAGAATATACATGATCACAAACAGGCCAGCCAAAACGACCGTTACACCCGCGAGGTTCGCCAGCCAAACCGGTGCGCGTGATATGGCAATTATTCTGTCGCTGAGGGCGATGATCAGTACATTGACCAAAAGTGCCATGGTCAGCGGTATAAGAAACGCGGCCCCGGCGTATAATCCCAGAATCATCAACGTTGCCACAATGGACACATCCCGGACCACGGAAAGTCTGAGTTTTGTGGGTGTCGCTGTGTCGTTTTTGTCCAGAGTCATAGGTTGGCCCATTTCAGGAACTGCACGTCGCGTGGATTTGCCATCAGAGTGTGCTTTCAGCCGATCCTGCACAGCCGGGCCGGATTATGCAATGCGGCCAGATGTTTGTAAGAGATTATTTGCGTAACATGCGGTTTTGCCGGTTCTTCCAATGATGCAGGCAGGCTAGGCTTTGGGGATGAGCGTGCGATTGATTCCCTTTTTTGGCCGGCCTGTTCAGGCGCTTTGGGTGGCGGTTGTCCGTTTTGACGCCAAAAACGGCTTTGTCATGAGCAGTCATGTTGCCATGTCGCTGATGCTGGCGCTGTTCCCCTTTGTCCTATTTACCGTGGCGTTGGCCGGGGCATTGTCGCAGGACTATGTCACCGACGAGTTGATCGAACTGATCTTCGGTGCCTGGCCGAGTGATGTGGCAGGGCCGATCGTGGCCGAACTGCGATCCGTTCTGGCCGAGTCGGGTTCCGGCGTTATCACGCTGGGCGGTTTGCTGGCGGTGTTTTTCGCCTCGAATGGGGTCATGGCCGTGCGCAAGGCAATGAACCAAGCCTATCACGATCGTGACAGCTGGCCCTTCTGGAAAACGCGGTTGCTGTGTTTTGGCCTGGTCATCATAGGGGGCATTACCATTCTGATCATCGCAGCCGTCGAAGTTGTTTTGCCGGTCTACACGCAACTTGTCTCGGAAAAGACGGATGTGAACGTGTCAGAGTGGTTATCCGTGGACCGGCTTCGCTGGACTTTCACGGTGGCAGTTCCTGCTGGTGTTGTCGTTTTGGCGCACCTGATCCTGCCAACGGGGCGCCACAAGTTACGGCAGATTCTGCCGGGCGTTCTGCTCACGCTGGCGCTCTGGGCAGCAGGCGGGTGGGGGTTTTCGGTCTATATCGCACAATTTGCCACATACAGCGCCACTTATGCAGGGTTGGCAGGGGTAATGGCTGCTTTGATCTTTTTGTATCTTTGTGCGGCGATACTGATCCTTGGCGCCGAATACAACGGAGCTCTGATGGATCTGGAGAGTGACCCGGAAGGAGCCACGCAGTGAGACTTGCAGCCCTATTGGTGTGGCTGTTCGCGCCTTTTTACGCATTCGCCCAATCCCCCGCCTATGTCGGCTCTGCTCAATGTGTGGATTGTCACGCGGAGGAAGCAGAGGCATGGTCAACCTCCCATCATGCGCTGGCGTGGACGCAGGTCGATGCAGGGCACGTTGCCGCGAATTTTGACGGCACGCGCTTTGATCATGACGGTATGTCCGTGGAATTCGTCAGATCGGACGACGCACTGCAGGCCCACGTGACAGAAAAAGACGGCGAAACCACTCTTTACGGCGTGCACTCGGTTGTCGGCATTGAACCCTTGCAGCAATACCTGCTCGAAACCGAACCCGGCAGATTACAGAGTTTTGATGTTGTCTGGGACACCGAACAACAGCGCTGGTATCATTTGTATCCGGATCAGAATCTGCCACCGGATGACGGCCTGCATTGGACTGGACCATACAAAAACTGGAACGCTCGCTGCGCCGAGTGTCACGCCACAGGGTTTGAAAAGAAATACGATGCACAGACGCGCAATTACAGCTCGGTTCAGGCGGAAATTGGAGTGGGATGTGAGTCGTGCCATGGTCCCGGCTCGGCACATATCGACTGGACCAAGGGGCAGAGCGTTGCCGACGACCTGAACGAATTCGGGTTCACCATGAACTGGGGCAAAGGGCAAGCCGAGACGGAAATCCAGCAATGCGCCGGTTGCCATTCCCGGCGCGAGGCACATGGGGAAGGCAACCCGCTTCCCGGAACCCCTTATCATGACGCTTATAACCTGGCAGTGCTCCGCCCTGGTCTCTATCACCCCGACGGCCAGATTTTGGATGAGGTCTACGTCTACGGTTCGTTCCTTCAATCCAAGATGTATGCAAAAGGCGTCGGGTGTACGAATTGTCATGAGCCACATAGCGCGGAACTGAAGGCTGACGGGAACGGTGTTTGCACCCAGTGCCATTCTGTTGCCGCCAATCCGGACTTTCCCTCGTTGACGGCAAGGGATTACGATACGCCCGAACATCATCATCACCCGGAAAACAGCGATGGTGCGCAGTGCAAATCCTGTCACATGATCGAGCGCGTCTATATGGGCGTCGATGACCGACGCGATCACAGTTTCCGCATACCCCGCCCTGACATGGGAATGGGAGAAGATGCCTGCACAGATTGCCATGAAGATCAGGATCAGGATTGGGCGGCGCAGCAGATTGAGCAGTGGTTTCCGGCTTCTGAGCAGAGGGGCGCGCATTTTGGGACTGCGTTTCAGGCGGTCGCAACCGGGCAAGCCGATGGGCCGGACGATCTGCTTGGAATTGCGACCGACCCAGGCATGGCCGGGATCGTGCGCGCCACGGCCGCTTTCCTGCTGCAACCCTTCGGCTCGGCCGAGGTTGCTGCAAAAACGGCCTCATTGCTGACCGACGAAGACCCCTTGGTTCGCGCCAACGCGGTGCCGTTGCAACGTCAGGCCGCGTTGCCCGAACGGATGCAACGCCTCGAACCCTTGTTGTCCGACCCGATGCGCAATGTTCGTATTTCAGCCGCAAAAGAATTCCTGACCGTACCGGGGCAGGCCCTTACCCCGGAACAGCAAGCGCTTGTCGGGCAGGGGATGGACGAGTGGCAGTCGGCCATTTCGCATCGTCTGGATTTTCCGGAAACGCATCTGGTTCTGGGTGGAATGGCCCTGACGTTTCGCAACGCGCCCGCTGCTGAGCGCGCGTTCCGCGAGGTTGTCACGTTGGACCCGCAGCGCGCCGAGGCCTGGCCCATGCTGGTGCAGCTGGCTCAGATCAATCGTGGCCCCGAGGCCGCGCGGGAGATGCTGCGTGAGGGCCTGGCCCGACTGCCAAAGGACCCGGGATTGCTGCAGCTCAAGGCTCAACTTGGCCCCTGAAACGGCATGGCGCGGCCCGGTTTGCGCCACGATCACGGCAAACTTCCAGGTTATCGATGACGGCAAGGTGGAAACGTAACCCGACTTGCAGGGGACCCATGGCTGAAAAAACGGTTCAAAAATGGCAACTGCAACGACCATTGTCGTTGACCCAACGGATTGCCGATCTTCAGGCCAGAAAGCCTGAATACATCAACCACGGTCAGGCGCTATTGCTGCAACGTACCGCCGCTGCGTCGTTGCGTGAACAAGTGCTCGCCGACGACCGGATCTCACTTGGAGATTGACGCTAGCCGCGGAATCCTGTGGCTACCACGAACTTCTCTGAACTGTCCGAGCGTGATGCAGGCGGTTTCACATTCGCCACTTTGTCGAATTTCTGTTTCAATAGCTTCTGCAGATCGCCTTCCGCGCCGCCGGCCAGAACCTTGGCGACGAAAGTGCCGCCTTCTTCCAGCACGTCAAAGGCAAAGTAAGCCGCCGTTTCACATAGGGCCATGATGCGCAGGTGGTCGGTCTGTTTATGCCCGGACGAGGCCGCTGCCATATCCGACATCACCACATCAGCTTTACCGCCCAGCCAGTCTTTGACCTTCTGGTCGGCGTCGTCCTCCATGAAGTCCAGCACATGTGTTTCTGCGCCGGCAACGGGTTCAATCTCTTGCAGGTCAACGCCCAAAACAGTGCCGATCCGTTTGCCTGACCGCTCTCCCAAAGCATTGACACGTTTCACCGCCACCTGACACCAGCCACCGGGGGCGCAACCCAGATCGACCACACGTGCGCCGGGGACGAGAAAACGGAATTTGTCGTCCAGCTCCAGTATCTTATAAGCCGCGCGCCCGCGATAACCTTCGGCCTGCGCGCGTTTCACATAGGGGTCGTTCAGCTGCCGCTCGAGCCAGCGGGTCGAACTGAGCTTGCGCCCGCGTGCAGTTTTGACCTTGACCTTCAGGTCGCGCTGTCCGCGACCCGAGGTGTTTTTGCCAGTGGGTGTCTTCGCCATCAGAACGGTCCGTCTTCCAATACGCCGTCCGCACTCATTTGCGCATAAAGCAAACCTTCGCGCAGCCCCCGGTCCGCCACGGAAAGGCGGTCGGTGGGCCAGCAACGGAGCAATGCCTGCAATATGGCCGAGCCGGACATGATCAGGGCCTGCCGGTCATCGCCGATACGCGGATCTCGCCGCCGCCCCAGTGGGCCGAGTTCTAAGTAACCCCGTATCACTTTGTCAATCTGATCGCTGGTCATGCGCAGACCGTCCACCTTGGTGCGGTCATAACGCTTCAGTCCCAGATGAGAGGCGGCCACAGTCGTCACGGTGCCGCTGGTGCCGACGATCTGAAACCCTTCGCGGGCTTGTTCGTCTTTGTACGGGGCAAAATCGGCGAGGTTTTCTTCGAAGAACCAGCTCATCAGGGCAAACCGGGCCGAGTCGTCCTCAACATCGTTAAACTGATCCCGCAGTGTTGCCACTCCAAGCGGTACGCTTATCCAATCCACGACTTTAGCCGCCGGAAAGGGGCTGTCGGCGGTGTGAAACCCGTTGTGCAACCGCATAATCGCGGCCGGGCGGTCCCGGCGCGGTACCGAAGAGATGTCGATCCATACCAGCTCGGTCGATCCACCGCCGATATCAACGACCAACAATTGTTCGGTTTTGATCGACACCAGCGGCGCGCAGGAAATGACGGCCAGACGGGCCTCTTCCTCAGGCTGAATGATCTCCAGTGTCAGACCGGTTTCACGTTTTACCTGCCGGATGAAATCGCGTGAGTTGCGGGCGCGTCGGCAGGCCTCGGTCGCGATCAGGCGCATCCGTTTGACCTTGTTGCGTTTCAGCTTTTGCTGACAAATCCGCAGTGCCTGAATCGTGCGCGCCATCGAGGACCGGGACAGTCGCCCAGTCCGTTCCAAGCCTGCGCCCAGCTGCACAGACTTCGAAAAGCTGTCTACCACATGGAACCCGCTGCCCTTGGGCTGCGCTATCAACATGCGGCAGCTATTTGTCCCCAGATCCAGCGCCGCATACAACGCATCTGGATCGGGTCTTGCCGGCGCGGGGCTTTCGACCGCCTTCGGGAACGCGCCCGCACCTTTGGGACGCTTGGGCGCCATCTTAACGCCCTCCGATTTTCGAGTTACCCCGACCATAGGTCGGCCAATTCGTTCGCGCAAGACGCTCATTATAGTGATGAGAATTTTGATGTGCGCATTCGTAAAAGAGTTCGTTACAACCGCGGTATCCCACCGTGGGCAAAAACGTCGTTAGAAATACGCCTTGTGTCGAAAATCGACCGACCTTGGCCCATATAGAAGTCTAGAACCGGTCCATCTGGTTAGGAGGAATCAAAGGCAATGCCTGACGTCACCATCGTATACTGGCGCGACATTCCCGCTCAGGTCATCGTCGGCAAAGGTCGCCGAGGTGCCAAGCGGCAGCTGGAAGAGCGGTTCGAGCAAGCGATCGACCGTGCTGCCATGAAGGTGAACGCCAAAGACAGTGATGCCTACCTGGCCGAGTGGCGCAAGGCCGAGCCTTTTGCGGTCGAAGGTGACCCGGCAGAAATCGCCGAGGCAGAAGCCGTGCGTCTTGAAACGGAATACGATCAGGAGCGTGTCAAAGCCCTGATCGCCAACGACGGTTGGGCATAAGCCCAAATTCTAATGTGGGAGGCCGCAATGGCTTTGCTGAACTTCAAGAAACGTGATGCGGCCGAAAAGGCCCCGGTAAACCCGACCGTCGAAGCCTTCTTGCAGGGCTATTCGATCGAGGTAATGCCGCGTACCGCTGAAAAGGTCGAGGATTTCCGCGCGCTGCTGCCCGAAGGCACGCGCGTTTACATCGCCCATATCGAGGGCACCCCGATCGAGGATATGGTCAAGACCGCAAAGCGGATCGCGGCCGAAGGTTACCCGGTTATGCCGCACTTTCCGGCGCGGATCATCAAGGACGCGGCGACGCTGGAGAACTGGATCTCCATGTATCAGGGCGAGGCGGGCGTCGATCAGGCATTGCTGCTGGCCGGTGGTGTCGAAAAGCCACACGGCGAATTCCACAGCTCGATGCAACTGCTGGAGACCGGTCTGTTCGACAAGGCGGGCTTCAAGCGTCTGAACGTGGCTGGCCACCCTGAGGGCAACAAGGATATTGATCCGGACGGCTCGACCAAGAACGTCGATGATGCATTGCGCTGGAAGCAGAAATTCAGCGAGACTACGGACGCTGAAATGGCGCTAGCCACGCAGTTTGCGTTTGATGCGAAACCGATCATCGCATGGGCTGACGATCTGAAAGCAGCCGGTATCGACCTGCCAGTCCATATCGGTATCGCGGGTCCGGCCAAGCTGCAGACGCTGATCAAATTCGCAATTGCCTGCGGCGTGGGCCCGTCGCTGAAGGTTTTGCAAAAGCGTGCGATGGATGTGTCCAAGCTGTTGCTGCCCTATGAGCCGACCGATGTGATCACCGAACTGGCCAACCACAAGGCTGCCAATCCGGATTTCAACATCACCAATGTACACTTCTTCCCGCTTGGTGGTATCAAGACCAACGCCAACTGGGCAATCGATAACGGCGGCGCTTCGGCAAAGCCCGTAAACTCCTAAGGATCGGACATGACCCGTACAGTCGTAGAATCAAAAACAAAAACCGCCATCCTGGGCTTTGACGAACCGTTCTGCGTTATTGGTGAACGGATCAACCCGACCGGCCGTAAAAAGCTGGCCGCTGAACTGGAAGCAGGCGATTTCTCGACTGTCGAGAAAGATGCGCTGGCTCAGGTTGCCGCTGGCGCGACCGTTCTGGATATCAATGCGGGCGTCGTCTACAACTCGAACCCCAACCCGAACGAGACCGAGCCGCCGCTGATGACCAAGATCGTCGAGCTGGTTCAGGGTCTGGTCGATGTGCCTCTGTGCATCGACTCGTCGGTTCCCGGTGCCCTAGAAGCTGGCCTTGAAGCCGCGGCTGGTCGTCCGCTGCTGAACTCGGTCACGGGCGAAGAAGAGCGCCTGGAAATGGTTCTGCCGCTGGTCAAGAAGTACAACGTTCCGGTTGTGGCGATCTCGAACGACGACACCGGCATCTCGGAAGACCCGGATGTGCGCTTTGAGGTTGCCAAGAAGATCGTTGAACGCGCCGCAGATTTCGGCATCCCCGCGCATGACATTGTCGTTGATCCGCTGGTGATGCCGATCGGTGCGATGGCAACTGCCGGTCAGCAGGTGTTTGCTCTGGTCCGCCGTCTGCGGGAAGAACTGGGTGTGAACACCACCTGCGGCGCGTCCAACATCTCGTTCGGTCTGCCGAACCGTCACGGCATCAACAACGCCTTCCTGCCAATGGCGATGGGCGCCGGCATGACCTCGGCGATCATGAACCCGGTGGCGCTGCCGGTTGGTCCCAAGAAACTGGCCGAGAAAAAAGCCGAAGTTGAAGCCAAAGGCATCGTCCTGCCTGCGGATATGGATGATGAGACATTCTGTCAGATGTTCGGTTTGGGCTCGACCAAGCCGCGCGCCGGTAAGGAAATGGAGGCCATCCGCGCCGCCAACCTGCTGACCAATAACGACCCGCACGGTGGTGCCTGGATCAAGTTCAACAAAGCGCCTGACGAGGCTGGCGCTGCCGGTGCCGCAGGCGGCCGTCGCGGCGGTGGTCGCCGTCGTCGCGCCTGACAGACAACGCTCTGAAGACAGAGGCCGGGCCATGTGCCCGGCCTTATTCGTTTTGACACTGATCATTGTCGGAACCTGACCGGCTTGCAACAATAGCGAAATTCCCATTGCAAGGTTCAGGTAAACAGATGAGCAAACATCACCCGCCGAATTTGTCGGACGCCGACCTCAGCAAGCGCCTGGGGAAGCAGGAGTACTTTAATCAACTTGCCGAACTGCAAGCCCAGCTTGCCATAATCCAGCAAGCCTTCCTGTTCCATGGTGTCAAAGGCGTCCTTGTTTTTGAGGGCTGGGATGCCGCCGGAAAAGGGGGAACGATACGTCGGATCAGTCAGGCTCTGGACCCTCGCAGTTTCAAGGTGTGGCCGATCGGTGCACCACGCAATTACTACCTGAACCGCCACTACCTGTTGCGTTTCTGGGAGCGGCTGCCACCGGAAGGTGCAATATCGGCTTTTGACCGCAGCTGGTACGGAAGGGTTCTGGTCGAGCGTCTGGAGAAATTCACGCCAGAGGAGCGCTGGCAGGCTGCCTATCGGGAGATAAATGATTTTGAGCGTATGCTGGTTGATGACGGCACCCGCATCGTAAAACTGTTCTTCCACATTTCTCCGGAAGAGCAGATGGAGCGTTTTACAGAACGGCTGAGGAATCCGTTAAAGCGCTGGAAATTGACCTACGAGGACTTCCGCAATCGCGAGCGTTGGGCCGATGCTGAAGTAGCAATTGATGAAATGCTAGCGCGCACGTCCACTGATATTGCACCTTGGCATGTCATTCCGGCGAATAACAAAAAGTATGCCCGAATCAAAGCAATGCGCGCGATAGTTGACACATTCTCAAAAGACCTCGACCTGACACCGCAGCATTTGGATCGACGAACTTTGGATGCCGCGAGTGAAGCTCTGGATGTTGACCAATCGCTGATTGACAGTCTGCGATCGCGGACAGAGTAAACCATCAAACGGGTGCGGACTTTCGCCGAAAGGTTCTTGAAGTCGATCGGGCCAGAGTGCTATCCAAAACAGCGCGGCGGGTATGATGTAATGGTAGCCTGTCAGCTTCCCAAGCTGAACGCGCGGGTTCGATTCCCGCTACCCGCTCCATTAAACTCCGCTAACCATATTAAAAATAATAATAAAAAGTACGGAGCCGAAGCTGCTCCACATTTTGCCCTACATTTGAGTTTTGATACGCGCTGATTGGCTTGTCTTCCGTTTTGCGATAGAGACCGCTCCTGAATTATGAACTTTCAGGTTAGTCGAAACTGAGATTGTGCGTTCGGGAGGAAAATGGATCCCGCTGTTGCAACCAATCAACCCTATGTCCAGAAAGTGGACACTATCATTCGAAAGCGTAGCTCCAAGACTATTTTTTGCCCAAGGTCGTCGTTCTTTTGAATGGCTGCCTTGTCCGCTCTCCGATTGGCTCCGCTTTTTGCGAAAATGCTCGACAGGTTTTTCGGCGATGGCACCATCGCGCCATGGGAAATGGTCTATTCACTTGGTGACCGCGAGCGACTACGCGATTTAGCCTCGGGAGCCGGTTTCCGCGATGCGCATGTCACGATTGATGTAAAATTCGCCCGCTACCCTGACCCGGATGCATTCATTGCCGGAGCTACCGCAGGTTCTCCGATGTCCGAAACCATGGCTGAAATATCCGAGACTGAGCAAGATAGGCTGATCGGAGAGATTGTTGCCGAGCATTCACATTATCACGATGACGATGGCCTCACTGTTCTAGCGGAATGTCTAACCCTGACGGCAAGGAAATAGGGCGTCCGCTTTCTCCCGCTCACCGGACGCTAAACGCCACTGACTCACATAATGCCTGATAGAATTCGTGAGATGACCGCTACGAGCCCTATCCGGTCATTGCCACACATTTAGGTGCTGGGGGTGCATTGGGCCGATTTGAGCGGTTACTCACGGCGATCTGAAATTGAGAGCTCTTTGGCCCGTCTGGCCATGACAGTCGCTTGCGTGTACCTTTCCAGTACAGGTGCAAAAAACCGTACCAGCCGCTCTTTGGGGAGGGGGACGATGACAGCAACACACACTGGGTATCTGCTAATCGCAGATATATCGGGTTACACACAATTTCTGACATCCTCGGAAATGGACCATGCCAATCCTATCCTGCAATCGCTGCTGGCCGCTCTGATTGAGCAGGTGGGCGATCCGTTGCATTTTTGGAAAACCGAAGGCGATGCTGTCCTTGCATATTCGACACGCCAGGATTTCCCATCAGGCGAGACGTTTCTGACCATCTGCGAAAACCTGTACAACGCATTTACCCTCAGGCGGCAGGAAATAATCGCCAACACAACATGCCCATGCCGAGCTTGTGCCAATGTCGGCAACCTGGACCTCAAAATCATCGCCCATCATGGCCAATTTGACGAAATGCAGCTTGGCCCGACTAAGGACATTTCGGGATCCGATGTCATTCTTGTTCACCGGATGACGAAGACAGACGTGGCTGAGAACACCAGCATTCGCAGCTATGCCTTGTTCAGCGAAGCGGCCGCAAACGCCATGGATATCAGTGATATAATGGAGCCCTATTCGCAGGACATCGAACATTTTGGTGAAGTCCGCATGATGGTCTACGATTTGGCCAAATCATGGGAAAAAATGCGTGCTGACCGACAACGCGAATTCCTCGAAGAACTGGATGGCGTATGGACCCTGCGATATCATTTCGACGCCCCCATTGGGGTCGTTTGGGAAGCTCTCGTCGCTCCCGAACACAAACTGAAGTGGATGAACCGCGTCAGCGATATCAAGATGGAAAACCCCCTAGGACGCCTTGGACCGGGGTCGGGCTATCATTGCGCGCACGAAATGGCTCAATTTTTCTATCGTGTCACAGATTGGGAACCCTTTGATTATTTTTCGACGCGCATTCTGGACCCTGCGCGCCCAGACATCAGCTTCCCTGAGACCTACCATCTGACGAAAACAAACACGGGCACTGAGCTGCGCTACACAATGGGTATGGCGACCGATGCCGATGGCGTGCGTTCGGAAATTTCTGAACAAGAATGTTCCGCGTTCTTGGCAGAGTTCTGGGCTGTGTCTTTTGCCGACATGAATGAGCAACTCCGCCAATCCAATTAGCACTATTCTACCCGAAGGTCGAAAGAACGCCGCAACACTGAACAGTGTGAGGTCAGCTTTGACCGCGAAGTAGATGTAGCAGGAAACGACCCGGCGGCAGGACTGCGCAGATAGTGAACACGTTGCCTCGTTGCGTTGGCGATGTACCACAGGCGCGGTCCGTCAGCGCAAGGGGGTTGTATCGACTGTTAGGCAGCTCGGTTCATTTTAAGCGTCGAAGTTCCAGATGTCGCGCTGAACCTTCCAGCCGTCGTCGCCTTTGCGGAAGTAGAGAATATACTTCCCAGAGAGTTCTTGCCCGCCCATCGAGCCCGTCAGCGTTCCCATCGTAACGGCAAAGTCTCCGCTGATATGTGCTGCGGTTGGATTGGCCACAACGTCGTTCAGCCCCCCGTCAATTGCTGCCTGCCAATACTCGCGGATAGCTGCGTGACCTGACATTGTCGGCGCGCCCGGCGGCATGACCGCGCCATCTTCGGCGTACGGCGCCGTCGCTTTACTTGCGTCTTTTGCGTTGATACCTTCGACTATGGCCGCGTCGAGTGCCTTTACAGTATCAACATCCGACATCTTTTCCTCCCGAGTTATCCCGCTATGTCCACAGACTACCACAGAAGCCTGAGTCGATGCTCATCTACGATGCCCAATCTAAGTTTACCCAACGAAACTCTTAAGATACGGGAAATGAATTGTGGTGGCCTTAGCCATTATGTCGCTGTTCTTCACCCACAGGATGAACGGCGGCTTTGTTGCGATAGCGGATATAGCTTCGATTTTGCCGAACGTCGGCTCTTCTGGTACGAAGCAGTCGTTGAAATTGGGTCTGTTTTTGGGTCCTGACCCTAGAATGCTCCTTTGTTCGAGCAGAGGGCAGCGAACCTAATTAGCAGTATCGCGCAGACGATGTAACCGCCGTTATACATTCTTCTCAAATGTAGTTTTTATTTAAGATTACAGTTATTTGGCTCGAGCGGACAGAGCGAAGCAAATTGAACGTCGCTATACCGCTACCTTTTTCCTTTAATGGGTTGCGGAAAGGCGATTTCTGCCTCTAGCCATATATGCCCTACACTCGCGGTGGGCTTATTTGCAACAAACTGCAACAACCGGCCACAGCCCGAATTTACAAAATCCAACACTGACAGATGACTAGAGGTCATTTGCAAAATGTTGCAACAGTAACATGGAGCGGGCTGCCCGCTCCAAGTTTCCTCTTTAAGCGCATGTAACGAAACAAAAAATGGCGCTTTTTGATTCGAGACCTCAGCATCACTTAGCTGGGCTTGCTGTCCCGAGGTCAGCTTACATTAATTTGAGCGAATAAATTTCAACCAACTCTTCCCGGCCACGTAGTTTGTGTGCGCCTATGCGTTCGAACTCAAGCGGTTTGACCAGTGCGCTCCGGACAGTGCTGGAGGTAAGTATGTTCACTTCGGAATGAATGTTACCCAAAACGCGCCCGGCCTCTTCCAGTCTTTGGGCAACGTTCACGGAATCTCCGACCACGGTATAGCTTAGCCTGCCTTCGCTTCCGATATTTCCAACGACCACGCGACCGATGTGAATACCGATCCGCAACCTGACGGTATGTGTCAGTTCCGCCCTGGCTCGCCGATGCTGGTTATATTCTTCAATCCACCGAGCAATCTCGAGTGCTGCGTTGCACGCCAGATCAGCGGCATCGTCCTGATGTTCAAGTGCACCCCAGATCGCCATTACGGAATCTCCGATGAACTTGTCGATCGTGCCACCGTTTCTTTGGATACAGTCAGCCAACCCGGCAAAGTGTTCGTTCAGGAACATCGCGGTTTGAGGCGCAGTCAGATGTTCCGAAAGTGCGGTAAACTCGACAATGTCAGTGAACATAATCACGACATCACGATGAGATGAGTCGATTTTCTTGCCCGTATGCTGGCGCATCAACTGTCGCACCAATCGCTTGGGCACATAGAGTTCGAACCAGCGTAAGCCATCGAGCATGAAATTGTATGAACGCGCTGCTTCGTCCAGTTCGCGGAAGAAAGATCCTTCGATTTCGGCGATGTTGGAAACATCCAGATCGTGGACGCGTTTTGCGCTGTCCGAAAGTCGCCGAACCGGTTTTGCAATCTTCTGACCGATCAGGGCTGCTGTTCCCGCCGAGATACCTGCCATAACAAGGCAAAACACTATGGCCCATTTAAGCCGGGCCGCTTCCGCGATAATATCGTGGGCTTCAAAATATGTAGCGACGGTAAGGGGAAGGGCGCCATAATCAGATAACTCGTCGAAGAAAATGACATACTCCCATTCGGCATAACCAACAAAACGTGTGTTTGCCCCGGTAAGAAAGTACTTTGCGACACTGAAACGGTCATTTGGTTGCCACATCGCCGAAACAATCGGATCGGAAAAACGATCCTGCTGCGGAAGAGGGGCCGAGCGATTCAGACCGGCATAACCAAACGCCATAAGCGGATGCGCCAATACGGCATTTCTGCCGTAAAGCATGAAGACATTTGCGCCGAATTCCATTTCCTGATCAGCCAGGAATTCAGACAGTTTTACGACGGAAACCCATGCCGACAGGACGCCAACGATCCGACCTTGTCGAACGACCGGTTTTTGATAATTCAACACAGCCTGACCGTATTCTTCCCGCCACAGGATGTCGCCCCAACGGGATTCACCGGATTCAATTGTACCTTTTACAAGGTGCAGCAGGTCAACATCGTCCCCGATTCTCAAAAAAATCGGTAAAGTCTCGTCGTGGACGCGTTCGACCCCTGTCAGGACGTGGTTTCTGTCAATGAACTGTATACGCAGGATCTGGGGGGTGGCTGAAACAGCACCTAACAACAGGCTCACAAACTCTTCTGAGCCGTCCGCGTCCACCTCGCTGGAAGTAATCCGACTTGCGATGAAGTCGATTTGAGCCGAGGCCGCATTCAGATAACGTTCGACCTGGTGACGTTGCGCGCCAATGATCAGTTGCGCCTTTTGAGTTAACAACTCCGAAGTGTTGCGGTAGCCAACGACCAATCCCACGCCCAAAACACCGGCAACCGACGTCAAAACAAAAAAACCCAACCCAAGCGCCAGCGCAACCGACATCGAGGCATGCCAATCGCTGTCGCTTGTTTGTTTGGATTTTGTTTTCAGGACCCCCATTGATACGTCCCGCTAACGAGGCCGCTTCAAATTTACCTATGGTCAATTATATATAAGTTATTGAATTTTTAAAGTATGGCTTCCTAATGGCGAGAACAGCCAGAAGCATCACGGCTCATCTGCCAGAGCTTCCGACATGGCCGACCAGACAGCCTGCAGCGAAGCGCGTTCAATCCGGCGTTACCAGCCACCGAAGTTTTGAAGCCACTTTTTGAGTTCTTTCCATTGAGGCGTGTAGGGCCGTTCATAATCGTCGCGCCTGCGGAGAGACGGCTTTCGGCCATGCATGATAGGGTGTTCTTATCGCCGCTGCGCAGAGGATAAATATGCGGGAACCAGATCAGACCGGCCAGAGAACATCACAGGAAGATTGCGAAGGCGACGTGCATGCTTTTCTGGAAAGCCTGACCGGACCATCGCGTGGAAACGTTGCTTGGCTTGTCGACAGCGCGTTAACCATCTCTGTCGGTGAGCGCCGCGCCCTGAGCCTCCGCCTGAAAGATGATTTGCCACCTCATGATGAAGACATTGCATCGCTCCAATGGACGGAAGGTGGTTACACGCTAAAAGCTATGTCTGGACGAAATATCTGGGTCAATGGGCAAAAAACCGTTTCGGCATCACTTGAGCCCGGCGATGTGATCGAGTTCGGCGAAAAGGGTCCGATGACCCGGTACAGGACATGCAGCCATTCGTTTCCCACGCATCACACGGTCGAGGATATTTTGAGTGACGCCTATGCGTATGCCCGCACAAGCCGTCGACCGTTCGCAAAAAGGATGTCCGGCGCGCTGCGCGACAGTGGGCGTCGGCTTGCATCACAAACCACTGTTTTGTTCAGAATTTCCGTTCTGGCCGCGCTGTTTCTGATCGCGGGCTTTGTGTTCTTACTCTTTCAGAATGACCGGAGACTTGCAGACAGCCTCAGGCAGGAATCGGGTAAGATCGAGGCGGTCGCGGTCATGCTTGCCCAAACGCGCGAAGACGCGCTTACACCGGAAGACCTGAATGCCCTAAAGAGCGCTTTTGAAAACCAGGTAATGTCGACCGAGCAGCGTATTGGAACGCTTGAACAGCGCGCCGGGGCACCGACACGGGTCATTACCGCTTCAACACGATCGGTTGCATTCATTCAGGGTGCCTACGGATTGCGGCATTTAGAAAGCGGCAAACTGTTGCGGCATGTGCTTGGCCCGGACGGAGAGAAACTGCAAACCCCGTTTGGGCAACCTTGGATCGAACCGGATGCTACGGGCGAACCCGCCGAATTCCAGTTCACGGGCACCGGTTTTTTGTTGCAGGGCATTCCGCTTATGGCCACGAACCGCCATGTCGCGTTGCCCTGGACAACCGGCGATAGAGAGCAGGCTCTGAAAAGTGCAGGTCTCGAACCCGTGATGCTTAGGCTGCTGGCCTATTTGCCCGATCAGAGCGCCCCCATAGTGGCTGAGTTGGATCAATTCAGCGAAACGGCTGATTTGGCGCTTTTGTCCGTTGACCCGGAGCGGGTTCAAGGGCTTGGAGTTCCGCTGGCGGATGAACATCCACGCGCAGGCGAAGAAGTTTTCTTGCTGGGATATCCAACCGGTCTCAAGGCCTTGATCGTGCAAGCCGGGCCGGACTTTCTTGAAACTCTGGAGGATGATGGCCCCGCTAATTTCTGGACAATTGCTTCCCGCCTTTCCAATCAAAGCCAGATTCAGCCACTTGCCAGCCGCGGCATCGTTGCTCAAACCAGTCCGGGATCTGTCGTTTACGATGCTGAAACCACGTCCGGTGGAAGCGGCGGTCCAGCGCTGAACCGGAGGGGAGAGGTTGTTGCAATCAATGCTGCGATCCTGCCTGAATTTGGTGGCTCAAACATTGGCGTTCCGGTGTCACACCTCAAGGCTTTGCTGGGCGGGGCCAAAAGTCAGTAAGGCAGCGTAACCGCCGCAATTATTCAGGTCGGCGCGCCTGAAACAGGTTGATGACAGCCGGGATGTGAAAGTCCGTATCGGACAAGAATTGCCGGAACTCCTCGCCAACGGCGCGCTGAATGGCCAGCAAATCCTGGTCATCTCCTTCGAAATGCGCGATTACGCGCGCTGCCGGGCCAACGCGCGCGCACAACGCCGCTGATCCCTCAATCCCGCCAAAGCCCGGCAGTTCCAGATTTACCGCTTCGGCCTTTACATCCGTCAGCCCGGCCTTTGTCATCATTCCGGCGACGTGATCCAGATCGTGAAATGCCAGTGGTCCGGGCGCGTAACGGTCTACCCGCGGGGGGTGCCCCAACCGACTTACGGCGGCGACGTGGGGTATTTTGAACCAAGGGTTTTCGTCGAGAGGTCCCCAGGCTGCAAAGGTCATCTGCCCTCCGGGCTTGAGCGCCTGGGCGATGTTTGCAAAAGCAGCCACGGAATCGTCGAAGAACATAACGCCGAAACGCGAGATCGCCGCATCCATCTGACCAGACGGAAAGTCATAGGTTTGCGCGTCAGCGAATTGGAAAGCGGTATTGTTCAGGCCTTTTTCGGCAGCACGCGCAGCGGCCCTGTCCAGAAATGATTGCGAAATATCGGCCGCCAGAACGCGCCCGCCTGGGCCGACGTGACGGGCTGCGGTCAGACTGCTCACGCCTGTACCGCAGCCAATGTCCAGAACAGCCATGCCCGGCGCAAGCCCGGCACGGTCCAATACTAGCTTCAGCACAGGGGCCATGAGATGATCAAGCTGATCTTCGTAAGTCAGCCATTTGGCACCGGGTTCCGAATTTCCCCAGTATTCCGCCTGTTCTTCGTTCGCAACTTGCATCACTGCCCCCGGTTTGATGAAGGGACTATGACCTCCTGCGGCGGCGGCGGCCAGATTTTTCCTCATCCCCACCCGTATTGAATGTGGGCGAGGGCAGAGTGACAACCTGCGCCAGTTCCGGGAAGGGATCGGTTTTGTGCGGGATCGCGTTGGCGGCGACGAAATGATCCTGAAACTTGGGCTCGATGGCCGTTTCGACTTTGGTGATCTCGCGTACAACGCGCTCGATCTCGGCCCGCGACCCGATGTTGCACAGAGCGATCCGCGCGCCGGTGCCGGCGGCGTTGCCAGCGCTTGAGACCTTGTCCAGCGGCGCATCGGGGATCATGCCCAGAACCATTGCGTGCTTGGTCGAGATATGGGCTCCGAACGCTCCGGCCAGAACCACGCGATCCACCGTATCGACGTTCATTTCGTCCATCAGCAACCGGGCACCGGCGTAAAGCGCGGATTTGGCCAACTGAATGGCGCGGATGTCGCCCTGGGTTACGGTGATGCGCGGGCCGCCCTCGGCGCTGGCATCGTGGATCAGATAGGCGTGGGTGCGGCCTTCGGGAACGCAGCGGGCGGTGCCGGCTTGCTCGGCAGACCCGATCAAGCCACTTTCGTCCAACAACCCGGCGATGCGCATTTCAGCGACCGCTTCGATGATGCCTGAACCGCAGATGCCGGTTATGCCCGTCGTCGCGACATCCTGATCGAACCCGTCCTCGTCCGACCATTTCTCGGACCCGATCACACGAAAGCGGGGTTCCTTGGTGACGGGATCAATTTCGATCCGTTCGATAGCACCGGGCGCGGCGCGCTGACCCGAACTGATCTGTGCACCTTCAAAGGCAGGGCCAGTGGGCGAGGAACAGGCCAAAACGCGACTGGTGTTGCCCAACAGGATTTCGGCGTTGGTGCCGACATCGACGATCAGAACGAGGTCTTCGGACTTTCCGGGCTCTTCTGACAGGGCAACGGCCGCGCAATCCGCGCCGACATGGCCTGCGATACATGGCAGGATATAGACCCGCGCGCGCGGGTTCATCTTGGTCAGGTCCATCTCACGCGCGGGCAGGGATATGCTTTCAGAGGTTGCCAGAGCAAAGGGTGCCTGACCAAGTTCGACCGGGTCCAGCCCCAACAGCAGGTGGTGCATAACCGGGTTGCACACAAATACGGTTTCAACGATCAGTTCGGCGTCGATCCCGGCTTCCTCGGCGATTGAGGTGGTCAGATCGTTGATTGCCTCGCGCACGGCCTTGGTCATCTCCTGATTGCCGCCGGGGTTCATCATCGCATATGAGACGCGGCTCATGAGGTCCTCGCCAAAGCGGATCTGCGGGTTCATCAGGCCCGAGGACGCCTTGACCTCACCGGTTTCCAGATCGGTCAGATGGGCGGCGATGGTGGTCGAGCCCAAGTCGATGGCCAAACCATACAGTCCATGTTCGTGCAGCCCGGGCCAGATTTCGACGATTCGGGCCACTTCGTCTTTGTGGCCTTTGTAAACGGCCACGGTAACTTCCCATTTCCCCTTGCGCAGGACCGGCTGAAGCTTGGACATCAGAGACAGATCGGCGGTGACAGCGTCAATGTCCCACTGCTGGCGCAGGGCACGCTCCAGGCGTTCCAGATCACCGGTGGGCGAGTGCATGTCGGGTTCTTCGACAACCACGAAATACAGCCGGGTTGCCGGGTCCATGATGATCGCCCGCGCTGCGGCGGCCTTGCGAACAACCTGGCGGTGAACCTGGCTTTCGGGCGGCACATCAATGACGATGTCGCCCTGAACCGTTGCCTGACATCCCAGACGGCGACCCGGTTTCAGTCCGCGTTTGTCATCATAGCGCTGTTCAACCGCGTTCCATTCGCTCAGGGCATCATCGGATGCAGTCACACCGTGCTTGGGAAACTCACCAAAGCTGGGTGTGATCTGGCATTTCGAACAAATCCCGCGTCCGCCGCAGACCGAATCCAGATCGACGCCCAACTGCCGGGCGGCGGTGAGTACCGGAGTGCCCACGGGGAAGTGCCCGCGTTTGCCCGACGGAGTAAAGACAACAAGGGGATCGGTGGTCATGATTGGCCTGCCTTTTGTATTCGCGCGTATGCCGGGCAAGATATGGGTTTGCGCGCAAAGGGAAAGGGCATTCAGCGGCACGTTTTGCGTGGGTTGCGTCGTTTTTTGCTGCAGTATCGGTCTGAAGGTGGAAACTAGTTTGGGGCAGGGGCTTTTCCTTAGCCTGAATCCATGTAATAGGGTCACCGCCAAACGGGGTTTTGCATGGGGTTAGCAGATGCAGATTCGTGAGGCACTTACCTTTGACGATGTTCTTTTGGTTCCGGCGGCCTCGTCGGTGCTGCCGGCAACGGCGGATACAAGCACACGCGTGACGCGTGAAATCACCATGAACATCCCGTTGCTCAGTTCGGCAATGGATACGGTGACCGAGGCGCGCATGGCCATCGCCATGGCGCAAGCCGGCGGAATAGGCGTTATTCACAAGAACCTGACGGTGGATGAACAAGCCCGCGAAGTGCGGCGGGTCAAGCGCTTTGAATCGGGTATCGTCTACAATCCGGTGACGCTGCGGGTCGATCAGACACTGGCAGATGCCAAGGCTTTGGTGCAGCGCTATAACTTTACCGGTTTTCCGGTGGTCGATGATGAAGGCCGCGTGGTTGGCATTTTGACCAACCGCGATATGCGCTTTGCAGCTTCGGAAGACACGCCGGTCCACGTCATGATGACCTCGGACAATCTGGCGATGCTGCAGGAACCTGCGGACCTGGAAGAGGCCAAAAGCCTGATGAAAGCCCGCCGGATCGAAAAGCTGTTGGTGGTTGACGGTGATGGCAAGCTGACAGGTCTGCTGACGTTGAAAGACACCGAACAGGCCGTTTTGAACCCGACGGCCTGCAAAGACCGATTGGGCCGTCTTCGGGTTGCCGCGGCAACTTCGGTCGGGGATGCCGGGTTCGAACGGTCAGAGCAGCTGGTGGACTCGGGTGTTGATATCGTCGTGGTCGATACCGCCCATGGGCACTCGCAAGGCGTTCTGGAGGCGGTGAAGCGCGTTAAGGCTTTGTCGAACGAAGTCCAGATCATCGCAGGCAATGTCGCCACCAGCGAGGCGACCAAAGCGCTGATTGATGCCGGGGCGGACGCCATCAAAGTTGGGATCGGGCCGGGCTCGATCTGTACCACGCGTATGGTGGCAGGTGTCGGCGTGCCACAGCTGACGGCGATCATGGATTGCGCGACGGCGGCCGGGGATGTTCCGGTGATCGCTGACGGTGGCATCAAGTTTTCGGGCGATTTCGCCAAAGCTATCGCGGCGGGTGCCTCCTGCGCTATGGTCGGCTCGATGATCGCGGGCACCGATGAAAGCCCCGGCGAGGTGATCCTGTATCAGGGACGTTCGTTCAAGTCGTATCGTGGTATGGGCAGCCTCGGCGCCATGGCCCGAGGTTCGGCGGATCGGTATTTCCAGAAGGACGCGGCAAATGACAAGCTGGTGCCCGAAGGAATCGAGGGGCAGGTGCCGTACAAAGGTTCAGCCAGCGCCGTGGTGCACCAACTGGTCGGCGGTCTGCGCGCGGCAATGGGCTATACTGGCTGCGCAACGGTCGAAGAGATGCGCAAGAACTGCAATTTCGTCAAAATCACGGGCGCAGGCTTGAAGGAAAGCCATGTGCATGACGTTCAGATCACGCGCGAAAGCCCGAACTACAGAGTGATGTAACTTAGTTCTTGATATTGCACGGCGCCCAGACCCGGGCGCCGTTTTGCATTTGTAACGCACCCGACTGAGTCCAAAAAGCATCGGAATAGAGATGACCCCGGCCGCACGCATTCAGGCTTCGATTGAAATCCTTGATGAGATACTGGCAGGCGCGCCAGTCGAGAAGGCGCTGACCGGATGGGCGCGTCGCAGTCGGTTTGCCGGGTCCAAGGATCGTGCTGCGGTGCGGGACCATGTGTTCTCGGCGTTGCGGTGCAAACGGTCTTATGCGGCCCTCGGGGGGGCTGAAACCGGGCGCGGGCTGATGATCGGCTCGGTACGAGCAGCGGGTGAGGGTCTTGAGACGCTGTTCACGGGAGCCCGTCATGCCCCTGCGGTCGTGTCCGACGTCGAGCAAAGGCTGGATTTTGAGACCGACGCAGAACGGTATGACATCCCTGAATGGCTATGGCCCAGGTTTCAGTCTTCGCTGGGGGACCATACAGTTGCGGTCGCGCAGTCACTGCAAAGGCGCGCTCCGGTCCACCTGCGTGTCAACCTGATCAAATCTGATGTTGCGGGTGCCATAGCTGCATTGAATGATGATGGCATTGAGGCAATTACGCATCCGGCTAGCAACACTGCGCTCGAAGTTGTTGAAGGGGCGCGTAAAATTGCTCAGGGTCAAGCTTACGCGGATGGTCTAGTTGAGCTTCAGGACGCAGCCAGCCAGGCTGTTGTCGATGCTCTGGATTTGCAACCGGGAATGCGGGTTCTGGATTATTGCGCGGGCGGCGGCGGAAAGTCTCTGGCATTAGCTACGCATCAAGGCGTCGAGGTGTTTGCCCATGATGTGAATGCGGGCCGGATGCGGGACTTGCCTGCCAGGGCCGAGCGGGCCGGGGCACGTGTCACGATTTTAACGACGGATGATCTCGAACAGTGCGCACCGTTCGATGTCGTTCTCGCGGATGCACCATGTTCCGGCAGCGGCTCGTGGCGGCGTGCACCTGCAGGTAAATGGACGCTGACCGAAACACGCTTGAGCGAATTGTCGAATATTCAATCCGACATTTTGGAGAAGCTGTCTCAGATGATCACCTCGACCGGGGTTCTGGCCTACGCGACGTGTTCAATGCTGGATGATGAAAACGGAACAATCGTGGATGCGTTTTTAAGATCCAGCCCAAAATGGTCAGAGCAATTTCGCAAAACGTGGCTGGTTTCACACGGAACAGACGGATTCTTCACTGCACACTTGACGCGATAGCGCGTCAGGGACTAGCAACCTTAGGGAGAGTGTTCGTTTTTAAGCGGACATTAACATTATTTGGGCTGATTACTGAAAAGCTCACCGACCTGAGTTGTTTATGTCTGACATTACCGGAATTTTCCCTGATCCTTCTCTTCAAAAAACTCCGACGGGATTGCGGCTTGCGCCTATTGTCGTTGTGGGCGCTCTGCTAAGCTTTTCACCGTTTTTCGGGCTTTTACCCCCGGAATGGAAAACTGGTTTTGTCGTCGCCGGAGTATCACTGTTGTCGGCCGCCTTATTGGTCGTTCTGAAGGGGCAAATTGCGGATTACTCTGCGCGGCGTGCAATGGAAGCCATGGCAGTTTTTGCCGAGCAGGACCTGTTTCCTTGCCTGATTGCAAACACTCAAGGAGATGTGTTGAGTTCAAACTCTCAGGCCCGGGCACAGATTCAGGCGTTTCCGGGTGCACGTCTTGAGAACTGTCTGAAATCGATGATTGCGAACCCACCTGCAATTCTGCTGCGCCTGCAATCGCTGGCCGAGATTTACGGTAAGGCGCGGGAGGACATTGTAACGGTTGGATCGACCATACCAGTTTCAGTGTTCGGTGTGGGCAATGGTTTGTTTTGCTGGCGATTTCATTTGGAAACACCTGGGCGCTGGGATGAGGTTTCCGTACCGGTTGTAACTGAAGGACGAAACGGTGCTCTGTTGCGTGTGAACGGAGCCGCTGAACACCTGTTGGGGCAAAAACCTGAAACTCTGCATCAGGTAATCTCCACCGACGTGCAGGGCGCGGGGGAAATCACGAAGGTAAAAACGGCAAACGGGTGCGTTCCTGCGGTAGCATGCGAGTTGGCACGATTTGGTACGTTCCGCGATCTGCTCCTTCTGCCCATGGACGATGGCGAGCAGAGTGTTAGTGAAGCCTCTTTTGCAGACTTGCCCGTGCCGATCATGAGACTTTCGCCTGACGGCATTATTCTCGAAGCCAACCGGCTTGCCGCGAAACTGATTGGGAATATCCAGCCGGGTGAAACTAATGTCGATCAGATCATGCGGGCGCTTGGGCATCCCATTCTGGATTGGCTGGCAAGGACGGCCGCACAGGAACCCGCGATGCGCTCAGAGTTTCTTCGCCTGACCCGTCAGGACAAAGAGGTCTTTGTCCAGGTCACGTTGAACCGTGTGGTGAATAACGGTCAGGTCTGCCTGATCGCGGTTCTGAATGACGCCACCGAACTCAAAACACTCGAAGCGCAATTCGTTCAGGGGCAAAAGATGCAAGCCGTTGGGCAGTTGGCAGGGGGTGTTGCCCATGACTTCAACAACCTCCTGACAGCGATTTCCGGACACTGTGACCTTCTGCTTTTGCGTCATGATCAGAACGACCCGAATTATGGGGATCTCGTACAGATTAACCAGAACGCCAACCGTGCAGCCGCGCTGGTCGGTCAGTTGCTGGCGTTTTCCCGAAAACAAACTCTGCAGCCCGAGGTTCTGGACCTTCGGGACACGATCTCGGACTTGATCCATCTGCTGAACAGACTGGTCGGAGAGAAAGTCCGTCTGACCCTTAGCCACGATCCGGTGCTGAAACCTGTGCGTGCTGATAAACGGCAATTGGAGCAGGTGTTCATGAACCTGGTCGTTAACGCGCGCGACGCGATGCCGGATGGCGGCGAAGTACGAATCGAAACCGAGGTTGTGGTGCTGAACCAACCCCTCGCGCGGGATCGCGCGACTGTGCAGCCAGGCGAATACGTGACCGTTAAAGTCAACGACAGCGGCGTTGGTATCCCCGCAGATAAATTGCAAAAGGTGTTTGAACCTTTCTACACCACCAAACGCACCGGCGAGGGCACCGGACTTGGGCTGTCGACCGTTTACGGAATCGTCAAACAAACCGGTGGCTTCATTTTTGTCGATAGCCTTCCGGGCCGCGGGACCGAATTCACGGTTTACCTGCCTGTTTGTGCCGCGCCTCAGGACGCTGAGCCAGCCGAGAAACCCATATCCGACCCACAAAGCGCCCGGCAGGGTGAAGGTGTCGTGTTGTTGGTCGAAGATGAGGCGCCGGTGCGCGCATTTGCAACGCGGGCATTGCGGCTGAAAGGGTATACCGTTCTTGAGGCGGAATCGGGCGAGGAAGCTCTGCGCTTGCTTGAAGACGGGGCGCTGAATGTCGACGCCTTTGTCACAGACGTCGTCATGCCCGGAATGGACGGTCCGACCTGGGTTGGCAAAGCGATGGAGACGCGCCCGGATGTCCGGGTAATATTCATGTCCGGCTATACCGAAGGCGCATTCGGAGAGTCCGGGCCGGAAATCACGAACTCAACCTTCCTGCCCAAGCCTTTCTCGCTGAATCAACTGACTGAGGCGGTTTTTCAGCAACTTAACTGATCAACTTAAAGTGCCGACGCGTGGCAGGCGAATTCCGCTGCGTGCAGTTTTCGGAACTTCTCTTCGGTTTCCGGCGACAGGAAAAGGTCTCGCTTCGGTGAAGTGTTTTCCTGTTTGAGGTCGATCTGCATATTCAACCGATCCTGCAGGAAATCGAGTATCCTGTCCTGGTTTTCATATTTGAAGACATGGCTGGCACCACAACCATTGCTGCGGGTGCGGAAAAACTGGTTCTGGCTGCCGACATCTGCAAATTCCGGACGCGGATTTTGCATATAGGCCTGCACGAACTCATCAAAGCTCAGGTCGCGGGTAGAATGTGGGTGTCCGATCCGGTCCGACCGGCTGCGGAACCTGTACCAGCTGCCTAGCCAGTCGATGGGTTCGCGTACGACGGCCATGATTTCCATCTCGGTGTCGTACATTTTACGAAAAATGTTCTGGAAAAAGCGGTCATAGCGCCGTACGGGGGCGTGTTTCAGATCCGGCGGGCCAGTCACGACGAAATCGGCACGATCGCTCAGGGCGGAATGGTAAGCCGTGCTGCCTGTTTTGGGGACAGCCAGAAACGCGAGGCGTTCCTTATAGAAAACAAGCATTTATTCGCCCTTTGACGATATTTGTTACTGGTGCAGATTGGCGTAAACGACTCTTTAACACAATTACCGAACAGTAAGTATCGTAAGTTTTAGTTGAAATGTTCTCTTTTTGGTCCCATAAGGAACAAGAGGCGAACAAAGCAGCGATTGCCGCCCGTTCAAGGGTGTGACAAAAGGGAAGGCGACAGGACAATGGCGGATCTTCTGACAATGAGCGACAAGAAAAACGCAGACAAGCAAAAGGCGCTCGACAGCGCGCTGGCCCAGATTGAACGCCAGTTCGGCAAGGGCTCGATCATGAAGCTGGGCGAGGACGCAAAGCAAGACATCGAGGCCAGCTCGACCGGTTCTCTGGGTCTGGATATCGCGCTGGGGATTGGCGGCCTGCCGATGGGCCGGATCGTCGAAATTTATGGACCTGAAAGCTCGGGTAAAACGACGCTGACGCTGCATTGCATTGCCGAACAGCAAAAACACGGCGGAGTTTGCGCCTTTGTTGATGCGGAACATGCGCTGGACCCGCAATATGCGCGTAAGTTGGGCGTTGATCTGGATGAGTTGCTGATCTCGCAGCCCGATACCGGCGAACAGGCGTTGGAAATCACCGACACGCTGGTGCGCTCGGGTGCGGTGAACATGGTCGTGGTCGACTCGGTTGCGGCGCTGACGCCCAAATCGGAACTCGAAGGCGACATGGGTGACAGCAGCGTTGGCGTGCAGGCCCGCCTGATGAGCCAGGCGATGCGCAAGCTGACCGGCTCGATCAGCCGCAGCAACTGCATGGTGGTCTTCATCAACCAGATCCGGATGAAGATCGGTGTAATGTTTGGCAGCCCGGAAACCACAACAGGTGGGAACGCGCTGAAGTTCTACAGCTCGGTTCGTTTGGACATCCGCCGCATTGGGGCGATCAAGGATCGGGACGAAGTGGTCGGCAACCAGACCCGCGTCAAGGTGGTCAAGAACAAGGTGGCGCCGCCGTTCAAGCAGGTGGAATTCGACATCATGTATGGCGAAGGCATCAGCAAAATGGGTGAGCTGCTGGATCTTGGCGTCAAGGCCGGAGTGGTCGAGAAATCAGGCTCGTGGTTCAGCTATGGCGATGAGCGGATCGGGCAGGGGCGTGAGAATGCCAAGCAGTACTTGCGTGACAACGGCCGCGCCGCGCTGGAAATCGAAGACAAGATTCGTGCGGCGCACGGACTTGATTTCGAAATGCCACCCAGTGCGACCGAGGATGACGACATCCTCGAAGCCTGACGGTCAAAAGAGCGGCTGCATTCGGGTAATGCGCAGAATTCGAAAAGCAGGGCGGCCCTTTTGGGGCCGCCTTGTTTCGTTCCGCGGCCCCAACGCTGTGGACTATCCGCAGGGACGGCGATAAACCCGTTTCGGAACAAAATGATTGCGCGCCGAGAGAGCCTTATGCCCACGCTGAACGATATTCGATCGACCTTTCTGAACTACTTTGCCAAACAGGGGCACGAAGTGGTGGCGTCCAGCCCTCTGGTCCCGCGCAATGACCCGACGCTGATGTTTGTGAACTCGGGGATGGTTCAGTTCAAAAACCTGTTTACCGGCGTTGAAACCCGCGATTATCAACGTGCAACCACCTCGCAGAAATGTGTGCGAGCAGGCGGTAAACATAACGATCTGGATAACGTGGGTTACACTGCGCGGCATCACACCTTCTTTGAGATGCTGGGAAATTTCTCGTTCGGCGATTACTTCAAGAGCGACGCGATACCTTTTGCGTGGGAACTGATTACCAAGGAATTCGGCGTCGACAAGAACCGTTTGCTAACGACGGTTTATCATACCGACGACGAGGCCTTTGAAATCTGGAAAAAGGTCGGCGTGCCGGAGGATCGGATCATCCGCATCGCCACGAACGACAACTTCTGGCAAATGGGGCCGACCGGTCCCTGCGGCCCATGCACCGAGATTTTCTATGACCATGGCGATCACATCTGGGGTGGCCCTCCGGGCTCGGCCGAGGAAGATGGCGACCGGTTCATAGAAATCTGGAACATCGTTTTCATGCAGAACGAGCAGTTTGAGGACGGCTCGATGGTCGAACTCGACATGCAGTCGATCGACACCGGCATGGGGCTCGAGCGAATTGGCGCGCTGCTGCAGGGTAGCCACGACAACTATGACACGGATCTGTTTAAGACGCTTATCGAGGCATCAGCGGAAGCGACTGGCGTGGATCCTTATGGTGACCAGAACGTCCACCACCGCGTGATCGCGGATCACTTGCGTTCGACTTCGTTCCTGATTGCGGATGGCGTAATGCCCTCGAATGACGGTCGCGGCTATGTTCTGCGCCGGATCATGCGTAGGGCCATGCGTCATGCGCATCTGTTGGGCGCGAAAGACCCGGTTATGCATCAATTGGTACCGTCTTTGGTGCAGTTGATGGGAGCGCAGTATTCCGAACTTGGGCAGGCGCAGGCGCTGATCGAAGAAACGCTGCTGTTGGAAGAGACCCGGTTCAAGCAGACGTTGGACCGCGGCCTGAAATTGCTGGATGATGAGGTTGCAGGACTGCCCGAGGGTGCAGCATTGGCTGGCGACGCGGCATTCAAACTGTACGATACGTACGGGTTCCCGCTGGATCTGACGCAGGATGCGTTGCGTGAAAAGGGCCGGACAGTGGACACTGACGGTTTTGACGCGGCTATGGCGGAACAAAAGGCCAAGGCCCGCGCGGCCTGGGCCGGGTCGGGCGAGGCTGCGGACCAAGCGGTGTGGTTCGATGTGCTGGATGCTGCGGGTGCCACGGATTTTCTCGGCTACGATACCGAAAAAGCCGAAGGCCAGGTCGCTGCTCTGGTCGTGGATGGTGCTTTGGTCGACAAGATCGAAAAGGGCGGCACGGGCTGGGTCATCGTGAACCAGACCCCGTTCTATGGTGAGGCCGGCGGTCAGGTGGGCGATACCGGGGAAATCCGGCGTCTGGAAGAGCGTGACGACGTTGCACGGGTCGAAGACACCAGGAAATTTGCCGATGGCAAGGTGTATGCTCATAAAGTCACTGTCGCTCAGGGCACATTGTCAAAGGGCGACGGCGTCGAACTTGAGGTAAACCACGCCCGCCGTACAGCGATCCGGGCCAACCATTCGGCGACGCACTTGCTGCACGAAGCGTTGCGTGAAACGCTGGGTGATCACGTTGCACAGCGCGGATCGCTGAATGACTCTGATCGGTTACGGTTCGATTTTAGCCATTCCAAAGCGCTGAACCTGGATGAAATCCGGAAAGTCGAGCGCGAGGTAAATGAGTTCATCCGTCAGAACTCCACCGTCGAGACCCGGGTCATGACACCGGATGACGCCCGTGGAATGGGTGCTCAGGCTCTGTTCGGTGAGAAATACGGGGATGAGGTCCGGGTTGTCTCAATGGGCAAGGCGCCCACCGGCAAGGGGCACGACGGTGAAACCTGGTCGATTGAGCTTTGCGGTGGAACGCATGTTCGCCAGACAGGTGACATTGGGACATTTGTCGTTCTGGGTGACAGCGCCAGCAGCGCAGGCGTTCGGCGGATCGAAGCTCTGACCGGTGATGAGGCTTTCCGTCATCTGTCGGCACAGGATCAGCGCCTGGGACAGATTGCGCTGGAACTGAAGGCGCAGCCGGACGATGTTGTCAGCCGCGTCAAATCCTTGCTGGATGAACGCAAAGCCCTGCAAAACGAAGTTGCACAACTGCGCCGCGATCTGGCGATGGCAGGTGGATCAGGGCAGGGCGGTGCCGAGGCACGCGATGTAAACGGAGTGCCTTTCCTGGCGCAAGCACTGACTGGAGTGTCGGGCAAGGATCTTCCTGCATTAATTGATGAACACAAAACCCGTCTGGGTTCTGGCGCGGTTTTGCTGATTGCAGATGCCGGTGGTAAAGCTGCAGTCGCTGCTGGCGTCACAAAGGACCTGACCGACAAAGTGTCGGCGGTCGATCTTGTTCGGGCCGCTGTCTCTGAACTGGGCGGAAAAGGTGGCGGTGGACGCCCTGACATGGCGCAAGGTGGCGGCAGGGACGCCTCGAATTCGGACGCGGCGATCAAAGCCGCCGAGCAAGTATTGGGAGGTTAAGATGGCCGCACTTTGGATTGCACATGTCACTGTGACCGACAATGAGGCATACGGAAAATACGCTGAACTTGCCGGCCCCGCGATAGCCAAACATGGCGGCACCTTTATCGCCCGGGCCGCCCGGTATGTTCAGCTTGAAGGGAAAGAGCGGCCACGCAATGTCGTTGCCCGTTTCCCTTCGCTCGAAGCCGCTGTGGAATGCTACAATTCTCCGGAATATCAGGAAGCACTGGATCACGCGCGCGGCGCCAGTGAGCGCGAGTTGGTGGTTGTAGAGATCACTGAATAGACTCAATTCGCGCGTTCTTTGCTTTAGTTTAGATGGAATGCGCGGATTTCAGCCAAAGGAACAGCCGGTTAACTTCAATAGATTTCTGGCTTTTCCCGCATATAGCATCCTTGTTATAATTCAGTGATTTAATTTCATTTCTGAATGTGACTTTTTCTTGCCGCACTCATAGATTGTGGCCGCCAGCTCTCAATTCTTGCCCGAAATGGCCATATTGAGAGACGAACTTCCGCCTCTTTTCGCTTGCAACTTCACCTGAGATTGCAGAAGACGCTCGGCCTATCGATAATTGTTTTAATCGAATTACGGCTCGGATCGTCCGCGATCACACGGATGAGAAACGGATCGAGGGACAGGCATGAAATCATTCGGCGTTGAATTCAGAGCCGCGCTTAAGAGGTGGGCTATCACTTCCGGGCGTTTGGCCGTTGTTTCCGCGGTCGTGTTGAGCCCGATTTTTGTTACCGAAAATGCTGTGGCGAGCGAAGGGAACTTTATCCCAAGTATTAATGTGTCGCCGCCGCCGTCGGGTGCGCGCCAACTTTGCAGGCAATACAAATGGGCATGCTCGACCAAGGCGTCTGTTCTGATGTCCAGCCAGCAGGAAATGCAGATTATCAGACAGGTAAATCGGCGGATAAACTCCACGACCCGTACAGTGACGGATCAGTCGCAGTACCGGACCATTGAAAGATGGGCGCTCCCAACGTCTCGGGGCGGAGATTGCGAAGATTTTGCTCTGTTGAAGAAACGAGACCTGATACGTGCAGGTGTGGACCCGAACAAACTGCTCATAGCCACCGTTCTGGACACTCAACGCAATTCGCATGCGGTGTTGGTTTACCGATCAGCGGGCGGAGATCTGGTGTTGGACAACCTGACTAACCAAATCAAGCCGTGGTCGGCGACACGCTATTTGTTCCTTCGGATGCAAAATCCACGTAAACCCAGCGGTTGGGTCAGCGTCTACGGGCGCAGCTGAACAGGGCCTTTTGAACGGTGGTCGCGGCTGACATGGTCAACATCTAGGAAAAAGGGCGACATTATTGTCGCCCTTTCCGATTCTATGTTCAACGGGTTTGAGCCACTGCCGCAGCGGTGAGCTAACCTTGGTGCAACGATTTAGTTGAACGTGCCGCCACTGCCGGGACCGTTTGCGTTGCCGCCGGAGGCGCCGCCATTACTGCCACCATTTCCGTGGCCGCCGCCTCCGTTGCCATTACCGTTGTTGCTGCCGCCATTACCGGTACCAGGCCCAGAGCCACCGTTGTTGCCGCCGCCGTTTCCGGAGTTGCCGGCGTTTCCGTTACCATTGCCCGGGCCGCCATTGTTGCCACCGCCGCCATTGTTGCCACCGCCGCCATTGTTGCCGCCGTTGCCGCCGCCATTGTTGCCACCGCCGCCATTGTTGCCGCCGTTGCCGTTGCCGCTGTTGCCGCCGCCGCCATTGTTGCCGCCGTTGCCGTTGCCGCTGTTGCCGCCGCCGCCATTGT
>NZ_WPZL01000020.1 GCF_013031245.1 Ruegeria lacuscaerulensis
CCAGAGAAGCCTTGCCTGATGCCACAACAGCAACAGGCACAAACGAAAAGCGGTCCCGCGCGCTGGAGGATTTGTACAAAGGGCCGTCAATGGAGGAAGCGAAGGAGGAACCCGCAATGGCGGATCAATCAACAAACTCCGCGCAGGCTGCCAAAGCCGACAAAGGCTATTGGCAGGCCAACCTGCGTCTCATCTACATCAGCCTCGCGATCTGGGCGCTGGTGTCTTTTGGATTCGGCATTCTGCTGCGTCCGATGCTGTCAGGTATCGCCGTTGGCGGCACTGATCTGGGCTTTTGGTTTGCTCAGCAGGGATCGATCCTGGTCTTTCTGGTGCTGATCTTCAACTACGCCTGGCGCATGAACAAGCTGGACGCCGAATACGGCGTGGATGAGGAGTAAACCCCATGGACCAGTTTACCATCAACCTGCTGTTTGTAGGCGCGTCCTTTGCGCTTTACATCGGCATCGCGATCTGGGCCCGAGCGGGGTCCACATCTGAATTCTACGCCGCGGGTCGCGGCATTCACCCGGTCACCAACGGCATGGCGACAGCGGCGGACTGGATGTCCGCGGCCTCGTTCATTTCGATGGCGGGCCTGATCGCCTTTACCGGTTATGACAACAGCTCGTTCCTGATGGGCTGGACCGGCGGGTACGTGCTTCTGGCGCTGCTGCTGGCGCCTTATCTGCGCAAGTTCGGCAAGTACACCGTGTCGGAGTTCATCGGCGACCGCTTCTACAGTCAAACTGCACGTATCGTTGCGGTGATCTGTCTGATCGTGGCATCGGTGACTTACGTGATCGGTCAGATGACCGGCGTGGGCGTGGCCTTTGGCCGCTTTCTCGAAGTGTCGAATACATCCGGTCTGCTGATCGGTGCAGCCGTGGTGTTTGCCTATGCGGTGTTCGGCGGGATGAAGGGCGTGACCTATACACAGGTTGCTCAGTACTGCGTGCTGATCACTGCCTACACCATCCCGGCCATCTTCATCTCGCTTCAGCTGACCGGCACACCTGTCCCGGCACTGGGTCTGTTTGGTGACACCGCCAGCGGTGAACCCCTGCTGACCAAGCTGGATGCGATCGTGACCGAACTGGGGTTCAACGACTATACGGCCCACCACTCGAACACGCTGAACATGGTGCTGTTCACACTGTCGCTGATGATCGGTACCGCCGGTCTGCCGCACGTGATCATGCGCTTCTTCACCGTGCCGAAAGTGGCTGACGCACGCTGGTCCGCCGGCTGGGCGCTGGTGTTCATCGCGCTGCTGTACCTGACCGCCCCTGCGGTTGGCGCAATGGCCCGCCTGAACATCACCGACATGATGTGGCCCAATGGGGGCATCGAAGGTGGCGCTGTTTCGGTCGAAGAGATCGACAACGACCCGCGCTATGACTGGATGGCGACCTGGAAGAAAACCGGACTGCTGGACTGGGAAGACAAGAACGGCGACGGCAAGATCCAGTACTACAACGACAAGAATGCAGACATGCAGGCTCTTGCGGAAGAAAAAGGCTGGGTCGGTAACGAGCTGACCAAGTTCAACCGCGACATCCTGGTTCTGGCCAACCCCGAAATCGCCAACCTGCCGGGTTGGGTGATCGGTCTGGTCGCTGCCGGCGGTCTTGCGGCTGCCCTGTCGACCGCTGCGGGCCTGTTGCTGGCGATCTCGTCAGCTGTGTCCCACGACCTTGTCAAAGGTGCGATCAACCCGCAGATCTCGGAAAAGGGTGAACTGTTGGCTGCACGGATCGCAATGGCCGTGGCCATCGTCGTCGCAACCTATCTGGGTCTGAACCCACCGGGCTTCGCAGCACAAACGGTTGCTCTGGCGTTCGGACTGGCGGCAGCTTCGATCTTCCCGGCGCTGATGATGGGGATCTTCTCGACCCGCATCAACAACACCGGCGCGGTCGCGGGTATGTTGGCCGGTCTGACTGTGACCCTGGTCTACATCTTCCTGCACAAGGGCTGGCTGTTCATTCCGGGCACCAACTCGTTCACCGATGCTGACCCGCTTCTGGGTCCGATCAAGTCGACCTCGTTCGGCGCCATCGGTGCGATGATCAACTTTGCCGTCGCCTACGTTGTCGCTGGTATGACAAAGGAGACGCCGCAGGAAATCAAGGAACTGGTCGAAAGCGTGCGCGTTCCCCGTGGCGCGGGTGCAGCTCAGAATAAATGAGCATGATGCGGCTGTTGGTCAACTTGCAAATGGCCGCGTCTTTCGACTGACTGTTCCCGCCCGGCACTCCACCGGGCGGGATTTTTCAACCAGAAGCCCAGGATTATTCCATGCCACTGTCCCATGATGAGATCACCCGGTTTCTGAAATCCGTGCACCCCTATGACGCCCTGCCCGCGGACGTGTTGGACAACCTGGTCCAGCAGATCGAAGTATGGGAGGTCGAGGAAGACGCGTCAGTCTATGAGCTAGGCACGACTCTGCCCGGTGTCTTTGTGATCTATGAAGGACAGGTGGAAATTACTGATGAGAACGACGCCGTTGTGTCTCATCTCGGTCTGCGCAACTCTTTCGGTGAGCGCGGCCTTTTGCGGGATGGCAAAGCTGCCACCAAGGCACGCGCGCATACACCGTCGGTATTGATTGTGCTACCGCCCGATCTGGTGCGCTCGCTGATCGACGGGCACGATGTTGTGTCCAAGTTCTTCAACCGCTCACGCGGCGACCGGACTGGTCCGCAAAGTTTGGCGACCAGTTCCATCGACGTACTGATGGCTAAAAACCCGGCCACCTGCCCCCCAAGCACACCGGTTCAGCAAGCCGCGCAGATGATGCGGGACCGGCACATATCATCGCTTTGCGTGACCGAAGGTGACAAACTGCTGGGGATCGCGACCCTGAGAGACATATCGGGAAAGTTCGTGGCCGACAGCATGCTGAAGGCCACAACGGTTTCCGAGATCATGACCGCTGATCCGATCACCTTGTCGCCGACAGATATTGGCTCGGATGTCCTTCACGTGATGATGGAACGTGGGATCGGTCATATTCCCATTTCCGAAGGCGGCAAACTGGTAGGCGTCGTCACACAAACAGATCTGACCCATTATCAGGCCGTCAATTCCGCCGAACTGGTCCGCCGGATCGCAAAAGCCCAATCCGCTGAAGACATGGCGCATGTCACGGTGGAAATTCCGCAACTGCTGGTGCAACTGGTTGCCGGCGGCAACCGGCACGAAATCGTCACGCGCCTGATCACTGATATTGCCGATACCGCCACGCGCCGGTTGCTGGCGCTGGCGGAAGATAAATTGGGACCACCGCCCGTGCCCTATCTGTGGCTGGCTTGTGGTTCGCAAGGTCGACAGGAACAGACCGGTGTCTCGGATCAGGACAACTGCCTGATGCTGGACGACAGCGTATCCGAAGACGACATGACCTACTTCGCGGACCTTGCGAAATATGTCTCGGATGGGCTGGATACTTGCGGGTATTTCTATTGCCCCGGCGACATGATGGCGACCAACCCTCGCTGGTGTCAGCCGGTGCGCGTCTGGCGTGACTATTTCAAGGGCTGGATCGCCAAACCCAACCCCGAGGCGCAGATGCTGGCCTCGGTCATGTTCGATCTGCGTCCGATCGGCGGCGCGTTTCACCTGTTCGACGATTTGCAATCCGACACGCTGGCAGCAGCCAACGCGAATTCAATTTTTGTCGCCCATATGATCTCAAATTCGCTCAAGCACACGCCCCCGCTGGGATTGCTGCGCGGCTTTGCGACCATCAGATCAGGTGAACATCGCAACACGCTGGATTTAAAACACAATGGCGTCGTCCCAGTGGTGGATCTTGCACGAATTTACAGTTTGCAGGGAAAGCTGACCGAGGCCAACACCCGCGCCCGTCTCCAAGCCGCGGCAGCAACCGGAGTGCTCAGCGCCTCAGGAGCGCGGGACTTGTTGGACGCTTATGACCTGATCGCGGAAACTCGGTTGGAGCATCAGGTCAGGCTGGTCAAATCGGGCGAAACGCCGGACAACTATCTTCCACCGTCAGCTTTGTCGGACTTTGAGCGAAGTCATCTGCGGGACGCGTTTGTTGTTGTAAAAACAATGCAATCGGCAGTGGGTCATGGCAAAGGTATGCTCGGCTAATCCCGGCGACCTCAATTCGGAGAGACAATATGTTTCTGGAACTGATCGGCACCATCTTTGCAGGCATCGCTTTTGCGGGCGTGGTGATGGTGGTGAATAAACTGACGGGCGGTCGCCTGCCCCGCTGGGCGGCTCCGGTTGCGGCAGGTCTGGGGATGATCGGAATGACGATCACCAGCGAATATTCCTGGTATGATCGCACACGCGAAACACTGCCCGAGGGACTGACGATTATTCAGGAGGTCGAAAGCCGCGCCTTCTACCGCCCCTGGACCTATGCCGTACCCTTCGTGGATCGCTTTGCCGCCATCGACACCGTATCCGTGCGCACCAACGAACAGGTTCCCGAGCAGCGCCTCGTGGATCTGTATTTATTTGGCCGCTGGGCACCGGTTTCGAAACTTCCGGTGGCCGTCAACTGCGAGGAATACAGCCGTGCCAATCTGGCTGATGGTGCCGAGTTCGGCGATGACGGCCGTGTACTGAACGCTGACTGGCTCAAAGTCAGCGCCAATGATCCGATCGTCGAGGCTACTTGCGGAGTGTAACATGCTGACCCGGTTGAGCTTGCGCCTGCGTATTTTCCTGTTTTTCTGCCTGCTGGCATTGGGGGGACTGGCCGTAAGCTCCATCGCGCTGTGGGTTAGCTACCTGCGTGTCGCTGATCCTGCACTGGCGAATGCCTTCATCCTGGCCGAAATTCTCATGGGTTTTGGTTTCATCTCCATGATCATCGCAGTCTGGCTGCTTTTTGACGACAATGTCGCCAAGCCGATCGAGCGGTTGTCGGCCCAATTGCGTGCGCGCGCTCATGCCGGGGTCAGCACGGATGTCGACATGCAAGCCGCGCGCTATCTGGGTGACCTTGCCCCCGCAGCAGCCGGATTGGCAGATCAGCTTTCAGGGAAAACAATGGATGTCGCCGAAGCCGTGGCGGTCGAAACGGCACATCTTGCCGCCGAAAAGCAGCGGCTAACCGCGTTGCTGACAGAAATACCTGTGGCAATGGTATTGGCCAGCCCGACACATAAAATCGTTCTTTATGATGGTCAGGCCGCAAATGTGCTGGCGCAAATCTCACATCCCCGCCTGAACGCCTCGCTGTTCGAATATTTATTGCCCGGCCCGCTGGAGCAAGCCCATGCCAAACTGACGAAGTCCGGACTTGAGATCGAATGCACCCTGCACAGCATCGACGGTGCGCAAACCTATACTGCGAGGATGAAACCGCTGGGTGACGCCCCCGGCTACTTGCTCATTTTCGATGACGCCGCCGCAAATATCCCGCCAGAAGCCGCCCGCCCGCTGGTCTATGATTTCGACCTGCTACACAGCGCGACCGAAGAGGAGTTCGAATCTCGTGCTTTGCAGGGGCTGTGCTTTGTCGTGTTCGACACCGAAACCACCGGATTGCTGCCGCACAAGGACGAAGTCGTTCAGATTGGCGCGGTGCGGGTGGTGAATGGACGGATTGTTCAGGGCGAACAGCTGGATATGCTGGTAGACCCCGGAATTCCGATCCCTGTCGCCTCGACCAAGGTTCATAAGATCAGTGACCGAATGGTTCGGGGGGCACCGGACATCGGACAGGCTGGTCGCGTCTTTCATCAGTTCGCTCATAACGCGGTAATTGTTGCTCACAACGCGCCATTCGACATGGCGTTTCTGCGGCGGCACGCCAAGCGCATGAATGTCGCATGGGATCATCCGATTCTGGACACCGTACTGTTGTCCGCCGTTCTGTTCGGGGCAAGTGAAACGCACACTCTGGACGCCCTTTGTGACAGGTTAGAGGTCACCATTCCGGAAGAGTTGCGACACACAGCACTTGGTGATGCCGTTGCGACCGCTCAGGCGTTGGTTAAGATGCTGCCGATGCTGCGGTCACGCGGCATGAACACCTTTGGTCAGGTCATTGAGGCGACCCGGCAGCACGGACGGTTGTTGGAAGATCTGAACTGAACTGCGAAATATTTGGGGCAGACTCAGCTTTTCATGGACAATCCCGGCGGGCCGTGGCACCTGATGCGCGGCCAACGAACGAGCGCGTAATGACGGAAAAGACCTTTACCCCTACCCCGGATCAAAGCATCGCATTCCGCGAAGCGCTGGGGTGTTTTGGGACCGGCGTCACTGTCATTACCACTAACACGGCCCGTGGGCCGCGTGCGATAACCGTTAACTCGTTTTCCTCGGTGTCCCTGGATCCACCTCTGGTTTTGTGGTGTCTTGCCAAAGATTCCTTCCGGTTCGCATCCTTTAACGCGTGCGAACACTACTCGATTCACGTGATGGCAGAGGAACAACAGGATCAGGCGCTGCGATTCGCGCGCGACGGGTTGGATTTCGATCATGCGGAATGGGGCACGGATCACAAAGGACGCCCGCAGCTGGCCAACTGTCTGGCACGGTTCGACTGCCAGCTTCATGCCAAACACGAAGCCGGGGATCATCTCATTCTTGTGGGAGAAGTCGAAAAGGTAATGTACCGCACCGGGAAAGGTCTGATCTTCAAACGCGGTCAGTTCGGTGGTTTTGCAGACCTGCTGTAACCCTCAGTCGTCCAGCGAGCCGTGAACAGCCAGTGCTTCCAACTGCGTCTCTTGCGGTGTGATGATGCGAAACACCTCGTGCACACCTGTCTCGGACAATTCACGGGCAACCGTCAACAAGGTGTTGGGCGCGTGTTCTTCGCATAATTCAGTCATATGCGCGATTTCGGCCTGTGCGACCCCCAGCGCGGCCTCGACCGATGGCGCTCCGTAAACTTGCACGAAGTGTTCTGCCAGGTTCCTGGCGATCTCATCAATCTCGGCCTGCTCAACCTGTGTGACCGCGACAAATGTCACGCGTCCAAAGGTTTCAACTCCCAACCAGCCATTTGAAAAAGCCTGCCGCGCTTTGCCTTCCAGATCGCCTTCGCCCCAGTTCGAGAATTCAAACCCACCCGAGATGCACCATTCCCCCGTCCGGGCTGGCACATGAAAGACGTTCATGTCGCTTTCGTCAAAATGGATCGCGCGGGCCAGTTTCATCATCCGTTCTCCAACAGTTCCGTCAACGGGCGCAGCCTAGTATTCGAGCCGTCCCGGATCAGCATTCCAAACCTCTCATCCGTGCCCAGAAACACACCCGTTTCCTCGTATGCCTCACCCACGCCGCGCAGCAGCCCCATCCATTCGCTATGCAAAGGAGCGTTGCCGTCCTCCTGCCATCGATTAAGCCAGGTCAGCATGTGCCGTGACCAGCTTTCGACAAGTTGAACCGGTGAGACCTCGGCACAGCCTTCGTCGTAAAGCGCTGTGATTTCGGGATTTTCACCCGGTGCGTCGCTTGTTTGAAGCAGCGCCAGTTCCCAACCGACGACCAGCCAGTCAGGTTCTTCATCCGGAGATGCAGTGGAAGCCGCGACGCGAAACATCCCGCATTTCGCACCGTTCACACAGATCAGCCCATCCCAGCCCAGATGCACGGCAACCTCGGGTGGAGCCAGCGCGCCCAGCGCGTTCTGGAACCCAACGGCGCAAAGCGGCAGCATGGCCATTGCGTCCTGTAGCGGCACTTCGGGCGCGAAGACGATGGCCACTCGCAGGCGATCCGCCTGATTGTTGTAGACCACCGACCCGGAATCACAGCCCAGAGCGGCCATAGCCTGAGCGCGCTCGAACGGGTCTTCCCCACCCTGAACCGGCTGGCCAGTCAGCAAGGGGGGGAAGACCGGCTGGCTCATGCGTAGCCCTTGGCGATCATGTCGCGGGCAATCTTGCGGAATGCCTCGGCTTGCGCACTGTCGGGTTTGCTGACCACGATGGGCGCGCCACCGTCCGCCGCCACACGAATGTCCAGATGCAACGGGATTTCACCCAACAGCGGAACGCCCAGCGCCTCGGCCTCGGACGTAACACCACCATGACCAAAGACATGCTCCTCATGCCCGCAGTTGGAACAGATATGGGTGGACATGTTCTCGATCATTCCGACGATCGGCGTTTTGAGCTGATTAAACATATCGATCCCTTTGCGGGCGTCGATCAAAGCCACGTCCTGTGGGGTCGAAACAACAATTGCCCCGTCCACCTTGAACTTCTGGCTCAGCGTCAGTTGCACGTCGCCGGTGCCGGGCGGCAGGTCGACGATCAGTACGTCCAGTACGCCCCATTGCACCTGACTCATCATCTGTTGCAGCGCGCCCATCAGCATCGGGCCGCGCCAGACAACCGCCTGCCCTTCGTTGGTCATCAGACCCATCGACATCATGGTGACGCCGTGATTGCGCAGCGGCAGGATCGTCTTGCCGTCAGGGCTGGCCGGGCGACCCGACACTCCCAGCATCCGGGGCTGCGATGGGCCATAGACGTCAGCGTCCAGCAGGCCCACGCGACGGCCTTCGGCTGCCAGCGCACAGGCGAGGTTGGCGGAAACGGTGGATTTGCCAACGCCGCCTTTACCGGAAGCGACCGCTATAATCCGATCTACGCCCGGCACTGCTTGCGGGCCGGTTTGCGAGGGTTTCGGTTTGGGCTTCAGATCCGGCGGAGCCTTGTCGGAATGCGCAGTCAACATGGCCGAAACCTTTGCGACTCCGTCAACCAACTGGGCTGCCTGCTCAGCTGCGGCGCGCACCGGTTCCATGCGCTGGGCCTGTTTCGGGTCAATCTCAAGCACAAATCGGACCGTATCGCCCTCGACGTTTAGTGCGCGGACGACACCTGCACTGACAATATCCTGGCCGGATACGGGGTCGGTGATCTTTTTCAGGTTCGCAAGTACCGCATCACGAACACTCATGCCTTATTCTCCTTGATGCGCCCTGCCGTCAGGGCCGCGCGTATCGACAATCTCTGGTCGCCGCTCATTGCATGTGTCTCCGTCTCATTCAGTTTAATTGACGCATTTGGTGCCGGCCCATTAGGCTGCGGCATGCGCTTTGCCCTTTTGTGCCTGAGCCTGACGCTCTCTGCCAGTCCCTCTTGGTCGCAGGAGGCAATTGGCCTCGCCGCTCCGGCAGAGGTTACAGACTCTGGTCTGCTGCAACATATTCTTCCACGCTTCTCTCTCAAGACCGGGATACGCGTTATTGCAGACAAAGGAGGCGTTCTGGTCCTTGAAGTCGAGCCGCCGGGTGATCCGGTGTTTGTCCGCGATGGTGTGATCTATCACCTGCGGATTGAGGATAATGCAAGGCATGAACGGTTCCGCGACTGGCTGCTGTCGGATATCGGCAAGCGCACCGTCGAAAGCTATGCCCCCGATCAGGGCGAGCCCTTTTCGGCCAGTTTCGAAGTCACCGCCACTCTAGAGGAAACAGTGATCGACGGTGACACAGCCCGTGGCGAGGAACTGTCGATGACTCATTGTGGAAGGTGTCACGTGATCGGCCCGCAGAACCGTATGAACGGACTGGGTTCGACGCCCTCTTTCGCCGTGCTGCGCGCCATGCCTGACTGGTCCGAACGGTTCGAGGCTTTCTTTGCTCTCAACCCCCATCCCGCGTTCACACAGATTGAGGGTATAACCCCTCCATTCGACCCGCAGCGCCCGTCCCCCATTTATCCTGTCGAAATGACGCAGGAGGAGCTTGAGGCAATTCTGGCTTTTGTCTCTGCGATCAGCGCCGCCGATCTAGGCGCGCCGCTGCAACTTCAGTGATCCTTTCTTTTTGAAAAATAGTCCTCGGTCGTGATGACCTTGGGTTTCGGGTTCGACTGGAACGGGTTGTCCTGCTGCTGGAACTGCGCGTTCACCCGGCAATTGTCACACATCTGGATCATCCGGGCCTTTTCCGACGTGGCAAACATCGGGTGCGTACCTGACAGCTTTTCCATGATCCGTTCGACTGTGGACTTCACACCAAACAAGGCACCGCATTCGACGCAGGCAAAGGGTTCTTCCTCATTCAGCACCTGCTGCGACAAGGCCACGGCACTGAGATCAAGCTGCGGCACAAGGGCGATGGCATCCTCTGGACAGATTCCTTTGCACAATCCACATTGCAGGCATGCGTCTTGCTGAAAGTTCAACTGTGGCTTGTCGGGATTATCAACCAATGCCCCGGACGGACATAGCGACACACAGCTTAGACACAACGTGCAGGCCTCCGTATTCACCTCAACCGCCCCATAAGGTGCGTTCTCAGGCAACGGCAGCGGAGCCTCAGCTTCCGGATTCAGTGCCTGTGCTGACAAGCGCGCGATTTGCCTCCGGTTGCCTAGTGGCAGGACCGGGTCGGCCAAAGGTGCGGGTATCTCTTGCGCGTAAAGAAGGTCGGACATGGCATCCGGGTCGGCCTCATCTATCAGACCCAGCCCATCGGAGCCCGCAATCGCCTGCGCGAGGACCAGCTCTCGTTCCAGTGCGTCGCGTTCTGTCGTTGGTGCCAGGAGGATATCAACCCGTGCAAACCCATGCGCCAGCGCCGCCAGCATCTCGGCATGTCCAAATCCAGAAATCACGCCCAGTTCCATCGGGATGACATCGGCGGGCAGGCCACGTCCAAACCGTGCGGAAAGCCGGATCATCTCATCCCCATGGGCATCGTGGACCAACAACCTTGGCGCTGAGCCTCCCGCCCGCCTGTAGGTACGCGCCAGAATATGCATCCGCGACAGCAGCGCCGACACAGGTGGGTCTTCATAGGTAATCGCGGTCGACGGGCACACGGCTGCGCATTCTCCGCACCCGGCGCAGATCATCGGATCAATGGACACGTGTTCCCCTGCCGAAGTGATCGCGCCTGTCGGGCAGATATCCAGACAATTTGTGCAGGCGACTTGTTCCGCGCGGGAATGGGCGCAGAGCGTTTCTTCCATCCGAACGTAGAGGGGTTTTTCGAAGGTTCCAACCAACTGCACCGCTTCGAACGCCAGACGTTCTACAGCCACAATATCCTTAGGGTCGGCGCGCAAGTACCCTTCGCGCTTGGCGGGGGCCTGCACAAAGGGCGTACCGCCTGTCAGGTCGAGAACGATGTCACAAGACGACTTTGCCCCATCTCGCGGCTCAGTCCACCCGAACGTTCCCCGGCCACCGGGTTCAAGCTGCTGCAAGGCATCCAGCCTTAACGAGAATCCTCCCAATGCTCCATTCAGCGAACGAATCCGTCCGCGCACCACGTCAAAGGCGCGAGAGTTGGGCTCGGTATCGTCGGTCACCAGAACCGTCACTGCCAGCGTGTTCGCCAAACGGTCAGCCACATCAAAGGTGACATTTCCTGGTCCTATTATGAAGCACGTGCCTTCGCTGAAGACATCAACACTGGGTGTGATAGGCCGTGGCAACAACGCTTCGGCAACTAAAGCAGCCATCTTGGGCGCGGCATCGTTGCTCTGTTCGGACCAACCGGCGCGGTCGCGAAGGTCCACGAAACCCGGAGTGTCGATACTCAACTCGTCCGCGAGAGCCTGAAAAACGTTCCTCTCCTGCCCACAGGCGATCACGGTGTCGCCTTCCTGCATCAAGGATGCAGCAGCTTCCAACTCACCCGTGCAAAGTGCGGTGTGAACTCTGGAACACGCGGTTCCGCAAGCGGACGCGATTATTTCGGCATCCAGTTCCTGTGTCCCCGCGCAGTTGCAGAGTAAGAGTTTTGTGCCCATAGCCTCCTCACAAACTTCTTCCCGGTCACAACCTTCAGACTAGGGTGCGCGAAATAAGTGGCAATGCCCTCGTAGCCGCTTCCCTTCCAATTCAGCGTGGAATTCGGTTGGTTTTACGAAACTGAACCAAATTCTCAACCAATCAACAATTGGTGAATCCCACCTGAGAGCGTCAATAGACGCTTGGCACATGGCCAAATTGTGTACCATAGTAGACTTCAAGGAAGGCAGGGGAGAGCCTTTCGGGGAGGACTACGTGGCCAAGGCCGCCAATCAGATTGAAATGTCAATCGGCGTTGTCGTGCGCAAAACACCCGGTGTCACCCGCTGGGCGAAATGGAACTGGCGCGCCGTCGCGGTGCTGCCGGGCGCCGGTCCGGCGGACTGGCAGGAAATGCGCCGAGAGGGTGAGGCCGTTGAGTACCACGCCGCCACCCTGCCCCTGACGCTTTGGTCAGATGAGAGCGAAGCTTACATGGTCAACCTGTCCGACGGGCAGCCCTCGATCTACCTTGTGTTGCGGAATGAGCTGGATGGCGCGCGGCCAATGGATGCAGTTCTGGTGACGGCATCGCCGTTCGAAGGGCAGGACTATGCGGATACCGGCGAAGAGATTGTCGAAAAGATTCCAATGACCGAAGGGCTGATTGCCTGGGTTCGGGACTTTGCACTGGAGCATCACCGTGAAGAGGTCTTTGTAAAACGCCGCCGCGACAAAAAGCGGACGGATCTTGTCGAAGACGGCAAAGGGGATGCACGTATCCGTCAGGCTTCGGATGTTTACCGCGCGCCGCGGAGGATCGTGCAGTGACCGAATTCCGCGACTTCTGGTCCCGCCGCAAGGCCGCCGTTCAGGCCGAAGCTGAGGCCGAGGTAATCGCTGTCGAGGAACAGGCCGTTGCCGAACAGCGTGCCGAGTTGGAAGAAAAGTCGGATGCCGAGATTCTGGCCGAGTTCAACCTGCCCGATCCCGATCAGTTGCGAGCTGGTGACGATGTCTCTGGTTTCATGGCCAAGGCAGTGCCCGACCGGCTGCGCCGCCGTGCCTTGCGGCGCTTATGGCGACTGAACCCGGTTTTGGCCAATGTGGATGGGCTGGTCGACTACGGCGAGGACTATACCGACGCGAATTGTGTTATCGAAAACATCCCGACCGCGTATCAGGTAGGCAAAGGAATGCTGGCCCATGTCGAAGCATTGGCCGCTGACCAAGAAGAACCTGAAAAAAATTCGGAACCCGAAACTCCGGAACCTGAAGTGGAACCGGAGGTGAGGGAAGAACCGGCGCCGGTACAGATTGCTGAGGTTGAAGAGCCGGAAGAAGAAGACAGCCCCCCTACCCCACGACGCATGAAATTCGAGTTTGAAGGATGACCCAATGACCGCACGCAATGCGCAATATCTTGATGTCTCGGCCGAGGATCGTCTGCGCGCGGATTTCTACAATTTTCTCGGACTGCTGTTGGCGGCCCCACCGAATCAGATGCTGCTGGATCAGGTCGCAGGTCTGACGGGTGACGATACAGATCTGGGTCAGGCAATGCAGACCATGGCACGCGTAGCCAAAGTCACCAAACCCGCAGCAGCGGAACGGGAATTCAACGCGCTGTTTATCGGGCTGGGGCGTGGTGAATTACTACCCTATGCCAGCTATTATCTGACCGGGTTCCTTAACGAAAAACCTTTGGCACAGTTGCGTAACGACATGGCCGTGCGCGGGATCACCCGGGCACAGAATGTGTTCGAACCCGAAGACAACATTGCATCGCTGATGGAGATGATGGCGGGCATGATCGTAGGCCGCTTTGGCACCCCCGCGGAGCTGGAGGACCAAAAGGCGTTCTGGAACAAACATATCGGCCCCTGGGCCACACATTTTTATTCGGATTTGGAAGCTGCAGAAAACTCGGTTCTCTATGCCTCGATCGGCACCGCCGGTCGGATTTTCATGGAGATCGAGCGGGAGGCGTTCCGAATGACGGCAGTGTGATCCGCTGCCACTCGCCAGCGCCCTGATCGGCGCTACCTCGCAAATGGGAAAGGAGGAGCCCATGAGCAAGACCAAGGAAGACGGCGCCACGCGCCGCGATTTCCTGAAACTGGCCGGAACCGCAGCGCCCGCTGCCGTCGCCGCAGCCACCCTGAGCGGAAAAGCTGAGGCAGCCGAACTGCCCGCGGACGAAACCCGCATTCAGGATACAGCGCATACCCGCGCATATCTCGACAGCGCCCGGTTCTGAAACCGGACGACGTCGCCTCCGACTGACGGTTGCGATTGGCCCTGACGTCGGCACCAGCAGTACCAAGCCAGCCGTGGCTGACACGGCGCGCAAGGGAGGAAAGAAATGCTTAGGAAAAAGACCAACGGGGTTGCGAGACGCCCCCAGCGGACAAGTATCCTGTCCCGGATTGGCGAGAAAACCGTCGATCGCCGCGCATTCCTGCGTGGCTCGGGCCTGACGATCGGCGGATTGGCCGCGATCAGCGCCACAGGTGGAACCGTGACGCCCGCCAGCGCCCAGACAGCGGCGAACGCCGCCGTTGAAAACATCAAATCCGTATGCACCCATTGTTCGGTCGGCTGTACTGTCGTTGCCGAAGTTCAGAACGGCGTCTGGATCGGGCAGGAACCCGGCTGGGATAGCCCGTTCAACCTGGGTGCACACTGTGCCAAGGGTGCCTCGGTCCGCGAGCACGCCCATGGTGAACGCCGCCTCAAGTATCCGATGAAAAAGGAAGGTGGCGAGTGGAAGCGCATCAGCTGGGAAGAGGCGATCAACGAGATCGGCGACGGCATGATGAGCATCCGCGAGGAATCAGGGCCGGACAGCGTGTACTGGCTGGGCTCGGCCAAACATAACAACGAACAGGCCTACCTGTTCCGCAAGTTCGCCGCCTACTGGGGCACGAACAACGTGGACCATCAGGCCCGTATCTGTCACTCGACCACGGTTGCGGGTGTTGCGAATACTTGGGGCTACGGCGCCATGACCAATTCGTACAACGACATCCACAACTCGCGGGCCATCTTCATCATCGGCGGCAACCCGGCCGAGGCGCACCCCGTCTCGCTGCTGCACGTTCTGCGCGCGAAAGAGCAGAACAACGCCCCGCTGATCGTTTGCGATCCGCGCTTTACGCGCACCGCAGCCCATGCCGATGAATATGTCCGCTTCCGTCCCGGTACGGACGTGGCACTGATCTGGGGTATCCTGTGGCACATCTTCGACAACGGCTGGGAGGACAAAGAGTTCATCCGCACCCGTGTCTGGGGCATGGACCAGATCCGTGACGAGGTTCGCAAGTGGAACCCCAATGAGGTCGAACGGGTGACCGGCACCCCCAGCAGCCAACTGCGCCGCGTGGCGCGCACCATGGCCAACAACCGTCCCGGCACGGTGATCTGGTGCATGGGCGGCACACAGCACACCAATGGCAACAACAACACCCGCGCCTACTGCGTGCTTCAGCTTGCACTTGGCAACATGGGCACCTCGGGTGGTGGCACCAACATCTTCCGCGGCCATGACAACGTGCAGGGCGCGACGGACCTCGGCGTTCTGTCCCACACCCTGCCCGGCTATTATGGGCTGTCCAATGGAGCTTGGGCGCATTGGAGCCGCGTCTGGGGTGAAGATGTCGATTGGTTGAAAGGTCAGTTCGCCACGATCAAGGACAAGGAAGGCAAAGACAAGCCGCTGATGAATGAACGCGGCATCCCTGTTTCCCGCTGGATCGACGGCGTTCTGGAAGACCCGGCCAACATGGATCAGGACAACAATGTCCGCGCCATGGTTCTGTGGGGTCACGCGCCGAACTCGCAAACACGCGGGCCGGAAATGAAGACGGCGATGGAAAAGCTGGACATGCTGGTCGTAGTCGACCCGTATCCCACCGTTTCTGCCGTTCTGCATGACCGCACCGATGGCGTCTATCTGTTACCGGCATGTACGCAGTTCGAAACCCGTGGCTCAGTCACGGCCTCGAACCGCTCGCTGCAGTGGCGTGACAAGGTGGTTGATCCGCTGTTCGAAAGCCTGCCGGACGAGGTCATCATGGCCAAGTTCGCCAACAAGTTCGGCTGGGCGGACAGGCTTTTCCGCAATATCGAGATGGAAGACCCGGAAACCCCGAATGTTGAAAGCATCACGCGTGAGTTCAACAGTGGCCTCTGGACCATCGGCTATACCGGTCAGTCGCCGGAACGTCTCAAAAATCATATGGCCAACCAGCACACGTTCGACAGAACCACGCTGCAAGCCATTGGCGGACCAAACGACGGCGAATACTACGGCCTGCCCTGGCCTTGCTGGGGAACGGCAGAGATGGGTCATACGGGGACACCGAACCTCTATGACATGTCCAAGCCGGTGGCCGAAGGCGGCCTGACCTTCCGCGCCCGTTTTGGTGTGGAACGCGATGGTGACAACCTGCTGGCCGAAGGGGTATATAGCGTTGGGTCGGAAATTCAGGATGGCTATCCCGAATTTACGATGCAGATGCTGATGGACCTTGGCTGGGATGGCGACCTCACGGCTGAGGAACGCGCGGCTATCGACGCCGTCGCGGGACCAGAGACCAACTGGAAAACCGACCTTTCGGGCGGTATCCAGCGGGTCGCGATCGAGCATGGCTGTGCGCCCTTCGGGAACGCCAAAGCCCGCGCGGTTGTCTGGACATTCCCGGATCCGATCCCACTGCACCGCGAGCCGCTTTATACCCCGCGCCGCGATCTGGTGGCGGACTATCCGACCTACGAGGATCGTCAGGCCTATCGTCTGCCCACCCTATACGCTTCGATCCAAAAAAACGACTTTTCAAAGGATTACCCGATAATCCTCACGTCAGGTCGATTGGTCGAATATGAAGGCGGCGGCGAAGAAAGCAGGTCGAACCCGTGGCTCGCCGAGCTTCAGCAGGACATGTTCGTCGAGATCAATCCGCGCGATGCCAACAACCTTGGTATTCGCGACGGATCTCAGGTTTGGGTCGAAGGGCCCGAGGGCGGAAAGGTCAAGGTGATGGCGATGCTGACCAACAGGGTTGGTGCTGGCGTGGCCTTCATGCCATTCCACTTTGGCGGCCATTTCCAGGGTGAAGACCTTCGGCATAAATACCCCGCAGGCGCCGATCCATATGTGTTGGGCGAAAGTTCCAACACCGCTCAGACCTATGGCTATGACTCAGTGACCCAGATGCAGGAGACCAAGTGTACTCTCTGCAAAATCTCGGCAGCGTAAGGAGGACGATTAATGGCTAGAGCAAAGTTTCTCTGCGACGCTGAACGCTGCATTGAGTGCAACGCCTGCGTCACCGCGTGCAAGAACGAGCACGAGGTCCCTTGGGGCATCAACCGCCGCAGGGTGGTGACGATCAATGACGGCAACCCGGGCGAACGCTCGATCTCGGTGGCCTGCATGCACTGCTCAGACGCGCCCTGTATGGCGGTATGCCCGGTCGACTGCTTCTATCAAAACGAAGAAGGCGTCGTCCTGCACTCCAAGGACCTGTGCATTGGCTGCGGCTATTGCTTCTACGCGTGCCCCTTCGGTGCGCCGCAATACCCGCAGGCAGGCAACTTCGGATCGCGCGGCAAGATGGACAAATGCACCTTCTGCGCCGGCGGCCCCGAAGAGAACCACTCGACCGCAGAGTTCGCCAAATACGGTCGCAACCGGATCGCCGAAGGCAAACTGCCCATCTGCGCCGAAATGTGTTCCACCAAGGCCCTGCTCGCCGGTGACGGCGATGTGGTCTCGGCCATCTACCGTGAACGCGTCGTGGCACGCGGGTTTGGCTCAGGCGCCTGGGGTTGGGGCACGGCCTACGACCAGAAAGACGGCTAGCAAACCGTCTTCATGAACCAAACAGACGACCCGCTTTCGCGGGTCGTCTGAACAGGGATTTGACCGAGGTTCAGATGTTCCGTTTATTCATCGCATTTCTGTTCGCAATTGGTGTCGCGCAAGTCGCCATCGCACAAACAACGGATAACGGCTCTGCCGCGCCGGAACGCGCTGAGACCGGCGGCGCGACGACTCTCGAAGACATTCTCGCCCGACAGAGGGGAGAGAAGGTTGATAACAGCTATCGCTCGGAAAACACCGGCCAAAGCAACGCCGAAGGGCTGCTGGGCCAATTGGGAACACGCGGTGTGGCGTCTGACAGCGACGTTTATCGCGCGTTGCGATACGGGTCGGCAGATGTGACCGTTTCGTCCAAGGGGCCTGCTGCAAGCGTCCTCATTCAAGACAGCGGCATGTGGTGGCTGAACTTCCGCACAGGTCCCTTGCGCGAGTACGGCACGTATATTCTGGGCGGGATGCTTGTTGTCCTGCTGCTGTTCTTCCTGATCCGCGGAAAGACCAGGATTGACGGCGAAAAGACAGGTCGCACGGTCACCCGCTTCAACGGCTTCGAACGCTTCGGCCACTGGCTGTTCGCCGGATCCTTTCTGATTCTCGGACTGACAGGTCTGCTGACGCTCTATGGCCGCGACTTCCTGATTCCAATCTTCGGAAAGGAGGGGTTTGCGACCATCGCCCAAGGTTGCAAATGGCTGCACAACAATCTGGCCTGGGCTTTCATGCTGGGCCTGATCATCGTTACCGTGAACTGGATCACCCATAACATCCCCAACCGAACCGATCTGAAATGGCTCGTTGCCGGGGGCGGGCTGTTCACCAAAAACAGCCACCCGCCAGCCAAAAAATTCAACGCGGGCCAAAAGATCATCTTCTGGCTCTGCATTTTGTTGGGCGTTTCGATCAGCCTGTCCGGTCTGTCGCTGCTGTTCCCGTTTGAAATGCCACTGTTCGCCAAGACGTTCTCAATCGCGAATTCGACCGGCATTCCGCAAATGCTTGGCCTGAACCTGCCGGTGCAAATGTCCCCGCAGGAAGAAATGCAATACGCGCAGGTCTGGCACGTGATGGTCGCTTATGTGTTTATCGCAATCATCCTGGCCCATATTTATCTGGGCTCTGTCGGCATGGAAGGCGCCTTTGACGCCATGGGAAGCGGTGAAGTCGAAGAGCAGTGGGCGCGCGAGCATCACTCGCTGTGGCTTGAAGAAGTACAGGGAAAAGAGGCCGAAAAAGCAACAGCCTCACCTGCTGAATAGATGCGCGGGCTGGCTTTTGCTCTGGTCCTGATCCCCCTCCCCGCCCTGGCCGAGTTCTTTACGCTCAAAGGCCACGGCGGGCCGATCATGGGGATCGCCACGGCGCCGGACGGGCGGATCGCCACAGCCAGCTTCGACAATTCCGTCGGCCTGTGGTCCGACCAGAAACCGCAATGGCTTGAAGGGCATGAGGCCGCCGTCAACAGCGTCGCGTTCAATGGCACAGCGATCTATTCCGCCGGTGATGATTTCACCTTGCGCCGTTGGCCGGGTGGTGAAATCGTTGGACGGCACAAGGGCAAGATCGTCGATATCGCGGCTTCCAAGACTCATGTCGCCACGGCCAGTTGGGACGGCACGATTGGACTCTGGCCGGAAGACGGTTCAGAACCCAAGGTGCTTGGCCCCACGGGCAGCGGTGTGAACGCGGTGGTGTTCTCACTAGACGGAAAGGAACTCTATTCCGCCGGGATCGATGGCGTGCTGCGCCTCTGGGACGTGGCCAGAGGTCAGGAGAAATTGCGCCTGATCGAACACGGGTTTGGCATCAACGAGTTGGTTCTGAACGCGCAGGACAACTGGATCGCCTACGGCACAGTTGACGGTGTCACCCGCATTCGCGACCTCTCCACGGGGGAAGAACACGATTTTACCCTCGACCGTCGACCGATCCTTGCGCTGGCGCTCAGCCCGGATCGCAGCATGCTGGCAGTCGGCGATGGTGAAGGCTACATCATGGTGATCGATACGCAGAATTGGCACGTCGCGCATGACTTCCGTGCGACCTTGCGTGGCCCGGTCTGGGCGCTAGCATTTTCCACAGATGGCCAGAACATCCACGCTGGGGGTATCGACGAGGCCATGTACAGCTGGCCCATATCTGCCTTGCATGACCCCGAACAGATGGCCGCAGCGGAGCCTAGCTTCCTGAAAAACCCAGAAGAAATGAGCAACGGAGAGCGCCAATTCGCCCGCAAATGCTCGATCTGTCACAGCCTTACACCTGACGGGAAACGGCGCGCAGGTCCAACCCTGTACGGAGTGTTTGGGCGCAAAGCAGGAACATTGCCTGGATATTTCTACTCGGACACGCTGCAAGACTCTGATATCATTTGGAATGATGAGACGATAAATGCTCTTTTCGACGAAGGCCCGGACCACTACATTCCGGGGACAAAGATGCCAATGCAGCGGATCACGCAGGCCCGGGACCGTGACGACCTGATCACCTTCCTGCGCCGCGCCACGATACCGGAAAACTGAGCCGGAGGAGAATATGAAAGCTTTTCTTGCCGCTGTTGCCGCAATGGTCGTGATCACGGTCGCCGCGCCGTATACGTTGGAGCAGATCGGTTTCAGCGCCGCCGAGGCAGGCGCCGGTTCGGCTGTGCGTCTCGACTGAATGTCCGAATTCCTGACCACCAAAGAGCTGGCCGACCTGCTGCGCATTGGCGAGCGGAAGGCCTATGACCTGGCCTCCTCGGGCGAGGTGCCCTGCGTGCGTGCCATGGGCAAACTGCTGTTTCCGCGGGCCGAGGTCATCGCCTGGCTCAATGATTCTCGCTCTGGCCCACATGTCGCCGAACCGCCTCTGCCCCCGATCGTGGCGGGCAGCCACGATCCGCTGCTGGACTGGGCGCTACGTGAAAGCGGGTCGGGTCTGGCGACTTATTACGATGGCTCGTTTGACGGGCTGAAGCGGTTCAAAGATCGCAGTGCGCAGGCCGCCGCGCTGCATATCCACGAAGACAAGGGTTTTAACGTCCAGACCCTTCGCGACACTTTAGGCGAAGCCCCAGTTGTTCTCTATGAAATCGCGCAAAGGCAGCGTGGACTTTTGTTGGCACCCGGGACCTCCGGAATTACCGGCTTTGCAGACCTGAAAGGGCGGCGGGTTATCCTGCGCCAGGACAGTGCCGCCAGCCAACGGCTATTCGACACTCAACTCGAGGCCCATGGTCTGACGCGCAACGATCTGGACGCCCTGCCCGCCTGTGCCCGTACCGAAGAAGAGCTGGCCATCTCTCTGCATGACAGCAAAGCCGAAGCAGGGTTCGGACTGGGCGCTCTGGCCGGGCTTTACAATTTGGGTTTTGCCCCGACCCATTCCGAGCGGCTGGATCTGGCCATATGGCGGCGTGCCTATTTCGATGATCCGATGCTCAAACTGCTCGGTTTCCTGCAATCCGGGCGCTTTACCACCCGCGCCGCTGAGTTTGGCGGCTATGATCTGTCCGGTCTTGGTACCATCCACTATAACGGTGCCAGCGGCTAACTTTGGCCCGAAACCCCTTCATCTTTTCAAAAATACTCTCGCCGAAGGCATTGGCCGCAGGCCAATTCAATCCGCGTTCGGAAAAAAAAGCTGCTCGCCATCCAGTTTGTAGGACGCAATTGCGGCCTGTCCGTCCGGTCCGGTCAGCCATTCGATGAATCGCTGGCCAGCAGCCGCCCGCACGCGTGGATGTTTAGCCGGGTTCACAAGGATCACCCCATACTGATTGTACAAGCGCGGATCTCCCTCAACCAGAACCTCAAGGTTTCCCTTGTTGCCAAAGGACTGCCACGTCCCCCGATCCGTCAGTGCATAAGCCTCCATCCCACTGGCTACATTCAGCGTCGCCCCCATGCCCGAGCCGGTTTCACGATACCACTTGCCCGACGCATCGGTTGGATCAACACCCGATGCATCCCAGTGCCGCATCTCGGCCTTGTGCGTTCCGCTGTCATCCCCGCGCGAAGCAAAAGGGGCTTCGGCCTCGGACACAGCCGTCAGGGCGGCCACGATGTCCATTTCGCCTTTCACATTGGCCGGATCCGATTTCGGCCCGACAAGGATGAAATCGTTGTACATAACGTCCAACCGCTCGACGCCCCAACCATCGGCGACGAACTGTTCCTCGGCGGGTTTGGCGTGAACCAGCAGCACATCACCATCGCCATTGATCGCGTTCCGGATCGCCTGCCCGGTGCCCACAGCAACCACACGTACGTCGATCCCGGTTTCGGCTTCAAATCCCGGAAGTATGTAATCCAACAGGCCCGAATTCTGAGTCGACGTCGTGGATTGCACAACGATAAAAGGTGATTCAGCAGATAAAGGACCCGCAAAAAAGCCAAGTGAAACCAATGCTGCCCGAATGAAATTCCGGATCATTCAGATCTCCATTCTTATTATTATGTTACCAGTCCACCCGCCAGATAGCGGCGCGAAGCTTCGTTTTCGGGGGCTTCCAGTACCTGCATAGCGGCCCCATGTTCCACCACCTGGCCACCCTGCATCATGACGATATCGGCGGCCAACCGCCGGGCCTGACCGATGTCATGTGTCACCATGACAATCCGCACGCCCCGGGTTGAAGCACGTAGGATCATTCGCTCGATAATCTGCGTTGCACTGGGGTCCAATGCGCTGGTCGGTTCGTCCAGAAACAATGTCTCCGGGTTCAGCGCCAAAGCGCGAAGAATGGCCAGCCGCTGCGCCTCACCACCTGATAGAGACCGTGCCGATTGCCGGGCTTTGCCTTCCAGACCGCCTTCGGACAGAAGTTCCTCGATCCGTGTCCGGCGAGCACTTCGGTGAACGCCTTGCCGTTTGAGTACAAAGTCCAGATTGGCCGCAACCGACCGGCGCAGCAATACGGGCTGCTGAAACACCATCGCCTGCCGCGCCTTGTGGTCGGCATTCAGGATCGCGCTGCCCTGCCTGACCAGACCCCTGTCTGGCACGATCAGGCCGTGCAGACAGCGCAGAAGCATGCTCTTGCCCGAACCATTTGGTCCCAGGATCAGGGTCGGGCCCGGCCCGTCCAAACACAGATGCGATACATCCAACAGCAACTTGCCGTTGCGCGAAATCTGAATTCCGTCAACCGACAGACAACTCGCCATGTCTGGAACCAGATCACGCATGACGCAGCCCTTCCCGCTCGGCCCGCAGGCTGAGCGTACTGACCATGGCGTTCACGGCCACCGCGATCCCGATCAAGATCGCCCCCAGCGCCAGAGCCATCGCCAGATTGCCCTTGGACGTTTCCAAAGCGATAGTTGTCGTCATCACCCGCGTCACATGGTTGATATTGCCACCGACGATGATGACCGCCCCGACCTCGGCAATGGCACGGCCAAACCCGGCCAGAAGCGCGGTCACCAGCGCCAGCCGCGCATCCCACAATAGCACCGGGACCGAGGCCAGCCGGGAAACTCCCAACGACCGGAGCTGTTCCGAATACTCCTCGGCCAGCATCTCGACCACTTGCCGGGTCAAAGCCGACACAATCGGAGTTACCAGCACCACCTGCGCAATGATCATCGCGGTTGGCGTATAGAGCAGCTCAAGAACGCCCAAAGGCCCAGACCGTGACAGCATCAGATAGACCAGAAGACCAACGACAACCGGAGGAAGCCCCATCAATGCGTTCATCAGAACGATCATCACCCGCCGTCCGGGAAAACGTGCAACCGCCAGGGCGGCTCCGACAGGCATGCCAATAAGTGCAGCAATCATCACCGCAAAAACAGAAACCTTCAGTGACAACAGCACAATCGCCCACAGCTCTGCATCCCCGTTCAGGATCAAAGAAATTGCGGAGTGGAATTCTGCTGCAAATCCCTGCATATTCTTCCAAACACCCAATAATTCGTAGGAAATGCGCTCATTTTCAAAGGAATACTAGCCCATTCCACCGTCAAGTACAGACACGTTTCCGACATATGAAATGAGAAACGCGGCCCCGGTTGGGACCGCGCAGCTTCGCATCGATTGAAACGGTTTAATTCAGGGCCGCATCGGTGATTTGATGGGTCCAGGCGCCCTCGGGCTGTTTGGTGATTACCGGATCAGAACCACCTGCCAGCAGAGTGCCCACAGTGCGATCGAAATCCGCCGGGTCCAGCGCGCCGTTCGAACCGGCCGTGAGCTTGGCGATCTCGCCCATCATGCGCTTTTGGTGCTCTTCGGTCTGGGCACCGGTCGCATCGTTCTCAAGCACGATATCGGCCGCCTCATCCGGGTGTTCTTCGGCGTATTTCCAGCCTTTCATCGAAGCGCGGACGAACCGCTCCATCTTGTCGGTGAACGCTGCATCGCTGAGGTTTTCTTCCAGTACGTACAGGCCGTCTTCCAGCGTGGCGACGCCCTGATCTTCGTATTTGAACGTCACCAGCTCATCCGGGCTGACGCCTGCATCGATAACCTGCCAATACTCATTGTAGGTCATGGTGCTGATGCAATCAGCCTGACGTTGCAGCAGCGGATCAACGTTAAAGCCTTGCTTCAACACTTCGACTCCGTTGTCACTTTTGCCTCCGGTGTCGATGCCCAACTGGCTCATCCAACTCATGAACGGGAATTCGTTACCGAAGAACCAGACGCCCAGAGTGCGGTTCTTGAGGTCCTCGGGCGAAGTAATTCCCGCGTCCTTCCAGCAGGTCAGCATCATGCCTGAGCTTTTGAACGGCTGCGCAATATTGACCAGCGGCAGCCCCTTTTCCCGCGCAGCCAGCGCCGCCGGCATCCATTCCACCGTCACGTCAGCACCACCGCCCGCGATCACCTGCGTCGGGGCAATATCAGGGCCGCCGGGCAGAATGGTGACATCCAGCCCTTCTTCTTCATAGAACCCTTTTTCCTTGGCAACATAATAGCCCGCAAACTGCGCCTGCGTGACCCACTTCAACTGCAATGTCACTTCATCCGCCGCAAGGGCCGCGCTGGCTGCCAGGCCAAAGGCGGCGACCGCCCCGCTGAGTAGCTTATTCATCTTCATGTCTCCTAGTTGCTGTTAGTGCCCCTTTTTTCGGGGTCTGTTGAATTCATTACTTATCCGCGTTGCGACGGGTGCCAGAAGGTCACCGCTTTTTCGATCATGGCCACCAGCCCGTAAAACGCCGTTCCGGCCAGAGCGGCCACGACGATCTCGGCCCAGACCATATCCAGCGACAATTGTCCGACACTGGTCGAGATTCGAAAGCCCATGCCCAGGGTTGGTGAGCCAAAGAACTCGGCCACGATAGCGCCGATCAGCGCCAGAGTGGTAGAAATCTTTAGCCCGTTGAAAATGAAGGGCATCGCGGCAGGCAGGCGCAGCTTCAGGAAGCTCTGCCAATAGGTTGCCGCATAGGTTTCCATCAGGTCACGTTGCATGGCCGTCGCCTCGCGCAGACCAGCCACGGTGTTCACCAGCATCGGAAAGAACACCATCACCACGACTACGGCCGCCTTGGAGTGCCAGTCGAACCCGAACCACATCACCAGAATGGGTGCGGTCCCCACAATGGGCAGAGCCGCCACGAAATTCCCAACTGGCAGCAACCCGAGGCGCAGGAAATCCCATCGATCTACGGCAATAGCCATCAGGAAAGCCGAACCGCAACCGATGACATAGCCGCTCAGAGCGCCCTTGATAATCGTCTGTACAAAATCCAACCAGAGCGTTGGCAGGCTGTCCCAGAAGCGGTCCCAGATGACAGACGGAGCTGGCAGGATGACCAGAGGCACCTCGAGGCCGCGTACAACCAGTTCCCAGATGCAAATAACCGTCAATCCAAAGATCAGCGGTGCCAGAAACCGGACCATTCGTGTGTCGGAATAGGGCCCGCTGGCCAGACGGCCGTTCAACCACCAGCCCAACAGCCAGACACCGATTGCGCCAAGAACAGGTATCATTGCGCTATCCCCATCCGTTTCAGGACCGACCGTTCAATCAGCCCCAGCAGCCCGACGAGACAGGCCGCCAGAATGGCCGCGGCAAACAGGGCCGACCAGATTTGCACCGTCTGCCCGTAATAGCTGCCGGCCAGCAGACGCGCACCGAGACCAGCAACCGCCCCTGTCGGCAATTCACCAACAATGGCGCCCACCAGCGATGCTGCAATACCGATTTTCAGCGAGGTAAACAGGTACGGCATCGACGCCGGTAGCCGCAGTTTCCAGAACCCCTGCGAGCGGCTGGCATTGTAGGTGCGCAGCAAGTCCAGTTGCATTGCATCGGGGCTGCGCAGCCCTTTAACCATGCCGACAACGACGGGGAAGAAACTCAGATAAGCCGAGATGATGGCTTTGGGGATGATCCCCTGAATGCCAACTGAATACAGCACCACGATGATCATGGGTGCCAGTGCGATGATCGGAATGGTCTGGCTGACGATGGCCCATGGCATGACCGAAAGGTCCATCACGCGGCTATGAACAATCCCCACGGCCAGCAAAATACCCAGTCCGGTGCCAATCGCAAACCCCAGCAAAGTGGCGCTGAGTGTCACCCAGGAATGATAGATCAATGACCTTTTCGAGGTGATCTTCTTCTCGACCGTAGTATCCCACAACTCTTCGGCCACCTGATGCGGAGCCGGGAGACGTGGCCGATCCTGTTCCCAGGTTTCGTCAATGGCGTAGGGGTTGTCGACTATCAGCTCAAACTCGCTCATGTTGCGCCGGTCGACCGCCTTGGGAGGATCGACCTGTTCGCCTGCCCGTTCAAACTCGGTCAGAACGCCCTTGATGTTCATTGGCACACTGGCGGCGTACCAAAACAGAACAATGACCCCCACAACAGTCAGGACTGCCCAGACTGCTCTGATCCGTGCACTAGTCATCCGTATGCCCCGCCCTGAGGCCCTCGCGTACGCGATGGGCAACTTCAATGAACTCCGGGGTATCCCGGATATCCAATGGCCGTTCCTTCGGCAAAGGGCTGTCGATCACATCCGTAATCCGCCCGGGCCGCGGGCTCATCACCACGATCTTGGTACTGAGATAAACCGCCTCGGGGATTGAATGCGTCACGAAGCCTATGGTTTTTTCCGTGCGCGCCCACAGAGCCAGAAGCTGCTCGTTCAGGTGATCGCGCACGATCTCGTCCAGCGCCCCGAAAGGCTCATCCATCAACAGGATATCCGCGTCAAATGCCAGCGCTCGGGCGATACTCGCCCGCTGCTGCATTCCCCCGGACAATTGCCACGGAAACTTTCCTCCAAACCCTTCCAGATCAACAAGTTCGAGAACATTCCTGACCCGATCTTCTTGCTCTTTACTCGAGTACCCCATGATCTCAAGCGGCAGCTTGATGTTCTTGGCGATGGTGCGCCAGGGATACAAACCCGCCGCTTGAAACACGTACCCATAGGCTCGGTTCCGCCGCGCCTCATCCGGTGTCATGCCATTGACCGTCAGAGTTCCCCCGGTCGGGGTTTCAAGCGCCGCTATACAGCGAAGAAAGGTGGTTTTTCCACAACCCGAAGGCCCGATGAAACTAACGAAATCGCCTTTGTTGACGGTCAAGCTCACATCTTTTAACGCATGAATCGGCCCATCATTGGTCTGGAAGGTCAGGTCCAGCTGCCTTGCCTCGATTACGGGCTGGGTAGTGCTGTCAATATTCATTCCATTGCCTTGAAAAGGTTCGGCTTTTGGCCGTTGAAAATGCGACCCTTGCACGTCAAACACCCGTCGCTGGGATGCCCGTCCGATCAACCGGCCGCGGCGCGGTCAGCTCTTTCCAGGTGCTCAGGGCTTTGTTGACGTGACCATTCGGCTCGCGCGCGACAAACTCGCCATGACCTTCCTTAGTCCGGATTTCCCCGTCATGCACGGCCACGTGACCGCGTGTCAGTGTAAAGCGCGGCAGGCCTTTGACCTCTTTGCCCTCAAACACATTGTAATCGATAGACGATTGTTGCGTATCGGCGCTGATCGTCTTGGTTTTCTCAGGGTCCCAAACAACGATATCCGCATCCGCCCCAACAAGGATTGCACCCTTTTTCGGATAGCAATTCAATATCTTGGCAATGTTTGTTGATGTGACCGCCACAAACTCCTGCGGTGTCAGGCGCCCTGTGTTCACGCCATGCGTCCACAGCATCGGCATCCGGTCTTCCAACCCGCCGGTCCCGTTCGGGATCTTGGTAAAGTCACCAACGCCAGAGCGTTTCTGCTCGGTGGTAAAGGCGCAATGGTCCGTGGCGACAACACTCAGCGTGCCGGAATGCAGCCCGTTCCACAGGCTGTCCTGATGCTGTTTGTTCCGGAACGGAGGGCTCATGACCCGGCGCGCGGCGTGGTCCCAATCCTGGTGGAAGTATTCACTTTCATCCAGAGTCAGGTGCTGGATCAGAGGCTCGCCCCACACCCGCTTGCCCTGCATCTTGGCCCGACGAATGGCCTCATGCGCCTCTTCACACGAGGTATGCACCACATAAAGCGGCACGCCCGCCATGTCCGCAATCATGATCGCGCGGTTGGTTGCCTCGCCTTCCACCTGCGGCGGGCGGGAATAAGCATGCGCCTCGGGTCCAGTATTGCCCTCGGCCATCAGTTTGGCCTGCAGCTCGGCGACAACATCGCCATTCTCGGCATGCACCATCGCGATACCGCCCAACTCTGCCAAGCGCTTGAATGAGGCGTACAATTCATCGTCATTGACCATCAGCGCGCCCTTGTAGGCCATGAAGTGCTTGAACGTATTGATCCCGCGTGTCTCAATGACAGTTTTGATGTCGTCGAATACCTGCTCGCCCCACCAGGTTACGGCCATGTGGAAGGAATAATCGCAGTTTGCGCGGGTCGATTTGTTGTCCCAGCGCTTCAACGCATCCAGCAAGCTCTCTCCGGGGTTCGGCAATGCGAAGTCCACCACCATGGTGGTGCCACCAGCCAAGGCCGCCCGCGTCCCGCTTTCGAAGTCGTCGCTGGAATAGGTGCCCATGAATGGCATCTCGAGGTGTGTGTGTGGATCGATCCCACCCGGCATGACGTAACAGCCGGTCGCGTCCAGCGCTTTGTCCCCTTTCAGACCCAACCCGATCTCGGTGATGACGCCGCCCTCGACTTTAACATCCGCCTTATAGGACAAATCGGCAGTTACGACGGTTCCGTTCTTGATCACAGTTGACATGTTTTTCTCCCTGCGGGCGCTTTGCGCCTCATGTTGTTTTCATCTAGGTTTCAGGCAGTTATCCCGAACCCAATTTATTCAACGATTTCTGCTGTCTCGACGACGGCGTGGAACAGAACATCCGCCCCGGCGGCTGCCCATTCCTTGCTGATTTCCTCGGCCTCGTTGTGGCTCAGCCCGTCCACGCACGGACACATGACCATTGCGGTGGGCGCCACGCGGTTGATCCAGCATGCATCATGCCCCGCACCCGAGATGATATCCGTATGCGAGTACCCCAGTCGCTCGGCCGCATCCCGGACCGCCGCAACGCATCCGTCATCGAACTTCACCGGGTCAAACCCGCCAACCTTTTCGAATTCGATCTGCAAACCCATCTCATTGACGATATCCTCGGCTGCGACACGCAGACGGTTTTCCATATCGGTGATGACGGACAATTCGGGTGAGCGGAAATCAACCGTGAACACCACCTTGCCGGGGATCACATTGCGCGAGTTCGGATACACATCGATATGCCCCGCCGCGCCAACGGCGTGAGGCGCGTGGGACCATGCGATTTCATCCACTTTTTCAAGAATACGCGCCATTGCCAAACCGGCGTTCTTACGCATCGGCATCGGGGTCGACCCAGTATGGGCGTCCTTGCCGGTCACGGTGATTTGTGTCCAACTCAGCCCCTGCCCATGGGTGACCACGCCGATATCCTTGTCCTCAGCCTCAAGGATCGGCCCCTGTTCGATATGTAACTCAAAGAACGCGTGCATCTTGCGCGCGCCGACTTCTTCGTCGCCCCGCCAACCTATACGCTCAAGCTCATCGCCAAACTTCTTGCCTTCAGCATCTTCGCGATCGTAGGCCCAATCCTGCGTGTGCATCCCTGCGAATACGCCGGAAGACAGCATCGCCGGGGCATAACGCGTGCCCTCTTCGTTTGTCCAATTGGTCGCAACAATCGGGTGTTTGGTCTTGATGTCCAGATCGTTGAGCGTCCGAATGATCTCCAACCCACCCAGAACACCCAGAACTCCGTCATACTTGCCACCTGTGGGCTGCGTATCCAGATGCGATCCGACATAGACCGGCAGCGCCTCGGGATCGGTGCCTTCACGGCGGGCAAACATGTTGCCCATCTGATCCAGCCCCATGGTGCAACCCGCATCTTCACACCACTTCTGGAACAGCGCGCGGCCTTGGGCATCCTCATCCGTCAGTGTCTGACGGTTGTTTCCGCCCGCAACTCCGGGGCCAATCTTGGCCATCTCCATCAGGCTGTCCCAAAGTCTGTCGCCATTGATCCTGAGGTTTTGCGCCGGAGCTGCCATCTTGTTTTTCCCTGTTGCTTGCGATTTGGCTCGCTTTTGGTGTCTTGATTTGACCATCTGGTCAAACTCACGCTATCACGGGTTCGAGATCAGTCAAGAAATTGCGAGACGTCGTCGGTATTTTTGACCTATTCGGCGTCCGCTTGCCGCAAAAAGAGACAGCCTGAAAACATGCCCAAAGATCGCGAACCAACAAGAATTCAGAAAAAGAACCGTGCCGCGATCCTCGAGGCTGCTCTGAACGTGTTTTCCGCTCATGGGTTTCGGGGCGCAACCGTAGATCAGATCGCGATCGAAGCCGGGCTGAGCAAGCCGAACCTTTTGTATTATTTCCCGTCGAAAGAGGCGATACACACTGCACTGTTGTCCGGCTTGCTGGAGACATGGCTGGCTCCTCTGCATGATCTCGACGAGGCCGGTGACCCGATGGAAGAGATTCTGGCCTATATCCGGCGCAAGCTTCACATGAGTCAGGAACTGCCGCGCGAAAGCCGCCTGTTTGCCAACGAATTGGTCCAGGGTGCGCCCCGCATTCACGACGCACTTTCGAATGACCTCAAGGCGTTGGTGGATGAAAAGACAGCGGTCCTGACGAATTGGATGGATCAGGGGAAAATCGCACGTCTGCACCCGTATCATCTGATCTTTTCGATCTGGGCGCTGACGCAGCATTACGCAGATTTCGACGTTCAGGTCCGGGCGATTTTGGGGGAAGAGGATCCGTTCGAAGGGGCGGAACCCTTTATCGACACGCTCTACCGAAAATTGCTGACGCCGTAAAAAAAGGGGCCGTTTACCGGCCCCTTCCAGTTTCCACCGGCCGATTTACTCGGCGGCTTTTGCCATTGGATTGTTTGGATGGGTCGTCCAGTTCGCATAGTCGGGCTGAACCTCGAGACCGGTTCGCGGATCGACCTCTCCAGCTGCCATGGGTACCATCGAGATACAGCCTTCGACCGGGCAGACATCGACACAAAGGTTACAGGCGACGCATTCGTCATCCATGACTTCGAACACGCGGTCCTCTGACATTGAAATCGCCTGGTGGCTGGTGTCTTCACACGCGGCATAGCAGCGGCCGCATTTTATGCACTCGTCCTGATCGATCTTGGCCTTGGCCACGTAGTTCAGGTTCAGATACTGCCAATCGGTTACGTTCGGAACGGCAAGACCGACGATTTCCGAAACATCCTTATACCCCTTCTCGTCCATCCATTTGGACAGACCAGCGGTCAGTTCATCAATGATCTTGAACCCGTAGGTCATCGCCGCGGTGCAGACCTGTACGTTGCCGCAACCTAGCGCCATGAACTCCGCCGCGTCGCGCCACGTAGTCACGCCACCGATACCCGATATCGGCAGGCCATGCGTGGCTTGAGCGCGCGATATCTCGGACACCATGGACAGCGCGATTGGCTTAACCGCCGGACCGCAATAACCGCCATGGCTGCCTTTGCCGTCAATCGAAGGCTCGGGGCTGAACGTATCCAGATTGACGCTGGTGATCGAGTTGATCGTGTTGATCAGAGACACCGCATCCGCACCACCATTCTTCGCCGCCTCGGCCGGTTTACGTACATCTGTGATGTTCGGTGTCAGCTTCACGATGACCGGGCGGTCATAGTATTTCTTGCACCAGCGGGTGACCATCTCGATATATTCTGGGACCTGCCCAACGGCGGAACCCATACCACGCTCGCTCATCCCATGCGGGCAGCCGAAGTTCAGTTCGATTCCGTCAGCGCCGGTTTCGGCAACTCGGGGCAGAATAGCTTTCCACGCCTCTTCCTCGCAGGGCACCATGATCGAGGCGATCAGTGCCCGGTCCGGGTAGTCGGCCTTGACCCGTGCCATCTCTTCAAGATTCACCTCAAGCGGACGGTCGGTGATCAGTTCGATATTGTTCAAGCCCAACAGACGACGATCTGCACCGTAGATCGCACCATAGCGCGGACCGTTGACGTTCACGACCGGAGGCCCCTCGGCACCCAGCGTTTTCCAAACGACGCCGCCCCAACCGGCCTCAAACGCGCGGCGGACGTTGTATTCCTTGTCCGTCGGCGGCGCTGAGGCCAGCCAGTAAGGGTTCGGGCTGGCAATACCCAAAAAGTTTGTTGTCAGATCGGCCATGGCTTCTCCCTTCCCGGCTCAGCCGGATTTCTTGAATATCATTTCGGTCGGGCGAATGCGCCCGGCCTTGAGGTTTGCGACGTAGTTTTGAAACTTTTCAGGCGCCGTCTCGCCCATCATCAGGTGGATGCCCAAGGGGGGTGGACCGCTTTCGGCGATGCGCGCGAATACTTCCTCGAAAAAGGCAAGCGCGAACTCGGTCCGATCCGCCTCTGCGACCAGTTCGAGGCCCGCCGCGGTAGCGGCTTTCTTATAGACCTCCGGCGCATCGACAAAGGACGTCTCGGCGACAGTTGACCACGGCAGAGGAAAGGCTAGCGCCTCATCCACTTCCCCACCCATCACATCAAACAGGGCAAAGGTTCCATGCCAGGCAAGCGCACGCGAGACTTCCGCGAATAGGCCGGTCTTGTCTTCGATGTTCATCCCGACATGCATCATGACGGCAAGATCGAAACCCGCGTCCGGCACAGGCATATCCAGCGCACTGCCCACCAGAAAACTCGCCTTTTCGGAATGCCCGACGAGTTCACTCAAAGCAGTGGCCGTTTCGACAAATTCTGGCGTCAGGTCGACCCCAGTCACTGTCGAGTCATAGCGATCCACGATGTACCGCGACGTCCCGCCGATACCGCAACCGACATCCAGCACACGGGTCGCGTGAGTTGGCGAAAGCTGGGCAAACAGGTTGTCCGTTGCAAGAACACCGCCGGTGTGGAACTCATCGCCTGCCTTGAGGTCGGCGACCGTTGCCGCATTAGGATCTATGCCACTGGCCTTGAGCGCCTCACGCATGCGTTCCGTAAGAGCACCGGTTGTATAGTGTTGCGCTACAGCTTGTTCGATCTGGGACATGAGAATACCTCAGCAGCGAATGGGATGGGGTGAATGCCCCATCCTATCACGAAACGAGCGTTGCGTGGATGTCCATCGCCGCATCCCGACCCTCGGCGACGGCAGTCACGGTCAGGTCTTCGCCACCTGACGCGCAGTCGCCCCCGGCCCAGACACCGGCCACGGACGTGCGCCCGACCTCATTCACGGCGATCTTGTTGCCGTCCAGAGTTAATCCCTCGGGTGCGCCTTCCAGCGTCTGACCAATCGCCTTGAGGACCTGATCGGCGGGCACACGGATCAACTCTCCGGTTCCGGAAAGCGTGCCGTCGTGGCTGGAGGTATATTCCAGTTCGATCTCTGCCGCTGCCCCGTTTCCATGGACGGCCACGGGTTGGACGTTGGTCATGATCTTGACGCCGTGCGAGGCCGCAAGATCCTGTTCATACCGGCTGGCGCCCATTGCGTCGCGGCCGCGCCGATAGGCGATGGTGACATGCTCGGCCCCCAGAAGTTTCGACTTCACAGCCGCGTCCACCGCAGTCATGCCGCCACCGATAACAACCACATTGCGACCTACCGGCAGGTCCACCAGATCCGAGGCCTGACGGACATCCGAGATGAAATCAACAGCGTGGCGAACACCGTCCAGATCAGCCCCTTGGGCGCGCAATGCGTTCACCCCGGCCAGACCAATGGACAGGAAAACCGCATCGTAATTCTCGACCAAACCGTCCAGCGAGATGCTCTCACCCAGAACCGAGCCGGTCTCGATAGTGATCCCGCCGATTTGCAACAGCCAGTCAACTTCGGCCTGAGCGAAATCGTTGGTCGATTTATAAGCGGCGATCCCATATTCGTTCAGCCCGCCGGGTTTTGGGCGGCTTTCATGGATCACCACGTCGTGGCCCAGCATCGCCAGCCGATGCGCGCAGGCCAGACCAGCTGGCCCTGCCCCGATTACGGCGACCGACTTTCCGGACGGCGCAGCGCGTTCAAACGGATGATCCCCGGCAACCATGACACTGTCTGTTGCGTAGCGCTGCAAACGCCCGATCTCGACCGGAGAGCCTTCGGCAGTCTCACGCACACAGGCTTCTTCACACAATGTCTCGGTGGGACAGACGCGGGCGCACATGCCACCCAGAATGTTCTGCGCCAGAATGGTCTCGCCCGCCGCTTCGGGCTGACCAGCCTGAATCTGCCGCATGAACAACGGAATGTCGATGTCAGTTGGACAAGCCGTCACGCACGGCGCGTCGTAACAAAAATAACACCGATCCGCTGCCACGGCGGCCTCATGCGGGGCCAGTGGCGGATGCAGATCCGTGAAATTCGAGGTCAGCTCATCGCTGGAAAGCCGCCCGGAGACAATGCCGGGGGCGATCTGGCCCTGTGCCATCACTCTACTCCCTGTAGATATGTTCGTTATGACTTCAGCTTGCCACAATCTGATTTTTTATCAAATGGTAAAATTTACAAAATGATCAGAAAAAGCAAAAACCGGGCTCATGGACCCGGTTTTTTCGTAAAATCTGCCTGTTTTTTCTTACAGATGACAGTTTCAGACCATCTGAGCCAAATGTCCGGTTTTCATCCAAAAATGCGCACCAGACGCCCCTGCGGTGGCACTGGACTGCGTTCCGGGCGGCAATCGCAGCCAGTCCCAGGTCGCGAATTCCTCATCAGATTCCCGAAGCGATCCGTCGATCACGAACAGCTCCAACCCCTGTGTCGCATCCAGATCAAGCGTCTCGCCCGAGGCTAAACTCAGCACGCGCACCTCTTCATGCGTGTCTTTGAAAAGCTGAGTATTGCCCTTGCCGATGATCGACCGACGCAACTGAGTCCGGTCTTCGGGGTCGAACTGGTGCAGCTTGACCAGGATCGTCGCCCCCTCTTTGGCGGATGGCGTATGGGATGAGGTCGGCGGGTTGCGTACGTAGCTGCCGATAGGGAAATCGCCGGTTTCATCCTGAAACACGCCGTCCAGCACCAGATACTCTTCTCCCCCGTCATGGGTATGCGCGGCAAAGGCGCTGCCCGGCGCAAAGCGGACGATGGTTGTTGCCCGGGCCACTTCCTCTCCGATACGGTCCAGCATCTTGCGCTCGACCCCGGCTGATGGTGAAGCGACCCACTCGTTCTGATCGAAATGAACCGCGACGCGTTTGGTGAAATCTGCGTTGACCCTCATGAGGATTCTCCTGTTTCGCCACCTCAGCATTACATGGGCGCGAAATCGGCGTTTTCAAATTATGCCGTACTACCCCTGTTCACATCTGGTTTTAGCGGCATCTGCTGCGTACTGTAGCCCGGACAGAATCCGAGCAGCGCCGGACAACGGCCAAATACCCGAAAGTCATCTGATGCAGGTCAGCCCACCGAAATTCAACATCGTCGTCATCGGGCAAAACAACCGGCTTCAATACGAGGCGCTATTGTTCGCGGCCTCTCTGCGCCACAGCTCACCGAATTTCGCTGGCCGACTTTTTGTAGCAGTGCCTCAGCCCGGACCGAAATGGCATCAGGACCCCAGCATCCAGAACGAACCCGTGCTGAAAGCCCTGCGGCAACTGGACGCTGAAATCCTGCCCTTCGACAATCACGACTTCGGCAGCAGCTATCCCTATGGCAACAAGATCGAGGCGCTGCAGGCTCTGCCCGAGGGCGAACCGTTTGTGTTCTTCGACACTGACACTCTGATCACCGGCGACCTGAACAGCGTGCCGTTCGATTTCGACCGCCCCGGTGCCTCGCTGAAGGTCGAGGGGACATGGCCCAAGCCGACACTCTACGGTCCGGGTTTCGATGGCATCTGGAGCGCCCTGTATCGCCGGTTCGGGCTGGATTTCGAAAGCTCGCTGGATACCAGCCATCCAAAGGATTACTGGCGACGCTATCTGTATTTTAACGCCGGGTATTTCTTCTATTCCTGCCCGCGTAAGTTCGGGGAACGGTTTCTGGATTATGCGCACACAATCCGGGACGAAGACATCCCGGAACTGGCAGGTCAGAATCTGGACCCGTGGCTTGATCAGGTTGCGCTGCCACTGGTCATTCACTCGTTCGGTGGAGGCAGGGACGCCCTGCCCTCCGGCCTGCTGGACGGGGCTGTTACCTGCCACTATCGCCTGTTTCCACTCCTCTATGCGCGCGAAAGCGACCACGTGATCGAAGTATTGGAGACTGTGGCGACGCCGAACCGCGTCAAGAAAGTCCTTAAAGGCTACGACCCTATCAAAAAGCTGGTGATTCAGGGCAAGGGTCACAAAATCCGGGATTTGTTCGACCGGGATAACCTGCCACAGCGTGAGCAGGCTATTCGCAACACGATCCGCAACAACGGCCTTTGGATGCGCTGACAGGATTGTTGTGTGCGCGCGCCGGATCGCCTAGAGATTCTGCAACGCACATTCCAACAGGAGATTTCGACGATGTCTGACGGCCCGACTTACGGTTTCGACACATTGCAAATTCACGCGGGCGCACGGCCCGATCCCGCTACAGGTGCACGTCAGACACCTATTTATCAAACAACAGCTTACGTGTTCCGCGACGCCGATCACGCGGCGGCGCTGTTCAATCTGCAAGAAGTCGGGTTCATTTATTCCCGCCTGACCAATCCCACCGTGGCCGTGCTACAGGAACGTATCGCAACACTGGAAGGCGGCGTCGGTGCGGTTTGTTGTTCCTCGGGACACGCGGCGCAGATCATGGCGCTGTTCCCGCTGATGGGGCCGGGCTGCAACGTGGTGGCATCGACCCGTCTGTATGGCGGTACGGTCACGCAATTCAGTCAGACCATTAAGCGTTTCGGCTGGTCGGCCAAGTTTGTCGACACTGATGATCTGGACGCCGTGAAGGACGCCATCGACGAAAACACCCGCGCGGTTTTCTGTGAATCCATCGCCAACCCAGGCGGCTATGTCACCGACATTCGCGCGCTGGCGGACCTGTCGGACGCAGCGGGCATTCCGCTGATCGTCGACAACACCTCTGCCACGCCGTATCTGTGCCGTCCTATCGAACAGGGCGCAACGCTGGTGGTTCATTCGACCACCAAGTACCTGACCGGCAACGGCACCGTCACCGGCGGCTGCATCGTGGATTCGGGCAAGTTCGACTGGTCGGCGAATGACAAGTTCCCCTCGCTCAGCGAACCGGAACAGGCCTATCACGGGCTGAAATTCCACGAGACCTTCGGCCCTCTGGCCTTTACCTTCCATGGCATTGCCATCGGCCTGCGGGATCTGGGCATGACGATGAATCCGCAGGCGGCGCATTATACGCTGCTGGGTATCGAAACCCTGTCCCTTCGGATGGAGCGCCATGTCGAGAACGCCCAGAAGATCGCCGCCTGGCTCGAGGCAGACGACCGTGTGGAATACGTCACCTATGCCGGCCTGCCGTCCTCGCCCTATCATGAGCGGGTCAAGGCGCAGTATCCCAAAGGCGCCGGGGCTCTGTTCACCTTTGCCGTCAAGGGCGGTTACGATTCCTGTATCAAACTGGTCAATGCGCTGGAAATCTTCAGCCACGTCGCCAACCTGGGCGACGCGCGATCGCTGATTATCCACTCGGCTTCGACCACCCACCGTCAGCTGACGCCCGAGCAGCAGGAAGCGGCGGGCGCAAGCCCGAATGTGGTGCGTCTGTCCATTGGCATCGAGGACGCCGAGGACCTGATCGCCGATCTGGATCAGGCATTGGCCAAAGCGAGCGCCTGACCGATGAGCAAGCACGACACAAACGAACTGGGGCAACCCATCGGCCTGCCGGTATCGGGCGAGTTTCCGCGCCCGGCCCCGCCCTACACGCCGATGGAGGGGCGATATTGTTCCGTCGTGCCTTTGGATGTGAACAGGCACGCGCCCGGACTGTACCGGGCGTTTGCCAACGATACGGACGGTCACAACTGGACTTACCTGCCCTATGGACCGTTCGAGAGCGAGCAGGGCTTCGTCGAGTGGGCGCGTTCCACTTGCATGGACGCCGACCCGATGTTCCACACAGTGCTCGATAGCAATGAGACTCCCGTGGGTATGGCCTCTTTCCTGAGAATCGAACCCGCTGCGGGTGTGATCGAGGTGGGGCATATCCATTTCTCACCCCTGCTGCAGCGTAAACCGCAATCGACCGAGACCATGTTCCTGATGATGCGCCGTGTTTTCGATGAGCTGGGGTATCGCCGCTACGAATGGAAATGCGACGCACTGAACGCTCCGTCGTGCCGCGCAGCTGAGCGGCTGGGCTTTACCTTTGAAGGTATTTTCCGGCAAGCGACCCATTACAAGGGCCGCAACCGGGACACGGCGTGGTATTCCATTCTCGACACCGAATGGCCGCGCATCCGTTCTGCGTTCGAGGCTTGGTTGTCGCCCGACAATTTTGACCAGACGGGCCAACAACGACAACCGCTGTTGACCCGCCGCCAAACCACAGGGTCAGTCGGTAATCCCGAATTCCATCATCACATTGACCGAGACTGAGATTTCACCCCCTGCGACCGGCACGCTACCGGCCTCCGACAGGTCCATGGCGCGCATCTGCGCCACAGGGCGAACACCACCGACCTGCTCGCTGATTTGTTGCACCGGCCCAAGCGTCACATTGGCCGCCTGCGCCAGCTGTTCAGCCTTTGCGGTGGCTTCGGCAACGGCCTTGGCGCGGGCCTGTGCCTGAAGCGGCGCCGGGTCCTGAACACCAAAGCTGAGCCCGCCGAAATCATTGGCGCCGTCCTGAATGACCGCATCCATGATGGTTCCAAGCTGCGTCAGATCGCGAACACGGACCAGAACCCTGTTGGACGCGACAAACCCGGAAATCTCGGGCCGGTCGTTATTGAGGTTGTTCCGGCCAGACCAGACCGGCGACAGCGACAGATCACGGGTTTGTACATCGCGGGTTTCGATCCCCATTTCATCCAGACGCTTCAGAATCTGCACCACCGCTTCCGATGTCGCCTGCATCGCCTTTGACGCCTGCGTATCCTCGTTGGTCACGCCCAAAGTAATGGTCGCCATATCGGGCGCGGCCTGCACAACACCGGCTGCATCCACCGTAATGCGACGTTCTTCCGCATGGGTCATCCCCGCAGCGGTGATGGCCAAAATCGTGGCCAGAAAAGCTATTTTCTTCAAGGTCTTCCCTCCAAATTCGTTCGCTCCTACATGGGGTGGCCAAGGCCCGTCGGACAAGGGGAACCTCCGGCTTTTTCTTTCCCTCGGCGGGATCCTGCTTTAATGTCGCGCTGCGGACGAAATGTCGTTTGCATTGATGCTGACAACTATGGTTCTTCCGGATTATGAAACCTGCCTTTGCGCTGTCTTTTTCTGCTACCGGAATTTCTCTGCACCACCACTCGGATGAAGACTGGTTCTGTGTTGGCGAAATCGCATTGGACGCGCCTGACCTGAAGACCCAGATACGCGCCTTGCGGGACAAAGGTTTTGCCTTAGAAAACGATCTGAGCTGCAGGGTTATTATTCCGCAGGATCAAGTTCGGTTTATGTCAACCGCGACCGATGGCATGGATACCGAAGACAGCGCACGGAAAGCCATGGCCACATTGGCCGATGCCACACCATATGCCGCTGAAGAACTGGCATTCGACACCGCAATCGTCGGCAACATGACTTTTGTTGCTGCCGTCACGCGGCAAACACTGGACGAAGCGCGCGATTTTGCGGTCGAACACGGATTTATTCCAGTTCAGTTCGGCACGGTTAAAGATGGGCAGGATTTCCCGACGGACCCGCTGTTTGACGCGTCGGCTCCGGACGCATCTGCTACCGCGACCGCGACTGTTGAAGACGATCAGAATGCGTTAGAAAATGCGGATCCTTCCGCACAAGACGCGCCAACCGTTCACGCCATAGCCGACACGACAGCTCCGGATACGTTCCGGTCTGCACCTGTCACCGGATCGGATAAAACGCCCGAAGCCGCCCCTGAGGCGATTGTAAAGCGCTATACCGTTCCGGCGGCAGCTGCAGTCCTGATTGCCGGGGTGGCTTTTGGAACCTGGGCATTGATCGGGTCTGAAAACCGCGACATGCCGGATGCTGAAACGGCTTTGGCCGAAGAGACGTCTCCCGCGCCCAAACCGATGGTCGAAGCCAGCCCGCAGAATGTTCCGAGCGCAACTGAGGAACCAGCACCCCAAACAGCCGAGGCTGAACCCGAACCAGAAGAGATCGCACCCGAGCCTGAGGTCATAGCGTCAGAGGAAAGCCAACCTGATTCATCCGGCAACCCCCAGCAGGATCTGTCTGCCACAGACAACGCGATCCTGGAGGCCCTGAACGTCGCGCCGACTGTGGTTGAGGAGGTTGCGCGAGCTCCGGAAACTCAGCAGATACCAACGCAGCCTGGCATTGAAATCAATGTGCCTGAACCGTTGGAAGCTCCGATGCCTGTACTGGCCGAAGAGACGTATCTGGCCTCTGTCGACAATTCCAATCTTTCGAATGACGCCGTTGCTTTGCCTCCGGTGCAAAGCTTTGACACTGACGCGCCCTTCGAACAGGTCGTATTGCCAAACACTGCCGAAACCCCGTTTGAACTCGACGAGCGTGGGCTGGTCACACCCACCGCCGAAGGAACTCTGAATCCGGACGGGATTGTCGTATATCTGGGGCAACCGTCCAAAGTACCGCCAGAGGCGCCTGTTCGGTTCGAACAGGAACCGATTCAGGAAGAGACGAGTGACCGGCTGGCTGGTCTGCGTCCAAAACCCCGCCCCGGCGATCTGATTGAACGGTTCGAACGCCAGCAACTCGGCGGTCGCACACGTGAGGAACTGGCGGTGCTGCGCCCCAAGCTGCGTCCGGAGTCACTGCAACAGCAGCCGCAGGTTGACGAAACCCCAACCGCCTTGGCAGTCGTGCGCGTGCCGCGCCCGAAACCCCGCCCTGCCGGACTTTCCCGGCCTTCCGGTACCCAGACCGCAAATCTGGGCTCGACGGCAGCGATTGGTCAGGCAAGCGCCGAGGCCGGGTCTTTCCAGCCGAAAGCTGTCGCACCCAAGATACCTTCATCTGCCTCGGTGGCGCGGCAGGCAACTATCGACAACGCGCTGAACCTTCGAAAACTGAACCTGATCGGGGTTTACGGTACGCCAGCCAATCGCCGTGCATTGGTTAGATTGCCCAGCGGTCGGTATAAAAAACTGAAAGTCGGGGATAGGCTGGACGGCGGCAACGTCATAGCAATCAGCGACAGCGAATTGCGCTATCAAAAACGTGGTAAGAACCTGACATTGAAAATGCCACGTGGCTAATAATGTGTGAGGGCGAAGTTGAAACAGATACCCCGCCCACACATTAGGTCACGCTATTAAGCGGCTGAAATTTCTCCGCTTTCGATCTGTTCGCGTTCAATCGATTCGAACAGAGCCTGAAAATTACCCTCACCGAACCCATCATCGCCTTTGCGCTGGATGAACTCGAAAAAGATTGGGCCGATCACGGTTTTCGAGAAAATTTGCAGCAGAATTCTGGTCTCGCCACCGTCCAGAACGCCTTCGCCGTCGATCAGGATGCCGTGCTTCATCATCCGGTCCAGCGGCTCTTCGTGGTCGGCAACCCGATCCGTGGACATATCGTAATAGGCCTTGTTTGGACCCGGCATGAACTTCAGACCCTTCGCGGCAATCGCATCGGTCGAGTCATAGATATCATCGCTGCCCACCGCGATATGCTGAATCCCCTCACCTTTGTACTTGTTGAGGTACGACACGATCTGCCCGGTTTCACCGCGGTCTTCGTTGATCGGGATGCGGATACGTCCGCAAGGCGATGTCAGGGCACGGCTGAAAAGCCCTGTGAATTTGCCCTGAATGTCGAAAAACCGGATTTCACGGAAGTTGAACAGGTCTTCGTAGAACTTGAACCACTTGTCCATGTTGCCCTTGTAGACATTGTGCGTCAGGTGATCGAGGTAATAGAACCCGTCCCCGCGCGGTTTGGACTGCTTGGTCCAGTTGAATTCCTCATTATAAGGCGAGGTGTCATGATACTGGTCGATGAAATAGATCAGCGACCCGCCGATGCCCTTGATGGCCGGGACGTCCATCGTCTTGTCCGCCGCGTCATAGGGTTCAGCCCCTTTGGCGACAGCATGCTCATAGGCCTTCTGGGCGTCAACGACACGCCAGCCCATTGCCGGGGCACAGGGGCCGTGCTCTTCGACGAACCGGGCGGCAAAGCTCTTGGGGTCCGAATTAAGAATGTAGGTCACGTCACCCTGCTGCCAAAGCTCGACAGCAGGCTTGTCTTTGTGATGACCGACCAGTTCAAAGCCCATCCTGGCAAACAGATCACGCAACTCCTGCGGTTCTGGATGCGCAAATTCGACGAACTCAAACCCGTCGGTTCCGGCGGGATTTTCTTTGCTGATGACAGATTTCGGGGCGTTGTGGGGGAAAGGACCCATGGCGCGTCTCCTCAAAAACAGGAATTTCTTTGCTGATTCCAAAATACGCTTTATCAAGCGCTGTTTCTGCGCATTGTTTTTGTGTAAACTAAGTAAGGGCGCGTAAATCCCGCACCTAATTGATAAAATTTGGAGAATTTCCGCATATGCTGGATTCCACCGACACGCGCCTGTTATCCGCATTGCAGAAGGATGCCCACCTGACCGCGCACCAGTTGGGGGAAATGCTCAACCTTTCGCCCAGTCAGGCCGGACGACGACGGCAGAGGCTTGAGGCAGAAGGTTATATCACAGGCTATGCCGCCCGGCTGGACCCGCTGAAACTCGGGTTGCAAGTTCAAGGGTTCATCCAGGTTCATCTGGGCACCCACGGCCCCGAGCAATCCAGGAGTTTTGCCCAGATGGTGGATACCCGCCCAGAGATCACCAGCGCATGGACAATGACCGGAGAGGCGGATTACCTGCTGCATGTCTATTGCGACGATCTATCCGCGCTCAACCGCTTGCTTCACCAGGTGATACTGCCGCATCCTGCCGTGGCACGGGTTCAAAGCCAGATCGTTATGGACCAGCTTAAGCGCGACGCGCCTTTACCCACGTAGCCCGACCGAAAGGACAAACATGGACGATTTCCTCTACCAGGCTTCGATCTATCTGGCAGCTGCCGTGATCGCCGTGCCGTTGTCGGCACGTCTGGGGTTGGGGTCTGTTTTGGGTTATCTGGCCGCCGGCATAATCATCGGCCCCGTCTTCGGCCTTGTTGGGGCCGAAACCGAAAGTCTGCAGCATGTTGCCGAATTCGGTGTGGTCATGATGCTGTTCCTGATCGGGCTCGAGCTTGAACCGCGCGCGTTGTGGGACATGCGGGACAGGCTTTTGGGTCTGGGGGGTCTTCAGGTCGGCCTGTCGACCATCGCCATTGCCTGCGTTGCCATGTATGCGAACCATCCCTGGTCGGTTGCTCTGGCTGTCGGTTTGACCCTGTCGCTGTCTTCTACTGCGATTGTGCTGCAAACGCTTTCGGAAAAAGGGTTGATGCAGACCAATGGAGGTCGCTCTACGTTTTCGGTGCTTCTTACGCAGGATATCGCGGTTATTCCGATCCTGGCGCTGCTGCCACTGCTGGCGTTGCCCGCAATGCCGCATATCGAAAGCGACGGATCGATTGACCGCGGCGCGACAGACCTGCACGACGCAGGCCATCACAGCCTGTCCTTGGTCGAAGGTCTGCCGGGCTGGGCGGTCACGCTTGTCACCATCGGCGCAATTGCGTTTGTCATCCTTGCCGGCGTCTACCTGACGCGCCCCCTGTTCCGCTTCATCCACGCCACCCGCCTGCGCGAGATGTACACGGCGCTGGCGCTGATGATCGTTGTCGGAATTTCGTTCCTGATGACACTCGTTGGCTTGTCCCCTGCCCTGGGCGCGTTTCTCGCCGGAGTTGTTCTGGCCAGTTCAGAATTCCGGCATGAAATGGAGAGCGACCTTGAACCGTTCAAAGGTTTGTTCCTGGGCCTTTTCTTCATCACGGTCGGTGCCGGAATTGATGTCGCCTATTTCTTCAATGATCCTCTGGAACTGTTCGGGCTGGCCCTTCTTGTTATTCTGACCAAGGGGATCATCCTGTACCTGGTCGGGCGCGCCTTTAAACTGCGCGGACGCGATCATTGGCTGTTCACCTTGGGTCTGGCGCAGGCAGGTGAGTTCGGTTTTGTCCTGCTGGCCTTTTCAACTCAGCAAAACGTCATTCCACCTGATCTGTCTCAGAAACTGCTGATGATTATCGCGCTGACCATGCTGATCACGCCCTTACTGTTCATCATCTACGACCTGCTGTCCCGGCATATCGGCGAAGGCGCACCGCTGCCCGAACCGGACGAAATTGATGAGAAAGGACCTGTGATCATCGCGGGTATCGGGCGCTTTGGGCAGATCGTGAACCGGCTGGTACGTGCCAGCGGGTTCAAAACCGTCGTTCTGGATCATGACATCGAAACCGTTCAATTGATGCGCCGGTTTGGCGTCAAAGGGTTTCTGGGTGACCCAACCCGTCCGGAGTTGCTGCGCGCAGCCGGGCTTGAAAAAGCCGCCGTTCTCGTCGCTGCAATGGATGACCCTAAGCAGGTGACACGGTTGGTAAGCTTTGCGCGGCGGCAACGCCCTGATCTGCACATCGTGGCCCGCGCCCATGACCGGACCCATGTATACCAGCTGTATCAGGCCGGTGCGGACGACATCGTGCGCGAGATGTTTGACGGCTCACTTCGTGCCGGACGGTATGTCCTCGAGAATATAGGCCTCAGCGAATACGAGGCCGCCCAGGCCGAACAGACCTTTTATCACCACGATCGGTCCTCGGTTCGGGAGCTGGCCGAACTGTGGATTCCCGGAATGCCTACTGCGGATAACAAGAGATATATCGACCGCGCGCGGCAGCTTGAAAAAGAGCTGGAAACCGAGCTTCTGGAATTAGCCGAAAAGCACGCCAAAAAGTCGGCCTGACCCGCACACGCGGATCAGGCAAATTGGGTCAGCCGTCTGAAACGCCTGCCTCGGCAAAAGTCGCCATGCCAGAATGGCAGGCAACAGCGCTTTTGAGGATATTTATGGCCAAAGCTCCGCCCGAGCCTTCGCCCAATCGCAGCCCGAGGTTCAGCAGAGGTTCCTTTCCGAGTTTGGCCAGCACTGCGGCATGCGCGCCTTCGGCGCTTTGATGTCCTGCTATGGCATGATCAAGCGCCTCTGCAGAGACATCCGCCAGACAGGCCGCTGCGGCCGAGCAAATAAAGCCGTCCAGAATAACCGGTATGCGCAGGACACGGGCGGCGGCGATGGCTCCGGCCATGGCCGCAATCTCTCGCCCGCCAAGACGGCGCAACACCTCAACCCCATCGCCTGACCCTGCATGCAGGGCCACGCCTTCGGCCACGACACGGGTCTTGTTGGCCAGCCCGGCGTCGTCGACACCGGTTCCGCGCCCCGTCCAGTCCGACGCCTCGCCGCCGAACAATACGCAGGCGATTGCCGCAGCCGGAGTGGTGTTGCCGATACCCATCTCTCCGACCACCAAAAGGTCCGCCGTAGGGTCCACTGCAGTCCAACCGACGCGCAGAGCCTCAAGCAGTTCATCCTCGGACATCGCCGGACCGCTGGTGAAATCCGCCGTGGGTCGATCCAGATCCAGAGCGTGCACATTCATCGTCGCGCCAGCGGCCTTAGCCAACTGGTTGATCGCCGCGCCGCCATGTTCAAAATTCATGACCATCTGGACGGTCACTTCTGGTGGAAACGCCGATACGCCCTGCGCCGTCACGCCGTGGTTTCCGGCGAAAACGATTACCTGCGGAGCAGTGATCTGCGGGCGGGCATCCCCCCGCCAGCCAGCGTACCAGATCGCCAGATCCTCAAGCCGTCCAAGGGCTCCGGGTGGTTTGGTCAACTGCCCATTGCGGTCGGCCGCCCCGAGTAGCGCGGCATCGTCTGGACCCGGTGCCTGGTTCAGGGCATCGCGGAAGGTTTTCAGGTCATTAAGTTCGGGCAGCATCTAAAGCCTCGTTGCATCAGAGTGGTCCTGTGTGTTTAACCGAAGCGTCCGATCCAACAAGACCCCGAAAGGCGCGGGAGTGCACAAAAACGACACCAACCTCTTTTCCATGTGGGATATTCCGCTGGCGCTTGTTCTGCTGACGCGCCTGCCGTTGCCGCGGTTGCCGAAAAACGTGTTCGCACGGCAAGCCGGTGCAGTCTGGGCGTTTCCCGTGGTCGGGGTTGTTGTTGGCTTGTTGGCTTGCGCTGTTGGTTGGGCAGCGATGGCCCTTGGCCTTCCCGCCACAGCAAGCGCCGTTTTGTTGGTCGCGGCTTTGATCACAACAACCGGTGCCATGCATGAGGACGGGCTGGCTGACACCGTCGATGGTTTTTGGGGCGGTTTTACCCCCGAACGCCGGCTGGAGATCATGAAGGACAGCCATATCGGGGCCTATGGCGTTCTCGCCCTGATCTTCACGCAATTGCTGCGTGTCGCACTTGTCGCGGCCTTGCTTTCCGCCGGAAACTTCTGGGCCATACTCGCCGCCTGCATCGTTTCGCGCGCGTTCATGCCCGTTGTGATGTCCGCCCTTCCAAATGCCCGAAACAGTGGCCTGAGCCATTCGGTTGGAGGGCCAACTGCCAGAACCACCTTTATGGGATTGGGGCTGGCTATCGCTTGTTCAGCGCTTTTGTTGCACGCGGGGGTAGTCGTCCCCGTTTCGATCGCCGCGCTGATCGTGGCCGCACTGGCCGGCCTGGCCAAAGCCAAGATCAACGGCCAGACCGGTGACATTCTGGGCGCTACCCAACAAGTGTCCGAGCTCGCTTTTCTGACGGCAGCAGTGGCAGCGCTTTAAGCCGTACCACCAGTCTCGATTCTCAGGGTCTCGCCGCAGTGCTTGCAATGGACTGCGTCCGGGTCATGGCGGTACAATCCGCAGCTGGGGCATTTGTGACGCACTTTTTGTGGCATGAATATCGCCTGCGCCAAACGTACAAACAAAGCCACGCCTACCACCATGATAAACACTGAAAACAACTTGCCGCCCGGGGTCGCCAGAGTGATATCGCCGAATCCGGTCGTGGTCAGCGTCGCCATGGTGAAATAAAGCGCATCAATATAGGCGTTCTCACTGTCGCCTGGAACGAAGAAGACCAGAACGGCAGTGGACGTTGCGAACACAAAAACCATGAGGTTGATCGCGGCGATCACGGCATCTTCATGCGTACGGAAAAAATGGCTGTCCCGGCGCAGGTCTCTTAGTAAATGATAGGAGTGAATCAGGCGCAGAGCCCGCAAAATACGCACGAACGCCAGATTTCCGGGCAAAAAAGGCTCCAGCAACAACGAGGCAATTACGACGATGTCCGCCAGCGTGTAAATCTTGCGCAACAGCTTCCAGCGGTCTTTCGCAATCCATAGCCGTGCCAGAAAATCCAACAGGATCAGAAGCCCAATGCACAGGCTGGCGATAATTATTCCCGGACTTTGCGGCATGTTCGCGGTGGAGACGAAAAATACAATCGAAACAGCATCGAACAAGATCAAGCCGTACCGAAACCAGACCGAGATCGGCTCATGTGCGATATACAGAAACTTAACTGTTTGCTTTATGTTGGCCATGTATCCGCCTCTGCCTGTTGAAAAATTAACGGCAAATGCGAGTTTCACCAAGCGGCCAGACACGAAAAAAGCCGCCCCGTGCAGGAGCGGCCTTAAAATTGAGTGTGCCGACGATCAGGCTGCGGCAGCGCGCGAGGTCAGAACCTCATCAACTTGCTTGGCAGCCGAGACCTCACCAGCGCCGGAAACAGCGGCCACTTCGCGGGTCAGACGCTCAAGCGCGGCTTCGTACAGCTGACGCTCGGAATAGCTCTGCTCGCGCTGGTCATCGGTGCGGTGCAGATCGCGAACCACTTCGGCAATCGAGATCAGATCGCCAGAGTTGATCTTCTGTTCGTATTCCTGCGCCCGGCGCGACCACATGGCGCGCTTTACCTTGGCCTTACCCTTCAGGGTTTTCATCGCCTGGCTGATGACATCAGGTGAGCTGAGCGACCGCAGACCGGATTCGGTAACTTTGTTCGTCGGTACCCGCAGGGTCATCTTGTCTTTTTCAAAAGAGATAACGAACAGCTCAAGAGAATATCCCGCGACTTCCTGCTCTTCGATCGAGATGATCTGACCCACACCATGCGCGGGATAGACAACATAGTCATTCGGGCGGAACTCAAGCTTTTTCGACTTAGACATACAGGTTCATCCTTGGTTACAGAACAAAACGCGGACAGCAAAACAACCACGGCGGAGCCATTTGACCCCGTCAGGCGGTTGGTTTGTCACTAAATCAGAACTCCAAAGCAATCATACTTACGGAGCACATCCCCATCTCATTCAACATTCAGCTACAGAGTATACCACAAAAATGCGGTGCACGAAAGGCAACGCCCCTGACGAACTGGAAAACTCCATGTTTTTCAGGGCGATGCCATGTGTTTTTGCACCTGAACCGCCTGGTTCAGAGACCGAATCGCTTAACCGCCTTCGCCGGGCGCCTCAGAGAAATACTTCTCCATCTTGCCTTCTTCGCCATCGCGCTCTTCTGCCTCGGGCAGCGGATCCTTCTTGGTCACAATCACCGGCCACTGCTCAGAGTATTTCCGGTTGAACTCGACCCACTGATCCATGCCCGGCTCTGTGTCAGGGCGGATGGCGTCAGCGGGGCATTCCGGCTCGCACACGCCACAGTCGATGCATTCATCGGGATGAATGACCAGCGTGTTCTCACCTTCATAGAAACAATCGACCGGACACACCTCGACGCAGTCGGTGTATTTGCAGGCGATGCAGTTTTCGGTGACGACATAGGTCATGGTGGAATTCCCGTTTACGCTTTGGGCGACTAGCTAATCCAGTATTGCCCTGTCTTCAAGGGAGGATCAGCCCTTGGGGGTGCGAGAAAGATCAAGCGCGCGCCGATCTTTCTTGGTCGGGCGACCTTTTCCCTCAAATCCCGGGTTTCGTGGCAGCGTATCCTGCTTTTCAATCAGGTCCGAGTATAATGTTTGCGCCTCGGGCGCAGGTCCACGCCGTTCGCCAAGCTTTTCGATGCGGACAACCCGTACAATGCGCCCCTGAGGGAAAGTCAGAATGTCCCCGGGCCCGACGGCTTGCGCCGGTTTCAGGACCCGGTTTCCGTTCAGCCGGACATGGCCGCCGCTGACCTGTTTGGCGGCCAGGCTGCGGGTCTTGAAGAACCGCGCCTGCCACAACCATTTGTCGATCCGCAGTTTGGCCTCGGCCATCGGCGTTTAGTTACCGTCTTTCAAACCCATCAGCGCTGCTGCAAACGGGTTATCCGGATCGATCGCCTTTTCCTTTTTCGGAGGCCGCGACGAGAAGCTCTTGGAGCCCTGAGGCTTGCCACCCTTCTTACCCTGCGGCTTACCGCGCCCGTCCTGGGGCTTGCCGCGTGGTTTTCCTTTGCCCTGCCCCTGTCGCTGCTCACGGCGCGGACCGCGGTTGGCCTGACGCTGACGACCCCAGGTGAAGGTATAGAACACCTCGACCTCTGGCTCGTCTGACGCAGGAGCCTCGGTTGCCGCCTCGATGCTGTCTGTGGCCTCGGTCGGCGCCTCGGCGGGTGTGGCGACCTCTGCGGGTTCTACTTCGGGTGCCGCAGTCTCTTCGGCGACAGGTTGCTCCGCCGCTTCGGTGACAGAGGTCTCGACAGGCGCCGGTTTGACCTTTTCGCGCTCGCCCCGCTCGGCCTTGTAACCCAGGCCCTGCATCAGGTCGGCGAACTGATCCAGCGTCATGCCGGTGATCGACAACATGTCGGGCTTGGCCTCAAAACCGCCGCGACTGTCTTCGGCGCGCAGCATATCCGCCAGACGCTCAAGCATGTCGATGCGGATCGACCGTTCGCCTGCATCGCGGTAGCCGCACATGGTGTCGTAGCCTTCGGGCGCATCCTTGGCGATGGGCACGGTGACCAGGCCCGGAGGCGGAGCCTCGGGGAATTCCTGAAGACCACCGGCCAGAGCCCACAGCACCAAACGCAGCCGCGTTGGAGCGGGTTTGAGCAGCAATGGCATGAAGATGGTGAACTGACCGAAACGGATGCCGTGCTTACGCAGCGCGCCACGGGCGTCCTGATCCAGATCCTTGACTTCCTGCGCGACACCGGCGCGCGGCAGCACGCCCAGCGCCTCGACCATTCGAAAGGCAAAGCCCTTGGCCAGACCGGACAGTTCCTCGTCCCGCGACAGGTTCAGCAGCGGTTCGAACAGCGCGGCAACCTTGCGGTCGATAAAGTGCTGCAGGCGACGCTGAACCTTCTGCTCAACATCCGGGCCTGCGGCCTCATCCACAAACACCTCGACCATCGGCTTGAGAGGCTCTGCCCCTGCAACCAGTTTGCCAACGGCATATTCTCCCCACATCAGGCCACCCTGATCGGTAAAATCAATTTCGGTATCGGGTGCATTGTAGAAGCGGTCTGCACGCAGATGGAATTGCGGTGCGAGTGCCTGCAGGGAAGCCGACTTCAAAGCTTTCGCCTCGGTTCCTTGTGCGCTCTTGTCCGGGATAAACCGGAACCCTTCCAGACGACCGACGAATTCGCCTTCGACGGTCACTTCACCCTTGTCATTTACTTCGGCCAAAAGGGCCTCCTTCTGTTTGAGCCGGCGCAACAAAACGGATGTGCGCCGGTCCACAAATCTCTGAGTCAAACGGTCATGCAACGCGTCCGACAATCTGTCTTCTACAGCGCGGGTTTCGGCGCGCCAATGTGATTCGTCACGCACCCAGCCATTTCGCTGCGCAACATATGTCCAAGTGCGAATATATGCCAATCTTTTAGACAGTGCATCTATATCCCCATCCGTTCGATCAATGCGGCGGATTTGCCGCGCCATGAAGTCGTCCGGAATCGAGCTGCGTTCGTGGAGGTGGCCATAAATCACTTCAAGCAGACTGGCGTGTTCGGCATGGCTGATACCACGAAAATCGGGGATTCGGCACACATCCCACAGCAAACGGATGGAAGGGCCGTCGCTGGCCCGGGCGGCAACCTCGGTCACTTGCGAGAGCGATTTAAGCACATTCAGGTCGTCAGCCGGACGCGCCTTGATCAGGTGTTCGCTGTCAGGGCTGACCTCCAGCGAGTCGATCAGGGCTTCAACCGAACCGAACCGCAAAGCGGCATTCCGCCAATTCAGTTTCTTCATCGGCGTGAACCGGCTGTCCATGATCGCCTGCGCGACACCTTCGTCCAATGGTGGCGCTTCTCCGGTCACGCCGAAGGTGCCGTCCGACATGCCACGCCCTGCCCGACCGGCGATCTGGGCCAACTCGTTTGGTGCAAGCGGACGCATCCTCCGGCCGTCGAATTTGGTCAGGGAAGAGAATGCGACGTGGTTCACATCAAGGTTCAACCCCATCCCGATGGCATCCGTGGCCACCAGATAGTCGACCTCTCCGTTCTGATAGAGGTCGACTTGTGCGTTCCGGGTTCGCGGGCTAAGCGCGCCCATGACCACCGCCGCCCCACCCTTTTGACGGCGCAGCAACTCGGCAATGGCATAGACGTTATCGACCGAGAACCCGACGATGGCGCTGCGCGCGGGCATCCGGCTGATCTTTTTCGAGCCGGAATAGACCAGCTGCGACATTCTCTCGCGGCGCACAAACTGCGCTTCGGGGACAAGGGCCGAGATGGAACCGCGCATGGTATCGGAGCCCAGGAACAGCGTTTCATTGGTGCCACGAGAACGCAGCAAACGGTCGGTAAAAACATGGCCGCGTTCGGGATCAGCGCACAGTTGGATTTCGTCAATGGCGACAATATCGGCACCCATGCCCTCGGGCATCGCTTCGACCGTGCAGACCCAGTACTGAGCACGCGGCGGAACGATCCGTTCTTCGCCCGTGACCAGCGCCACAACGGACGGTCCCCGGATGGCAACGATCTTGTCATAAACCTCGCGCGCCAGCAGACGCAGCGGCAGACCGATCACACCGGTCCGATACCCCAGCATCCGCTCGATCGCGTAATGGGTTTTACCTGTGTTGGTCGGGCCCAGAACGGCCACGATTCGGGATGACCCGCTCACCTTTGCCCCCTGCCCCGGTTCTTAGAGGGCCGAACCCTCGACCTGAGGCTTCAGTCGATTCACGGCATTGGTTACTTCTTCATGATGAGGATGTATAGCCAGCGCGCGCTGGTATGCCTCAAATGCTTTGTCAGGCTGACCGACGATCTCAAAAATCAGGCCAAGGCCGTAGATGGCCTCATAATTGTTGGGGTTCAGCGTCAAAGCATGTTCCAAATCGGCGGCGGCCATGCCAAAGCGTTCCATGCCGAAAAACGCCGAGGCCCGCAGATGCCACCCTTCCGCAAAACCAGGCGCGTGATCTGTAAGAGCCGTCAGATGTTCAATGGCGGCCATGGCGTCGCCGTCATCCAGCGCGTCGCGACCACGTTCCAAAAGCAAATCTGCCGAAGCCGAACCTGACAGGGACCATAGCGCCTTGAGCTGACGATCAATGCCAATCGCTTGATCCGGGGTTGATTGCGCCAGTTGCTCCAATAGTTGTGACTCGTCCCGCGAATCCGCCTGTTGCGCAAGACAACTGGTGGAAAACGTGACTAGCAACACCGTTGCCGCGACGATACCTTTGAGATTGTTGCTTGCAATGCCCATAACAACGTTCAGTGTAGCGTGGCGTCAGGGGAAGTCCATTCCTGGCGCTCAATTCAAAGTGAGGAGAACCATGAGCGATACTCTGGAAAAAGCCGCAGCGGCGCTGAACGAAAAACTGTCGGGCGGCGATTTTAGCGCATCGGCCAAATTTGCCATCGCCGATCTGGGCTCGATCGTTCTGGATGCGGACGGCGCGCGCGTCAGCGACGACGAAGCAGATGTCACCATGAGCGCAGATGCCGACACGTTCGAGCAAATCCTCAGCGGTGAACTGAACCCGACCGGTGCGTTCATGTCCGGCAAGCTGACCGTGGACGGCGATATGGGTGTCGCCATGCAACTGGCGTCGGCACTGGCCTGATGGAACTGTCGCCGGCCCCCTTGTTCGAAGACGTGGCCGGCGCCCCTGCCGGTGGTCAGGCCCATTGGCTGAACACCTCGGATAATGTTCGCATTCGCGTGGCCCATTGGCGACCCGAAGGTGACGCGTGCGGTACGGTGATGATGTTCCCCGGCCGCACGGAATACATCGAAAAATACGGTGACGCCGCGACCGAGTTTGTCGGTAGGGGTTTTGCCTTTTTATCTGTCGACTGGCGCGGTCAGGGTTTGGCGGATCGTTTGCTTGACGACCCGCGTGTAGGTCATGTGGACCAGTTTACGGACTATCAGAAAGACGTACAGGCAACGCTGGACCTGGCAACCGTGCTGGATCTGCCGCAGCCCTGGTACGTGATCGGGCACTCCATGGGTGGCGCGATCGGCCTGCGGGCGGTTCTGGAGCGGGATTGCTTTGCGGCCAGTGCTTTCACCGGGCCAATGTGGGGGATTTTCTTCACGCCCCTGATGAAACCGCTCAGCCGTCTGACAGCTTATTGGGGCCCGAGAATCGGTTTAGGGGAAAGAACTCCTCCGACCACTTCTCTTGAAAGCTATGTGCTGTCGCAACCGTTCGAGGGCAATGTGCTGACCCGGGATCCTGAGATGTACAGGATGATGCAGGACCAGTTGATCGCGTATCCTGAACTGGCGCTTGGCGCGCCTTCGACAATCTGGCTGCGCGAGGCATTGGACGAATGCGCATGGCTGACCGAGCAGACCGCGCCCGCGACGCCATGCCTGACATTTCTGGGCAGCCATGAACAGATCGTGGACCGCAAGGCCATCCGCGCCCGAGTGGACAACTGGCCGAGCGGCACTCTGGTCGAAATCCCGAATGGTGAACACGAAGTTATGATGGAAGCGCCCGACGTGCGCGGGCCGGTCTTCGACCAACTGGCCGCGCACTTCAAAGCTACGCAATCGCACCCAACCCCGGAACCAGCTTTGTCGACCTAACACCCGCTTGTGATCCCGCGCCTGCGCGCCTAGATGTTTGCCAATGCAGATTTTCGAGGTGATCCATGCGCGACCTTCCCTTTCCCGTCCGTGACGCAAACGCTGTCGGAGGAACCGACAATCTTGGCAACTTGCCGGAATGGGATCTGAGCGATCTGTACAGTTCGGAAGACGCACCAGAGCTGGACCGCGATCTAAAGTGGCTGGAAGGCGAGTGCGCCTCATTCGCCGCCGATTACGAGGGCAAGCTGGCTGATCTGGACGCCGGGGGTCTGCTCACCTGCGTGCAGCGCAACGAAAAGATCAATACTGTCGCAGGCCGCGTCATGTCCTTTGCCGGTCTGCGCTATTACCAGCTGACCACCGATGCCGAACGCGCCAAGTTCCTGTCGGACATGCAGGAAAAGATCACGATCTTCACCACACCTCTGGTGTTCTTCACGCTCGAGATCAACCGGATCGACGACAACCTGCTGAAAGCGCATTTCGAGGCGAATTCTGATCTGGCCCGGTATGAGCCTGTCTTCCGCCGCATCCGTGCGATGAAGCCATACCAACTGTCCGATGAGCTTGAGAAGTTCCTGCACGACCTGGGCGTCGTCGGCGACGCGTGGGAGCGCCTGTTCGACGAAACTATCGCCGGGCTGACCTTTACCGTCGACGGTGAAGAATTGAACATAGAAGGCACTCTGAACCTGCTGACGGAACAGGACCGTGCCAAACGCGAGGCCGCTTCGCGCGAACTGGCGTCGGTATTTCAGGACAACATCAAAACCTTTGCTCGCGTGCACAACACACAGGCCAAGGAAAAGGAAATCGTCGACCGCTGGCGCAAGATGCCGACCGCGCAGACCGGCCGCCACCTGTCGAACGACGTGGAACCCGAGGTTGTTGAGGCACTGCGCGAAGCTGTTGTCGCCGCCTACCCCAAGCTCAGCCACCGCTATTACGAGCTAAAGCGCAAATGGCTGGGTCTGGACGTGATGCAGGTCTGGGACCGCAACGCACCTCTGCCAATGGAAGACAGCCGTATTGTCGGCTGGGAAGAGGCCGAGAATACAGTGATGGAGGCTTACAACGCCTTCGATCCGCGCATGGGTGAAATCGCGGCCCCATTCTTCTCAAAAGGCTGGATCGACGCGGCTGTGAAGCCCGGTAAGGCACCGGGTGCTTTCGCACACCCAACCGTAACCGAAGTGCACCCCTACGTGATGCTCAACTATCTGGGCAAACCACGCGACGTGATGACCCTTGCGCACGAGCTTGGCCACGGAGTGCATCAGGTTCTGGCGGCCGATCAGGGTGAAATGCTGTCTTCGACCCCGCTGACGCTGGCCGAAACCGCATCGGTGTTTGGCGAAATGCTGACCTTCCGCAAAATGCTGGATCAAGCCGAGACGCCCGAACAGCGAAAGGTGTTGCTGGCCGGTAAGGTCGAAGACATGATCAACACGGTGGTCCGCCAGATCGCTTTCTACGACTTTGAATGCAAACTTCACGACGCCCGTCGTGAAGGCGAGCTGACCCCGGACGACATCAACGCCCTGTGGATGAGCGTTCAGGCCGAAAGCCTTGGCCCGGCATTCGAATTCATGGAAGGGTATGAGACCTTCTGGGCCTATATCCCACACTTCGTCCACTCGCCATTCTACGTCTACGCCTATGCGTTCGGCGATGGTCTGGTAAACGCGCTTTACTCTGTCTACGAAGGCGGCTCGGACGGGTTCGAGGACAAGTATTTCGAGATGCTGCGCGCCGGAGGCTCGAAGCACCATAAGGAACTGCTGGCCCCCTTTGGGCTGGACGCGAGCGACCCAAAGTTCTGGGATAAAGGCCTGTCGATGATCTCAGGCTTTATCGACGAGTTGGAAGCGATGGAGGACTGACCCAGGCGGTCACTTCTGGCTTTTGGTCGTCAGGAACACGGCGACCACAATCAACAAAGCGCCAAGGGCCGCGACCGGAGTGATTGCGGCCCCCAAGAACAGCGCTGAATTGATGAACGTGAACACCACGGAGGCGGCGAACATCAACGTGGCTGTCAAAGTAGATACCCGCGCGGCGGCTTCATACCATAAATAATAGGCCAAGGCGGTCGGTAGCACCCCCAGCAAGATCAGGAACGCCACGTCGTTAATTGTTGGAATTTGCAGTGAAAACGCTGCCAAGGGCACCAACAGAACGCCCGAGCACAGGAAGATACCAAACAGGAAATTCAGCCGCTCCCCCGTCGTTTCCGAATTGCGCATCGCCCGGCTGCTGGAGATCAGAAACACCGCCCAGCTGAGACCGGCGCCGATCTCAAGCAGGTCCCCAAACAGGGGTTCCCCGCCCCCCTGAAAATCCCGGTAAACGGTCAGGAATACACCCAGAATCGCCAGCGCCGTCGCCAACACGTCGGTGCGGGTGACGGGTGTATCGGCAAAGAAATACAGGAACACCAAAACAAAGAACGGCGCAGTGTTCTCAAGCACCATCGCGTTGGCGGCGCCTGTATGTTCAAGCCCGATATGGAACAGAATATAATTGACCACAGTGGACAGAACGGCCAGCCGAAAGTTCCAGTCCCCCAGCCGGATTGAAACGGCAACCCGCATCACCTGCAGCATGCAATAGATTGCAATGGCCGCGATAAACAGCCGCGTCACCGCAATCTGCAACCCGCTCAGATCGCTTGTCAGATAGCGGACGATAACGCTATGTGTGCCCCACAGGAACGCAGCCAGAAACCCAAGAACCAGCCCGTTTTGCAAAAGCGGCTGTTTCGCCTGGGCCTCGGGCATCCTCCTGCCCCGCTTATTTCAGTTGGCTGTCTTTGGACCCGCGCCGATTTATTCCAGCACGGGCCTTGAAAGCGCTGTCACGTTCTTGTTGGCATTCAAAGCACAGCTTCACGCCGGGGATGGCAGCCCGTCTTTTTTCCGGGATCGGCTCTTCGCATTCCGCGCAATGGGTGAGGCTTTCACCCACGGGGCGCTTTTGCGCCTGCATCCGGGCAAGTTCATCCGAAATGGATGCTTCGATCTGTTCACTCACCGCGCCATCGCGCGCCCAGCCGCCTGCCATGGGACTCCTCCTGATCAGGTGCCCGCCAGATTAGACGAGCCGGGCGCGATGTGGCAAGTCAGAGCGGAACGGCCTTCTCAAAGACGCGGTCAATCATCTGTTGCGTACCGCGCGAGAACTCCAGCGGACAAGGATACTCCGCCCCTTCACGCACCGAACGACAGAAGGCTTCCACCTGAAGTTTGTAATGGTCATCGCCCGGGAAACGAGTGACCTGAACTTCGTGCTTGGGCCGATGCAGTTCTACCCGCGCTTCACCCATGACACGCGCGTTGAACGGCATGGTCAGTCGGATCACACCACCTTCACCATGAAACACCATTTCCTGATGCGGATGCATGCGGATCGAGACATAGGTGGAATAGGTGAAATCCGGGAACTGAGCGCGAATTTCGGTGAACGTGTCGATACCGTCCTCCCACCGGATAGCGGATTGCACCGAGACGGGCTCCTGCCCGGTCGCAAAACGCGCGCCGCCTATGACGTAAACGCCAATGTCCCGCAGCCCTCCACCGCCGGTTTCCGCGCGGTTGCGGATATTTGTCGTATCCGCGCGATTGTCAAAACTGAACGCACCAGTCACGTGCACCAGCCTGCCAATGGCACCATCCGCGATGAGTTTTCGCGCCAGTTGCCATTGAGGGTGATGAACGATCATATAAGCCTCTGCGGCCAGCAATCCGGTTTGATCCCGCTTTTCGATCAGCGCGTCGAATTCGGGCGCCTTCATGGTCATCGGCTTTTCACACAGAACATGCTTTCCCGCATCCAGCGCCTTATGGCTCCACTCGACATGCACATGGTTGGGCATAGGGATATAGACGGCTTCAATCTGAGGATCAGCCAGCAGCGCATCGTAGCTGTCATAAACGGTCAGGTCCGGACAGAAGGCCTGAAAAGGTTCGGCCTTGGCTGCGCTTGATGTGGCCAGCCCCGCCAGCCGCGCTCCGTTTGCTCCGTGAATCGCAGGTGCCATAAAGTGACGCGCGAATTTTGCGGCGCCCAATACACCCCATTGAACTGGTTTTTGCATTATCTCCTCCGAGATGCGTGAACGAGTGCCGATTTCGGTGGTTACCGCTAACGGCTCGGTGTCGCGACCTCTCTATCAAGCAGTCGGCGATAAGTCAGGCTTTTCTCCGCATTCCGCGGTCAAGACTTGCGAGGGCTCAGAAAACTGCAGGAGTTCATCAAGTGGTGGTTGGTCTTTGGTCACCGACGCTGGAAACGGGCGCCGTGACTTTCGGCATACTGCCGCCCTGTATCGCAATTGACGGCATTAAGTTGACTGGCGTGGTCGTTGATCGGAAAGCGATTTCTTATTCACCTGGTACGGAAAAAGCCCGCCAAGACCGGCGGGCTTTTGTCCTTTTGTCGAAAATGCTTACACGGTGCCCAGCATGCCCTTTTCACGCGCCAGTTCCCGCATTTTCTTTTGCAACTTCTCAAAGGCGCGCACTTCGATCTGACGAATACGTTCACGGCTGACATTGTACTGTGTGCTCAGTTCTTCCAATGTAACCGCCTGATCCATCAGGCGGCGTTGGGTAAGGATATCCTTTTCCCGGTCATTGAGCACATCCAGAGCAGCCGCCAACAACTCGCGCCGTGCATCCAGTTCGTCGCGCGCTTCATAGTCGCCGGCCTGATCGGCATCTTCATCCTCAAGCCAATCCTGCCACTGCATGGTGCCTTCGCCTTCGGACCCGACAGTCGCGTTCAGCGAGGCATCCCCACCGGACATACGGCGGTTCATGCTGATGACTTCATCCTCGGTCACGCCAAGATCATTCGCAATCTGCTTGACGTTCTCTGGGCGCAGGTCGCCCTCTTCCAGCGCTCCGATCCGTGCTTTGGCCTTGCGCAGGTTGAAAAACAGCTTTTTCTGGGCCGAGGTGGTGCCCAGTTTCACCAGCGACCACGACCGCAGAATGTATTCCTGGATCGAAGCGCGGATCCACCACATCGCATAGGTCGCCAGACGGAATCCCTTTTCAGGGTCAAACCGTTTGACCGCCTGCATCAGGCCTACATTGGCCTCGGAAATCACTTCGGCCTGCGGCAGGCCATAGCCGCGATAGCCCATGGCGATCTTGGCCGCCAATCGCAGGTGCGAAGTGACCATTTTATGTGCGGCTTCAGTGTCTTGCTCTTCCACCCAGCGCTTGGCGAGCATGTATTCTTCTTCCGGCTCAAGCAGGGGAAATTTGCGAATTTCCTGCATATAGCGGTTCAGTCCGCCTTCCGGCGTCGGCGCGGGGAGATTTGCGTAATTTGCCATGTTTCATGTCCCTCCGACAAATGTTTAAGTCGTTAACATAGGATATGGGAGTCCATCCCAATTCGTTCAAGAGGCACCGTTAACAGTTTGGAATTAACGTTAGATAAAGGAAACCTAAGAAAGCGTTATTCACGTAACTTTGCGTATTATGTCAGTGGCGTGCGAAGCTGTTCAACAAGATTTTCCATGTCTCCCGGCAAATCTGCCTCAAACCGCAAGTTTTCGCCCGTCACCGGATGCTCGAAACCTAATACTGCGGCGTGAAGCGCCTGCCGAGGGAACGCGCGCACGGCCTCGGAAGTTGTGGCGCTAAACGCCTTTGCAGCTAGCTTCCGCTTACCGCCATAGACCGGGTCGCCAATTAGGCCGTGGCCCGCATGGGCCATGTGAACGCGAATCTGATGCGTGCGACCGGTTTCCAGCCAACACTCGATCAGAGCCAAACCGGCCGGAGAGCCAAATGTCTCAACCACCCGGGCGCGAGTGACCGCGTGGCGACCTCCGTGAAACAGGACCGCCTGTTTTTGCCGGTCCGTCTTGTGCCGGGCCAATTGCGTCGTTAGCCGCATGATGTTGCCGGGCTCAAAGCTCACGCCTTTGATCCCGCGCAGGCGCGGATCGTTCGCGTCCGGCACCCCGTAGCAAACCGCGCGATAATAACGCTCGACACTGTGCGCCTCGAACTGAGCGGCCAACCCGTGATGCGCCGCATCAGATTTAGCAACGACCAGCAAGCCGCTGGTTTCCTTGTCGATTCGGTGCACGATCCCGGGGCGTTTCACTCCGCCCACACCAGACAGATCATCACCACAGTGATGCAGCAGCGCGTTTACCAGCGTACCGCTGGGCGACCCCGGCGCAGGATGCACAACCATGCCCGCCGGTTTGTTGATGACGATCAGGTCGGCGTCTTCGTAAACGACCTCCAAAGGGATATCTTCCGGGCCGATATGGCTGTCTTCCGCTTCGGCAACCGTAATCGCCACGAATGCCCCTTCGGCCACCTTAGCTTTGGGGTCGCGGGCCTTGGCGCCATCGATCAAGACAGCCCCTGCTTCGATTAATCGGGCCAGCCGTGTCCGTGACAGGTTTTCCTCGGCTGGCACATCGCGTGAAAGCGCCTTATCAAGGCGTGGCGGCGGATCGGCCGCGATCTGAAATTCAATCTGGCGGGTGCCCATGACTGTCCCTTCCGAACCCCAAGAACCGCGGGAAACGCCACAGCTTCGCCTGCTGCGCCGGATGGTCATGCTGCTGACCGCGGTGATGATTGGCGGGGTTCTAGTGACATTCGCGTTGATTGTCATCCGGCTATCGGACAGAACCCCTACCCTGCCCGATCAGGTCGAGTTGCCAGACGGTGCAAAAGCCCAGGCCGTTACGATTGGCAATAACTGGTATGCGGTAGTGACGAATGACAATCGCATCCTGATCTTCGACAAGACGACCGGCCGTCAGCGTCAGGAAATCGCTATCGAGCCGTGACACTCAGCCGTTCAGCGCCATGCGAAATACAATCTCAGACGCTTTTTGCAGCGCCTCGTATTCTTCAGCCGTATCTCTACGAAACTTCTGATCCTCGGGGCTCAACTCAACCGGGCTGAATAGCTGAGGACGGTCGGGAAAGAACTCCTGCTGAAAGGCGATATCTTCATTGGCAAGGTATTCATCCAACCAAGCCCGTTCGTCAGGTTCCAGAACATCGTTGCGGCGAACCATCACCGGATCATCACTCACACGCCGACGCAGACGTCGGCTTTCCTTGCGCCCAATCGCACGGGTCACGATGCCAAAGGCTTCGCTTGCCGCGCGTGACTGAGATGGATTCGAAGGCCGATCGACTGAAACACCGCCTGGCAAAGGGACCTCGATGCGTGACATGAAATCTTCAACAACATGACCACGCACCATTTCCGACCGTTCGTACAACATCGGCACGACGGTTACGCCGGGAAAGGCCTGCCTGATCTGCGCCACTTTTGATGAGAAACTAAGCCCCTCGGGTTGGGCTTTGATACTGGCCAGCCGATTCCGAATAAAATCCGATGCCCCGCCACTCAAACGGCCATTCTTGGCGCGTTGTTTGTAGTCGGCCTCGAAGAAGTCCGAATACCGCCGACAATAGAAAGTGATCCGCAACTCGCGGGAGGGGACTTCGGCAAAAACCTGTGCCAGCCTGGGCAAATCACAGGAATAAAACATCTCCGATGACACCAGGCAGTTCTGATCCCGGTGCTTATCGTATTCGACAGCCATCAATTCGCGAAACGGGTCCACCGGCTGGTTGGTCTGATTGATGTGAAAAGCGATGATGTTGTGACTGATCGCAAGACGACCGCTGCCTTCCAGCCTGCGCCGTCCAGATTCCAAATAACGCAGCCCGACATCCGCCAGTTGAGCCGTATTTTTTCGAACATATCCCTGAAGCGCGGTCGTGCCGGTTTTAGGCATTCCCAAATGCAGCCAAAGCATCAAATGCCTCCATATTGTGAACCCAAAGTCCAAACTCTGGGATTTTGCTTAGCCTCATCCTTAAGATAGACAACAAAAATCGCACCACCAAAGATCGCGCAGAAAACCAACAAGTTCACAGTCAGAGCCTTGGCTACATCACGGCGATAATTCCGCCCCTTCCACGTGCCCTTGAACTCAACCGGCTTACGGGCTCTTGGGTTGGTATGCTCGGAATGCCTAACCAAGGCTGCTCCTTTTAGGATTCATACCTCGTTCCTGGCAGCGAAACCCGCTGTCATCTGCTGCATAAGCTCCTGCATTTCGGGCAGCTCGCGCAATTGGGAAATCTGTTGCCTGTGCAAATCACAGGACATGTGGTGCAGCCGTGCTATTTCGGGGTCTGCCAGCATGTCGTAAAAATGGTCGCGCTTACGGTCCAAAATAACGTCGATGGACCCATCCTCTTCGGCGTTCTGGTTCATCATGTTCCAGTAGTCCATACCAAGGCTTTCACCCAGGTGATGAGCCCGCCCCCGCATTTTCTTGACCAAATAACTTTCGCAGGATTTCAGCGCGTAGTGGTTGACCTGCACCAGATCATAGCCGACGGAATCCCGCGCAGAACGCCAACTACTTGTATAATACCGGTCCGGCATCAACCTGCCCGAACCATTGTACCAGTGGCATTCTTCCATGGTTTCGACCGTCGGGCGTTTGGGCCTGTGAACGCCCAGTGCGTCCCAGAGCCCGCGTTGGAACATCGTTTTGAACCCCCATGCCTGCGGCGGGCGAAACATTCGTTCAGGTGCGGCACGTCGAAACTGATCCGACAGAAAGCGATCTTCATAGCGGATAATGCCAGCATTTCCAAACAACCGCCACGTCATCGAGATCGTTTTTGCGTCGGGTATCGCCTTGGTCAAGGCACGCAGTGTGTGGTCCCCGGTTTTAACGTTAATATGTTCGTCAGCGTCGATCACGACAACCCAATCCTGAGGCCGCGCAATTTCCATCTTGAGAAACTTTTTGTAAGCACGCTTTTGCGGGCTGGTCTGACGACGCGAGTTGTTGTCGACATGCGTCAGGACACCCATGTCATCCAACCGCTGCAGCAACGCATCCGTACCGTCCGAACAATCATTGGTCATCACGACAATCCGGTCGACACCAATCGCGAGGTTGTGCGCAACCCATTCCAGAACAAAGGGGCCTTCGTTCTTCATCGGGGTGACACTAATGTATCGAAGGTCCCTATCGGCCATGTCTCTCTGCCTCGTGTTTTGCTGCATTTCTTTCTATCGAATGAGTTCTGCAGCTTTTGCCCGGAAAACAGCCTAGGCCAACCTGCATCCAAGAACAATCCAGCAACGTGTAACGCGTATATGCCATTATGCTTGTGTACGGGCCAATTGGTTTGCAAAACGCTTGAATGGTGGAAATAGGTCATGCGCCTTTTGGAGATAGGGTCGTGCCTTAGCCTTGTTTCCTCGCCGAAGATGGATATGTCCGGCCATCCCCTGAATAGCGGCGGTGGTGTCATCCAGATCGGCTGAGTTCAGAATCTGGGTTTCGCCCTGCTCGACGGCATCAGTTCGCTGCAGAAAACGTCCCATCGCAAAAATCAAAAACGGATTGTCCGGATCGCAGGCAAGCGCCTCGGCCATTGCCAGCCGTGCTTGCGAAAGGTCGCCTTCAGCCTCGTATAGCTCAGCTAAACGCTTGTGATACAGTGGATTATCCGGCCTCTCGGAAACTACTTTCCGAGATATGCCAATGGCTTCAGATCTCGACAAGCCCCCCAAATGCGTTTGCAACACAGCTGCAAGGCTCTTTCTTCGAGGGTCTTCGATCGAAATTTCGGCAGCTCTTTCGAGTCCTCCCGCAAGCATCTCGAGTCTGGAAGAACTGCCGAATAATCGTTTTGCTTTCTGGTCAAGCGCAAGGTCCGACCAATCCAAAAGAACCATATCAAAATTACAGGGCAACCGAATAAGTGCTTTTCGTTGCGCAACGTGCGAATTGAAATTGAACCATGGTCGCCTGAGACTTTTTTGCAGAGACCAGTCCGTCGGCGGAAGCAATCGCAACGCAAGTTGATCTCTGTAAAAAGCACGTGAACCGAGCACTACGACATCTGGTCTCAGTGGTTTTGCCCAAAACGCCTGATTAAAGGACTTAGCCGCCCGCCATCTCTTCTTTAATCTCCCTAAGACCGCGCATCGCAATGCGCACAAAACCGCATAATCCTCCGGCCAAAGGTTGTCGTTCTTCAAAGCATCTTCGGTCAAAGCCAAAGAGTCATGCCATCTGCCGAGGTAAAACAGGTTAAGCGCTTGCAACAATGGAAGAAAAGCGTTGTCAGACCCCGCCTTCAACAACGGATCAGCCAGGTCCAGCGCTTCTTGCGAACGATCTTCTGATCCAAATTGAAACATGTGAAACAAGGCTTTGGCGTATATATGTGAGGCCTCGGAAATATTCAGGAAACAGGCTGGTCCACCTTTCAGCCTTTGGATTACATGTTCGTTGGCCCTCTGGATATCGTACTCGCTCAGGACATCCCGGAACACCTTGCGTTGCTGACCCGAAATTCGCGCCGCCGCCATCGAAAACGCGGATATAACCGGTGCAATCACCTGGTCCGCGCGCGACATCGTGTAGAGTTCCAGAAAGTCGCGCTGCGCACGGGTCATGCCTGATACATCCGCGATGTCCGACATCTGCAGCAATTGGGGGAACCGTTTCTGAAACCGGGTGATCAGTTCGGGCTGGTCCGAGAACATAATGGCGGTGTGCCCGGCATTCTTTTCAAGATGAGCCTCATACAACTCTTCGGGTTCGATTTTGGCAGGCCAGGTCGTGTGCTTCCACGGCAATCCATTGAGGATATCGCCCCGCCTGATGTGATAGGCCGACACGCCCTGCCCTGACAGTCTGGCATCTGCGCGGTCCATGATCGCACGTATTTCCTGCGTGAACCCGATCCGATGGATGAAGTCGCGGTACGTGGGTCGGATGGACTCGATATCCTCCCACGGAAAGGCAAGCACTTCGAAGCCTTCTTCGACCAGAACCGATCGGCCGGAGTTGAGATGCGCGATCAAACGGTCAGGGGTCTTGTCGCTCTGAAACGTCCATATTGGCAGGGCCTTCTGACTAAGCGCTTCGAAACCTTCGGCGCTGAGAAACTGCGCGTCCATCCAATCCGGTGCGAACAGTTCCTGCGGGTGATCCAGTTCCGGTGCGTCATTCCCTTTTGGAAACCAATTGACCCTGTATGTCGTGTCAAAATCCTCGGCCAGGCGAATGCAAGTCAGCATCATCAACAGACGCGCACCCAGGCGGTCTCTGCGCTGGCCGATGAACACACCCTTTTCAGGCGTCATGAGGACCTCTCAGCCTCCTCCAACGCAGCGCGTCTTAGTACCCGGAACCTTTGGCGGGCTTGCCGCACCAGTTTGGGGTGGCGCTCGCCCGCGAACCCTTCGATTCCGCGCATGACCATGGGCAAGTTACGTCGGGCCCGCATCATCCGATAGTATTCGGCAGGTTCAAGCGAGCCGTTCATCGCTTTCAGCATGACCGGTTTGAGGATATCGAGCTTGCGCAACAACGGCGCTGCAAAGTGATTTGAAAACCACGTCTTTAACAATACCACGTTTTCCCCCTGCAACCGCGTGACCTGACGTCTGTCGAGGTCGAAAAAGGGATCATAAAAAACATAGGCTTTGCCTGCGCGCCCTACTGTTTGCGCGGCATCCCCCATAGGTAAGTCCCAGTCCTGCACCCTGCCAAAGCGATAACGGGTTTCCCAGGGCACCAATCGTTCGTCCAGCGTAGTCTGCGGATTGAACGCGATCACAAATGCGCCGGGTACTAGTTGGGAAAACGTCAGCGCTCCGAACCCGCCCATGGACGCACCCGCAAAAACAACCTGATCATATTTGTCGAAAAAGCCTTCGGCCGCGCGGTCCTGGAAATACGAAATGATTTCAGGGTCACGATACCAGGCTTTGGTGCGCGCAAAGACACCCATATGGGACCAACCTTCGTCCCGGAAGAACTTCCATCCCCAGGGTTCGCGCGCAAAGGACAGGTCATTCGCATTTGCAATATTGTCGAAACTGACGATCAGTTGCGAAGCAGAACGCTGGTGAAACAACACCGAATGGCGCTCGAGCTTTTGCAGAAAACCAGCGCCGTCACCGCCGGGGTAGAGTTCAACAAACCACGGCGGCGCGGGATCGGTCAGAATACGCTCATACCCCGTCTTGCGGTCGGGGTGTTCCGGTTTCAGCTGATCTTTCGAAAGGTCTTCTGCCATTGTCCTCAAACGAGATTGTCCGCCAACCACACACGAAAGTCTACCCAGTCCGGGCGCATTTTGATTTCGGCGATTTTATCCCGGTGCCAGTCGCAGGCCCGGGCATGAAGTGCCCCCAAGTCCTCATCCGCTTTCAATTCTGCCAAAAGCGGCGCTGCGCGCCGGGCGGCAGGCAGAATGGACTGGTCGTTTTCTTTGTTTGCATTCATGTCCTGCCAGTAGGATTGCCCCTGATCTACCTTGATGTGGTTGGTCCGGCCCCGGTCGCGCTTGATCAGAAAGCCGTCCAGCGACCGGACCGAGTAATGGTGCAGACGACCAAGCGAGTGATCGAACCCCTGCCAGGCCCGCCATCCTACCTTTTCAGACGGAAACAACTTGCCCCCGGCATCGGACCAGGCAATGACTCCTTCTTTTCCTTCTTCAACGCCTTTTGGGCGGTGAGGGCCGAACCGGGTGAACTTGCCGTTATTGCGAAAAAGCGTTTTCAGGCCATAAGCGCGGCCCGAATGATAGGGATACTCCTGATCACCCATCGAGAAGGCTTCGGTTACGGGTTTGTCTTCGAAACTAATATTCCCCGAACTTCCAAACAGTTTCCATGCAAATGAGATGGCGTCCACCTCACGGCACGCGCGATGTTCAACCTCATCGATCAAGGCTGAAAAACTGTTATCGCCGCACCGGATATTCCAGAATTCATCCACGTCCAGGCACAACAGCCAGTCCGCTTCCTTGACTTTCGGCTGACGCCGTGCGCGACGCAGCATCTGGTGTTGCGGATTTCCACCCTCCTTCACCTCGTTCGGGACATGCGTGGCGACCCCCAACTCCTGCAGCCTATGGGCGATGTCATCAGTGCCGTCTTCACAGTCGTTGGTAAAGATCACAAAGTGATCGACACCCAGCGTCTTATGAAACGCGACCCATTCCAGCATATATGGGCCTTCGTTTTTCATCGTTGTGAATACGGTAATGGCCTGAGACATTAACACCTTCCCGACTTGCATTGACCTTTGTCATACACAACCCCGCAAGCCCGGGCGAGACAGGAAATCGAAGTATCGGCAATCCAAGGAAAACTGGTGCAACTCTACACGCGACCCAATGCCCCATTTCGGTATTTTGATGAAAATGGTGCGGTCGAGAAGACTCGAACTTCCACGGGTGTTACCCCACAGCGACCTCAACGCTGCGCGTCTACCAATTCCGCCACGACCGCACTGCCTGTGACTTGGTAGGGGGCGTATAGACGGTGAAGATCAAGATGTGAAGAGGCAAAAAACGTGCTGGTTTGAATTCCTGCCCAACCTCCATATCTTTATCAGAACAGTATTCCCAAATCCTCGTCAGGAGCCTGAACATGACCTCGGCCGATCCCCGACCAATTGTCCAGATTGACATCGTGTCAGATGTGGTTTGTCCGTGGTGTATCGTCGGCTTTCGGCAGCTCGATCAGGCGTTGCAGCGGCTCAACGTGCTGGCGCGCCTCAGGTGGCACCCGTTCGAGCTGAACCCAACTATGCCGCCTGAAGGTCAGAACCTGCGCGAGCATATCATGGAAAAGTACGGCTCAACATCCGATCAGAGCCAGCAGGCGCGGGATCGCCTGACGCAGATTGGCGCCGAATTGGGCTTTGTGTTCAATTTCGACGACGACAGCAGAATGGTGAATACTTTCAGGGCACACCAGCTTCTGGATTGGGCTGAGACGCAAGGCCGTCAGCATCCGCTGAAACTTGCGCTGTTTCGGGCCTACTTCACCGACCAGCGAGATGTGTCCGATGTCGATGTTCTGCTCGACGCCGTCCACGCCGCGGGGCTGGACCGTGATGACGCCAGTGCGGCACTAAGCTCTGGCGCGCATGGAGCGCCCGTTCGTGAGAAACAGAATTTCTGGACCAGTCGCGGAGTTTCGGGCGTCCCGTCCATGGTGTTTGGCGGCAAGTACCTTTTGACCGGGGCGCAGGGCGCCGACAATTACGCGCATGTTCTGCAGCGCTGTCTGGCCGAGGCCGCGTGACCCCTTCCCCTTGCCGTGCCTGAAGGATATGGACCCATCATGGAATGGAAGATCACCGACGGGTTAACCGACTATACCGACGCCGTCGCCTTCATGGAGGCGCGAGTAGCTGCCATTTCGGCAGGCGAAGCGGACGAATGCGTTTGGTTGCTGGAACATCCCCCGCTTTATACCGCAGGTACGTCTGCCCGGATCGAAGATCTGACCGACCCGGACCGATTTCCTGTGTACGAGGCGAAGCGCGGTGGAGAGTACACCTATCACGGCCCCGGTCAGCGCGTCGCCTATGTCATGCTCGATCTGAACAAACGCGGCAAAGACGTGCGGCGCTTTGTGAAACAGTTGGAAGAATGGGTGATCGCCGCACTGGCCGAATTCAACGTGCATGGAGAAATCCGCGATGGCCGCGTAGGTGTCTGGGTGCGCCGGGATGACAAACCCCTGACGGTGACTGGCAAGCCGGCCGAAGACAAAATTGCCGCCATCGGATTGCGCCTTCGCAAATGGGTCAGCTTTCACGGCATCTCGGTCAATGTGGAACCTGACCTGGAACACTTTTCGGGCATTGTGCCCTGTGGCATCACAGAACACGGGGTAACATCTTTGGTCGATTTGGGGCTGCCGGTGACTTTGGCTGATGTGGACACTGCTTTGCAAAAGACGTTTTCGGAAATCTTTGAACCGATCGACGCCTGAAAGGGCGTGAAGCGGCGGCTCCGAATCGCCAATTCGCTCAATCAGCATTAACAATCCAAACCCAGATTGCCCTTTGTTTCCCGACAAACCGCAATTATTCATCTGGCGCACATCTTTTGGGTCAGATTTACGGAAATTCGCGGCATTTGAATACAAAACGCTCGATTCGGAGTAATGTACTCTTACCGTTCTAGAGTGAGTGGTGTGTTAAACCGGGATCCGGGAATAATCGGAAATTCGGAAAAGTGTTTGGTTACGAGTCTGCCGTTCCGACCCCAAATCGGAACGGCAATTCTTATTCAGGCCTCCTGAATACTGTCATGGCCAAATCGCGGCGACGACCTGAGCGGCTGGTCAGCCCGCTCCAGCTCCAGTGTGACATGCCCGATCCCAAACCTTGACTTCAGGGTTTCTTTCACTCCAAGCCGTATCGGTTCGGCATCTGCCCAAGCCAAAGGGCCGATCTCCAGATGGGCCGTCAGAGCGGGTTCGCGCTCCTGCATGCTCCAGAGATGGATGTGATGGACCCCGGCTACACCGTCTGTTTCTTCAATCGCATTCGCTACGTCTTCGGGATTCAGGTTCGGGGGCGCGCCCAGCATCAGGATGCGGATCGTTTCACCGATCTCGGATTTCACATGCCACAGGATGTAGACCGAAATCAGGATCGTGACGGCTGGGTCCACCCAGGCCCAGCCGAACATAATAACCGACGCCCCTGCGACTATGACCGCGACCGAACCCAGCGCGTCAGCCACGTTGTGGATGAAGGCCGCGCGTATGTTCATACTGCTCTTTGACATCGTATAGGTCAGCGCTGCAGTTACGAGGTCGACGATCAAAGCAAGCGCGGCAATCCAGACGACCATCCAGCCGTTTACGGGTTCCGGTTCGAAAAACCGCATAACGCCTTCGTACAGCAGGTAGGCAGACAACACGATCAGCGTCGTATAGTTGACCAGCGCCGCAACCACTTCGGCTCGGCCGTAGCCGAAACTCATGCGCGGGTCGGCGGGGCGTCGGGCGATCTTGCGCGCGAAAAAGGCGATAATCAGAGCAATGGCGTCTGAGAAGTTGTGCAATGCGTCCGCGATCAGCGCGAGAGATCCTGAAAGAATGCCGCCGATGACCTGCGCAAGGGTCAGCAACATGTTCACCCCGATCGCCCCCGCGACGCGCATGTCGCCTGCATCCGGGTCGATATGATGGTGATGATGCCCTTCTTGCCCGCGTTGATGTCCCATGGTGCCTTTATTCCTTGTTTTGGCTGCACACCCCATGTAATTCCTCTAGTCACTAGAGGTTCAAGAGGCCTTAGCCAAAAAATGTACTCAATCGGAGAGTTATCACGCAGAACCGGCGTCAAGGTCCCAACGATCCGCTTCTACGAGGACAAGGGCCTGCTGCCGAAACCCGAGCGCACAGCGGGAAATCAACGCAGGTATGACGAGACCGCCCTGAAACGGCTGCAATTCATACGCCATGGCCGGGATCTGGGGCTACCGCTGGCCGACGTCGAAGCCTTGTTGTCTTTGGAGGGTGCGCGGGGCCCCGACCTGGACCGGGCGCATGAAATTGCCGAGCGGCAACTGATCGACCTCCGGAAGCGTATCGACCAGTTGCGAAGGCTTGAGGCCGAATTGTCCCGTATCTCTGCAGCTTGTGACGGAAAGCACGGCCATGTCTGCGCCGTGCTCCATGCATTTGGCGACCACAGCGCATGTCAGGGGCCGCATAACAGCAAAGAATGATCAGCCCAGTGCGCCTTTGATCTTTTCGGCATGCTCGGCGATCAGGTCAAAGTCTCCCATGTTGCCAGGTGGGCGCACAGAGACACCTTCATAACGCGGGAGGATATGAAAATGCAGATGAAACACTTCCTGCCCACCAGCGGCTTCGTTGAATTGCTGAACCGTGACGCCGTCAGCGTCAAACGCTTTGACCACAGCTCTTGCCAATTTCTGCACCGTAGTCATCACAGATGCCAATTGCTCGGGCGACGCATCCAGCAGGTTTCGGCAAGGTGTCTTTGGGATCACCAACAGGTGCCCGTCTGAACGAGGCATGATGTCCATGAAGGCCAGCGTCTCGTCATCCTCATACACACGGGTTGAAGGGATTTCCCCCCGCAGGATTTTGGCAAAGATGTTGTCGGGATCATAAGCAGTCATGTCAGCTCTCCGGTTTCGGTGTTGCACTTAGTTCTGGGGCGCGACCCGGTGAGGGTCAAGCCGGGAAAGCCCCTTGCACCCTGCCTCTTGAAATCCAACCGCGAATGCCCAGATCACGGGTGTTCTGGACCGATAAATCGCGGGTTTCCCTCCTGCCCGCGACAAATAATCTTGATCCAGATCAAACTCGGGCATTGAAGGTGCCCTCTGTGCATTCTAAAACCAGCAGGAATCCCGCGCGCTGGAGAGGTCCGGCTGCGCGGTGCACTTGCAACAGGAGGCACCTAAATGGCAGACGCAGCCATTCATGGTCACGAGCATGAAGACAATCGCGGATTCTTTACCCGCTGGTTCATGTCGACCAACCACAAGGACATCGGGATTCTCTACCTGGTCTTTTCGGCGATTGCCGGTCTGATCTCGGTTCTGATGACCGTTTACATGCGGCTCGAGCTGATGCACCCCGGTGTTCAGTACATGTGCCTCGAAGGCTTCATGGCCGACCCATGTACCCCGAACGGACACCTGTGGAACGTGATGATCACCTACCATGGTGTTCTGATGATGTTCTTCGTGGTCATCCCGGCGCTGTTCGGCGGATTTGGTAACTATTTCATGCCGTTGCAGATCGGTGCGCCGGATATGGCGTTCCCGCGGATGAACAACCTGTCCTTCTGGCTGTACGTCGCCGGTACTTCGCTGGGCGTGGCCTCGCTGCTGAGCCCTGGCGGTAACGACCAGCTCGGTTCCGGCGTGGGCTGGGTTCTGTACCCGCCGTTGTCGACGACCGAAGGCGGCATGTCCATGGACCTGGCGATCTTTGCCGTACACGTATCGGGCGCCTCCTCGATCCTCGGCGCGATCAACATGATCACCACCTTCCTGAACATGCGTGCCCCCGGCATGACCCTGTTCAAGGTGCCGCTGTTCAGCTGGTCGATCTTCGTCACCTCGTGGCTGATTCTGCTGTCGCTGCCGGTTTTGGCGGGCGCAATCACCATGTTGCTGATGGACCGCAACTTTGGCTTTACCTTCTTTGACCCGGCCGGTGGCGGTGACCCGATCCTGTATCAGCACATCCTGTGGTTCTTCGGCCACCCGGAAGTGTACATCGTGATCCTGCCCGGATTCGGCATCATCAGCCACGTGATCGCCACCTTCTCGCGCAAGCCGATCTTCGGTTACCTGCCGATGGTCTGGGCGATCATCGCGATTGGTGTTCTGGGCTTCGTCGTGTGGGCGCACCACATGTACACTGTTGGCATGTCGCTGCGCCAGCAGGCCTACTTCATGCTGGCCACGATGGTCATCGCGGTGCCGACGGGCGTTAAGGTCTTCTCGTGGATCGCGACGATGTGGGGCGGTTCCATCGAGTTCAAGACACCGATGCTGTTCGCCTTCGGCTTCTTGTTCCTGTTCACCGTAGGCGGTGTGACCGGCGTTGTGCTGTCGCAGGCCGGTATCGACCGCGCCTACCACGACACCTACTACGTGGTTGCGCACTTCCACTATGTGATGTCGCTGGGTGCCGTGTTTGCGATCTTTGCCGGTGTGTACTTCTACTTCGGCAAGATGACAGGCCGTCAGTATTCGGAGTTCTGGGGCAAGGTACACTTCTGGCTGTTCTTCATCGGCGCCAACCTGACCTTCTTCCCGCAGCACTTCCTGGGTCGACAGGGCATGCCGCGCCGCTACATCGACTATCCTGAGGCCTTCGCCCAGTGGAACTATGTTTCCTCGATCGGCGCGTTCATCTCGTTTGCCTCGTTCCTGCTGTTCTTCGGCATCGTGTTTTATGCCTTGTTCCGTGGAGCGAAAGTAACCGAGAACAACTACTGGAACGAATACGCGGACACGCTGGAATGGACCCTGCCCTCGCCGCCGCCCGAGCACACGTTCGAGCAGCTGCCGAAGCAGGAAGACTGGGACAAGGGCCACGCGCACTGATCCCGCTACCAGAGAAATCCTGTCAAAGCCCCGCCTCGTGCGGGGCTTTGCATTTGCGGCAAGGTCGCTGCCCATTCCGACCCGCGCGTAGACACATCCCAGAACAAATGAATAATATTCAAAATCAGGAATTATCGACGCCAAGGTAAAAGACCCGCACACCATGATACTTCACGACGGCATTTCGGTTCGCAAACTGATCAAAGGATCAGCTGGGTTCATCTGTATTGCGCTGGCGTGGATTTTTCTGGTTCAGGTGGTGGACGAGCTTACCCCGATAGACCCGATTTCGAATCCAAGCCCCCCGGTGGCGATGCTGGGTTTGGCGGTGGCGTTCTTTCTGGGTTTCAAGAACACCTCGACTTATGCGCGCTGGAACGAAGCACGCAGGGCCTGGGGCGATATTGCCAATGCCAGCCGCGATTGGGGTAATACAATCGGTACGCTGATCCAGACGAACGGATCTCCGATTGATCCTGCTGTGCGAAGCGAGTTGATCGAACGTCATATTGCCTGGCTCAACATGCTGGCCTATCAGTTGCGCCAACCGTCATCCTTCGGACGTACGCGCAGGCCGTGGATGTTCGGGCATAAACCCGTATCGGTCAAAGACGAGCTGCACAAAAAACCCGAATCCTGGGAAACCAGCCAACTTGAAACAGATTTGCCGCGACTGGAGGGAAAAGCCAACCGCGCGGCCTGCCTTCTCAGCTTCCAGGCCCAGCAACTGTCGGACATGGCGCAAAGGGGCGAAATCACTCCGTATTGGCACGTGGCTCTGATGGACCGACTGGCCCGGTTTACGACGGCTCAAGGCCAGTGTGAACGCATAAAGAACACCCCCTTTCCACGTCAGGTCGCCGAAGTCGGCCGCATGTTCAGCTGGATTTTCATATTTCTGCTTCCGCTGGCTTTTAACGACGAACGCTCAGTCGTTGCGGGCACCGATACGTCGTTGATCCGAACAATCGTGATCGACTGGCTGACCTTTGCCCCCGTCGGCGCACTGGTCTGCTGGATCTTCTTCGTGACTGAGCGCGTCAGTGCCTCGATGGAAGACCCGTTCGACGGGGACGTCACCGATGTTCCCATCTCGGCGCTGTGCCGAACAATCGAGATTGACCTGCGACAGATCACAGGCTGCGGGGTCGCTCCTGAGCCCGCCAAACCCATCGAAAACGCCCTGTATTAGGACGCACCCTGACGGCCGAAGCGATCCCTTTTTTCAAGCGAAGATCGAAAATCTTGTCGTTTTAGGGTATTATGGGTTCTGCAACTCTGGGATCGGAGTGATCAGATGCCCGAAATTGATTTTTGGTATTCAATAGGTAGCACCTACAGTTACCTGACAGTAATGCGCCTGGACGATTGGTGTAATGAGCATGACACCTCTGTAAATTGGCGACCGTTCAACGTGCGCAGTGTGATGTCAGAACAGAAAAATATTCCTTTCGCGGGCAAACCTGTGAAATCCGCATACATGTGGCGGGATATCGAGCGTCGTGCAGCAAAGTACCATCTTCATGCCCAGTTGCCGGCTCCTTATCCGATTTCTGATCTGCCGTTGGCCAATCAGGTCGCCCTACTGGGAATGGGCGATGGTTGGGGTAAAAACTTCACGACGACGCTGTACCGCATCTGGTTTGAGGAAAGCGTGGAAGCCGGCAGCGAAACCGCCATTTCCGAAGCGCTGCACAGATGCCAACAGGATCCGCGCCTGATCCTGGCCCGCGCCCGCAGCCCGGACACGGTCGCGGCGTTAGAGGCCGAAACCGAACAGGCCACCAAAATTGGGGTATTTGGAGCCCCCAGCCTGGTTGTTCGTGGCGAGGTTTTCTGGGGTGACGACCGGTTGGACGACGCCCTGTCATGGGCGCGTGTAGGGCACGTTATCTGACCATTCCCCTTCGACATGTGGCGTCAAAGAGCTACGTTCTGGTTATGCCCTACAGATGGAATCATACATCGGATTCGGAACAGGAACTGCGTCTGTGGCCGCATAATTCCTTGCCTCCTCGCTGGGCAATGTGGGTCATATTTTCAGTCTTTTTGTTTGGTCTGATCCCGTTGCTGGCAGTACTCGGATCGGCGCTGTTGTGGGGGTTGCTGCCGTTTTTGCTGATTACAGTTCTGGGGTTATGGCTGGCTATTCAGGCCAACTACCGTTCACGCAGTGTTTTTGAGGTTCTGACCCTCACCGGAACACAGGCCCGGCTGGTCCATCATCACCCGCGCAAGGGGCGCCAGGAATGGTCGTGCAACCGCTATTGGGCGCGACCCGAGATACATGAACACGGCGGGCCAGTCCCGAATTACGTCACATTGACCGGTGACGGCCGCGAAGTAGAAATCGGGGCGTTTCTGTCCGAAAGCGAGCGCATCGCCCTTTTTGACGACCTAACAAAAAAACTGCGCGAACCCGTCGCGCAGTAAATCGATCCTACCGGATATACAGCCCTCAGCAGCCGTTTGTGCCCGAGCACAGATGATCTTTGACCATTGGACCGACCTTTCCGAAATCCATTTGGCCGGTGTAGCGGGTTTTGAGCTCGCCCATCACCTTGCCCATATCACGGATTGAGCCGGCACCAGTCGCGGTGATCGCGGTTTGAATGGCCTGAGCCACCTCATCCTCGTCAAGTTGCTTGGGCAGGAATTCCTCGATGACCGCGACTTCACGCAGTTCCCGCTCGGCCAAATCCAGCCTCCCGCCTTCTTCATAGGCACGAGCGCTTTCTTTGCGTTGCTTGGTCATTTTTCCAAGTATTTCAAGCACTTCAGCATCGCCGCAGCCCTTGGCTTCCTCGTTGCCCGACGCGCGTGTGGCAATATCGCGATCTTTGATCGCGGCGTTTATCAACCGCAGCGTCGACAGACGTTCGGCATCCTTGTCTTTCATTGCTTGCTTAAGGGCAGAGTTCACCCTTGATCGCATATCCATATGATCTGTCCATCCCCATGGAAAAGGAACCCCGACCATATCGAAACAAAAAGCACGACACAACCGGGTGCGATTATAGCTAACTTGTTGATTTTTAACAATAGCCCAAAAATTGAATGGACTTGACCCAGCGCTACAACCCCCTTAGGTATGCGCCGATTTACCCAGCAGGAGAGTCGCGCCATGGCCCAGAACGCCCCGTCCAAGCCCACCGCATGTCTGGCATTGGCCGACGGAACATTGTTCTACGGGGTGGGTTTCGGCGCCACCGGCCTGACTGTGGCCGAACTGTGTTTCAACACCGCGATGACCGGATATCAGGAGATCATGACCGATCCTTCTTATGCCGGTCAGATCGTAACCTTCACCTTCCCTCATATCGGCAATGTCGGTGTGAACCCCGAAGACGATGAAACCGGTGATCCGGTTGCTGCCGGGATGGTGGTCAAATGGGACCCGACCGAGCCATCGAACTGGCGTTCGGCCGAAGAATTGAAGACCTGGCTCGACCGCCGCGGTCGGATTGCAATCGGCGGCGTTGATACGCGCCGCTTGACCCGCGCAATTCGCCAGCAAGGTGCACCCCATGTTGCACTGGCACACGACCCTGACGGCAATTTCGACGTTGAAGCGCTGGTCGCCGCTGCGCGCGGGTTTGCGGGCCTGGAAGGCATGGACCTGGCCAAAGAGGTCACTTGCGCTCAGAGCTATCGCTGGGATGAAATGCGGTGGGCGTGGCCGGATGGGTACAAGCGTCAGGAAGCTCCGGTTCACAAGGTTGTCGCCGTAGATTTCGGCGCCAAGCGTAACATTCTGCGTTGCCTGGCCTCCGCAGGTTGTGATGTCACCGTGTTGCCTGCAACAGCCACAGCAGCCGAAGTGCTGGCCCATGATCCCGACGGCGTATTTCTCTCGAACGGCCCCGGCGACCCAGCCGCCACTGGCGAGTACGCGGTTCCGATGATCAAAGAGGTTCTGGACACCACCAACCTGCCCGTCTTTGGCATCTGCCTTGGGCACCAGATGCTCGCACTGGCGTTGGGCGGCCAGACCGTCAAGATGAACCACGGTCACCATGGCGCCAACCATCCGGTCAAGGATATGGACACTGGCAAGGTTGAAATCACCTCGATGAACCACGGTTTTGCCGTGGACACGCAGTCTCTGCCTGAGGGCGTGGTTGAAACTCACCGCTCTCTGTTTGACGGCTCGAACTGCGGTATCCGCATGACGGACCGCCCGGTCTATTCGGTACAGCACCACCCCGAAGCGTCACCCGGTCCGCAGGACAGCTATTATTTGTTCGAACGCTTTGCTGAGGCAATGGCTCACCAAAAAGCGCGAGCATAAACCTCGGTCCGATCAGAATTAACCTGCTGTTAACCTTAATTGAGCAACCCTGACGCTTGGTAGTCGCGTCAGGGTTGTTTCTTTATGGTCGAATTGAACCTGCAGCAGTTCGCGCGCGTTGCGCCAATACCAGCGCAGGGGCGCAAGCCGTTGGGGGCTTGTCTGATCGATCGCGGTCTGATCACCAAGGCGCAGTTGGATGAAGCACTGTTTCTGCAATCCTGGCAAAAAGCGCCGCTGGGTGAAATTCTGGTCGCCGAGGGCTGGGTCGAGCGGTTGGATGTGCTCAACGCACTTTCCGAGCAAACTGGCCTGCAAATTGCTGATCTGGACAACAATCCCCCCTCATCCAGGCTTTGTCAGATCAAACCCGTCGAATTCTGGCTGACGCATAACGTCATACCTTGGATGCGCATGGGACCGCTCTTGCTGGTGGCCACGGCACGACCTGACCTTTTCCCAACGGTTCGCACCGGTATGGAGGACACAGGGCACACAATCGTCCCTGTGCTCGCTGCGGCAGGTCAGATCGACAACACGATCGCCCGTATATTCTCGGGACCACTGGCAGAAGCCGCAGAAACTCGCGTGGACGTGAGCCAAAGCGGATGAGGTGGGTGGCTCCTGCTCCACCGGCATCGAATGTGCCAAAGTGCAGTT
>NZ_WPZL01000021.1 GCF_013031245.1 Ruegeria lacuscaerulensis
AATCAACCATCTTACCACCCAACTCAACATGCAAGTCGTACAACGGCGTGCGTTTAACTTCGGTCATTTTTCAACCTTTCAATCAACGAGACATGTCGCGAACAACCATGACAGTGCAATGTGCATTGCGCACAACACGAGCCAGGTTCGGACCAATCTCATAATTCGGGAAATCGCCCTTGGTCGACGCCATGACGATCAGGTCAAAGCCTTCTTTATGGGCGAGCTTCAGGATTTCGCGGTAAACACTGCCTTCTTCGATGTGAATTGCGACATCGGAGGCATTGCCGTGATCCAGAATGGCCTGAACCGCATTGCGCACGTGGTCTTTGGCGCCTGCGCCATAGTTGGCAGGCAGGTTCGGCAGATGGATGATCTCGGGGATGACGGCAACCGCATGCAGTTCGGCACCGTAGAATTTTGCCTGTTCCAATGCGACCGGCAGAGCCAGTTTCCACGAGCGGTCATCGGTGTGATCAATAGGCAGCAGGATTTTCGTGGCCATCACGTCTCTCCTCGAGATATGGAATTCTGTTAAAAGCCGGGGGGCCGGGATGGCCCCCCGTTGAGTGTCAGGGCCGAGGTTACTCGGCGGCTGTGCCGCCTGGCTCTTCGGATTTGCCATCGCTGGCGAAAAACTCTTTCGTCAGTTTGAAGACGATCGGGCTCAGCAGGGCCAGGGCGATCAGGTTCGGGATGGCCATCATGGCGTTCAGCGTATCTGCCAGCAGCCAGACAAAGCCCAGATCCGCGGTCGCGCCGAAGTAGATCGCGATGATCCACAGCACGCGGTACGGCATCAGAGATTTGACGCCCAGCAGGAATTCGACGCATTTCTCACCGTAGAACGACCAGCCAAGGATGGTGGTGAAGGCGAAGATCGACAGTGCAATGGCGATCAGGTGCCCACCAAATCCGGGCAGCGAAGTCTCAAACGCCAGACGGGTCAGAGCCGCGCCAGATTCACCGCTGGTCCAAGCGCCGGACGAAATAATCGCCAATCCGGTGATCGAGCAGACGATGATGGTGTCGATGAACGTACCCAGCATCGCGATCAGGCCCTGGTTGACCGGACCTTTTGTCTCGGCTGCCGCGTGCGCGATCGGGGCGGAACCCAGACCGGCTTCGTTCGAGAACACACCGCGTGCCACACCAAAGCGGATCGCCGCCCAGACTGCCGCGCCAGCGAAGCCACCTTCGGCGGCCGAAGGCGTGAAGGCGTAGGTGAATACCAAGCCCAACGCGTCGCCGATAGCGCCGATGTTGATCAGTAGGACCAGCAGACCGGCGAGGATGTAGGCAACCGCCATGAACGGAACCAGCTTACCGGCAACAGCACCGATACGGGTGATGCCGCCCAGGATAACGCCTGCCGTCAGGACCATCAGCACAATGCCGGTAACCGAGGTGTTGACGCCAAAGTTCGAATCCAGAACCTGAGCCACACCGTTGGCCTGCACCCCGTTGCCGATGCCGAAGGCCGCAACCGCGCCGAACAGAGCGAAGGCCCAACCCAGCCAGTGCCAGTTCGCGCTGAGACCGTTCTTGATGTAGTACATCGGGCCACCGACAAAGTTGCCCAGCTCATCCTTCTCGCGGTATTTCACCGCGCAGACGGCTTCGGCATATTTGGTGGCCATGCCCACCAGGGCGGTCATCCACATCCAGAACAATGCGCCCGGACCGCCCAGGAAGACAGCAGTGGCCACACCGGCGATGTTGCCGGTACCGATGGTCGCCGACAGCGAGGTCATCAGCGCGTTGAACGGGCTGATCTGGCCGTCACCCTGACCTTCACGACCTGCAAAAAGCAGCTTGAAGCCGGTTCCTACACGCAGGATCGGCATGAATTTCAGCCCGACCTGCAGGAAGAAGCCGACGCCAAGAATGAGAACCAGCATCAGCGGCCCCCATACGACGCCATTTATGGCCCCTACGATTGAATTTAACGCTTCCATGGTTTCCCTCCCAATAGCGTTAGGTTTATGCCCCGTTTGCGATGGCCCGCTGGCGGGCTTGCTTAAGGGCGGCAAAGTCTTCGTCCGCGTGGAACGAGGAACGGGTCAGCGGCGTGGCTGACACGTGCAGGAAGCCCTTGGAGCGTGCGATCTGCTCCAGTTGGGCGAATTCTTCCGGTGACCAGAAACGATCAATCGGGTGGTGTTTTGGGGTCGGTTGCAAGTACTGCCCGACGGTCAGAAAATCGACATTGGCGGCGCGCAGGTCATCCATCACCTGACGCACGTCGTTCAGGGTTTCTCCCAATCCGACCATCAGGCCGGACTTGGTGAAAATCTCGGGCTTGGCGCGTTTTGCATCGTCCAGCAGCCGCAGCGAGGCATAGTAGCGCGCGCCGGGGCGCACAGACGGGTAGAGGTGCGGGACGGTTTCCAGATTGTGGTTGAACACATCGGGGGCGGCTTCAAAAACGACATCGGCGGCGTCGCCCTTACCCAGAAAGTCGGGCGTCAGAACTTCGACAGTGGTGCCGGGGTTCTGGTGACGCACTGCGCGGATGGTCTGGGCGATGTGTTCAGCCCCGCCGTCGGCCAGATCATCCCGGTCGACCGATGTGATCACAACATGGCGCAGGCCAAGCTTCTTGACCGCCGCCGCCACACGCCCCGGCTCGAAAGCGTCCAGCGCGTCCGGGCGACCTGTGGCGACGTTGCAGAAGGAACAGCCGCGGGTGCAGATCTCGCCCATAATCATCATGGTCGCGTGGCGTTTCGACCAGCACTCGCCGATATTGGGGCAGGCGGCTTCTTCGCAGACCGTCGCCAGATCGTGGTCGCGCATCAGGCGTCGGGTCTCGTAATACTCGGCGCTTTCGACCTTCTTCTTACGAATCCATTTCGGCTTGCGCGGGATGACACTGTCAGCCTTTTTGGCTTTTTCCGGGTGGCGAGGGCGAAGCTGAATGGTCATCTGGCTGCTCCGGTTCAGGCGTGAATAGCTCGGCCCATGGCGTCCAGGCAGGCCTCTTTGACTGCCTCGCCCATGGCCGGGTGTGCGTGACAGGTGGCAGCGACTTCGGCGACAGTTGCACCTTTAGTCATAGCGAGAACCAGCTCTGCAATCAAATCGCCGCCATGAGCCCCACAGATATGCGCACCCAAAATTTTGCCATTGTTATCAGCCAGAACCTTGACCGCACCGTCGGTTTCACCGGTCGAACGGGCGCGCGAGTTGGCCATGAAGGCGAATTTGCCGACCTTGTATTCCGCTCCGGTTTCTTTGAGCGCTTCTTCGGTCAGACCAACCGAGGCAACCTCGGGATCGGTGTAAACGACACCCGGAACGGTGTTGTAATCCACATGCCCGGCTTCACCCGCCAGCATCTCGACACAAGCCACGCCATCTTCTTCGGCTTTGTGCGCCAGCATTGGGCCGGGAACGCAGTCGCCGATCGCATAAACACCGGGGACAGAGGTCTGGAAAGTACCGTCAACTTCGATGAACCCGCGCTGGTTTACCACAACGCCCAGCTCTTCCAGCCCAAGCCCTTTAGTGACGGGGCGGCGGCCAACGGCGATCAGAACCTTGTCGGCCTCCATCACCTCTTCTTTGTCCTTGCCCACACGGTCCATGGTCAGGGTCAGACCCGCGTCGGCTTTCTCAACCGATTTTAATGCGCGGCCCAGCTGGAATTTCAACCCGCGCTTTGACAGGGCGCGCTGCGCCAGCTTGGCGATCTCGCCATCAATGCCCGGCAGAACGCGGTCCAGATATTCAATGACAGTCACTTTGGCACCCAGTCGTGCCCAGACCTGCCCCAGTTCCAGGCCGATGACGCCGGCACCGACAACCACGAGGTGTTCCGGCACGGACTCCAGAGCAATCGCGCCGGTCGAGCTGAGGATGTCCTGCTCGTCGATCTCGATCCCGCCCAACGTGGTAGGTTCCGAGCCGGTGGCGATCAGGATGTTCTTGGCCTCATAGACCTCGTCACCGACTCTAACCTGCCTGGCCGTGGGAATGCTGGCCCAGCCTTCGATCAGATCAACGCCGTTTTTCTTGAACAGAAACGCGATGCCCTTGGTCAGATCGCCTACGATCTTGTCCTTGCGCCCCATCATCGCGGGCACATCAATGCTGGCCCCCTCGACCGCAATACCGTGGGAGGAGAGATGTGCAAGTTCGGCATATTTGGCCGAGGAGGTCAGCAACGCTTTGGAGGGTATGCACCCCACATTCAGACAGGTCCCGCCGAGCGCGCCGCGCCCTTCGACGCAAGCGACTTTCATGCCCAGTTGCGCCGCGCGGATCGCAGCGACATAGCCGCCCGGTCCGCCACCGATAACTATGAGGTCGTAGGTGTTCATGGGCTTTCTCTCAGTAAATCGGGTGGCTTGCGCACAGGGTGCGGACTTTTTCGCGTGTCTCTTTCTCGATGGTCTCATCGCCTTCGGGCGACTGGGCCAATGCGTCCAGCACATCGCCGATCAGGTGGCCGATCTGCTTGAATTCTTCGGGCCCGAACCCGCGGCTGCACCCGGCGGCAGTGCCCAGACGAATACCGCTGGTGATAGTGGGTTTTTCCGGATCTCCGGGGACGCTGTTCTTGTTGCAGGTGAACCCGGCACGCTCAAGCGCGGCTTCGGCGTCCTTGCCTGTCACACCGACCGGACGCAGGTCAACCAGCATCAGGTGGTTCTCGGTCCCGCCCGAGACGATGTCACAGCCGCGTGCCATCATTACGTTTGCCAAAGCCGAGGCGCTGTCGACAACGCGTTGCATGTATTCTTTGAACTCCGGTTTCAGGGCTTCACCGAACGCCACAGCCTTACCGGCAATCACGTGCATAAGGGGGCCGCCCTGCAGACCGGGGAACACGGCAGAGTTGATCTTTTTCGCAAGTGCTTCGTCGTTGGTCAGGATGATGCCACCACGCGGACCGCGCAGGGTTTTGTGCGTGGTCGACGTAACCACATGCGCGTGGCCGATGGGTGAAGGGTGCAGACCGGTTGCAACCAGCCCGGCAATATGGGCCATATCGGCCAGCAGCCAAGCGCCAACTTCGTCTGCAATTTCGCGGAAGCGGGCAAAGTCGATCTTTTGCGAATAGGCCGACGCACCCGCGATGATCAGCTTGGGCTTTTCAGCTTTTGCCAGTTCTTCGACCTGATCATAGTCGATCAGACCCGCATCGGTCAGCCCATACTGGACCGGGCGGAACCATTTGCCGGATTGGGCGGGTTTTGCGCCATGGGTCAGGTGGCCACCGGCATCCAGCGACATTCCCAGGATCGTGTCACCTGGGTTGAGCAGCGCCAGCTTCACCGCGCCATTGGCCTGTGCGCCGGAATGTGACTGCACATTCGCGTATTCGCACCCGAACAGCTTTTTCAGCCGCTCGATGGCTTCTGATTCAACCTCATCGACATATTCGCACCCGCCATAGTAGCGGCGGCCGGGATACCCTTCGGCGTATTTGTTAGTGAGTACGGAACCCTGAGCGTCAATCACGGCCTGAGAGACGATGTTCTCGGATGCAATCAGTTCGATTTGTTCCGCCTGGCGTGTGCCTTCTCGCGCAATCGATGCAGCGATGATCGGATCAGCCTCTGTAAGCGACGTCTTGAACATGGTGTCCTCCTCCGGAATCGAATCCTCAGTTCGAAATTTTGTTTCCTATAGTGGAAATGATCCCCCTAAAGCAACATAAATCTCGTATTTGTGAAGTTGCGTGCAAAATGCGAATTTAGTATCCTTTGATAAATTTGGGAGATTTTTATGGCTGAAGACCAACGGAAGGACGTTTCCGTGCCTGAAGAACAGGACGAAGGGGAGGCTTTGGGCCGTTCCATCCGCGATGCGCGGCGCGCAAAAGGCTGGACATTGGAAGAAGCTGGTCAGGCAGCGGGAATCGGTCGTTCGACCCTTTCAAAGATTGAAAACAACCAGACTAAGCCAAGTTTTGAAATCGTTCGCCGGTTGACCCAGGCGTTGGAAATGAACACGCCGCAACTGTTCGTTCAATCAGGCCAATCCGGAATTGCGGGCCGACGAGACTATACTGCCAAAGGGCAGGGAGAGATCAGGGAAACCTCGACATATCTGCATGAGTTGCTGTGCTCGGACCTGACAAGCAAACGAATGTTGCCATATGTCGCGACAATCCGGGCCCGCGACATTTCAGAGTTCGATCCATGGGTTCGCCATTCCGGTGAGGAATTCATGTATGTTCTGAGCGGTGAACTGGTCTTTGTATCGGAGCACTACCGCCCGCTTCCCATGAAAGCCGGAGACTCACTCTATTATGACAGCGGCATGGGGCATGGCTGCATTTCGACCAGCGAGGAGGACGCCAAGGTACTTTGGGTGTCACTTGAATGACAACGATATTGCGCCGTTGATCTGGATTTTCAGCTTACGATGGCCCTTCCCTGCAGAACCAATGGCTGCATAAAATGCCGTGACGGGAAGTGTCAGGAGAGTTTTTGTTCCGACAAAAGGCGGCGCTTTTCGGCCATTGCTTCTCTGCGGCTGCGCTCAATTCCCAATCTGAAAGACTCTTCCACAAAATCGATGTGGTCGGTTGCGGCTTTTTCCGCGCGCGCTTCATCGCCATCCATCACGGCCTGACCAAGTTCCAGATGTTGGGCCAACAGCTGCCGGCCGGTACCGTCAATCGTCTTCAGGAAGTCGCGGTTATAGAACACGCCCTTGCGCGTGAGTTCATAAATCGAGGCCATGATATGGATAAGGGTCGCATTCTGGCTGGCATCTACGATGGCTGAATGCAGCGCAAAATCTGCTTCTTGTGAGGCCCTGGTGTCGTTCTCCCGCCAGGCACGCTCATTTTCGGCCAGAATTTCAGCGATCCTTTCTTTGTCCGCCTTGGTTGCGCGACGTGCGGCGAGGCGAGCGGCAAAGCCCTCCTGCTCGCGCCGGTATTCCAGATAATCGAAAAAGGCGGGTTCGTGCCGTTCATACAGCGCAAGAAGCGCGGGCATCATGGCCTGTCCCGTAAGCGCAGCAACAAATGTACCCTCGCCATGTTGGGTCGTGACCAGACCACGCTCTTCCAGAACGGACAAGGCTTCGCGCAGTTTCGGGCGCGACACGCGCAGCATCTCGGCCAGGTCCCTTTCAGAAGGTAGTTTGCGGCCCTGTTTCAGGATGCCCGAGGCAATCAGATCTTCAATTTGCGCCACTACGGCTTCGGCCAGCGATTCGTGTCCAACCGGTTCAAATATCGCTGTGGGGCTCATGACGCACCGCCTCTTTTGCTGCCAGGCTCGAAGATTACTGGTAAATAAATATAACCATAAATGCCCAAAACTCAAGCGGCAGTAGCTGGCAAGCGTATTGGGTTCAGATCCCTGTTTTTGAATGAATTTTAAGCAATTTTCCTATTTTCCCCGCTTTTGGCCCGTTTCGCGGGACCTGCTGCAATCACCACCGTTTCATGTGTAGGAATTAGCCAGTGGTAAACAAAATTGTTGACTGGTTGCGACTGGTAAAGATAGTTTACCACCGGAGAGGCGCTGGAAGAGCCTGCGCCGCTGATTGGGACGATGTTCCGACCAACCCTGGAGGAGATTTCATGAAAAAGACCCTGACGAGCCTTGCCGTGGCCGCAAGCCTGATGGCCGCACCGGCGGTTGCCGCTGACAAACTGCTGCTGAAAACCCCGATTGCATTCTCGACCGAACTGCCGGGCCTTGGTTCACCAATCCCGCGCGTTGCCGAACAGCTTGAGCTGATGTCGGGCGGTACGCTGAAGATGAAGGTTTACGAGCCGGGCAAGCTGGTCCCGCCGTTCGAGATTCTGGATGCCGTTTCCACCGGCAAGATCAACTCGGGCTACACCACTGCCGGTTATTGGGCGGGTAAAATCCCTGCCGCACCGCTGTTCTCGGCTGTTCCGTTCGGTCCCGAAGCGGGCGAATACATGGCGTGGCTCTACTATGGTAACGGCCTGACCCTGTACCAGGAGATGTACGATCAGGCGGGTTTCAACGTCAAAGTTCTGCCTTGCGCCATCATCGCGCCTGAAACCTCGGGTTGGTTCGCAACCGAGATCAACTCACCCGAAGACCTGAATGGTCTGAAGATGCGCTTCTTTGGGCTGGGCGGAAAAGTGATGCAGAAGCTGGGCGTGGCGACGTCGCTGCTGCCGGGTGGTGAGATCTTCCCCGCGCTGGAAAAAGGCGCCATCGACGCAACCGAATTCTCGATGCCTGCCATCGATGCGCGTCTGGGCTTCCACAAGCTGGTAAAATTCAACTACTTCCCCGGCTGGCACCAGCAGGCGACCGTGTTCGAATTGCTGATCAACAAGGACGTCTGGAACGAAACCAGCGACCAACACAAGGCGATCATCGAAAGCGCCTGTAAGGCCTCGATGGCCGACAGCTTTGCCGAGGGCGAAGCTATCCAGCACGCGGCCCTGATCGACAACGTGGAAAACAACGGTGTCACCATCAAACAGTGGTCGCCCGAGATGCTGGATACCTTCCGCGCGACCTGGGAAGAGGTTGCCGCTGAAGAAGCCGCCAATGACGCTTTCTTTGCTCAGGTTCTGACCGACATGAACGACTTCCGTGACGGCTATGACCTCTGGAAGACAAACGCGTTCCTCCCGCGTCAGTAAACTCCCTTACTGACGTAACCGGGGCGGCGGCATCCGTCGCTCCGGTTCTTATTTCCTGAACTTCGGAATTTCTAACCATTCACTGCCCGCGTGCCGGGCTGCTGAGCGAGGAATGACCATGACCACTCAGAACAACCTCAACGATCCGGTCGAAGCCTATGAGGGCATCCTGGAACACCCCGAAACCGACCGTCAGAAGATCGCGGTGGCGATCGACGCGAGCGTCAAGGCTGTCGGCCATGTGGTCATGTGGGCAAACGTCCTGCTGATGGGGGCGATCTTCGCTCAGGTCTCACTGCGGTACCTGCTCAGCCAGAACTACCCCAAGTTGGACGAGATCCAATGGCATTTCTACGGTATCGTCACGATGATCGGCATCTCTTATGCCTTGATCACCGACAGCCACGTGCGCGTTGACGTGCTGCACATGCAACTGTCGCGCCGGGCGCAGCGGGTCATCGAGGTGATCGGTATCCTGACCCTGCTGACCCCGTTCATCTACCTGATGATTGATCAGGGATATGACTATTTCTACGAGAGCTTCCGGGTCGATGAACGTTCGGACAGTCCTACCGGTCTGCCTGCGCGTTGGGCTTTCAAAGCGGTTATTCCGATCAGTTTTGTTTTGTTGGCGCTGGCGGCGCTGGCGCGGCTGATCCACGACGGACACGCGCTGCTTTATGGGCCAGCCTCGGAACGTGAGGGCGCACCCTTGCGCCGCATCCTGCTGGTTCTGGCCGTGTTTGCCGCCGTCTGCGTTGGGCTGACCTTCCTGGTGGAGACGACCGAGGAAAAACTGGTCATCGCAATGTTCCTGACCTTCATCGCGCTGCTCTTCACCGGCTATCCGGTGGCTTGGGTACTGGCGGGTGTCGGTGTGGCCTATTGCGGACTGGCCTATCTGTTCGACAACGATCTGATGTTGTGGACGGGGCTTGAGAGCACCTTTACCGGGCTCGACTATCTGACCCTTGGTGCTGTGGTGAACCGGGTTTATGCGACCATGTCCAATGCGGTTCTGGTGGCCCTGCCTATGTTTATCTTCATGGGTCTGATGCTGGACGAAAGCGGGGTGGCCGAACGTTTGATGACGTCAATGCAGCGTCTGTTTGGTACTGTACGCGGCGGGCTGGCCATCACAGTGACCCTGATCGGGATTATTCTGGCAGCCTCGACGGGCATCATTGGTGCGTCCGTGGTGTTGTTGGGTGTCCTGTCGCTGCCGTCGATGATGCAGCAGAAATATCAGCCGACTTTGGCCGCGGGTGTTGTTTCGGCATCCGGTACGCTGGGCATCCTGATCCCGCCCTCGATCATGTTGGTGATCATGGCCGACCAGATGGCCCTGTCGGTCGGAGACCTGTTCATGGCCGCCGTTTTCCCCGGCGTGATCATTGGTGGTCTGTATCTGACCTACATTTTCATTCTGGCACTGGTGAAACGTGACGCGGCCCCTGTGCCCGAGGGTGCCAAGGCCCCAGACTGGGCCGCTGTCAAGGACGTGCTGATTGCCGTCATTCCGACGCTGGTACTGATCCTGGCCGTGCTGGGTTCCATCTTCGCGGGTCTGACCACGCCGACCGAAGCTTCGGGTATCGGTGCTCTGGGCGCGACCCTGCTGGCACTGGGCTATCGCAAGCTGACCTTCAAGAAGCTGTGGAACGTGCTGGTGTCGACCTTCAACACCACCGCCTATATCTTTGCGATTTTCCTTGGTGCGACGGTCTTCTCTTATGTCCTGCGGGAACTGGGCGGGGACGAACTGATCGAACATGTGGTGCAATCCACCGGATTTGGCGCCAACGGTACGGTTCTCTTTATCCTGTTCATCGTCTTCCTGCTTGGCTTCGTGTTGGACTGGATCGAGATTACGCTGATCGTTCTGCCCTTGATGCGCCCCATCGTGAACGGGCTGGGCATCGACATCCCCGGATTTGGCGTTTTGGATGAACCGGCTTTGGTGTGGTTCGTGATCCTGGTCGCGGTGACGCTGCAAACCAGCTTCCTGACGCCGCCCGTAGGCTTTGCGCTGTTCTACCTGAAAGGCGTTTGCCCGCCCGAGATCAAGCTGATGCACATCTACAAGGGCATCATCCCCTTTGTGCTGCTGCAGTTGACTGGTCTGGCGCTGGTCTTCCTGTGGCCGACCCTTGCCACCTGGCTGCCTTCGGTCGCCTATTAAGGAGTTCTCCCGATGCGTTTGAGCCAATGCCATAACTTCCACGACTTCCGGCTGCTGGCCAGGAAACGGCTGCCGGGGCCCATCTTCAACTACATCGATGGCGGCGCAGATGACGAGGTGACGTATCGGGAGAACACAAGCGCGTTTGACCGTTGCGATCTGCTGCCTTCCGTGCTCCGCGGAGTGTCCGAAGTGGACATGTCGGTCACCGTCATGGGGCAAAAGCTGGATATGCCGGTCTATTGCTCGCCCACCGCCTTGCAGCGCCTGTTCCACCATCAGGGCGAGCGCGCCGTCGCGGCGGCGGCCGAGAAATATGGCACCATGTTTGGTGTTTCCTCTCTGGGAACCGTGTCGCTCGAGGAACTGCGGCAAAAGCACAAGAACCCGCAGGTCTACCAGTTTTATTTCCACAAGGATCGCGGATTGAACACCGCGATGATGCGGCGCGCGAAGGAGGCTGGTGTCGAAGTCATGATGCTGACCGTCGACAGCATCACCGGCGGTAACCGCGAGCGCGACCTGCGCACCGGATTCTCGATCCCGTTTCGCCTGACGCTGGGCGGCATGATCCAGTTCGCAATCAAGCCGATGTGGGGGATCAACTATGTAACCCACGAAAAATTCCGTCTGCCGCAACTGGAAGAGCATGTGGATATGGGCGGTGGTGCCAGCTCTATCGGGGGTTACTTCACCGACATGCTCGACCCGTCGATGAGTTGGGAGGACGTGGCCCAGATGGTGCGTGAATGGGACGGCCAGTTCTGCCTCAAAGGCATCATGACCGTCGAAGACGCCCGCCGCGCCGCCGAGATCGGCTGCACCGGCATCATCTTGTCGAACCATGGTGGCCGTCAGTTGGATGGTTCGCGCACGCCCTTCGATCAACTGGCCGAGATTGTCGACGCGGTCGGTGACAAGCTGGACGTAATGATGGACAGCGGTATCCAGCGTGGAACCCATGTGTTGAAAGCGCTGTCGCTGGGGGCTAAGGCCATCGGGGTAGGGCGGCACTATCTGTACCCGCTGGCCGCCGCAGGGCAGGCGGGTGTCGAGCGCGCGTTGGGATTGATGCGTGCCGAGATCGAACGCGACATGAAACTGATGGGCGTGACCCGCATTGACCAGCTGAGCCGCGAGAGCATTCGGTTTCGCAACGCATAGACTGTGACGAGGGCTGTCATGACCAATGAGGACCTGATCAAATCTTTCCGTTCCATCGTTGGTTCGCGCCATGTTCTGACAGGAAAGCGCGCGACCGAACGGTTCCGCAGAGGTTTCCGTTCGGGCGAGGGTGAGGCGCTGTGCGTTATCCAGCCCGGAACACTGCTGGAACAATGGAAGGTGCTTCAGGCCTGCGTCGCGGCAGACAAGATCGTTATCATGCAGGCGGCCAATACAGGGTTGACCGAAGGCTCGACACCTTCGGGCAGCTATGACCGGGATGTGGTGCTGATCAATACTCGCCGGATGGATACGTTGGTGCCATTGAACAACGGTGAGCAGATTGTCAGCTTTCCCGGGGCCACCCTGTTCGCTCTGGAAAAACTGCTGACGCCGCTGGGGCGCGAGCCGCATTCGGTGATTGGCTCGTCTTGCATCGGGGCGTCGATTGTCGGCGGGGTTTGCAACAACTCGGGCGGATCTCTGGTTGAGCGCGGACCGGTCTACACCGAGCTTTCTGTTTGGGCCCGGATCACCGAGCAGGGCCAGCTGGAACTGGTCAACCACCTCGGCATTGATCTTGGCGAAACGCCCGAGGAGATTCTGGGCAATCTGGACGCCGGAACCTTTGACCGGACCCCCGGCGCCACGAATAAACGCGCCTCGGCCAGTGACTATGCGCAGATCGTGCGCGATGTAGAGGCCGAAACACCGGCCCGGTTCAACGCGGACAAGGCAAAGCTTTTCGAATCCGCCGGGTCCGCCGGAAAGTTGGCCGTTTTCGCAGTGCGCCTGGATACCTTTCCGAAGAACGACACTGAACAAGTGTTCTACATCGGCACTAACGATCCGGATGATCTGGCCGCTTTGCGCCGCCACATCCTGTCCGAGCTCAAATCTCTGCCGGTCTCTGCCGAATACATGCAACGGGACGTGTTCGACATCACCGCGCGCTATGGCAAGGATACCGTCGTGATGATCGATAAGCTGGGCACCAACCGGCTGCCAATGTTCTTTGCCATGAAGGGGGCAGTGGATGCCCGCTTGCGCCGGATTCCGTTTTTGCGAAACTTCACAGACCGTTTCATGCAGACGGCTGTTGCGCTCTGGCCACGTGTTCTGCCCAAGCGGATGGTGGAGTTCCGCGATCGTTATGAGCATCACCTGATCCTCAAGATGAAAGATCGGGGAATTGATGAGGTCATGGCATGGCTGCCTGATTTCCTGAAAGACCGCGACGCCGATTTCTTTGAATGCACAGCGCGCGAAGCAAAGATTGCAGGTCTGCACCGTTTTGCCGCTGCAGGGGCCGCCGTGCGTTACATGGCCATCCATGCCGGCGAGGTTGAGGACATCATTGCTCTCGACGTCGCCTTGCGTCGAAACGATAAGGATTGGCTTGAAAAACTGCCGCCAGAGATCGACGACCAAATCGTCCACAAACTCTATTACGGCCATTTCATGTGCCACGTGATGCATCAGGATTACGTGGTCCGCAAAGGGGCAGACCCCAAGGCGCTGAAGGCGGCCATGCTCAAATTGTTTGATGAGCGTGGGGCGGAATACCCAGCCGAGCACAATGTCGGTCATTTGTACGCCGCCAAACCGGATCTGGCCGCGCATTACAAGTGTTGCGACCCGACCAATTCATTCAATCCCGGTATTGGCAAAATGTCGAAGGCCCGTGATTACGCCGAGGATGGGCCGCGTTAGTCGGTTGTCAGGCAAGTACACTCGGGCAACATCGACCATCGGGCTAGGGAAGCCGCGACAGCTTGGGTTTGGGCGCCGCCCCTCTGTGCATTGCAACTTGCTTTTGGGGTTTTTCTGATGCTTACGTCCCAATGTACACTTAGCGAGTTGATCGGAGCCCGGTGACTTTGAGAGACTGCCCTACAGACAGTGAACTGACAGCCGCCCTGCGGGCTGGCATCAAATCGGGCGAATTCCTGAAAAACGGCAAATTGCTGCCCGAGCGTATACTGGCCGAAGCATTGTCAGTGACGCGGACACGAATGCGGCGCATTCTTGATTTCTTAGAGGAAGACGGCACCGTATTTCGGCGCCACGGACAGGGCACGTTTGTCTCGCCGCCTCCTGCCGTAGGTGCCAGCCCATTCCGGGCCGTTGCGGCCAAGGTCATGCCCCGCGACGTGATGGAAGTCCGGTTGGAAATTGAACCGGCGCTTGCGGCCTTGGCCGCGCAGCGCGCAACCGTAAAGGAACTGAAAACACTTGAGCAGCTGACGCAAGCCTCGCTGGATGCGGCTGATACGCAAGCCTATGGCGTTGCCGATGACATCTTTCACTACAAGATCGCAGAGCTGGCGCATAACCCGCTGTTTTTGACAGTTTACGACTCGATCCGCGCTGTGCGGCGGCAGGCAGAATGGACCCGTCAGCGCGAAACGCGGTATTCGGCCTCAACTCTGGTTCGTTTGCGGGAACAGCATCTGCAATTGTTCAGCGACATCGCTGCCCGCAACAGCAAGGCTGCCGCTGAAACAATGGAAACGCATTTATTGTCGGTCTCAAACGCAATGCTGAGGGACCGCTCTTATGGCAGGGTGATCGACACGGATTAAGGGCAGTTACGCGCGGCTGTTGGACGGATTTTACGGGTGAACGCCGTGGGTTCTGATTTTCAACCGCGCCCGCGATAGGGGGGTACGCCCTGATCGGGGATCCAGACGCCTTCCGGCATTGCTCCGGTTTGCCAAAAGACATCAATCGGAATGCCGCCGCGCGGGTACCAATACCCTCCGATCCGCAGCCAGCGGGGCGACAGAAACTCGACCAGACGGCGGGCGATGGATACAGTGCAATCCTCGTGAAACGCGCCATGGTTGCGGAAGGACCCGAGAAACAGTTTCAGGGATTTCGATTCCACCAGCCATTCACCGGGGACATAATCGATCACCAGATGGGCAAAATCCGGCTGGCCTGTCATCGGGCAGAGCGAGGTGAACTCGGGCGCGGTGAAGCGCACGCAATATTCAATGTCAGCCTGAGGGTTCTGCACCCGTTCCAACTCGGCCACTTCAGGTGAGGCCGGCAGTTCGGTTTTCCCGCCCAACTGGGTCAGGTCGCTGTAGATGGTTTCCATATCATGCTCCTATCCGGGGTCAGACCCCGCGTTTGTTGCCCCACAGCAGAACGTGCAGTTGTGGCAGGACCCTGGGTGCGAACCAGCCATCGGCGGTGACTTTTTCGACCAGCCACAGCAGCCGGTCCGACAGGTTCTGTGGATCGACGGGCAGGTCGGGATCAACCTCGGGATTGCCCGGTTGCAAATACAGGGGCAGCGCCGGGTAACGATCCGTCACTGCGCGGGCCCAATTGTAATCGACCTCATCAAAAATCACGATTTTCATTACGACCTTTGGGCCGTTTCGCGCGGCTACGATGCAGGCCGCGAAGGTATCCCAGTCCACGGTTTCACCACTCGAGGGCGGTTTTGGGCTAAGGACCAGCGTGTCCAGATCGCCAAACCACGGCTTGGCCACCGACCCTTGGGTTTCGCAGGCAAAGCGGTATCCTTCGGCCTTGCCCCGCGCGATCAATGGACCGAATTCCTGAATGGCCGGGTTGCCACCGGACAACGATACGGTCAACGGCCGTCCGCCCGACAATTTGCGGACCCGTTCCCAGACCGTTTCCGTGGACATCGCCGCCCAGTCATGGCGAAAGGCCGGATCGACCGCATGCATGCTGTCGCACCAGCTACAGCGGTAATCGCAGCCGCCTGTACGCACGAAAACGGTGGGCTCTCCGATCAACGCGCCTTCGCCCTGAATCGTGGGGCCGAAAATCTCGGCAATTCGCAGGCGGGTCATGGGCGGTACTCGGCCCAGGTCTTTGGCGTTTCACTGACCCGCACGGCGGCGGTTTCCGGCCAGCGCGCGGCACACCAGTCATAGAAATGGCGCGCCATGTTTTCCGCCGTGGTCAGGATGTTCATTACGTCGTTCAGGTGCCTGTGATCGAATGTCTCGTCGATATAGGTCTTAAGCGGCCTAAGCTCACCATAATCCTGCACAAACCCGTCTGGATTCAGTTCGCACGCGGCCAGTTCGACTTCGACCACATAGTTATGCCCGTGCATCCGCGCGCATTGGTGATCGTCGGGCAGGTGGGTCAGCTGGTGCGAGGCCGAAAAGTGGAACTCCTTAGTGATCCGGTACATCAGGCGGATTCCTTCTGCGCCGTGGCCGCAACCCAGAAGTCCGGGTCTTCATAGGTTGTCGGGTCCTGGACCCCGGCCAGGTGAAATGCTTCACGCCGTTCCACGCAGGTACCACAGCGCCCGCAATGGTGTTCGCCCCCCTTGTAGCAGGACCACGTCTGAGCAAGCGGCGTGTCACAACGGGTGCCTTCGGTCACGATATCGGCCTTGCTGCGATGTACGAAGGGGGTGAACAGCGACACGTCGGCGTACCCGTCCAGCGCCTGTTTCTGCATTGCCTCAAAGGCTTCAGTAAATGCAGGGCGGCAATCGGGATAGATAAAATGATCCCCGCCATGCACGGCCGTTGCCACGGCATCGGCCCCCCGCGCGGCTGCCGCGCCAAACGCCACGGTCAGCATGATGGCGTTGCGGTTGGGCACCACGGTCACGCGCATGCTGTCTTCGGCATAGTGCCCGTCTGGCACGTCGACATCGTCAGTCAGCGCGGAGCCGGTCAGAACCGCTCCGACCGGGCGCAGGTCGATGATGTCATGGGGTACACCCAGCCGCTTCGCGCACAGCGCGGCAAAGTCCAGTTCCTTGCGGTGTCGTTGGCCGTAGTCAAAGGAAATCAGGCCCGTCAGCTGGTGATCGCGCGCAACCATATGTGCCAGCGATACCGAATCCAGCCCGCCTGAGCAGATTACGATCGTTTTCATATTTGAACCCTTGTTTTGTTACCCGGGTAGGCTGCGACCGGGACGCGCCCTGTTAACCTGTGCGCTCAGGCCTGCCAAGGCCCAATTGCACAGGACAGGCTCACGATTCAGACATGATTCAGGCGGTGCGATTGGACAGGATTGCCATTTGACCCTTAATCAAATTGATCGCTCAAGTACTCCGACAGTATGTCCAGCCCCTCTCGTAGCGCGTCGGGGTCGTTGGCAAAGCCGATGCGAACGTACCCCTCCATGTCAAAGGCGTCACCCGGGGTAAGCATGACACCGGTCTGCTGAACCAGTTCCACGCAGAATTCCCGCGAGCTTAGGGGTATGTCCAGCTTTAACATCGCCGTTGTTCCCGCGCGGGGTTTGACCCAACTGACGCGCGGCTGATTTGCGATCCATGTATCCAGCAACGCCAGATTGCTGCGCGTGATCCGGTGGCTGCGCGCCAGCAGTTTTTCGTGGTTCTCAAGGGCCATGGCGGCAAAGTGGTCGTTGATCATGCCAACTGAAATCGTATCGAAATCGCGGTGGATCAGAATTTGTTCAGTGACCTCTTTCGGCGCTGCGACCCAACCGACGCGCAAACCGGCGAGTGAAAACGCCTTTGAGGTACTCGCCGTGCTGATCCCTTTTTCGTAGATGTCCGCAATCGATGGCGACATGCCGTTCCCCTCCTGCCCAGTGCCGCGATAAACCTCGTCACAAAGCACATACGCACCGACGGATCGGGCAATCCTGACAATTTCCTGCAGCATCGCCTCGTCGATCAACGCGCCGGTCGGGTTGTTGGGATTTGTCAGAGCGATCAGTCTGGTTCCCGGCGTCACCAATTCGCGCAGGCGGTCAAGGTCAGGCAGAAACCCGTCCTCTGAACGCAGCGGCAGGATTTGAACATCGGCGCCGATACTGGCCGGGATCGAGTAGTGCTGCTGATAAGTGGGCACGATTGATACCACCCGGTCTCCACGAGAAACCACTGCCTTATGCACCAGCATGTTGGCTGCGATCGTACCGTGGGTGATGGTGATGTCTTCGACCTTCTGATCGTCATAAAGGTTCGAAATAGCCTGGCGCAGGCGGGTTGACCCTTCTATCGCGCCATAGGTCATCTTCATGGGCAGTAATTCAGACAGATCATTCTGATTGCGCCCTGACAGTTGCAAAAGCTCTGCTATGGTGATGCTGGCGACGCAGGTTTCCGCCAGATTGTGGATGCAACGGGTTTCCCACTCATTCATCCAGATTTCGACTTTGAATGGTTCGATGAACATATGCGCTCTCCTCAGGATGAAGCGTGGTCAAAAACGGGCATCGCGACGGTCTTACGATCACGGATCGCCATGATAATGCCAGTGCAAAGCGCGCGCATGGCCCGCACCAAATCCAGCTTGCCGAGGGGTGATGAAACGGTTGTATTATCCAGCGCAATCGGCAGATTTGGCATGTTTGAACTCCTTTGCGGCACCTGATAGCAGCATTTGCCAGCGCTGCTCTATCGTCCCAAAGGATGAGACACCTTGAGGAGGAGACGGAGTGCAATTGCATGAATTCAGCCAGACCCTTGCCGAGGTGATCGAAGGTCCGGCGGACAGCGATGCACTGATCCGGGCCGTCCAGTATCTGTTTCCTTGCGAAGCGGCCTTCGCAGTGCTCAACCCGCCGTCAGGACCGCCGGTTTATCTCGCGGATTCCTATCCGGATTCCACGTCCAAGGCGGCGGTGCAGCTTTATGTCTCCAAAACCTACCTGCTTAACCCGGTGCATAACGCAATTCGGAATGGCATTTCCACCGGGGTTTATCGAATGGCGGACCTCGCCCCGGACAATTGGAGCGCCACGACAGCAGATGTCATTGCGGATGATAGTGAAGAGATCAAATTTCGCACACCGGGCTGGCCTCACGGATTGCAAGAGGCTTGCCTTCTTGTTGATCTTCCTGGTGACGTCATAGGTGAAATCAGTCTGGCGCGTGAGACAGCCCCGGGTGGTATCCCTGAGGAAGATCTTGAGGCACTAAGGCATTTTTTGCCGCTGATCCGGCTGGCATTTTTGCGGGTGTCAAAAAACAAGCCCGCCCGGGTGGGCAGGATGTCCCCGTCGCTGGGTGCTTTCGGACGAGACGTTCTGACAGCACGTGAGGCCGAAATCGTTCAGATGGTTTTGAAAGGACATTCCAGCCTGTCGATCAGCCTGGAGTTGCAAATTACCATTTCAACCGTCAAATCGCATCGTCGCAACGCATATGCCAAACTGGGTGTCAGCACTCAGTCGCAACTCTTTCGCGCTTATGTCGACAGTTGCGATATTGGGACCGACTAACAATTGTGCCCCGGTTTTCAACTTCGCCGCTTCGCTAGGTTGCGATCTGTCAGCGGCTCTAGCTGGCTGCGTTAATTCACCCGTACCTAATAGGTCGTTCGCATCTGGTATCCTTGGTGGAAGGTCATACGCACGAATGTGACGGGTTTGTTCTGGAACCACGTGGTGCGTTCAAGCTGGAACAGCGGCGTTCCGGGTGGAACGGACAGAAAATCCTGCAACTGACCCGTGGCGGGGACGGCAGAGAATGCGATTTCAGCGTTTGAAAAGGGCACTTCAGCCAGCAACCATTCGTTGGGGCCAACGGTCAGAAAGTCCTCGTCCGCGACGTGTGGAACAGCCGCGATATTAATCCAGCGTTCTTCAAACTGGAACGGGCGGTTGTCTGCGTGGTGCATACATTGCAGGTGCAGGACCTGCGTGCCTTCAGGAAGGCCGAGTTTGGCCTGAAGCCACGCCGGGCAGTCAATCAGGGTGCGGCTGACAAGGGCATAGCGATATTCGGCATTCATTTCCTCGATGGTCTGACGGACCACGGTGATAGGTAGCCTGGCCTGCTTGACAGGCGTGGTGACCACGCGCGTGCCGCCCTTGCGCTTGCGAGTGACAATGCCCTGATCGGCCAGTTCGCGCAGAGCCCGGTTGACGGTGGCGCGGGCGACGCCGAACTCGGCGGCCAATTCAAGCTCGGTTGGCAACAGGCTGCCTTGCGGCCAGATACGCGTCTGGATGCGGTTCAGAACTTCATCGCGAATATCCTGGAAGCCAATGTTTCTCTGATCGGTCACGCTCTGCTCACAATTTTGACGTCCATATTTCTATTATGTTCAGATTTATAGGAGTAGGCAAAAACATTGAACCTGTCACGACCAGGCTTAGAAGCCGGAGAGAAGCCCGGCCATTGCTTTGCGGTAATTGGTTACGATCCTGTCGCGGGCAACATGGCGGCCGCCTTTCACCTGATGGCGACCGGCGGACCAAAGGTCAGTCACGACGTGATCTTTAGCGGCAAACACAAGCCCGTCCAGCAACTGATCAGGACGCAAAGCGCACAGGGCTGGATTCTGGCCGTCGATGGCAACGAGATCGGCCAGCATACCCTCGGCGATTTGCCCCGCTTTGCGACCAAGCGCCTGCGCTCCGCCCCTGGCTGCACCGCAATAAAGCGTCTGCCCGACCGAACCTTCGCCAACAACCAGTACATTGCGCGACAGGTCACGCAAGCGCTGGGAATACTCAAGTGTGCGCAACTCTTCGGTCAGGGATATCAGCACGTTGGAATCCGAGCCGACGCCGAAAGCACCGCCCGCGGCAAGATAGGTCGGGCCGTTGAACGGGCCATCGCCCAGATTGGCCTCGGTTACGGGGCACAGTCCGGCAACAGCGCCGCTGGCGGCCAAGGCGCGGGTCTCAGCCTCGGTCATGTGGGTGGCATGAATCAGGCACCAGCTTGCATCGACGGGGGCATTGTCCAGCAACCATGCAACGGGGCGGTCGCCCAGGCCGTCCTTCACTTCCTGCACTTCTTTCGGCTGTTCGGCGATGTGTATGTGGATGGGGCCAGCGCCCTGCGCCGCAATAACGTGCTCCAGATCGCGCGGGGATGTTGCGCGCAAAGAGTGGGGGGCAATGCCGACGCGGCAGTCTTCGGGCAGTTCCGCAAGCCCATCGCGGGCCTGCTCAACCAGCGCACCGAAGCGGTCTACGTCATTGCCAAAACGCCGCTGTCCGGGTTCCAGCGGTTTTTCCCCGACACCGGCATAACTGTAGAGCACCGGCAGATGGGTCAGGCCAATCCCGGTCTCGTCCGCAGCGGCCATAACCCGATCCGATAGTTCGGCCAGCCTGTCATAAGGCTGCCCGCCCGGCTGGTGGTGTAAGTAATGGAACTCGCCGACCGAGGCATATCCGGCTTCCTGCATCTCAAGGTAAACGAGTGCGGCGATGGCCTGCACCTGTTCGGGAGTCAGGTGGGAAGTGAAGCGATACATCAGATCGCGCCAGGTCCAGAAACTGTCGCGACCGGCCAACCGGTATTCAGTCATCCCGGCCATTGCGCGCTGGAAGGCATGGCTGTGCAGGTTGGCCAATGCAGGCAGCAGAATGTCGACGCGCGTATCCCCGTCCTGCGCCTCAGCATCCGACGTAAGGTGCGCGATTTGCCTGCCGTCGACCTCAAGCCGCAGATTCTCTGTCCAGCCGGTCGCCAGCAGGGCACGGTTAGCAAATATGGCTGTCATGCATCCCTCCGATTTTATGAATAGACATATGACATAAAGAACTGTACCAGAAAAGAGAGAAGTGCAGGGGAGAGATTCGAATGCAGACCCGCGATCAGCTGTTCACAGATCTGCACGCCGCAACCATGGCTGAAGGATCCAGTGCCTATGGTCTGATCGAAGATGCTGCGATAGCGGCGGTGGATGGTAAAATCGCGTGGGTCGGACCGCAGGAAGATGTGCCGGAGGTTTATGCAGAACTGCCCCGGACTTCTCTGGGTGGTCGTCTGGTGACTCCCGCGCTGATTGATTGCCATACCCACGTAGTACACGGTGGCCATCGCGCAGTGGAATTCGAGATGCGGCTGAATGGCGCCAGTTATGAAGAAGTTGCGCGTGCAGGCGGTGGTATCATCTCGACCGTAACTGCAACCCGGGAGGCTAGTGTTGAGGATCTGATCGCGCAGGCCCTGCCGCGGGTGGATGCGATGCTGGCCGAGAGTGTGTCGGTCATCGAGGTCAAGTCGGGCTATGGTCTGGACCGCGATACCGAGCTGAACATGTTGCGTGCAGCGCGTACATTGCCGGATCATCGCCCAGTGCGGGTTGTGACCAGCTTTCTGGGCGCACATGCGATTCCTGTGGAATATAAAAACCGCCCCGATGCTTATATCTCTGAGGTCTGCATCCCGACCCTGCGCGCAGCCCATGCAGAAGGTCTGGTGGACGCGGTTGATGCCTTTTGTGAGGGCATCGCCTTTTTGCCAGACCAACTGGTGCCATTGTTTGACGCGGCCAAAGAACTCGGTCTGCCGATCAAGCTGCATGCCGAGCAACTGTCCAACCTGGGCGGTGCTAAACTGGCCGCGTCCTATGGCGCGCTTTCTGCAGATCATATCGAATATCTGGATGAAGAGGGCGTGCAGGCCATGGCAGAGGCGGGCACTGTCGGCGTTATTCTGCCCGGTGCTTTCTACACTCTGCGCGAGACACAGACACCGCCGATTGACCTGCTACGCGAGCATAACGTGCCGATGGCGCTGGCGACTGATTGCAATCCGGGTTCGGCGCCGATGACGTCGCTGTTGCTGACCATGAATATGGGCTGCACCCTGTTTCGCATGACACCCGAGGAGGCGCTGCAAGGGGTAACCATCCACGCGGCCCGCGCGCTGGGCCTGGGCGATTGCGGCCGGATTGCTCCGGGTTTGCGCGCCGATCTGGCGGTTTGGAACGTAACCCACCCGGCAGAGCTCGCTTACCGCATTGGCTTCAACCCGCTTCACGCTCGTATTATCGGAGGCGCAATTTGACCCCTCTAACTCTCACACCCGGCGCAGTGTCTCTGGTGCAACTGGAACAGGTCTTTCGCGAGGAACGCGCCGTCCGTCTGGATGCGGCTTGCCGCCCTGCGATCGAGGCCGCTCATGCACGCATTGCGGCTGCGGCTGCGGGTGAGGCGGCGGTGTATGGCGTCAATACCGGCTTTGGCAAACTGGCCAATGTTAAGATCGCGCCCGAGGATACAGCGACCCTGCAGCGTAACCTGATCCTCAGCCATTGCTGCGGCGTCGGTCCCGCGATCCTGCGCACCCATGCGCGGTTGATGATGGTGCTGAAACTGCTCAGCCTGGGGCGCGGCGCCTCGGGCGTGCGGCTGAAATTGATCGATCTGCTGGAAGGGATGCTGGAAAAAGGTGTGACCCCGGTGATTCCGGCGCAGGGTTCGGTTGGGGCCTCGGGCGATCTGGCACCCTTGTCGCATATGGCTGCGGTGATGATGGGCGCGGGCGAGGCAGAGATCGGCGGCAAAGTGATGCCCGGCGGTGAAGCCTTGGCTGCGGCCGGGCTGACCCCGGTTGTACTGGGTCCCAAGGAAGGTCTGGCGCTGATCAACGGCACGCAGTTTTCCACGGCATTTGCTTTGGCGGGCCTGTTCGGTGCATGGCAGGCGGCACAAAGCGCGCTGGTCACGTCGGCGCTGACCACGGACGCAATCATGGGTTCCACGGCTCCGTTGCAGCCGGAGATTCACACGTTGCGTGGTCACCGCGGCCAGATTGAGGCCGGAGTTGCTATGCGCGCGCTGCTGGCCGGTTCGGTCATCCGCGAGAGTCATCGCGAAGGTGACACGCGTGTGCAGGATCCCTATTGCATTCGCTGCCAGCCGCAGGTCGTCGGCGCGGCGATGGATGTGCTGCGACAGGCGGCGACCACGTTGGAGATCGAGGCCAATGCAGCCACCGACAACCCATTGGTATTGTCTGAAACGGGTTTGATCGTTTCAGGGGGGAATTTTCACGCCGAACCCGTTGGGTTTGCCGCAGATATGATCGCGTTGGCTGTGGCCGAAATCGGTGCCATCGCGCAGCGCCGCATCGCGCTGATCGTCGATCCGGTGCTCAGCTTTGATCTGCCGCCCTTTCTGACCCCCAATCCGGGGCTGAACTCGGGGTTGATGATTGCCGAGGTCACTACGGCGGCGCTGATGAGCGAGAACAAGCACTTGGCCAACCCTTGCGTCACCGACTCGACGCCCACATCGGCAAATCAGGAGGATCACGTATCCATGGCCGCCCACGGTGCACGGCGTCTGGGGCAGATGGTGACCAATCTCGAGCGTATTCTGGGGGTCGAACTGCTCTGTGCCACGCAGGGCGTCGAGTTCCGCGCGCCGCTGGTCACCAGCGAAACGCTTCAAGGTGTGATGGCGCGCCTGCGCGCGTTGGTACCGCCCCTAGTCGATGACCGCTATACCGCCCCGGATATCGAGGCCGCCGCAGCCCTGATCGCCAGCGGCGACGTCGCCCACGGTACGGGTCTGGATATGCCCGAGCTTGGCGCATGACCGAACCGGTGGAAGTCACCCGGGGCAACAGCCCGGTCGTGCTGGGCCTGCCGCATACCGGCACATTCGTTCCGCCCGAGGTCGAGGCAAAGCTGAATGCACGGGGCAGGGGGCTGGATGATACGGATTGGCACATCCACACTCTGTATGACGGGCTTTTGCCCGATGCGACCACGGTGCGCGCCACGTTCCATCGCTATGTGATAGACGCCAATCGCGACCCGTCGGGTGTGTCGCTTTATCCGGGTCAGAACACTACGACGCTGGTGCCACTGACGGATTTTGACGGGCATGACATCTGGGACCAGCCACCGACGGATCAGGACATTGCCGAACGTCGCGCCGCCTTCCATGCGCCTTATCACGCCGCGCTTGAGGCCGAACTGGCACGAGTGAAGGCATTGTACGGCTATGCCATTCTCTATGATTGCCACTCGATCCGCAGTCATATCCCGTTTCTGTTCGACGGCACGTTGCCGGACTTCAACACTGGCACCAATCTAGGCACCACATGCGACCCTGAGATCGAGGCTCGCGTAGTGGCGATCTGCGCGGCGGTCAAAGGTTATAGCGCAGTACTGAACGGCCGGTTCAAGGGCGGCTGGACGACGCGCCATTACGGACGGCCCGCCGAGGGGCTGCACGCGATCCAGATGGAGCTGGCGCAAATCACGTATCTGAGTGCCGAGCGTGCGCCTTGGACTTATGACGCGGGTAAGGCCGACCGCCTGCGAGCGCATCTCAAAGACATTCTCGACAGCCTGGCCAACTGGGCCCCATGAGACCGGAGGAAAACCATGACCGATCCCCGTAAGAATACCCGTGACATCTTTCCGCCCACCGGCCCGGACCTGAACGCCAAAAGCTGGATGACCGAAGCTCCGCTGAGGATGCTGATGAACAACCTGCACCCGGATGTGGCCGAGAACCCGCATGAGCTGGTGGTTTACGGCGGCATCGGCCGGGCGGCGCGGACGTGGAACGATTTTGACACCATCGTGGCCAGTCTGAAGGACCTGGAAGAGGACGAAACGCTAGTGGTGCAGTCAGGTAAGCCGGTGGCGATCGTGCGGACCCATACAGATGCGCCACGCGTTTTGATTGCGAATTCGAACCTTGTACCGCATTGGGCCAACTGGGATCACTTCAATGAGCTCGATAAAAAGGGCCTGATGATGTACGGCCAGATGACGGCCGGTTCCTGGATCTATATCGGCACGCAGGGCATCGTTCAGGGCACCTATGAGACCTTTGCCGAGGCCGGCCGTCAGCATTATGGCGGTGACCTGACCGGCAAGTGGATTCTGACCGGCGGTTTGGGCGGCATGGGCGGCGCGCAGCCTCTGGCGGCGGTCTTTGCGGGGGCTTGCTGTCTGGCGGTTGAATGCAACCCTGACAGCATCGACTTCCGCCTGCGCACCAAATATCTGGATGAAAAGGCGGAAACGCTGGACGAAGCGCTTGAGATGATTGACCGCTGGACCAAGGCGGGTGAGGCGAAATCCGTGGGCCTGCTGGGAAATGCCGCTGAAATCTTCCCCGAGATCTACGCAAGGATGCAAGCTGGAGGAATGTGCCCCGATATCGTCACGGACCAGACCAGCGCTCATGATCCGGTGAATGGCTATCTGCCCCTCGGCTGGACCATGGCTCAGTGGAAGGACAAGCGCGAAACCGATCCGAAAGCGGTTGAAAAGGCTGCGCGGGCCTCAATGAAGCAACATGTGGCAGCGATGGTTGATTTTTGGAATGCGGGCGTTCCGACGCTGGATTACGGCAATAACATCCGGCAGGTGGCGCAGGATGAAGGGCTGGAAAACGCCTTTGCCTTCCCCGGCTTTGTTCCCGCTTATATCCGTCCGCTGTTCTGCCGTGGGGTTGGCCCGTTCCGCTGGTGCGCGCTGTCGGGCGACCCGGAGGATATTTACAAGACCGATGCCAAGATGAAAGAGCTGTTCCCGGAGAACACCCATCTGCACAACTGGCTGGATATGGCGCAGGAGCGTATCGCCTTCCAGGGCCTGCCGGCACGCATCTGCTGGATCGGGTTGGGGGATCGGCACCGCGCTGGGCTGGCCTTTAACGAGATGGTGAAAAACGGCGAGCTGAAAGCACCTGTCGTCATTGGGCGGGATCATCTCGACAGCGGTTCGGTTGCCTCGCCCAATCGCGAGACCGAAGCGATGCTGGACGGTTCTGACGCGGTCTCGGACTGGCCGCTGCTGAACGCGCTGGTCAATACCGCCTCGGGCGCCACCTGGGTGTCATTGCACCACGGCGGTGGTGTCGGAATGGGGTTCAGCCAGCACGCCGGGGTTGTGATCTGTGCGGATGGAACCGAAGAAGCTGCAAAACGTCTGGAACGCGTTCTGTGGAACGATCCCGCATCCGGAGTCTGGCGGCACGCGGATGCGGGCTATGACATCGCAAAGGACTGCGCCCGTGAACATGGGCTGCGTCTGCCGGGTATATTGAGGTAATCAACCGGCTGAAGCACAGATCTTCGTATGGAAGTGCTGTATTACCTGCGTGGTCCACTGACCATTGGTTGCCATATAGTGTGCTCGGGTGGATTTCACCGGAACTGGCTTCAGGTGAGCAAATAATGTGCCAGCAGCATAGCGGGGGAAGGATGAAGATCGTGGTCAATCCGGAACACGAGGGCTGAGGCCCTGCGATTACCCCGCGCACGCGTGCCCGAGCGCGCCGTATTCCGGATCACTACTATATCGGCCCAGCCAGAGATGACCGCGTGTTGGAAATCTGGGGTTACACCGACCGTCCCGGCGACACTGTCGAGCTGCGCGTCTCGACTACGGCACAGAACTGGTCATTGGAGGTCGGGCGGGACGGCATCGAATAGACGCCCGCTTTACATATTGCGGACTTGCAGGGGCAGCATTGGGACACCCCGGAACATTGCTCGGCGCATGGGCGTGAATGGGAAATCTCGCATTCCTTTCCCATTCCTGACGGCTGGAGGGCCGGGGCCTATCTGATCACCCTTCGTGCCGAACGTGGGGGCGATTCAATCGAAGAGCATCATCTGATTTTCGTTCTTCGGGCCTCGCATGCGAAACCGGCCCCAATGGCGCTGGTTTGTGCAACCGGGACCTGGCTGGCTTACAATTGTTGGAGCGGGTCCAGTGCCTACGAAGGGATCACAGGGCCCGAGCGCAACGCCTTCTCTCCGGTCCTGTCAAACCAGAGGCCCTGGACGCGCGGGTTCTGCAAACTGCCCGACGGCGCCCCCCGCGTATTGAGCGAACAGTCGAGCGATCCGGACGGAATGGTGCGCTATCCCCATATGGAACTGGCCTTTGCCTATGGGTATTCAAAGAAATATGCTTCGGCTGGCTGGGCCAGTTATGAACGCCATTTTGCGCGCTGAGCGGAAGCCGAGAGGTTTGCGTTCGAAATCGTCACGCAGCACGACCTGGAATTGGAACCCGACCTGCTGACTGGCTACCGATGTGCAGTATTCGTAGGTCGCGACGAATACTGGACTGCAACAATGCGTGAGAGGGTCAAGCTTTTTACCAAAAATGGCGGTCGGGTTGCACGCTTCGTCGGCAACTTCCTCTGGCAGACCCGGCTGGAGGATCAGGCGAAAACGCAAATCTGCTACAAATATGTGGCCAGGGATGCCGACCCCCTCATGGGCAGCGAAAATGAGCTATTGGTGATCGGTGCATGGGATGCTCAGCCGGTCCATTGGCAGGGTGCGCAATCCTTTGGTGTGTATGGTTTGATGGGCGTCTATGCTGGTCTTGGCAATTGTGTCGGGCAGGGCAGTGGGGGCTTCACGGCCTATCGCCCGGATCACTGGGCTCTGAATGGCGCGCGGCTTGGATGCGGCGACCAGCTGGGTGCCGGATCGAGGATATTTGGATATGAGGTGGACGGGGTGGATTTCACTTTTGACGACGGGCTGCCCTATCCAACGGGCAAAGACGGCACGGACAAATCGGTCGAAGTCATTGCCCTTGGACTGGCCACCAACATCGAAGCTGACTTTTCCCATTTGGGGGAAACGCTTTAAATCGGCAGCGCAGATGCCGAGTTCAAAGCACTTTCCCTGTTCGGTGAACTAACGTCGGTAACGCTGGATAAATCAAGCCGTGGCAACGGGGCGATTGTCTCTTGGAAAAAGGGAGATGGCGAGGCGTTTTGCGCAGGAACATGCGAATGGGTCGCCGGGTTGATGCGTCGTGACAGTCAGGTCGAGATCATCACCCGCAATGTTCTCAACCGGTTTTGCGATGAGAGCCAGGCCTAGGTTGAAAGAGCCTGGAGAATTCGCCACATATTCCGCAGGAATTTGCGGTCAAGACGTCGAGTGCGCTCAGATCAGCAATCGTCAGTACAGCGGCACGGATACGACCTTTCGAAAAAAGTTCTGATGACACTCGGATCGCATGTGCGTTGCCCGGCTTAGTACCACGTAACTCCGAATGGAGTTTAGCGACTTAGTCGATTAGCCCTTTTTGCCGTTGCCAGATACAAGCTTTCCTGAGGCTCCGAAGTCAATTTAGAAAACAGATGCTGACATGCGGTCCAAACCGCGTCTTCAAGCAGGGATTGCGTGCATGTTTTCCTCACGAAAGTCCGGGCGCAACGAAGGCTTCTCCAACCAAATCTCTTGCCGAATACCTACAAAATCAGGGTGTTGCGCATGTCGGCTAAGCGTGAGTGCGACATTTGGATCGGAAAGATCTGTATACGCGACGAACCTCGCGATTTGGTCGCCGTTAGGGTGACTATTTGCTGTTTTCTAATGCCGCGTAGTCTTTTCAACCGGATCTTCGGCGTGATTGACCTCGGCCTGCACAACGACAAAGTATGTGTCCGCCTTCTGAGGTTCAGCAACCGCATCTTCCAACCGGTACGCGTCGGGCAACCCTGAGAACGAACCATTCTGACGCCAAGGGTTATCAAATTGCTCGGTGTTCCAAAGGTGAAGATGCGTGTCGACCCGCTGCATATTGGTATCTCCGTTGGATTTGTATCGGAACGCAATAAATGCGCCCGTATCGCCAAACGAGGCCGGTTACGCCTCTTCCAGCTTTTGCATTGCCCATCGAACCACTCCGCCGACCCAGATGAAACCAAGAGCGCCACCGAGGTAGACGTTCATCGTGCCCCCCGGTGCGATGAACCCGGAATGCCCGAAGATAGTAATGGTTTCGATGGCCTGTTCGATCCCAAATACAAGGCTGAGCCAGGCGAGCCAGGAGGGAACGGTTTTGTGTTCACCAAAGCCCAGCACTGCGACCGAGGCAGCCATTGCGGTTGTAGACGCATTCACTACCGGCCCCCAGAATGCAGCAATGGCAAAAATCGCTCGTGCCGTCCCAACGGGTGCACCGCTTGGGCTATAAGCCAGGCCGGCCCAAATCCATGCCTGAACCTGAGCGGTCAGGGCGAATCCAAAGACACCCGCAATGAACACGTAGCGATTTGGCGAAGGAAGCAGGGCCGAGACCTGACCGGCGAAGATCATCAGACCAAGGGATACGAAAGTCGATGCCCAGGCATAAGTGCGTGCGCGCGACCCGTTTTCTGTGAACCATGCAACGATTTCTACCCCGGTCGACCCGATATTTGGAACCGCGCTGCCAAGTGCGATGAAACTGAAAACGTAAAACCCAGCCGTTATAAGGATATTGATGAGTAAAAACTTTTTAGCAGTCATTCGCATCGGTAAGCCCTTTGTCTTGCTTATGTCAGAACGTGTTTTGCGAGGATGTCCGTCGCACAATACCTTTGATACTCAGCACTCAGCGCTTTCAGTCAATTCAACCTGGGGTGTTTTACACACCTCCTGATCCAAAAGAGACTGATCCAGGTCAGTTGGAATCTGAAAGCTCCGGCGCGGCGGAGCTTTCGCTGGTTTCTTTAAGTTCGTATTTTCACCGACACTCAGTCGGTGAACGTGTATTCACCCAGATCACAGAGATTCAGTTCAAAGTCTTCCGCACTGGAACCATCCGAGAAAATGCCCCGAATGTCGTAGATGCACGTCGTCAGTCCGTCTGCGATATCCACGCCAATTTCATAACCAGGGGCCAGATAGCCACCTTCCAAAAGGTCGTCTTCCCAATCACCGGATGATGCCGGGGAGATATTGAACCCGACCAGATCGGCGCTGCTGTCATTGTAGAGTAAGAACTCCAGGTCCTCGGCACAGACCGAAGATGCCGCTGTCAGAGCTAAGGCGGCCAGCGCGGTAAAGTGCAGTTTTTTCATTGAGTAGTTCCTTCTGTTTGAACGATAAATTTTTGTGGGCCATCGGAGGGTGATATCAAGTGGCGGCACGATGGCCCACCTGAAAAAGCGCCTGATACGCGCTTCCTCATTTTGATTGCCGCAGCCCTAAAACCGGAATTCAAAGCCGATTTGCCCTGCATAGCCATGATCTTCTGAGCCGCCGCCAAACCCTCTATGAGCCGCGACTTCACCGAACAGCGTTGTCCTCTCGGAAAGAGACGTATGACCACCGAGTGTCACGGCGACATTGTTCCTGCCACGCTCGGTCAGGACAGTGTCGTTGCCAAATGTCACTCCGGTTTCATTGTCCAGGGTGTGGTAATAATCGAGCTGCCCGTAAAAGACACAGGAACCACCCAGTTCATGTTCAGCGCGCAGACCGAGGCGTGCGCCTAACGAGTTGCCATCAGAAACCGTACCCGCAGCACCTTCGGTTACGTCGGTAAGATCATCGGCATCGACATCGCTGTAGATAAGCTGCGCCTGCGGGATCAGGTTCAGCCCGTTTTCAAGCGTGAATATCTTGCCGATTTCAGCAAGAGGCAAGCTGGCGCCGACACGAAGGCCGCCACGTGTGTTTTTGTTCATACGATCGTCAAACGTATAGCAATCGCGGCCTCCTTCGACATTCAGCCGGATTAGCGGTTGGTCTGTCGTGCCGAAGTTGATCAGGGACCGGCTGACTGTTTCCCCTTCGGCTCTGCCTGTTCGGCCTGACAATCGCCGCAGAGCCCCGTCCAGAGACATATGATCGCTGTATTGCCGGACACCTACGGCAGGAAAGGCGCGGTCGGGGTTGCGGATCACACCGTCGCTTGCGTTGAAAGGAGTCAAAACGAACACACCGGTTTCCGCATCATAATCCATCAAAAACGCATATGCGTCTGCGTTGATCGCAGCTTGCCGCTGTTGGCAACGAAGTCGCCGTCCGCCAGACGGAAGTCCGACGCTGTACGCTTGCCGGAGACGACCGCCAACGTGGTGTTTTGCAGAGTGGATTCGTGGCCGCTGGCAATCCGGACATGCAACCTTTGCCGTGCACCTGCACTGTCACCAGAGACTATGATCCGGTCATTGGTGCCCGACGCGAAATCGACATCCAGAGTAACAGACCCGCTTCCGGAAAGATCGCCCCCGACGGTGACGCGATCACCGCTCTGGCCATCTGCCAAACGAATAAGGCCATCATTGAAGGTGTCGCCGCTGATTGCGACATTCCCCATGTCGGCATGGCTGGCGAGGAAATTGCTGGTTGCGTCAATCTGCAACTCGCCACCCAAATTCAAACCGCTGCCCATCGCTATTTCGTTCGGGCCGTTTTGCGCAGTAACCAGCCCGAAGCCCGCAGCGGTGTTGTCCAGGTTCAGGGTGCTGCCATTGTCGGCGGTCAGGCTTTCCCAATTGGTGGAAAGGGTTCCGCCGAGCGTTCCGGTAAAGGCTGAGAACGTCAAAGTGTCCCGCGTCGCGCCGCCGCCGTCGAAAACGGTTGCCGCGCTGATATCCGCACCGCCTTCGATCATCAGCGCATCCCGACCGTCGTACAGCAGAACCGCCCCAGAAAATGCCGAACCAGCGGCCAACCCGACCTGACTGACACCTTCGTTATTGGTGATTGCTTCATCCGACGCTGACAAAACCGAAGCACTCTGCCGCAATTCGATTACACTCAGATTGCCGGCATTGGTCAGGGTCTCGATACCATCTTCACTGCCGACTTCGAAACTGCCGGATAGACTAACACTCAAAATGCCAGAGCCATAGTTCCGGGCATGGATGCCGTACCCATCATTTGTACTGATCGCATCGCCAACATCGACGGTCAGATTCCCCGTACCGCGATTGCTTGCGAATTTAACATGGCGACTGCCGGTTACGGTGCCCGTCGATTCAACGGAAAGATCGGTACCTCTGTTGCTCGCCGAGATTCCGTGGCGGCCTGCCAGCGAGATCGCTGCACCAAGCGCGGTAGTCGAGACCGATGAAAGCACGCGCCCCGGTGAGGGCGCATAGCTTGCGATCTGTCCCTTGTGCTTCGCCATTCTGCCGCCACGTAGCAGGATAGCCCGATTGCCCGGCAGGTTTGCGCCCTGTTCTGTATTACTCATTATTTCCGTACCAGTTTTGGTTTTGTTGTTTGTTTAATGGGTGTTTTGGAGTCACGCCGATTTCGGCAGCGTTTTCAGCGTCGCCGCTTCGGGCGTACCGGGAGCGATAGCCACCGGGCAAAGGTGTCCGGGAAAATGTTCAAGATCGTAAAGCTCGGACTCCGCGCCATCAATGCGCAACCAGTCGACACAGGTTCTTGTCTCCAGATCGATGATCTGAATACCGCACCAAGGAACACTGTCCGCCGCGGCCAGTCGCGCATCTGGTTCCAACCCTTCGAACCGTTTGTAGCGAGGTTTAGACAGGCCGACGAAGGCGTAACGACCGTTCAGTGCCAGACCCCTCGTAAATCCGGGACAGAAAACGTGTGGTTCAAAATTGCCCTTGCCGTTCTGATCGAATTCCATTGTGCCCAGTTCCCCGCGCCCGGAGTTCAACAGCCACAACCGGCCTTCATGCAGTCGGGGCAAATGCGGCATCGACAGACCATCGCACACGATGTCATTGGTTTCTGCATCAATGATGATGCCGCCATCGGCGCGCCGATCACGCCAGCCGTCAATCGTATCCGACCGGCTGACGGCAGTGACATAGCGCGGCTGTCCGTCCTGTATTGCCAGCCCGTTCAGGTGGTGCAAAATCTGATTATCGGCCGCCACCGACAGACCATGCGCACTGTGCCGATGGATGCCCATGGGCCGGTGAAACGCCATTTGATGGATGTTAACCCCTCCACCTGGCTTGACCCCTGCCATGTACAGGAACCCGGATCGGTATGATGAAAAGGCCAAGGACAACCCAAGTCCGTTCAACCGCCGGGCAAGGCCTGCGGATACTGAATAGTCGACCTTGGTAAAGCCTGCGTTTGTTTCGGGATCAACATTCTCTGCGCTGCAGAAGGATCCCTGATTTAATCCGGTCGTGCCGTTCATTGCGCCGCTTCCCCGAACGGTGTGCGATTGACGGGATGACCGCCAATCGCAAAACCACCCGTCCGCCTGCTTCGACGCGCTGGCGGATATCGCAGACCCACTTGCATAATTAAGCAGCCCAGCCCCACTTGTACTGATGGTGTTCGAAGGACGCGTGCATATCCGTTCTGACAAGCCCTTCTTTCATGTGACGGTAGAGTGACCGCCAATAGGGTTGAACCGTGACACCCTCTTCCTGGATCAGAGCTTCGCCCCTGGCGATCACTTCGCGCCGCTTGTCCGCGTCTGCAATTGCCAGTGCTTCGCTCAGGATCGCGTCGAACTCGGCGTTGTTCCATCCGAATTCATTCCAGGCTTCGCCCGATTTGTAGGCTAGTGCCCAGATCTGAACGCCAAGGGGGCGGGGGTTCCAGTCCGTTGAACTGTATGGGTATTTCGCCCAGTTATTCCAGAAAGTGTTTCCGGGCAGAACCGTCCTCCTGACTTTGATTCCGGCATCGCGAAGCTGCGCGGCGACGGCGTCAGTGGTATTGCGTCGCCAGTCATCGTCGATCGAGAACAACTCATGCTCATAATCGGCCAGCCCGGCCTCGTCCATCAGCTTGCGGGCGCCTTCCGGATTCACTTTCTGTTTTGGAATCGCAGCATACTCGGGGTGATTGGGGCCGACGTGGTGGTTTTCTGCAGGAACGCCACGGTTGCCATAGCCCAGTTCCAGCAGGACATTGTTGTCGATAGCCATCTGCAGCGCCTGACGAACGCGCTTGTCCGCATAGATCTGTTTGCCACCCACTTCCACCAGCTGGTTCGGGCGAATTACTATTGTCGCCATAGTGATGACTTCGGATTTTTCGTAACCGAGGCTATCCAGCACATCGATATACTCGCCCACGGACTCGTTCAGCATGTCCACTTCGTCGGATTCCAGCGCCGCGAGCCATCCTGACGGATCGGTACCGTAGTCGACGTATTCGATGCGATCCAGCGCGACAGGCCCAAACACCGCCTCTCCCCACCAGGTATGGTTTTCATTGCGGACCAGAGTGCACTTCTCACCGATCAGCAGTTCTTCGATCAGGTAAGGGCCGGTGCCGATGTTGTTGGTCAGGTCACTCTCGGTGAATGAACTGTGGACGATTGCTGCCGGATAATCGGCCATGCCCGCGATCAGTGATATATCCGAATTGGGCAGGCTGAGCTTGACCGTGTGGCCGTCGACCACCTCAATCGCGCCGTCCATGGCTTGCCCGGTGTCATCATCGATCAGCGTTGCGAACCGGCCAGCCATCGAGTTGGCGTCGGCGTTTTTGTCACACCAGCGCGCGATATTTCGGGCCACGTCTTCGGCAGTGAAATCGTCTCCGTTGTTCCATTTGACGCCTTGGCGAACCTTCAACGTATATTCGGTCGCGTCATCGTTGACTTCCCAGCCTTCCAGCAACATGCCGCGAAAGCTGCCGTCCGAGTTGTACTCGACCAGATATTCCAGCGTACCGCGGCTTTCGTTGCCCATTTCGTTGAAGTCATAGGTGCGAGGGTCCTTCAGCGCGAGAACGCTCATCTGCACACGCAGCGTGCCACCTTGCTGCTTTGCGTCCTCACCATCGGCACGGGCCGGGGTCGCAAGCCCGATCAGGCCATAGGCGGTGGCAGCGCTGACCCCAAGTCCGGTCGCGCGGGTCAGAAACTCGCGACGGCTGAGTTTGCCGTCACGATATTCCTGGGCATGCATCCTGGCCGCCCAGTGAATCGGGTTTTCGGAAAGCCTGTTGTCAGTCATCGAAGTCTCCCTGATTGTTTGGTTGTTCGTGGTGTCGCCCGAATTGGCCGTGCGTCAGTTCAGAAGCTCATCTTCGAACGGGAAGTCGGCCATGATTTCACAGCCTGTCGCGGTGACACGGACCATTTGCTCGAGCTTCACACCGTGGGATCGCCCGACCTCACCGATGTAGCTTTCGATGGACAGGGTCATGTTCTCTTCGAACACGCCGTCGTAGCCGGTGCGCTCCCAAAAGGCGAGCGGCGGGACCTGCGGGTATTCGTTGCACATGCCAGTTCCGTGGACCAAAACGCGGCAGTCGAGATCCTGGTACTTTTCGGGCATCTTCCACGCCTTCTCTGCGAATTCCCGAAGACAGACACCGGCCTTGATCAGTTCCATATTGGTGTGAACCTGATCATAGGATGTCTGATAGAGCGTTTTCTGTTCCGGCGTCGGCTTGGCAGGTTGGCACAGCCACGTGCGCGAGATGTCGGTGTTGTAGCCGAACGGCCCGATCATGTCGGTGTCGATGGCCAGAAACTCTCCGGGTTTCAGCGCCTTGCCGCTCGCTTCGGTGTACCACGGGTTGGTGTTGCTACCCGCCACAACCAGCTTGGTTTCGATGTAGTCGCCGCCAAGGTTTGAATTCATCGACGCAAGGACCGCCCAAAGGTCATTCTCGGTCGCACCGGGCACGGTCATGTCACGCATGGCACGAAGAGCCGTCATGCATACCAGCGCCGAATGCTTTTGTGCTTTCAGTTCCTCAGGTGTCTTGACGGATCGCGCCCGCTCGATGACGTCCTGCCCGAAGACTGTGGTAATCTGCCTTTCGGTTAACGCCGTGCGCCCGCCCGGTTCAAGCTTGTCGATTGCGATCCGGGAATTTCCGCAGCGCTCGGAGATGACGTCGGCCAGCTCATCCGCCCATGCTTCGATCAATTCCGGTCGCTTGTCCCCGGCGGTGTGGTGGTACCAGAGCGTTCCGGGGCGCGATTCAGCGATCGTATCCAGGCCCTTCGACAGGTGACCGCAATTGACAAAGTCGAACATGATCGCCTTGCCTTCGGTCGGAACGAGGCAATACCTGGCAGCGTTGTGCATCGTCCAGATCTGCATGTTCCGGCAATCGGTCGCATAGCGTATGTTGATGGGATCATAGAGCAAAATACCACCGAGATCGTTATCGGCCAGATGGTTCTGAAGCCGATCCAGCCGCTCCATTCGCATTTTGGCTTCGTCCACTTGCGGAAGCTGGATCAGACCCCTTCGCGCATCATTGATGTAACTGGTCAGGTCCACGCGGGTATCCTTGGTTGATCACGGGCATCGCGGCGTCAACGGATCGTGATCGCCCTGCATGTCTACCCATTGCAATCCGCCACGCATCCGAGGACTCTAAATTTATTGGACTGCACTGACGCCATAAATGTTGAAAAATGTCCTGAAAATCCATAACCACAGGTAATGAAAAACTACCGTAAGTCTCTTCCGCCTCTGGACGGCCTTTTGTTCTTTCATGCCGCAGCTAGCAACAAAAGCCTGACGCTTGCGGCAGGAGAGTTGTTTGTTACTCAGGCGGCGGTCAGCAAACGAATTCAAAGGCTGGAAGATTGGCTTGGGGCGCCACTTTTTTCTCGTGAGGGGAGAAACCTTGAATTGACGGCGACGGGCCGCGAATTGGCGTCGGACGTAGAGATGGCGCTGGAGTTTCTTGATCGCGCGATCCACAAGATAAAGGCACCCGAACAGCCCGCCGTTCAGATCGCTGCCAACACTGCGCTTTCAATGTTCTGGCTGCATCAACGTCTCAAGGAATTTTCATTCAGCGATACGGCTTGTGACGTCAACATCCGGACGACCGAGGCGACATCTGAACTTCTTTCGGAAGCGCAACATATGTCCATCATCTACTGCGATGGAAATATCCCCGGATGGGATTGTGTCAGGGTTCTGAATGTCGAAATGGTTCCAGTCGCCGCACCCGAGATTGCCAGACAGGCGGAAGAGTCGATGGTGTTTTCGGGCCAACTAAAATTCGAACAGGCGCCCCCCATCCTCGAGTTTGCAAATCTGGCACCTGACTGGATCAACTGGCAGATTTGGTTAAAACGAGTTGGCCTGCCTGACATAGACAAATGGCCAATTCTACATTGCAACAGCTATGTTCAATCCGTTGGTAAAGCCCTGGAAGGCACCGGAATAGCGCTGGTTAACGCGGCTATGATGAAAGAGGAACTGGCCAGCGGTGCTCTCGTAAAAATTGGCGACCAGAGCCTGATGCCCGGAAGCGCGTATTACCTGTGCCGAAAGCAAAACTTCAACCTGCCCCAAAATGCGATGAGTCTGTATGAGTTTCTCACGAAGTAGGGCCATGCAAACTATCACCGCAAGGGTTCTGTAATATGACCCCGAGATCGGCAAATTATCCGCTCTGTTGTTTTCTTGGGCCATTTCAGAGGGCCGCAATCACCTTCAAAAGTGCTTAAAATCCAAGCTGAGCAATATGCCGGGGCGCACGATGGCACCGGGCAGGGCGATCCGTACGACGGCCGATCATCAGCGCGCATTCCTGTGGCGATTGGCCGATGACGTTGTTGGTCATCTTCTGGCGTCAGCCCGAAGGCAGCACGTCGTCACTGCCAACGCGCATCGAGTTTTTGGCACACCGGTCGCTGATCGGTGTGACGCCGAATGTTTCGCGATAGTGGCGGATAAACGAGCCGGGCGTGGCATACCCGACCATATAAGCGACCTCGGCAATTGGGTCGTTGGTGTACAGAACCAACTGTCGCGCCTGGTTCATTCGCATTTTGCGATAATAGCTGAGCGGGCTTTGACCGGTTGCCTTTTTGAACCCACGTTCCAGCGAACGCGCCGACAGTCCGACTGCCTCGGCCACTTCGCTGATTTGTATCGGGTTTTCGATATGTTCAGCAAAATGCTGAATGGCGCGCGCAACCTGTTTTGGTAGCAAGTCCTGGCTTTTGGCTGTCGAAAGAGCCGGAACTTTCTGTGACATGGCGGCGCTACGGATGAACGGGTGCTGAAACCAGCATGCAACCTCGGCCATGATATCACCACCAAGACGATCTTCGATCAATGTAAGCATGTGGTCGAACACGGCTGATGCACCCGAGATGGTTGTAAAAGCGCCGTCGGTGCAAATAACGGTGTCTTGTATCGGGATATCAGGAAATTCGGCCTGAAAAGCAGCTTCATAACACCAGTGCACGGACAAGGGCTGGTTTCCGGTCAAGCGGGTTCTGGCAAATGGAAAAACACCGCCGCTGATCGCCCCAAGCTGCGTCTTGCCGCGCAACAGCCTTTGCAATGCAGCATTTGCCTTGGAGGGGTTTTCGAACACGCTGTTCGGGCTGGACGCAAACAGCAAATGATCCAGAGTTTTCAGGTCTGCCAGCGTGCAATCCGGTGAAAAAGTCACTCCGGCAGAGGATTGCACAGGCTCGTTTTTTTCAGCAACAACTGTCCAGCTGAAAGCATCCTGCCCGGATATCTCGTTGGCGGCGCGCAACGGCTCGATACACGAGGTCAGGCAAGCCATAGGAAATCCCGGGAAGATCAGGATTCCAAGTGTTGTCGAGTTTGTCTTTTTCGCCATTTTCAGATCACGACTTTGCAGAGTTTACGCCCGGCTTGTGGGGCAGGAGTTCGATCAGAACACTTTATCGACGTTATTTCAGTTGGCTCAATAAGTGTTTTTCAATGAACTGAATTCAGTAGCCGATATGAGTTTTCCGCAGATACTCGGCGGCTGCGATGTCTTTACTTTCCTGCGCTATTAGCAAATCGGATGTTTCCTTGGCCAGTGTGGCCCCTTTCAGCTAGTTGCCCAGGCGGCAATACGCAATGCAGATACGTTCAGGACCCTGCTGCTGAATCCGATCGACGGTCGCTTTCGGCGGTGATTCGATTCGTGGTTCGGAAATGGTCAAGTTTTCGGGCCTTCCATGCGGGGTTTTCCGGGTGTGTCTGGTATTCAGAGTTCTTTCAATTAGTGGTCATATCCCGATTTGCTGTCGTTAATACCCGCCTTGCGCAGCGCACCCTTTGCCATCGCCTGAATCGAGCAGATGACCAGTTCGTTCAGTGGTGTTTCAAGCTGATCGACGACGACAATCACGCGCACGGCACCACAGCTGACAAATACGGCCTCGGCGCCGTCAGAATCTACGGATCGCGCTAGCCATTCAATCGTCTCCGGGAAAACGCGGATCACGTCGCTGTCTCGTTCCAGATTGAGCCACGTATCTTAGTTGCCCTGAAACCGCGATCTTCCGCGTACTCAACGTATTTTTGGAATTGACTGCTGCTGTAATCAGCAAGGTGGTAACGGTGTTCGGCGTACCCTTCTGTAGCTCTTGAAACCGACGATCTTGGCCAACACCGGCCTGTCGGGTGTATAGGGCTAGCTTGCGAATTCAAGACTGCCATCCGGCAGCGGGGTCGATGATGCCCTCGCCAGGTCGCGGCCCTTGTCTGTCAGACTATCAACTGTGATCCTGTAGGGGATAGCGACGCGCGTGAAATGTGCACCAAGCCCCCGCGGTATGAGGGTTATCAATCCCACTCGATGGTTTGTACTGTCGCTAGCAGCACAAATCCAGTTTTTCCCCTGTCGTAATGCCATGATCAAACATGGCCCCGGAGTCAAATTTGCCAAGCTGCGGGTGTCCCGTTTCAAAAAAGTGTGTTTCGCATCAGCGATATGAAGTTTTTGCACATAGCGCTATGCAGAGAATTTATCCCGCCAGACTGCGGGGGCTACGCCAATAGCAGGCAACGTTGGCATCAAACGCAGGTAACTTAGCAAATGCAGGTATTGAAAACACTGGAATCTGATGCCGCCGCGCTCGGGTTAGCCGCGCCAAGTTCTTCGACCCAGAGCATCATCCTCGCCCACGTGATGGATCAAGAGCACAACTTCCACAAAGTGTCCGAGCAATTCACCGAACGCCTATACGGACTGTCCGGTTGCTCCCTGACAGTTTCACATCACATTGGCGGGGATCTGAGTGACTGAACCTCGATCGTCGAACAGGTCGCTCAGATAACCATGTCGTGGAACCATTCCGGGCTTGATCCACGCCGGAACGTGTCCATTCTTGGTTATGTCGCTGACGAACGGGAACAGGGCAAAGAAGTCTACGGTTCCGGTTCGGCCTTGCCCGTGCCGGACGCGCTGCCGGATTCGCGGTACTCTTTTGCAAGCAGTTGTTGGCTATAGATCGTTATGCGTTGCTCGCGGGTCTCAGTGGAAGCGCACGCCGCGACTACGGCCCATTCCAATGCGGTCGCACGGGGTGATCCGCGTTTTCTAGGCCAATTTCAGATTGACCCCTGCCGCCTCGGATCAGCCACTGATGTCTTCGAGATCGCCGCCTGGCCACCCGTTGCATTCGGAGGGGAGAAGAGTCTCGCGTTACAGACGATCCGGTTACTGGTACTCCCGTCCGGTCGCGATGACGGCATAGCACTCGGAAGCTGGCGGCATTGTCGCCCGCTCACCCATCTTAGGAGCGTTGGGACTTCATTTCGAACTGCCCGAGAGAAGGAGGAAATACTTCCATTCTTCGCCATGTCGACCTAACTGGACCGAGCATGCGTATTTAGACATCATAATGAACATTCAGAGTACTAGAACAACAGCCGCCTTCGCTGCGCAGCGTTTGAATTGGCAATGCGGCGCAACAAAGCGAACTTTCGCTACGGCTGCCCCGATGTCAGATTGCGGAAGAACGCCGTCAATCATCTGACCCTTTCCGTCGGCGGTCTTCTGAGCGTTGGGGAGTTCGGGATCTTTCTAATCTGTTAGGAATTGATCTCCGGCCAAATCAGTGGAGTCCCGTGACTATCTCCCTGTTCAAGGCAGACCATGAACACTAACACTGTGAAGCTTACCCAGAACACGACAGCAACCAATTCCTGACCCGTTCTGCCGGCCCCTGAGAGGCGCGTCCCGTCCCCATTTCAACGAAATAGGCGTGGGTTGGGGCAATTTCTTCGTTAAACAGCCTGACGATTCGCTCATCTTTGAGGTCTTGCTTGATCAGCGGGAGCCAGCCAATGATCGCCCCTTGCCCGTCGGCCGCGCCCCGCAGCAACACGTTGGCATCATCGAATACGGCCCCGTGCAACGGATCCTGAGGTTGGACGCCCATTGCCGCGAACCAGTCAAACCAACCCCAATGATTACTTTGATGCAGTATTGGAAGCTCTAGCAATTGCCGTGGCTGTGTCACCCGGCCGAAACGATCCAGATAGCCGCGGCTTGCGATAGCCACGGGATTAAGCTCGAGCAGCTTCTCAGCCTCCTTTGGGGCATCGGCCATTCGTTCCCAGCGAATGAAAATATCCGCATTAGCCTGTCCGCGGGCGCTTGGACGCCAGCCTGGCACGACTTCAAGCTCGATACTGGGATGGGTTTCCCAGAATTCGCTGATACGCGGCATCAGCCAGCGTGCCGTGAAAATCGGTCCGGCGGCGATCCGCACGACCCGGCGCGATGTACGGCGTAGGTTGCTCACCGTCTCTGCCAACATATCGAAAGCCTGTTCGGTGGTTTCCGACAGGCGTCTGCCTGTAGGGGTCAAGTAGACGCGGCGGCCTGTGCGTTCGAACAACGCTGCGCCAAGTTGCGCTTCGAGTCCGCGAATATGATGGCTGATCGCGGTCGGCGTGACTGACAGTTCTTCAGCTGCAGCGCGGAAACTTCCCGTGCGGGCAGCTGCATCAAAGGCGCGCAAGGCAGACAGCGAGGGCAGCATATGAGGCACCAAATGAGTTTTACTCATCTATTGATGAATAAACTGCTTTTGTAAACGCGTCATTTAACTCTCATCCTGTCCAAAAAAGCGAAGTACGACTCATGAAGAAGTTGGAAACCCGACGGCGGGGCCGCAGGGATAGGCTCGCTCAGACCGATGCAGCGGACCTGCATTCCCCGGTCTGGCCGGGGCTTGCAGGAGGCCGGTTCAAGCCACTTTCTCCGCAAGAGGTGGATCTTGTCGATGAGGCCGCGCTTTCGCTGCTCGAGACGCTCGGGCTGAGCCAGGCAACTCCGTCGATGATAGGAAGGGTGGTCGCGGCTGGCGGTAGATTGACCGATGACGGGCGGTTGCTGTTCCCGCGGGGTCTGGTCAAACAGGCACTAGCCGGGGCGCGGCGTGATGTGGTGCTGTACGGCCAGAACCCAGCCCATGACCTCGACCTCCGCGGGGCGCGGGTGCACATGTCATCTGGTGGTGCCGCGCCCGGTGTGTTCGACATCGACACCGGTGCCTACCGGGAATCAACGTTGAAGGATCTCTATGACGCGGCGCGGCTGGTCGACGCGATGGAGAACATCCACCATTTCAGCCGCTCGGTTGTGGCGCGGGACATAGAAGACAACCGGCTGATGGACATCAATACCGCCTATGCCTGTCTGGTGGGCACCTCGAAACACGTGTCGATCAGCATCAGCGACCCCTTTCATGTCGGGGATATTGCAGAACTGTGCTACGCACTGGCGGGCGGGGAAGTGGCGTTCCGGGATCGTCCCTTCCTCACTGTAATGGCCTGCCATGTGGTGCCGCCCATGCGGTTTGCCGAAGAAACCTGCGAGATTCTGGAACTGGCGGTGCAGGCCGGTTTTCCGGTGCAGCTGATTAGTGCCGGACAGGCTGGCGCGACCAGCCCTGCCACCGTTGCAGGATCACTGGTGCAGGCGGTCGCCGAAACGCTGGCGGGGCTGGTCTTTGCCTGGCTGGTCGATCCGCAGGTCCGTGCGATCTTTGCCCCGAAACCGCTGGTGGCGGATTTGCGCACCGGGTCGATGTGCGGCGGGGGAGGTGAACAGGCAATCCTGATGGCAGCGGCAGCGCAGATGGGGCGGCATTACGATCTGCCGACCTCCTCGATAGCAGGGATCACTGACGCCAAGACGCTGGATGCGCAATATGGAGCGGAAAAAACGCTTGCCGTGGCCACGGCGGCCCATGCCGGGTCGAACCTGATCACCCAGGCGGTGGGGTCGATGTCCAGCCTGCTGGGGATTTCGTTGGAAGGCTATGTTTCCGACAACGACTTGGTGGGCAACATCCTGCGCACCGTGCGCGGGATCGAGGCGACACCCGAAAACATTGCCGCCGACGTCATCGCCCAGGTTTGCCGTGGCGAGGGGCACTATCTCGGCGAAACTCACACCTTCAGCCGGATGAAGTCGGATTACTTTTATCCTCATCTCGGTGACCGTCGCGCGCCAGCCGAGTGGGAAGCGGATGGCGCAAAACCCGTTGGCGAGGTCGCACGGGCGAAAACACGGGAACTTCTGGCGGGTCATTTCCCTACCCATATCGACGACGTTCGGGACGCGCTTTTGCGCGACAAGTTCGATATCCGGTTGTCCCGGACACAGGTTGGACGAGCCTGATGCTGAACCACCCCCGGCTTGCAATGGATTTGAACAACGTCGCCTGCCAATGGCTGGGCGGTGCTGGCGTGAAGGGCAACGGCCTGGAGCGCACGATGACCGACCCAACGACGGCACAGAGCTATGGCTCGGTCCCCGATGCTTCGTCTGTTCAGGTGGATCATGCGGTTGAACTGGCGCGATGGGCGTTGCCGGACTGGTCTGCGACATTTCCCGGCGCGCGGGCACGTGTTCTGTTCCGGCTGGCCGACCTGATCGAGGCACGTGCCGACGACCTGGCTTCGGTCGAGGCAGTGAATGTCGGCAAACCCGTGGCCCAGGCCCGGAGAGATGCCGGGCGCGCGGCGGATTATTTCCGCTTTTACGCGGGTTGCTGCGACAAACTAAACGGCGAAACTATCCCGCTTGGCCCAGATCAGACCGCGTTGACCGTGCCTGAACCGATTGGCGTCAGCGCACATATCATTCCTTGGAACTATCCGTTGTCGACACTCGCGCGCGGTGTTGCACCCGCATTGGCCGTGGGGACAACTGTGGTGGCGAAACCTCCCGAACTGACCCCGTTCACCGCCGTGATGGTCGCGCAACTGGCGCTGGAGGCGGGCGTCCCCGATGGAGCTTTCAACGTGGTAACCGGCGGGGGTGAGATTGGTGCCGCGTTGGCCGGTCATCCGGATGTCGATCAGGTCACCTTCACCGGCTCCACTGCCACCGGGCGCAAGGTGATGCAGGCGGCCTCAGCCCCTGTTGCGGATGTTTCCCTCGAACTGGGCGGCAAATCCCCTGTCATCGTGCTGGGCGACGCGAATATGGAGGACGCAGCCGAAGGAGTGCTGCGCGGCATCTTCTTCAATGCAGGTCAGGTTTGCGCCGCCGGATCGCGGCTGATCTGCACCCGAGACATTCATGACGCCTTGATCGAACGGGTGGCAGAGAAGGCCAAAGCCATGCAGATGGGCCATCCGTTGGACAATCCGGACTTGGGTCCGTTGGCCAGCAGGGCGCAGCTCGACCGGGTACAGGGCTATGTGAACGGAGCAACAAAAGCGGGTTCAGAACCTGTTCTGGGCGGCATTCCTACGGCGCCGAGCGATTACCCCGATGGCTACTTCTATCCGCCTACGATCTTCGCCGACGTCTCTCCCGATGCGGAAATCGCACGCGAAGAAGTGTTCGGCCCGGTGCTGACCACCTTCCTATGTGACGATGCCGATCATGCTCTGGCGCTGGCCAACGGCTGTGAATTCGGCCTCGTTGCCGGGGTCTATTCCCGCGACAGCACCACTGCCTTACGCTTGGCACGGCGCCTGCACGCGGGGCAGGTTTTCGTCAACGGCTTCCTCAATGCCGGTGATACCGTTCCCTTTGGCGGGGTCAAACACAGCGGCATCGGACGCGAAAAGGGGCTGGCCGGGCTGGATACTTATGTCGCCAGGAAATCCATCATTCTCAACCATCCGGGCTGATCCCATGCGTATTACCAATTCCGATCTTGCGGCCCGCGCCCGCGCCGTGATGCCCGGCGGGGTCAGCCATGAACTGCGCTATCGCGAGCCTTATCCGATCTATATCGACCGCGCCGCAGGAGCGGAAAAATGGGACGTCGAGGGTAAACGTTATATCGATTTCAAACTGGGTGCCGCCAGCCAGATCCTTGGCCACGCGCACCCGCAGGTGATAGAGGCAGTCGCTGCCCAGCTCAACCGTGCGCCCTATACCAGCGATTGCCACGTGCTGGAGATCGAATGGGCTGAATGGCTGAACCGCCTGTTCCCCTCGGCCGAGCGGGTGCGGTTTACCGGATCGGGCACCGAATCCACTATGCTGGCGTTGCGGCTGGGCCGTGCACATTCCGGGCGCGACAAGGTGCTGCGTATAGATGGGCATTTCCATGGTTGGCACGACATGCTGATCAAAGGTGCCAAGCCCGGCACAAATACTGCGCCATCGTTGGGCGTACCGCGGGCGGTCAGTGATCTGACCGTGATCGCGCCACCCGATCTGGCGACGATTGTCTCCATGCTGGACCGCGATCCGCAGATCGGCACCATCTTTGTCGAAGCATCAGGGGCGAATTATGGTTCGGTTCCGTTGCCGGGCGGGTTCCTGACAGGTATCCGCAAAATCGCAGATGAATTCAGTATCGTCCTTATCTTTGACGAGGTCATCACCGGCTTGCGCTGGTCTCCGGGCGGGCGGCAGGCTCGTGATGGTGTGACACCGGACCTCACTACGCTCGCCAAGGTTGTGACCGGCGGCCTGCCCGGCGGTGCCGTGGTTGGGAAGGCCGACATCATGGAGTTGCTTTCCCCTGCCAACCTGCGTGACGGATTGGCACCGCCGGTCAGCCACAAGGGAACGTTCAACGCGGCCCCTCTGGTGGCCGCAGGGGCTATCAAGGCAATGGAGATCCTGTCGACCGGCGAGGTCCAGGCGCATGCCGACGCCATGGCCGCCCGATTGCGTGACGGTTTCAACCGGGTGTTTGTCGATCTCGGCGTCCAGGCGCTGGCATATGGCGACAGTTCGACCTGCCACCTCTATTTCGGCGGCACTTCGATCGATGGGCTGGATGCTGCCACCATCCGACGCACCTCGCCCGCACTGGTCAAGGGGCTGCGGGACGGCCTTTTGGATCGCGGTGTAGATTTCATGTCGTTCACATCTTGTGTCACCGGGTTGGCGCACACGCCCGAGCTGATTGATGAGACGACAGATAATTTCCGCGAGACGGTGGCAGAACTTATAGAACGGGGAATCCTGACATGACCCTGCCCACGCAAGCGCGCACCGTCATTATCGGCGGCGGCGTCATCGGCTGTTCTATCGCCTACCATCTGGCCCGCGAAGGGCGAAAGGACATCGTGGTGCTGGAGCGGTCAAAACTGACCTCTGGCACCACGTGGCACGCTGCCGGTCTTGTGCGCCGCCTGCGGCCTTCTGCGGCGCTGACGAACCTGATCAACTACTCGATTGACCTTTATCGAGAGCTGGAGGTCCAAACCGGCCAGGCCACCGGCTGGACACAGACCGGGTCTTTGACGCTGGCCACAAACGAGGATCGCCTGACGAATATCAAACGTCAGGTGTCGCTGGGCCGTGCCTTCGGGCTCGAGGCCGAAGTGGTCGATGCCGCCCGCGCCCAAGAGCTGTGGCCACTGATCGAAATTGACGACGTGATCGGCGCAGTCTGGTCGCCTGCGGATGGGCGGGTGAACCCGTCGGACGTAGCGTTGGCGCTGTCCAAGGGGGCAAGGGCGAAGGGTGTGCAGATATTTGAGGATACTGCCGTCACCGGTCTGCAAAAGAAAGCCGGGCGCATTTCCGGCGTCGAAATCGATGATCATGTGGTTGAGGCCGATGAGGTGGTGATCGCCTGCGGTTTCTGGTCCCGCGAGGTCGCCGCCATGGCCGGGGCGCATATGCCGCTTTATGCCTGCGAACATTTCTACATTCTTACCAAACCGCTCATAGAAGTGCAGGCCTTAGGGAAGGGGGCGCACCTGCCGACGCTGAACGATCAGGACGCTTTCCTTTATGCCCGCGATGATGTCGAGGGGCTGCTAGTGGGTTGTTTCGAACCCCAGGCTAAGGGCCTGCCGATGGACCGGTTGCCGCGTGACTTCAGCTTTGACCTGCTGGACGAGGATTGGGACCATTTTATGCCGATGATGGAAAATGCCCTGCGACGTATCCCAGCGCTTGAGCGCGCCGAAGTGCGGATGCTGCTGAATGGCCCCGAAAGCTTTACCCTCGACAGCCAGTTCATGATGGGAGAAAGCCCCGAAGTGCCGGGGCTGTTCCTGATGGGTGGCATGAATTCTACCGGCATCGCGCTGGCCGGTGGGGCAGGCATGGCAATGGCGGAATGGATCATCGCGGGCGAACCGACGATGGAGTTGAATGAGGCTGACATCCGCCGCTTCTCGCCCGAGATGAACGTGTTGCGTGCTTTGGAGGTGCGCATCCCAGAAGTGCTGGGCCGTCACTACGACAACCCTTATCCGGGACGGTCCATGGATACTGCGCGTGGTCAACGGCGGTCACCGATCCATGCGGGTCTGGTCGCAGCCGGTGCCCGGTTCGAAAACCGCGGCGGCTGGGAAAGGGCGGTGCATTTCGGCGGTGACGGGGCGCACCTGCCGCTGAGCTTCGGGGTTCCAGCGTGGCGGGAACAGGTTGGCCGCGAAGTGGAGGCGTGCCGCAATGGTGCGGCCATTTTGGACCAAAGCGCCTTTGGCAAGATCATGGTGCAGGGGCCGGATGCGATGGCCTTCCTTAACCATCTCTGCGCCGCACAAATGGACATCGCCGAGGGCCGCATTGTCTATACACCAATCCTGAACCGGCGCGGCGGGGTGGAAAGCGATATCACTGTGCAGCGGCACGGGCCCGAGACGTATCTGATGATCGTGGGCGCTGGCGAAGTTGTGCGCGACCTCAAGCGGATGCGTGAGGCCAAGGGGGCGTTCCGCGTCGAGTTCACCGACGTGACCAGCGGCTTTGCGATCATCGGTCTGGCGGGGTCCGGGGCGCGCGAGGTGTTGCAAGCCACCACGAACAGCCCTTTCCCCGACCTGAAACGCTTCCAGTTTGGGTCTGTGGAAATTGGCCTCGCACGCGGGTGGGTTGGACGGCTCAGCTTCACTGGCGAGGAAGGCTATGAGCTTTACATCCCTGCCGACATGGCAATGGCCGCCTATGAGGCACTTGTTGCGGCTGGGGTGAGCCACGCCGGTCTGTTTGCCAGTAGTTCCCTGCGGATCGAAAGCGGCTACCGCGCCTTCGGTCATGAACTCAGCCCTGGCACCACACCTCATGAGGCCGGGCTGGGACATTTCTGCGCCTTTGGAACCGGGTTTGTTGGGGAAGGCGCGCTGAAGGATCACACTCCGGATCGCCGGGTTGTCTCGATCCTGTTCGACGATCCTGAAGCGATCCCGATCCACGACGAGCCGGTCTATTTCAACGGACAGATTGCGGGCCAGATCACTTCGGCGGCCTGGAGCTACCACTACGGACGTTCCGTTGCACTGGCGATGCTTGATGCGCCCTTGGACCGGCTTGCCAAAGAAACAGTAGTGGGCGGATTTGAAGTTGAAATTGCTTGCACCCGCTACGGCGCCAAAGCGTCACTGAAGCCTGCCAAAGAGGCGTTTGCGCATGACTGAGATAACCCGGACAACCCAGGTTGCCATTATCGGGGGCGGTATCATGGGGGTGGCCGCCCAATTTCAGCTGGCCGAGAATGGCTGGACCGACACGATCCTGTTCGAAAAGGCCGAACTGACCTCCGGTTCGACCTGGCACGCCGCCGGGCAGATCGCTCATGCGGTCGGCTCGCGCCTGGCGGGCTGGATTAACAAGACCTCGATCGAGACCTACAAACGCGTCGAGCAGGAAACCGGACAATCCATTGGCTGGCACGAGGTCGGCGGATTCCGTATCGCCACCACCGATGACGAAGTCGACTGGATGAAATCTATCATGGGGGTTGGCAATCTGCTTGACCTGCCGATGGAACTGGTTGGTGCCGAGGAGGTTGCCAGAAGCAACCCGTTCTACAAGGTGGATGACGTCAAAGCCGCTGTGCAGACTTTCGAGGACGGTCATATCGACCCTTCTGGCGTCACAATGGCGCTGGCCGCCGCGACCCGCGCGCGAGGGGCAAAGATCGAACGGCACAACAGGGTGATCGGAGCTTCTCGCAAGGGCGACGGCTGGCTGCTGCGCACGGAAAAAGGGGACGTCTGGGCCGAACATGTGATCATCGCCGCAGGGTCTTATTCCAATCAAGTTGGCGAATGGTTCGGGCTGAAAATCCCTTCAGTTAGTTGCCTGCACCATTACCTTGTAACCGACACCGTGCCGGAGTTCGAAGGACGCCCCGAACTGCCCGTGATGAGAGATAACGCCTATGGGGGCTACATCCGGCAGGAACAGAAATCTGGCCTGATCGGTATATATGAAAGCCACGTTTGTCCCACGGTATGGGAAATGCCTCAGGGCACTCCCTGGGCCGCGGAGAATGAGCTTTTCCAGGCCGATTATGACTCCATTGGTGATTTCCTGATAACCGCCTTTGAAAAGATGCCCATTCTGGCCAATCTCGGCATCAAGCGCGTGGTACGCGGGGCGATCACCCATACACCCGATGGCGGCATGCTGGTCGGCCCGTCCGGTGCGCCTAATGTCTGGCTGTCCTGCGGGTCGTCCATTGGCCTCGCTTGGGGCGGCGGCGCGGGCAAAGTGCTGGCCGACTGGATGGTGCATGGCGAAACCCCGATCAACGCCCGCGGCATGGACCCGCGCCGCTATGGCGGTTTTGCGACCGACCACTTCATTGTCGAGCGCACCAAGGATGAATTCATGCGCCGCCATGACACTCCTTGCCCAGGCAAACAGTTCCATTCCCTGCGCCCGCTGAATCGTCATGTGCTTTATGACCGGCTGGCCGCCAAGGGCGCGGTGTTCGGCGAAGTCGCCGGCTGGGAACGCCCACGCTATTTCGGCGAGGTGGGTGAAGCAGAGCAGATAGGCTGGGGGCATCAGTCTTGGCACCAAAATGCCATGGCTGAGGCCAAAGCCACACGCGCAGCGGCTGGCGTGATCGATCTTTGCGCCTTTGCACAGACCGAGGTCACGGGTCGCGACGCGGGCACGCTTCTGGACCGGTTATCGGCAAACACGATCCCGACGCGCGACGGGCGGATCAGCCTGAACCACCTGCTGACGCCCAAGGGTAGGTTCGAAACCGAAATTACCATCTGGCGCATTGCCGCAGATCGTTTCTTCATAGGGTCCGCCATCGCCCGGTCCAACCCGGATCAGGACTGGTTGCGCATTCATATCCGCAAAGGTGAAGGCGTTCAGATTATCAACCGTTCCGCCGACTGGGGCATGCTGGCGCTTTCCGGCCCGGCCTCGCGCCGGATTCTGGCGGAGCTGACAGATGCGGACTTGTCAAACGCCGTCTTCCCCTGGCTTTCTGGGCAGGAAATCACCGTGGCGGGCGTGCCCTGCTATGCCTTGCGAGTCGCCTTTACTGGCGAGTTGGGGTGGGAGCTGCACGCACCCTTGAACCGCATCGCCGCACTTTATGATGCGCTTCACGAGGTCGGCGGAAAGCATGGTCTTGTCGATCTGGGCAGCTATGCCTTCAACGGCTTGCGGATGGAAAAAGCCTATCGCGCATCTGGCGAATTGACGACCGATGTGGGGCCGTTCGATGTCGGGTTGGAACGGTTCGTGCGCGGCGAGGGGCGCGAATTCATAGGCCGCGAAGCACTGTTGAATGCTGCGCCCGAATGGGAGTTGTTCTATGCCGAACTTCATGCCGACGGCATCGACATCCACGGTGGAGAACCGGTGCTGCGAAACGGTCAGCCGGTCGGCCTAACCACGTCGGGCGGCTATGGCTATACCGTGGGCAAAAGCCTGGGGTGGCTTTTCGTGCGCAAGGGCATCCCCCGCGACGGGCTTCAGGTGCAAATCCTGAACCAGAACTTTGACGTGACGGTGCATGAAGATGCCGCCGTTGATCCGCAGAACCTGCGACCCAGATCCGAGGATTGAGACATGACTATGATCAATGGCGGCGAGGCCGTCTATCGCGTTTTGAAGGCAAATAAGATTGAGACTGTTTTTGGGCTGCTGGGCGGTTCGATGCTGGAATTGTATGATGCCATGTATCATGGCGGCGACATTGCCTATGTCGGTGCGCGAGACGAACGTGCAGCAGGGCATATGGCGGATGCATGGGCGCGGATGACCGGCAAACCCGGCGTTGTTCTAGGCGCACAGGCGGGACCTGGAGTGGTAAACCTTGTCACCGCCGTGGCTGAGGCACATCTTGCCTATTCGCCGCTGGTAGTCATCGCCGGGGCGATTACGCGGGTGGATCAGGCCAAGGACACGTTTCAGGAGGTCGATCAGGTCGCGCTTTTTGCGCCGATCTGCAAACGCTCGGTCATGGTGCCGGACCCTTCGCGGCTGGCACCGATGCTGGAGGATGCAATCAGGCTTGCCAACTCGGGGCGTCGCGGTCCCGTGGTGTTGCATGTCCCGCGCGATCTGTTCGCGGCCGAAATACCCGCGATCGATCCGGAACCAGTCAATATCGCCCGTCCAGGGCCTGCCGCTCCATCGGATATCGGCGCCATAGCTGACCTGCTCTCGAACGCGGAACGTCCGGTTATCTTCGCGGGCGGTGGCTTCAGATGGGGCAGAGGTCGCGAAGCTTTGACAACGTTGGCTGAAATGCTGGAAATTCCGGTGGTCGCCTCGACCGGCCATGCCGACATCATGCGCCACGGCCATCCGTGGTTTGCCGGTCAGGCTGGTCCACGCGGCAACTTGGTGGCCAGCCGGCTTACCAAAGAGGCCGACGTAATGGTGGTCCTGGGCGCGCGGCTCGGCTTCAACTCCACCTTTCACAGCAACGATTATGTGGGGGCCGACACCCGCATTGCCCATGTGGACATCGATGGCTCTGCTGTAGGGCGGTACTTCCCGGCGGAAATCGCGGTTCAGGCGGATGCAGCGCAGACCGCTTTGGCGCTGACCACGGCCGCGTCAAAGCCTGACGCCGATATGTGGCGCGCGGCCTTCAAACAGGACATGGCCGCCCTTACAGCGGAACGGGCCGATGAGGCACAGATTGCCACTCTGCCGATGCACCCGCGCCGGGCGTTGGGCGAAATCCGCGAGGCGATTCCGAAAGACGCCATTGTCACGCTGGATACCGGTAATACCTGCCTGCAGGCCGCGGACCGGTTGGCGCATTACGCACCGCTTTCGCTTATCACGCCGCTGGATTTCGGGTTGGTCGGTTTCGGGCTGGCTGCTGCCATCGGGGCCAAGGCGGCCGCGCCGGACCGCCCGGTGGTGGCGATCATGGGTGATGGAGCCATCGGTTATACCATGATCGAAATCCAGACCGCCGTCTCACAGGGGTTGCCCATCGTGATCGTGGTCCTGGATAATGAAGCCTGGGGCGCTGAGAAGGCCTATCAGCAGGAGTATTACGGTGGTCGCCTACTGGGCGCGGAAATCCTGTCGCCGCGCTTTGACAAGTTCGCCGAACTTTGCGGCGGCAGGGGGATTTGGGTGGATGGCCCCGGCGAGATGGGACCGGCCCTGACCAAAGCCATCGCCAGCGGCGAGACCACGGTTATTCAATGCAAGATCGACCCCGGCGCGCTGATGACCCTGCGCAAGGACTTGTTCAAAGCCGCGAAAGAGGGCTGAAATGAGAGGAATAAAGAGATGACGACCTGGGACACGATTACCGTCGGGGCCGGCAACGCAGCCTTTTGCGCGGCCCATGCCGCTCGAGAGCAAGGAGCCAGTGTGCTGATGTTGGAATGCGCCCCAGAGGCCGAAAATGGCGGCAATTCTCGCTATACCGCCGGCGCGATCCGCTTCGCCTATGACGGAGTGGATGACATCCGCGCGCTATGCCCGGACCTGTCCGAGGAGCAGATCGCCATAACTGATTTCGGTACCTACACCAAGGACCAGTTTTTTGACGACATGTTCCGTGTCACCCGATATCGCACCGATCCAGCCCTTTGTGAGAGGCTGGTGACGACCTCGCGTGAGACCATGACGTGGATGCGCGACAAGGGCATACGCTTTTTGCCGATCTATGGGCGACAGGCGTTCAAGGTGGAGGGGCGATTCAAATTCTGGGGTGGGCTTACACTCGAAGCCTGGGGCGGCGGCCCGGGACTAGTCGATGCGCATACAAAAATCGCCAGGGATGCAGGTGTCGAGATCCGATACGAGACACGGGTGACGTCACTTATCACCGATGGGCATGCAGTGACAGGCGTCAAAGTGCGTCACAAGGGGGAGATGTTCGACCTGAAGTCCCGTTCCGTCGTGCTGGCCTCGGGCGGCTTTCAGGCCAGCACCGAGATGCGTACGCGCTACCTTGGCCCAGGCTGGGAAATGGCTCGGGTGCGCGGCTCGCGGTTCAATAATGGCGAGGGCATCCGGATGGCCTTGGAGATCGGCGCGTCGTCTTTTGGCAACTGGTCTGGCTGCCATGCGGTGGGCTGGGATTACAACGCGCCAGAATTCGGCGATCTGGATGTCGGCGACGGGTTCCAGAAACACTCCTACCCCTGGGGGATCATGGTCAATGCGACCGGTCGGCGCTTTGTCGACGAAGGTGCGGATTTCCGCAATTATACTTACGCGAAATACGGACGAGTGATCCTCGAACAGCCCGATCAGTTTGCATGGCAGGTATTCGATGCCAAGGTCACGCATCTGTTGCGTGACGAATACCGCATCAAGCGGGTCACCAAAGTGACCGCCCCGACATTGCGGGAACTGGCTGGCAAGATGGAAGGCGTCGATCCAGAAGGTTTTCTGGGTGAGGTCAATGCTTACAACGCTGCTGTAAATAAGGACATCCCGTTTGATCCCAACGTCAAGGATGGGCGCGCCACTAAAGGTCTGGCGGTGCCGAAATCGAACTGGGCCAATACTATCGACGAGGGCCCATTCGAGGCCTATCAAGTCGGCTGCGGTGTAACCTTCACCTTCGGAGGGCTAAGGATCGATCCTGACAGCGCCCAGGTGCTCGACAACGACCTGACACCGATCCCTGGGCTCTTTGCAGCGGGAGAACTGGTCGGAGGCGTGTTCTTCTTCAACTACCCAGGCGGCACGGGCCTTATCAACGGATCGGTCTTCGGACGCCTTGCCGGAACGCATGTAAATAGCGGCTAGAATGAGCGCAGGTTGTCTGTTTTTTGATCGAGCCGACTAGTTCGACCGGGCATTGTTGCATAAATCCAGACAGGGATTCACTGTATGAATCCAGCATGATAGCTGGAGGGCATGAGCAGTTGTGCCCCAACGAAGTACAAGACCACAAACTGGTCGTCTTACTTGCAAACTCGATGTGGCTGGGCGAGATGAACGTAACAGATCCCTCGGCAAGGCTGGCGAAGAACGCGTCTTAATCCATGAACGCGCGACCCTCACTGATGCTGGACGCCAGGATCTTGCCGAAAGGGTGCGTTGGATCAGCCAGGAAGACGGCGATGGTGCAGGATATGACATCTCCAGCTTCACACTTGATGGCCAAAGCCGACTGATTGAGGTGAAGACGACCAACGGTTGGGAGCGCCCGCCGTTTCATATTTCCAAAAGGAACTGACAATCGCAGATGCGAACCGCGACAACTGGACACTTTTTCGCCTCTGGAATTTTTCCAGGAATCCGAAGGCGTTTGAATTGCGCCCGCCTTTGGATGCCCATGTCGAACTGACTGCCACAAGCTTCCGAGCGAGTTTTCTCTGAGGGATCCTCCATGTTACGCTGCGGGTAGGTTCACCTTGGCGAGGCCCATAAACGGGAGAACGCCGCTTGCAGCACAAAACCGCTGCCGCCTAAACTCAAAAAAAAACTGGTCCAGAGCCTCCGTTGCAAAATACGACCACCCAGTCCGATAAGCTTCGAATACGGATACGATGTATGGCGTTGGATTGACTTCTTGCGCTTATCTTAAGGATTACCAAGTACCGAAACGCAGTGCGCTCCAAAGTCTGACAAGTCGTCGCCCAGATCGCTGTCACCGGTTTCGGCGGCCATTCGATCGAAAAAAGGAAGGTAGGCCACCGCTTCTGACTGCGCCACCTGACAGAAGAATTCATTCAGGATAGTTCTGTCACAAAGCTCTGCTCTGTGACAGAAAGCCACTTGGCTGTAGAAATTGTCCAAGAGGATGAGCGCTTCTCGTATCTGGTGGTCGGCCTTGTGCCGGAAAACTTCCTGACTGAGCGCAGCTCGGTAAGCCCTCTCCGAAATTCTGCCATTCGTCAGCAGCTGGACCAGCGCTGGGCGCTCGGACCAGAACTCATGTAGGGTCAGACGGGCAGCCACATACCTCTCACTGCCATACTCCTCGATATAGGACAGAGATCTACTTTGGGCCTCTTTTTCTACGATCTCGCCGCGCTCTTGAAAATAGCGTATTCCGCCAAAGCATATTGCTACGACGCTGAAAACCTTGAAGCTGATGTCTGCGATCTTATCGAAGCGTGAGAGTTGAAGGCTCATGGTGCCCTGACCACCACTCGGCAACCATCGGGGTAAAAGGCGATGAGACTTGCGACCTCTGGTAAGGATTGACGTGCGATACAAGCCAGATCTTCGCGGGTCAGAACAACGACTTCGTCGGGGATGTTTTGCTCTTCGGCGATTCTGATGTCGGGCGCGGCATTCAGGGTCATCTCCATAAAGCTTATGGTTTCGCCGGTTCGCTCTGAGCCGCAGTCGCCGGGTCTGATGAACAAGGTTTCTTCGGAAGAAGACAGGTAGCTGTCCACGTTTTTGGCAATGCAATCGATTTGAGCGCCAGACATGAGGAAGAATGCATCGTCCTGCGCCGCAGAAGCGGTTGGCCCAAGGGTCGCAACACTCAGCAGCAGTGTCCTAATAGTTGATTTCATTCCGTAATCTCTTCCATGGTCTGGTATCCCGCCACGCTGAAGCTGCCGAAGCAAAAAATGCTTCCCGTTGCATTGTTTAGCCAACAATCTTCATTGAGCCACCGTTCCTCTGGGGTAGTCAGGATCTGGGCTGCATCGTTAATCGCCGTGCTTGTTCCGTCCGGCAAGTTCCAACTATCGATTTTTTGCGCCGAAGATCCGTTTAAAATGTCGGCCTGGCGTGTACCGGCTTTTCCTTTTTCCACAACAGTCTGGCTGCCCGATGGCCAATGGAAACGCCAAACGTTGTCCACGGTTAAATCAGCGTGCCTGGTCTTCACAATTTCCCAACGGCAGGGTTCCCGATCGCTAAATCTGCCATCTGCGAACACGAGGCAAACAGCCTCGGCATCCGTGGTTTTTTCGATTTTTGCTATACGGGCAGGCGGCTTGCCGTCGGGGTTGTAAAGCGCAGTGATCGGCGTTTGCGGGTCATACATTTGATAAGGGTAGACCCCTTCATTATCAGTGATCGAGTGGATGGCGCGATGTGTCAGCGGCCCATAGCGATTGTATTCCGAGTCTGCTGGTTGGATTATATCGCAGGGCATCGCACGCTCTCCGCGAAAACCGAAAGGAAGCTTGCCGGTCATCCTCGAGCCTTCCTTTTCGATCGCCACGTCTTCTGTATTGGCAAAAATAGGCAATAGAGTGTCTTGAAGAAAGAACTCATGGTTGTAGCAGGCATTGATAGTTGAGACTGCATCAAGCTCGTCACGTGGTGCAACAGGAGCAATCGCAATACCCCAACGAGAGGCCTCGCCAACGGTGTTCACATACAGCATGTCGTCGCTGGGTGTGTTCAGCATACGCAAGACGAGGCTGCGCTGAATGTTCATTTGGTCTCCTCGCTCCAAGAGGAAGCCGATATTCGCCAGGGCTCCTTCAAATGCCTGCTGGACAGTTTGTGCCGAATACTCGCGTTCGGGAACCTCGATAAAAGGTGCGTGGAAACCCAGATTGCCAAGTGGATGCAATTGGCGGAAGGGGAGTAGGCCCGCATCCCCTTTGGTGTCATTTGTTCCACCCATAAATGCCACTGCGCAGGCCGAAAGGCATTGGGCATCTTTGGGAACAGCACTTCCGATGCGCTTACCCAGCAAATACTGTGCGATCTTCACGCCCTCTGAAAAACTTCCCCCGGTGCTATCGAAGCACACTTTTTTCCAGCTGTTCATCGAATTCGGGTAGAAAAGGTTCGCCTCTTCCGGGTGGTCGGTAGAAAAACTCGCCATTGCGTCGCGAATTTTGTCAGCGTCTCCAGCTTCGATCGGGCCTTCGACCGAAATATAGCAACGCATTTCGTCGTTCGGAGTCTTGGTTACTTCTGCGGCGTGAGCGGATGTGAATGGGGACCACGTGAACAAAAGAACAGCAGTCGAAAGGTAGAAGCGATTGGTCACAGAATGGTTCTTCTCTTTTTGGGCATGCCATTGCTTCTAAACGTGTAATTTTAGTGGAATCAACTATGCATTGCATCGCAGGAGGGGCGTTCATCCGAATTGTGAGGTTTCGAACACCCTACTGTTGGATCGCTAAGTTGATCTCACTTCCTGCTATCGAACGATTGATACTGTTATCCACCGCATCACCCTTTGCCATGTCTCAAATTTTACGGTCGTTGCGCCACAAGATGCGCTTTCGGGGTTCATCACGAAGTCCCGAAAGTACACCAGTGGGCGCAAGTCTTGCCCGATCACAACGGCGTTCTGTTTGAGGTCGACTGTCTCGTTTGGGGCCAACATGCCGGGTGCTCCGTCAAAAGACGTGCGGACGCATGCACAACTGAGGGCCTCTTTTGTGACATGTCGATCGAGACAGTATCAGCAGAACCTATTTGTTCGGCGGAAGGTACGGTGCGAGTTCAGAAATAGGGAAGTTGTAGCTACGCTGACTTTCGTATTCACCCTTATGCCCGTCCTGGACGTATCGATGGAACGCGCCACGGATGGCGAACTTGTCCGCCGCGCCGAATGTGATTCCTTCGATTGTTTCGATCTCCAAGACCGCATGGAAAATTCCTGCTTCGTTTGAGAAGTCTTTGAAGTTATGTTTTTCTCTGCGGTAAAGGTTGCCTTCATCGATTTTACCCTTGGCTGGCCAGTCAAAATCGACCAGATAGGCATCCGCAGCCTCTGTCTCCATGCTTTCCCAATCCCAGTAAACTTCGAATGGGCCGTTGTACCTTTGCTGTGCCTCAGCCTCGGCGCGGTCAAGAATGGCCAATTCTTCGGGGTCGGTAACTGTATCATAAACAACCATCCTGACGTTCAAGGCACCAAGATACTCGGGCGACGTGCGCAGCACATCCAGCAAGCTTCGTTTTGCGACACCGACCGAGGCGACAGCGTTTCCCTTACGGCGCGCTGTCCATACTGCCTCGGCATTTTGCAAGTCTGCCTTGCTGATCTCGGTACTGTCTCGCCAGAATTCTTCGAAGATTTTCTCAATTTCAGGGCGAGAGTTCCGGTAGACGATGTTTGCCTCCCGCCAGCTGGCCCCAGATCCTTCATCGCCCAGACCGTTCGTCGACATGTTGGAAGAGCCCAAGAATGAGAGATCATCGGTCACACCGACTTTTGCATGAAGGTCATTTAGCTGGCGCACTTCGGCGCCGCGAACCTGCAGTCTCCTAATCTCGTTGGGGTTTGTACCCCCGCTCATGAGATTGCACACGATCCGAAACTTGGCACCAAAACCCTCATCAATACCGAGTGCATCGGCCGCCCCGTCTCCCCAGAAAGCGACGGCGAGACGGACATCCTTGGCGTCTCGTATTGCGGTAGCCAAGCATTGAAGTAATTCGTTGCCGTTAACAAAATCGGGCATTTAGTTGTTCTCCCACGCTTCGAATCGGCGCCGATCATCCTTGCTGGCCTCGAGCAATGGAAGGGGTAGGCTGCCAGTTCAGCGAATTCGCTGTTTGTCAGCGTAGTTTGGGCTCGCCGCTTGACCGCAATGGCAGGCCACGCTGCAGCAATTTGAATGCCGCACATACGGCAGCCTTGGGCCGGAAGCGAACACTACTGGTTAAGTCTCCAAAAGCTATATTCCCTAACAAACTGGCATTTGTCTCGATCATCCACAATTCGACCAACACGCTTTGCAGTCATCCCCAAAGGTATTGCGTTAGTAATTCGGCGCTTCAACTAAGTTCGAAATCTTTTTTTTTGTGGTCATCTCGAATTTGATCCGCCGCCCGCTGGTTCATCGTTCATAACGAAAAGCTACGGGTTTGGTTTTGATAGTTGTCAGTTTCGGGTTGGGCACGGGCGCGACGGCTATCGCCGGCTCGGGGCCTTACTGAGAGATGCAGGCTGGCAGTTAAACTACAAGCGTGCCGAGCAGCTATGGCGGCGTGACACCGCTCCCGCATACAACGACAGGGACTGGACGAGAGTTTGAGGCCTGTTCTCATCTCTTAATGTGTAAGAACACCTTTCTGTATTACGTTCCATGCGGACGTGTCTCGCGTAGCCAGATGCGTTCAGCCGCCGCGACTTTGCGAAGGAATGATTTGGCCAATTCATTGTGGCCATACCCGATGAGCAAAGTGTATGCTGTATGGCCATTCGCCACCCTGTCCCGAATGCTGGCACCATGATCGATCAGGGTATCGAAAAGCCACGCATTGCCAATCTCGGCCGCATAGAGAAACGGCGTCCAACCCTGAGGCGAAACCTTGGCATTGATATCTGCTCCGACCTCGAGAAAAGCCAGAACGATCTCTCGGTGACTTTCCTTGTCCCCCAAGACCTCATCGGCACAGTAGTCGAGGAAGGCTGCAGCGATTTCCGGATACTGTTCAGTGATTGGGTCCAGGAGCTGAGCTTGACCATCAACGAAAGGCGAACTGCTTGGCCGCAAACCCTCTGGTAGCATTTTTGTCCCATTGTACTGAACCAACGGATCGCGAAACCCTCGCGTGATTCCGGGTTTATCCAGAAAAAGGCTGACAGCTGAATACAGGGGGGATTGCCCCTTGGTTCCTTCGATTTCCACATTTGCACCCTTGCCCAACAAGGCTTTGACCCAGCTGGGTTTCATTGCGTGGATAGCCTCGTGCAGACATGACTTACCTCCGCGCGTTCTCGTGTTGATTACGTCCTCGGACGTCACCTTTAATAGCGTTTCAAAGCAAAGGTCATCGCCGCCCTGAATAGCGTTCAACAATGCCGAACCATTGGCAGGATCGAGTTTCTCGGGGTCAGCGCCGTTTTCCAGAAGAGCCTTGACTTTATCGACCTGCCCAAGATGGGCAAAGAAGTGCAACTGAGGCGATGGTGTTGCCTCATAGCCCTTAACCAAACGGTTCGGATTGCTCAGGTCTGGCTGTCTGGTTTCCCAGTCGGGCAAAAACACAAAGCTCCCGTCATTCGGTTTTTTCGACGGCCAATTCTGGGCTTCAACGAAAGGGTGAGGAAAATCCCTCAGAAATGGACGTGCGGTTTTTTGATCCAACACTTCAAGCCCAAGCGCTTCACACCATCCAGCCCATTTTTTCTGAATGCGTTTCTTGCCCAGCGCCGCTGCCGTGTTGAGCAGAAGGTGCAAGCAAGCTTTGAGATGAATACTGCTGCGGAATTTGAACCATTCGGCGGCTTCTTCGGAAAGCTCCAGGGCACGATCAAGGTTTCCCAACTGAGCTTCGTAAAGACCTTCCTGAAAACCCAAGCCCGCGAGACGGTCTTCACCAGCCAAATCTGCCCTGATGGCCTTGATGCACTCACCGGCTTTATGTGCATCTCCAGCTTCTTTCAGTACACGAGGATCGACAAGCTTTGTCAGCTTTTCAACGTGTTGTTGGGTTCTTGGCGCGAGCGTTCCACAATGTGCAAATTCCCCTTCGGCCAATTCGATGATGTCCTGAACGATTTTCTCACCTGTTTCGAGAAAGGGTGGTCTATGCTTTGCTGGGTCCACGGGAGCGAACTGGCAATATTCCTGATAGGCATTCAAATGGAGGAGGGTCAGACCAAAGTCGTAATCAAACTTGGTTGTGATCTCCAGGATGGTGGATATGTTCATCCTTTGTCCGCTTAGCCAACGGTTTATGTTCTTTTCCCAGGTGCCGTCTTCCTTGGCTATTTTCGATTGCAAATTCGACGCGATCTCTCCAATCGACCGCCCTTGGGTGTAAGACTTCCACAAAACCGAGAGACCTTGTTCGGGCTCCCCCAGGACGTCCGTTAGGTAGGTACGATACTTGCTCAGAAGCGACCGTAGCGCCGCGGCAAACATTCCAACAGAGTATTGATCAAAAACGCGCCGAACTTCGCTTGCCGGCAGCGCGCCACAGTCCAAGCCCTTTGCAAATCCAACATAGGCGCCAAGGTAGTGGCGGATTCCAAGCAGGACTTGCCCCTTGTTTGGGCTCGCGTCCAATAATTCACCAAGGTTCTCTTCCAGGATGTCCATCGCCGCATCCACCGACAATGGTTTTTCCTGTTTTAGCCTTTGCAGTTTTTTCTTCAGGGCCGGGTTGTTCTCGTGATCCACGCGATAAAAACACCGGACGATAAATGCCACGATCTCTGCGGGTTGAGGAATAGGTGTCATTAGGTTTCTCGAGTATGAATTGGTTTCGTTGTGTTCTTTAGGGCGCGCAACCTTGCACGCGCGTTCCTGAATGCTCGCCAGTCGCTTGGGCTCTTGGAAACCACCAGAAGACCCTCATTGGAAAGCACCAATTTGCCGTGCTTTCGCCCGCTCCGGAACTGAGCTCCTTCCCTGACTTCGTGCTGTATCATTCGATTCATGTCTTTGTTTTTGCAATACTTCATACGCTTTTACGCCAGTAGTAAGCGGGGGACCTTTCGCTCCCCCGCTGTCGCCTGAGCCCTATTTCTTGGGTTTGTGCGCGGCGGACTGCGCTTTTGCGGCAAAACTGCCCTTGGGAACTCCGCCGCCAGTTTTTTTGGCTGTTGCACGCTGAATACGCGCTGCGTCTTTCGGCGTCATTTTGGTTGGCTTTCGAGCGCGCTGCTCATTGTTTTTCGCAGCGCATAAAAATCCTCGTGCCAATCTGCGATGCCCAAGTGGGTGAATAGTGTCTTTAGTTGCTTCCCGAAATTTCCGGAGATGGCGGCAATATCAGCACCCTTTGCCGGAGAGGGAAACAGAAGGCGTTGATTTGCGGGCAATGAATGAACCCAGTCCACAAAACCCACGTCAATCAGGAGTTGAGGCAGAGGTAGCACCCTTCTGGAGTCACTTGTTTTGACGCGATGTTCCGCCGTGATCCCCAGTTGAAGACTCAGAACACCATCTTGGACGATCAAGTCCGTCTTTTTAAGTTGCAGGACTTCTAAAATACGACTGCCGAGTGTCATGACCAGTAGCGGTACCCAATATTTGGCATCCCGAACGATCATTGTTCCCGGCTTCCAGCGTTAGGACACTGAACCACAGCCAGTGAAGATGGGAGAGAGCAGCAATTTGCGAAGGCGATCTTGCGACCAGGAATCACGATCCTTTGGTTTCTCTTTTCGGAAGAACAGCGGGTCTTTGTTCTTTTCGCTCTGCACTTTGATGTGCTGTTGCATTTTGTTTGTGGTCAAAAACCGGATTTGTCCCTTGTATCTGAGCGTCTCCTGAGCGTTTCGAAAAATGGCATGCAGCCAGTCGAGGTGGTGTCCGACCGTGGTCATTGTCAACCTGGGGATAAGCACCTCAACCAGGCGGGCGCGTTGTTCAGGCAACGAGAGCGAAGTGTCGTGCTCGATTTTGGTGCGACACTCTGCATCGTGCAGATCCGCCAATTCAACCTCCTCTCGCTTCGTCGCATTTTGACGATCCTTGACGAAGCGATTGTTGCCATGCTTCTTCCCGTGCAATGCTGGTATCCGTTGAACGAACCACATCAGGTCTTTGACGTGTTCGGTCGATACGGTTGACAGAGCGATATCCCCCCAAAACTCGAGTGCAATGGCGCCTGTGGCCGCATATTTTCTGGCCATATCTTGTGACGTTGCGTTGACCACAGCGCTCTCGATAGCTCCGGACAACATGATTTCACCCGCTATGAAACGGTCAAAATCCTTGTTCTCGTCTTCTGTGAGAAGATTGGATGCGGCAACGGACACTTGGCGTTTGGCGTGCGGTTCCGATCTTCTTTTCACGGCGAGGTCTGTGACGAAGGAGGTGACGATGCCGCGGCTGAGTGAGGAAAAGCGCAATGAACTGGAGGCGTTCTGGCGGTCGCACATCTAGGGCTGGAGCGACAGCGGATTGAATCAAAGGGAGTCTTGCGAGGCACATGACCTGCCGCTGAAGCGGTTCGGGAACTGGCGGGCGAAGCTTCGGGTCGAGGTTCTGCAGATCGCCGGAAAGCTGCTTTACCGTCGTGGCGGCGGATCTGAGCATATGCTTACGGTGGTGCTTTCTCGGAACCAACTTTTAAGGAGAAGAAGTGTTTTTTGACTTTTTAGGGAAAACTGAAATCCAGGCAGCTTTGATTGGGGCACTTTTTGGCGGTTTCTTCGGCGCGACCGTCCCATTGCTCGTTTCTAGTGTAGAAGAGAATAGAAAGAAGAGGCGGATCAAACGAGCATTTGCACCCGAAATTCGTTCGATAATTTCAGCAACAGCGCAAGCAGGTTTGCTTGAGCTGATCAATGACTTCGAGACAAAAATCTCAAAAGGCGAGGAGATCATAGTTCCCAGTCTCTTCTACGAGAATCTTACCTATGATCCAGTGTTTGCGGCAAACACTGAGAACATTGGACTGATCGAGGCGGACTTGGCTCAACGTGTGACGAGTTTTTATCGGCGCGTGCGTCTTGGTCGCTTTAGAATTATCGCATATCAGCAGAAAAAAATCGGTGAGAGTGAGCGTGAAGGTTTCCTTCATGCACTCAAGATCATGAAGTCTGCTATCGACGACCTTGAAGATGCTGAACGCTTGGCAACCGAACTAGACAGATAGACCCCGCGCTGTCAAAGGACACCAGCTTGAGGCGGGCAGGGGGTCTTGTCTGACAAACTCAGCTTGAGCTGAGGTAGGGTGACCTGTTGATGCTGAAGTGGTCCCACCTTTTAGGACAGTTTTTCAGCGTTTCTAAACCGTGTGGATTGGATCGCCTTCACAAGGTTCTTGTCCAATTCCGGGTGATTGCCAATCATGCCTATTGGATCAGAGAGGAAACGCGCCAATAGCTCTTTGCGGGGCACCGAGAAATAGAGGTACCCCCGCAAGGTTGGTCTTTCTTTGAAGGGTTCGCTGCTGCTGGCAATGAACCAGTCATTATAGTTGTAGGCCAGCACCCCCGAATATTTGCAAAGAAGATAAAGTCTGTGCGCAGCCCCAGAACGATATCCATCAACAAGGGGTTGCCGTCCCGGCGAAGCTCGAGAAAGCCCACCGCCCCGCCAAAAGCGCCCAGCCCTGATATATCGATCCGTCCCGAGGCCAAGAACCCATCCGCAGTGACATCTGCGGGCAACGCAACTGGGGCATAGAGGGTGGGCATACCTCAATCGTGATGCAGCAAGACAGGACGTGTTCGATTACATCGAGATGCTTTGCAACCCAACACGCAAGCAAACCAACAATGGCATGCTGTCGCCGGTTGACTATGAAACTGAACAGAAGAAAATGAACCACTCAGGCGTCTGGGAAACTAGGGGCACCTCAGTTCAACTATCTCATGACGCGCCAAAGCGGTCTGAATAGCCCCTAGTTTCCTAGGCACCCGCGTCGTTCACTTTCTTCTGTTCTTTTGCTTAGTCATGAGCTGATGAAAGGCATCAAGTGCAAATGATTAAACAATATTCCCTACTTGGAACCCTTACATCGGAGTTGTAAACTCAGGGAATGGAAGGAAGTGTTTATTTTGTTGAAGCTGAAGCCAAGCTCACCGAGCGTGAGTTGCTCGAGGAGCACGCGCTTCTTGAGGGAATGCGCGCCCAAAAAATCGAAGTCGCGCTAGCAGCTAATCTGCCGCCTCTCCCGACGATACCAGATGCGGAGCTCTTACTTCCCGGAACGCCTGACTATATAAAATTTCTACCGCTGCACAACATCCGCAACGATTTAGCTCCAGCACTTAGAATAATGTGCAAAACGCCTCAGGCTGTTGCCACGTCGATAAATTGGATCACTCAGCATGAGCTGCCTTTTGCTTTGCGAAGTGGCGGTCATTGTTACGAAGGGTTTTCACAAAGTTCTGGTGTGGTCATTGATCTCAGACCGATGAGTTCCATCACCGTGGATCCAGTGAATGAAATTGTTACGGTAGGCGCAGGCGCAGATTTAGGGGCTGTTTATCGAAAAGTCTCAGCAGCCGGATTTGCCTTTGCTGCAGGAAGTTGTCCAACCGTCGGGGTGGCTGGGCACACATTGGGTGGAGGTCAGGGTCTTCTTGGTCGGTGCTATGGATTGGCAAGTGACAACATCACTCGCATTGAATTGGTGAATGCCGAAGGTCGTATTCTTTCCGCCACTGATCAAACAGAAACTGACCACTATTGGGCGGCAAGAGGCGGCGGGGGCGGAAGCTTCGGCGCTGCCACCGAATTTGAATTTCAGATCCACAGGTTGTCCTACGTCCACACATTTGCAGTTACTTGGGCTCTACCGGATACGAGTGCAAGCCGTGACATTGCCCGTGATGTTTTTGATGCCTGGCAGAATTGGTCTCCATCGGCTCCAAATGAAATTATGGCGCTCATGAAGGTTGAGAAAATCTCAAGCGGAGAGCTCCGTCTCAGATGCTTTGGACAAACGGTTGGCTCAGAACAACAATTAAGAGATGAGTTGAACAACAACGTCATTGTCCACCCTGCACCCGGTACCGGTGCTCTTACAACCCGTCGAAGGACGTTCTTTGACGCAGTTAAGTTCTATGCAGGAAACAATTTCGACTACGATCCGGTCTTCATGGAAGCAAAGTCCGACGTGTTCGAAAAGCCCCTGAGTAGACCGGGAATGGACGTTCTCTTCGATGAGATAATGAGCATTCCAAGCGGTCACGTAGTCGCAATCTGCGATCCATTGGGTGGAGCAATTGCAGATTTAGCCCAAACTGAGACACCGTTCCCTTATCGTGGAGAAAACAGCTGGGCCGTACAGTATTTTTCCCAATGGAGACAGTCGCGTGAAACGGCCCTTCGCGTTGCGCAGAATGACAAGGTTTATGCTGCTCTCAGGCCATTCGCGACAGGGACGGCATACGTCAATTACCCCGACATTTCGCTCCCCGACTATGCGGCTTCGTACTGGGGAGCCAATCTGCAACGACTGAAGTCCATCAAGCGCGCGCTAGATCCGAACGATGTCTTTCAGCACCAGCAGAGCGTACCCATTAATTGATCTTACGATCGCAAACTCTGTGTCCTGACTTTACGTCAGTACAACTGGATAAGGGTCCAGCGTTCCCCCTGCTTTGATGATGTTGCTATCAACGGTGTTGGCCGTAATGCCGGGCATCTTACCCTTGTCTGTGAACTGCCAAGCCCACCAATCAAAGCCCGGCATTATGTTGGGATCTTCGTTTTGATACCCCCCATAACGAGCAATCCAGATCATATATCCGTTAAAGATGTCACCATCCTGCCCAAGCAAGTGCCGCCAGACGTATCCATTTGTGTAAATAATTGGTTTGCGGCCAGACAATTGCTCCAGCCGGTCCAACGCTGCCTCTAGCTTGTCGATCCGCTGACTTCTAGGGATCAACCCCCATTGTTCAATACCGGTCTGCCGATCTACATAGGTTTCAAAATCAACACACGGAGGCAAGTCCGTCCCGGCGACGAACGGCTCATAAAGCCTCATGAATTTATCGATCTGATCCCTCGGATCACCGCTGCGAGTCAAGAAATGATAGGCTCCTTTTGGGATTTGATGATCGTCGGAACCCTTAAGGTTCTGTCTATATTTTTCGTCCGTCACAGTCTGTCCGAACGTCACTCTGACGTACGCAAAGGCTGGATCTGTGCCCGCTACTTTTATCCAATCGATATCACCTTGATGATGAGATACATCTATGCCGTGGGTTCTTCTTGCATCTTTGTCGTCAGGCCAGTTGAAATCCTTTTTGACACGTTCAATTGAGAACATCTTCTCGAGTTGGTCTTGAAGTTCGCTTCTGGAAATGTCGTCTTCCACAAACTCAATCGTCATAGTAATCTCCCACTAATATTCTTTGGTCTTGCCCTTCCCCAACTTGGAAAGATTCAACTAAGGTTGCCATCGTTCTCGAGCGTCCTCGAGCATGCTTATTAAGAACGCGAAATTCAAGCGTCTGTTCGACCACAACCTCCTTCAGATCATGGGCTTCGATCAACGAAACCTGGTCGCGATTGGAACTGCATTGCAGATCACCTCAAGGTTAATGGAGCGAGAATCCCCAAACATTTCTGATTTCGTGATCCGATATTTTGGACTCGAATAGCGGTTTACTTTCGGACAATTGTATCCACGCCTTGAGCATGGGGCATTATAAGCCATTATGCTGCGCCTTCTTGGCCCATGGGCAATATAACCATGATTGATGGAGCCACCTGAATCTGTCTCTGAATCGTGCCGCAAACCGATGTTGTGCCCAACCTCATGGGCGAGTGTCTCGTTACTCAGACAGGAATAACTCGTAACAGAAAAAGCGTTGCTCTCATCGCTTGGCTGTAGGTTTTCGTTCAGATATCCACGGCCGCAAACAGAGGTATAATCGCCTATAAAGGCAATGAAATCTGACTTAGTTCTGTTGCGGAGTTGCGCGATTTCACTATTGGCCCGAAGACGACTGAGGTCGCTCGCACTGTCAGAGGTTTCTTTGAACGACGTTTGAGAAAGTTCTGAAATTTCAACTTTGGTGTAGAAATTGGGGCTGCCCATCGCTCCTTGCATGCGGCCTACCGCCGAACGGATTCCGAGGTCGATTGTTGGCATACTTGTCTTCGCAGCCGCACTATAAATGACACCAATGCTGAGGATGCCTTTTGGCTTCCCGATTGGGAGGCCGTAGGGGTTCGAGTCGCATTCTTGTTTGAATTGTGGGGCAGGACGTGTTTGTCTGCCTGGAGCGATAAGAGTGTCGTCTGATCGCCCTTCTATCGCTGGGTCAAGCTTGGACAGCCTGTAGATATCTTCACGCATGGAAGAGTCGAAAACATAATTGTCGCTACTGGTTTCGAAACGACCGTATACTCTGCGACCATCCACCCAGATCTCGACGTCATGTTCAACTTGGTTGGAGTACAAGACCTTGAAGCCGTCTACGTTTTCGACTCGATACTTTCTTAGCGAGATTTTCTCGCCGTCGAAGACATTGAAGATTAGAGTAGGATCTTCTTGCAGCGACCGGGCGAAGTCCGAGCGTTCGATGACCGCGAACAACTCTGGAGCAATCTCAACATATTGCATTTGCGCCCAAATTCCACTTCTCTCGGATAGCCCGACCGGAGTATCAATGTACTGGAAAATCACGACATCGCCAGCAGGTTTTTGTTGGCAAGATGAGATGGCCAAAACCGCTCCTGCGATCAGGAAAAGCACCCAGTTCTTCAATCTATTCAACCGCATTTTCTGATCCTCCCAGTGCCTAAAATTCCGTCGTCGTACTAATCTTTGTCTATTCGCTAGTTGGGGGATTCAGTTTCAGTCCATATGGCGCAGGGAGCATTCCTACGGCGATACTACTAATCCCGGCCGAGGAACCGAAGAGCGTTGCCTTGGAAGAACGCAGGAGCACAATGCCGCACTTCTTCGTCTTCAAAGAATTCGTAGAATGCATTCAGGTAGGAGCGGGTTCGACCGACCATCTCGAGCATTGACCAGTCTGTGCCGAAACAGACCTTTTCGCGGAAGTGGTACTTTGCACCTTCCGGCTTCGGTTTTGTTAACTCTGTCTTAAGCCGAGTAACAATGGCCTTCCGCATCTTGGGATCCACCATTTGCATGATGTAGCCTAGACCCATGTAGACGTTGTCGTAGTCCTGAACAAGTTGAATGGCCCGGTATGCGAAACTCTCATCGAAACCCGCATCGGTCTCGGACGCCCAACCAAACCAATCCACTTGAGTGGCACCGCCTCCATGCCCTAGGAACAACCAAAGGTCCCGCGCGTTGTAGCGATTCATTGCCCGCCGCCAAAGCTCCGGGTCTCCGAAGACACCGTAGCCCTCCTTGGTTTGAAATCCAATCGGAGTGCAGTGGGTGAACATCCTGATGTTATTTTTCGCGAAGTACGGCAAAATCTCCCTTATCGCGTTCTGAGCATGTGGTGAGGGCGCAGGTGCTGCCGCATACTTCTTGTAATCCTCATCTGCATGCGGCGAGACTGGCGTGGTATAGCTACGGTCATCAATCGGCCGATAGCCCAGGGGGCAGTAAATCTTGAAGCCTTCCGCTCCATTGTTCCGCCCGTACTCGACATAGCACTTCCAGTCGGCGCTTCGGAATGGATCAACCGCACCGTAGGAAAAGAGCCGTCCGTCAGTCTCTTTGGCTAAGGCGTTCATTCGCCACATCTGGGTCTTGAAGTCGAAGTGTGGGCGCTTCAGGCTCCTGCCGTAAATCTCACAATACGCCTCCTCCATGTCCATCAGAACTCCGACGTAATAGGTTGCGTCAAAACCATCGTCGGCCTTACCTTTGTCGAAGTCCTTTTCGAGAAACCGGAAACGGTTCCGCTCAGACATTGCCAAGGCGGAGATGAATAGGAGTACTTGCCGGAGCCCTTTTATCTCGAGTTCGTTGAGGCCAACCGCCCTCAAGCCATGATCCGTTCCCTCATCGTAACCGTCATCTAGGTGGATGTGCGCGGCATCATGAAAAAACTCCGTGCCAGATAATATCTTCCCGGCTGCCGCAAGGGCCCGGGTCAGCAGAGAGTCCAGCATGTCAGGTGCCGTAAGTTCCCCGCTGAATACGGATCCCTCCGCCAATGGACCGTCATGAAGAATCCGGCTGCTTATCGGGCGGTCACCTTCGGCTACGTCCCCGAGTGCAACACTGAACTCATCAAGTGCCCCCAAACTCTCCCTAAGCCGCATTTCCTCGTCCGGATTTCGCTCATTGGGGAACTGGCTGTTTCTGATCAGGGTTCGAACGCGGCCAGTTGTGACTTGCATCAGTTTGTCAGCGTCGCGTCCCATGATTGCGTCAAAGAGGTCATCCTGACTTTCATCGTGGTTGGCGTCGAAGTCGCTTGCTGCGGTAATAGAAATCGCAAACCGGTGAAGGCCCTTGGCCAGAAAATTGGGGACTTTGAAGGAGCGCATGATGCCGTGGATTGGCAAATACCGTCCAGTGAACAAATGTGTATGCATATCGATGAACGGGAATTGTGTAGGCATAATTAGGCCCCGCAAGAAAATGTGTTGCTGTCAATGTTCAGTCATTGGGGGCCGTCAAGTCAACCTCCTGTTGAATTTCGTCTTCAGAAAAACCTACTAACAATTGGCCAATAATTGAAATTGATCCGAACTGAGAGCCAAATTCTAGTTGCATTACTGCTCGAGAAAGAAGGAAAGCGCCGTTGTATTCATTCGGCGGTTGACTAGGAAAAAGGTCGGAAATACAAGCTTAGAATTACCTAAATCGCCTTTTAGTTCATTCATATTCTCGGTCATGCGGCATCAGCGATGGCCTCAATTCGCGCCGGCAGCCTGAATGACGCGCGCCACAAGCTGGCGCTCTGGTGATACGATTGCAAAACGTCTGACTGCACTCATCGCTAAAAATCAATTGCCCCAAGAAGCGCGTCGAACGCTTGTGCCGTTGGAGTGCGCCTCGCCCCACGCGTTTGGTCTTACAAACGGCAGCAGTGTATACTCAGCGTTGAAGGAACGGAGGGTAGAATGACTTGGGAAATTTTCATAGAACTGGGTGGACCAGGCTTCCTTGGAGCCTTGATCGGCGTTTTAGTTGCATCACTTGTCCAGATTGGCATGGCGTTTGCGCAGCGCAGATGGGAGATAGTCTCGAGTGACGTTGACCACTTCAGGCAGCAATACTCACAAGCCTTGGGTTATTTCGATGGCGGTACGCAAAAAAGGAATATCGGTATTTCAATACTCACATCTCTTTGGGATCACGAAATAGCAAAGCGTCACCCGAACGTATATCGAAAGTCTTGCGCACTTCTTTTCTGCAATCAGTGCCTCTACATATTGACTGCTGGCGGCAATCAATTTGAATCGCATGAGCAGGACAATCTCAGGCGCATGCTTCGTACGATTCAGTCATTCGATGAGTTCCTGAAACCAACCGGATACAAAAACCAAAAGGAGGATATCTGCAAAGCCATTGATCAGTATGAAAGGAAAGCCTCAACCAAAGGGGAGAAGATCGGTGAATTGGAGGGCGCGTTTAAGTCGTTCAAAAAAGTATTCTGCAGCGGAGCGGCTTTGTTGCACAAATCGGGTGAGGGATTCACTGTGTGAATCCAGCATGATAGC
>NZ_WPZL01000022.1 GCF_013031245.1 Ruegeria lacuscaerulensis
GATATTGCGCGCCTTTGAAGGAAATCATGAACTGACTTTCGACTGATTTTACCGAAAGTCATTCACCCGCAGCATCTGACCTCGTCAACAGCCAAAAGTTTGCAACAGATCCATTGTGTTTTGACCTTACGAAGGTGGTCGACCATAAAACGAGAAAATCCTTTGGAGGCCACAAGAATGGCATATATTTATTGCAGCAAGATCGTCCCAGACACGCAGGAAGATGTGAACCTCGCTTTCCGTGAAAACGGCATTCCCGCAGAGCTCTTCGTGGGCGATGGTGGTATCCACTATGTCGCGCCGGTTCTGAGCTGGGCGAAATGGTCGGTGTTCCCCCAATCGGATAAAGCAGATCAACCAATTGCAGACGGTTGGGATAATGCCATTCAGGGCGGAACTGCCTTCATGGCAAAAAATAGATGGCTTAAGGAAGACGTTGTTCCTGCACGATGGCAGAGATTTGACGCAACAATGCGATGCAGCAAGATGGAAGCCTGTCAAAGAGAGCAAGACATTCCGAAGCTGTCTGCACTCTTGGCGAGGTCGTAGAATGAAACGCCTCTGGAAAGTCACCAAGTACACACTCCTGACGATTGCAGCGCTCATTCTGTTAGTCTTAGGGGGCGCATGGCTCGCAAGCCCCGGCGAAACACCCGCATTTGTCAGCGAGACAGGCGATGCGCTTCCGCGATCCATCGCCGAGATTCGACGTGTGGAAATTGGCGAACTGGAACAGTTCGTCGTTATTCGTGGCCGCGACCGCGCCAACCCAGCTTTGTTGGTTCTGCATGGTGGGCCAGGTACATCAGAAACCGCAATGTTTCGGCACTTCAATGCGGAGCTGGAAGATCATTTCACGGTGATCCATTGGGACCAGCGTGGGGCAGGAAACTCGTATTCTAACACCCTAGCACCTGAATTGATGACAATTGATCGCATGGTTTCAGATACCCATGAATTGACCCAATACATCAAAGCAGAGTTGGCACAGGACAAGATATATCTGCTCGGTCATTCTTGGGGTTCATTTCTGGGTGCGATCACAACATCACGCTACCCTGAAGACTACATCGCCTATATCGGTACCGGTCAAATATCCAATCAGTTTGAAAGCGAAAACCTCGCCTATAGCTTCGTCTTGAACGCGGCACGACAGGCGGGTGACGAAGACGCGATCACTGCTCTTGAAGAGCTAGGACCACTTGAGTTAACCGGGAACTCCAGCAGCGAGATCATGGAATGGGTCTACGCGCAGCGACCTCACATAGCTCAATACGAACAAGTCGAAAACGCCATGAGCCCAATGGTGATGATGTTTCAACCATTGTTTGTTGCGGATGAGTTCACACTTAGTGAGAAATTTGGCTTCTTTTCCGGAACATTCTTCTCACTCGAAAACTTGTTTCCGCAGGTGTTGGCATCCGACTTGAACGAGGAAGCTCAGCGCTTCGATATTCCTGTCTTCTTCTTGCAAGGAGCGGGTGATCTGACGACTTCCGAACCCTTGGCGCGGGCATACTTTGATCGGATCGAGGCACCAGAAAAACAGTACGTCCTGTTTGAGAAGTCAGGCCACAACCCACCTTTTGAAGAGCCTGAGCTGTTCAATCAAACCATGATCGAGACGATACTGAGATCAGATGGAAGGTCGAATTAGGCAGTCTTGATACCAACAATGCGACCGTGTTGCACGAATCCTGGATGAGGCGAATTTGCCCACACCCCATCATTTCAGAAGACGCGTTCATACTCCGCTCGACCGAGTGACCTGCTCCCTGAGGCTCCCTCATTCATAACGAGAGTCTGCGGGTCTGTGCCAATCGGTCGATTTCTTCTGCAATGCGGCGCAGAAAGGTTGCACGGGTTGCGCTGGCTGACTGGCCAAAGGACCAGAACGCATCCTCTGCCGCCTCGCAGGCCGCGTTTACCAGTTCTACATTGCCCATTGCGAATGTGTCGGTATCTCCCGAAACCGGTTCATTGGTGAAAGTCTTGTCTCCGGCGATCCAAGCTCCAGAGATCAGGTGTTTTCCCTTCAACATCTCGTCACTCCAACTTCAGTCTCGAGCCCAATAGCTGTCGGGTGGCGGACCGAAATCGATCAGGGCACAGGAATAGACAGCCGTTTCGTCAAAGGAATAGCGCGCCTCCATCTCAGGAGTCAGGGTCAGGCCAAGACCCGGCGCGGTCGGCCGGACCAGGTTGCCATCCACGATGCGCCCCTGATCGGCCATCATCTCGCGCCCAAGCGGGAAATCGAGCATCGGGAATTCCACCAGTTTGCCGCCTGCTGCAAAGGCGGCGTGATAGCTGGCCATGATCGCCGCCGCCCCGCCCCAGGCGTGCACCACGACGGGAGTGCCCTTGGCATTTGCTGCGTCGAACACATTCATAACGCCGGATATGCCGCCCATGACCGAAGCGTCGGGCTGGACGAAGTCGTAGATCTCGTTATTGATGCGTTCGATCATCTCTTTTGGCGTCGTGATTATTTCGCCGCCGCAAACCGGAACATCCGTGCGGGCGCGCAATGCTTTGAACCCTTCCGGCGCATCGGGGCCGATCGCCTCTTCGACGAAAATCATGCGCCGGTCGGTCAGGGCGTGAACTGCTTCGATGAAGCCCACCACATCGTCAACCTTTTGCGGTGGATCGGCCAGGTTCTGGCACATATCGACGCCCACCTCGATGCCGCGCCGTCCGGCCTCTTCCAAAACCCAAACGGTGCGCAGGATATCCGTCTTGATCGAGCGCATCTTGTATTTTATGATCCCGAGGCTGTCGAGCAGATCCAATTCACGTAGGAACTGTTCCTTTGCATCACAACAACCGCCCGAACCGTAGATCGGAATATGATCTGCCTTGGCGCCGCCCAAAAGGTCATAGACCGGCTGATCCAATGACTTCCCCTTGGCATCCTGTAAGGCGATTTCAAATGCCGCAATCACATGCCGCGCAGCCCCTTGCAGCGACCAGTAGTCACAAAGCGAACGCAGATCACGCACCCGCGCCGAGATATCGAACCCCTCCTTGCCCATCACCTGCGGCGTGCAGAGATCGACGATGGATTTGAAAACCAGCGGTGCGAATACCGCCAGATACCCTTCGCCCAGCCCGGTGACGCCATTATCGAGCGTCACTTCGACCATGCCGATGGTCCGTTTGGGGCCGTTTGGAAAGCACTCCTTGATTTCCGGATCATCCGCATCGGCATAGGGCGAACTGAGAAGCAGGCAACGAATATTGGTAATTTTGGGCATTGTTCAGCGGCGTCCTTAGCTCATTCCATTCTGGATCCAGATGGTCTTGGTTTGCTGGTATTGTTCCATGGCTTCGGTGCCGTTGTCGCGCGACAGCGAACCGGATTGTTTGTAACCACCAAACGGCGTCTTAATGTCGCCTTCGGAGAAACCATTGACCGAAACCGTGCCACAGGGCAGCCGCCGCGCCAAATGAAGTGCGCGGTCGATGTCACGGGTGAACACCGTCGCGTGCAGCCCATAGATCGAATCAGAGGCCAATTTCAGGGCCTCCTCCATTCCATTGACGAGTAGGACGCCAAGGACCGGTCCGAAAATCTCCTCGCGGGCGATTGTCATGTCATGGGTCACACCCGCAAACACAGTTGGTTCAACAAAGAACCCTGCACCGTTGCGACCACCACCGGTTAGCATTTGCGCGCCTTCGGAAATACCGCGCTCGATATAGCCTGTGACGCGGGCCATGTGCTCTTGCGTGACCATTGCGCCGATATCGCTGTCGGGATCCAGTGGATTGCCAACTTTATAGGCTTTGGCGCGGGTCAGAACCCGGTCCAGAAAATCGTCGGCGATCTTGGCATCCACCAGTTGCCGCATGTTGGCCGAACAGTTCTGTCCACCGTTCCAGAAGGCTGAGGTGGCGGCATGTTCAATCAGATCATCGTTCAGGTCTGCATCGTCAAGCACAATGAAAGGGCTTTTGCCGCCCATTTCCAGGCCAACGGCTTTCAGGTTGCTTTCACCTGCATAGCGCAGGAAATAGCCGCCGACTTCGGTCGATCCGGTGAAGGACACGATGTCGATGTCATGGTGCCGCCCGATGGCTTGGCCGGTTGTCTCGCCAAGGCCGGGCAATACGCTCAGGACCCCGTCAGGCACACCCGCCTCTTGCGCGAGTTCGGCAAGGCGAAGCGCAGTCAGCGACGTTTGCTCGGCTGGTTTGACGATGCAGGAACACCCCGCCGCCAAGGCTGGCGCCAGTTTCCAGGCGGCCATCAGAAGCGGGAAATTCCAGGGCAGGACCAGCCCCACAACGCCTGCCGGTTCTTTGACAACCAAAGCCAAGGCATCTTCACCGGTCGGCGCAACTTTGCCAAAGCTCTTGTCAGCCAGTTCGGCGTACCATTGGAAGAAGTTCGCCACCTCGCCGCCAATCTCATCTAGGCAATCGGTGATCATCTTGCCCGCATCTAGGCTTTCCATCACCGCCAGTTCATCAGCGTTTTCGCGCACCAGACGGCTGAGTTTCAGAAGCACCTCTTTGCGATGCTCGGGCGCCGCGCGCGACCAGCCGCCGTCGTCAAATGCGCGACGCGCGGCTTGAACCGCACTATCGACATCCTCGGCGGTACAGTGGGCAATCTTGCACAATGTTTCACCCGTGGCCGGATTGATCGAGGCAAAGGTTTCACCGTTTGACGCATCTGTCAGTTTACCACCGATGAAAGCTTTCGTGGGAAGAAGGAGGCCATCTGAAATCTGTTGATAGGTCGCCAGGTCGGACATGATGAGTATGACCTTACATTGAGGCGCTGAGGGTCACTGAAATGGCCAAAGCGCGATTTGCGGAAAGAGAAGCATCAGGATCAGCACGCAGATCTGGATGCACACGAAGGGGATGAAGGCCTTGTAGATATCGAACAGGCTGATCTCGGGCGGGGCCACGCTTTTCAAGAAAAACGCCGATGGCCCCAAGGGCGGAGACATGAACGCCACCTGCATGTTGATCGAAAAGAGAATGCCGAACCAGATCGGATCATAGCCAAGCGCCACCACGATGGGCACAAAGATCGGTAGGGTCAGAAAGGCGATGCCGATCCAGTCCATGAAAGTTCCCAGCAGGAACAGACTGCCCATCATGATCAGGATAATGACGATGGGGGTGGCATCCATGCCGGTGAAGACCTCCTCCATGTAGCGGCCCCCGCCCATCAGGTTGTAAATGCCGACGATGGCGATAGCCCCCATACCGGCCCAGATAATGATGCCGCAGGTATTGAACGCCTGGTCAATGCTTCGGTTCACGATGTCAAAGTTCAGTCGACCCTTGATCAGAAGCATGAAGAAAGCTCCTGCCACCCCCATCGAGGCTGCCTCGGTGATTGTGGCAATGCCCGCGAATATCGTGCCAAGCACCATGGTGATCAGCACCAAAGGCAGGATGACCAGATTGATCGCCTCTTTGATGCTGGTTTGGCGGCGTTCTTCTTCCGGCAGTGGCGGGCCGTCGCCCGGGCGAAGATAGCACCGGATGCCGATATAGAAGATGTAGCAAAGCATCAGTATGGTGCCGGGTGTGATCGTGGCAATGAAGAGATCACTGATCGAGGTGCGCGTGACCATACCGTAGATAATCAGCACGATTGATGGCGGGATCATCGTGCCCAATGCACCGCCCGCACAAACCGAGCCGATGGCGATCCCCTTGGCATATCCAAGCTTGAGCATCTGAGGCAGCGCCAGCATGCCCAACAGCACGGTTTCGCCACCGATGATCCCCGACATCGCCGCCATGAAGAACGCTACAATCACCGTCTGGATCGCCACCCCGCCGCGCAGGCGCCCGGCAAAGATTCGCATACCCTGGAACATGTCTGCCGACAGGCCCGAGCGGTCGAGCAACGAGGCCATGAGCACGAACATTGGAATCGCGATCAGGCTGTATTCGGTCACGATCCCGTACATCCGGGCACTGACCAGCGTCAGCGCGTCCGGGCCAAACCAGCCAAGGGTAAAGACAATGGCGACCGCCGAGGTGGCAAAGCCAAGCGGCACGCCGGTTAGAAGAATGGCGAAGGCCAGGCCGAAAATCAGCCAGGTGCCCGCCTCGATTCCAATCGCTTCAAGACCCATCAGAGCTCACCCCGCTCGCCATTGTCGTGCTTCACACGATGAATGAACTGCGCGACCGACTGGATCAGCAAAAGAACGGTGGCGATAAACATGACGACCTTGGTCAACCCCGGATAGGGCGGATTCCAATAGGTGCCGGAGCGTTCCAGATAGAATGGCAAGCCGGGCCGCGCATGGGTGGCCGTCCAGGCTGTAAGGGCCGAAACATATACCAGTCCAAGACAGATCAGGATCATCAGAAAACTGTTTGTCAGGCGCAATGCCCGACGTCCGTCGCGTGGCAGCAAATATTGCAGCAGGTTGATCGTCACATGCTGATTGCGGGCCATGGCCCGGGCCCCGCCAATCAGAAAAACGATCGCAATCAGGAAAGTCGAGGTCTCGTGCACCCATTTCGTAGGCGCGTTGAACCCATAGCGGCTGACCACTTCGTAAACTGAAATCACCGCCACGATCAGCACCAGCCAGCCGGTCGGCTTTATCAGCCTGTCGATGACCCTGTCCGTCTGTGTGTCGATCCGCCCCTGATCAAAAGGATCGTGGGAGGGTGTCACGGGCGTTGGCTGTTGTTGGGTGTCGCTCATGATGTTCTTTGACCTCGGAATATGAAGCCCGCGCGGAGGGAGTGACCACGCAGGCTTTTGGGATGTTTGTACGAACCTACATCAGCCCGTTCGCCGTCAAATAACCGGTGATCGAGTCAAAGACCTTTTGCGAGGCAGGAGACCGGGTCGCGAAGTCCGCCCAAACCTCCTGAGCGATGCCGCGGAACTTGGCACGCTCTTCCAGCGACCAGTTCACGATCGTGATCTCGGGGTCGGCCTCGGCCACGGCGACAGCCGCGCGGTCAGCCTTGTCGATCTCAGCGCGCAGCGAATAGGCCAAGGCCTTGTAGGATGTCGCCAGGATGACTTGGTCGGCGGGGGTCATCTTGTCCCAGATCTTCTGGTTGACCGTCAGGGCCTGCAAGGTGGTCGAGTGGAAACCGGGATAAACCGGATAGCGCGCCACATCGTGGAAGCCTTCGGCGTGGTTCGTGGCAAAGCCTGCCACATCCGAGGCGTCGATCACGCCTTTGTCGATCGCAACAAAGACTTCCGACAGCGACATGCTGACCGGCGCAGCACCGGCAGCGGCAAAGACCGCGCTGACCATGCCTTCGGGCGCGCGCAGCTTCAGCCCTTTGAGGTCATCCACACCGTTCAGCTGGCGGTTTGACACGAAGGCTTCGACACCTGGGCAGCCAACGCCAACAACATGTTGGTTGTAGGGCGCGACCAGTTCTTGCATCAGTTCAAGCCCGCCACCGGCATAGATGTAGTCCAAGGCCTGAATGGGGTCGCTCCAGGCGCCCACTGTGTTGCCAATCAAGCCAAAGGCGGGATCGTTACCCGACCAATAGCCCGGCGCCGCGATCTGGCCTTCCAGTACGCCAGCCTGAACCGATTCCAGCATCGTGTCGTAGCGCACGACCGCGTCCTCCGGGACAACGGTGATATCGAGGCGTCCGTCGGTCATCACGCCAACATCTGCGGCCCAGGCTTCGAGGATTGGCAGATCAGGATCGCCCGGCAGCGACGAAGACTGGATTGTCATTTTGATGGGGTCAGCCATGGCCATCCCAGTGGCAAGGGTTGCCACCGCGATTCCCGTTGTCAGTTTTGAGATTATGTTCATTTTTTCCTCCGTTGGATTTCTCGTTCTGTTTTTCTTCACTCAACCAGCCGTGGCACGCCGATCTGGCGCATCATGGCTATGGTATCGGCTCGATAGAACCCGCGTATGTCGCGGGTGGGCGGGCGGCAGCGGCTGGACGGCAGACCAATCAGCTCCATGCAAAGCTTGTCGAGGTAGCCGTCACCACTGGTGTAGTTCCGCTCAATTTCGACCCATAGCTTGTAGAAGGGCATGCCTTCCTGAACCAGCATACGGGTGATTTCCGCATAGTTGCCTACGTGAACCTCATTGATCAGCTTGATGCCCCACTCGGGCCAAAAATTGCAGTGGTGGACTTCGAAGGCCTTGGCGCCCATTGATGGCGTCGCGCTCATTCCGAAGAACAGGTTGTTGTCGATAATCGTGAACCGATCTGAGAAATGCGAACACACATCCTCGAATTCCATCGCATCGGTACGAGGTGCCGCCCACTTCAAACCAACGATGTTTGGGATGTCAGCCAGCCGTTCGACCATAGCGAACGAAAGATTCTGACTGGTCCAGAAGGTGTTGTAGATGATGATGCCCAACTCGGGTTCAGCGGTGGCTGCGGCACGAATGTAGGCCTCGAAATCGGCCTCGGTATGGGCAAAATAGAACGGGCAGGACACTTGAATGAAATCCGCGCCGATCCGCTTGGCCGCTTTTGTCAGCTTGACCAGTTCCAGGGTGCTTGTCGTCTGCGCCCCCATGGCAATAGGAACGGCACCTTTTGCTTCATCGACAACAATTTCGGCGACCTGGACGCGCTCTTCAAATGACATGGTCGAAAAATCACCAGCCGCGCCGCCAGCCAGCAAAGTGGCATAGTCGCTGGTCAGTCCGGAATCGATCAAGAACCGTACATATGCGCGCAAGGCCGTCTCATTGACCGCCAATTCCGCGTTGTCCTCAAACGGGGTGGGAATGGTAACATAGCACCCTTCCAGCTTCTTCTTCAAATGATCCAACTCTTTTCCTCTCTTTCGGACACAGCTCCGCCGTTGCAGAAAACTAGGCCTTCCGCTGGGCCAATGCTGGCCAGTCCCGAGAATTTTTTTGGAAAGCCGAACTTCCGGTCAGCTTCTGTCTGACGTCAGTGTTTATCGGATTTGGAAAGATAAATTGACAATTTTTGCCGTCGAATTAACATTAACTGCCAGATATTGCCGAATTTCCGAGGAACCCGCTTGCAACCAAGCCCCGAGCCGACCCGTTTTGTATTGGTCCTTCAACCGGAATTTCCGATCTCTGCCGTGATTCTCGCCAGCGAAGCGCTTCGGATTGTAAATCAAAATTCGGGTCTGGGGCTGTTTGCCTGGCAGCTTGTCAGCGAAGACGGTCAAGACGTCCGTGCAAGCAATGGGATGTGGTTGCAGGTGGATAGCAACTTTGACAATGCAGCGTCGGCAAATGTTGTGCTTTTGTTCGAAGGCAACTTGCCCACCCAACACATTTCGCGGGGACTGTTGGGCTATCTGCGCGGGGCAGCCAGGTTTGGAGCGGTCGTCGGTGGCATCGACACTGGAACTTATGCTTTGGCACACGCTGGATTGGCCGCGACAGAAGCAACACCCGAAGTGGTCCTGCATTGGGAAGCGGTTCCAGCATTCAGCGAAAACTTCCCCTCGGCTCAGCCGCAAAACCGGATCAACCAGTCAGATGGAAATGTCGTGTTTTCAGCCGGCGGTACGGCAACGCTGGACTTGATGCTGGATCTGATCGCCCGCTACGCTGGCGAAGCTATGGCCAACGAAGTGGCAAACGCCATGATCCACACGCGGCGAGAGGCCAATGCCCGGCAACGCCAAGAACGTAAGAGCGAGTTCAATAGCGATAGTTTGGCGACCGAGATCGTGCGGATTATGGAAGAGAACATGGACTTCCCTCTTTCGCTCGAGGAGCTGGCAGCAAAGCTAAACACCTCGAAGCGCACAATCGCGCGCGTCAGTGAAAACACATTCCAGATCTCGCCCATGCGGCTTTATCTTCAGATCAGGCTTCAGGCCGCGCGAAACTATCTCTTTTACGAAGAACACACGATCAACGACATCGCGACCGCTTGCGGATTTTCCTACCCTGCCGCGTTCTCGCGCGCGTTTCGATCTCAGTTTGACATCTCGCCTTCCGAATTCAGACGCAGTTTTCGCGACCGACAACGTCTGGCTGTCCAGCCCGAGATACACAGGCTGATTGCTAAACGGAATTCGGATTGAGAATAGGAAGCCAGTGGTTTCATCCGATTTCAAAGTCTGCAATCTCGTCCTTTTTGGCTGTTTGTACAAAGCGCAGCATCCGCCGCGCTATGCGCGAACGACTGTTTCGCCAATAAACCACTTACAGGGCGATTTGGCATTGAGCCGCGCTCGACTCTCTGTCGACCGATGTGGTTTGTGATAGGCGCGTGGTGGTTTCACAGATGCATTGGCGACAAGACTTCTGCCTTGTGCGTTTCATATTTGGTCAGTTCTTCCGGCACAGAGACGATACCGATGCCGGGCTCAGAATTACAACGCCACCCATGATCCAAGATGCAAGTTTTGATCGACCCAAACGCGTCCCTAAGTGGGTTTGGGTTAGCGTCGATCTCAAGTAGTCCATCTCCGCCAACCGCAGCCAATAGATTGGCTGACGCTTGCAGCCCGATCCCACCGCCCAAAAAATGCGGGCAATAGCGCAGGCCTGCAGCTTGCACATTCTGCCCAACACGCAGGCATCCTGTAATGCCACCCCATTTGATAATATCTGGTTGAAATATGCGCAAGTGGGCCCTTTGCACCGCGCTATCAAACTCATCGAATCCAACGAGGTTTTCCCCTCCAGCCAAAGGATAGGGGCTGGCGCGAGACAAGGCGGCCCAAGCAGTAGGATCAGCATCCGCGCGGATCGGTTCTTCCAGCCACTCCAATGGGAGGCCACGCGTGGAAGTGATAAACGAGAGTGCAGCGTCTTCTGTCCAACCCTGGTTTGCGTCTGCTGCGATGGTATCGGCTGCGGCTTTGGTGTCAAAGGCCTGTTCCAGCAGAGCCAAGTCGTCTTCCATATTGAAGCCCACTTTCACCTTAAAAGCAGAGAAGCCAAATTCTCGGGACTTCGGGATAAGCGCTTCAGCATCCGTAATATGTATCCCGCTCGCATAAGCGGGTACGACGTCGGGGGACTCAGCGTTCATGTAATGTCGAAGTGTCTGCCCGTTTCTGCGTGCGAAAAGGTCCCACAGTGCTATGTCGAGCCCGGCAATGACTTGCCTAAAAGGACCCCATTCTCCACTTTGCAACGCCACGATCTCCGTCCGAGATGTCAGTAATTCAAACATTTGTTCCGGATGAGAAAAAGCATGTTCAAAGGCGAACGGCGCAACATCTCGAACCAATAAGTTGACCCGATGCTCTGCGGCCGCGGCGGGCCAGTTGGCGAAGATCTCTCCCCAACCGAAACAGCCATCCCGATCCTCAATGCGCACAAACACTGCAGGCCGGTCTTTCATGATGCCAAAGGAAGTTAGAACCGGGTCGGCGATGGGGCTGCGAAAGGCGAACCCCTGTATACGTGCAATGCGAAGGCGATCGTTCAAGCCATCAGGTCCATATCCAGTCGAACGTAATCGCCGCGGTAAACCACGTCGGCCAAGTAAAAGATTTCTCCTTTGTCGTCGCACATTATCCTGCGCACTTCTGCCATCGGTTCTCCAACCTTCAGGTCAAGAAGGCCTGCGGTTTCCAGATCACATTTGCTGACAATCAGACTTTGCCGGGCTGTCTCAATATGCAGATTGGGATCATCAAACAGAACAGGCAGGGCCAGTTCAGTACGAAGCAACGCCTCGTGCCGGTCAAATACTGCCTTGGCAATATATAGCGCAATGACGCAGTATTGCTGCCCATCACGCGAATGGATGCGTCTCAGCTTATGATACTTTGGTGCCGCTTTGCCGAATGTCACCCCATCGGGCAAGTCTGCTTCTGTATCGTCAAGGCTAACCAGATCGGGAACATCACCGCGATAAAGGTCAACAAGTTCAGCGAGGCTGGTCACCACGCTAAGCGGTCGGGTGGGCAGCTGATGAGGCAATACCATCGTTCCCCGACCGCGCCTGGGTTCGACCAGCCCTTCTGATTCAAGTATTTTGACAGCATCGCGGACTGTGATTCGCGCGACCTCGAATTCTTGCACCAATTTGTCGATCGTGGGCAGAAAATCCCCTGTCGCCCAACGACCACTCAGGATTCGCTGCCGCATAACATCGGCGACCTGCAGGTAGAGCGGGGTGCCATCCCGGCGGAGTTTAGGTTTCTTCATGACCTCGAAGGTAGCGCGTTTTCATGTGGTTAACCATCAAAAAGTGTTAAGGTTCTACTTTTAGAATTTTTGCATTGAAAAAATTGGAGAAACTAATTAGTCCTATAAATGGGACTTTAGAAATTAAGGGGAGGGCAACGTGTCAGGGTACGACTACATCATCGTCGGTGCAGGCACGGCAGGAGCGACGCTTGCCGCGCGTCTGACTGAAGATGCTGCCTGCCGTGTTTTGGTCTTGGAGAGTGGTGGATCGGATCGGAATTTTTGGCTGAAACTACCGGTCGGCTACTACAAGTCTATCTACAACTCGACCTTCTCTCATCTTTATCGGTCGGAGCCTGATGACGGCATCAATGGGCGGCAAATGGATTGCCCTCGTGGGCGAGTTATTGGTGGATCCAGTTCCATCAATGGGCTGATCTACATCCGCGGCCAGCATGAAGATTTTGAAGACTGGGAAGCGATGGGAGCCCGCGGATGGGGTTATGAAGACGTTCTGCCGCACTTTCGCAAATTGGAAACCTATTCAGGGCCACCTTCGCAATATCGAGGGGCACATGGGCCGCTTCAGATCAGCGATTTACGTAACAAGAATTCGGCATGTGACGCCTGGATAAGAGCCGCGCACGAAATGGGTCTACCCAGCAACCCGGATTTCAACGGCGCATCTACCCATGGTATTGGATCCTATCAGTTAACACTCCGCGGTCGGTGGCGCGATAGCGCGGCGACTGCGTTTCTCAAGCCGGCGATGGGCCGCCCCAATCTGACGGTCAAGCTACACGCCGCTGTTACGGGCGTGACATTTACCGGGCAGCGCGCGCAGGGCGTAACCTATCGTCAGGATGGTCAAGAGCACACAGCCTGTGCCGATTGCGAAGTGATTCTTTGCGGCGGGTCGGTTCAAACCCCGCAGATATTGCAACTATCGGGTATCGGACCAGCCGACCTGTTGGGTCAACATGGGATCACGGTGCGCCATGATGCGCCGGAGGTCGGTGAGAACCTGCAAGACCACATACAGATGCGCACCATCGTAGAGTTGAAAGATCGTGGGCTTTCGCTGAACGACCATATGCGCAACCCTTTTAGCCTTGCCAAGATGGGGCTCGACTGGCTTGTCAGCGGATCAGGGCCGCTTTCCGTGGGAGCTGGGCAGGTTGGAGGGGCTGCCTGCACCAAATATGCAGAAGGCGGGCGCCCTGATCTTCAACTGTTCGTCATGCCGCTGTCGGTAGACAAACCAGGAAAGCCGCTGCACCCGTATTCCGGGTTCACGACGTCGTTTTGGCAATGCCACCCCGAAAGCCGCGGCAGCATTCGGATATCTTCGGCTGATCCGGCCCGCGATCCGACCATCCGCATGAACTATTTCGAGGCGCAACGAGACCGCGACGTGACGCTTGAGGGATTGAAAATGGTGCGCGACATTTATCAGCAACCTGCGTTCCGCAACATGTGGAGCCGCGAGGTCATTCCGGGCGACGCCCTTGGCTCTGATGACGCCATGATGAATGCAATCCGCGCGAATGCCACGACCGTTTACCACCTTGTCGGCACCTGCCGGATGGGAAGCGACGACACCGCTGTCGTTGATCCCGATCTGCGCGTTCAAGGCGTAGAGGGGCTCCGTGTCGTGGATGCCTCAATCATGCCGAAGATTACATCCGCCAATACAAATGCCCCAACTTACATGATCGCGGAGAAGGCCTCTGCAATAATCCGCAGCAACTGATAAAGCAATCAACCAGGAGGAGAAACGACATGAAACCTTGGACAAGAGCGGCTTGGCTCACCGGAGCGTTGGTCTTTGGGCCGGTGCTTGCATCGGCACAGGACACCAATCCGATGGATTGGCGATCGGTGCCGGAAATGGACGATCAGATCACCATGAAAATCGGCCACTCGGTCAACATGGAATGGTCATCCCATACTGCGACGCTGAAACGCTTTGCTGAGCTTGTGGCGATTTACACGCACAATGAAATTCGCCCCGAAATCTTCCCTGGTGCCCAGCTTGGCGGTGAACGCGAGATGGTCCAGCAGGCACGGCAGGGCGCATTGCAAGTCACTTTGCCCGCCACCAACAACATCGCGGCACTTGCACCGTCGCTAAACGTGTTCATCCTGCCCTATCTGGCCACGTCCACCGAACAGGTGAACTACCTTCAGGATGAGCTCACCCCCTACCTTGTACCGCGTGTCATCGAAGAGGCGGGCGTGCGCATTGTCGGTTGGGAAAACTCAGGCTGGCGTGCATTCTTCTACAAGTCTGATGAACCTATCGAAGAACCTGGTGATCTGGCAGGGCTGAAAATGCGCGTACCACCGAACCCGATCATGATTGCATCTTATGAAGCCTGGGGCGGCAACCCGACGCCAATCGCGTGGGCTGAACTTTATTCAGCGTTGCAACAGGGTGTCGTCGAAGGCGGTGACAACCCGGTCACTGATGTGATGGGTATGAAGTTTGATGAAGTCATTAATCGGATGACTACATTCCACTATACCATCCTAACTCATCCAATCGTCGTATCAGAGCGTTGGTTCCAGGGCCTGTCCGAAGAACATCAAGCCGCTGTGTTGCGTGCCGGCAAAGAGGCCACAGATTACATTCGTTGGTGGCAGCCGCTGGACGAAGCAAACTGGTGGGAAATGGCGCGTGAAGCAGGCGTAGAGATCACAGCGATCGAAGACGAGTCCGAGTGGCTTGAAAAAGCCCGCGCAATCTGGCCGGACTACTACGATGCGATCGGCCCCGACGGCGAAGTAGTCGTCAACAAAGCTCTAGAAATTCTAGCCCAGTACCCGGGTGAGTAATCCAACCCATGTTGCCTGCAGTCTCTGATTGCGGGCAACCACAGCCTTGGAGCAGGTGTATGGAAAACGTTTTGCGAAAATCTCTTTTGCTGCTGGCGTCGGCGTTGTTGGCATTTATGGTAGCCTCGCTCTTTTTGCAGGTGATCGCCCGAGAATTTAACTGGGCCGTCGATTGGACCGAGGAAACAGGCCGTTTCAGTTTCATCACGATGGTGTTCATCGCCGCTGCCTATGGCACACTTACCCGGTCGCACCTAAGTGTGTCGGTGTTTTCGGACTGGATATCGAGCAAGGTAGGAAACCGGCCTATCGCCTTTTTCCACACTATCATGGTGCTGGGCTTCGCCGCTGTCATGGTCGTATTTTCCGCGCTCAACTTCACCGACGGGCTTCGCTATCCCAATATCTCTCCTGCGCTTGAGTTCAACCAGAACATCCTGTTCGCCGTGATGTGTGCGGGGTTCGTAATGATCTTCCTGTTGCACCTGCGCGATCTTTTTACTCTTCTACGCGGAGGATCTTTCGATGAATGAAGTCATCCTGGTTCTCACGATCCTCTTTCCCCTCCTGCTGATTTTGGGGCTGCCGATCTATGTCAGCCTCGGCATCACAGGCCTGACGATCAGCTATCTGACCGATGCTCCACTCGTATTTGCTACACAAAACGTATTGAACGGGTTGGACCAGTTCCCGCTGCTGGCCATCCCGGCCTTTATTCTGGCGGGCAATATTATGGAAAAGGGAGGCATTACCGAAGACATCATTGGCATTTTCCGGCACGCTTTCGGTCATATCGCAGGCAGCCTTGGCCTTGTGACGATCTTTTCCTGCATGTTCTTTGCCGCGATTTCGGGGTCCGGTCCCGGCACGGTCGCCGCCATTGGAGCCATCATGATCCCTGCGATGATCAAATATGGCTACCCCCCCGCATATGCTGCTTCGGTTTCGGCGACCGGCGGTACATTGGGCGTGATGATACCCCCCAGTAATCCACTGATCATTTACGGGATTATCGCTAACGTCTCTATTGCCGACCTTTTTGCTGCTGGCATGATTCCGGGTCTCCTCACCGCATTTCTTCTGGCTGGTGTTGCCTACTTCATCGCACGACGCGCGGGCGCGGTGATGACTGTCGATGCCGATGCGCCGCGCCAGAGTATCTGGAAACTGTTATGGAAGGCCAAATTCGCACTGTTCCTGCCCTTCATGATCCTCGGAGGTATCTATTCGGGGATATTCACCCCGGTCGAGGCTTCGGTATGTGCGGTTGTCTATGCCCTTGTCGTGAGCCTTGTTGTCTACCGCCAACTCACTCTTGCCAGCCTGCTGGTCGCCTTTGAAGGGGCGGTCAAACTGGGTGGTGCGCTGATGATCATTGTTGCCTGTTCGACCCTTTTCGCGACTGTGATTACGCTTGAGCAAATTCCGCAGGATGTGGTCAGAACTTTCAGCGGCATCACCGATAGTGCGATCATCATTCTTCTGATCATCTGTGCCTTGCTGATTATCATCGGAACTTTCATGGAAACGATCAGTGCGATCATCATTTTGGCCCCGATCCTTGTGCCGCTGGTAAAAAGCTACGGCGTCGATCCAGTTCATTTTGGCATTATCCTGATTGTGACAATCGAGATCGCCTTCCTGACACCACCGCTGGGGGTTAACCTGTTTGTCGCCAGTCAAATCGCGAATATCAAATTCGAAAGAGTGGCAATTGCAATCCTGCCGTTCGTATTCACCCTGATGATCGCAATGCTCATCGTGATCTTTATCCCGCAACTCAGCCTCTGGCTGCCTGAAACCCTACGAAGCCTGAGGTAACTCAATGTCCATAGAAATCCGCAATCCGGCAAATCCAAGCGAGGTCGTTGGCTCATTTGAGACGATCACGCCGGATGAAGTGCCAGCGATGATCGCATCCGCCCACAAAGCACAGCGTGAGTGGGCGAAGGTTACCCAGCAGGAACGTGGTCGGTTGGTCGAGGCTTTTCTGGACGCGTTAGAGGCGCGCGCCGATGACATCGCGACGTCAATCACCCGTGAAATGGGGAAAATCATCGCGGAATCCCACGGCGAGGTCGCCAAGGCCCTTGGCGAAGGGCGCGCCACGACACGGCGCGCATCTTCGCCAATCGGGGAAGTTTTGCCCTCCCAAAAACCCGGTACCGTGACATATTCGACCCGCCGCCCACGCGGGGTGATCGTTGGGATTAACCCGTGGAACTTTCCCTTCAGCACGCCCATACGAAAGACGGTCCCGGCGCTCCTCTATGGCAATGCCATGGTCCTGAAGCCGTCGGTCAGCACTCCGGGTGCAGCTTTCATCATGCAGGAAGTTGCTGACGCAATTTTGCCGAAAGGCTTGTTCCAGGTAGCCTATGGGTCAGGCGCGCTTGGGGCTGCTCTAACCTCGGCTCAGGGAGTCAACGCGATCAGCTTTACCGGATCAGTCGGAATTGGCCGCATCGTGGCTCAGGCCGCGGCGGCAAACCTTGCCGAGATCAGCCTCGAACTGGGCGGAAAAAACCCTGTCATCCTGAACGATGCCAGCGATTTGGAAGTCGCTCTGGACCAAATCTATGCAGCAGCCTTTTCGGTCTGCGGGCAGCGTTGTACCGCCATCAGCCGCGTGATCGTGCGCCGCGAACTGGAAGCACAAGTTGTCGATGGTCTGGCGCAGCGGGCAAAGGCTGCCCAGGTTGGCGACGGGCTTGACACCACATCCACGATCGGACCTTTGATGGGCGAAAAGGCTCGCGCTGATGTGGCGGGTTTTGTGAGCCGCGCCGTTGCCGACGGGGCAGTCGTTGCCGCCGGGGGAGAGATGATTGACCAGGACGGCGGCTATTTTTATGCCCCTACGGTCCTATGCAACGTCACACCGGACATGGAAGTGGCCCGCGATGAAGTCTTCGGTCCGGTGCTTGCGGTCATTCCCTATGACACGCCGGATGAGGCGTTGGCCATTTGCAACGATGTTGAATTTGGCCTCTCCGCCTGCCTCTATTCAGAACAGACACCGCTGGTTGAACGGTTTGTTTCTGAAGCCGAAAGCGGGATGCTCCACGTCAACTGTGGCAGCTTTCCCGAAGACCACGCGCCATTCGTGGGCGTCAAAAACTCTTCGCTTGGGGTTGGCGGTTCGAATGGCCCGTCGACGCTGCATTTCTATACGCAGGAACATACGGTCTTCCGCAAGGGGCAGGCATGACCAAGGCAATACCTTCGGCTGATCCCAAGACGCGCTTGTCCGTAACGGCGCATACGCAGGACAATGTGGCCACATTGTTGGACGGCAAGGTGGACTGCGCCACAATCTCCGGGGGGCTGGCCATCACAAAAGGTGTGCCCTTCGGACATAAGGTGGCGTTGCGCAGCATTTCTGTGGGTGAAACTATCGTGAAATATGGGGTGGTGATCGGTCACGCCTATAAGGCCATTGGTGCGGGGGAACACGTGCATGTCCACAATATCAGATGAACCAGTTGGTGCCGGCTGGCGGCGCACAGATGGCCGGATCGGGCTACGAAATCACGTGATTGCCTTTTCCACGGTCGCGTTGACCGACAGGATCACCGATCTTGCCGCGGCCCATGTCCCGGGCACTCTGCCCATCTGCCCGTCCTTCCAACGAGGTCTGCGCGGACCGGATGCCCAGCTTCAGGCAGACATGATACGCGCTGTGATTGCGCATCCGAACGTGGGGGCCGCCCTGGTCGTCACACATGACCGCGCGGCTGCGGCTGACCTGAAGGCTGCCAGCAAAGGCTTCGGCAAACCGATAATTGTCGTCCCGCTGATGGCACATAGCGGAATGCAAGCAGCACTTGATATCATGGTATCTGATTTGCGATTGCTCGTGGCACAGGTTTCCGACAGCCAAAAAATCGCGATGCACCTGTCTGATCTGACTGTGGCGCTGGAATGCGGTGGTTCCGACGCAACGTCGGCGCTTTGTGCCAACCCGACGATTGGTCGCTTTGTAGATCGCCTGATTGCCGCCGGGGGCACAGCAATCGTGTCCGAGACAGCAGAGTTTCTGGGCGGTGAGCAGGTTGTCCGTTCGCAAAGTCGAACGCCAGAGGTTGCAGCAGACATACTGGGGTATTTGCGCGCCGAAGAAGAGATGATGAAAGCCGACGGCATAGATTATCGCGGTGTGAACCCGACGCAGGAAAACATCGAAGCAGGACTGAGCACCCTGACAGAAAAGACGATGGGTGCGATCTGTAAAATTGGTAAGTCGAAGTTTGCAGGAACTTTGGGATTTGGTGAACAACCAGTTGGTCGAGGGTTATTCTTTATGCACACTCCGTTTTTCAGCCCGACATCGCTGACAGGTATGGTTCTGGGCGGAGCACAAATCAACCTTTTCGCCGTAGGCGTCTACAATCCGTCCGGCCTTCCCCTCGCGCCAACCATAAAAATCTGCGGTAATCCAATAACCTGTGCGGAGTGGTCGGACTCAATTGATATGGATGTGTCGGGAACTGTTTCTGGTAACTCTACGTGCGAAGATCCTGCAAATGGCATACCCGATCTGATCGGCCAGATCTCTGAAGGCAAATTGACTTGCGCGGAAAGATGGAAGGAAGGTCAAATCATCGTTCCGATGTCGCGTTTGCCTCTTTAGATCAGTTGATGCGATTGTGTCGCGAAATTCATGAGAAGCCTGAAAAATCCACCTGCTAGACAAAATTACTCCTCAACTTCAGCGAACTGGCAAAATCCAGAGGCCCAAGGCAAAACGAATTGCCGTTTACGGATCATGTTCACGGCCTCGATGCCGTCCAGCGTCGCCGACGCGGATGCGACAGAGCCATCTAAGTTTTCTATCCGGAGGACGACTTCAGCGCGTCGCCATCGCCAGGGCCATGCCAATGCGTCCGGAAGTTCTGCTGTTTGATGTACTTACATCCGCACTTGGTCCGTAAATGGTTTGCGAGGTGCTGAACGTGCTTCGGGGCACTACTGAGTTCGTAGATTCCACAATCATTCAGTACACACAGCAAATGGGATTTGCTAAAAAAGTTTCTAATCGGGTTTGTTACTTTGATTGCGGAAAAAATGCTGGAGCAGGGTGCGCCATCTATTGGAACGCTCAAATCAACCGTGTTTTTTGCGGGCAACACAAGGCGCACCTGAACGGCTGATTGCGAAAATGAACGCGGTTTAAACACTCTCGAAACAGGCGACCTATGACCGAAACCAAACAACACACACATAATGACTTGACGGCAGCTGAAATCGGCGCTCTCGCACATTTGTATCGAGGTGAGATCTATCGCAGTACAATTTGGCGAACCAGACTGGACACCACAACCAATTGGTCCGTTGTCTCGCTAGGCGTCGCCTTGTCAATTTCCTTCGCTTCGCCAGAAGCCTCACCGCTTCCCTTGTTGATTATCGGTATTCTGATTTGGCTGTTTATGATTCTCGAAGCGCGGAGGTATCGCTACTTCAATGTTTGGCGCGCCCGGGCACGATGGATGGAAAGATGTTTTTATGCTCCCATGCTTCACCATGAGGACTATCAGAATAACTGCAATTGGCAGAACATATTGGCCAATGACTACCTAAAACCAGAATACCATGTCAGCTACGTTACGGCCATGGGCCGGAGGGTCCGCCGTAACTACTTGTGGATTCTGATCATTCAAACCATTGCCTATTTAGGTAAATTGATAATCCACCCAACTTCTGCCTCTTCGGTCGAAATATTTATTGAAAGGGCCAGTGTAGGTCCAATTCCAGGAGAAATAATTTTGTTCGGAGGTCTGCTGTACGTATCTTGCTTTGTCATGTTGTCTCATTATGTAAGCCGTAAGGACGCGGTCAATGCAAAGCTCAGGAGTGCAGGCGACGCGTTAGGCTGAAAGAGGAAATATGCAGGTGTGAGCGATAACTGAACCGCGGGCCTTGCCAACTTGTTTGCACGCGGCTGACGACGGTCTGGCCTGCGTCTGTCAGGCGGTCATTTCGAGAGCGTAACCATCCCAGAGGCCGAAAGCATCGGTTCTGGCGTGACGGTATGAGACGATGGAGAGTTGATAGCGGCGGGGTCGAAAGACGGTGTTGATCTGGTCGTGAGCGGCAAGAAACCTTTGGGCCTGTCTTAGAGATTTGAAACGGCCCATCAGCTTCTCACGCTTTCGAGTGGGTCTGTGTGATCCTTCGATCCGGTTGTTCAACCCTTTGTGTGCTCGGTGATCCGCGCCCGGTGCAAGATCGCGGATCGGCTTGAAATAGCTTCGCAACTTATCCGTGATCACAACACGGGGTTCGCCGAATTGTGAAATCAACCGCTTCAGAAAGCGCCCGGCTGCCTTAGCACTCCGCCGTGGTTGGACGAGGATATCAAGAGTATCTCCGTTCGCATCCACGGCCCGCCAGAGCCAGCATTTCCGACCGTTGATCGGGATGACCACTTCGTCCAAATGCCATTTGTCGGCGGCGGCTGGCCGGTCTCGCCTGATGCAATTCGCGAAATGGCCGCCAAAGCGGTTGACCCATTGCCGGATCGTTTCCCGACTGACCGTTACACCGCGTTCCGCGAGCAGATCTTCAACATCGGCAGTGCTGAGCGCAAATCGGTGGTAGACCCAGACGGCATAGGCGATGATCTCACGCGGAAAACGAAAGCCCTTCAGGCGAGGCATCTTGGACGGCATCTTCATGCGTGAGGCCTAACCAGTTCAGTACGCGCAAACAAGTTGGCAATGCCCTTTCAACTCCTCTGTCATTCTCGGTCGCCCGTAGCTGCCCAGGCTGAACCGGGACTGCTCCTTGATATGGGCCAGAACAACCATGTCGGTTCGCTGCCTTGGGCTGGCAGGTCGGCTGCGAAAGGCCCGAAGGCCGCGTGAACTGACATCCAGAACGTCACACATGCGCTGCGCACAAAATGCGTCACGGTGTTCTTCGATGAACCTGAACCTCATGGCTTTTGGCCCGCGAAGAACTGAGTTGCCTTTTTTAGGATCTCCCTCTCCTCCCTGAGGATGCGGTTCTCCCGTCGAAGCCGCTCATTCTCACGGGAAAGGTCCAGGTCCTGGTTGGACATAACGTCGGTGTCGCGATGTGCTATGATCCATTTGTTCAGCGTTGAAAGCCCGACACCCAAATCTGAGGCAACCTGCTTGCGTGTCAGCCCGCTCGTCAGCGCGATCCGCACCGCATCAGCCCGGAATTCGTCCGTCCGTTTCAGTCCCATAGTTCATCTCCTTTGCTGCAATAAATGCTATCAAAGGAGCGGCATCAAACCGCGACAGGTCCAGTTATTGTTACTTGTCGGATTGCATAGCGAAATACAAATAGCTGAGATGTGCGCCTCGTGAAGCGTAGGTAAAGCGTTTTGCGTTATTCGATCTTTTTATCCGTTTCTTGAACGGGATACGGCTCCAGGAGAAATGGCGGCGGAAATTGCACAGCATAGAAGCCCGAGCCCCCCGAAAGCGGTATTTATGCTGACGCCGTGGTCAAGGAGCACGCCCACCACACCAGGCCCGACAGCGGTACCGCAGATCATCACCATTACTACAACGGACCGAATTGCGCCCAGGTGCCGCCGACCGTAGACCTCCGGCCAGACGGACCCGAAGAGAGTTAGCGAAAACCCGTTGGCTATGCCCATCAGGGCCATGAACACGGGTACACTCCATGCGGCCTCGACCCAACCTAAAATCATGCAGGCCACGGCCAGTGGTATCAAGTAAAGCGGTAAGAACGTCGTAGAGCGGTACCTATCGACCAACCAGCCAGCGACGAACGTCGTCGGGATCGTGAGGGCTGCCATTATGCCAAAAAACGATGTGAAGTAAGCTAAGTCCCAGTCACGAAACTGTACCAACGTAGTCTGGTAGAAGAAGATCGTATTAGCTATCAGTGACATCGGCACGATCCCAGCGAGAACGGCGTAAAAGAATGGGTCGGCGAGTGCTTCGCGTCGCGTGTAGTCTCTCACATGATCATTTGATACCGGTCTATTTTCCGTCATGCCTGGAGTTACATCGGGATCACGTTCGACCCAGAACAAAGCAACCACAAAAGGTGTGATAGCAATCAGGACGGCGGAGACTGTAACCCAAGCCAACTGCCATCCGATAGCAGCGCCAATCGCCACAAAACCGAAGGGTACGACCATTTGGCCGATGGTTTGCCCAGCCGAAGTGATAGCTACCGCGCGGCCTCGACTGGCTTCGAACCACCGACCGACAAGCGTGAAAGCCACGTGTGTCATAAGACCATGAGCCGCAAATCGTAGTAGGAACAGAGCCAAGAAGAACGCCCAAGGACCTGTATCGAGCTGGTAGAGGAAGGCCGCTACACCAAGAATGGGTAGGGATGCCGCGATCATCAATCGGGCTGAAAAACGATCTGCGAGGCCACCGAAGACCAAAACCAAACCGCCGCTCACGAAAGTTGCGACGGTATTGATCAGACCCAAGTCGCCATCAGTGAACCCATGGATCGATTTGATTTCCTCGAAATTCAACGAAACGACATAACTCTGTCCAAACGCCGAGAAGAAGAAGACTAAGAATAAGCCAACGAGCCAACGAGTATTTCGTTGAATGAATTTAAGCCAAAAAGGGGCGGGAGTACCTCCCACCACCCTTGCTTTTCGGAGATTATCAGTACGTGGAATAGCCATCTTCCGACTACTGGTGCCGCTCCGTGCCTTCGAGTGCGGGGGAGAAAATGCTGATGAGGATCAGGTCGCTATCAGGATCGGCAATAAGCGTATGAGCTTCGTGGTTATCCAGAACATAGACGGTTCCAGCCTCAATTCGATGGTTCACGAGATCAGCCTTGTTCTCATCGCTCGCGACATTCTCTGCACTAACTAGACCTCTGCCGGATATACAGTAGCAAGCCTCTACGTGGTTTCGATACTGCAACTTTGAGCTCGTTCCGGCACGAACAACCGTGTGACACATGCCGAACCCGACATCGTCCCGCGTCGTCAGAAGCCTGTGGCTCGTTCCGCTTCCCCATTCAATGCACAAGCCGGCTTTTTCGGTCTCTTTTAGGGTTCTAGTGAACATCTTGATATTCCTGTTTCAAGTTTTTCAGATGATGCTGGCCAATACCGGAATAGGCTTCGCGGGCTCGAACATCGGCGTGAGCGCACATGACCTGCAAGTCTCGCCACAAGTTCTGGGCCCGATCCTCGTTGTCGATGATCGACATTCCACCCAGCGTCTGGAGCCGCCCGGCCGTATGCCGGCAGGTCTCGGCAATCCATGCTGATCTAGCCCGTAGAACTCGGCGCGGCATTGCCAACTTGTTTGCACGGGCCTGATGGCGGTCTGACAGCATGAAATCAAGGGTCTTGCCATGTTTGTCTACGGCGCGATAGAGATAAACCCATGCGCCCTTCACTTTGATATACGTTCTTTAATTTAGCAGCATGAGCCTGAGGAGCGTCAATGCATACCATCGGCAACCCCCGATCCGCCAGCTCAGTATACAGTGACAACGGAGCGAATGGCTCCAAGGTGTTCGGTGCCGAAAGCTTCTGCCCAAATCGCGCCATAGAGGTTGAGCGAATAGCCGTTTGATATACCCGCGAGCACCATGAACGGCACGATGACCCATGATGCCGATCCGATCGCGAGGATCAGACAGCCAACAACTACAGGGGACAGGTAGTTGGGCAGTAGAGCTACAGCCGAAAAACGGTCAACCATCCATCCCGCAGGGAGTGGAAAGAATGTGGGGATCAAGCCGCTCGGAGTAGACCTTCGCCAAGCCTTCCATCCAAAACTGCGGCCCTTACCGTTGCCACCCGATGCGCGCCTTGCGGGGACCAACGCATCCGGCGCTTCTTGCCCATCCGGGCGTTCGCGACATCATTGACCAGTCCTTCTGCTCGTGATGTCGAGATTGCCTTCTCGTTACGACGCCGACGACCATAATCGACGAGTGCAGCACGATTGTATTCCAGGTAGGTGCGCAGCTCCATTGCTCGTGCAACCGCTGAAAAGGCCGCTTCATTCGTTCGGCCAATTGTTTCGCGGCGCACGCGTATACCAAATCTGAGCAGGGTTTCAATCGCATCAAGTGCCCGATCCGCTTGCCCGTGCCATATGCGCCATCGAAGGCTTTGTGCCAATGGCTCAAGTCCTGGAACCTCGACCCCTTCCAGTAAAGAAAGCAGAGTTTGAAATGTTGTTTCCACATGCCTGATGCGGATCGAAATATGCCACCAGTCCAGGACGTGACTGACATCCGCACCTGTGGCGTCCCTCACCAATCGGGGCAATGCGGGGTCACCATCAGACAGAACCGTTACGGTTGTGCCATCACGCCATCCGGCCGCTTCCAGATTTCGTCGCAGATATTCGCGCGCATTGTTCGAACCAATCACGCTCAATCCAAATCGGCGTTTTTCGCATCCTTTGCTCTCGATGGAACCAACAATGACTTCAAAGTTCCGGCGCTGGTATTCCGGTCTCGACCTCACATATGCGCTATCCAGAAACACTGTAATATCAGGCGGCTTTGGGCGTCGGTCGGTCTCGGAAGCCGCTGTACTTTCGTCGTCTGCAAGGTCGTCAGCGAGGGTCGCGAGTCGATTGCGGATCGTAACATGGTTCTGCTTGCCGCATGGTGTCAATTCATTCAGAAGCCGTGCAGCTTCTCGAAAGCTATGACGCGCTCCCAATTCCGCCTGCAATCGCCGAAGCTCTGGTGTGGCATTACCCGGCAAGAGACGTGTCAGAGGAGAATGCGCGACTTTCAACGTTGGAAATCCCGGGAGTCCACACATGCATATCCGAACACGCGGCGCTTCGACGATGACCCGACCGAAAAGCGTGTCAATGCGGCGGCGGCGGCGGTCATGAACCGGTAGATAGGTGCCACAAAAACGGCAGACACGCGCGATTTCGCCGATCTCTTCAACCTGATCCTGCAGCAGCGCGCGCTGGATCTCATTAAGTATTGATTTCGCCTCGACCAGACACAGTCCAAGGTCTTCCTCGGACGCATCAACCGACCGGCGTTCCAGGGTGCAAATCTCGTGTGATCGCTTCTCGCCCCAACCAAACTCAGTCTCTAAACTGATCTTGAATTTCATCACTATGCCTCCTGCAAAAACAACGAGACATTAGATCAGAATCTGCAGGTATCCCCACATTCTTTCCACTCCCGTTGCCGAGCATGTTATGGCAATGATGATGGCCCTTACCAAGAAGATCATTCCGGGTGACCGGGCCGTGCGCGATGGCAATTGGGGCTACCGCAACATGGTCCAGACGAGCGAGCTTTCCGGCAAGACACTGCTATTGCTGGGGATGGGTCGGATCGGGCGCGAGGTGGCGCAGAGGTGCGCGGCCTTTGGGACGACCGTACAGGTCTTTGATCCATTTGTTGATGCAGACACAATTCGTGATGCGGGCTATCAGCCGGTCGAGGACTGGCGGGCGGCGTTGGACTCGGTGGATTTTCTTAGCCTCCACTTGCCTTTGACACCTGAATCCTTGGGTCTGATCGGAGCCGAAGAGCTTGCCGCGATGAAGCCCACGGCGATTGTGATGAACGCCGCGCGTGGTGGGTTGATCGACGAAGACGCGCTTTGCGATGCACTCCAAGGACGAATGGCAGCGGGTGGTGCAGGGTTGGATTGCCTCGCATCAGAACCACCCAATACCGATCATACGCTTTTTTCTCTGCCAAATGTGGTTTTCAGCCCGCACTCTGCTGCGCTTAGCGCGGAATCGACACGCTCAATGGGCGTTGTGTCTGCTCAGAATGTTCTTGCGGGCTTGAAAGGGCAACTAAATCCGACATTGATTTTCAACCGCTGCCAATTGGATGAGACCGGGCATGGAGTATGAGATTCCAAAGGAGGGTTATCTTCCATTCCTCTCTGAACCGATCACTATTCATTGGGGCAACCACGCAATTCTGATGTTCGTTCTCTGGTTCATACTTGTGCCGGCAATGATTCTTTTGCTGCGTTTCGGCAAAGTGCGACCCACGACCTACGGTATGAAGGGGGGGATACCGAAATTTTCCCGGCCAGAGTTTCCCTGGACGATGCACAAGATCGTGCTGTACACGATGATCATTTTGGCGATCGGGGGAGTTTGTTTTGCGATGCTGCTTTCCGGAGGTTTTTCCGGCACAATGCATTCGTATTTCGGTTTGGCCACTCTGATACTTGGGCTCTTGCAAGGGGTTTCGGCTTGGTTCAGGGGTACTCATGGGGGACAAAGGGGCTCGGAGGCTGATCAGGAAGATCGCTCCTCATGGGGCGGTGACCATTTTGACATGACACCCCGACGGTGGTGGTTTGAAGCCTATCACAAAACGGCGGGATATTTTGTACTGTTCTGCGCGGGCGGAGCTGTTGCAACAGGGCTTGCCCAATACTGGATGCCGGGCATTGCAATCGCGTTTGTTGTGGTGGTTCTGTTCGGGTTGATTTGCGCCATTGTTCTGCAGGGCAGTGGACGCAATCACGATACCTACACATCCGTATACGGCTACCACCCGGAACACCCATTTAACAAACGTCGCTTTCAATCCATGATTCGTTCCAGGCGGGACGAACCATAAATTCGGGAATTCAGGGTAGCGCGTACCGCCGTTTCATGTTTCCCAGCAGGTTTCATGACCGCCCGCATATCTCGACGCGCCAATATGGCCGGCTTGTGAGGGATTGGGTTGCCGCGATTGGGCTGGAACGCAGCGGATATGGCACCCATTCGCGGCGCCGGACCAAAGCAGCAGAAATCTACTGCAAAATCGGAAACCTCAGAGCGGTTCAACTTCTGCTCGGACACACAAAGGTAGACAGCATTGTCAGATACCTTGGCGTCGAACTTGAAGATGCGCTGAGCATCGCCGAGCAAATCGACATTTGAACTATGTTGGCGGGCGGCACTTGCCGTTCGCCAATCCTGAGCGGACCTACATTTGCACTGCAGCGGTGGGTCGGATCGAGCCTAACCTGTCAGTTTGGTTTTTTCGCTGCGCGTACTCACAGCATGAAATTTGCTGCATCTGTGCAAATTTGAACGCTGCGTGGCAGTGGGAAAATCATCATCGACTTTCAGTTGATGATGAGCGTCATGAGCCGGTAACCAATTTACACGTATAACAAATGAAGTACCTCATATGCGATATATGCAGTAAAACAAAAATTTAATAATATTTCTTTAGTTAATATGGTATCGCATCAATCTGTGTTTGCGGGAAGCAGAGGAGAATTACGGGCTAGAGGATTGAGCAGGGAAGGCATCGGGCACAACACTCACAAAACGCCTCGAAACGGGAGGCAACACACCATTTAACCAAAGGGAGAAAATCATGATTGGTAGAAGTTTAGTGGGTCGATTTGTTCGATCAAGCGCCTCCTTGGCAGTCTGCGGGCTGCTGGCGCTTCAGGGAACGGAGGCCATGGCCTGGTCGCTAGAAGAGGCCGCCGCGCCATATGAGGGAACTACGATTCGGACTGTGGGCGAAGCGCTTCCACCGCTGGAGGCTATGGCCAAGCTGAAAAGTGAATTCGAGAGCCGGACCGGCATCACCGTCGAGATCGAGATGTATGAGCATTCCGAGGCGGTCAACAAGGTCATGCTGGACCTGAACTCGCGCCGCGGACGCTACGATTTCATTCTGCAGCCGCACCGCGAACTAGGCCGTTTTGTCGCCAATGGCCATCTCGAGCCGGTCGAAAGATTCATGAATGACCCAAGCCTGCGCGATCCTTCTTTTATGCCAGAGGAACAGCTTTATCAGGGCTTGTGGCATGAAATCTCTTGGTATGAAGGTCAGGTCTATGGGTTCCCGTTCACTGCACTTAACATGTACATGTGGTACCGAGATGATCTGCTCAATGATCCGAATGAGAGAGCCGGGTTCAAAGAAAAATACGGCTATGAGCTGAAGCCGGCGACCACCTGGCAGGAATACACCGATATCGCCGAGTGGTTTCATCGACCGGATGAAGGCTTTTACGGTACGGCCCTGCAAGGCAAGCGCCACGAAGCGCTGTGGTACGAATGGCTGAACTTCCTCTACAGCTTCGGTGGCGACATGCTGGAAACGAATTCCGGAAGTGAGTGCGGCCCGGTTGTCGTCAACAGCCCTGAAGCGATTGCATCACTTGAATACTACAAGAGCCTGTTGGCCTATTCGCCCGCGGATTCCCTCAACTACACCTGGGATGAGGTCATGGCGTTGATGCAGCAGGGCAAGGTGTATCAGATGATCATGTGGAATGACGCGACTTATGCCGTCGCCGAAGATCACGAGGCCAGCACCGTTGCAGGAAAGATGGGGTTTGACATTGTTCCGCCACAAGCGAATGGAGAGCCTGTGGGCCAGGTTGAAGGTTGGACCTACCTTATCCCGGCGGGTTCGAAGAACCAGGAAGCCGCCTATCTGTTCATCCAGTGGATGATGGAGGAAACCCAGCAGCTCAATCAGCATCTGAACGGTGGCGCAACGGCCCGACCAGACGTCTACGCACACCCTGATGTGCAGGCCATCAGCTACTCTCAGGCGTCGATGGACACCAACGCGGCAGCGCGGCCAAAGCCGACGATCCCGGAATCGCCGCAGATCACCGATATTCTGGTGCGTGAGCTGAGCAGTTACCTGTCTGACGCGAAGAATGCCAAAGAGGCCCTGGATGATGCGGCAGTGGAAATGTCCGAGCTTCTCGGGGACTGCGCACCGCTCAAGTATCCGGTGGAATAGTGTGTTCATAGAACTGCGAACTGTTGAAACCTAGTAGAGGCTGGAACCGAAATGCGAACAAACAGGATAATTGAGAGGGTGCTGGATCACGGAGTAGCACCTCTGTTGCTGGTTCCCTCCGTTATCCTGCTCTTCGTCATTCTTCTGGGACCGTTCCTCTACATGGTCTGGACCGGCTTTACGGATCTCCACTATGCGCTGCCAAACCGGGATGGCGCATTTGTAGGGTTCGCAAATTTCCGGAGACTGATGCAGGACGACCCCATTTTCTGGCATAGTTTCTGGTTGACCATGAAGTTTGTCTTTGGGGTCGTCTTGGTCGAATTCATGTTTGGTCTGGGCTTGGCGTTGCTGCTTTTCCACTACATCAAGCAGCATCGCTTCATCCTGACTCTGCTGCTCGTCCCCATGATGCTGGCACCGATTGCAGTCGGACTGATCTGGAAGCTTTTGCTTTCGGGCGATTTCGGGATGTTCACTTACTATTTGCGGTACTTCGGCCTTGCCGATCAGCAAACGTCCATTCTGGGCAATCCGTCACTGGTCATGCCGGCAATCATGCTGATCGATGTCTGGCAATGGACACCGTTTGTAACCTTGGTCATCCTTGCTGGTCTGCTCAGCTTGCCAAAGGAACCATTTGAAGCCGCCATAATGGATGGTGCACGGCCTTTGCAGATTTTCAGAGATGTCACGCTTCCTCTTCTGCGCCCAATCATCGCGCTTGTCCTTTTACTACGCGGAATTGATGCGTTCAAAGAGTTCGATAAGGTATTCATCCTGACCGGCGGAGGTCCCGGCATCTCTACGGAAATGCTGTCGATTTACACCTATCGAATCAACTTCAGGGACTGGGATCTTGGCTATGGGGCGGTGTGTGCCTTCATGGTGTATCTCGTCGTCCTGATCATGTGCTCGGTTTTCTACAAGGCCGTGTACTGGAATGAAGGCCGCTCGAAAACGGTCGGAAAGGCAGCATCATGATAAGCCGAGGCTGGAAAATGGCGATGGTGGCAACGCTGATCGCTATTCTGATCTTGTTCCTGACGCCCTATCTCTGGATTGTCATGACATCCTTCAAAACACGTCTTGATATATTGTCAGACGCACCCCTTTGGTTCTTCACACCGACCTCGGAGAACTACCCAACGATTTTCATCGACAAGAATTACCTGCCACTGGTCTGGAACTCCATGATTGTGGCTTCGTTCAGCACAATATTGTCGCTGGCGTTTGGCACACCGGCCGCCTACGTGTTTGCCCGGTATGATTTTCCCGGAAAAGAAGACCTGTTCTTCTTCTTTCTGACCACACGCATGGCCCCCCCGATTTCCATCGTCGTGCCGATGTTCCTGTTGTTTTCGGTGCTGGGGCTAACGGACAAGCCGATTGCCGTCATTCTTGCGCATACGACCTTCAATGTCTCTTTAGTGGTCTGGATGATGCGCGGTTTTTTCGCCGATATTCCCAGAGAGATCGACGAAGCTGCGATGATGGATGGCCACACGCGTGGTGGTACATTCCTGAGGGTCTTGCTCCCCCTGGCGGCGCCCGGACTCGCGGCAACCGCAGTTCTGTGCTTCATCCTCAGCTGGAATGAATTCCTCTATGCGTTCATTCTGGTCGCCTTTGAAGGGCGGACACTGACGGTTGGCATCCCCGGTCTGGTTACGCCACATGGTACGCTTTGGGGGCAGGTAGCCGCAGTTGCAGTCGTTGCAACTCTGCCGATCATCTTCTTCACATTCCTGGTGCAAAAACACCTCGTTCGAGGCCTCACCTTCGGCGCAGTAAAAGGATAAGACTATGGCTGTTTCCTATAACCAGATCAGCAAGGTTTTCGGTGATGGCACCGTTGCGCTGGACAATCTCAATTTGGAATTCGAGAAGGGTGAGTTCATCGTTCTGCTGGGCCCATCGGGCAGCGGTAAAACAACGGCATGCCGAATCCTCGCCGGTCTCGAAGAAGCAACGGGCGGTTCCGTGACCGTAGACGACCTTGAGGTTACGAGTTTGCCGCCGCGAGAACGAAACATGGGAATGGTGTTTCAGAACTATGCTCTTTATGGGCACAAAACAGTTTACGAAAACATTGCTTACCCGCTTCGCATACGAAAAATCGACAACGGCAACATCGACAGTCGCGTCCGTGCGATTGCGAAAGTTCTGCAAATTGAAAGCTATCTGGACAGACGGCCAAGCCAGCTTTCAGGCGGGCAGGCACAGCGCGTTGCAGTTGCCCGTGCACTCGTCTGGAATCCGGAAATTTGCCTGATGGATGAACCGCTGAGCAATCTGGATGCGCTGCTTCGACTAGAAACCAGAACAGAGTTGAAACGCCTGCATGGCGATCTGGGCCAGACCTTTGTCTTCGTGACCCACGACCAAGAAGAGGCAATGACTCTTGGCACCCGAATAGCGGTTCTGAACGGTGGGAAGCTGGCACAGTTCGACACGCCGCGACGCGTATACCATGAACCGGCGACACGGTTCGTCGCGGAATTTATCGGGCGACCTGCGATGAACGTTCTGGACGGCGAAGTTGCGGGTGGCGTGTTCAGGTCGGGAACGTTCGAATTACCGGTCACGGGACAACCGAACGGGCCGGTAGCCCTTGGCGTCCGACCTGAACAGATATTGCTTCAGGAAGCACCTACAGATCAAACTGTCAGCTTTGATCTAGACGTTTTGGAACTGGTCGAACCCGACGCTTTGATGTTCGTCAAGAAAGACAACACCTCTCTGGTTGTACGCGTCATGCATGACACTACCGGTCTTGATCGCAGCTCCCAAATTCATCTGGAGTTTCCGGAACATACTCGCCATTTCTTCGAAATCAGTGACGGGCGGCGTAGGTCATGAGCTCTATAGTCCATATTGTCCCGATCGTTGTCGCTGCTTTTTTCTGGTGTTTGCTCAACGCACTCAACCGTCGTAAGGGCTGGTTTCGGATCGGTGAGATCATCTTCTGGGATGTCATCATCCTGATTCTTGTCTTCCTGATCTGGCTGATCTGGTTTTAGCTGAACTTTGATGAAATGACCGTTCTTCTGTTACGCAAACTCGAAGCGGATATGAAACACAATCAAGAAATATCTCCCTGAACTGGCGGTTGGTGGTTTTACCGCCGCCGTTTTTTCTGATGTTCTATTGCCAACCGTCACGCAGTGACCGCCTTTGGAATTGCTTGATCAGGGAGAGTTTTCCAGCAGAGTGTCAATAAACTCGGAAAACAGTTCGCCCTGAGATCGGATTCGCAGTTTGGAATAGATATTTCGACGATGTATGCGCACGGTGCCGGGTGAGATTTCCAAAATTCGTCCAACGGCAGCAGCGGAATGACCTTTAAGCGTGAATTCGGCCACTTCCTTTTCCCGGGGCGTGAGCAGTCCAAGGCCGAATTGCTGAAATGCAAGTTCCAGGCTTCCCTCGCCACTATCAGCCTTCTTATCTGCACCCGGAGCGCCAAACTTTTGCGCCAGATCAGACCAATGCTGTTCACACGCGGCCAGAACGATGGGAGCGTATCTGTTCAGGTCACGACATTCTTTGACGGTGAATGCCTTTTGGGCACGCATCAGTGACACAACCACAACTGCAGCGTCGGGCAAGTTCACAAAAAATGCGATCTCCTCCGCGAGGTCGGTCTGCACGTAGTAGTTGCGAAAATATTCACCCTGATAAAACCGGTCCGGAGCCAGGTCACGCAGGCGGTAAAGTCCCGACTCGTTGGGATTGGTCGTGGCAAGGAAAAAGGGATCCAGAAGGTATGGCCCTTCCTGGTAGTCTTCGACAAAGATCTTTCTCTTTTTGCGTGGGAAATCATCGTAGAGATCAAGCGGCCGTGCCGATCCGTGATAACCGAATACTACGGTGTAGTCGAAAGGGACGATCTCCTGAAGCGCAGCTGACAAACTGGCTCCGAACGCAGTTTTTCCGATATCACCGATCAACTGCCCTGTGGGATCAAAGTCAAATTTCATAGACGGTGCTCCACTTCATCGTGCCACGTATTGCATTGTGCATACCCATTTTGAGATATATACATCAATGCGCTATTTTTATACAATTTTTTAATTATCAGCGGTATCTCATGGTTGAGCTTAATGCCAGCTCCGGTTGCTGATGAGGGAAGGCAGTAAGATCATACAAGTGAGGAGAGCGCCGCCCCGATTGTTGATTGAAAGTTTGTCAATGACCCAAATTGCGGCGGTGGCCGTTCCTCTGAGGGTTGGAAGGATGCTGGAAACGTGAACGGAATTGCAACGCAAACTATGTCAAAATCTCCCGCGGACATGGTCTCGCTGAACGGTCGAATTGCCCTGGTAACTGGTGCGGGCTCAGGGATTGGGCGGGCCGGGGCGCTCGCAATGGCGCGGTGTGGCGCACATGTTGTCGTGTCAGATCGTGATGGAGATTTGGCCGCGGCTGTTCAGAACGAGATCGTGGCCAAAGGCTTCCATGGCTCGTCACGCCAGCTGGATGTCGGCGAGGACGCGGCGTTGGAAGCAGCGGTTCTTGAAACGGCGGAAGAACATGGCCGCCTTGATATTCTTCATTCCCATGCAGGAATTCAAGTCGAAGGGTCGCTCGAAGAGGTTGCCCCGGAGGGGATGGATGCGAGCTGGGCAATAAATGTACGGGCCCATTTCATTGCTGCCCGAGCCGCAATTCAACCTATGAAACGACAGGGCGGCGGCAGCATTATTATCACAGCATCCAATTCTGGCATCCAATATGATCGAGGCATGATTGCTTATGCGACGACAAAGCACGCGGTTGTTGCGATGACGCGACAGATGGCGGCTGACTATGCCAATCTCAACATCCGTTTCAACTCTCTTTGCCCGGGCTTTGTGGACACACCGTTCAATGCCGGCTTCGAGGTTCAGATGGGAGGGCGAGGTGCGTTGGAACAGTATGTTAAGGACAACATTCCAATGGGTCGGTGGGCGACATGTAGTGAAATCTCAGATGCTATTGTATTTCTTGCCTCCGATATGTCTTCGTTCATGACGGGTCATGCGCTGGTCGTAGATGGCGGGGAATGCATCTAGTTCTGAAATCAAACGCGTAACAGTAGCGCAATTCGCCAGAATACATCGGCCGCGCTGCTCAATCGGAGCGGCATTGCAACAAGGAGATAAGCCATGGCCAACACCTCTGACACCAATCGCTGGCGGCGCTTTTCCGATTGGGACGATAGAATGCTCCGCCTTGATCTCTTCGCAGAAGAAGAGCCCGAGGCTGGGTTTTCGGTTTTCAAAAGCCCTTATGATCCCACGCCTGCCGTTACGATCAAAGGCGGACGTGTTGTCAGTCTGGATGGCAAGTCTGAAAAGGACTTCGACATTCTGGACGAATTTATCGCACGCCATCATTTGGATCCGGACCTGGTTGAAGAGGCCATGGCCATTGATGATGGTGAAATTGCTAGGATGCTGGTGGATATCAATGTTCCCAGAGAAAAGCTGGAGCGGCTGGCGCGCGGCATGACACCGGCAAAACTTGCCAACGTTGTCGCGCATCTTTCGTCGCTTGAGGTCGCGTTTGCATATTCAAAAATGCGACAGCGTAAGACCCCAGGCAATCAGGCGCATGTCACTAATGCCAAGGACGATCCGCTGCAATTGGCCGCGGACGCGGCAACTGCTGCGGAATTGGGTTTTGACGAACTCGAGACAACGATGCGCGTTTCTTCGAATTCTTGGGCCAACGCGCTTGCTTGTACGGTCGGAGCCGCCGTCGGTCGCGGAGACGCCCTGTTTCAGTGCTCTATTGAAGAGGCGGAAGAATTGCAGATCGGAATGGCCGGCCTGGCAACCTATGCAGAGACCATTTCTGTATACGGAACAGAAAATGCTTTTATTGATGGTGACGACACGCCTTGGTCCAAAGCGTTCCTCACGGCGGCTTACGCGTCGCGCGGAATTAAGGCGCGATGCACGTCGGGGGCGGGTGCCGAGCTTCTTATGGGGTTTCACGAAAAGAAGTCTGTACTCTATCTCGAAGCCCGGTGCCTTTGCGTGCAGCGCGCAATGGGCATTCAGGGCACGCAAAATGGCGGCGTGGATGGCGCGGCTTTGACCGCATCGATGCCGGGCGGGGTCAGAGAACTTATGGCCGAGAACCTGATCGCTGTTTGGCTTGGTTTGGAATGTGCATCTGGCAACGATGCCCGCACCAGTGAATCTGAAATACGTGTTGGCGCCAAGATCACGCCACTTCTGCTGGCAGGTTCCGACCTGATCACCAGTGGGCAGGGATCGATCAATAAATACGACAACACATTTAATGCCTCTTTATTCAACGGTGAAGAGATCGAGGAATACCTGACGCTGCAACGAGACTTCGAAGTCGATGGCGGATTGACACCACTTGACGAAGAGCGCGCACTTGGAGTGCGAATTCGCGCTGTAGAGGCTTTGACTGCGGTGTTCGAAGAGCTCGGTCTGGCCGATGTTACAACATCAATGATTCAATCTGTGGTCTTTGCCTCGGGCTCAGATGACACGGAAAGTTTCACTGCCGGTGAGGTCACTCCGATTAGCGAAGCCATCAAGAGCCGGAAAATCACTGCCGTGGACGTTGTTCGCGCCCTGGCCAAACGTGGCTTCCGCGAGGAGGCCGAGAACCTCCTTTTCATGCTGAAGCAGCGCGTGACCGGCGACTACCTGCAAACCTCTGCGATCTTCCGCGGTGGCAAGATCATCAGCGCACTGAATGACCCCAACGATTATAGCGGCCCGGCAAGCGGCTATCGTATGGACGAAAAACGCTGGGCAGATGTAAAATCCGTCCGGGGAACCCTGACGAAGGAAAGCGTTCTTGCAACGGAAGCTCTGGGAAAGGAGAAATTCCCGGATTGGCTTTTTGACGCGGGAACCGCGGAGCCCGGTGAGGACCGACATGAGGTTGTCATTGGCGTCAGTCCGGCTTTCGGGACAGAGATGCACAGAACGTCTGCGGGCCATGGCCTGCCCGATGTTGTCAACGCTATTGTATCGGGCATTGAAGACGCTGGCGGCAATGCAAGGCTGGTGCGGATCATGCATACGGCCGATACATCTTTTGTTGGTTTATCGGCGGCTAAGCTGTCTGGTTCAGGGATTGGCATTGGCATTCAATCGAAAGGCACCGCCGTCCTGCACCGTTCCGATCGCTTGCCGCATTTGAACCTTGAGTTGTTTTCGAACGCGCCGTTGGTTCTGCTCGATCATTACAAGCTACTTGGCAGGAATGCGGCCCGCCACACCTTCGGAGAGGCACCGGAGCCGGTTGTTGTCCCCTTCCGGGGCGAGGCACTCTCGGCCCGTTTCCATGCGCGTGTTGCTATCCTCTTCGCATTGGAAACTGAGATGACCGACCCCAAGGCAAAACCCATTCAACTCACGTTATCGCCCAAAGGAGCGTAGTGCCATGTCGGTTAAAGACCTTTACCCACTTGCCGAGAACGCGCCTGATCGGGTCAAAACACCAACCGGCAAACTTCTGTCAGACATCACGCTGGATGCAGTTCTGGCTGGGGAGGTGACAGCGGCTGACCTCGCAATCACTCCTGAAGCTCTGCATTTGCAGGCAGAAATAGCACTTGCCGGGGGCCGCCGCACCCTTGCCGAGAATTTTCACCGTGCGGCCGAACTCGTTGCGATCCCTCAAGACGTTATCATGGAAACCTATGAAATGCTGCGTCCGGGACGGGCCGATTTGGAAATGCTTCACGCGCAGGCCGATGTTCTCCGGTCCATCTATAAGGCAGAGCTTTTGGCGAAGTTCATTGAAGAAGCCGCAACGGTTTATGAACGTCGTGGAATTTTCGAAAAAAGATACTGATTTGAGTACGTGTCGATAGCGGTTCGGCTATGAGACGACCCAGCGAATTCAGAGACCGGCTTGGCTAACTTGGCAATATAGCTAATCCGTGCATTGCGGTACGCGCAATTTTAGCGAATTTCAAAAAGTGCTTCGGCGGCATTGTGCTGCATGCGCACGCAGCGCGCCGCTCCGCGGCACTGCCGAAAAACTAACGAATGGAGGCCGCTCATTGGCGTTCGGGCCACTTTGGTTTCGCCAGCCACTGTCGTCTGTTCTGCCCTTATGGATCATGCTCTACAGCTGCTCATAACTTGGAAAGCCCCTGTTTAAGCTGCTCCGTGAAGCCCGAAGTTTCCATATAATTCCGCAGGCGCTGGTTATATCCTCCGGGTGTGTTCAGTGCCCGGATCAGGTGCTGGCAATCCGGAGTGGCTTGCAGGCTAGAGCCGACCAGAGCACGTAAAAACGCTTCGCCCTGCGCAGCATCTTTAACATTTTCTCCCAGCCATTCTCCGGCTTTCTGCACCATGACGGTTGCCGGTGAAAGCACAGCCTGAGCGGCGAGATAGGCGGCAAGTTCACTTTGATCCGCTAGTTGGAAGATAGAATTGCGAGCCCCAAAAAGCGCATTGGCGATTGCAGCATCGCCCAGTATCAAGATCGGAGATCCGCCTGTGGCGATTCCAGGAAAAGGGATCATATTTGCGACAGCAGTCGCCGGCGCAACCATTTCTCGCAAATCTGAGAGCGTCGGGCCGGACATGAGTGATATGATCTTTTGGTCTGGCCTGAATGTCAGGGAAGAGAGAACGGGCCTTGCTTGTTCAGCCACCAGACCCAGGAACACGATGTCACTCGCATCAAGGACCTCTTGATTGTCAGCAACAGTCACATTTTCATAATTTCCAGCGAGCCGGGAGGAGTGCGCCTCTCCGCGGTGTGAAACGGTGATTTGGTGGCCGTCCTCAGCAATCCCATCGACAACGGCGGCGGCTATGGTACCTGTTCCAACAATTCCGATTCTCATGGTAGAACTCACTCTCCTCCAGTTTGTTGCATTGACAAAATTCTAAAAGTCTACGCTCAAAGCATTTGTTATCTCCCGGCATCAAATCTGCAGCGGTGCGTGAAAAAGCCTCGGATAAGCGCCCTAATTGCAGTTTTTCGAAAAATTACGACAGGTATGTTCAAAAATTTCCAAGTGGGATTCCTCATCCGCATAGGACATCACCATGCGCACTCCATTGCCTTGCCCGTCACAAACCCAGGGACGCAGGGACAATCCTACCTTTACTAGCGCTGCCTCTAGCGCAAGCGGCAACTGAACAAAGACTTCGTTGATATGCACCGGATGGACAACTTCGACCCCTGGGCAGGCGTGCAAGGCAGCGAGGATACGTGTGGCATTGCCATTGGCGCGGGCCGCATTTGTCCGCCACAGATCATCCTCCAAATGGGCAAGGAGCTGGGCGGACATGTAGCGCATCTTCGACGAAAGGTGCCCTGCTCGTTTATGCATGAAGCGCAGCGCCGCGCCGATGGCCGGATCAAATGTGATCACGGCTTCAGCGTTCATCGTGCCATTTTTGGTGGTGCCGTAGGTCAGCAGATCAACACCCGCCTTCCAAGTCATTTCCGCAGGGGAACAGCCCAGGTGGACGAGCGCATTGGAAAACCGCGCCCCATCCAGATGGGTCTTCATGCCCGTACCGTGAGCGATGGCATTCAGTTCAGCTAATTCCTCCAACCCATAGGTGACACCGCATTCGGTGGCCTGGGTCAGACAAAGCGCGCTGGCCTGCATATGATGGGCGTTGCCAATGCCATGATCGGAAAGCGCCTGACGCAAGGCCTGTGGCGTGATCTTATTGTGCGCCCCGCTCAGTAAAGTCATGCGCCCACCACCAGAATAAAACTCCGGCGCGCCACATTCGGTGGTGACCACATGAGCCAGGCGGTGGCAAAAGATAGTGCCATAGGGTGGCGTGATCGCGCCCAGAGCCAAACCGTTGCCTGCTGTACCCGTGGGCACGGGAAAGACAAAGGCTTCACGCTCGAAGAACTCGGAAAATGCCGGGTTCAAACGCTCGGTCCACTGATCCGCGCCATAAGCTGTCTCAACGCCAGTGTTGCAGGCGATCAAAGCCTGCATCACCTCGTCACAAACCGGTGCACCATTGTCCGAGTTAAACTGGTAGCTTGGCATCTCAGACAAATCCTCCGCCAAATTCCGCCGCCGCATCTTGTAGGACATCCCACAGGTAATGGCCGGAAGCAAAATCGCTCAGCATATAAAGCCCGAACTCGCCGTTGCGATCCTGGCGCAGCAGGATGGCACCGAGCCGCGCAACTACGGTTTGCGCCACGTCCCCTTCCGCAAAGACGTCAGGCCGCAGATCCACACCACAAATCTTGGCCATCATCGACGGTACATCTGCGCCGGTGATCCACAGCCAACTATGGCTGTCTTCCCGAGGCAGCGGAAAGCCGATGCCCTGAGTGCCAGTGGACCGCGCCGTATCCCAGGCCTTCGTCAGATTTGCGCAGAAGGTGGAACGACCCTCTGGATCAGGCAGTGCCAGGTATTCCTGCCCGCCTAGCCAGGCGATGACTGTGCCATCGTCTTGAAAGGCGGCTTGGTTGGGGGCGTCTGGCACGGTGTCAACTTGAGATGCCAGCCAGTCGCGGGTGCCTCGGCCTTTGAAGCCGGTGCGCGGCAAGGCGGAAAGGTCGGTAATCTTCACACCGCCGCTGACTGTCGGGCGAGTGTCGCGCAAACGATGAGCAAAGGGGCTTTGTGCGATTGGATTGTCCATGATCACATCTCCTGCCGCTTGTTGTCGGGGTCGTAGAAATGGGGGGAGCAAACGGTTGCCTGATGCAGGCTTCCGTCACTGGCACGCAAGGTGATCTTCGCACCGGTCTCGCTGTCAGAGCGGGCCGCATAGGCCAGACCAATGACCTTGCCCACCGAAGGCGACTGACAGATCGACGTCACAAAGCCCGCGATCTCACCATTTTTGATCACCAGATTGCTTTCTTCCAATCCAGCCGTAGGCATCTCATCCAGGGAGAAGCCGACCAATTTACGATCCCTAAGCGTCTTGTTGCGCAATTCCAGACTGCGTTTGCCGACGAAGAATGGTTTCTTATTGGCCACCGCCCAGATCATGTCCAGCTCTTCCGGCGTGGTCATACCGTCGGTGTCCTGGCCAACAATCACATGGCCCTTTTCCAGTCGCATGACGCGCTGTGCTTCCAGCCCGAAGGGGCGAATGCCAAACTCGGCACCCGCTTCAGCAATAGCATCCCAAAGCGCCCCGCCATAACGCGCGGGCACATGGATTTCGTAGCCCAACTCACCAATGAAACCGACCCGGAAAGCCCGAGCGGGAATGCCTGCCACATGCCCCTCGCGATAAGCGAGATACGGGAAATCCTCAGCGCCAGTGGCGATATCATCTGTCAGCTTGTTAAGCACCGTACGGGCATTTGGTCCGGCAAGGTTCACGCCGGCATAGGCTGCGGTCACATTGGCAATATCCACGTCCAACCGCCATTGGGCGTTCCACCACAGCATATTACGGTAGATATTGTCGACGCCGGTGGTGGTTGCGGTGATGTAGAAGTAATCCTCGGCAATGCGGCAAGCCACACCGTCGTCAATCACTGTACCCGCCTCATTGGTCATCAGCAGGTAACGTGTTTTGCCGATGGGCAGTTTGGCATAGGCAAATGTGTACATCCGATTGAGGAATTCTGCCGCATCAGGACCGCGCACATCCAACCCACCAAGCGTTGAAACATCGATCATACCGACGTTGGTGCGCGCATTACTGACTTCGAGCGCAATGGTCTTCTTAGCATTGCCCCGCCCATAATAAGCCGGACGTTGCCAATTCCCTGCCAGCAACCATTCTGCTCCGGCTGACTCATGCCGGGAATGCATCGGCGTGCGGCGCATCGGCGTGAACTTACGTCCCGCCAGCGTGGCAATCTTTTCCGTTGTAAAAGGTGGTCGCGCGGTGGTGACCCCCACTTCCGCAACAGTGCGGTCGGAGTGTTTGGCGACCAGGCGTGCGGTCGGCAGCGCCGCGTGCCGACCTTGGCTAGGCCCCATGCCAACGGTGGAGAAGCGTTTAACCAATTCCAGTTCGCGGTAGCCCTCGGCAACCGCATTCTTGATGTCCTTGATTTGCAGATCTTCGTCGAAATCCACAAAATCCTTGCCTTTAGGATGTGGGAAAATCGGCCAGGGGTAATTGGGCGAAGTGGCGCATTTGTCTGGCGCTTCCGGGGCATCAGCCTCCGACAGCCGGGCCGCAGCCCGCGCACCCATGGCCGTGCCATGAGCTACACAGCGCTCCAGCGCGTATCGGCCATCCATTGATCCAGCGAGACCAACGTCGGCGTTGTGCCCAGTGATCGAGAACATGGCCGTTTTATCGTCATACCCAACTTTGCCGCCAGCTTGCACAGCGAGCTGATAGGTTGGTGTGTAGCCCACCGACATGCAGACCAGATCGCACGGTAGCATCCGCTGCTTACCAGTCGCTGCACCCGCGTCGTCCAATTCGGCAATGGAGACGCCCCGCACATGCTTGTGGCCTGGCCCGGGCAAGGCCTCATAGATGCAGCAGCCATCGTGGATGGTAAGCCCCACTGTCTGAACCTGTGCCCGCAATGGCCCTTCCGCCTCCTTGCGCAGTTCGCAGACAGTGACGGAAACACCTGCATCCACCAAGTCAAGAGCCACACCATAGGCGTCATCGTTGCCCGCCAGAACAACTGCCGTCTGCCCCGGTGTGACACCGTAAGATTTTATCAAACGCTGCGCAGCGGAACCCTGCATAATCCCAGGCAGATCGTTGTTGCGGAATTGCGCGGGTTGTTCGATCAGTCCTGTGGCAAGCACCAACTGACGCGCCCGGATTTTGTGCAATCGGTTACCTTGGATCACCGCCAGCCAATTGTCGGCAAACCAGCCATTACAGACGGCGTCAGTCCAAGTCTCGATGTTTTCCATCGCCTCGACATGATCGATCAGGTCTTGCAAATTCATGCCGCGTGCATAGGTCGCCGCGCCGCCCAGCTGTGGATTTTCATCAACCAGCAGAACAGACCCACCCAACTTGGCCGCCTCTAGCGCCGCAGCCAGACCAGAAGGACCGGCACCCACCACAACCACATCATACCAGCCATAAGCTTTGTCGTGATAACCGTCTTCGGGCGCATTGATATCCAAAGTGCCCAGACCCGCCTTGGCACGGATCAGCGGTTCCCAGATTTTCTCCCAGATGCCTTTAGGCTTATAAAAAGTGCGATAATAGAACCCCACAGGCATGAAACGCCCCATACGGTTCATGAAGAAGTCGCGATCTTTCTCCAAGGAACCGTTGACGTTTTGAGCCTTGATCTCTAGCCCTTCAGAAATCGGGTGACGGTCGGCAAAAACGCTGACCTCATTGCCGATCTGCACCAATGTATTGGCGTCCTGACCGGCCATGGTCAGCACCCCGCGCGGGCGATGGTATTTGAAGCTGCGCGACAGAACCCATTGCCCATTGGCCGCCAGGGCCGAGGCAATGGTGTCGCCCTGAACACCGGAGTAGCGTTTTCCCTCAAAGAAAAAAGTGATCGGTTTCGTGCTGTCGATCAGCGCGCCGGTTCGAGTGATTTGAGTCATGATCGGAGTTCCTCGGATGGGCGAAGGTCCTCGGATGGATAGGTTCGAAGGATTTCGTCTGTCACGGTGTTACGTTCGGCAATGAACCAGTAGTTAGTCGGCGTATGGCACCACCATTCGCGCACTACGCCAGCGGCGTTATTGGCGAGCCAGACGTACTCGGCCCAATCCTTGTCGGAAGTCTTGTCCGGGTCGGGATGGTTGTGGAATTCGCCGTAACAAATGAATTCGGAAATGTTGCGGGGTCCGTTCAACGGACAGTGCATGATTTTCAATTGCGTTGTCCCTTAGTGGCTGGCCGCTGTGGCACCCATTTCATTAACCAGGTCAAAAGTGTCGAAACGATCAAGGCGGAAGGGTTGGATCATTTCCGGCACCCGGTCTTCAGCCATTGCCTGTGCCAGATAGAAACCGCTGGCGGGGGTCGACTTGAATCCCCATGTGCCCCAGCCCGCATCCAGCCAGTAGTTGTCCAATGGCGAACGTCCCATGACCGGGCTGTAATCCGGCGTCATGTCGGTGATACCCGCCCATTGACGCAGAATTTTCAGATCCCCAATGAAGGGAAACATCTCCAGCGCGGAGGCCGCCAGACTTTCCTTCATGTCCAGCGTTGAGCGAGTGTTGTAGAGCTCATAAGGATCAGAACCCCCGCCAATCACCAGCTCGCCACGGGCGGATTGCGAAATATAGCAATGCAGCGCAGTGGAGGAGACCATAGGGTTTAGGAAGGGTTTCACCGGGTGGGTCACCATGGCCTGCAGCGGGAAGCTGCGGATCGGCAAGCGTAGCCCGGCCATGGCAGCCACAACCGAGGAATGCCCGGCCACACATTGCACCACAGCCCCAGCCGAGACATTGCCACGATTGGTCTGCACTTCTGTGACCTTATTCCTGTCCACTGTCAGACCAGTCACCTGAGTTTTCTGGTGCAATTCCACACCGCGGTCACAAGCACGGATGGCATATCCCCAAGCAACCGCGTCGTGCCGCGCGGTGGCAGCATCCGGGTGCCACAAACCTTTGAGGATTGGGCGACCTTCAATATCCAGGTTTAGACTGGGCACCAGCTCTTTGATCTGCTGACGATCCAGGATTTCGTTGCGTTCACCCAGAAATGTGCCACTGTCCGCCCGTAGGCGCAGCGCCCGCGAAACGCCATCGGAATGAGACAGGGTCAGCTGACCCCGGCGGGAGTACATCAGGTTGTAGTCCAGCTCGTTGGCCAGGCTTTCATAGAGCCGCATAGAAGCGGCATAGAACTTGATTGACTGCGAGGTGATGTAGTTGGAGCGGATCACCGTGGTATTGCGCGCTGTGTTGCCGCCGCCCAGGTAGCCTTTTTCTAGAATGGCAATATTTGTTATGCCGTGTTTCGTCGCCAGATGATAGGCAAGCGACACTCCGTGACCGCCGCCACCTATGATCACGACGTCGTAGTGATTTTTCAGATCAGGGGTTCGGGGAATCTCCTCACGCACCGGATAGCGTCGAGAGAGACCGTATTTGAGTAGCGCCAGGACCATGAGGAGAGACCTTCTAGAGCTGGAGTTGTGCCGTTTCGTTGGCTACTAGCTCAGTGGCATATTCAACCATCGAAACCTTTGCGACTGATGTTCGTTCAAATACAGCTACCGGCTCCACACAAGCGGCAGCAGTTCGCCTACAATGGGTTCACCTTCCTTCATTCCATGAGCCTGCCAGTATTCTGTCTGCGCGTCGGTCCAACTGCCTCGTTTTTCAAACGCTGCATTCCCGTGGGCGAAGCGCATTGTCAGACGGTTGACGGTACGTTCAGGCGGTACAGGGTTGGGGGCGCCATGCAATGTATGGGAATCGAAGATCAGGCAATCACCGGGGTCCAGATCAAATTCCAGCACGTCATAATCATCCAGATTTTCAGTGAAGTCCGGTGTGGGCTCATAGGGTTCCTGTAGTGCTGCCTTTTGTCCGGTGCCGGCAAAGCTGAGAGGCATGAATTTGCGCCCCCATTTGTGCGAACCCTTGAGGAAGACCACGCCCTCACCCTGACGAACGGGTTCAAGTCCCATCCACAGTACACACCATTCGCCGCTGACATCGAAATAGGGGTTGTCATGGTGCCAGGGCGCTCTGTTGACCGCGCCGGCCTCGCGCACCAGCCAATTGTCAGTCACGAGTGCAACGGAACTGGCCTCCATCGCTTCGCCTGCAAGTTCCGCCGCTGGAGAATTGAAAATGAAATTCTTCATGTGGGCATTTTCGCGCCAGATCCACATGTCTGTGCAGTAGGTGCCCGGATTGGTGTCTTTGGAATAGTCCAGATACATCGGCCCCGGATTGGCGCGACCAAATTCAATCGAACTTCGCACTTCGTCCAACCATTCCTGCGAAAATGCGTTTTTGATCTGAACCACGCCATCGTTTCGATAAGCGGTCATGTGTTCTTGCGTCAGCATTGTGTGCCTTTCGGTGCGTGTCATCACTTTATGACAAGGCTTTCAGGTGTTGTGGCGGTCAGCACTTCGGCACCATCTTCGGTGAGAATGACCGTGTTCGAGATGAAGTAGTCGACGACGTCGGTGTCTGTGAACCAGCTGTGGGCGTGGAACACCATGCCGACCTCCAGCGTGCGTTCTGACCCGGGGAAGAGGCTGGTTACCATGGACCCACCTGTCCAACTGGGTGAGAATCCGATGCCCACCATATAACCGCAATGATGCCGTTCGTAGTCTGCCAAGCCGCCGCTTGCGGCTACCTCGCGCCAGGCGGCGTATGCCTCCCCGGCCTTGCCGCCTACTTTCAATGCACTGCAGATTGCCTTCATGCCGTCCATGGCCAGCTCTGCCGACTTCTCAGCCCCCTCCGGCGCGCTGCCCACAAAGACCAACCGGCCCATAGGCGCGTGATATTTGCGATAGGATGCGGCATTTTCCAGAAACACCGCGTCACCAGTTCGGAAGGTTTCGCCACGCCAGGTCGTATGCTCTTCGCCCGAGCGTGTGGCTGGACGAATGAACGGGCCAAAGCCGGTCGGCTCACTACCTGCCAGAGTCGAGGCGCGCATGTACTCCGCGGCAATCTCATAATCTGTCGCGCCGTCGCGGATCAGGTCAATGCAAGCGCTCATGCCGACATCTGCGGCCTTGGCGGCCTTGCGTGTGTATTCGATTTCCAGCGGGGATTTTGCCTGTCGCAGGTTGTCGACCAGACCGGATCCGTCCGCCCATTCGACGCCCTCCGCCTTTGCCAATATCCCTTCGGCATGATGCAGGTGCAAGAACAGGCTGCGCCTTTCGAGCGCGACGCGACCACCGGACAGGCCTAGGTCCTTCATCGCCTGTACCACGTAGTCAGAAAGCTCTTCGTGATCCTGATGACCATAGAACCGGGCGTTTCTCACCTGATTGTCAAACGTGATCTTTTCCATGGCCCGGCAGATCAGCGCCATCTCGCCATCTCGGTTCACAACGAGAACATGGGCAGCAAAGAACCCCCAGTGGTCCAAACCGGTCAGATAATAGATGTTTTCGGGCACCGAGATAACGATCCCGTCCAGATTCTGCTCGGACAGGACGGTTTTTACACGGTTGAGTCGGTGGTCCAGCTCCTCTTTTGGGAACGGGGCGTGTTCGATCATTCGGTGTCTCCTAACTGAGATTGATTCCACTGCGTCGACTGTTAAGGTATACCAATGATAAGTCAAGAGGCTGGCGCTGTTCATGATAGGCCCCAAAATATTGGGACATTTTTGCGAAATTGCAGATTTATGTTGAGAAACTTCCCAAAAAGGTATACCAATACGCCGTAGTTCAGGGAATCAATCAGGGAGAGACCAATGAGCCAAATACTAAGAACCACTATTATCGCCGCGACAACCATTGTGGGTGTCGCGACATCGGCGCTGGCGGGTCCACTCATGGATCGTATCGAAAGTGGTGAGACCATTCGGATTGGTTTCTCCAATGAAGTGCCGTGGTCTTACCCCGGCGACAACGACGCACCACTTGGATTTGCAAACGTACACACGCTGGGTGTCCTGAAGGCAATGGGCTACGACAACATCGAGCCCGTCGTGACAGATTGGGGTGGATTGATCCCGGGCCTCAAAGCCAATCGCTTTGATATCATCACGGGTGGCATGTACATTCTTGAAGCGCGTTGTGAGAGCATTGATTTCTCCGAGCCGATGGGGATTTTTGGCGATGCCTTTGTGGTTCCCGCTGGCAACCCGAAGAACATCACCTCTTATGCTGACATCAAAGATCAGGGGGCCACGATGGTCACTGGCGCCGGTTACAACACGGTTGATGCCGCCAAACGCGAAGGCGTGGCAGCCGAGCAGATCCTCGAAGTGCCCGGGCCAACTGAGGTGCTAGCCGCAATGCGTGTTGGTCGTGCTGACGCAGGTGCTATGACGTTCTTCACGGCGCAAAACCTGGCGGCCCAATCCGATGGCGAGCTTGAGGTCACCGATCCTAACGCGTTGCCCGAATGGACCCAGAACTGGGTTGGTATCGGTTTCCGCCCGGAAGACAGCGACTTTCTTGAGGCCTTCAATGCCGCGCAGGCAGAGTACTTGGGTTCAGAAGAGATGTTGGCCGCCGTTGCGCCATACGAATACACTGAATTTCAGGTTCCGGATCCAAGCGTGAAAACCGAATGGATTTGCCAGAACCGTTGACGGCATTGCTTTAGCAGGCGGGTCAGGTTCGGCCCGCCTTTTACGTCCGCCATCCGGGATACGTCATGTCATATTGGGAATTTCTCGCCGAAAACGCGCCGCGTTTTCTGGACGGAACGCTGGTCACAATCGCGCAGTTTTTTCTGTCGGCAGCGCTTGCCATTGTGCTCGCTCTGACCGCAGGGTTGATGAAACTGTCACGGAATATTGCGGTGCGCTGGACGGCCGGCGTTTACATTGAAATCTTCCGGGGCACGTCTCTTTTAGTGCAGCTTTATTGGATTTTCTTTGTCCTGCCTCTCTTCGGATTGACGCTGGACAAGTTCTTTGCCGGTTTCATTGCGGTCGGGCTGAACCTCGGGGCCTATGGTGCCGAACTCGTGCGTGGCGGCATTCAGTCGGTGCCCAAAGGGCAGTGGGAAGCGGCTTATGCGATCTCGATGTCTCCGGCCAAACGGATGTATCGGATCATCCTGCCACAGGCGTTTTTGAACATGCTGCCGCCTTGGGGCAACCTGATGATCGAACTGCTGAAGGCGACCGCGCTGGTGTCGTTGATTTCGGTTACTGACCTGATGTTCGAAGCCAAGCAAATAAACGGCTCCACCTTCCTGTCAGCGCAGGCTTTCGGGACAGCACTGATAATTTACTACATTCTTGCGCGGCTGATCGTGACGCCGTTCATGCGGTGGCTCGAACGCTTCATGGCACGCAAATTGGGGAGGGCGTAAGCTATGTTTGACTGGCGTTGGGATTTTACCTTTGAAATTCTTCCCCGGCTTTTACAGGCCACGCTGAACACGCTGGCCGCTGCCGGAATCGGCTATGGGATCGCAGTGGTACTGGGGCTGGTTTTTGCACTGGCGCAACGCACACCGTCGCGCATCGTCACAATGGTGGTGCGGGAATGTGTCGAATTCATCCGATCGACGCCGCTGGTGCTGCAGATTTTCTTTGTGTTCTTTGTCGGCCCGCAATTCGGGATACGCCTCAGTCCATGGGTGGCAGGGATGATCGCCATCGGGCTGCATTATTCGGCCTACCTGTCTGAGGTTTATCGCGGCGGCCTCGAGTCGGTGCCGAAAGGACAGTGGGAGGCTTGCACCGCACTGAACCTGAGCACGACCAAGACCTATTTTCGCGTTATCATCCCCCAAGCCCTGCCGCCCTCAATGGCTGGGATGGGCAATTACCTGGTTGGGATATTCAAGGACACACCGATGCTGTCGGTTATCGGCGTGGCCGAGCTGATGCAGGCGGCGAATGCCATTGGTGGGTCAACTTACAGGTATTTGGAACCCTATACCATGGTCGGGATCATCTTCCTGGCGATTTCACTGCCCGCAGCCGGGTTGATCAAACTCTTTGAGGCCTGGGTGCGCAAGAAACTGGGAATGAACTGATGGAAGATATGTCGCAATACCCACTGGAACTGACCGGGCCCGACGTGCCGATGGTACGGTTCATGAACGTAACCAAAAGCTATGGCGCCCTGACCGTACTGGACAGTCTGCATCTGGACGTGTCGGAGGGTGAGATGGTCACCGTGATCGGCCCGTCCGGCTCGGGCAAAACCACCGTGTTGCGCATGCTGATGACTTTGGAAACCATCAATGGCGGCGTCATCTATGTTGATGGCAAACCGCTTACCCATATGGAAAAGAACGGGGTTCTGGTGCCGGCGGACGCGAAATACCTGCGCCGGGCCCGGTCCTCAATCGGCATGTGTTTCCAGCATTTCAACCTGTTTCCACATATGACCGCCCTACAGAACTGCATGGAAGGGCCTGTGCAGGTGCTGGGTTTGCCAAAGGCTGAGGCCCGAGAACGGTCCGAAGAGTTGTTGTCGATGGTCGGCATGATCGACAAAAAGGACCAGCATCCTTCGCGCCTGTCGGGCGGTCAGCAGCAACGTGTCGCCATCGCCCGGGCGTTGGCCATGCGCCCCAAGGTGATGCTGTTTGATGAAGTCACCTCGGCGCTTGACCCCGAGGTAATCGGTGAAGTGACCGGCGTCATCCGCAAACTGGTGGCCGAGCACAACCTCACCATGTTGATGGTGACACACCAGATGGGCTTTGCGCGCGACATTTCAGATCGCGTTTGTTTCTTCTACCAAGGGAAGATCGAAGAACAGGGTCCTCCGGAGGATCTGTTCGGCAATCCCAAACGCGAACGCACACAGCAATTCCTGTCAGCAGTAAAAGCGGCGGATTGAGCCTTGCACCTGACGTCATGATACGGTTCCCGAGGAACCACCACCAAAGAAAGACCTGTTATGAGAATTGGAGTTGCCGGTATCGGAGCTGTCGGTGCGGCGGTTGCACGCGCATTGGACAACGGTGAAGTTCCAGGATGTGCGCTGGGTGGTCTGGCGGCGCGAACCAGCGAAAAGGCGGCTGCCCTGAATGATACTCTGAAACATCCGGCGCATGTAGTGGATTTCGGAACGTTGGCCTTGACCTGTGATTGTGTGATCGAAGCTCTCCCCCCCGCATTGTTCGGCGATCTGGCTGACCCGGTTTTGCGGGCAGGCAAGCAACTGGTTGTGCTTTCGGCCAGCCAGTTGCTTGCCCGGGACGACCTAATCTCTCTTGCGGCGAAAAACGGTAGCCGCATTATGGTCGCGTCAGGTGCGATGCTGGGTCTGGACGCGTTGAATGCAGTGAATGTCGGCCAGATTCATTCGGTCACAATAGTGACCCGCAAACCGGTCGAAAGCCTTATCAGGGCACCTTTTGTCGCGCGGTTGGGCATGGATCTAACCGCGCTTCAAGGGCCAAAACAAGTGATCGCAGGCAGTGTCACCGAAGTGGCACGCGAATTCCCCGCCAACGTGAATGTCGCGGCAGCGATCAGCATGGCCGGGCTTGGTCCAGACAAGACCCGCATGGAGGTCTGGGCTGATCCATCCCTGACGCGAAACACACATTCGGTAGAGGTAACTTCCGACAGCTCGGATTTCACAATGTCTATTCAGAACCGGCCGAGCGCTGAAAACCCGGCTACCGGCATCATCACCGCCCGAAGCGTGATCGCGCTTCTACGCCGCTTTCATTCAACTTTGCAGGTGGGGACGTGACGCAGTGTTGACCATTGAAATGATCACTCAGGCTGCCGAGCGGTTACAGGATGTCGTGATCCGAACCCCGTTGTTGGAATCTCCACTGCTCAACAACGCGCTTGGGTTCCGGTTGCTGATCAAATCGGATTGCCTGCAAAAGACCGGCTCGTTCAAAATACGTGGTGCTTACAACAAGATTGCGTCGCTTGGCGAAGGCCAGCGCAAGGCAGGGGTCGTGGCATATTCATCCGGCAACCACGCACAAGGCGTTGCGGCTGCCGCAAACGCGATGGGGGTTTCGGCTAAGATAGTGATGCCAGCAGATGCGCCCCGCATAAAGCTTGACAACACCGCCCAGTGGGGGGCCGAGGTTATCACCTATGACCGACAGACGGGTGACCGGGCCAAAATAGCCCAGGACATCGCCGAAAAAACCGGCGCAACGCTGGTGCCGCCCTATGACGATTACGACCTGATGGCCGGGCAAGGTACAACTGGGCTGGAAATAGCTGAGCAATTGGACGCGCTTGGCGTAAGGGCGGATAGAGTCATTTGCCCCGCCGGAGGTGGCGGGCTAATCGCCGGGCTGTCTACTGCCATGCTCGCGCGCCATGAGGACACTGAAATCTGGGCGGCTGAACCCCGGAATTTTGATGATACCAAGCGCTCTCTAGAAGCGGGAACTGCCCTGTCGATTGAGCCGGGTCACAGCTCGATTTGCGACTCGATCGTGACCGCGCGACCCGGACAGCTAACCTTTCCAATCAACCTGAAGACCCTGTCGGGTGGCTATTCCGTCAACGAGCTAGATGTTGTTGCCGCAATGCGGACTTTGTTCACAGAGCTCAAGGTTGTTGCCGAACCCGGCGGCGCAGTTTCAGTGGCCGCAGCCGTGTCAAACAAACGCGCCTTGCAAGGGCAGACCGTCGTTGCTCTGGTGACGGGCGGCAACGTTGATATGGACAGTTTTCTCACGTGGATGGCATAAGTTGGCGAATACCCGTTATCGATAGTGAGCAACGCATGACGAAGAACGATATCTATCTCGAGATGCGCCGGCGTATCTGCCTTCTTGACTATCAGCCGGGAACGCGCCTGAACGAGCGGGAATTGGCAACGGAATTTGGCGTCAGCCGCACGCCGATGCGGGCCGTGCTGCAAAAGCTTGAACACATCGGTCTGATCTCCAGCCAGCACGGGCATGGCACCATCGTTACCTCAATCGATCTGAAATCCATGCGCGATGTCTATATCGTGCGCATGAGGCTCATGGATGCGCTGGGTGATTCCGCTCCGTCCCCTCGGAATCCGGCCATACTGGACGAGATGCGCGAGTTGGAAGCGCGGTGCGATGCGATGCTGGATAGTCACGACAAACGCGAATTCGCGCGCGTGCTTCTGCGCTTGCACAAAATCCTGCATGGGTTGACCACCAACGCGGTGCTGGAGGATATCAACGACACATTATTCTATCAGTCCGCGCGCTTTTGGTTCTTGTTGCTGGATCGCGTCGAGATGCGCGTCCAAGTCGAGGATTTGAAGGATGAGATCCGAATATTGCGCCGCAGTCTGGAGATCGGCGATATCAAGTTGACGGCCTCGATCCACAAAACCTATCTCAGAGTGGTCGTGTCGCGTCTGGATGCCATCCAAGAGGAAGGCGGTGTTCTTTTTGAAGCAGAGTGATCCTTCATAGGTATACCTATATCTTCATTGGGGCACATTTTGGTAGATTATCCAGTTAAAATCATTGAATTGGTATACAATTTGAGCTAGATTTCTTCAATCATTGAACATCGGGGCGGCCGCAGCGTCTGCCCGCCCAAGATAGCGAAAGAAATACCATGACCGATACAGCCGGGAACTCTTTGCTGTTCATTTCCATGTTGGGTGAGAATGAGCTTTTCAACCCCGATCACTTTGGAGGCTTGTGTACTTCCGGCCAGGAAAAAGATTGGATCGTGGACTGGTTTGGACCCGTGGCGCTGGAAACGGGTTTTTCACTATCCGGCGTCGACATTTGTCGCGGTGATGCACTGCCTGCGGTGGATGATGTCGATTGTGTCATCCTCGGCGGCACGATGCATGTAGTCACCGAGGACCGCCCCTGGCTGCACGCGCTCTATTCCTGGTTGCGCCGGTATCGCGATGCCGGGAAACCTTTGCTTGGCATTTGTGGTGGACATCAATTGGTGTCTACGCAGTTCGAGGATGGCGTGCTTGATGGCCGTACCGGAGGTACGCTTGCCGGAACCTATGAGATTGAGCTGACAGACCTTGGGCGCCAGCACCCCCTTTTTGAAGGCCTGTCCACATTCCCCCGTTTCAACTTTGCCAACTATCTGCATGTGATTCCGTCAGAAGCGCAGAAAGCAAAGGTACTGGCCCGCATCGGTGAGAGCAACGCCATCTGTATCGACCACGGCAACCATTGGTATACGACACAATTCCATCCGGAATCCCGCCGATCAGTCTGGTCCTGCATGTATGAACAGACCGAGCCAGAGCATGTCGAGAACTATTCGGATGATCAGGATGGTGCGGCCTTGCTTCGAAACTTCATGGCAATTGCTGCAAAAGAGTTGAATAAACAACGTCCAGTCACGTTGAGTCCATAGGACCAATACGGAATCTGAACTCGTTTTCGCTATTGTTCGAAAAATAACGCCGACAAATGCTCAGACTGCTTCAGCGTTCCTTTGCGGATATTGGTATGGATCTGTTGCAAACTTTTAGCTGTTGACGCTCTTCGGTGCTGCGAGTGAATGGCTATCGTTATTTTCAACTCGAGAGTCGGTTCATGATCTCTTTCAAAGGCGCACAATATCCGAAAGACGTGATCCTGTTTGCGGTCTTCTTCTATGTCCGTTTCGGCGTGTCCTATCGCGATCTGGAAGAAATCATGCTCGAGCGAGGCGTCACGGTGGATCACACCACACTGAACCGCTGGGTGACAAGGTATTCTGGCGCAATTGCTGATGCAGCGCGTCGTCGCAAGGGACCATGCGACCGCTCCTGGAGAATGGATGAAACGTACATCAAAGTAAAAGGCACATGGGTTTATCTTTATCGTGCCGTAGACAAACACGGCAAAACTCTTGATTTCATGCTGTTCGAGCGTCGAAACAAGCCGGCCGCCACAAGGTTTTTCGCCCGAATGATGGAGGTCAACGGTCTGCCGCGAAAGATCGTTATCGACAAAAGCGGTGCCAACACCGCTGGCATCAAGGCAATCAACAAGATGCTTGCGGGTTTTGGCTGCCCCATCCCGATCGAGATGGTCAGGCGGAAATATCTGAACAACATCGTAGAACAAGACCATCGTTTCATCAAAAGGCGAACTCGCCCGATGCTCGGTTTCAAGAGCTTTGCCTCAGCTGCAGCAACACTTGCTGGCATCGAGGTGTCGCACATGATCCGAAAGGGCCAATTCGCGCCCGGACTCTGTCCGTTTAAACAATTCGCTGAACTGGCAGCTTAACTTCGTTCTGATCGCCAAGACAATTCGGTAAGCTCAAAACTTTGCAACAAAGCCTGATGGACCCCTAATTGGAACAACTGACCAAATCGAGGGGAGGCAATACAGGATGTATCTTGAAAAGCTATCGATGACTGACCGCGTCGCTGTCGTGACAGGGGCCGGTACCGGCATTGGTTTTGCATGTGCCGAAGCCTTGGCGGAGGCGGGTGCCACCGTAATAATCGCCGACATTGATGAGGCGGGCGCCCGGTCCGCAGCGAACAATCTTGTTGGTTCCGGGTATCAGGCAGACGCGGAGCAATTGGACGTGACAGATTCCACCGCTGTAAACGCCTTGGTGGGACGGATCATCGACCGATACGGCAAGATCGATGTTTTGGTTAATAATGCCGGTATCGGTAAGAGTTTTGAACCCGCAGAAGATATGACTGACGAGGTTTGGCAGGCAACGCTTGACGTAAACCTCAACGGTCTTTTTTGGTGTTGCCGCGCCTTCGGGAAGGAGATGCTAAAAGCAGGCCGCGGCGCGATCGTTAATCTCGGCTCTATGTCGGGCGAAATCTCGAACCGACCTCAAGAGCAAGCACAGTACAACACATCCAAAGCCGCAGTGCACCACCTGACACGTTGTTTGGCCGGCGAATGGGGTGACCGTGGTGTTCGGGTGAACGCCGTGGCACCTACTTACATTGAGACAAAGCTGATTGCTCATGTCCATGATGATCCGGAATTAGCGCAACACTGGATTGGGGGTACACCCATGAAACGTATGGGGCGGGCAGACGAGGTAGCCTCAGTGGTCCAGTTTCTTGCTTCAGACGCTTCGAGCCTAATGACTGGATCAATAGTCCTTGTCGACGGCGGCTACACCTGCTGGTAATTCCGGCGGCCATCAAACTGCGGCGTTCGAAAAACAAGCCTGATCATTTACGGGCGCGTTGAGAGAAGCGACCGTCTTGGCGAATTGAATTTGGACCAGCCTTCACTGTAGAGGACCCTTCAGTTTGAGATCGCGTGACCTGTCCCAATCCCGGCAGTTTTCGACGAAAGCCATATGGGGGTTCTCAAAACCAGAGTGGTCGCCCAAAACACCTACCGCGACGAATAGAAACTCCGGCATCTTCGACGTCGCTTTGTAGATCGGCGAACCACAGTCAGAACAATAACCCAGGCTGACAGTGTTCCCTGCGTCAGACTCCCAGCTGTAGAGCTTCGGCTCGTCGCTAATTACCACATGCTGCCTAAGATACGCAGACTGCGGAAGATGGCCGCCACCGGAAATTTTCTGACAGTCCAGACAGAAACACAAAACCGAAAATTCGGGAGAACCCGAAATACGAACCTCAATTTTTCCACAAAGACACTGACCAGTGCAAATTGCCGCCGCCATTACAAGCCTCCAGATCGTTGTGTTTGGCGCCTTTTTTGATTGAAACCGAAACGGAGCGCAGCTTTCCGATACGGATGACGTCAAGAGCAGCGCCAAAATCACCAACTGTTCGAGGCCGATTAGAGCCTTGATCCAAAGCCGGTTCAAGATAGGCCGAGAAATGAAGAAGTGGCTTGTGTCGTTTGAGATTTTGCCGGCTCATCCTTTGAACTTCCTTGATTTGCTATCATACCAAAGGCTTATCTTCCTCCTAATGAGTGCGATGGACCCGCAGTCGTCGGTCATCGGCCCAACCGGTTCCTCACCGGGCCGTGGCATACCGCGTGGTTCGCGCGGAACTTGATGCCTTGACTGCTTGAGCCGCAAAACCTGGATTTTTGCCACTTCGCGACCTCAAGGTTCATGGGCCGGTTCAGCAGGTTGGATATATACTTGCAAACTGCATTTAATTGCAGTACGCATTAAATAGGAGTTTACCTCTCCGCAATCAACGCGAAAAACTCTCCAGGGAGGAGATCATGACCTACAAGATGCTCAAGCCTTTGCTTGTGACAGCAGCCATGTTGCCGCTCGCGAGCGTGGCAACGGCTCAAAGCGAAGCTCGTACCGATCTGGTAATCGCAGACCTTGGCCAGCCCGAAACAAACCCTTGGGTAATCAACCGCCATCGTTTTGAACGATGCGTCGCCGAAGCGCTTGGTGTCGAGCTGAAGGAGTTTGACGATCAGAACTCGGAAGAGCAGCATGCTGCGCAAGCTGAATCCATCATCGCAAGCGGCCCGGACGGGCTGATCTTCAACCCGCTGACGTCGCCGGCCGGTATCCAGGTCGCCCGTCTTCTGGAAGAGAATGACATTCCGGGCATTGCCGTCGGTCGACTGGTGGTGTCCAGCTACGACGATGACTATGAAGGTGAGGATTTCATCGCGCAGGTGACCCAGAACAATGACACTTGGGGGCAGGCGATTGGCAAAGCCACGGCAGATCTGGGGCACAAGAAAGTCGCGATGGTCTGGAACCAGAAGGGTGTGACCTCTGCGGAAGAAATCTGGGCTGGTGTCCAATCGGAACTGGACGCGGCAGGGGTCGAGGTGATCGCCGAGGCCTGGGATCGTCTGAACCGGGAGAATGGCCAGAAATATGCTGAACAGTTCATTGCCCGCTTCGGACCTGGCGAGATTGACGCGATCGTCGTGCTTGGTGCGGTCGCTGGCCTTGGCAGTCAATTTGCGGTGGAACAGGCCGGGCGAGATGACATCGCCATCATCACCACAGATATCGACGAGCAGGTGGCTCAGTTCATCAAGGACGGCAAGCTGGACTTCTCGATCGGCGGTCACTGGATGGTTGGCGGGTTCGGTCTTATCCAGCTCTATGACTATCTGCACGGTCACCCGATTGAAGACACCCAGCCTCGGGTCGGCCTCATTCCAGTAACGGCCGACAATGTGGATACCTATGCCAACAGTCTTCTGAACGGCTGTATTCTTTCGCCGGACACCATTCGCAGTCTCAGCAAGGTCCATAATCCCGACGCTGATCTGCCTGGTTTCATCGACGCCTGGCAGGCAAACTGGCAAGACTACGTGCAATAACTCCCCTTGCACGCAGCATGCCCTCCCCCGGCTCAATGGGCCGGGGGACCCAGAAATATCAAACTCTTTTTCGAGGTCCGCAGATGAGACTTTTCGGATACGCTCCGGAGCGCGGTGCTGCCGCTGGTGATACAATGCCATTCTACCACGATGGCACATGGCATCTGTTTTTTTCCCAACCCCCCGTAGGCGCCTGGGAATATGTTGAGCGGGCGCGTGTCTCGACCGCTTATCTTCGGTCAGATGACCTCGTAAACTGGGAAGTAATGCCCGACGCTTTTGGTCCCGGCGCGCATGGCGAATGCGACGGTGATGGGATCTGGACCGGCTCTGTCATTGAGCACGAGGGCGTTTTTCACTTCTTCTACACAGGCTACAACCGTCAATCGGCCTCGCCGCAGTCAATTTGCAAAGCAACATCGACCGATCTCAAGACCTGGGAGAAATCCGGATCCAACCCGATGATCTCCCCCGATCCCCGCTGGTACGAAACCGTCGATTGGCGCGACCCCTTTGTCTACCGCGACGAAGAGGCAGGGTGCTTCAAGATGCTGATCTCGGCACGCCTCAAGGAAGGTCCGCAGTTTCGTCGGGGCTGCGTTGCCGTAGCCACGTCCGATGATCTGGAAAGCTGGGAGGTCGGCCCGCCGCTGGCGTCCTCGATGCTGACGCATTGCCCGGAATGCCCTGAAATCTTCAAGCTGGGCGATTGGTGGTATCTGGTTGAAAGCCGCTACTCGGAACGAATGCAAACCGTGTATCGGGTGTCAAAGTCCCCGGATGGTCCTTGGGAAAGCCGCAAGCTCGACAGTCTTGACGGGCGTCGGTTCTACGCCGCCAAATCCGCCAGCGATGGCGATCGTCGCATGAGTTTCGCATGGATTCCGTTCCGCAAGCATCACGGCCCCAAACGTAGCTGGGTCTGGGGCGGAGAACTGGGCAGCCCGCGCGAACTTGTCTCGCTGCCAGACGGCACGCTGACCTGCAAACTGCCCGATAACGTGGACCAGAGTTACGCAGAGACCGTGCCCCACAAGCTACGTCCCATGTTAGGGGACTGGACCGGCGATGCAGACCCTCGGTGTGATGCGACAGGATCATACGGATACGCGTTCATCGACGGGCCGAACCGGGATGATGTGTTGCTCGATGTGCTTATCGAGCCCAGCCCCGCAACTGAAGCAGTGGGTATTCTCATCGAACCCCGAGGCGGCGATCATCTGGACAGCGGTTACAGCCTTTCAATCGAGCCCATGAAGGAGCGCGTCCTGTTTGATCGCTGGCCTGCCGCGATGGATCCACTTTGGGACAGCCTGGTGCTCAATGAGCGGCATGGCATTGAGGTCCGTCAGGAGATCGACAGCCCATTGGTTGAGCGTCCGCTCGCCTTCACACCGGAGGATGGGTGTTACCGGGTCCAGATCCTGCGCAACGGGTCGGCCATAGAATGCTTTGTGGCCGGGCAGGTTGTTGCATCCTTCAGGGTCTATGACATCTCCAATACCGATGCCTGGGGTCTCTTTGTTCAGGAAGGCTCGGCCAAATTCCACAATCTCAACTTCCGCAAGTAAAGGCCTCGCCATGCCCCTCATAACCCTCAGACAATTGCTTGATTATGCGGCGGATCAAGGATTTGGTGTGCCGGCGTTCAACATCTCCAATATGGAGCAGGGCCTTGCGATCATGAACGCTGCGCGCGCCTGCGACGCACCGGTGATCCTGCAAGCCAGTTTAAATGTTCGCAGGGCCTATGCCGGAGATCGGATGATCGTCGCCATAGTGAACGCACTGGCGTCCATGTATCCCGACAACCCAATCTGTCTGCACCAGGACCACGGCCATGATGAACAGGCCTGCGTCAGCGCCATCGCTGCGGGGTTCACCTCGGCTATGATGGATGGCTCCCTGATGGGCGACGGCAAGACACCCGCCAGCTATGCCCACAACGTCGATATCACGGCCCGCGTTGCACAGATCGCACATTGGACGGGTGCCTCAATCGAAGGAGAGCTGGGTGTTCTTGGATCGCTGGAAACCGGCGAGGCGGGTGAAGAAGACGGGTCCGGGGCAGAGGGCAAACTGGATCACGATCAGCTGTTGACCGATCCCGATCAGGCGGCGGAGTTTGTTGCTGCAACCAAGGTTGATGCGCTTGCGATAGCCTGTGGGACATCTCATGGCGCTTATAAGTTCACACGGGAACCGGATGGTGACATCCTGGCCATCAGCCAGATTGAGGCGATCCACCGTAGCGTACCGAATACCCATCTTGTGATGCATGGATCGAGCTCTGTGCCACAGGGCCTGCAGGACCTGATAAACGCCTCTGGCGGTGAAATGCCACAAACCTGGGGTGTCCCCGTCGAAGAGATCGAACGTGGGATCCGACATGGTGTTCGAAAAATCAACATCGACACCGATTGCCGCATGGCCATGTCCGGCGCGATGCGGCGCTTCTCCCGGGACAACCCGTCGAACTTCGATCCGCGGGCGTTTATCCTGGCCGGGATGGCGGAGCTTGAGACGCTGGTCCGTGACAGGTTCGAGAGGTTCGGGGCGGCGGGCCACGGGTGTAAAATCAAGCCGATCCCAGTTGCCGAAATGGCAAAGCGGTATGCTGATGGCGGGCTCGATCCATCCCGGAAGGCCGCGTGAGCCCGGCGCTGTTCATAGGCCGCTCGGTGATGGATGTCACCGCGCTTGTCGAGGATTTTCCGGGTCCGGACGGGAAGACCAAGGCATTGAGCAATGATGTGATCCCGGGCGGGTCTGCTTTGAACGCCGCCGTCACGTTTGCCCATCTTGGCGGAAGGGCGGCGCTGGCTACATCGCTGGGCGCGCCGGGTCCAATGAAGACAATGCTGACGTCCGATCTGAAGGACAGAAACGTTACGGTGCACGACATCTGTAATGACCCGGACTATCGCATTCCTCTTTCGACAGTTGTTTCAACCCGGAGCCTTGGGGCCAGGATGATTGTCAATGGCGCAGGGGATGAGTGCGAAAAGGTGCACTCTCAAGATGATCTGATCCTGACGGAAGGATACGGGTTGATTCAGATCGACCAGTACGAACGGCATTTTGTTGCGGCCCACGCTGACGCTTTGCGTGCGTTTGAAGGGCCAATCATTTTGGATGGCGGTGGCTGGAAAGACTGGTCACCGGACTTTCTAAAGCTGGCCGATATTCCAATTGTCAGCGACGTGTTTTGTCCCGAGGGACCACGCGCCTTTGCCAATATGTGTGAGGACCTGGGCATCCATCGCTGGGCGATGACACGGGGTCACGCTGGGGTCGTTTGGCATGATCAGGGACGTCAGGGTGAGATACCCGCTTTGGAGGTGGACGTTGTCGATAGCTTGGGCGCAGGGGACATTTTCCACGGCGCTTTCTGCCACGCGTATCTCGAGATCGGGTCATTTATAGATGCGCTGAATATCGCCAACCAGATCGCGGGTAAGTCATGCACTCATGCGGGTACGCGGAGTTGGATGGATGCCTGAGCAGCTCGCCGACTATGCCAGCCTTCTGGGCGCAATTGAAAAGCGGATAGGTGCGGGTCAACCGCCGCTCATTGTCGCAATTGCGGGGCCTCCGGCGACGGGAAAGTCTACGCTGTCCGAGCGGCTGGCCGAGGATTTACGCGCTGCCGGGCACATCGCTGCCTACTGCCCAATGGACGGGTTTCACAAAACAAACGCCCAGCTTGAGGCCGAAGGGCTTAGGAGCGTGAAAGGCCGTATCGATACATTTGATGGCAACGCGTTTGCCCGCGCGGTGGAACGTTTGTCCAAGGGAGATGCGTTCTGGTGGCCGCGATATTCCCGGCACATACATGACCCGGTCCCAGAAGGGACCCGGATCGAAGGAAACGAAGCCGTTTGCATAATCGAGGGCAACTACATTCTGATGAATGAAGCGCCCTGGCTTCAAGCGGCATCGCATTTCGACCTGCGTATCTTTGTAGATACGCCGGACGATCTCCTGAAGCAGCGTTTGATGCAACGCCACGAACGTGGCGGCAGAGGTGAAGTCGAGACGCGGGAAAAGATCACCAAGACCGACATGCCCAACGCGGAGAGGATCCGACAAAGTGCTACATTCGCCGACATCCTGTTTCAGGAGGTCGTCAATGCGTAGCACCCCACAGTTGATTGCAGGTCGCAAGCAAAACTCGCTATGTTTGAGCCAAATTGCAATAATTGGGGTTCGGACATGAAGCTTGCTCAAAAAGGCCTGTCGATCGAAGGCATTCAAGGCCACAACAGGCGCGCCATCCTTGCGGCTTTGCACGACATGGGAGAGTGCTCGCGCAAGGAAATCAGCGTAGCCACCGGATTGGATCAGGCGACCGTCACCCGTGCAATTGCACCCCTTATCGACAATGGCATCGTAGAGGAAGTGGGGCTTGTTCGCGGGGGGCGCGGCCGGCGATCGATCAACCTGGCCTTTGTCGGTTCCGGGCGATACATCCTCTGTCTCCGACTGCAGCGGCGTAGCTTTTCCATCGCTGCATTCAATCTGCGCGGTGACTTGCTGGAGACCAATGAATTCCCCATCGCACGAGACGGGTCCGCCAAGCAGACTTTCAAGGAGATCTCCGAGATACTGGATCGCCAGATTGGCAATTTGAAACAGGTCGATGGCATTGGCGTGGCTGTTCCTGGCCCGTTCCTGGAGCGGGATGAACGTGTCATCCTCATGACTGAAAGCCCGCAATGGCAGGGCTTCGATCTGATCCCCGAGCTGCGCTCCCGCTACCCCGACATTCCTGTTCACTCCACACACGACGCCAAGGCAGCAGCCTTGACTGAATGGCGCCATCATGGCCGGGCGCTGGGGGCCAAGGTCATGTTGTACGTGTCCGCCGGTCAGGGGATCGGCTCGGCGCTTGTCGTGGATGGCCATGTGCACCGCGGGGCGCAAGGACTTGCAGGTGAACTGGGGCATACGTCCATCAGCGTTGATGGCGAGCAGTGCAAATGTGGAAATCGAGGCTGTCTGGAACTCTTTACGTCACGCATTGCTCTACTGCGCGCCATTCGGGAGCGCGCGGGGGACGTCAGCGGCACGACATTGACTTCAGATGCTAATTTTTCTCAGGTCCTCGATGCATATGCGGCGGAAGACCGGCTTGCCAGCGAAGAGGTGCACAGGGTTGCACGTTATCTGGCGCAAGGCATCACCAACTGCATCAACTTCGTCAATCCGGATTTGGTGGTGATCGGAGATGAATATGCCGGGTTCGGTCAAAACTTTCTTGAACAAATCAAGACCCATGTAAGAGCGACGGTTTTGCCAAGCATCTATGATGCGGTCGACATCGAGCTGAGCCAGCAAAGCGAAGATACAGTTCTGCGCGGAGCCTTTCTGGACGTACTTGCACAAACCTATCTCGGTTCTCCCAGAGCCGAGCCAGAAGCCGTTGTTGCCGAAGCAAGCGGATAGGAATGAAGGAGAACCCACTATGAATGACCAGACGGCTCAACCTCTTCTTTCGGTGAAACACGTTTCGAAGTCATTCGGTGGTGTCCAGGCATTGCGTGACGGCTCCTTTGATCTTCATCGCGGTGAAGTTGTCGCGATCGTGGGCGGAAATGGTGCCGGAAAATCAACGTTGATGAAGGTTGTGGCCGGGGCCCATGTTCCGGACGGCGGAGAGATCATCATCAATGGCAAGGAAGTATCCCGGGCTGAGCACAGCGTTTCTCATATGCAGGAATGCGGGATCGAAGTCGTCTATCAGGATCTGGCACTGGTTCCCAATATGACGGCGCCCTACAACCTGTTTCTGGGGCGCATCCCCCGCAAATGGGGGATTTTTGTGGATGAACGAAAGATGCGCGAAAAAACCCGTGAAGCCCTCGCGCAGCTCAATGTCACCACCGTTCAGGATTTGTCACAACCAATCTCCTCGATGTCTGGTGGACAACAACAAAGTATCGCGATCGGGCGCGCCATTGCCTGGGGAAGCGACATCGTAATCCTTGACGAACCGACCGCTGCACTTGGACCGAATGAAACGGCGGAGGTCGAGCGATTGGTTGAGGATGTGCGCGACAAGCAGGGCACGTCATTCCTTTTGGTCAGCCACAATCTCGATCAGGTGCGCCGCCTCGCTGACCGTATCGTAGTGACCCATCACGGGGTCACATCGCGTGAATTCAAACGCGACGAGATTACTTCGGACCGGCTCGTGAAGGCCATAACTCTCGGCGAATGAGGAGAACGACATGACCGAAACAACCGCCTCCGGCCCCTTCCTGACGCCCAAACGCGCGGAAATGTTGCGAGACTATGTGCCTTTCATTGCCATTGTTCTGGTGATCTTGTTGTTCTGGGCGATTTCCGGCGACCGCTTCATGTCGATGCGCAACTGGACGTTCATCGCGCAGCAAACGCCTGTCTTGATGTTGCTGGCTTTTGCACAGTTGATGATCGTGACAACCGGTTCAATTGATATCTCCATCGGGTCAAGCCTGGCATTTTCGGCGTTTCTGGGAGCACTTGGAATGCTCTGGTTCGGGGATGTGGGCTTGATCCTGGGAATTGTCGCAGGTGGCCTTGTTGGCATGGTCAACGGCCTGATTATTTCACTGCTCAAGATCCCATCATTTGTAACAACTTTGGCAATGCTCATCATCGTGCGGGCCATTGTGATTATCGCGTCCGACGGCACCGCGATCTACATAACGGACGATAGCGTGTCAGGCGGCACCAACATCTCATCCGTTGCCGCGCCATGGCTTCTGTCGATGGGCAAATTTCCCGCGATCTTCATCCTTGCGGCGATTGTCGCGCTGTTCATGTGGGCCTTTTATGAGAAGACTGTTTTTGGTCAACAGTTGCGCGCCGTAGGTGGCAACGAGAAGGTGCTCCGCCTGGTCGGCATCAATGTCACGACGTTCAAGATCAAGGTCTTTGCCGCCGCAGGGTTGATGGTGGGGTTGGCGGCTTGCGTCAACCTGGCAAGGGCAGGGGCGGCGACGCCACAGGCGGGTCTGATGATTGAGCTCGACGCAATTGCTGCAGTTGCGCTTGGTGGTACGCCGCTGACGGGTGGCTATGGCAGTGTAGTCAAGACGATCATCGGGGCATTGACCCTGACGATCGTCCGCAACGGGCTAACAATCGCGGGCGTACCACCATCATGGAGTCAGGTCGCCCTGGGTGTTTTGCTGATTGCGGCCATCGCTATTTCGCTGAACAGAAGCAAGGTGGACGTGGTGAAGTGACAGCGAATGACATCGTGGTGTGGCTGTCTGGGCTGTGCGCAACGATGCCGAGGCATTGAATGTTGGCAGTGCGGCCGACGACAATTGCAACTGCTCAACGGCATGCGCAGCATCTGAGACGTGTAACCGTGGAGAAGGGCGTTGGTTGATTGCATTTACCAGCGCACCTATCGTGCCAGAGGTCTAACATCGCGTGTTCCATAGCGTTGGAGTGATCCCCGGATGAACATGTTCGAACTTCGCGTACCCTTCTTTCTTCCGCTCTGGCGGCGGGTTGCCGTCACACTCTTGAGCGTTGGATGGGCGATCCTGGAGCTTGTAACCGGGAACTTGTTCTGGGCCATACTGTTTGGTGCGATTGGGGCCATCGCGACCTGGCAGTTTTTCCTTTCTGGTTGGCCCGACGAGGCGTCAGATCAAGAGACTAAAGGGTGAATAAAGGCGCTGTAGCCAAGCTTTGAACGTGACGCGTTTTCAGCAGAATCGGGGATTTCGAAACTGGATGTAGAATGAGATCTACTACGGCGACGCAGCGGTGAAAGCTAAATTATGTGAAACTTGCGCCTGCGGTCTCTTCAAAGACGAAGCAGTGCGTATTTGCCGAATTCAGAGATACCTGATCCGCAGTCTTTGATCACGGTTACACGCAAGTTCCTCGACCACCTCGTTTGCACTCAAGTTAAACTCTCTCGCGAGATCCGGGATCTGGACCGGCTGAAAGCTATCAGCGTTCCGAACCAGTCTGCCGTCTTCAAAAGCGATAAACTCGTGAGACCTGCCAGCCCAACGGACGATGCCACCGCATAGTCGCTGAGTTTCCATATTTACCAGTTCGGCCACAGGGTCGGCAAAGAAGTCACTCCACTTAAGAAATCCAGTACTGACTGCCCGCGCCACTGCCTGTTCAATCGTCCGGCTTTTGAGCTTGGTGGTGATGGAAGCGGTAAGGGCTTCTACCATTCGCGAAGAATGCCCCGTCTGCCTGCCAATGACAGACGGTATCAAACCTGACGCGAGCATCTTCAACACATCCAACTCATCACCAGAGAGGGAATCCGACGGAAAGTTGAACACGGTTTCAATGACATCAAGGGCGAGCAGGTGCAATACCTGGGCTTCGTGGCGCAGGGCAGGGAGCATTGTCGCGATCAGTGCCTCCCATTCGGCGCGAGGTGCATTGGATGTGACGGTAAAAACGCCGCGCTCACCAAAAGGATTGATGACTGGAATAGTCAGGCCGTTGCGACCAACGCCAAACCGTCTGGCTGCCTCAAAAAGCGCTGCATAGTCGGATTGGTTTTCGAATGCTGTCCAATCAATCGGAGCGATCATAGTGGCGCCGAACCGAATGAGGGGATCGACCAGAACCAGATCGTTGTCGACGTAATACCTGACCCACTCCTCTGGAAACGTGGTGCAGCCGTGGACAACGTTTTGATGCTTATCGATATGGGCGTAGGACGCATTCTCCAATCCAAACCTGGAGCAAATTTCCTGGAGGCGCGCTTCGCCTGTTTGCCTGAAATCCAGTTCAGAATTGCCAATATCCGCAATTTTCATAGATCGTCTTCCTGTTCCGCGTCGCCATCGAGGCCGCGTAGCAACCTAAAGCTGAACAAACCACTCGGGAATTCCCGTAGCCAATCACAGATTTGAATACAGTTCTGTTCTGGAGACGGAAACAGAGCGAAATCCTGCCGATGAAACACATGGATTTGAGAGGTCGGCGACGTACGCATAAACAAGCTAATGGAATTTCGCACGGTCCTAGCGAAGCCCGTCTTCCTCCTCCCATGCTCTTCGCGCCAACAACCCCATGAAACTGGAAATCAGGTTCAGTTCACCCCGTTCATCAGCCTGCACCATACCGCGCAGATATCCGCCTGGGTTGACAACGGGCGGCAGTTTAGGGTCGCTCAGCCTTGCATCCGTGATCACTCCAGCAAGGATCGCTCCCATTATGGTCAATCGATCAATCGCCGCACGCCAGGCGGAGACATTGGTACCGATCTCTGAAAGCCGGGACCAAACGCCGGTTTCAATCGCATAGAGGCTTGGGTTGCAGTTCTGTTCACCACCGCCAGCGAAATCGATATGCATGCGCAGCTCAGGGGATGCCAGATCATACAGGATGCGATTGTTCACCCGAGGCAGTTTTTGGGGCTTGCGCGATATCGTATCCGGCGGATGATTGCTTTCTAAGCAATGCGCAGGGCCATCAGGCCCGAAGCCTGAACAAGTTGAGCCCGAGGCTTTAGCCGAGGGCATTGAAATCTCGCCGTCGGCGTTACAGGACAATATAGTTTCTTCAATTTGGTCTTGTATATGGGACCCGAAACGAGCTTCGGGTTCACCCGAAATTTTACCGGGTTTTACGACATGATCTTCGATCCTTTTCCAAAGGTCATGAGCGGCCTGAACATGTGACCTGAGCCTGTCCAGCGTCATGTATTTCAACTTGTCAGCGCGCGGCCAGGACCGAA
>NZ_WPZL01000023.1 GCF_013031245.1 Ruegeria lacuscaerulensis
GATTTCATGCTTTCAAGGCGGCGAAACAAGCCTGCAGCCACAATCTTCTTCGGCAATCCATTGACCTCCAGCATCCTGGCGAAGGAGTTCGTGACGGCCGGACTGTCGGCAACTGTAACCTCGGCCTCAGGCGGCTTTGTCACAGGTTCCATTGGTTTTTTCCGTGATGTTCTGCGCGTAGATTAAAGCTGATTGTTAGTGGAGATGCGCCAGTGAATCTGCAAAACTGGACCGATGCCATTCTTGACCGGCTGGAAGCCGTAGGGACGCGTCTTGAAATCAATGACGGCGCCGAGCTTTTTGCCCCCGGGGCCTATGGCGAGGTGTTTCTGATCGTGCGTGCGGGCATTGTTCGGGTGGAACAGACAGGGCCCTCGGGACGGACAGTGGTTTTGTATCGCGTTGGGCCGAACGACAGCTGTGTGATGACCACGTCCTGCATGTTGTCCGATATTCCCTATTCGGGCTTTGGCTACGCCGAAGGACAGGTGATCGCGTTGGCAATCGGGCGGGAACGCTTTAACGCGCTGTTGGCCTCGGATGCCGAATTCCGAGCCGCGGTTTTCAGGGCCTTTTCCCTGCGTATCGTTGAACTTTCCGAGGTCATCGACGATTTGCTGCTGAACCGGATGGACCAAAAGCTGGCGCAGTGGCTGGTGGATCAAGGTGGTCAGAGGCCGGACATCCGCATCACGCACCAACGTATCGCCACCGAACTTGGCAGCGCCCGAGAGGTCATGTCGCGTATCCTCAAGGATTTCGAACGTCGCGGATGGGTGGGTTTGAAACGCGGTGTCGTCCAAGTATGGGACATCCCCGCCCTGCGACGCCATGCCAGATCAGATGCTGTGTGACCCCGTCACATAATCCACGGCTCAAACCTGCGAATCTCGTCTCAAACCAATAAGGAGATTCGATTATGCAATTCACCACCAACGTCGGTTCGGCCGACCGTATCCTGCGCCTGATATTGGGGTCCGCGCTGATCCTTCTGGCCGTGACCGGAACAATTGGTTATTGGGGCTGGCTTGGTACGGTATTCGTTGTGACCGCGTTTGTCAGGTTCTGCCCGATATACGCGATGTTGGGATTGTGCACCGATAAAAAGGCCGGCCGATGAACACGCTGCGCTTTCCGTCTCGTCGGTCAGTTCTGAAAATGGGGGCCGCCAGTGCGCTGGCGGCTCCTGCCTTGATCGCGTCAGCGGCTGCCGGCACTGAAACGACAATTGATCCTGCAACGCTGAGCGACCGGCAACGAACGCCTTTGGGCCTGTATATGACGCCGCTTGAGGCGTACACGGCCTTACGGCACGCCCCGGACATCATGTTTGTCGATGTGCGAGATCCGATTGAAATCTCATTTGTTGGGCACCCTGAAGGGGTGGACAAGATCATCCCGCTGGGAATTGTGACGCATCAGATTGAGCCTGACAGCGGGCAGTATCGTACGGTCAACAACCCGAACATTGTGGCCGAATTCGACGCGCTGCTGACATCCAGGGGCAAGACCAGGGATGACGCCATCATTGTGACCTGCCGCTCCGGCGCGCGGTCGGCCCTGGCTTCCAGGAGGCTTATTCGGGCGGGGTACAAAAACGTTTGGAATCTGGTCGAAGGATTCGAAGGAGACAAGGACGCAAACGGTGTAAGGTCTGTGAATGGATGGCGCAACGCCGGGTTGCCGTGGGGCTATCGCCTGGAACCGGGCGTTGCGTGGGTGCGTCCTGGTTGATCGGGTTCTTGTGGCGGGCGCCGCCTAGGCCCGCCGCTCTTGCGTGTGACTTACTGGCGCAAAGGACCGCGTACCGGTAATTGAGCGTAGGGCAGGAGTCAATTTTGGGTGCGCAAACACAAAGCCGTTCTGTAGCAGCTGTGACGGAAGGACACGTTGTCCGCCAACCATTGTTTCACGCGCCATATCACCCGCCAGACCGGCAAGCAGCCATTCGGGAAAACGCAGGAAAGCAGGCCGGTTCAAAGCCCGCGCCAGGGCGTGCGTGAAGTCGATATTACGAACCGGTTCCGGAGCAGTTGCGTTGACTGGTCCGTTGATATCCCGCCGCGCAAGCGTAAAGGCGATGATCTGAACTATGTCGTCGCGCTCGATCCAGGACATCCATTGCTGCCCGTTGCCCAGTATCCCGCCACCGCAGAACTCAAACGGCGTCAGCAACCGGGCCAACATTCCGCCTTCGACGCCCGGCACAAGCCCGATACGCAGGGTAACAACCCGCACGCCATGCGCCGCGATCTTGTCGGCGGCGCTCTCCCAGGTATCACACACCTGATGAACGAAGGCAGGAGAGGGGGGAGAGGATTCGGTCAACTTTTCGTCCTGACGCAGCCCGTACCAGCCAATGGCCGACCCGTTGATCAGGCAATCCGGTCTATGGTCCAGCCTTTGGATCAATGCCTCCAGCGCCCTCGTCATCTCAACGCGAGAGTCGATGATGCGCGCCCGCTTTCTGGCCGTCCACAGTCCGTTCGCGACGGGGTCTCCGGCAAGATTGACAATGGCGTCAAACCGGTCAGTGCTGTGGATCTGGTCTAAACTGGTAATGATGCGCACCGGATGAATCAGAATTTCGGCTTTGCGCAGATCTCGGGTAAGTACGGTGACATAATGCCCGCCCGAAACCAGAGCCTGCACCAGCCGTTGTCCGATGAACCCGGTGCCGCCGGTGATCAATACGTGTTGCCCAGGTTCAAGATCCCCGACAAGAGTGACCGGGTCACCGGTAGTCAATCGTGTACTTCGGTCCGCAGCCATCAAGTCGCGTGCGCTGAACAACCCAACGCCAACGGCCGAGAGGGTCGCCATGACGCTCCACCAGTCGTAGTTGACGGGAACCAGCGCCGTTGGCAAGGTCGACCAGGCCCACAAATAGGGCGCGGCAAGCGCAAGGATCGCGCCGTAGTTCAGGGCAAGAAGGGTGTGATTGATGCGCTCGCTGCCGGGCAGGCGGCGGGTCATGTCCTCTTCGACGAAGTCCCAAAGTGTGATCAGGACTTCAAGACCTAGGATGATGGCGAGGGCAATAGTGAATGCGCCATGTGGCTCGAACCAGCCGAAACATAGAAAAATCACTGCATAGAAAAAGTTGCGAACCCCATGCAGGCGCAACTCGGTCTTTTGAGACGGGCGCCAGGCAAGCCGTTCCGTCCCTTCATGGTGCACGAGCGTATCGAATGCCCCCATGAAAACTTGAATGGAAATCAAAGTCCAAAGAAGAGGGTTGTCCATGTCCGTTCCTAAGCCAGCCCTTGATCAGCATACGAGCTGAAATACCGGTCGATGCCGCCGTGCATTCTGCTACCGGAATGAGTCCAAAGTACTGAGCGCTGCGGCATAAACGAACCGCTGCAACTTGGAACTCATTTGTTGATGGCTTGAATCTGCTTTTCAATTCGCAACTTAGTCAGCATCAATGATCGGGTTCGGACCGGTGTAGGTCCAGCGATAGCCTGGAGGCGTAGGGCCCTTGTTGCGACCACCCTGGTTGATCTGTTCCCAGGCGTGGGCAATGACACCCACTGACCGTGACAAACAAAACAGGCCTCGGGCCAGGGGCCCGGCAAAACCCAGTTCGGCGTAGATAACTGCTGTCGCGCCATCAATATTCATCGGCACCGGTTTGCCTTTGCGACCGTTGAGCGTTTCCTGAACGGCTCTGCCGACCGTCGCAAAGCGACCTTCCACTGTTCCTGATTTAACCGCTTCATCTACCAGGCCTAATAGACGCGGCGCGCGAGGGTCTTCGGGCTTGTGAAAACGGTGGCCAAAGCCCGGTACAAACATTGTGCGCTCCGCTTGCCAGCGGTCAATCATTTCTGCCGCCGCATCCAATGGGGGCTGACCACCGGCGATGGCGTCGTCAATCCAGAAATACAACTCAACCGCTTGCTCTCCGGCGCCACCGTGAACGTCATCAAGCATGTTGACCGCCGAAGCCATCGCGCCGTTCAGCCCGAGGCCACAGGTCACGGCCATCCGAGCCGCCGCAATGGACGGCGCCTGAGGTCCGTGGTCCACGGCTGCAACCAACGCACATTGCAACAGATCAGCCTGCGCCTGCGTGGGTACCTCCCCTCTCGTCATCAGCCAGATCATTTGCGGGAAGGTCACATTGCCGATCAAGTCTTCAATTGGCGTTCCCCGAAACCTGATCTGTCCCGGTGCCATGTCGATGATGTCGGTGGTCCACCAATCGGATACATCCGAGCGGGTATCGCTCATATGGCGCCCTCCTCTTTCAACTCGTCCAGTTCGTCCTTGGACAGCCCGAGCTCTGCCCAGATGGTATCGTTGTGCTCCCCCAGAAGGGGAGGCGGCGTGTCGACTGTTGGTGCGGCGCCGTCGAGTTTCATACCCGTCGTTGCTACCTGAATGTCGCGTCCAACACCGGGCACATCTGTAAACGTACTCAGAAAACCCCGATCCGCGATTTGGGGCATGCTGAGCACTTCTGGCACCGTGAGGACTGCTCCGGACGGCACTCCGATCCGGTTGAGTTCTTTGGCCCAGTCCCGCGCCGGGCGGGTCTTAAGGACCACTTCAAGATCGGCTTTCAACGCATGACGATTTTTTTTACGATCCTCTCGTGAGCGGTATTCTTCCCGGTCTCGCAGCTGGGCCAGCCCAAGGTGATCGGTGAGAAGTACCCACTGTTCATCCTTATTGGCGGCAATATTGATCAATCCGCCACCGGCTTCGAAAGCACCCGAGGGGGCGGAGGTTGCGTTTTCGTTTCCGTTGGCTTTGGGTTCCTCTCCGGCGATCAGGTAGTTGGATACAACCCAGCCCATCGTCGCGAGCACGGATTCAAGCATGGATACATCGATAAACGTGCCACGCGGTTGCGCATTGAGTGCGGCGGAAATCCCGAAAGCCGCAGTGATCCCACCCACTGTGTCTGCCACCGGAAAACCGACACGTAGGGGGGCACTTTCATGATCCCCGGTAATGGACATCAATCCGGAAGCGCCTTGTATTATTTGGTCGTAGGCCGGGCGATGCATCCAGTTGCCATCCTGCCCGAACCCCGAAATTGCACAATAGATAAGGGTTGGGTTTGCTGCCTTGAGGTTTTCATAGCTGACGCCGAGACGGTCCATCACCCCCGGTCGGAAGTTCTCAACAACAACATCCGCGCTTTCGACCAGTTTAACGAACAGCGCCTTCCCCTTGGGATTTTTTAGGTTCACTGTGACCGACTTTTTCCCGGCGTTCTGGGCCAGAAAAGACACGCCCATCCCCGCCGCGTTCAATTCGGGATCCGCTCCCAATTGCCGGGCCAGATCACCTCGGCCCGCAGCTTCGACCTTGATCACTTCGGCACCCAGGTGCGCCAGGTGATGACAGCAAAACGGACCGGCCAGCACGTTTGTCAGATCAAGAACACGGATACCTTCAAGTGGCTTCGACATCGTTCGTCCCTCGGTAGGCATTGGCAACAATCATCGCGATTGAAAGTGCCGCCGCAAGGTCAACCGATGTATTTTGAATTAAAACTGCGATAATCCCCGCCGCCATCACCGGTCTCTCCGGTAGGACCATTTGCCGGTCAAGGATTGTCAGGTTGACCTTGAGCACCGGAGATTGGCATCGCACGGCTGATCATAGGACTGCGTTTCGCAGTTGACGGCGCAAAGTCAATGACTTGACCGTGCCGACCGTTGTCCCAGAGTTCGCGTACAACCTGCAGGATCCCGGTATTGCGTCCATATGGATGCTCCAGACACCCGTGAGAAAGGGCATGGTTGGCATCGGAGAGATTTGGTTCTTGCTTATGCGGTGAATCACGCGTTAAACCCTCAGCACGCAGGGGAGTCCCACCGAGGGGACTGAGAGGCTGACGGGGCATTGCCCGGGGACGCGACCCTTTGAACCTGACCCAGTTGATACTGGCGTAGGAAGCTAGGGCGCGCAGGCCACGAATCCGGGCAGGCGTTCTCCGAACAGGGGGCCAACCGCCCTCTCGTTTCCCCAAGCCAAAACTCATCTGGTGTCTTTTTGAGTTGAACCGCTTGAGGAGCACCACCATGAACGTCCCCAACCCAAAAATCACCACGGGTGAATTGCCCGCATCGCGCAAGATCTACGTGAATGGCAAGCTGCACCCGGATGTCCGCGTGCCGATGCGTGAAATCTCGGTCCACCCGACGGCGGGCGAGCCTCCGCTGCCGGTTTATGACAGCTCTGGCCCTTATACAGACCCGAATGTGATCACCAATATTCGACAGGGTCTGACGCCATTGCGCCGAAAATGGATCGAAGCGCGGGGAGATATCGAGGAATATGACGGGCGCGAAATCAAACCCGAGGATAACGGTTTTGTCGAAGGCGACCGGTTGACGCCGGAGTTTCCGGTGCGCCCACGTCCGCTACGTGCGAAAGATGGTAAGGCGGTCACGCAGCTGGCCTATGCTCGCGCCGGGATCGTCACACCGGAAATGGAGTTCATCGCCATCCGCGAAAACCAATTGCGCGAAGCAGTGGCCGAGCAACGCGAAGGCAACGACTGGGGCGCCAACATTCCCGACTATGTAACCCCTGAATTCGTACGAGATGAGGTCGCCTCAGGCCGTGCCATCATCCCCGCTAACATCAACCACCCGGAAAGCGAACCGATGGTTATCGGGCGCAATTTCCTGGTCAAGATCAACGCCAATATGGGCACTTCAGCCGTCACATCCTCGATGGAAGAGGAAGTGGACAAGATGGTCTGGGCGATCCGCTGGGGCGCAGACACAGTTATGGATCTGTCCACGGGCCGCAACATCCACAACACACGCGAGTGGATTATCCGCAACAGCCCGGTTCCGATTGGTACGGTGCCGCTCTATCAGGCGCTGGAGAAGGTGAATGGCATTGCCGAAGACCTGACTTGGGAGGTGTTCCGCGACACGCTGATCGAACAGGCCGAACAGGGCGTGGACTATTTCACCATCCACGCGGGCGTCCGTCTGCACATGGTTCCGATGACGGTAAACCGGGTGACCGGCATCGTCTCGCGCGGTGGTTCGATCATGGCCAAGTGGTGCCTGCACCATCACAAAGAAAGCTTTCTGTATGCGCATTTCGACGAAATCTGCGACATTTGCAGGGCCTATGACGTATCGTTCAGCCTTGGGGATGGCCTGCGCCCCGGCTCGATCGCGGACGCCAATGATGAGGCGCAATTTTCCGAGCTGGAGACATTGGGAGAACTGACCAAAATCGCCTGGGCCAAAGATTGCCAGGTGATGATCGAAGGCCCGGGCCATGTGGCCATGCACAAGATCAAAGAGAACATGGACAAGCAGTTGGAGTGCTGCCACGAAGCACCATTCTACACGCTTGGGCCCCTGACCACCGATATCGCTCCGGGGTATGACCACATCACCAGCGGTATTGGCGCCGCGATGATCGGTTGGTTCGGCTGCGCCATGCTCTGCTATGTGACGCCCAAGGAACACCTGGGCCTGCCGGATCGGGACGATGTGAAAACCGGCGTCATCACTTACAAGATAGCAGCCCATGCCGCCGATCTGGCAAAGGGTTTGCCGGGTGCACAGCGCCGCGACGACGCCCTGTCCCGCGCCCGTTTCGAATTCCGTTGGGAAGATCAGTTCAATCTGTCACTGGATCCTGATACAGCGCGCGAGTTCCATGATCAGACGCTGCCGAAACAGGCGCATAAGGTGGCGCATTTTTGTTCCATGTGCGGGCCGAAATTCTGCTCGATGCGGATCAGCCACGACATCCGGTCCGAGGCCCAGAAGGAGGGAATGGAAGCTATGGCAGCCAAGTTCCGCGAAGGGGGTAATCTCTACATGCCTTCCGAGGAATAGGTGGGTGTTTTACAATTGCGGGGCCAGCCTATCTGGTCCCGCTTCCGACTGCACGCGGATGAAGGAAATAACCATACCGCAACCTGACCGCTTATACCGTTAGTGCGAGGTTACAGTTGGAAACCGCGTGAAAAGAGCCGTCCGGGCTTTTGCGGAACGCCTGGCATTCCTGGGTTGAAACGCGGTCCCTGTGGGTAAATTGCTGACCTTAGTCGCGCTTCCTAAAGACCCTTTGCTCTGCAAAGCAGACGAAGTGCGGCTTTAACGAATGGTGTCACATTTGACGTGTCGAAAAAGCTCCGACACACTTTGGCAATGATCCAAACGGTATTACTCGATATTTCCGGTGTCCTTTACCAAGGCACTGATGTGGTTCCCGGAGCCATTCAGGCACTGGCGCGATTGCGGTCCAGCGGACGGCAGGTGCGTTGCCTCACCAACAGCACCCGGATGCCTAAGCGCCTGATATTAGGAAAATTGCAAGACCTTGGTTTTGCTGTACAGCCAGAAGAAGTTTTTACGCCTGTCGCTTTCGTTCTCGATTGGCTGAACCGTACAGGGCATAGCCCACATTTGCTTGTCCACCCCGCACTGGAGGAAGAATTTGTCAGCTGCGACAACACCGGACCGCCAGCCGTTATCGTTGGCGACGCCGCCAACGCGTTTTCTTTTGATAATATGAACCGTGCGTTCCGGATGTTGCAGCAAGGCGCGCCCTTGGTGGCCCTCGCGAACAACCGTGTCTTCATGGATAGCGATGGGGAGTTAAGTCTGGACGCAGGATGCTTCATAAAAGCGTTGGAATATGCCGTGGGGATGCAAGCTCGGGTGTTTGGAAAGCCGGAACCCGAGTTCTTTCGAGCAGCAATAGCCAGTGCGAAGGGTAATCCCGACCAGACCGTAATGATCGGTGATGATGCTGAAAGTGATATCGCAGGCGCCTTGGTTGCCGGCCTAGCGAAAGGTTATTTGGTGCGAACGGGAAAATATCGCCAAGGCGACGAGGCGCGTTTCTCACCCAAGCCTACCGCGACTGTGGCCGATATTTCCGAAGCGGTATCACGCATTTTGGCCGAATGAAGAACGTAAGAAAATGGCATGTCGTAAACACCGAGCAACGTATAGGGGCGCCTACTCTTTCAGAGCCTTTCCTATACCTATTCGGATGGGTCTGAACACAGACTAACGCCATTCAAACCGCAACGGACGAGATGCCCCCGGCAAATGAGGCGAGAATCGGTGCGGTCAGCGCAAATCCCGCGCGTAGGAATTCTCCTGTGCCTTCTTTCAGCCCGTGCGATGCTTTCCAGCCCTCGACGTCAAAGCTGTCTTCAGTCTTTGTGCCGCGGCTGGCAACCCGGGACAGTTTTTTGACCCTGCTGTCCAGGATTAGGGCAACCGGAAGATAGAAACTCAGCATCAGCAGGCAGAAGTAGGTTCCGGTGAACAACGCCGAAGCGGTTACTAGCGAGTTATAGTGGACCTTGGCGGACTCGACGATCAGAGGCATGGGCCAGTACATCCAACTTGATGCAAAAAACATGCCGAAAGTCAGAATGAGACTGGTAAGGTACAGTTGCTGCCGCATCTGGCGCAGGTTTCTGCCCAACTCGTCAGCGGTTTCCTCCACAGTTTCGCCGTCACAGGACGCCAGGCACAGGATCATGCCAGCGATCAACGCACCCACAGCAAGCCCGGCGAGGGCGTTGATAATGTCCAGCACCCGTCTGAACATGGTGAAAACCGGTATTTCTCCGCACCGGCCCAACAGCCAGAAATCGTCAGGTTCCAGGCACCCGGGCAACGACCCCTTGGACAAAGCCATTTCAAAGACCGCCTTGCCGACCTGATGGTATATCCGGGGGGCGCTCGCCGTCGCGTACTGCTGGATCGTGGGCAGCAGGGCCAGCGCAAAGATGGCGAGCGTGGTACCAATGGCGGCAATTCGCGTACCCCGCGCCATAGGACGCATCAGGTTGCGGGCAAGTACCGCGACAGCCAGAACAGCAAGTGATGCAAAAAACCATGAAGCCGCAAGAAACCGGAAACGCCCGACCGCTTCCAGCCAGGTGTTTTCGTTCTGCAGTATCTCTGGCGGCACGTTCAGGTCGTTTGCGATCAGGTGTGTTTGCATCACTTCGTGAATTGCGAATATGAGCACGGGCAGCAACGCTATTGCGAAATAATGCAGTTCCACTCGACGGTTAGACACGACCGGCCTCTTGCGCTGCTGAAGTTGCTTGTAAAATTCGTAGCACAAAACGGACCTGCCGGCATCCGTCAAGAGGTGTTTGCCTTTGGTCCGGTGGGTCGTGACGTTTGGCCAAGCGTTTCTACCGACGCCCTCTGGCACGGATCATCTGCGTTACTGCATGCGAAGATTGTGCCTGCCAGAGGCGGCATTCTTCTGAATTCAGTCGTCTTGTGATAGAGTTACGCAAGCCCACAGGATCGCGATGCCTGGCACGGAATGGCCGAAAACGACGCACATACACCCGGCGATGAAGCCTCTGAACAGTCTGAGGCTCTCATTCTCTACACGCGCAGTGTCGGGAATGTAGAACAGTCAACGAATGCGGAACCCGAACGAAAGAAAAGCCAGACAGGCGCGTGGTTTGCCGAACTGCTGATGTCGCTGATTAAGACCTCGGTCGCTTTCTTTCTGGCCTACCTGCTGGTGCAGAGCGTCGAGCTTGATCTGAAACGCGCGCAGTTCACTGCCGATGCCGCAGACAAGCTCAAAACCTATGTGATTGATCTGAACAGCCCGGAACTTGCAAACGACTCTGAAAAATCCAAGGCAACTGCGCTTGCCCTTGGAGGGTTTGGAAGCGTCGCGGCCTATCCCCTTGTGCAATTTATCGATCATGGGAATGAGTTTCAAATCGGATGGGGAAAGCTCGGGCTGGAGCAGGCGGGGCTGATTACAAATGACGCGACCTGCGATGTCATCGTTCGCGTAATTGACGACCCGACCGAAACCTTCAAATGGAGCACGCGCAAAGCGGTGGCTGAAATCGCTGGCACAGTGGGGTGTCGGGACGCGGTAGGCCCCTTAACACGATTGGGTGCGAACTTGACCGCTGCCGGTGTGCCGTCGGACGTGCAGCCGGATTTCGAGGCGGCAATTCAGACGGCGCTGACGCAAATTGAAAGAGCCAACCAGAGGGCGCAACCATGGTGGAAGGTTTGGTGAACTATATGTCTTGCACGTACAGCCCTTCGAGGCTGATCAGAACCATCCTTGCCGGTCTTGCTGCGGTGTTGCTTGTGGGGCAGCAGGCGCATGCAGCGCTACAAGGGTGTCCGGATGAGGCCGCGGCGAAAGACAAGCTGCTGATTGGCTCGATGGATCTTGTGCGCACAATCAGCGAGCGGAAAAGGCGTGCTTTGCTTGCGGCATTCGAGATGCATTTCGACAAGGCCGATGCGTCGCTGGGATCGCTTGCAAATGTCATCTATTGCCCGCAACGGCAGATGCGGGACTCGGACAATTACGATGCAAATGTAACCGGTGTACTCAATGACGAGCGGGTGCTGCTGGAGGTTGGAGCCCGTGTCAGCGGTGACGACATAATCGTGGCGTATGTGGTCATTCCGCTTCGCCACTACGAATACCACAATGCCCGCCCGCCACGCATGCCGGGTTATCACGAAGCCCTTTATGAACAGACACAGATCGACGCCGGGTTGGCGGATCTGTTTCGCGGGAATGCCGAATTGCGCCTGATGGCCGCGTTGGCGCTTGGTCTCAGGCATGAAAAAGCGGCTGAAGCGGTCCCGGCGCAAGAGCGCAAAACGAGGCTTCTGCGTTCCCGCGCGTTCTATTGCGATGCGATCGGTACGCTCGAGGCGGCTCGGCCAAGGCCGGACTTTCTGGGTCTGGAACAAGCTGAATGGGAAGATCTGGGGGATTTCGCCCACGCGGGTGCCGAACGCGTTTATCAACAGGCGATCGCCGATTTTGGAGACCAGAGCGTGCTTCCCATACTACAGGAAATTCGCGGTGACGGCAGTGCGGACAGCGGCGTCTGCGTGGACCCGCTGCCCCCTCGGACCGACAGCGGAGGAGGTCAGTGATGAAGGATGCAACCGACATTCTCAAGACCCGACTGGCGGCGCTAATCCTTTGCGGTGTGCTGACGCTGCTTACGGGCGCGTCGTTCGGCGCGCGAGGGGCGGATGCGGGCGGCTTTACCGCGTGTGACAGTCCCTACATCTTCGAAGGGTCGGCTGCGAATATCGTGCCGTTGGAGTATCTGGCAACCTCGGCCGAAGCGACTTCGTCCGAGGGTAACAGGCTGGAAAGGTTGCAGGAAATGGCACAGCGGTTTTCATGGCTGTTCAAGCTGGACAGCTGGCATCAGCCGACCTATGGCAGTCTGGGCGTCGTCGCCCATATGTTCCTGGGGCAGGTGTGCGATCCTGATGAGGTTCTTGAAAAGTTGCTGGCAGGAGGTGCATCTGTACCGCTGCGTAATGGACAAGTCCTAGTCTTCATGCAGGGCCGCATCTTTATCGAGGATGAACAGATTTTCCTGCAATCCAGGCTAAGGGGGTTTCGCCGCCAATCGCATCAGTATGAGTTTTTGCAGCCGATGCCGCGAAACTATGCGGAAGAAGTCCTGTTCGTGCCCCTTGCGGGGTCTGATCAGAGGTTGTCTGTCTCGGTGCCTGCACTGGACGTGACCTTTGCCGCGCGGGTCATCTCGGCAGAACTGTTTGACGGCATCGACAGTGCGTTTCTCGAGGCCAGCAGAGTCTTTGCCCAACCGGATGTAAATGCGTCCAGCGAGGAATTGATGTTCGAACCGGGTCAACCGAGGGCGTTCAGCGTTCGGATCACAAACGAACCGGGTTGGATCGAAGTCAACGACGAGATGGGTGGACACCCCGACCACGGGTTTATCCGGGTGAACCCGGAAGCCTCCCGGCTGTTTCACCATAGCCTGCCCGAGCTTGATTTTCTGAACGGTATCCTTGGTTTCCTGAGGTTGCAGCAGGATCATGAGCTTGGTGAATATCCTCCGGTGCCGGGGCGGGCTCCGTCCCAGGCGATTGCGGCCTTCGAGCGCTATCTGGAAAACGAGTTGACGGGTGACGAGCCTGAACTGCGTGCGCTGGCGCATGGTCTGATCGGATTTATTGAAGCGTCGGAATTGAACAACTGGTCCGCGTCGCGAAAGTCATTCCTGCGCGCGGCCGAACTTGCTCCGACGGACACCCATTATCGCAATGCCCTTGGGGTGACGGACGCGATTCTGTGCTGTTCGGGGGATGCACGGCCACCCTATCGCGACCCGGCCAGGTGGTTCGCCGATGCGATATCAGTGTATCCGGTAAACGGCGAGGCTCTGAGCAACCTGCTTCATTTCCTCGAATTTCTGATGGCGACCGAACGCACGCCCGAGGGGATCGACACTGCCAACTTGCCAAAAACGCTGAATGTGGTCCGAAACGTCACCGAAAAGAACCCGCACTTGCTCCGAAAAGACCTTAGATAACACTGATCTGTTCTGTTGAACGCCGCCTTCCCGTTGCGAGAACAACGTTTCGATTGCCGGATTTCACCACCCGCGTTGCTACCTATGCGCGAGTTTAATCCCGTGCTGTTTCTAAAAACGGCAATTTCTGCTATGGTTGGGATTATTGTTGAGACATTGATTGGATGGCATTAGATGCGGGTTTACGACGCAGTAGTTGCCGCACTTGAGACTATCGGAGTCGATGCCGCGTATGGCGGGGCCGGCGAAAACGCCGCTGGGCTCATGCTTGCCCTGGATGCTTCCAACAAGATCAGACCGGTTATTGCTAAGAACGAACAGGGTGCGGCCTTCATGGCCTGCGGCCACGCAATGTTCACCGGCAAACTTGGCGTGTGTTTCGCCACAGCCGGACCGGGGGCTTTCAACCTGATCTCGGGCATGTGTGTGGCCCTGACGGACAGCTACCCCCTGCTGGCGATCAGCGGGTATTCTACTGTTGCGTGGCAGGGACGCGGCGGGCTGAATGAAACCTCGGGTCTGGCACGCACACCGGATTCCCGGATGATGTTCCGCGCCGCGACCAAGAAAGACCCGGAAACAGGCGAACCTGCGGATTTTCTTGTCACCGACCCTGATGATCTGATCGATACCCTGCAGAAGGCCATCAATATAGCATTCGAAGGACGGCCTGGCCCGGTTCATATCGCGGTCGCAGAGGATATCACTGATCCAAAAGTCGAAGTGACGAATTTTCGACCTCTGAGCGAGCCTCAGACAGGCGTGGCACCCGATCCGGATGCGCTGGACAGGGTTTCAAAAGCGCTGGAACAGGCGATCAAGGCTGAAAAGACCGTGGTCATGCTGGCCGGCTTTGGCGCAATCCTTGCCGGGGCGAACGATATTGCCAAGTCGTTCATTGAGCGATTCCAGATTCCGCTGCTCACCACGATGGATGGCAAGGGGATCGTTGCCGAGGAAAACCCGCTTGCGATCGGACTTTATTGTGATTCAGGCCACAAGGCGGCCTGGGATTTGTTTTCGGATGCCGATGTGGTGCTGGCCGTCGGTAATTCATTTGCGCAGCATGCGACATTTGATTTTTTTGACGGGCTGTTTGACGAAAAAACGCTGATCCACGTCAACATCGATGCGGGTGAGTTCGACAAATTCTACAAAGCGGACCACGTAATCCTCGGTGATGCCCGGCAGGCGTTGCAGGGCCTCTTTGAACGCCTCGACGCGGTGATCGGACCAGTGCCAAAGCGTGACTATAGGCCAAAGGACTATGACGAACGCTTTATCATCTCGCCGCAGAAGCAACTGCATCCGGGCGAAATGGTCCAGAAAATCTCTCAGCTTCTTCCACCGGGTGGGATCGTTCTGGCCGACGCAGGCGCACATGCTGCCTGGGCCGGGTACTACCTGGAACTCAAAGAGGGCCAGAACTTCCGCAAGCCCGGAACGTATGGGCCAATGGGTATTGGTGTCTGTGGAGCAATCGGCGCAAAATATGCCGAGATGCACCGCCCCGTGGTCGCCACGGTCGGCGATGGTTCCTATCTGATGAGCGGTTTCGAACTGATGACTGCGGTACAGTATGACATTCCAGTGGTCTGGGTCATTTTCAACGACCGCGAATTCAAGCTAATCAAGCTCTATCAGCTATCCGCCTTCTTCAAGACGGGACTGACCGAATTCGAAAATCCCGACTACGCTGCCTATGCCCGTGCCTGTGGCGCCGATGGGTATGTCGTCAATCAGCTGGATGAGTTCGAGAAGGCGTTCGGCGCAGCACTGGCAAGTGGCAGGCCATCCCTCATCGATGCGCGGATCACGCGATTGGCTTTGCCAAACTACTCACCTCATCCCGAAGGGGTGCTGGCGGCGATCCGGAATGGCATACGCACGCGATTTGGATTGTAGTCAAGAGGAGGCCACAATGGACGGCAGTTCGGAACCCCTGCGGAAATGGCGTGAGGTTTTTGTGGGCGGGTCGCCCGAGGCCGAACTGAAAGAATCCAAGGCGCTGGCCGAAATGATGATGGCGGCTCAGCTGAAGTCCATGGCAGCAGGCGGCGCGCGCAGCGTTGACCGGGCTTTTCACAAGAAAGCCATCGTTGCGTTCAAAGGCGCTGAACTTCGATTTGCCGATAACCTGCCCGAGGATTTACAGGTTGGGTTCGCGCTGCCTGGTAAAACGTATCCGGCAACTGTGCGGTTTTCGAACGCTTCCTCGCAAACCCAATCCGACGAAGACAAGGATTTGCGCGGACTGGCTGTACGCGTGTGGGAATCCGACAGTATTGGTCACGATCTGCTGGCCACCAACTTCCCCGTGCCTCATGCACGCAACGCCCGGCAATTCGTGGTATTTGCCCATGCCGTGTCCGGTGGGCGGATGTCAAAACTGGTCGGACTGATACGCCTGTGTTTCCTTCTGGGATTCTCCGAGACCCGTCGCATGCTGGGCAACGTGCGAACGGCCCTACGGGTTTGTGACAGCGTTGCGCTGGAGAGCTATTGGAGCCGCGGCGCAATCGCCTGGGGCAACGAAGCGGTGCGCTACACGTTCAGCCCGGCAAAAGACATCGCGGGTGTTCAGGGCGCATATGCCGGCGCATCTCGCCTGTCGTCAGAATACGCGGCGCGTCAGGCGAAAGGAGAAGTCGTTTTCGACCTCACGGTTCAGCGGTTTGTATCTGAGGAGCAGACACCCATCGAAGATGCGGCGCATGAATGGGACGAACTGGTCAGCCCGCCGGTCAAGGTTGCCGAACTGGTTTTGCCTCAGCGCGATCTGTCCACGCCCGAAGCGCTGGCAGAGGCGCTGGAAATCGAAAATATGGGCTTCAACCCCTGGAATACGACCGAGGAGTTCCGCCCGCTGGGAAATCTGAACCGGGCGCGCAAGGCTGCCTATGATGCGTCCTCGTCTCACCGGCAGGGCAAGCGGTTCAAAGCGCCGCCGCCGCCGCTTCGAAACCGGGTTTTCGGCTCGGCTGCCCGATCCATCCTGCGGGCGGTGAATCGGCGCGTGCCATGGCACCGTATCCCATTCCTGTTGGTGCAGCTTCTGAATTTAGATGCGCTCAGACACGATCTGAGACAAAAGAACCTTATCGACACCGACCCCGAGGAGCCTGTTCCAAGTGCCCGCGCGGTCCCACCTGAACCTGCTCCCGCGCATCGCGTGTATCGCACCCATGACGGTAGCTATAACGACTTGTCGGATCCCAGAATGGGTGCGGCCGGGGCCACCTTTGGGCGCAACATGCCGCCGCAAGTGCAGCCCGACAACAGTCCGAACCCGGTCGAGGTGGCGCGCCGGCTGATGGACCGGCAGGCATTCATCCCGGCCAAGATACTCAACATTCTCGCGGCCTCGTGGATTCAGTTTCAGGTCCATGACTGGGTTGCCCATGAACGCCGGAAACTGGGTGAAGACGACGACATCGTTCCGATCCCCGATGGTTATCCCGATTGGAAGAACCGGCCCGACGGTGAACCGGAACGCGAGATGCGAATTGCAAGCAATATTCCGAAGAAAGGGGCTGACGACCCCTTCCTGTTTGCCAATGAGAATTCCCACTGGTGGGACGGCTCGCAGGTTTACGGTGTCAACTCCGATGCCGCCAGAAAGCTGCGGGACGGGCCGAAACTCAAACTGACAAAAGAGGGCTACCTGCCCCTGAACACCAAGGGCTTCGAGCTGACCGGGTTCAACGAAAGCTGGTGGCTGGGGCTTTCCACGCTGCATACGCTTTTTGCCCGCGAACACAATGTTCTGTGTGACGAATTGGAGCGTGCTTATCCAAAGATGGATGAGGAGCGGGTGTACCAGACCGCGCGCCTTATCGTTTCTGCCCTGATCGCCAAGATTCACACAGTTGAATGGACCCCGGCCATTCTGGGAACCGAGGCGCTTGATATCGGCATGAAGACCAACTGGTATGGTCCGCCGAAGTCCTGGCTGACACGGCTGGGCATCTGGCTAACAGACGTGCACGCATTGAAAGGCATTCCCGAAACCGAACCGGATCACCATACTGCGCGCTATGCCCTGACCGAGGAGTTTGCCACAGTCTATCGGATGCATCCATTGATCCCGGATGACTACATTTTCTATGACTACAAATCCGGCAAGGAAAAAGCGCGGCGCGGGTTCCTTGAGATACAGGGTGAACAAACCGACGAGCAACTGCGTGAATTGGGATTGCGCGATTGTCTGTATTCTCAGGGCGTTGCCCATCCTGGTGCGATCACGTTGCACAATTTTCCGAAATCGCTTCAAAATCTTGAAAGGTTTGGCGAGTTGATTGACCTGTCTGTGGTGGATATCGTTCGGACCCGTTCCAGACGCGTGCCACGGTACAACGAGTTCCGAAAAGGCCTGCACATGCCGGCTGTGACCGAGTGGGACGAACTGACTGCAAGCCCCGAGACCAACCGCATCCTGAAAGAACTCTACGACGACATCGACAAGGTCGATACCGTGATTGGCCTGTTGGGGGAAACGCCTCCGGACGGATTCGGATTCTCGGATACGGCCTTTCGGATCTTTATCCTGATGGCGTCGCGCCGGTTGCAGTCGGATCGGTTCCTGACCACCGATTTCCGACCCGAAATCTATACGCAACTGGGCATGGATTGGGTCGCACAAAATGGCATGAAGTCTCTGCTGTTGCGCCATTTCCCCGAATTTGCACCAGTGCTGCCGAAAACCGCCACGGCCTTTGCGCCATGGCACAAGGTGCAGGAGGGCTGAGACATGCCGGACAAAAAGGCTCGGAATGGGTTGGACTCGTTCCTGAACGCACCGCTTGCGCGCACGTTGTGGAACCGGCGGACCAAGCGGGTCAGCCGCGGATCAAACGTGGTTGCAGGCTCGTTAAGCTGGACGTCCCAGAACGATCGCGCGCCCCTGTCGCCCCTGCAGGAAGCGATCCTGATTGCCGCAACCGGAGCGAGTGGCCTCACAATGCCGGACCGTCCGTTTTTCGACGATGAAAGCGGCGATCCGATCATGTCCAAACCAAACCTGGTGATGGAGGGGCGCACCGCAGGCAGCCCCGACAACGCGCAGGGCACCCACTTCTTCATGATCAATGACAGCGGCACATACTTCCTGCGCCGTCTGGATCCACTTGAAGGTGGAACCGGGAACTGGACGCCCGAAGTGCTGATTGAACGCGCGGAACAGGCGAAGGTACGTATCCTCGACCGTCGCATTGATGTGCCGGACGGTATGCGTGATTTTCCCGCCTATCTGGATTCAAACCGGTTTCTGTCGAACACTCCTGGTTCCACACTTTTCTTTCCCGTCGTTAACCTGTCATACCAGTATATCAACGCCCTGATGTATATCCTGACTCAGCCGGACAAGGCGCGTCCCGTCATTGTGGATGACCGCAACTTCTATCAGCCCGCCGGCGTGAAACGGTGGATCGACAAGGGTTTTCTGAACCCCGACATCAAAATCCCGCTGGGTGTTCTGGGACAGATGCGGACCCAGATCGAGGCCGATCTTCTGATCCAGAACCTGTTTCTGGTGACCGAGGCGCTGGGTCTGGGCGGCTGGATTCATGCGGCCATATCACCGCCGGTTCTGATGGGCGATCCAAAATTCAGCGACCGCTTTGGCACCATGCTGGGCTTTGACTACGTCACGCCCAAATGGCGGCTTATGGATCTGTTGCGCTGGCACACACTGCCGATCGCGGCGATGAAGCATGTACGGGCTCATGCCGTCGGCCTGCGCCATCATGGAGAGCATCTGATCAAGGGCAAATGCCCACCTTACTATCCTACCATGTCCGATGCAGTCGATGCGGTGGTTTCTGGCAAATTTGGCCCAGACGGGATCTACAAGAACGAGGCGTTGTTTCAGCAAATCTACAAGGACGGCTTCGGGAACAAATATTTAGAAGAGGCCGGTGAATACGAGCAGGACATCATCGATTGCGCCCGCGACATCTGTACTTACATCTACAAAACCCACGGTCGCTTCCCGGCCCATTGCGAGGCGATCCACGCGCCCGGCATCTGGTTGCAGGCCCATCGTGTGGAAAACGAATATTACGATGCGTATTTCCGGAATGGTCTGACAGCCGCACAGCGCGAGCACGACTCGAATTGGCCGGCGTGAGCCCTAAAAGGTTGGAACACCACTCACGGGTGAGGAATTATCAATATCAATAGTGGTTCGCACGCAATATTGAACAAAACAAAAGATTAAGCGTGATGTCACGATAACTGAAGCAACCCGGTTTGGTTCAGTACGTTGACACGTTAACCGTTCGGAAAACGGGAACTGGAGGAGCTTGGGTTTCAAGCTGCTCTGGTGGCGGCATTCCAAGCGTCAAATGCCTCGGGGTGGCGATAACAGATTGTTAAGGCTGAGCGGCGGTGCGCGGGGGCGTAGAAGAATTTCCGAGCGGATGAGTGGATAGCCACGAGCCGTGGCAAGCCATCTGGAGACCGAAAACGCAGCATCGCCCTTCTCGCTTTCGAATCGGAAAGCGGCTATTCTCATCATGATTTTTGAGACTATTCACTCGTAAACCCCGAGAGCGTCAATATTCCAGACTATGCAACAAATCCCGCAGGCTGTGTCCCGAGAACAGGGCGATGCGGTCTTACTCGGGCAGCTAGGCGCGGATCCCGGCGGCCAGCACGGTCTGTTTGATGAGCCGCGCGACGTGCCTGTTCAATAGCCGTGCCTCAAGCGCGCGTTTGTCATTGCGCGATGTACGCGCGAAGACCTGTCCAAAATCGATACTGGCGAAGTGCAGCCATTGGTCGAACGCATGAACCGGGCAGGTCTGCTCGTTCGATCCGCGCCCGATCTTGACCTGAATTTGCTTCGAAAAAGTGGAGTGCACGAACTAAACGGACAGGGCTGAACTCAGTTTCCAGTGATCCTTATGTCGGGAAAAGCTATCCGAACACAAAGCCCCGTTCCCTGAGGGCCGTCGTGAAGCGATATGCCCGCATTGTGCCACTCAGCGATTTCCCTTACGATCGACAGGCCCAGCCCACATCCACTTCCTTTCGAACCCGGGAGGCGAACGAAACGGTCGACGACCTGAGCCCGATCCGGCAAAGGAATTCCGGGGCCGTTGTCTTCGACTTCCAGAATCGCGGTGGCGTGATCGACTGATATCCGCACTGTAATCCTCACGTCCTCTAGGCCGTACTCAATTGCATTGTCGATCAAATTATTGACAAGTTCCTGCAAGAAAACCGGGTCACCATGAATAAGTGCGGGAGACGCGCTTTTCTCCAGCCCGATATCGGTGGATTTGCCTTTCTGCCGTTGAACCCAATCGAGCACCACGCGTGCCGCAAGATCATTCAGGTCGACCTGTTTCGCATCGGTCAATCCACCTCTGGTCTCTGGTCGCACTGTAGCGAGACTGAGAAGCTGATTAGCAAGTCTGGTGGATTTTCGCGTGCTTTCAACGATCTTTTCCAAATTGTCCCGGTCCGAGGCATCGCGGACTTCACGCAGCGCAAGTTCCGATTGCGCCTGAATTTCGGCCAGGGGCGTCCGGAGCTGATGCGCCGCGTTCGAGATAAAAGCCTGGCTGGCTTTGATACTGTCTTTCAACCTTTCGAGTAGCCGGTTCAGCTCGTTGACGACGTCGGAAATCTCCGCAGGCATTTCGTGCCGGATCTTGCGCAAATCATCATATGAGCGTCGCTTGATTGCACCACCGAGAACCTCAAGCGGTGCGAGGCCGCGAGTGATACCGATCCAGGCGCAAAAGACCGCAAGCCCAATGGTAATGGAAAGCCGCAGGATCGCCCGGACTACGGCCTCGCGCGTAAGCCGGTCACGAACTTCGCGCGTTTGGGCAACCTGCACAGTTACCCAGCCGTTGATGTCCCGTTCCGCGACCAACATGGACAAGGAGACCAGGCGAATTTTCTCTCCTCGATAGACAGCGTCGAAAAAAACTGGCACTCCGCCTTCTTCGGGGATGGAACCTGAAAACATCGGCAGATCGACATGCCCAGTCAGAAAAGACCGATCCGGGCCGGTGACGCGGTAGTAAATCCGCTCGCCGCTGGAACTGGTCATCAGCGCCAGTATGTCGGTCGGCAGCAGATCCCCTGTTGATCCAACAACATATTCGGAAATTCCCAGTGCCGTCGAAACTAGTTGCTTGTCGTGAATTTCTCCTACCAAAGAGCGCGCGCTGACATAGGCCTCGGTTACCATTGCGGCAGACATGACTCCGGCCGGGACGAGCATCCACAAAAGCAATCTTCCGCGCAGTGACATCCCGGACATTTACGCTATGTATCCAGCATGTAGCCAAGCCCCCGGACTGTCCTGATCAGCTTGCTGTGGCGACCCAGCTTCCTTCGCAGCCGGTGAATATAAAATTCGACAGTCGAGACTCCAGCTTCGTCATCGAAGCTGTAAAGGTGTTCTGCGATGCGGTCCTTGCTCATAACCGCTCCGTGGTTGGCAATAAGGATTTCCAGAACGCTGCGCTCTCGTGGGGTCAGCTCGACCGGTTTTCCGGACAAGTGCGCGGCGCGGTTAATGGTATCAAATTTCAGCGGTCCCAACTCAACGGTCACAGGTTTCGTGTCTGGTCGTCTGCGCAGCAGGGCGCTGACCCGCGCGTCCAGTTCGGCCAGCTCAAATGGTTTCGTCAGATAGTCGTCCGCTCCGAGGTTCAACCCACCGACCCGGTCCTCAAGCCTGGATCGCGCGGTCAGGACCAGCACCGGTATGTTGGTGCCGCGCCGACGCATGTGTTTCAGAACCTCCAAACCATCAAGGCCCGGCAGGCTGAGATCGAGCACGACCAGATCGAAGCCCTGCGATGCCAGCAGTTCGTCCGCCAATTGTCCATCGTCAACCGTGTCCACCGCATGTCCCATCTGGGACAGCGACCGGCATATCGTTTCGGCAAGGCGTTCGTTATCTTCGACCACAAGAATGCGCATGCTTCTACAATACGGAGGTCACGATTTGCTTCAATCGACTTATTTTTTGAGTTGAAAGCGGAATGATAGGTTCGCGAATTACAGTCGATTCTGCTTCGGATGAGGGAGGAGAGTCCAATTCATCCGGATCCTAAAGGCGATCTGCCCTTTGCAGTATTCCTGTATCTTTCGGAATGCGGATAAGGGAACGACTGGATCCATATGACAAAAAAGGAACAAGCAGGAGGAGGCCTTATGCTTCGGACACTCATCAAGCCACTCGCGGTATCTGCAGCGTCGGTAATTGCATTCACGGGGACAACTGCCCAACACGTAGCTGCGGCAGATTTTTCGGGCCAGCGCATTGAATGGATTATTCCGTTCAAGGAGGGAGGCGGATCGGACCGCTGGTCCCGTTTCTACGCTCCGCTGTTGTCCGAGCAGTTACCAGGCCAGCCCACCATTGTCGTCAAGAACATCCCCGGCGGTGGTTCGACCAAGGGCGCAAACCAGTTTCAGGCCCGGGCAGAACCCGATGGCAAGACCCTTTTGGGAACTTCGGGGTCGACGCAGCTTCCGTACTTACTGGGCGATAAGCGCGTGAACTATGAATACAAGGACTGGACTGTCGTTCTTGCCACCGGAACCGGTGCCATCATGTATATCAATCCTGAACTGGGCGTGGAAAAGGCCGCCGATCTGGTTAATCTGGACGGAACCGATCTGAAATTCGGCAGTCAGGGAGCTACGTCGCTGGATCTGCTGGTTCTGCTGGGTCTGCAGATGTTGGAAGTCGATGTCAGCCCGGTATTCGGGATGAAAGGTCGTGGTGCAGCGCGTCTGGCCTTTGAACGCGGCGAGGTGAATCTGGACTATCAAACCTCGGCCAGCTTTCTCACAAAGGTCACGCCCCTGGTTGAGAAAGGCAAAGCCGTTCCGATCATGACCTGGGGCTTCCCCGATGGCAGCGGCAATATCGTCCGCGATCCGACCTTCCCCGATCTGCCAAGCTTTCCCGAAGTCTATGAACAGGTGCATGGAAAGGCCCCGAGCGGTCAGGAATGGGAGGTCTGGAAAAGCCTCTATTTCGCCGGATACCCCGCGCAGAAGATGATCTTCTTGCCGAATGAAACGCCTGACGACATCGTTCAGGCATACCGCGATGCCGCTCAGGCCGTGATTTCGGCCCCCGATTTCGCAGAACGTGCTGAGGCGGTTCTTGGGACCTACCCGCAAGCGGTGGGCGAGGGCGCCGAGACGATGATGCAGCAGGCCGTGGACCTGGACGAAGCGTCCCGGACTGGGTGCAGAACCGGCTGACCGAGCGTTACCACGTCGAGTTCTGAACAGGCCGCCCGGCCTTTGGGCGGCGGTCTGCGCCGCCCAAAAAACCTGACTCCCAACATTCCCAAAACACCCACTGGACGTGGAGGTCCGAGCAATGATTGATGCGTTGCTGTCGGCGCTCGAGGCAATTGTTTCTATCGAGCACATGCTTTTTCTCGCCGGGGGTGTTCTTCTCGGCCTCACCATCGGTATCCTGCCAGGATTGGGCGGAATTGCCGGCCTGTCCCTGCTGATGCCATTCATCTACGGCATGGATACGGTTTCCGCGCTGGCCATGCTGATCGGACTTGTTGCGGTCATTCCTACCTCGGATACGTTCACATCGGTGCTGATGGGTATTCCGGGCTCGAGCGCGTCACAGGCGACGGTGCTTGACGGGTTTCCATTGGCCAAACAGGGCAAAGCCGCCTATGCGCTCGGCGCGGCGTTTTCAGCGTCGCTGATGGGCGGTCTGATCGGCGCGGTCGTGCTGACGGCCTTTGTCCTGATCGCGCGCCCGGTCATCCTTTTCTTCGGATCCGCCGAATTATTTATGCTTGCCGTTTTGGGCCTCAGTATGGTGGGCGTGCTGGCGGGCAGCAGCCTGCCCAAAGGTCTGTCCGCTTGCGGTCTTGGCCTTTTGGTTGGCTCGATTGGTGGCGCTCCTGCGACGGGCGAATTCCGCATGAGTTTTGACATCTCCTATCTCATGGACGGTATTCCGCTGGTCGTTATCGGCCTGGGAATGTTCGCCTTTCCGGAAATCATCGATCTGTGCCGTCAAAACCGTTCTATCTCAAAAGCCAACGCCCTTGGAACCGGCTGGTTCGAGGGTTTGCGCGACATGATCCGCCACAAGTGGCTATGCCTGCGCTGCGCGGCCATTGGCTGCGTCGTCGGAGCGCTACCCGGGCTTGGCGGCAGCGTCGTGGACTGGATCGCCTATGGCCATGTAGTGCAGACCTCGAAGGACAAAAGCCAGTTCGGTAGGGGCGACATCCGCGGTGTGCTGGCGCCGGAATCCGCAAACAACGCCAAGGAAGGCGGCGGTCTGGTGCCCACCCTGCTGTTTGGTATCCCGGGCTCCGGCAGCATGGCGGTTTTCCTTGGGGGCATGGTTCTGCTTGGCATCGAACCCGGTCCAAGCCTGGTCGAAAGCCAGCTCGACCTCACCTATACGATCGTCTGGTCGCTTGCGCTGGCCAATGTCATCGGTGCTGGAACCTGTCTATTCCTGTCCCCGGTCGTGGCGCGTCTGACCACCATTCCATATCACTATCTTGCGCCTTTCATGATCGCTGTGATTTTCTTTGCCGCCTTTCAGGCGACACGGGATTTCCTGGATATGTTTGCGCTGCTGGTCGTAGGCGTGCTTGGCGTGTACATGAAGCGGTTCGGCTGGCCGCGCCCGGCTTTCCTGATCGGGTTCGTTCTGGCCGGGATGAGCGAGACCTACTTGTATCAGGCGCTTCAGTTTTACAGCTGGGGGTTCCTGCTGAAACCCGGTGTCGTGGTAATCGCGCTGATTACTCTGGTTTCGGTCTGGTATGGTGCCCGCAACGTTCCCCACAACCCGGCCGATGAGGAAGACGAGTCTCGGGCTATCAATCTGACTCCGCAGGCTATTTTTGCCGGCGTGGTTGTCGCGCTATTCGCCTTTGGCCTTTACGACGGTTTGACCCGGTCGTTCCTGGGTGGCGTTTTCCCAGCCGGTTTGAGCGCGGTTATGCTGGTTATCTCTGGCATTGTTTTCGTCAAGCTGGCGATGGGAAAAACTGCGGACGCGGCCAACTACGATCACGAGATCGTCGGGGACCATGTGGGACAGGACGGCATCGTTGGCCTTGGTCACTACGTCTATTGGATCACTGGGTTTGTGGCCGGGATCGCCCTGGTCGGCTTTCTTCCCGCACTCATCGTGTTCTTTGCCATCTTCCTGCGCGTCAAGGCGCGGGCAACCTGGGCACGCACAGGGCTTTTGACCGCAGCGCCATTTCTAGGGCTGGTCGGCCTGGCCCGGATCATGGTTCTCGAATTCCCCGGCGGGCTCTTGCAGTCGCTGGTTGATCTTCCCTGGCCCTTTGGCTGACGCATCGAGATTGGATGACACATGAAATATCTCGCAGAAACATACCGACGCAAGTTTGCAACACCTCTTGGAAAAACTGCCGAGCTAATCTAGCTGCCCGCGTTTGCAGAGAACGGGTATGAGGGCGTTGCGCGTCTGCCGGTCACAATCCGCATCCTTCTGGAATCGGCCTTGCGCAACCGGGAGGCGGCAAGTGTGACGGACGCTCATATCGAGGCACTGGCAAACTGGCAGCCTGGCGGACGCCGGGGCGAGGTGCCTCTGACCGTGGCGCGGGTGGTGTTGCAGGATTTTACCGGGACACCGCTGATTTGTGATCTCGCGGCGATGCGCGATGCGGCGGCACGGTTCGGAAAATCCCCCGAGCTGATCGAGCCGCAGGTGCCGGTTCAGCTGGTGATTGATCATTCGGTGCAGATCAACGCAACCGGGCCGGGTTCCTTGCGTCGGAACACCGATCTTGAATGCCAACGGAACCGCGAACGTTATGAGTTCTTCAAGTGGGGGACGCAGGCGTTTGAAAACCTGACGACTTTTCCGCCCGGAAGCGGGATCGTGCATCAGATCAACCTTGAACATCTGGCGCAGGGAGTAGGTGAAGACGGGTGTTTGTGCTTTCCAGACACGTTGGTCGGAACCGACAGCCATACAACAATGATCAACGGCATCGGTATTCTCGGCTGGGGGGTCGGCGGGATCGAGGCGGAAACCGCCATGCTTGGTCAGCCGATCTATCTGACGGCGCCAGATGTGGTGGGCGTTGCGCTGCGTGGTCAGCTGCGCGAGGGCGTTACAACCACCGATGCCGTCTTGGTCATCGTTGAACGGCTGCGGCAGGTGGGCGTTGTCGGTAAGTTTGTCGAATTCCACGGCGATGGGGCCGCAAATCTTAGTGCGACGGATCGCTCGACCATTGCCAACATGGCCCCGGAATATGGTGCGACGACCGGGTTCTTTCCGGTGGATGGCGAAACCATTGAATACTATCGCAATACAGGTCGTTCCGGTGATCAGGTCGACCTGATCGAAGGGTATTTTCGGGCGCAGGGCTTGTTTGGTATGCCGGCCGAGGGTCAGATTGATTATTCCGATACGATCGAGATTGACTTGTCCGCGATCGAACCCTGTGTTGCCGGGCCCAAACGTCCGCAAGACCGGATTGCGCTTGCTGCGCTGTCCGGGAGATTCGACGCCCTATATCAGGCTCCGGTTCAGGACGGCGGCTATGACCGGGACAGCCCGATTGATACACGAACGCCGGTTACCGGCAGCGCGGCGGGTGGACCAACCGATCTGGGCCATGGCGATATTCTGATTGCCGCAATTACGTCCTGCACCAACACGTCCAATCCCAAGGTTTTGATCGCAGCAGGATTATTGGCGCAAAAGGCCGTCGCCGCGGGGTTGACGGTGCCGCACTGGATCAAGACGTCATTCGCTCCAGGGTCGCGCGCCGTCACCGAATACTTGAAAACCGCGGGCCTGATGCCGGCCCTGAAAGCGCTAGGTTTCGATGTGTCGGCCTATGGCTGCGCCGTTTGCGCCGGAAACAGCGGCCCGCTCGAGCCCGAGATCGAGGACGCAATCCGTCAGGGCGATCTTGTCTGTGCCGCGGTTCTTTCTGGCAACCGGATTTTCGAGGCCCGCATCCATCCCGCGCTGCGCGCCAATTTCCTGATGAGCCTGCCTCTGGTCGTGGCCTATGCGTTAGCCGGGACAGTCCGAACGGATTTGTCCAGCCAGCCGATCAGGTCTGATCCACAAGGCAAACCAGTGTATCTCACCGATATTTGGCCGAGCAACGCAGAGATTGAGGCCGCTCTGGCCTTTTCTTCGGATCCTGAAACCTACCGTTCGGTTTATGTGTCCCAGACGCCCGAGGATCGTCTTTGGGACGATATCGAGTGCCCGCAAGGTAGTGTTTTTGACTGGAAAGAGTCCGCCTATGTCGCCGAACCTCCACTATTCCGGGATTTCGGCGAGCTGCCTTCGCCGATGAAACCGATCCTGGATGCTCGAGCATTGGTGATACTTGGCGATTCCATTACAACGGACCACATCAGCCCGGCAGGGCGGATTGATCCCGCTTCGCCAGCCGGTCAATGGCTGGTGTCGCATGGCACTAATCCTGCCGACTTTAACACCTATGGCGCATATCGCGGCCAGCACGAGGTCATGATACGCGGCACTTTTGCAAACGTGCGGTTGCGCAACGCGCTGGTGCCTGGAACCGAAGGCGGTTTTACCCGGATCGACGGAACCGGCGAAAGGCAGAATATCTTTGACGCGTCGCGGATCTACCGCGAGCGGTCAACACCGCTGGTCGTGATCGCCGGAAAGGAATATGGCTGCGGGTCAAGCCGGGACTGGGCGGCCAAGGGAACCGCCTTTCTTGGCGTGCGGGCGGTAATTGCGCAAAGCTTTGAACGTATCCATCGGTCGAACCTGGTTGGCATGGGGGTTCTGCCTTGCCAGTTCAACCCCGGCGACAGCGCAGCATCTCTTGGCCTGGATGGGACCGAGAGCATCAGCATCGAGGGATTGGAACACCCGCCGCATCCGGGATCGGACGCGCGACTGGTTGCTACAAAGCCTGACGGAACCCGGATCGAAGCCACGATAACCGTTCGGATCGACAGCACCATGGAATGCGAATACTTCCGGCATGGCGGTATGCCCAGCTACCTGTTGCGCAACATCCTGTTTGCCGACGATCTGGGTGAAGGGGAAGTGCGGTGAAGTCCGTCAGAGCCAGCTACATGCGCGGGGGCACCTCAAAGGCGCTCGTGTTCCACCGTGATGATCTGCCCGATGACCAGGATCGATGGGCACCGATTTTTCGGGCGGCCATGGGCTCTCCGGATCCGTTCGGGCGTCAGCTTGACGGGATGGGTGGCGGGGTGTCGTCGCTTTCGAAAGTCTGTGTGGTCGGGCCGTCCCACCATGCCGACGTAGATGTGGACTATACCTTTGCCCAGCTCAGCATAAAGTCAGATCTGGTCGATTATTCGGGGAATTGCGGAAACATGTCCGCCGCCGTGGGTCCTTTCGCGGTTTATCGCGGCATAGTTGCTGCGCCCCGCGAAGGCGAAGTCACTGTCCGGATCCTCAACACAAACACCGGAAAGGTAATCCACAGCCATTTTCAGATACGTGCCGGTCTGCCCCGGGTCAGTGGAAATTATGTAGTCGATGGCGTGACCGGAGGTGGAGCGCCGATCCGACTGGAATTTCAGGAGCCTTACGGTACCAGAAGCGGGCGGCTGTTACCGACTGGACTGGCATGTGAGCTGTTGGAGTATGGTGCGGGCAAATCGATGCCCGTTAGCCTGATCGACGGCCCAAACCCGCTGGCGCTCATCGCCGCCGATGCGTTGGAGTTAAGTGGAGTAGAATTGCCGGCGGAGCTGGCGGAAAACCAGAATTTCGTGGAACAGATAGAGGCAATAGGATGTGCTGCCGCGATGCGCATGGGGCTGGCCCAAAGCATCGAGGGTGCCAGAATGACCGTTATGCCCCAGATCGCGATTGTCTCGCCGATGAACAAGGAGGCGGCCACGATTTCCGGGGAGCGTGTTCGGCCACAGGACGCCGATTTGCTGGTTCGGCTGTACTCTTCTGGTCAGCCACATCAGGCGGTCCCGATCACAGGGTCAATGGGCATTGCGATATCGGCCCGCGTACCCGGTACGGTTTCACAACAGGCACTTTCTCCCGATGCAGCAGACCACACAATCCGGCTGGCTCACCCCTCGGGTGTATCGCGAGTGTCCGCGCGGGTGACGAAAGGCAACGACGGGTATCAGGCCAAACATGCGTCGGTAACCCGGACGGCCCGGCTTTTGTTTAACGGAGAGGTGTTTTTTCAGGAGAAAGGGAAATGAAGCTCGAACTGGACCCATTGGCAACGTCCGATCTCAACGACGCACATCCCGAAAAAGTCAGGCGCGTCACGATTCCTCTGCGTGACTTTGGAAAGAAGAAACGCTTTGCCGGGCTCATCCGCACCGCAGTTACAATGGAGGATTCTCGGCTGGTCCAGCAAAAGCTGTTTCGCACGCCGGGCGAAGGCGGGGTCATTGTGTTCGACGGCGGCGGCTCATGCCGCTCGGCGCTATTGGGCGATGTCAATGCCGCGGTGCTGCGCGACAACGGCTGGGCCGGGATCATTATCAACGGGGCCTTACGTGACAGCGCGCTATTGGCTGGTATCGACATTGGGATCAAGGCGCTTGGGGTTACGCCGGTCCGCAGCACCAAGAAAGGTATCGGAGCGCTCGATATTCCGGTCGCATTCGGACATGTTCTGTTTGAACCGGGCCAGTGCGTCTATTGCGACGAGGATGGAGTGTTGGTGTCGGACGAACCGCTTCGGTTGTGACAACATTAGCGCTCCAACAGACCCGCCTTGCACCAATTACTGCGTCGCGCTGGGTTCTTTCGCAAACTTCGATTCATCTGTCAGGCCAAACAAGTTCTGATAGTGCACGCTCGAATTTGACAAGAGCAGACCGTGACGGTCTCGTTCAAGGGTGCACACTTTCCAAAAGAAGTGATCTTGCATGCGGTATTCTTCTATCTCCGGTCTGGTGTTTCATATCGCAACCTTGAAGAAATTCTGGCGGCGCTGGGAGTGCGCGTGGATCATGCAACCCTGAACCGTTGGATCACGAAATTTGCAACATTGGTAGCGAACCGGGCTCGTAAGAAATTGGGTTGCGACCGTTCCTGGCGGATGGATGAAACTTATGTTCGTGTGAAGGGCGAGTGGGTGTATTTGTACTGAGCTGTCGACAAATTCGGCAAAACGCTGGATTTCATGCTCTCGAGGCGCAGAAACAAAGCAGTGGCGTCGGCGTTGTCACTTTAACTTCCGGTCCACAAAGAAATCCTGATGTTTAATATTCAAGTTGCTCGGACAGCGGCATTCCAAGCGTCAAAAGCTTCGAGACAGTGATATCGGGTTGTTTCGGCGGAGCGACGATGTGCGGGAACGTAAAAACAATTCCGAATGACCGAGTGGGTAGCCACGAACCGTTGTAATCCGCCTGTAGACCGATACCCCTGCATGGCTTTTTCCCGCTTTCGGACTGGGAGATGGCTGTTTTCTGCACGGTTATTCAGACCTTTGTGTGACCATTGATCCAGACTCGGCGCAATCGCCCGCTGGGCAGCCCCATAGGACTGCAGTTTGTCCGTGATCATCCTCTTGGGGATAAAACCAATTCGCCTTATCAAGCAACGCATCAGCCTTTTTGCTGCGCGTTTGTCCCGTTTTGGTTGGAGTATTTTGTCCAGCCCGACGCCATGCTGATCGACCGCGCTCCAAAGCCAGTACTAGCGACCTGAGATTTTCACGACAACTTCATCCAGATGCCAGACATTGCCTGGACGGCCTTGTCTCTCCCGCAAGCTTCAAGCGATCACCGGTCCGAACTTGATGACCCAACGCCGGACGGTCTCGTGGGACACATCGGTCCCCCGTTGCAGCAACATCTCTTCAACTTCCCGAAAGCTGAGATAGAACCGGCGATACAGCCACACCGCGTGCGCGATGATTTGAGGCGGAAAGCGGCGGCGCTTGTAGCTGTCGGGAGGTGATTTCATCAATACCAACTACGTTCAAATCTGGGCGCGAGCATTCGAACGACGGTTAATGTGATAACACCGTTGAAGATCTGCTCGCTGAGCGCGGTGCGACGGTCAGTCGGGAAACCGTCCGACAATGGATTAACCGCATTGGCGGCCATTTCGAGAATTGCAGCAGGCGAGACAGGCCAGAGGTAGCCGACAAATGGCATTTGGACGAGTTGGTCATCCCGATCAACGGCCGGGCACTGACGCAAGCTACGATTTGTTGTGCGGTGGATTGACTTCGGCGGGTATGCATAGGCGCCACAGCCTTTCGCGGCCAGATGGCAAGCCTTGTGTACTCGAAAGGTTCAAATAATCTTTCTTGTTTTGTGATCCGTCGGCAGTGCGGTATTATTCTGGAAGATTGATCCAGAAAAGACCTATTTGTTATGTATTCTCCCGAGAAATATGCACTTGAAAGAATCTCGCAGTCAAAGGCTGATATTCACAATAGCCTCATCATGGCCCAATTGGGCAATCCATTTGCAGCTGAGCCGAACGCAGAGCGGCGACGTGGCCGCGTGCAAGCCAAAGCGAATCTCACTGCGACAGAGGCCAACGCTTTCGACCGCGAGGTGATGCGACGCAGCGAAGCGGGCGCGATGGCTTCCGAAGCCGATTTCTCCGGAGCCGAGGCTGTTTGGGGGGATACGATCGATTTCGTAAACGTCGCCTTTCTGGCAAAAGGGGCAAGGGTCGCCCGCTCGGTTGCCCGTGTCACCAACTCCAGAAATGGACGTGGACGCGGTTCTGGCGTTTTAATCGGCGGCAATCTCTTCATCACGAACCAGCATGTCATTGCGAGCATCGGCCAAGCCAATCAACACATCCTTGAGTTCGACTTCGAGCGCGACGAACAAGGGGCCCGGCGTGCGGAAACGCGTTATGCTATAGACCCGTCCGTCTTCGTGAGTGACCCGGTACAAGGTCTCGACTTTGCGATATTTGCAGTGGGCAATCGGATTTCCGGCCCCGCGGTCCTCGCCGATTTCGGATCGAGCCCGTTGTCGGATGCGTCTGACAAACACATGCTCGGTGAATTCGCCAATATTGTGCAGCATCCTCAAGGTCGCCTGAAAGAGGTCGTCCTGCGCGAAAACCGGCTGGTAAGCCGGTTCGACGATTTTCTGCATTACGTTGCGGATACAGAAAAAGGTTCATCAGGATCGCCGGTCTACAACAGTGAATGGCAGATGATCGCCCTGCATCATTGGGGGTCGCCGAAGGGTGCCACAGCCGATCCCACAATTCCAGGCTCCGGAGATGTGAACGAAGGAATTCGCATCAGTTCGATCGTGCGGTACCTGATGCGTAACATGAGCACCTTCCCTACGGAAACCCAGAACCGCATCGGCGCGGTGTTGCAAGCGCAGCAGGAGTCTCTGGTGACACGTGGCCCGTCGCCCTTAAGTCAAAGCGGAGCCGGAGCGGCCCCCCAAGTCCGGCTCGACGCTGATGGACGGGCGACGTGGACCGTGCCGCTCGAAATCTCGGTTCAGCTTCCGGCGGTGGGCCCAAGTGCCGCGCCAGCGCCGCAGATCGAGCAGTCGCTCGCAACCCCGGCCATCGAGTCGTCGACGGCCAACGCAAAGGACCGTTATGCCGACCGCAAGGGCTATCAGCCACATTTCCTGCCTGGTTTTGAGATCCCTCTTCCGAGCCTCGGCAACGAGATCAAGGCCGATGCCGCGCCGTTGCTCGATCCGGGACCAGGCGAAAACCCGCACGAACTGAAGTACCATCATTACAGCGTTATCATGAACGCGCAGCGCCGCCTGGCCTTTGTCTCGGCCTGCATGATCGACGGAAAGAGCTCAAAGAGCATCGGGCGCAGCAGTCGCAAGGTGACGGATCTTAGCCCGAATTCGCCTGGACTGGCGGAAGCGATGTCCTCTCTGGAAGACGCCGAGGCCGACAGTTGGTCGATCGATCCGCGTATCAACCGGCTGCACCAGTCCGGCGACGAGCTGTACCGCAAGCAGGTCATTCCTGGGTTTCCCAACCCTCAGTCTGCAGGCAGGATCGCACGGATGTTCCAAAAGGGCCATCTGGTGCGGCGGCTCGACCCTGCATGGGGAGACGAGGATCGCGCCCTCGAAGCTGAAATCGACACGTTCCATTGGACTAATGCCGCGCCGCAAGTGGGCTTCTTCAACCAAGGCACGGCGGACGAGGACATGCCGGGCACTGGCAAGGGCAACCTATGGCGCGCGGCTGAGAATTATGTGCTGCGCAATGCAGTCGCCGAGGACCAAAAGGTAGTGTCGTTCACCGGACCGATCTTTGCAGCAGACGATCGAAAGTTTCGCCACACCAAGGTTCCCGGGCGGTTCTTTAAGGTCACAGCCTGGGTAGAGAATGGTCAATTGCGCTCGCTGGCGTTGATCGTCGACCAGATGCAGGTGATCGAAGTCTGGCCTGATGCCCTGGACGCTGAGGCTTGGCCCGACGATTTGGATGCCGCAGAGGCTTTCCAAGCTACAGACGAGATGGAGCGCGTGACCGATTTCCTCAGTACGATCGAAGAAGTGGAACGCCTTACGCATCTCGATTTTGGTACGTCGGTGCGCGATGCCGATATTCGGAAAGGCGAATTGAACCATTTGGTGACGTCTGACGAGGAGCTTCCGTTTACTGGGGAAGGGTCCGGCGCCGTTTACGACACCGGTGACGACCTGACACAGATCAACGGCATTGGGCCCGCGACGATGCGCGACTTGAACCGCTTCGGAATCTTCTCGCTCCGCCAGATTGCCGCTTGGACCAGTGAGCAGGCAGAGGACATCTCTGAAAAGATCGGCCTTCCTAGACGAGCAGAGAGAGATGACTGGGTCGGCCAAGCGAGCCAGATCCTGAACCTGATGGAGTAGACACTTTTTTGGGGAGAGGTTTTGCAAAGGCGGGCCATGTTAAGCCCGCCTGTTTCATGGTCCGATCGATTAAGACCCGTCGCACGCGTCGGGATGATCGCCGCACGCCGCCTCGATTAGCGCGAGGATGTTCGATTTCGTGGTAAAGCTCGTGTTGGTCGAGAACCGCGACGCGCCCTGTACCTTGACCCTGTCGTTCGTGAACCCCCAGCTCGTGACGGAGCTCACAATATTCGGTGTACCGTCCGTGGGGTCCGACGTCGCTGCGGTCGTCGGGGCGCCAAAGTTTTGCAATTGCGGGCCACCGCTCGATCCGCCAGTCTGGCCCGACCCCCAGACGACATTGTTCGGGTCATCCCAGATACCCACGGAGTCGGTCCGGATCATCTTGTCACCGTCGAAATCAGCCGACGGATAGCCGAGTTGCGTCAAATGCGCGGCGCGCTGGCCGAGGAAGAAGGCGTACCCAAATTCGTCGAATTCGACCACTTTATAACGGCCGACGACGTCCGCGATCTTTTCTCCGTTTTCATTCGGTTCGAGCACCACAACGGCGATATCGTTTTCGCAGACGATACCCGGCGCTTCGACAGAGCATTCGTCCGTACCGTCCACATATACTGTCGGTGCATACCAGGTTCGGCCGGTCCAGGTCCCGAATGGCCGATCACCCTCATGACGTGCTGGCTCAAAGGTCACAGCATCGGCAAAGCCGTCCTGGCCTTGACCGAATTCGTGAACGCAGTGGGCCGCGGTCACCAGAAGATTGAGTTCAATCACTGACGCCGTGCAAACGAAGTTGCTTGCGCCGAATTGCATCAAGAGTTTGCCTGTGGCCCGCCAAGGGTATTCGCTGACGGGTGTCGATGAGCCCACCGAACTTGCACGCGCTGTGGTGTAGGGATGACCGCCATCGCCGAAGGCTTCGGCCGCTGAATCTTCACTCGGAACATTAAGAATCGAGCGCAACTTCTCTGTCAACTGCACGTTGGTTAGGTCGCGGCCCGGCCGGCGCTCCTCTGTGTCTTCGACGATTGTGGCGGCCTCTGGCCCGACGTCCGCCGACGTCACTTCATTGGCGTGCGCCCAACCCGGTGTCACGAGCGCTGCCGCGAGCGCAACTATCGATATGCTACTATTAGGCTTCATGATAATCTCCGATCTATACAGCCCCGAACGCGAATGGGCCTCAAAATGTCATTCGAGCGAAAACACCCACTTCGAACAATATGGCTGGTCGATAATCCGGAAAGAAATGCGATCGACTGACGAGTCCACCCGGACCAACGAGGTAGAAGAATGTGCCCTTCCAGCCACAACCTAAAGTTAACAGGTTTCGCGGCCATTTTCCACATTTGTTCCCTTGGGTCCTTTCTGCATACCGAAGGAGCTCCCGTGCCGTGATTGCCAACTTGATTGTGCGTGATTGAGAAGAGTGAAGCGTGTGAACTTCAGGCAGTCATTTCGGCAATATAGCCGTCCCGGAGGTCGAACGCATCGGCCCTGGCGTAACGGTATGAGACGGTGGAGAGTCGATAGCGGCGGCGAAAGACGGTGTTGATCTGATCATGAGCGGCCAGGAACCTTTGCGCCTGTTTTGGCGACTTGAAGCGCCCATCATCTTTTCGCGCTTTCGAGTGGATCTGTGTGATCCATCGATACGATTGTTCAACCCCTTGCGCGCGCGGTGACCCGCGCCCTGTGCGAGATCTCGGATCGGCTTGAAAAAGCTTCGCGACTTATCCGTGATCACGACACGGGGTACGCCGAATTGCGAGATCAACCGCTACAGAAAACGCCGGGCTGCCTTGGCATTCCTTCGTGGTTGGAAGAGAATATCAAGGGTATCCCCGTTTGCATCCACGCCCGCCAGAACCAACACTTCCGGCCGTTGATCGGGATGACCAACTCGTCCAAATGCCATTTGTCGGCTACCCCTGGCCTGCCTCGCCTGATGCAATTCTCGAAGTGGCCGCCCATGCGGTTAACCCATTGTCGGACGGTTTCCCGGCTGACCGTCACACCGCGTTCAGCGAGCAGATCTTCAACATCGGCGGTGCTAAGCGCAAAGCGATGATAAGCCCAGACTGCATAGGCGATGATCTCGCGCGGGAAACGAAAACCCTTCAGACACGGTATTTGGGGAGATATTCGCCGACAGGGCCTAGAAACGCTTTGTCCGCTTCACAGGGATCCATCTCCCACGGAATTTCGATGACGAGTTCTCGTATCTCACGGTTTACGTATTGGCCGCCAACAAATGGATCAAAGACAAAAACGCGGAGTTTTCGAGGCGGCATTGCTGCATATGACAAAAGGGGCAATCCAGATCACTTCCTTGAAAGGACAATTCAGGTCAGTTCAATTTTAACATCTTGCAATCCCGGTTTGAGTTCGACGATGAAGCTAGCTGCAAGCGGGTCACCTGCCGGGGATTGCGCCATGGCCTCGATTTTGGCCAAGCCGGGTGCAAGGTCATCAACCGAGAAATTCTTAAGATGCGAGGCATAAACCTGTCGGCCCGAGGCTTGAACAGAAACATTGCCGGTGAATTCTCCTTCCACCACGAAATTTACGATTGCAGCTTTTTGAGCATTTGCTGCCTCCACAGCCGCTTTGAGGTTCTCTTTCGCAGCCTTTTCGAGGTCACGCACTGCTGCCTTTAGGGATCCGGTAACCTCCGCGGTACCTTTTTGCGCTGCCGCCTCCAATTCCGACAGCGATAGAAGATGCTCGGTTTTCCATTCGCCGAGTTCTTCTGTGGCGAGTTTATCAAGATCAGTTGTGAAGGCTATTCCCAAATCGATGACCCGCTGTATCGCATCTTTTTCTTCTTGGGATTTCGGCGTGTAAACAACAACAGCTTCGGACAGGATGGCGAACGAAGCTTTCGTCCACAGGTCCCGGATCGCAAGCAGGATCATAAGATATCGAAAATACGACGACGTGCGATCGCTGTTTGTCTCGTAAAAGCTAACAGCCGCTATAATCGCATAAATTGCAAGAGCACCGACAAAGAGCCAGACATCATACGCAGGGCTTGGTGGGTTTGAGCCATAAAGAACCCGCACGACTGCTGCTGCCGATGTCAGAAGAACTGCGATAGCTCCGAGCGCAGAGAGCCATGCCTTGGACCGGTTCGCCCAGCGTGCGTCCTGCGAACGTTTGAAGTTGTAGTAATCGAAGCGCTTTTTCTTGACGCATTCGAGATCTTCGTAAAGGGCATCGACGACCTCTGGGAATGTTTTTGCGCGATATTTGGTGTAGTCTAATGAGATGGGTTCAAGCGTATTCCCTAGAGGTGGTTTATTTTCCGCTTTTCTAAGCATTTCAAATACCCATTGCTCAAATCATGTTTACGATCAATTCTCAATAAAGAAATCAAGAAAAGACTGGTGGAAATAGGGTTTTAGTTACCTTTTCAATAAGTTTGCGAGTCGTCATTTTTCTAATGTGATTCGGAGTAATTTGAGTAGCATTGTAACCCGCCAAGTTTGGTTCCTCCAATACTCTGAACCATCTAATCCGGCCAATCGGATAAGAGTGAGGCTGTAGTCGAACTATAATTGATCAATGCAGTTCGGTCACTAAACCAAATCCAATCAGATCATTGCAATTAGGCGGGGCACATTTACGTCCCCACACCTATCGGAAGATACTCCTTCTTTGCAATGAAGCGTCGCTCGTCGTGTCCACTAAGTTTATTCTTCAAAGGCAGAGTAACGGACAAATCTGTAGTGACTTTTCCGAAATCCGGAAGCTGGTTTTGATCAAGATTTGTCAGAATTGAAGAAACGAATGTAAAATCGATCGAAAAAATTGACGTTCTAGAAAATGTAAATGTGACTTATGCAAGAAGAGCGAGCACCTTTGTAGCTGCAATAAATAAACTGGTAACTCCTGCCAACGAGTTTGTAAGTTTTTCTCGTTCTTTTTTAATGGTTTCAAGGTTATTTTGGCGTCTTGCAGTCGGCCATTCACGACTGAGTATGGGGTTTCAGGTGTCACACTCAGCAAACGGCGATGTTCGGTTTTCAGCGCACCAATTGTCCTTTCCAAAGTTGCGCGTTCTCCATCGCTAAGGTTTTCTTCGGTATTGCCAAGTTGTTGACCTGAGCATGTGAGGTATAGGCAAAGCCAGGATCAAACCGTCATTTCCGTAGTGTAATCGTCCCAGAGGTTGAATGCGTCGGAACGAGCGTGGCGGTATGAGTTTGCAGTGAGTTGATATCGGCGGGGACGGAAGATCAGGTTGATTTGGTCATGTGCGGACAGAAATCTCTGAGCCTTTAGGTGAGGCTTAAACTTGCCGAATAGCTTCTCGCTTTTGCGAGTCGGTCGGTGCGAGACTTCGATCGCGTTGTTAAGACCTTTGTGGGCACGATGGTCAGCGTCCGGTGCCAGTATTTTGATCGGCTTGATATAGCTGCGCAATTTGTCGGTGATGACGACCCTGGGTTCGCCAAATTTAGCAACCAGCCCTTCGAAATAGCGCTTTGCAGCTTTGGCGTTTCGGCGAGTTTACACGAGAATGTCGAGCACGTCGCCATTTGCGGCGATCGCGCGCCACAACCAGTGCTTCTTGCCACGGATCATGATCACGACTTCGTCCATGTGCCACTTGTCATTCGGCCGTGGACGATCTCGCCTGATGCAATCTGCGAAGTGTCGACCAAAGCGATTGACCCACACCCGAACTGCTTCCCGGCTGACGATCACTCCCCGCGCAGCCAACAGATCTTCGACGTCAGCTGTGCTCAACGCAAAGCGATGGTAAGCCCAAACCGCGTAACCAATGATCTCACGAGGAAAGCGAAAACCCTTCAGGCGTGGCATGATCGTTGGGATGTTCTTTAGCGCGACATAGCTGGATCACTCAATCTGAACAACTTGGCAATACCCTCAGAACTACGCTTCGCAAAAGATCAGATCCATTGCGATCGGCTCATGGATAATATCGCAGAGTATCTACGTCTTGGCCAAACCTAGTATGCGATGAAAGCAACGTTTGGCCCAGCTATTCGCTACATCGTTCTCGGATACATCTTTCAACGTGCTGAGAACATTCAGTCTCCGGGGGCTTTTTTGATTTCATTGCTGGCTAAGATCGAAAAGGGAGAACTGTCTCCAAAGGCAATGTTGTCGCGAACCTCCAATGCTTCGTAGATTTTATGAAACAAGAAGAGATTTGCCGTCTTCAGATTACCCTTCTTATCAATGATCGAATTGAACGGTTTGAAAAAGGTGAGCAATAGGATTGACCCCTATAGATCACAAATGCATAAATAATGAGTTATAAATAGGAATCTTATACCTCACGATGTGGAACTGGCAGAAACCTAACTGGCCGACGTTTCGTTACGATGCCGCAGGACTTGAACCTTATGAGCAACAGTTCTTGTTGTCCGCGGGGGAAGTCCTTGGAGCGGTACATCATGTGAACACGTCGGATCGAGATCAATTGCGTATCGACCTGCTAAGCGAAGAAGCGATGAAAACCAGCGCGATCGAAGGTGAAATGCTGGATCGGCTCAGCGTGCAATCTTCCTTGCGTAGACATCTTGGACTGGCTCCCGACAGCTATCCGTCCAAACCGCGCGAGCAGGGGGTTTCTGAGATGATGGTGGATGTTTACTCCACCTATTCAAACCCGCTGTCACACGACACCTTGTTTCGGTGGCATGACATGTTGCTATCGTACGACAGGCACTTGGAAACGATTGGTGCCTATCGGAGCCATGAGGATGCGATGCAAATCGTGTCAGGCCGACTCGACCGCCCAACAGTGCACTTCGAAGCGCCACCTTCACATCAAGTTCCGGCTGAAATGGACCAGTTCGTAACTTGGTTCAACCGGACCGCACCAGATGGTCACGAACCATTACGCGCACTGATCCGCGCCGGTTTGAGCCATCTGTATTTTGAGAGCATTCACCCCTTTGAAGACGGCAATGGCCGGTTGGGTAGGGCGCTGGCTGAAAAGTCCCTGGCACAGAATATTGGACAACCAAGCCTGATTGCGCTCGCTTTTACGATCGAGCGAGAGCGGAAGGCTTACTACGACCAGCTCAAACGTCATCAAAAGACACTAGACGTCACACCTTGGCTTATCTGGTTTGCCGAGACCGTCCTTGCAGCGCAGCAGGTAACTCTTGAACGGGTTGGTTTCTATATTTCCAAGACGCATTTCTATGACCGGCATCGTAATCAGCTAAACGCACGCCAAAGCAAGGTAATCGCACGTTTGTTCAAGGCAGGACCGGAGGGGTTCAGAGGGGGTTTGAGCGCTGAGAACTATATCTCGATCACGGGAACGTCGCGCGCCACCGCGACACGGGATCTGCAGGATCTGGTAGAGAAGGGGGCTCTGACCCGAACGGGTGAACTCCGGTACACACGCTATTGGCTAAATTTGGACCGGGAAGGGTAGGGGGGGTGAAATACGGCATCAGCTTCCTTCGTACATAGTTCACTCGTGTCAGCGACTAAGCTGTCCTCATTAGGGCACGAAAGGGCGGGAACCGGCCATTCGCTGCGAGCGAGAAAAAGCCATTCGCAGTCTTGCTTAGCGGTCATTCGACGACGTCTGCATGAATTGACCTATTGGTCCGCTTGAGCACCCCAACAGAGAAAACACCAGACGGTGTCGGCCTGGCTGTCTCAACAGGATGTTTGATTGCCGATTTCGCGGCTTTGCAACCCGCTTCGCGATTACGGCACAACTCTGTCGCGGCCTGTCCAAGAGACTTCAATGTCTTCGACTAGTGAGTGGCAGCCTATTATGGTGTTGTTAAATATGTAAAATCCCTTTGGGCGCAGGAGTCCCAACGGTGTTGTGAATATTTATGCTTTCTAAATATACAAATTCTCCTCTCAATCTTCATCGCTATGTTAGCGTTATCGCTTTGAGATTGACGCTTGTTCTTACCGGTTAGCCGGCACCCAGCACAATTTGCGAAGCATTTAGCGTTGCCAACCCAATTGGACCGGCAGCCAAGGAACATACACTGGAGGAAATATGTCCCTTTTGCAGACCATTACCCGTAGAGCCGCCTTGCTTTCTGTCGCCGCTGTCGCACTAACTGTCGGGACAGCGTATGCAGGCGATGTCAAAATTGGCTTTCTGCTGAAAACCATGCAGGAAGAGCGCTACAAGCGTGACCGCGCCGCGTTTACTGCGAAAGCTGAGGAACTGGGCGCCGAAGTTATCTTTGATTCAGCGAACAATGACGAGCTGACCCAGCTGGCTAAGTTTGAAAACATGCTCGCCAAGGGAGCAGATGTCATCGTGTTGCAGCCGGTGAATACCGGTACTGCCGGTAGCATGGTCAGCATGGCAAACAGCGAAGGTGTGCGCGTTGTCGGGTATGACTCGATGCTTGTGGACGGGCCGCTGGATGCGATGGTGATGCAAGACAGCTGGGCAGTGGGCCGCCTGCAAGGCGAAGCCATGGTCGAATGGCTGCAGGAGAAGAACGGAGAGGTGTCCGGCAAGATCGCCCTGATTCAAGGTCAACCCGGCGACTCCAACGCGATTGCCATGAGCAGCGGTGTGTTGGAGATTGTCGAAGCGAACCCGGGGTTGGAACTGGTAACAAATCAGGCGCATGAAGGTTGGTCATCTGAGAAGGCCATGGCGACTGCGGAAAACACGCTGACCTCTAACAGCAACAGCGTCGACGCGTTTATCGCCAACAACAGCGGCATGGCCCGTGGTGTTATCGCGGCATTGGAAGCACAGGGGCTGGCGTCATCAGACAAAGTGTTTGTAGCCGGATCTGATGCCGACCTGGCCAATATCCAATATGTTGCGCAAGGCAAGCAAGCCGTTGAAATCTGGAAGCAGATTGATCCGTTGGCAGAAACTGCGGCAGAAGTGGCGGTCGCTTTGGCTGCCGATCCCAACACCGCGCCCGCAGATCTGGTCAAAGTGGACAAGGTTATCAACAACGGTTTCGCCGATGTGCCGACAATCGTGACCCCGATCACGCTTGTGACGCAGGACAACATCGATGACACGATCATTGCCGGCGGCTTCTACTCCAAGGAAGAAGTCTACGGGAACTGATCCCCGGACTATTTCCTGAAGGAGGGCGTTTCACTGTTTAGCTCCCAATGCGTGTACTCCCCGCGCGCGGCTTCATGGTGCCCTCCTTCCTTAAACCTCTCGCTGCGAATTGGCTGACCTGGTTGGGGAGTGACCGAAACACCTTTCTGATTGTGATGGGAAAAAGCATGTCTGAAGTCGTCCTGAAAATGCAGGGTATCATCAAGGATTTTCCCGGAGTTCGCGCCCTGAACAATGTCAATTTCGAAGCCCGCTCGGGCGAGCTTCTGGCGTTGATGGGGGAAAACGGAGCTGGCAAATCCACGTTGATGAAGGTGCTCAGTGGGGTTTGGCCCTATCCCACCTATGAAGGCGATATCTATTTGCGCGGTGAGAGGGTTCGCTTTGCCAACACGAAGGAAGCCGAGGCCGCCGGGATTGGCATCATTTATCAGGAACTCAATCTGATCCCCGGCTTGTCCGTAGCGGAAAACATATTTCTTGACCGACAGTTCACCGATGCCAAGGGCCGGATCAATTGGAACCAGACCTTTGCCGAAACACAGAAGCTGCTGACCGAACTGGGCATCAATGACATTCGCCCAACCGATCTGGTGCAGAACATCACCGTGGGCAAACAGCAGATGGTCGAGATCGCCAAGGCTTTGTCACTGAAGGCAGAAATCCTTGTACTGGATGAACCAACCTCGGCACTGACGGATAAAGAAGTCAAAGATCTTTTCCGCATTATCCGCAAGCTGAAAGCCGATGGCGTTTGCATGTGCTACATCTCGCACAAAATGGAAGAGATTGAGCAGATTGCCGATCGGATTGCGGTTCTGCGCGATGGTCAAACCATCGGTGAAGTAACTCCGATAGCAGATATTACACTGGATCAGATTATCGCCCGAATGGTTGGGCGCGACATCAAGGACATGTTCCCCAAGATCGATTTCACTCCCGGTGAAGTGACTCTGGAAGTCAATGATCTTTCCGTTACGAACCCTGACTTGCCCGGCAGCTATCTGGTTAAGAACGCCAGTTTCGTTGCGCGCAAGGGCGAGATCCTGGGTATTTCCGGACTTATGGGCGCGGGTCGGACCGAATTGGTTGGCGGCGTATTCGGAGCCTATCCGGATCAGACCACCGGTGAGGTCAAGTTGAATGGTCAAAAGCTGAACATCAAGTCACCGAAAGACGCAATCGATGCTGGCATCGCCCTGCTGACAGAGGATCGTAAGGCGTTGGGTCTGTTTCTGGACAAATCCATCTCATTTAACACGACGATTTCGTCGCTTGAAACGATCAGTTCGAAAGTTCTGGGCATCATCAACACCCAGCAAGAGCGCAAAGTCGTCAAGGAATATGTCGATCAGCTTGGCGTGAAAACACCGTCGATTGACACGGTTATCGGCACGCTCAGCGGCGGGAATCAGCAAAAGGTCATTCTGGGTAAATGGCTGAATTCGCGACCGGATGTGTTCATCCTGGACGAACCCACGCGCGGGATCGATATCGGTGCCAAGGTCGAGATTTACAAGCTGCTGAACGAACTGGTTCAGCAGGGTGTCACCGTCATCATGATCTCATCAGAACTGCCTGAGGTTTTGGGCATGTGCGATCGGATTCTGGTGATGTGCGAAGGCGAGATCGTGTCGAACTTTGAACGGGACGACGCGAAGAAAGAAGCAATCATGGCGTATGCCACCGGCAGCGCATAAGGGAGGAAGCAAATGAGTGCTGACAGCAACGTTGCAGGTGTTGGCGTCAATGGCGCCAAGGAAAACCACCTGATAAACTTCATCAAGGACAACGCGACACTGATTGCGTTGATCGTGCTTGTCGTCGGGCTCAGCTTTGCCGACGACGCGTTTTTTACCGCGCGGAACCTAAGCAACCTGTCCCGTCAGGTTACTATCATCGGGATCATTGCCGTTGGCATGACCATGGTTATCCTGATTGCCGGTATTGATCTGTCCGTTGGCTCTGTCGTCGGGTTATCCGCGGTGGTCTGCACGCTCATGATGCAATGGGGTGTGCCGACAATATTGGCGGTGCCTGCAACCCTTTTGATCGTGGGTGTCGGAATAGGTCTGTGGAATGGGTTCTGGATAGCCAAGTTCAACATACCACCATTCATCATAACCCTTGGAATGCTGACTATCGCACGCGGTTTGGCACTGACCCTGACCAATGGCAGTTCTGTACCGGTAACGAGTAATGTGTTTCCATTGATTGGTGGGGCTTACATCCCGCCGACGATGTCCAGTATCGTGCTGATCGTGTGTGCTGCGCTTGCTGTTTATTCGATATTCCGAGACGTTCAACAAAGCAAAGCCCACGGCGTCGAAGTGAATACACAGGAGCTGCTGGTCAACGGGGCCGTAATGATTGGTGGTTTTGCTTTGGCCTTCCACGTGTTCACCAGCTACAAAGGTATCCCCGTTCCTGTCGCGATCTTTGCAGTCATTGCGTTCGCCGGAATCTATACGCTGAACAGTACCCGTTTTGGTCGCCGCCTCTATGCGCTTGGCGGCAACGAGGATGCTGCACGCCTGTCCGGCATAAACGTCGTGCGCACCAAGATGGTTGTCTACACAGTCATTTCGGTCCTGTCGGCCCTGGCTGGTATCATCCTGGCCTCGCGTCTGAACGGTGCCTCGCCCAATCTTGGAACGATGTTCGAACTCGACGCGATTGCGGCTGTTGTTATCGGCGGCACCAGTCTGGCCGGTGGCTCGGGCAAGGTGAGTGGAACCATTATCGGTGCCTTGTTGATCGGCGTCCTGAACAACGGCATGAGCCTACTTGGGGTGGTTACGTTCTATCAGCTGATCATCAAGGGCCTGATCATCATCCTCGCCGTATGGTTCGATGTAATGCAGAAAAAATAAAGCTGCAGGCCTGCCCCCGGTCACACGCACCGGGGGCACGCCAAAATCCCCGAAATCTTGAATGACAGTTGGGAGGTGAGCGATGGTACCGTCCATTCTAGCAACCTTACGCACAAATGGCCTCAGAGCTTTGGGTTTGGCCGGCCTTCTATCCGCATCCCTGCCTATGATAGCGGCAGCGCAGGACAACGCCACAATTGGGTTCCTGCTCAAGACCATGCAGGAAGACAGGTACCAGACAGACAAATCTCTGTTCATCGCACGCGCGGAATCCCAAGGTGTTGATGTGATCTTCGACAGCAGCGGCAATGATCCATTGCGCCAGTTACAGCAGGTCGAGGAAATGCTGGAACTGGGAATAGACGTTCTGGTTCTGCAACCTGTCAACACTGCAACCGCTGGCGCCCTTGTTGATCTGGCCCACGATCAGGGCGTTAAGGTCGTCGGATATGACTCGATGCTGCAGGACGGACCGCTTGACGTCATGGTCATGCAGGACAGTTGGGCTGTTGGGCAGTTACAGGCCGAAGCATTGGTCGACTGGCTGAACGACACCCGCGGAGAGGTCAAAGGCCGCGTCGCCCTGATCCGGGGCCAGCCCGGTGATGCCAATGCCGAAGCGCTCAGCAGTGGTGTGTTGAAAGTTATTGCCGATCATCCGGGCCTCGAACTTGTTGCAGATCGCAGCCACGTGGACTGGTCTCCGGATATGGCCAGAGACACTGCCGAAAGCCTTCTGGTCGAATATGACAACGACATCGATGCATTCATTGCCAATAACAGCGGACTCGCTTTCGGGGTTTTGGCGGCATTGTCGGATGAGGATCTGGCATCGGCTGATCAGGTCTTTGTTGCCGGGTCGGATGCTGATCTGAAAAATGTTCAGATGGTCGCCAACGACATACAGGCGCTGGAAATCTGGAAGCAAATCAAACCTCTGGCCTATGAGGCGGCGGATATTGCTGTGAAAATAGCGCTGTCTCCAGACACGGGAATTGGTGATTTGATCGGAGAACATACGCTGATCGACAATGGTTACGCGGAAATTCCGACAGTAATCACCCCTGTCTTTGCGGTCACAAAAGAAACGATCGACGACACGGTGATTCAAGGTGGGTTCTACACCAGCGAACAGATCTATCAGAACTAAAGCTGCTATAATCATCAAACCCGGCGGCAAAACAGCAAAAGTAATCAAGGGACCGAAATGTCTGACAAGATCAACGTCGCAGTCCTTGGCCCGATCCCAAGGGACAACATCACCAGCTACCAGGGTGAAAAATTCAAGAAATTCGGCTGCGCGGTTTACACGGCAGTCTGCATGTCCTCGCTGGCCGGTCCGGGATCGCGGATCAACGTCGTCAGCCATGTGCGCAGGTCAGATGTCGACAATGTTCGCAACTTGTTGTCTGAGTTTCCGTATCTGGGTGTCAGCCATGTTACCGGTGATGCAGATCAGGGTGCCGTGATCGATCTGGTCTACGTGGACCAGAACCATCGCAACGAGAAGCAAACGGGTTTCATGAACCCGATCCTGCCCGAAGACATCGAAGACCTGATGGATTGCGAGGCTTTCGTTTTCGTTCCGATCACGGATTTCGAGGTTCCGCTGGAAACGATCCGATACATCAAGGCCAACAGCGATGGTCTGGTTGTATTTGATGCGCATGGTCCCACCAGCGGGTGTTCAGCCCATGGCGAACGGTATCATAAATTCTGGATCGATAGAGATCGCTGGCTTCCGCATATCGACCTTCTAAAGATGAATTTGGAGGAGGCTCAATGCAGTTGGTTCAAGGGAGAATACGGCTCTGACGAACTGCAGGACATAAGCGAACTCACGATGGATCAGTTGCCCAAGTTCGCCCAACACTGCCTGGATCTGGGCGTCAAGGCGCTCTACGTCACGCTGGATCAACACGGCTGCGCCGTCTACCACAAGGACGCGAATGGACGGATGCGGGAGCATCTGGTCAAGCGGGTGCTTGTCGAGGATGTAGTCGACACCACCGGTTGCGGTGACAGCTTTGCTGGTGGCTTGGCCTTTGGCTACCTCAAGACACGCGATTTCGTCAAAGCCTGCCAGTTCGGCAACTGTGCCGGGGCGCAGCGCTGCTCGAGCAGCGAGTTGGATGTCTACGGATCACTGGAAGAAACCGAACGTCAGATTGCCGAAACCTACGGCGACTGAATTACCCGAAATATCACCCGAATGGAGCCCTGACATGCAGACAATGCTGAGCAGTAGCGACTGGCTGATCGAAGAAACCCAATTCAATCTGGATGAAGCGAACTTCAAGGAGACCATTTTCACGGTCGGCAACGGCTATCAGGGCACACGCGGCTCACTGGAAGAGGGCCACAAGGGTGAGCTGTCTGGCACCTATCTGGCCGGTGTTTACGATCATCATGACTCGACAGTGATCGATCAGGTCAATGTGCCTACCTGGCTGCCGCTTCGGGTCCGTGTCGAAGGTGAAGTTCTGGATGTCCAAACGTGTAAAGTGGTCGAACACAAGCGCGTGTTGGATCTGCAGACCGGAATTCTCCACCGAGATACGGTGTTTGAAGATAGCAAAGGCCGTCGCACTCGCATCACCAGCATCCGCTTTGCCAGTTTTGCCGATCAGCACATCTGTGGCATTCGCCTGACGGTTACGCCTGAGAACCACTCCTCGGAGATCACTGTCGAAAGCGCCCTTGATGCCCACCGATACAATCTGGACCGCCTGCCAGCTTATCAGGGAAACCCTGACTTCCACCCCGAGGTCAAATGGGAAAAGTGGGCCAAAAGCAGACACCTGAAGGTGACTCAGTCACATGCAAGCAGCGATGCGTCCTATATCGAAGCTTTGACACTGGACACTGGCATTTCGATTGGCATGGCGTCTGCCTTGAATTGTCCTGCCTTCAGCGAGTTCAAAGTCGCAAACCGTGGCTATGAGCAGGTTTCACAAACCGTTTCTGTCGAGGCGCTCAACGGGCAAAGTCTGACTTTCGAAAAGCTGGTGTCGATTTATACATCGCGAGATCTGAACGGCGCAGAATTGGCGGCCAAGTGCGAAGCCTCCCTTGAGACCGCGCATGCCAAGGGGTTTACCGCCTGTCTGAGCGAAAGCGCCGCAGCCTGGCGCGAAAAATGGGACGCCTGTGATTGTGTGGTGACGGGTGATCCAGAAGCAACGCGCGCAATGCGATTCAACATCTATCATCTGCTGATTGCCGCAAACGAAAACGACCCGCGCGCGAACATCGGCGCCAAGTCCATGTCAGGCGAGGGGTATAAAGGGCACGTTTTCTGGGATACCGAAATTTTCCTGCTGCCCTTTTATATCTTCACGCAGCCGGAGACGGCCAAAGCCCTTCTGAAATACCGTTACAACACGTTGAACGGCGCACTTGAAAACGCCCGAACGAATGGGCTTAAGGGCGCACAGTACGCTTGGGAATCCGCTGATACCGGAGTTGAGACAACGCCAAAATGGACAGCGGACGGTGCCAACCGGATCTGGACCGGTGAAGAAGAAATCCACGTCAGCGCTTGTGTGGCTTATGGCATACTCAGTTATGTCGCGGCGACGGGTGATCACGACTTCCTTCGCGATTTTGGCGCGGAAGTTCTGTACCAGACCAGCCGGTTCTGGATCAGTCGGCTGGAATGGAACGGCACCAAGGATCGGTATGAGCTGACCAGCGTGATCGGGCCGGATGAGTTTCACGAACATGTCGACAACAACACGTTCACTAACCGAATGGCGAAGTGGCATCTGGAGCAATCAGTGCGGGTCTTCAGAGAACTCAGTGAAACCTCAACACCGGCTTATGACGAGCTTCTGGAACGATTGGGATTGACGGGGAGCGAAGTAGCCCAGTGGGTCGAAACCGCTTCGAAAATCTATGTTCCCTTTGACCCCTCTCGCAATCTTATCGAACAGTTCGAAGGATACTTCCAGCTCAAGGACATTCCCATCACCGAATGGGACAAAAACCGTATGCCCGTCTATCCAGAGGGGCATGACCACTTCTCACTGAACGGTTCAATGCTGCTAAAGCAGCCGGACGTTATCATGTTGAACTATCTCTTGCCTGACGAGTTTTCAGACGAGGTCAAAGCGGCAAACTACGCGTTTTACGAAGAACGCACGATGCACAAGTCGTCGCTGAGCCCGGCTATTCACTCGATCATGGGGATCGAAGTCGGCGACATTTCTTCGGCGCATCGCTATTTTGAACGCTCTGCCTTTGTAGATCTGGTCAACAATCAGGGTAACACGCAGGACGGGATGCATATCGCTTCGGCCGGTGGTACCTGGCAGTCGCTTGTTTGTGGATTTGGCGGGGTCCGGGTCAAGTACGGCAAGATGACGTTCAAACCCTGGCTGCCCGAGGCATGGTCCGGAATCCGGTTTAACCTGAAATGGAAGGGGAATGACGTCGTGGTCGCGATTTCCCACGACGAGTACCGGTTTGAGCTCATCGCTCCGTCCGGCACTAAAGAAATTATCGAGGTAATGGGGCATCCCGTTACTTTGATTGCAGGAGAGAAAGTGGTCGTCGCGCCGCAGCCAGCGTGACGCCCAGGCAATTTTCGCAGGTATCGATCAAGGTTTGCCGAGGTGATGCAGTCAGTCTGCAAGAGCCTCGGCAATGCGCGTGTGCAGTTGTTCCGACGCTGCGTGATCAATGAGCAATTCGTTGACAAGCCCTCGGGTGATCAGTTCGAATACCGTATCACCTCGCTCCTTCTGAATCGCGACGACCACAACACCACTTTGATCAGGATCGTCAAATGCCCGATCTGCGATGGCCTTGATATGTTCTGTTTTGATCCCGGTCCACAGCCCGTTCAGTTCGTCAATCAGGTCCATCTTGGCCTTTGAAATCCCGGTTCTCGGGATCAAAATGCCGCCAAGGTCCCCGACAACCAATTGCCGAAGATCATCAGCCCTTAACCCGCCTGCCTGAACCAGCTCTTCAAAACTGCCCAGAACTGGAGTGCTTGAAGACCCAACACTGGAAATCAGCATATCCATTTTATCAATCAGCGCGTCAGGCCCCGAAAACACGCGGTGAAATCCTGGGGTGTCAGAGATGTACTGCCAGATGGAACGGCGCATGGTCTCATCATAGTGACGGGGTATGTATGCTGGAAAACCAGTGAGCTGAGGGCTATCCTCCGGCTGTTCGTTAAATAACTCATCAAACGTTCCGGCAAGCCGGCTGGCCGAATATCCATGCTGAGCCAGTGACATCAATTCTGCGCAAACCGCTGCAAACTCTGTCTTTTGCGACTTATCAATGGGCTGCCTTGAGGCTGCAATCCCTTCTGCCAGGGACTTGATTGTTCGACCCCACGCAACGCCGATGACGTTCGATTTCTCAATCAGTTCTATCAATCGCCCGGATGCGGTTCGTCCAAATCTGGTACGGCGCTGTGAAAGCGCAGCTTCGGTGTTCCCCGGGCCGCTTTCAAACACCCCAAGCCGGGGCGGTCTGAGGTTGTTCCTGGCGCAATATCGTTTCAGATCAGAATTAAGCCCTGAAGGAGCCAGCAATTCGTCCATCTGGGCAATCCACTCGTCTGAGAATTGTTCTTTGACGAAGCGTTGTTCGATGACCAGGTAGTTTTGGCGCTCAGCATGTTTCAGCAACCGCGATACGTGTGGTTGAGACAGGCCTCCAAGAATGGTCCCGATCTCCACCTGTGACATGTTGTGCGTTGCGCGCATATAGGCAGCGCACTGGGCGCGTTCTTCGAATGGAAGTTTTTTAACGTCAATCATTTGTTTCAACATTGTCCGGTAACGGAAGCTTGGCAGCGTGAATAATTATGCCAGATAAACATTCACATGCCAGCCGATTGAAGAAAATTCCCTACATGCTACGTGTTTCTGGCACAGGCTCGAACCAGGAGATTCAGCATGCCGACCAAAGGACTTATCTTTGACCTCGATGGTGTTTTAGTCGACACCGTACCGGCGCATTTTGCGGCCTGGAAACGCATGTTCGAAGAATACGGGTATGAGTTTGGTAGGGCGGAATACAGACGGCTTGTAGACGGACGCCCACGTTTTGACGGCGCGCGCGCGGTCATGACCTGGCATACGGAAAATGAAGTCAGATCCGCCGCAGACAAAAAAAATGACTATTATGTTGAAATGATCGAGCGAGGCAAATTTCGTGTGTTCGATGCTGCTGTGCGCCTGGTTAGACAATGCCAGTCAGAGGGTTACGGGCTGGCGGCCGCTTCCAGCAGCGCCAATGTCCGAGCCGTTCTTGAAAAAGCTGGTTTGTTGGATGCCTTTCCAGTTGTTATCGGGGGCGATGATGTCGAAAAAGGAAAACCCAACCCTGATATATTTCTCACCGCCGCCAGCGGGCTGGGGCTGAAAGTGGAGGAATGTGTCGTGATCGAGGATTCCTCCTCTGGAGTCGAAGCTGCGAAAAACGGTGGTTTCTACTGTGTTGGTCTTCTTCATGAAGATCACGAGAGTGAACTAACGGCCGCGGATTGCGTAGTTTCTTCGCTGACCGAGATTGATATTGCGCAGATAGATGAAGCCAGATCTAAGTTGCCAGTTTGAGTACTGTTTAGCGATATAGAATTGGATTTCTTTGGGACGAAGAAAATTTGCTCCAAAATTTTTTGCCATATGCTTCGCGAAGCCCAAGCGGCCGCGAAGTGTGCAAAGTCGCCATTGCCACACATGGGGACAAACGAAACCAGACGTTTACTCCGTCACCTCGCGAATTTGATTGCGTAAAACCAAGGCGGCGATCTCGGGACGGCAGGAGCCACAGTTTGTGCCCGCCTCGAGCGCGGAACCGACCTGTTCCACACTCCTCAAACCGTCGGCCTCGATGGCTTCAAGGATAGTGTTTTCTCCGACATTGAAACACGAGCATAGTACCGGACCGGGGTCGGGTCGACCCTCCGGCGCGACGCCGGCCAGCGCCTCCGGCGCATCGGTGCCGGGAAGCGTTGCGAGATAGTCGCGCATCACCGCGACGGGTTCGGCCGCCACGAAAAGAACAGCACGAATCCTGCCGTTCTCGTGCAGGGCCAGCCGAGTGGTGCCGCGGCCAGTGTCTCGTAGCATTTGCAGGCGCGCCTCGGGCAGACGGAACATGGTGCGCGCGGCGGCTTCCCAGTCGTCGACAGCTGACAGCCCGGCCAGTTCGGCACGATACCCGGCTCGAGTTCGGGCAAGCGCCCAATAGTCAGTATCCGGACTCAATGCACTGTCCGAGGCCGCAAAGCCGTACCAAGCTGCCGGGAACTGTTCCAGCGATACCACGCTTGCCTTGCTTTCAGGCTGGCCTGAGACAGGATCGGTTTCTGCAGCAACCAGTGCGTTAATTCGCGCAGATGGTGCAGTTGCCGCGGTCCAGTGCATCGGCGTGAACAGTTGGCCCAGTTGCATGGCTTCGGTGATCCGCGCCCGCAGGATCGCGGTGCCGTGAGAATTGCGCAGCCGGACAAGATCCGCCGTGCCAATGCCGAGCTCTCTGGCATCCGTCGGATGAATATCGACGTAAGGCTCGGCCAGATGCGCTGACAATCGCGGCGACCGGGCGGTGCGCGTCATCGTATGCCATTGATCGCGGTTGCGCCCGGTATTGAGCCGGAACCGATGGCGAAAGTCGGTTGCGACGATTGGTGGCTTCCAGCGGACCGGTAGCATTCTTGCCTTTCCGTCGTCATGAAAGAAACGGCCATTAGCAAAGAAGCGGCCACCTTCTCGCGTTGCCGTTATCGGCCAGCGCGTCGGTGACAGCGTGTCATAGGCATCGTCGTCGAGATCGCTCAGCCCAGAAATGTCAAAATCACCTCCGAACCGGCCAGCGATGCCCGAAAGTGCAACGTATTCGCGGAAGATTTCGGCGGGCGTTACGTAGGAAAATTCCTTCTCCCATCCCATGCGGCGCCCAACCTCGGCCAGAATTTGCCAATCGGGCCGGGCTCTACCCGGCACTGGCAGCACGGCGCGTTGTCGGCTGATCATGCGGTCCGAGCTTGTGACCGTGCCGCTTTTCTCGCCCCAGGCAGCCGCGGGCAGCAAGACATCGGCCAGCCGGGCAGTGTCGGTCTCGGCAGTGATATCGCTGACCACTGTGAAATCGCAGGCGCCAATCGCCTCACGCACCGCATCGGCTTCGGGCATAGTGACCGCCGGGTTGGTGTGAATGATCCAGAGCGCCTTGATCCGGCCATCCCCGACCGCGCGGAACATGTCGACCGCCTTCAACCCCGGAGCATCCGGAACCGCACGGGCGGACCAGAATTCCCGGACCGCGGCCCGGTGTTCCGCATTTTCCAGATCCATATGGCAGGCCAGCATATTGGCAAGTCCGCCCACCTCACGCCCGCCCATTGCGTTCGGCTGGCCGGTCACCGAAAACGGACCACAGCCGGGCTTTCCAATCCGCCCGGTTGCCAGATGACAGTTTAAGATCGCATTGACCTTGTCGCTGCCTGAGGTCGATTGGTTTACCCCCTGACTGTAGATCGTCACCACCTTTTCAGTGCGAATCCACAAGTTGCAGAAGGCGCGCAACTGAGCCGGATCCAGCCCGGTTTCTTCGACGCGCGCATTGCTGGCGGCATCCAGAGCGGCGCGGGCGCCGGTGACATTCCCGAGGAATTCCAGATCGAGCGCCCCTTGCTCTTCGATGGAACTCAGAAGCAGGTTGAACAAAGCGACATCGCTGCCGGGATCCAGCGCGAGATGCAGATCGGCCCCGTCGCAGCTGGCGGTCCGGCGCGGATCAATCACGACGACTTTGGTACCGCGAGCCTTTCGTGCCGCCAGCAGGCGCTGATACAGCACCGGATGACACCAAGCGAGGTTGGAACCGACCAGCACCACCAGATCCGCATCTTCCAGATCCTCATAAGTGCCCGGAACGGTGTCGGCGCCAAAGGCGCGCTTGTGTCCGGCAACGGATGAAGCCATGCAAAGCCGCGAGTTGGTGTCGATATTGGCCGAGCCGATGAAGCCCTTCATCAGCTTATTGGCAACGTAGTAATCCTCGGTCAGCAACTGTCCCGAAACATAGAATGCCACACTATCTGGCCCATGTTCCGAAATTGTCTGGCGGAACCGACCTGCAACCAGATCGAGCGCTTCGTCCCAGCCTGCGTCCCGGCCAGCGATCTGCGGGGCGAGAAGACGACCCTCGGTTCCGAGGGTCTCACCGAGCGCTGCTCCCTTGGAACAAAGCCGCCCGAAATTCGCCGGGTGGTCGGGATCGCCGCGCACGTCGAGCCCCCCCTGTCCGTTCCCGCGCAGCAGTACACCGCATCCAACGCCGCAATAAGGACAGGTCGAACGGATCTCGGGCAGCGCACTTCCGTCCATCAGGCGGCACTCCTTTTTCCGAGGAGCGTACCGTCCAGCAGCACCCGGCCAGCCTCAATCTGCACCGGATAGGTCTCGATCCGGCCTTCATCAGCCCCCTGCGCCTCGCCTGTGTTCAGATCGAACACCCAGTTGTGCAGCGGGCAAGTCACACGCTGGCCGTGGATAATGCCTTCGCTCAGCGGCCCGCCCTTGTGGGGGCAGCTGTCCGACGCGGCATAGATCTCTGCCTCGTCTGTGCGGAAAAGCGCGATGCAGCCAACCGGGGTCTTCACGACGCGGGCGCCCCGCAGGGGGATGTCGTCGATTGACGCGATGTCGATCCAACTCATTCTGCTGCCTCCAGGGTAAGATCGGCAAGGGGCGCATAGGTTTGCGCCTTTTCGGCCTCTTCGGCCCAGGGGTCCTTGCGATAAACGGATTGCGACAGTTCGAAACGCTCGACCAACGCCTTGCGTTCTTCGGAGTTGTCGACGACGCGTTCGCGCACCCAGTCCAGCCCCACTTTAGCGACCCATTTATAGGCGCGGTCGAGGTATTTAGCATTCTCGCGGTAAAGCTGGACGAAGGCGATAGTCATCTCGACCGCTTCTTCCTCGGTTGCGACATCCGCCAGTCGTTCGGTCTCTTTCACGTCCATGCCGGCTGCACCCGCAACACCCACCTGATAGCCGCTGTCGACACAGATCACGCCCACATCCTTGCAGGTCGCCTCGGCGCAGTTGCGCGGGCAGCCCGAGACTGCGAGCTTGACCTTGTGCGGCGTCCAGCTACCCCAGAGTGCGCGTTCCAGCTTGATCCCCAGACCGGTCGAGTCCCGCGTTCCGAACCGGCAATGATCCGTACCGACGCAGGTCTTTACCGTTCTCAAACCCTTGGAATATGCATGGCCCGACACCAACCCAGCACGGTTCAGATCGGCCCAGATATGGGGGAGATCTTCGCCCCGGACACCCAGCAGATCGATCCGCTGACCGCCGGTGACCTTGACCGTTGGCACCGCATATTTGTCGGCGGCATCGGCAATGGCGCGCAGTTCGGTTGAATTGGTAATCCCGCCCCACATCCGGGGCACGACGCTGAATGTGCCGTCCTTCTGGATGTTGGCGTGCTTACGCTCGTTGACAAAGCGGCTTTGCGGGTCGTCCTGGTATTCGAGCGGCCAGTCGGCCAGAAGATAGAAATTGATCGCCGGACGGCAGACATGACAGCCATTGGGCGTGGCCCAGCCCAGTTCCTGCCAGACCGCAGGCTGCGATTTCAGTTCCTTTGACTTGATCAGGCGGCGCACGTCCTCGTGGCTGAGATCGGTGCATCCGCAGATCGGCTGCGCGGTGGGCATCTGGAATTCGTCGCCCAGCGTGACCTGGAGCAACTGTTCCACCAGCCCTGTGCACGTCCCGCAGGAGGCGCTGGCCTTGGTTTTGGCCCGGATTGCCGCCAGATCGGTTGCGCCACCGCTGATCGCCTCGACGATTGTTCCTTTGCAAATGCCGTTGCAGCCACAGATCTCCGCTTCAGGCGGCAATGCTGCAACGGCTGAGAGAGGGTCCACGGAACCGCCTCCCTGATAGGCCGGACCGAAGATCAGCGTGTCGCGCATTTCCTCGATATCTGTGCCGTCCTTGATCAGCCCGAAGAACCAGTTTCCGTCGGTCGTGTCACCATACATCACCGCACCAATCAGCCGATCGTCTTCCAGCACCAGCCGTTTGTAGACCCCGCGCGCCGGGTCGCGGAAAACGATGTCCTCGCGACCCTCGCCTTCGGCGAAATCTCCCGCCGAGAACAGATCACAGCCTGTTACCTTCAGCTTGGTTGCCAACTCCTTGACCACAAAGACCTCCGGCTCGTCCAGCAGAGTCTGCGCGACCACCTTTGCCTGATCATAGAGCGGCGCGACCAGCCCAAAGAGGTGGCCGTCGAATTCCACGCATTCGCCAACCGCCTGGATATCCGGGTCGCTGGTTTGCATTTGCGCGTTCACTTCAATACCGCGGGCAACGTCGAGTCCCGCATCGGTGGCAAGCCGTGTCTCGGGCCGGATGCCCACGGCCATGACCACCAGATCGGCGTCCAAAACCTCGCCGCTTTCAAGCAGAACTGCTTCGGCCCTTTCCTCGCCAAGGATCGCCTTGGTCGAGGCCTGGGTTATCACCGTGATACCGCGCGCCTCGAGTTCTTTGCGCAGTAGGAAACCGGCAGATTCGTCGAGTTGCCGTTCCATCAGGTGGCCCATCAGGTGCAGCACCGTCACGTCCATGCCGCGTTCCTTCAGGCCGGCCGCCGCTTCCAGCCCCAGAAGTCCGCCGCCGATGACCACCGCCTTGCCGCCCTTGGCGGTGGCGTCAATCATCGCGTTGGTATCATCCAGATCGCGATAGCTGATAACATTGGGCATATCATGCCCCGGCACCGGGATGATGAACGGCGCGGAGCCGGTGGCGATAACCAACTTGTCATAGGGCACATGGCCGTTCTGCCCCTCGACCACCTTCATCTCGGGATCGATACCCACCACATGCTCGCCAAACCGGCAGGTTATGCTGCGTTCCGCGTACCATTCGTCATCATGGGTGACGATCTCTTCATATGTCTTTTCCCCCGACAGCACTGGCGACAGCATGATGCGGTTGTAATTGCCGCGCGGCTCGGCGTTGAAAAGGGTGATGTCATAGGCATCGGGGGCGGCGTCGGTCAAGTGCTCCAGCACCCGGCCGGAGGCCATACCGGCACCGATGACCACAAGTTTCTGTTTCATTTTCATTACTCCGCAGCAATGGCCTTGGCGGCCTTTTCGATCGACTGTCCGGCCTTGAGCTTAGGTTTTGCCCCGTGTTCGTACTCTTCTAGGAAGCCGAGCACTTCCTGCCGGTAAGTGTAATAATCCGGGTGTTCCAGTAACGCCTTGCGGGTACGCGGGCGCGGTAGATCGACATCGGTGATCTTTCCGATGGTGGCCTGCGGACCATTGGTCATCATCACCACGCGGTCGGCCAGTAGGATCGCCTCGTCCACATCATGGGTGACACAAATTGCGGTCACTTTGGTGCGCGACCAGACCTCCATCAGAACTTCCTGCAGCTCCCAGCGGGTCAGGCTGTCGAGCATGCCGAAGGGTTCGTCGAGAAGCAGGAGGTTCGGTGATAATGCGAAGGCCCGCGCGATACCGACACGCTGACGCATCCCGTTCGACATTGCATGGGCGGACCGGTCCATGGCGTCTGCCAGCCCGACACGTTCGAGGTAGTATTCCACCACATCCTGGCGCTCCGCGACCGAAGCGCCAGGATAGACCTTGTCGACCCCTATTGCCACGTTTTCCTTGGCGGTAAGCCAGGGGAACAGGTTCGGCGACTGGAACACCACAGCGCGTTCGGGATCGGCGCCTTCGACATGCCGGCCATCAAGCTTGATCGCGCCCTTAGAGATCGGGTTCAGACCAGCAGCCATGGTCAGCACCGTGGACTTGCCACAGCCCGAATGGCCGATCAGTGAAATGAACTCTCCGCGATTGATTTTGAGGTTGAAATCCTGGACCACGGTCAGCGGACCCTTGGGGGTTGGATAGATCTTATGCAGTTGCGAGAAATCGAGAAACCGCTCGTCGATCAGACCTTCCTGAGCCTTCTGCACTGCCTTCGGCATGTCATGAATCGGGGTCACGTTCGGCAGGATGCGCGAGCCTTCGACCTTGCCCTCGATCCCGACGTCCACCAGGTAAGACGTGACTTCGGCCCGCAACGCCTTGAAGGTTGCATCGTGGTTCATCGCCGATCGGTCGCGCGGGCGGGGAATAGCGACGGTGACAGGTGCGCCCAAAGTGCCGTCGGGGTTCAGTGGCACAATCCGGTCGGCCAGAAGGATCGCCTCGTCCACATCATTGGTGATCAGGATGCAGGTCTTTTTGTCCTGCTCCCAGATTTCAAGGATCTCGTCCGCCAGGTTTGCCCGGGTCAAGGCATCAAGCGCCGAAAGCGGCTCATCCAGCAGCAACATTTCAGGATCCATCGCCAGCGCGCGCGCCACCGACACCCGCTGGCGCATCCCACCCGACAGTTCCGCCGGGCGGCGCGCAGTGGCGTGACCAAGCCCCACCATATTGATGTAGTGAGCGGCTTTTTTTTCTTTTTCAGACTTGGGTAGCTTGGGGAACACCGCGTCAATGGCCAGCATCACGTTGCCCTGCACCGTCAGCCAGGGCATCAGCGAGTAGGACTGGAAGACCAGCCCCCTCTCGGGACCCGGCCCGGTGATCGGCTTACCTTTGAATTTGACGGATCCGGTGTCAGGCGTTTCCAGTCCCGCGATCAGGTTCATCAGTGTGGACTTCCCGGTTCCGGAAAATCCTAGGATCGCCAGGAACTCTCCATCTGCGACATCGAGCGAGATGTTCTTCAGTACCTCGGTGCGGGCCGCGCCCTCGCCGAAGCCTTTACTGACATTGTTGAACTTCAGAATGCTCATCGCGCTCACCGATTGTTCGAGAATGTAAAGAGCGACTGGAGTGCGTACATCACGCGATCCAGCAGGAAGCCAATCAATCCGATGGTCAGCACCGCGACGATGATCTTGGCCAGCGATTGCGAGGAGCCGTTCTGGAATTCATCCCAGACGAATTTGCCCAGCCCCGGGTTCTGTGCCAGCATCTCGGCAGCGATCAGCACCATCCAACCGACACCCAGACTAAGGCGCAGGCCGGTGAAGATCAGGGGCAATGCTGACGGCAGCACCAGCTTGGTTATCTTGTTGTAGGTGGACATCTTCAGGACCTTAGAAACGCTCACAAGATCCCTGTCGATCGAGGCCACACCCAACGCGGTGTTGATCAGCGTTGGCCAGAGCGAGCAGAGCGTCACCGTGATCGCCGAGACCAGGAAGGATTTAGCAAACAGCCCGTCACTGGTGGTGTAAAGCGCCGAAACGACCATGGTCACGATCGGCAGCCAGGCCAGAGGCGAAACCGGCTTGAAGATCTGTACCAGTGGGTTGATCGCGGCATTAGCGACCGGTGACAGGCCCGCCATGATCCCCAGCGGGATCGCCACAAGCGAGGCCAGAAGAAAGCCGAAAAAGACCGTTTTGATCGAGGTCCAGATCTGGTCGTAATAGGCCGGGGCACCGGTAAAAGGGATGTCTTTGACCTTGTCGGCCTTACCCTGCGTGATAAGCCGTTCGTTGCGCTTCTCGACCCGCTCGTAATGTGCAGCTTGCTTGGCAGTCTTGGCGCGGGCGTCCTCATGCAGGTTGATCACCTCCTGCCAGACCTGCGCCGGAGTGGGGATGGCGCCAAGTGAGGTCTGCACCTTGGGCGCCAAAGTTCCCCACAGAATTAGGAACGCAGCGATCGACAGCAGCGGGACCACCAGCAGGCGCCAGATTTCCCTGACCTGGGCCCCTGGATTGTCGCCGGCAGCGGCTCGAAGTATCGGGGTGATCCAGGCAAGGCCCAGAACCTGGAACCAGGAATCGGCCTTGTTGATCCGGGAGAAAAGCCGGGCGCGGCGCACTTCACGGTCGGCGTCCGGGCTCAGGCTGCTTGGGTCGATGGCAGTCATGATCATTTTCCTTGGTGGTTGGAACGAGGGCGGAAATTGCTGTTCGGAGGAATTGCACCGCCCACCGCCCTGTCTTGGGATGGGGAAGGGTTAGCCCTGCACGCCGTTTCCGGTCACAGTCTGCGCGCCCTTTAGGCCGATTGGCAGGCTCTCGAGGTATGTGTTTGGCGTTTTGCCGTTATAGGTGATGCCGTCGATGACATCTTCGGCCGGGGTCGGTGCCTTGTAACCGTCGCTGTCCCACGGGAAGTCGGCTTCGTTCACCAGGCCCTCTTCGATCAGCAGCTTGGCTGCCTCCAGATAGATCTCAGGTTTGTAGACAGACTTGGCGACCTCATCATACCAGCTGTCTGGCTTGGCCTCGGCGATCTGCCCCCAGCGGCGCATCTGAGTCAGATACCAGACGGCGTCCGAATAATAGGGATAGGTCGCGTTGTAGCGGAAGAAAACGTTGAAATCGGATACGTCGCGCTTGTCGCCTTTTTCGTATTCGAAAGTGCCGGTCATCGAGTTGGCGATCACCGCGTAATCGGCACCGACATAGTCGGAGCGGCTGAGGATTTCGACCGCCTCGGGACGGTTGGCGTTTTCGTTTTCATCCAGCCACTGCGCGGCTCGGATCAGTGCCTTGGTCACGGCCAGCGTGGTATTTGGATACTGTTCCGCGAATTCGGCGGTGATGCCGAAGACTTTCTCGGGGTTGTTCTTCCACAGTTCGTAATCGGTGATCACCGGCACGCCAATGCCCTTGAACACTGCCTGCTGGTTCCACGGCTCGCCCACGCAATAGCCCGAGATTGTACCAGCTTCGAGCGTGGCGGGCATCTGTGGTGGTGGGGTCACCGACAACAGCGCCTCGGCCCCGATCTGACCGGTCACGTTGTCCGGGCTGTAATACCCGGGGTTGATCCCACCCGCAGCCAGCCAGTAGCGCAACTCGTAATTGTGGGTCGAAACCGGAAATACCATACCCATGTTGAAGGATTTGCCGTTGGCGTTGAATTCCTCGATCACCGGCTTGAGATATTCCGCGGAAATCGGGTGTAAGATCTTACCTTCCGCATCGACGGGCAGGTTCGGTTTCATCATCCTCCAAACATCGTTCGAAACAGTGATGCCGTTGCCGTTCAGGTCCATCGAGAAGGGCGTGACGATATGCGCTTCGGTACCATAACCGATGGTCGCGGCCAGCGGCTGCCCGGCCAGCATATGCGCCCCATCCAGCGTGCCGTCGATCACGCCATCCAGCAACACTTTCCAGTTGGCCTGGGCTTCAAGCGTGACGAACAGGCCCTCGTCATCGAAAAACCCCTTTTCATAGGCAATTGCCAGCGGCGCCATGTCGGTCAGTTTGATGAACCCGAAAGTCAGTTCATCCTTTTCCAATTCCAGCATTTCGGCGAAGGCCGGGGCGGTCAGCGCCGTCGAAGCCACGAGGCTGAGGAGGAGTGTTTTCATGGTCTTTCCCTTTCGATCCGGAGCCCTTAGAGGCACGGAAAACAACAAAAGCCGCTGACGCACCTCGCCGGTAAAAAACGGCGAAGAGGTCGAGCGGCTTTGCTCAGAAAATCCCTGTCTTAGGGAGTGTCTCGGGGGCAGGCTCCGTTGCCTGCCTGTAGTTGAAACCTAAAGATCAGTTTGGTCCGCCGCCACTTTTTTCGCAGGCGCAGCATCAGTATTGCTGCATCGCAGCGAATGATTGGGCGTGTTCGCATAAAAATTAGGCATTAATGTGCAATTGGTTCAAAAATGAGCCCATCGAAGAACGCATCAGGCGGCAGAATCAGTTGCCCCCTGGCAGAGGCCACCGCGGAATCGTGGCTCAGGCTGCCTTCGACTTTCGATGAGGCACCGGGCAAATCCGCTGCTGTCGGACCAAGCGCGGCCCGGTAGAGATCGCTGCGAAACACTGTGCTTGCAATTTGGCCCGCAACATCGAGGTCGAACCCGTTGCGGCTGGCCAACTGCCGGCCGATCCATTCGGCCTGGCTGCGCCACGGGAAATTGGCTGCGCCGGCATGAAATTCAACGAACCTGGGCACTTCACGGATTTCGCCGGTCCCGCCAATTACCATCTGCCCGGTCAGTGCGCGGTCGATCAGCTCCGCAGGAACATCCAGATAATGCGGACGGGCCAGTACCTCGGCCGTCAGCGTCCGTGATACCGGATCCGCCAGCCAATGCGACGCGCGCCAGACCGCACGGATCAGCCGGTGACACAGGTCTTCGTGGTCGTTGGCCCAATTCTGGCGAGTAGCCAGTACCTTTTCCGGGGCGAAGGCCCAGATCGCCTTACCGGGCAACAGCAAGCTGCCAACCCCCAACTCAACTGCTCGTGACCCCCAGGGTTCACCGACGCAGAAAGCGTCGATCTCACCGTTCTTCAGCGCACCAGCCATCAGCGGTGGTGGCACCGTACGGATTTTGACCTTGTCCGGGGCGGTCAGCCCCAGCGCCGAAAGCCAGTAGAGCACCAGCTCGGCATGCATTGAAAACGGGAAAGGCACGCCAAGGCGCAACTCCCTGTCCATTGCCTTGATCAGCGCCTGTCCGGCGGCATGGGCGTCGCTAAAGGCAAAGTCGTGCCCCTCGCTCTTCAGACGCTCTGTCAGTTCCTGGTTGACGCCGATTACGTTGCCGTTCACCGACAAGACCGAAACTGCCGCAAGCGCCACGCCATTGCCGCCCAGCCTCAGTGCCGCTGCCACCGGCACTGGAGAAAGCATGTGGGCCGCATCCAGCTGCCCGAAACTCAGCATGTCGCGCAGAGCCGACCAGGAGGGAGCACGTTCAAGATCCAGAGACAGCCCCTCGTCACCAGCAAACCCCATTTCCTGCGCCATGATCAAGGGGGCGGCATCCACCAGCGGCATGAAGCCTACATTCAGCGACGTCACCCTCATGACAATAACGCCGCAGCTGTTACCAGCGCCTCGGCCACATCGGCCACGCGTTTGCCCTGATCCATCGCCGCCTTGCGTAGAATGGCATAAGCCTCATCCTCGCTGACATTACGGGCCTTCATGATCAGCCCTTTGGCGCGATCGATGACCTTGCGCTCTTCCAGCGCACGTTTAGTTTCGGCCAGTTCCTTTCGCATCCGTTGGAACATGCGAAACCGGGCGATCGCCGCTTCCAGCACTGGCTTGATACGCTGCGGCTGGAGCCCGTCCACCACATAGGCCGACAAACCGGCCTCGACCGCGGCAGTGGAAAGCCCCACTTCCGAGCGGTCTACAAACATCGCGACTGGGCGATCCCGCGGACCCGATGCAAGAGCAAGCTCCTCCAGCATGTCGCGGGATGGATTGGCGACATCGATCAGCACAATATCCGGATCGCGCATCTTTATTTGCCGTGCAAGGCCGGTCGGATCGGATATGATATGGATATCGCTATCGCCGGTCTCACGCAGGCTATCCACAATCCGAAGCGCTCGGTCGCGATCGGATTCCACGACAATGATTGAGAGTTTACCCTGCATGAGTCGAGCTACGGTAAATGTGTATCGTAATGTAAAGGATTGAGAGCGCTGGCCAACCATTGCGGTCAATCTTTGCCCAAAAAAAGGGCGTATTGCTGGGAAATGCCTTTGCGTTAACTTAATCGCAACACGCATAGGTTGCTTGTAGACGAAGCCTTGTGACGATGGGAACCATACGCAGGCATTTGTTCACTATCCCGCGAACGCCGGTTCCATGCCTTCCCGTTTGATTGTCGCGATCAGTATGTGCGGTTTTTTGTCGTCGAGGCAAATGTAGTGAGTTCACACTTTGTTACGCGATGCGTGAGTTCAACAGCCTCAAAATGTTGCACTTGCGGCGAATGTCCGAATAGTGGGCTGCGACCGCAGAAATCAAACGGCGTACTCAAGGTCGGCTCTGGGTCGCCCGTGAAGGCGACCCATTGGCACTATATCTCAATGGCTTCGGCGATGGCCAAAGCATCTTCGAGTTCGACGCCGAGATACCGGACTGTACTGTCCATCTTGGTATGGCCAAGCAAGAGCTGGATCGCTCTGAGGTTGCCAGTTTTCTTGTAGATTTGGGTGACTTTCGTGCGCCTCATTGAATGGGTTCCGTAGGCGCTTGCTTCAAGGCCGATCGATGTGACCCAGTCTCGAACAATCCGCGCATACTGACGTGTCGAGATGTGCAATCTTTCGTGGAATCTGCCAGGCCAGAGGTATTCTGAACCAACCATGAGTTCATCTTCCATCCATTTCCCAACAGAGGCACGGGTGCCCTCGGATATCTCGAAGCGTACAGGTTTCTGCGTCTTGCTCTGCAGTACTGAAGCGCGTTCCTTGATCTGACCCGATGACATGATATCGACCACCTTCATCTTCACCAGATCACAGCCGCGAAGCTTGCTGTCGATTGCCATGTTGAAGAGCGCAAGATCGCGATGGTTGTCTGCAAGCTCGAGGCGAACTCGGATTGCCCAGACATGTTTTGGTTTCAGCGGGCGCTTTTGACCCACGATACGGCCTTTGTTCCAGGCTGGGCGAAGTGCGCGAATGGCAGGTAAGTTTAGTGTTTCCATGACTAATCCTCCGATCCGCCTTGCCCACCCACAACGACAACCCGACGTTGACGCGATCCAATATCACAGGATGCTGCGATTGCTCCGAGGTCCTCTTAGCCCATACCGGATGAGGTGGGTGGCTCCTGCTCCACCGGCATCGAATGTGCCAAAGTGCAGT
>NZ_WPZL01000024.1 GCF_013031245.1 Ruegeria lacuscaerulensis
GCATCTGCAGAACCTTAACAAAAGCCTCTTCCGTCGTCATTCTCATCTGAGTGTTCTCCGCGCATAAGTGGATGGCCGGGCCTTTTGCCCTGCCGTTGCACATGGTTTTGGCGCAAGGGGCACTGCCACGTTAGGGCCAGAATGTTCGGCGGATTAAGTCCAGAGTGTACTAACTGGCGTGAATGGCGTCGGCGATCAGTTTCACGCCCGGCTCGATCCGGTCCGGCGTGATTGAAGAATAGCCAAGGCGGTAAAAATTTTGCGGCTGGTTCAGACCAGAAAAGAACGGAGCACCGGGTTCGATATGCACACTCTGGCTTTGCAATGCGTGCGCGAGCGTCGTTGTATTGACGTGATCGGGGGCGGACATCCAGATCGACGACCCACCCAGAACACCGCGCCCCGCGACGGTCAGCCCGTGCTGTTCCACGGCCTTGTCCAGCGCGTCGCGCCGTTGTGCCAGAGCCTTGGACATACGCCGGATTTGTGCATCGTAATGACCCAGCGACAGGAAGTACGCCGCCGTTCGTTGAATATGCCCCGGCGGATGCCGTAGAACCAATGAGCGCAGAGCCCGCGCCTCGCGAATAAACGGTTCCGATCCAACCATGTAGCCAAGACGCAGACCGGGGAACAGCGACTTGGAAAAGCTACCCACATAGATGACGCGGCCGTCCCGATCCATAGATTTGAGCGCCGGGGACGGTGCCCCCAAAAAGGCCATTTCGAATTCGTAGTCGTCCTCGACCACCATGGCGTCCAACTCTTTCGCGCGCTCCAGCAGGGTGCGGCGGCGACTGATGGGCATTGTCGCGGTCGTTGGGCTTTGGTGGCTTGGGGTTGTGAAGATTACATCGGTGTCTTCCGGCAAGGCATCGGGCGGCAAGCCGTCGCGGTCGACGTTCAGGGGGGTTACGTCACAATCCCAGTGATTCAAAAGACTGCGCAGAGCGTAATAGCATGGGTTTTCGATCACGGCGGTACGATTGTGGGTCAGCAATATGCGCGAGGCCAGCCACAACGCATTCTGCGCGCCCATCGTGATCAGGATTTCCTCGGGGCGCGCGGCGATTCCCCGTCGGGGAAGAGTGTGGCGGGCGATGAATTCGATCAGCAGCGGATCGTCCTGATCCACGTAATCTCCGGTCAGGGAATCAAAATCCTTGTGCCCAAGCGCGCGAACGGCGCACAGGCGCCAGTTGGCATGGTCGAACAGGGTGCGGTCGGCCTGACCATAGATGAACGGATACCGATAGTCGCGCCAATCGCTGGGTTTCGACAGCGTATCTCCGTCCGAAAACCGACGGGCCAGGGCTGCATCCCAATCTACAGTTTCGGTGCCCCGCTGAAGGGGAGTGTATTTCGGCGGAACCGGTGCGTTCTGCGAGACGTAGTACCCGGATCGGCCTTTTGCGGTCAGGTAGTCATTGGCCAGCAACTCGGTATAGGCCAGCGTGACTGTGATCCGGCTAACGCCCAGATGCGCGGCCAGTTTACGTGACGAAGGCAGCTTTTCCCCGACATGGAACCGGCCTGACAGTATGCCTTCGGCTATCATTTGCTGGATCTGCGCCTGCAGCGTGCCTTGCCCGTTCAGCTCAAGAAAGAAAGTGTCGACCGATATTCCCATAAGGCCTTATAGGGTGGACTTATGGGATGAGCAATCTGGACTTAAGGCTGGTTCGAAAATTCTGGAACAGAATCGGTTGACCCCGAACTTCAATTAACCTACATAACTAGAAATCTAGTTTAATGGAGTAAATAGGATGTGGGAAACCGCTGCAGCAGGATTTTCGGCGATGGGGTCTGAAGCCCGGCTGAAGGTTCTGAAAACTCTGGTACGTGCCGGTCAGGCAGGCCTGACTGTCGGCGAAATCCAGGAGCGGACGGGTATTGCCCCGTCAACATTGGCCCATCATCTGCGGTTTCTGGCTGCGGGTGGGGTGGTTGAGCAAGAGAAGATCGGGCGCAGCACGATCAATCGCGCCTGCTATGACGAGTTGAGAGCGCTGGCGCAGTTCATCCTCAGCGAATGTTGCGCAGACGAGGTTGGAAAGGCCGCTAACGATGGCTGAACTGGCTCAGAACCCAAAGGTTTCGGCAAAGGCCGCTCTTGATCTGGTCAAAACCACCTGGGCGCTGATCATTGCGATCCTTGCGGCAGTCGCCGTCCTGGACCCCGGCAACTGGGGCGAGGTTGTAACATTCGCGGGCAAGGCGCTGATCCATACCGGCCAGTATATTCTGTTTGCCGTTCTTCTGCTGTCCTACCTCAAGGCCACTGGGGCCGAGGTGATGGTGGCGCGCGCCTTCGAAGGGCGCGAGACCCGGATGATCCTGCTGGCGGCGCTGTTCGGGGGTCTGGCCCCGTTCTGTTCCTGCGAAGTCATTCCGTTCATCGCCGGATTGCTGGCATTGGGCGCGCCACTGTCGGCCGTGATGGCGTTCTGGCTCAGTTCACCGTTGATTGACCCGCCGACCCTGCTGATCACCGCAGGTGCGTTGGGGTGGCCATTTGCCGTTGGTAAAGCGGTTGCGGCGGTGGCGCTGGGTCTGTTCGGTGGCTTCGTCGTACGTGGCCTGATGCGCAGCGGTGCCTTTGCGCAGCCTCTTCGGGAATACAAACCGGTCGGATGCTGTGGCTGTGGTCCAAAGCAAGACGACAAGCCTGTCTGGCGGTTCTGGCAAGAGTCCGAGCGCCGCGCCCGCTTTCGGACAGAATTTGTCCATAACGGGCTGTTCCTGCTGAAATGGCTGGCACTGGCTTATGTGTTAGAGGCGCTGCTGGTCAGCTATGTTCCGGCCGATCTGATTGCCCGCGTAGTGGGTGGTGAAGGCATCGTTCCCATCGTGATCGCGGCGCTGGTCGGAATGCCTGCCTATCTGAACTCTTACGTCGCGCCGCCGCTGCTGGCCGGTTTGACGGAGCAGGGCATGGTCGCAGGGGCCGCGATGTCCTTCATGGTCGCAGGGGCGGTCAGTTCGATCCCGGCCATGGCGGCGGTCTGGTCGCTGGTCAAGCCGCGCGTCTTTGCGACCTATCTGGGGCTGGGGATCACTGGCGCCATCATCTCAGGTATTCTGTTCCAGATGATCTGAATGAAAAATCGCCCGGCGTAACCACCGGGCGATTTTGTTTATTAGCTTGCTTCGCAATAGCGAGGCAGCTTGAACCGATATCTTGCCTCGCCACTATCCACGTAGACGCGCTTTTCAACACAGGCGCTGGTACCGACGGTTTGAGAAATCGGCGCTTCGGTCGACGTGATTGACGTGGCCGAACCATCCGGTAACTTCACCGAGGCGATGACACCGTTCTTGAGGTCGCCGTTGATCGGTGTCGCCGACAGGACTGCAACGGTCATGAACGAGTCATGCTCGTGTTCACCACTGTCGTTGAGCAATAGCAATGCGGCGGCAACCACGACAACGCCGACGCCGCCCACAACCGGCAAACCCCAGGTTTTCAGAAATGCGTAGATTGATACGGCGCGGTGCGGGCCAAAGATTTTTGATAGAACGGTTAGCATAGGTTCACCATAAAAAAGCCCCGGCCTGTTCAGACCGGGGCCATCGGCGCTTTAGGGGCGCAGATCGTCTTCGTCTTCTTCCTCGGCCCCACCCTTGGGCAGGTTGAAGAAGCTGTCAGCGTCGATGATCGGCTCTTCTTCTTTCTCTTCCGCAGGATCGTCGGACAACGAGAAGGTCTCCAGACCTTCGATGGCGGTCGGAATTTTCGGCGCGGCGTCCATTTCCAGCGATTGCTCGGTCGAGACCAGCTTGCGGCGCTCGTCATCGCTCATGACGCCACCTTCGGCCGCTTTCTTGGCAGCGGCTTTCTGAACGATCATGTCCAGCTCCGACTGTTTGCACAGGCCCAGAGCAACCGGGTCGATGGGCTGCATGTTGGAGATGTTCCAGTGCGTCCGCTCGCGGATCGACTGGATGGTCGGCTTGGTGGTGCCCACCAGCTTGGCGATCTGACCGTCGCTGAGTTCCGGGTGGAACTTGACCAGCCACAGGATCGAGTTCGGACGGTCCTGGCGCTTGGACAGCGGAGTATAACGCGGGCCACGACGCTTTTCCTCGCCGGTGGCGGCGGGATTGAACTTGAGCTTCAGCTTGTGCAACGGGTTGTTCTGCGCTGCGTCGATCTCATCCTGGGTCAGCTGGTTGTTGGCAATCGGGTCAAACCCTTTCACACCAGCGGCCACGTCGCCATCTGCGATGCCCTGCACTTCAAGCTCGTGCATGCCCACGAAATCCGCGATCTGCTTGAAGCTGATCGTGGTGTTGTCCACCAGCCATACGGCTGTTGCCTTGGCCATAAGCGGTTTTGCCATCAGCCCGTCTCCTATAAATACATCTGTCCCGTCGCCGGAATTCGGCGGCCCCGTGGCGTTGGGGCAGGTTTCCGTTGTCGGGGAACTTGGGCTGTATATAGTCGCGCCAAGGCAAGAAGGGAAGAGGCGAATGCGCCAGGTGTTTTTGGGGCTTGTTTTGTGGGCGTTGAGCGCTTTGGCCACGCTGGCCGATGGTGAAAAGGCTGGGGAGTTCGACTACTATGTCCTGTCGCTCAGCTGGTCGCCCAACTGGTGCGCCCGCGAAGGCGATGCGCGTGGATCGGACCAATGCGACGCACGCCACGATCACGGTTGGATTCTGCACGGGCTATGGCCGCAATACCATCAGGGTTGGCCTGCGTTCTGCCGCACAGCCGAAGCGCCACCCACGCGCCGCATGACTAGCGAAATGAAGGATATTCAGGGCTCACCAGGTTTGGCATGGCATCAGTGGAAGAAACATGGCACCTGTTCGGGCCTGTCCGCGGCCGACTATTTCGCCCTGTCGCGGCAGGCCTATGAAAGCGTCGAGCGTCCGCAGGTGTTCCGCAAGCTGGACGCGTCGGTCAAATTGCCCGCCTCGGTGGTAGAAGAGGCCTTTCTGAAAGCCAATCCGAAGTTGGAAGGTGACATGATCACCGTCACCTGCAAACAAGGCTATATCGAAGAGGTTCGCCTATGCCTGTCCCGCGAATTCGACCCCGTGCCCTGCGGTCGTGACGTGATCAAGGATTGCACGGCCAAGGACGCTTTGTTCGATCCGATTCGTTAAAGTTCTCCGCTCTGGCATTCGCGGGCGTATTCCAACGCCTTGGCGGTGCCTTTCAGATCAATCGCCATCACTACTTCGCCTGCCGGATTGAAAACCGTCATGCTCTTGTTTTGAGCAATGGCGTTGACGAAGTTCCGGTCGGTGAAAAACACGGTCGCCCCCGGCACACGGCCCTGATTGAACCCGATGGCGGTGGCGTTAAAGCTCTTGCCGTCCAGCTCGAACCTGATCGGATAGCTCTCACCCTGTTTGATGTCGCCCCACGCCTTGTTGTAGACGGCGAAATACCCGCGATTGTTCAGCGCGTCATAGCCGATCCGCACCACCGAGAGGTCCTGATAGACCGTCTGGATCAGACACCCGTTGCCCAGCGCGGGGTCCATCATGATGTTCCAGCCCTCGATAAAGCCCTTGTCGATGAGTTCCTGAGATAGGGCAGCGGTTGCGGTGAAGGCGGCGAAGGTGAGGGCGAGAAGGCGGGGCACGTAATAATCCTTTTGAAATCAAGTTGTCACCAATTCTACCGGCAAACAAGTATGGTCGAATAGCAAAAAAATCCAACAAGTTGTGACTGCTTTGTAAATTGATTAACCACTTGCACCCGCGTCGTTATTTCGCCGCAATTTGAGCTTTCAGTAGCCGCATGGATCCGTTGCGACGCTTTTCCCGATATGTCTGGCTGATCATGAGCGACCTTCCAATGATAGGTTGGCGGCGATTGTTTCCGGCTTTAGTGCTTATCAGCGTCTGGACTGCTTTAACGTTCTTGCGTGTCCCGGAGGCCAAGTCGTTTGTTTGGGCTTGCGTATTGGCGCAAGTGGCTCTGATCTGGCGAATCCTGCCCACCACCGTGCGCAGACAGAGAGAGGTCACCAAAGACTTTAAGACCAATATGCGTGTGGTCCTGACAGTTTGGCTGAGTGTATTGGCCGTACAGATTTGTTTTTTGAATCCTTTGATCAGCCATCGCGTAGTCAGCATCTACTGCGGTCTTTACATCATCCTTATGGTTTGCGGTGCAACTGGCGATGCAATATTTCTTGATCGATTTGCCCCGGCGGCAAAAGACTCTAAAATTTCAATCGCATTTCGCAAAAATATCCTAAAATTGCAAGCGTTTGTCGCGTTTCTGGCTCTGGTCGTCAATGAAACGCTAGTAAAAATAGAAGCGCCGCTGGGGGCACGCATTGCTGCGTTTTCGTTGTTGCCGATCTTTCTCTACTATTTCTTTGCCATCGCATTGCGATTGACTTACCCGCCTCTGGAGGAAGAGGAGTAAGGCGGCACCCGCGCCAGGTTTCGTCAAATCGAACCCTAGTGAAGGGTTCCGGGCAGTGGGCTAGTCCCGCCGGTTTCGTAGTCGCCTACAGTTCCTTCCGCGCTTGCAGCGCCGCTGTAATCGTCCCGTCATCCAGATAATCCAGCTCTCCGCCAATCGGCACACCTTGCGCCAGTGAGGTCAGGCGGACCTGCCCCTCCAACTGATCGGCGATGTAGTGGGCGGTGGTCTGGCCGTCCACCGTGGCGTTCAGAGCGAGGATGACCTCAGTGATCCCCTCGGCCATCACTCGGTCTTTGAGACGGGGAATGCGCAAATCCTCCGGGCCGACCCCATCCAGCGCCGACAATGTGCCGCCCAGAACGTGATAGCGACCCTTGAAAACCCCGGCCCGTTCCATTGCCCAGAGGTCGGCTACGTCCTCGACCACGCACAGCTCTCCGCTGTCGCGGGCCTCGCTGTCGCAGATGTCACAGATATCGGTGGTGCCGACATTGCCGCAGTTCAGGCATTCGCGAGCAGTGACAGCCACTTGCTGCATGGCGTCCGAGAGGGGCGTCAACAGCAGCGCGCGTTTGCGGATCAGGTGCAACACGGCGCGGCGGGCCGAGCGGGGGCCGAGGCCCGGCAGCTTGGCCATCAGGTCGATCAGGTTGTCGATGTCGCTGTTCGAACTCACTGCTGCTGCTCCTGCAAATGGGCCGGGCAGGGATGCCCGGCCTTTGGGTCGTCAGGAGTGTCTATCAGAACGGCAGCTTGATGTCTTTCGGCAAACCCATGCTTTCGGTCAGCTTTGCCATCTCGGCCTGAGAGCGTTCAGCCGCTTTGGTCTGCGCGTCCTTGATGGCGGCCAGGATCAGGTCTTCGACCACTTCCTTGTCGTCGCCGTTGAAGATCGAGGGGTCGATGTCGAGGCCTTTCAACTCGCCCTTAGCGGTGGCGGTTGCCTTGACGAGGCCTGCACCGGATTCGCCGACAACCATGATATTGTTCAGCTCTTCCTGCATATCCGCCATTTTGGTCTGCAAATCCTGTGCGGATTTCATCATCTTGGCCATGTCGCCCAGACCGCCGAGTCCTTTGAGCATCGGTATTCTCCTTTAAACCGGTTTGCCGCCTAAATACGGGCCGCCTTCGGGCGGCACAAGGGGCGAGGGCCCAAGGCCGTTCCGAGTCGCCGACACCAGCCGATTGCCCGTGGCGGGCGCGGGAGTGTTCCGGAGCAATCGGAAGGGACAGCCTCAGTCTTCCTCGAACGGGTCCCATTCGTCTTCAACTTCGGGCAGGGCTTCGGTTTCGACCTTGGCGGCCCGTTGTTCCGGCGTTTCGATCCGTTTGATGCGCGCCTTGGGAAATTGCATCAGCACGGCCTGCACCAAAGGATGCTGCTCGGCCTGCGCTTTCAGCGCCAGCTCGGCAGCATCGCGGACTTCGGCGATTGTGGCAGTCTCGCCGTCTGCCACGATCGACACAGCCCATCTGTTTCCTGTCCATCGTTGCAGCGCGGAACCCAGTCGTTGGGCCAGGTCCGTCGGAGCGTGATCCGCAGGCGTGAACTCGATCCGTCCCGGTGAGTAAGAGACAAGCCGCACGCCGTTTTCAACTTCGACCAGCAGTTTCACATCCCGGTTCGTCCGGATCAGTTCGACCACATGTTCGAAAGTCGGATAGCGCGCCAGAGCGGTTTGGGTGTCTTGTGCCAGCGCCGCCGATGGCGCTCCGGCGGGGCCGCGCTGGGAGGGAACGTATGAAGATGGCGTGGCTTGTACAGGCGCGTGGGACGGCACGGGCATACCGCCGCCGAGGCCTCCATTCGGCGGGGGCGGTGGTGCGTCCTGCAGCCGCTTGATCAGTTCCTCCGGGCTGGGCAGATCCGCCACGTGAGTAAGGCGAATGACAGCCATTTCGGCTGCCATCATCGCGTTGGGTGCGGCGGAGACTTCCTCGAGCGCTTTTAGCAGCATCTGCCACATTCGGGTCAGAACACGCATCGGCAGGGCTTCGGCCATCTTCTGTCCGCGTGCGCGCTCGTCTGGCGAGACGGTCGGGTCTTCGGCCGCGTCAGGAGTGATTTTGACAACGGATACCCAGTGGGTAATTTCGGCCAGATCGCGCAGGACGGCCAGCGGGTCGGCCCCTTCGGCATATTGGGCACTCAGTTCGGTCAGGGCACCAGCCGCATCTCCGCGCAGGATCATGTCCATCAGGTCAATCACGCGCCCGCGATCTGCCAGGCCCAACATTGCGCGCACCTGATCGGCACTGGTTTCGCCTGCACCGTGCGAGATCGCTTGATCCAGCAGCGAAGTTGCATCCCGTGCCGAGCCTTCTGCTGCACGGGTGATCAATGCCAGTGCATCATCCGCAATCTGAGCGTTTTCCGCCGCAGCAATCTTGTTGAGCAGACCGATCATGTCTTCGGGTTCGATCCGGCGCAGGTCAAACCGCTGGCACCGCGAAAGCACTGTCACCGGGACCTTGCGGATTTCAGTTGTCGCAAAGATGAACTTCACATGTTCGGGCGGTTCTTCCAGCGTCTTGAGCAGCGCGTTGAAGGCGCTGGTCGAGAGCATGTGGACCTCGTCGATGATGTAGATCTTGTAACGCGCGCTGGCGGCGCGATAGCGGACGCTGTCAATGATCTCGCGAATGTCGTTCACGCCGGTGCGGCTGGCGGCGTCCATTTCCATCACGTCGACATGACGGCCTTCCATGATGGCCACGCAGTGCTCGCATTGGCCGCAAGGCTCGGTCGTTGGATTGCCTTCGCCATCCGGGCCGATGCAGTTCATGCCCTTAGCGATGATCCGCGCGGTTGTGGTCTTACCGGTACCGCGAATGCCTGTCATAATGAAGGCCTGTGCGATCCGGTCAGCCTCGAACGCGTTTTTCAACGTCCGTACCATGGCATCCTGACCGACCAAATCGGCAAAGGTTTCAGGGCGGTATTTACGGGCAAGAACCTGATAGGCGGGGCTGGGCGTGTCGTTCATGTCTGCTCTGTTGGATTCGGTTCAGGGATGCAGCGTAGAGACCCCCGTCGCCCGCGTCCACAGCAGGGTTGGGTGAAATTCGGATTGCAATGCAGTTTGCGCGACGTAGAACTGTTGAATGTCAGAGTAACGGCCCGGTTCTGAGGAGTTAGAGCCTCGTGGCACAGATTGAAATCCATAGCCTGCAGGTTGGAAATGGCACTGTTGCGTTGTCCCCGCTGCCAGGACGAGGAGGCGGGTATCTGCAGGATTTGCGCGCTATCCGGGACTGGGGCCCGGATTTGGTGATCTCAATGACGACAGAGGTCGAAATGTTGCAGGAGGGGGCTGACGAATTTGGCAACGATCTTCTCGATTTGGGCATTCATTGGGTTCATTTGCCGATCGAGGATTTCGGAGCACCGCCGCCCCGGATCAAAGAGTTGTGGGGCGATGCCAGTGTTTCGGTAGAACAAATCCTGTTGCGTGGCGGTCGGGTGCTGGTGCATTGCCGCGGCGGCTGTGGCCGGTCCGGAATGATCGTTTTACGCATCATGGTCGAAGGGGGTGAGTCCCCCGAAATAGCGTTAAAACGCCTACGCACCGTCCGACCCTGTGCTGTTGAGACAGATGGTCAGATGGCCTGGGCTGCGCAGGCGGCCCGGCCTTGATCAAGGGCGGCTTCAGAGCGCCATGTGTTCAGTGGTTCCGGTGACCGGCTGCGGTGCCAGAGCTGACACCTCAAGCATGGCGCAGGGCGGGTTGGCCAACAAGTCGGCGGGCATCGCGGAAAATGTGGTGCCGAACATCATATCCGCGTAACCGTCCAGCGTGTCGATTGAAGCTTCGACGTCGGTTCCACAGAAGACCCTGATCCGGTCCGTTTGCGCCTGGAACCGGGCGGTGCAGCCCTCAGGGCAATGGGTCAGCTCGCTACTGCCTTCGATTTCAAAATCGGGCGTCGTCGCCGGTACGGCGGTCTCCATCGCCTGCGCGATTGCACTGGCCATGCGGGCCAGGGCCGGGCAGGTTTTGCCGGTTTTCTGGCACACAGTTGCGGTGAATTCGTGTGTCTTTGTCTTCCAGATCATATTGCGCCCTCCGCGCGTGGGAGGGGTGATGTGGATCAGGTGTGTCAGAGTGCTGACGTCCTGCCCGGACACCCCGCCCGAGTTTCGGTTTTGCTTCGATGGCAGGTCTCCTGACTTGCGGGTCATCGCTTTGCCGACCTTCCCAGCCTTTCGGCCAGTGGTGTTTTGGCATCGCTCACCGCTTACAGTTGCGGGGGCAGTCGCGGCCTTGGTCCGTTCCGGCATCGCCGGGCTGAACCGCACCGTGTTCCCTTTTCATCCCGCCCCGTGACCGGGGACGAGAACCATCACGTCATCGCTAGCGGGTGTGGGTGGTTCGAGTCAAGCAGCCAGTTGCCAGCGTGAAGTGGACGTTCGGTCACGTCGGAGCGGTATTGACTCGTTCGGTCAAAAAATGCGGGTTTAGGGTGGTGAACCGAATAGTTCAGAAGCGGGAAGAAGTCGCCATGTTGGACAATGCACAGGCCGTACTGACCGAGGATTTCCGATTCCCTTCAGGTTCCGCCAGCCTGTCGGCGCGGTTGTATTTGCCCGTGTCCGAGCCTCAGGTGGCCGTCGTGATCCACAGCGCAACCGGCGTCCCACGCGACTACTATCAGCATTTCGCGCAATGGCTGGCCGCCGAGCACGGTATGGCCTGCATGACGTATGACTACAGTGATTTCGGCCATTCCCTGACCCGGCCTCTGAAGGATTCGTCAGCAAAAATGTCTGATTGGGCACTGGTCGACATGCCGGCAGCCCGGTCCGAAATGCGGCGGAGGTTTCCAGACGCGCAGCATTGGAGCATCGGTCACTCCATCGGTGGCATGCTGGGGCCGGTGCAGCCTGACATAGACCGGATCGACCGGATGATTTGTGTCTGCTCTGGGCTCGTTACCCTGACGGATCATCCCTGGCCATATCGGGCGCTGGCGGGGTTGTTCTGGTTCGGCCATGCGCCTTTGGTCGTGAAAGCTCTGGGATATCTGCCGGGCAAAGCGCTGGGGTTCGGAGCGGATCTGCCGCCGCAGGTTTATTGGCAATGGCGCAGATGGTGCACCGCCAAGCGCAATTATGTGCCTCAGATTGGTGACGCTCTGCCCGCCGCGCGATGGGCGGACTCAAACAAGCCCGTGGACCTGTTCACTTTTGAAGACGACCAGATGGTGCCGCCAGAGGCTGTCTGGCGGCTTGCTGAATTGTATGGGCCAAAGGCACGCCGAAATCTGCTGTCACCGAAAGAGTTCGGGCTATCGGAGATCGGCCATATAGGCGCCTTTGCCCGACGCAATGCAGCGGTCTGGCCCCGGTTGATCGCCTGACGTTCTGGCGCTGGAAACCAGCGCCTACAGCCTTTTGCGCGACTTCTTTTCCTGCATCACAGACCGCACCATTTTGCCGAAGGCTTTGTCGCGCGCGCGCGATTGCGCCACGGATTCAGAGTTTCTCTGATCTTCGCGCCGCAGTTTCCGCCACCGCTCCAACCGTTCCGCGTCAAGTGTACCCTTTGCAATCGCATTCTGCACGGCGCAACCGGGTTCAACCTGATGCTGACAATCGGAAAACCGGCAAGTCCCGGCCAACTCCAGAAGGTCCGAAAACACCTCGTCCACGCCGTCCTGTGCATCCAGCAATCGTAAGGCGCGCATACCTGGCGTGTCGACCAGCCACCCCCCGTTTCGCATCTGATGAAGTGCCCGGGCTGTCGTGGTGTGGCGTCCCCGGGCATCATCCTCACGAATACCTGCTGTCGCCTCCTCCTGACCGGTCATGGCATTCGCCAACGTCGTCTTCCCGACACCGGATGATCCGACTAACGCGCCGGTCTGCCCTGCAGGGCACCAGGAGAGGACCTGCTGAACGTCCGCGTGATCCAATGCGTTGATCGTCAACACGGTCAAAAACGAGGCCAGTGATTCCGCGGGTTTGGCGTAATCATTCGGATCGGTGCAGGTATCGGCCTTGGTCAGCACGATAACCGGATAACACCCGGCCTGATGTGCCAAGGCCAGATAGCGTTCCAGCCTGGCCAGGTTGAAATCGGCGTTGCAGGAACTGACGATGAACAGCACATCGACGTTTGCTGCTATTAACTGAACTTCGGCGCTTGTGCCCGCAGCCCGGCGTTTCAGAAGGCTTCGGCGCTCCAGCAGGTGTTGCACCCGATTTTGGTCATCTGCCAAAACCCAGTCTCCAACCGCGAATTCGCCAGTTGGCCGGTCAAGCGTCAGAAGGGGCGTTTCGCCATGTGTATCCGCCCCGATCAGGCGGTCACGGTGAACGGCGGTGATGCGAAAGGGAACGCACGAAGAATTGGCCGCATGTTGCGCGGCAAAGTGAGAGGACCATCCCAGGTCCGATAGTGTAAAGGACATTGTTCTGCCTGTGTTCAGGTACAGCTAACCAACCGGATGGCAGGCGCGCATCCGTCGGCGATGTGTTCAGGCAGTTGCGGGAGCGGGACTCAGAAACGCCTTGCCTGAAGGGTCATTGCTACAATCATAAAAGCCCTCCTGCGGCTGATGGTCTGAGTAAGTGAGAGGTTGGACATCGACCCAAGCGGGGCTCGTTGTGGCTGCTTCCTTCCGGACCTGACCAGGTTGGCGAGGCGCTCGCCCGCGCCAACCTCTCAGGGGTCGATATAGGCAAGAGGCGCAGAAAAGACAACCCGTCAGAACGTCAAACGGATCTGTAGGAACCCATCTTCATCCTCGCCAACTATATATGGGTCATATACGTTGAGTTCGGCCAGATGTTGTCGGGCTTTGGGTCCGGTTTTCAGGATTGCCGAGGCTCCCGGCACCGATGCGAGCCTAAAGGGGCGCGGTGCATTTTCCAGTGGATCACGTGGCAGGATACCTGAAAGGTAATCCTGCAAAACGCGCTGCATAGGCAAGGCTGGAAGCGCGATGGGCTTGGCATGACCGACAAATGGGAAATGACCCCCGCCACTGGCGCGGTAGTTGTTCAGCGCGACGACGAAATGCTGGTTGGCGGTGACCGGGGCATCATTGAACCGAATATCCTGAACCCGATAGTGCGCCGGGTTAACCAGGCGACCGTTGGTCTCAAATCGCGGTGGCTGAGAGAGGTCGATCCGATAGGTGAGCCCATGCAAAACGTCGAAATTGTGACCCGCCCGGTTGGGATCGACCAGATCGGAACTGGTACCCGGAGCGATCTGGTTGAAAATTCCGGCCGACATCTCCAGCCAATCGCGAATCTGTTCACCCGACACCACGACTGCCTGCAATTCATTGGGAAAAACATACAGATCGGTGACGTGGCGCAGACATATCTTTCCAGCCGGAACATCCGTGAAAAACCGCGGACCGGCGCGCCCTCCGAATTTGCAGGGCGATGTCGCGGACAGTACAGGCAATTCCGCAATAGGCGATCCCTGCAGATACGGACGCAATACCGCCGCCTGTGCCGCTGCGACCAGAGCGAGCCCCCGGTCCCGGGCGCAAAAGCTGAAGTAGCTGTGCAAATGTTGATCAATATGCCCGACCGGTTCTGCCGTGCGCCTGCGGGTTTCAGTATGGCCACTGGTGAATAATATCACCAAATCAGGGTCTTCTACGACCGGTTCAGGCGGCCCGTTCGGGTTCGCGTGGCAAACCGGTCTCAGTTCGGCGCTGTGGGTTTGCACGGACCAGTTGCCCCGCTTTGTGGTGCGCAGCGTCAGATCAATCACGCCCAAATGCGACCCCGCCGAGCCCGGCATGACCACCGGTTTCCCATGTACGCGGCCCTTAATGGCGTCGACATGTTCGAGACCAGCATGGGATTTTCCCGGAAACGTCAGGTGTGAATGCCCGGCGATCAGAGCGTCAATGCCATCAATGGCAGCCAGTGGGATAATTGCATTCTCGAGATCGGATTGCGCTTCAGTTGCACCCAGCCCGGTATGCGCTAGAGCCAGGATCAGATCGCAGCCGTGTGCCTGCAAATCCTGAACCTTTTCATGGGCGCACTCCAGGATATCCTCCATTACGACCGCTTCTTGCAGCCGGTGTGCCTCCCATTTGGCGGTCTGCGGCGGTAATACCGAAAAGACGCCGATCTTCAGGGGAATTTGCTGACCGTTTTTGTGAAACGTTCGATGCAAGACCGAAAGGTTTTGCCAGACCTGAGTGGCGTCTTGCCGGTATGCGTTGCTGCAAATCACCGGACATGGGGCGTCGGCCAGAACCCGATCCAGCACGCCCAGACCAAAGCCAAAATCGTGATTGCCCAGACCGATGGCATCATACCTGAGTTCGGCGAAGGCCTGCATCAGGATATGGGGCGCATTGGCTCTTTCCACAGCCCAGTCGCCCATCGGTGTCCCCTGCAATGAATCACCATTGTCGAACAGCAGAACTAATGCACCACTTGCCTCAGCTTGTTGCCGGGCCAAGCGGATCAGGCTGGCAGTTCGGGTGAAACCGATCGAAGGATCCGGAGTATCGGTGTAGAAGTCGAACCCATTCAGATTCATGTGCAGATCGGATGTCGCCAGAATCCGTATGTTCATTGAGGGGCGCGACGGAGAAGAGGAACGGGTCAAATTTCTACTTTTGGCAGTTATGTATTAATCATTTTCAGCAAAAAGTATAGTAAATGCAACTTGCAAGGCGGGTATGCGACCTTTCGGCGGTGTCTGCGCCCAGGGGGTGAATTGCGATTGCAACGCTGGTACAGCCATGGCAGCCCTGTACAGACGACCCATAGGATTTCCAATGAAACACGCAGAACTTGTGACATTTGGTGGCTCGGGGCTGGATCGCGCGGCGCATATTCGGGGCGATGCCGAGAAGATCGCGCAGGCGCGGGCGCATCCGCAGGCAAAATGCCTGCTGCTCTGGCGCGGAAAGCCATTGGTTCAGGGAGATGCGCTGGACCGGCTGGGCCTGATTCCGATGTCACATGAATTGGTTGAGAACGGGCCGGGTGGAATCGTTGAAGCACCTGTCTTTCTGGGCCTTTCGGACAGCGTACCGGTCTTTGCCACCGACATCTCGAACTGGTCGGCCGAGGGGCTGGACGTTTCGGGCATAGGTGCCTTTGTGGACCGCACGGAACAGCAACACCCGGATCTTCCCCAGGGCCATGTGTTCGCTGAACTGCGCAGGATCATGACCCGCCTGTCGGCCCGCGAAGCCGAACTGGCGGCAGCGGCCAAGGCGGTGATCGGCTGGCACGAAACCCACCGTTTTTGTGCACGTTGCGGGACGGCCAGCGATTTGTCCCAGGCCGGGTGGCAGCGTAGCTGTCCGTCCTGCGGGGGGCAGCATTTTCCACGCACGGACCCGGTGGTCATCATGCTGATTACACATGGGAATTCGGTTCTGATGGGGCGGTCTCCGGGCTGGCCTGAAGGAATGTATTCCCTGCTCGCCGGCTTTGTCGAACCCGGCGAAACGCTTGAGGCGGCGGTCCGGCGAGAGGTTATGGAAGAGGCGGGTGTACCCGTTGGTGCTGTCAGTTACCTGTCCAGCCAGCCCTGGCCCTTTCCGGCCTCGCTGATGTTTGGGTGTGCCGGCGAAGCATTATCGCGTGAGATCACAATTGATCCGGTTGAAATTGAAGACGCGATGTGGGTCAGTAAGTCTGAGATGATGCAGGCCTTTGCCGGAGAGCACCCGAACCTGCTGCCTGCCCGCAAGGGCGCGATTGCGCATTTCCTTCTGCAAAACTGGCTTGCGGATACGCTGGACTGACAAAATACTGGGCCAACAGGTAAGAGAACCACGAACCATTATGCAGTTTTCAGCGCGCGAAGATATCGAAGCCCCCATCAACGCCGTGTTCGAGATGGTAGCCGACTTTGAACGGTTCGAACGGATGGCAATGCGGCGCGGGATTGAGGTGCGGCGTATGTCGGGCCATATGGGGGTAGTACCTGGAACGCAGTGGGAAACCGAGTTCAAACTGCGTGGAAAGCCGCGTCAGGTGGCAATACAGATGGCCGAGTGCGAGCCGCCGTCACATATGCGCTTTGAGGCGGCAAGCAAGGGCATGAACGGAATGACGACCGTTGAATTTCTGGCCTTGTCCCAGCGCCGGACACGCCTGAGCGTGGAAATGTCCCTTGCGGCCAAATCCCTGCCGGCACGGCTATTGCTGCAATCTCTCAGGCTGGGACAGTCCCGGTTTCGGCGGCAATTTCAGCTGCGCCTCAGCGAGTTTGCGCGCGAAATGGAAGAGCGCCATCTGCATGGTACGTGAACGGATAAGACAATTTTCGGTGTCGGAGGCGGGATGGAAAGTTTGAATTTTCGAAAAGTCAGTCTGGATGACGCCGAAGGCATTTCAGATGTATTGCAGGAAATCGCCGCCGCCGGGAAGCGCACAAGGCCCAGCGATGTGGGCTTTTCCAGAATACATTACATTGCCCATCCGGATAGCATTCAGTGCACTGTGGCCGTTCAGGACACTCGGGTGCTGGGGTTTCAGTCGCTGAAACTGGCAGTTGAAGACAATCCTTACGAAGTAAAGGTTGGCTGGGGCATCATCGGAACGCATATACGCCCCTCGTCGGCGCGACTTGGAATTGGGCGCGCCCTGTTTCAGGAGACGCTGTCTGCCGCACGCGCGTCCGGGATCCCGGCCATCGACGCAACGATATCCGCCAAAAACGCCGAAGGCCTCGCTTATTATGACGCAATGGGGTTCGTTGATTACAAGCAGCACACAGATGCCGTGTCCAAAATCTACAGGTTGCGGTAGTCTGACCGAGCCTTGGCGCTGTCTAACCGCGAGGTCGAGCCGCCGGGTAGACGCCAAGAACCTCGACATTGGTGGTGAAGTGTTCCAGTTCGTCCATCGCCAGTTGCACATTCCGGTCGTCCGGGTGGCCGACGATATCGGCGTAAAACTGGGTCGCGGTGAATGAACCGTCGACCATATAGCTTTCCAGCTTGGTCATGTTGATGCCGTTGGTGGCAAAGCCACCCATCGCCTTGTACAGCGCTGCCGGAATGTTGCGCACCTGAAACACGAAGCTTGTGATCATACCGTGTTCGCCGCGCCGTGTCATATCCGCCTGACGCGACATCACCAGAAACCGCGTCGTATTGTTGTCGCGGTCCTCGATGTGGCGGGCCAGCACGTTCAGACCATAAATTTCACCGGCCAGTTCGCTTGCCAGCGCCGCCGAGTGCAACTCGCCCTGTTCCGAGACCTCACGCGCGGCGCGGGCATTGTCGGGGCTGACCCGGCCACGAATGCCGTGTTCTTTCAGAAAGCCCGCGCATTGGGGCAGCAGGACCAGATGGGAATGCGCCTCGGTGATATCCGCAAGAGTCGCGCCGGGAACCGCCAGAAGGTTTATATGAACGCGCACGAAGGCTTCATCGATGATGTGCAATCCGCTATGGGGCAGCAGCCGGTGAATATCGGCCACCCGGCCATAGGTCGTGTTTTCGACCGGCAGCATCGCCAGATCCGCGTCGCCTGCACGGACCGATTCGATCACATCTTCGAAAGTCCGGCAGGACAGGGCCTCCATATCGGGGCGGGCATTGCGACAGGCCTCGTGGCTATAAGCACCGGGTTCCCCCTGAAATGCGATACGGTTGGTCATTTGGTCGATTCCGTGCAACAAGTTCTTGAATTGGGCGTTTAGTCGCGGTGTCTATACCTTGCCTCTTGTCAGGGGAAGCCTTAGACACCCCGCAGACAGCTGAAATGGACTCGCGATCAATGTTCGACACGATGACAGTTACCAAGGCCGCCGCAGGCCTGTTTGGCACCTTCCTGGTGCTGCTTCTGGCCAAATGGGGTGCCGAGGTTCTTTACCATGCGGATGGGCATGGTGAGACAGCCTCGTATATAATCGAAACCGAAAGCTCTGGCGAAAGCGCTGACGGTGAAGAAGTGGTCTTCGAAGAAATGCTGGCCGCTGCCGACCCGGAAAAAGGGGCCCGTGTTTTCCGTAAATGCACCGCCTGCCACAAACTGGAAGACGGCGCGAATGGAACCGGCCCGTACCTGTATGGCATTGTGGACCGTCCTGTTGCATCGGCCAAAGGCTTCACCGGCTATTCAGCCTCGATGCAGGCGCATGGCGGCAACTGGACACCCGAAGCTCTGGATGCGTTCATCACCAAGCCCAGCTCTTATATCTCGGGTACATCCATGAGCTTTGCCGGCCTGAAAAAGCCTCAGGACCGTGCCGATCTGATTGCCTATCTTCAGACCATCGGCAACTGATCCATCGATCAGTCCTGGTGAATTTCAAAGCCGCTGCCCTGTGCAGCGGCTTTATTTTTTTACCTAAGAAAAACTTCACAAAGCGTTCACGCATTCTAAACTTGAAACTGTCAGTGCTGGACCTTTAGCTAGGTTTAGGCGCATTAAGACGTTCCAATGGCTGTAGAAGAGGCGGGCATGACAAATAACTGCACGAAATCGACGCTGACGACCATGAAGCGGAGGACAGCACTACAACTGTTGGGCGGAAGCGCCGTGGCCGCTATGACGCCTGGCCTGACTGGCGCTATGGCCGCTGGCACCGCTGGTAGCGAAATCATCAAAGCGCATGGGTATTCCTTCTTTGGAGACCTCAAATACCCGCCTGACTTTGCACATTTCGATTATGTCAATCCGAACGCGCCTGTTGGCGGTGAAATCTCCGTATCTTCGCGGGGTACATTCGACGGAATGAACCGGTTTAATTGGCAGGGCAAAGCGGGCCTTTATTCCGGGTTGATCGCCGAAAGTATGTTCGGTGACAGCCCGTTTGGATCTGCTTCGCCCGCGGACTCCATCACCGAAGCCTATGGTTTGCTGGCGGAATCCGTCGAATACCCCAGCACCAAGGAATGGTGTATTTTCTACATGCGGCCAGAGGCACGGTTCGCCGATGGCACGCCGCTGACGGCGCATGATGCGGCGTTTACGCATGACCTTTTCCTTGAACAGGGTATCCGCAGCTATGCGCGGGCGGTCAAACAGCGCATCAAAGGGTACGAGATCATCGATGACCACACGATCAAGTACAACTTCGTAGACGGTATCTCGCGCCGGTCACTTATCTCACAAGTTGGTGGAACGCCCGTTTTCTCGAAAGCTTGGTACGAAAAAACAGGTGAGAGGCTGGATAAACAAAGCCTGGTGACACCCATGGGAAGCGGGCCTTATGTGCTCGATGACTACGAATTTAACCGCTACATCGTTTACCGGCGCAACCCTGACTATTGGGGCTGGCACTTGCCGATCAACGTAGGCCGCCACAACTTTGAAACTGTTCGGGTCGAGTATTTTGCGGACGATGCAGCCGAGTTCGAAGCTTTCAAAGCGGGTTTGTATACCTTCCGCGCTGAGGGGAGCACCAAGAAATGGGCCACTGGTTATGACTTCCCCGCGGTCCAAAATGGATACGTAAAACGCGAAAGCATTCCAGTAATGTCGCCTCCATCGCCGTCGGGCTTCATTTTCAACATGCAGCGCGCGCCGTTTGACAATATCAAGGTCCGCGAGGCGCTTGGGCTGGCATTCAATTTCGAATGGACGTCGGAATCGTTGCAGTTCGGGTTGACCGAACAGCGTCATTCCTTTGCCGAAAACTCTGAGGTCGCGGCCGATGGTTTGCCCGACGAGCTGGAAATCACGTTCCTGAAGTCATTGGGTGATATTGTACCCGAAGAGCTTTTCACGCAGGACGCGGTGCGTGCTCACTCGTCGAATGTAGGCCGTACGGTTGACCGTCGCAACAAGCGAACAGCGCTGAAACTGTTCGAAGAAGCCGGGTGGATGGTGTCCAGCAACGGCAAGCTGCAAGACGTGGAAGGCAAGCCGCTTGAGATCACAATCATGCTGAACGCTGCGTCGTCGGATACGGCCGAAGCCATTGTGACCACCTATGCCGCAAATCTGGAGAGCTTTGGCATCGCAGTTACAGTCGAAAAAACCGACAGCGCGCAATGGATTCAGCGGTATTACGATAAAGATTTTGATATGATCTTTTTCCGCAACCAGCCTTTCCTGGAAGCGGGTACAGGCCTCAAACAGGCGTATGGTTCAGAGACCGCAGTCGTGTCTTCTTACAACCCGCAATCCCTGCAGGAACCGCTCGTGGACGCGATTATTGATGCGGCCTTGGATACGAAATCGCGCGAAGAAGAGATTGCAGCACTCAAGTCTCTGGATCGCGTTCTGCGATATCTTCGCATTCAGGTCCCAACCGGGTATGTCGCGGACACATGGGTTGCGTATTACGATATGTTCGAACATCCTGAAGAATTGCCGCCGCTGGCCGTCGGGCAGTTTGACTTCTGGTGGTTTAATGAAGAGAAGTACCAGAAACTGAAAGCTGCGGGCGCGGTGAGGTAACCGATTTGGGCGCGTATATTCTTCGCCGGCTTTTGCTGGTCATACCGACGCTACTTGGAATAATGATTGTGAACTTCACCCTGGTGCAATTTGTGCCGGGTGGCCCGATCGAGCAAATACTGGCCCAAATGCAGGGCGAAGGTGATGTGTTCGCGGGCTTTGCTGGCGGAGAAGGTGCGCCAACCGAAGAAACTTTTGGTTCTGACAGCGAATACATCGGCGCCCGTGGTTTGCCGAAAGAATTCATCGAAGAGCTGGAAAAAGAGTTTGGGTTCGACAAGCCTCCGATCGAACGATTTCTGACTATGATGGGTAATTACCTTACGCTGGATTTCGGCGAGAGCTATTTCCGGTCGATCAGCGTGATCGATCTGGTGCTGGAAAAGATGCCCGTGTCGATCTCTCTGGGTCTGTGGTCCACGCTGATCGCCTATCTGGTGTCGATCCCGCTGGGCATTCGCAAGGCCGTCAAGGACGGTTCGAAATTCGACACCTGGACCAGCGGCACCATCATCGTGGCCTATGCCATCCCCGGCTTCCTGTTTGCGATCCTGCTGCTGGTGCTGTTTGCGGGTGGTTCCTACTGGCAGATTTTCCCATTGCGGGGGCTGACTTCGGACAACTGGGACAGCCTCAGCCTGTTTGGCAAAATCGTGGATTATTTCTGGCATATCACCTTGCCGGTCATTGCCCTGACAATTTCGGCTTTTGCGACGCTCACGCTGCTGACCAAGAACTCGTTTCTGGATGAAATCAAAAAGCATTACGTCATGACAGCCCGCGCAAAGGGCCTGAGCGAGCAGAAGGTGCTGTATGGCCATGTCTTCCGCAATGCGATGCTGATCGTCATCGCGGGATTCCCTGCGGTGTTCATCGGCGTGTTCTTCAGCGGCTCGATTATTATCGAAACGATTTTCTCATTGGACGGCCTTGGCCGTCTCGGCTTTGAGGCTGCTGTGGCGCGGGATTATCCCGTAATCTTCGGAACGCTTTTCATCTTTGGTCTGATGAGCCTTGTCGTCGGTATCATCAGCGACCTGATGTATGTGCTGGTCGACCCGCGCATCGATTTCGAAAAGCGGGAGGGGTAAATGGCACTGTCCCCTCTCAACCAGCGACGCTGGCGCAACTTCCGGCGCAATGGCCGGGCCTTCTGGTCGCTGATTATCTTCTCAGTGCTGTTCGGTCTGTCGCTGTTCGCCGAATTCATCGCCAATGACAAACCGATCCTGGTGAAATATCGCGGCGAGTTTTTTACGCCGATCTTCAGTTTCTACGCGGAAACAGAGTTCGGCGGCGATTTCCAGACCGAAGCGATCTATCGCGATCCCGAAGTGAAATGTCTGATCGACAGCGGTGGGCTGGAGGCATGCTTTGATGACCCGGAAGGGATCATCGATGAGATCAGGGCCGGGACATTCCAGGCCGACGGGTTCGAACGGGGGTGGGCGGTCTGGCCTTGGATTCCCTATTCCTACAATACCAGTGTGGACCGCCCCGGTGCCGCGCCGCTGCCGCCAAATGGGCAGAACCTGCTGGGTACGGACGATACCAAACGCGATGTTCTGGCCCGGGTGATTTACGGCTTTCGCCTGTCGATCCTGTTCACGCTGATGGTGACAGGGGTTGCCAGCCTAGTCGGTATTTTCGCCGGCGCAATTCAGGGCTTTTTCGGCGGTTGGCTCGATCTGGTTTTCCAACGCATCATCGAAATCTGGTCGGCCACGCCGTCGCTTTATGTGATCATCATCATGTTCGCGATTCTGGGGCGAAGTTTCTGGCTGCTGGCGGGGCTGATGATCCTGTTCAGCTGGACCGGATTGGTGGGCGTTGTCCGCGCAGAATTCCTGCGGGCGCGGAACCTGGAATACGTACGCGCCGCGCGGGCGCTGGGTGTCGGCAACATGACGATCATGTTCCGCCATATGCTGCCCAATGCGATGGTGGCCACACTGACTTTCATGCCGTTCATCGTGACTGGCACGATCGGGGGGCTGGCCTCGTTGGATTTCCTGGGTTTTGGCCTTCCATCTTCGGCACCGTCGTTGGGTGAACTGACCTTGCAGGCCAAACAGAACCTGCAAGCGCCGTGGCTGGCCTTCACCGCCTTCTTCACCTTTGCCATCATGCTGTCGCTATTGGTCTTCATTTTCGAAGGTGTCCGCGATGCGTTTGACCCGCGAAAGACGTTTTCATGAGCCTGCTGGATGTGAACAACCTCAAAGTCTCGTTCCGGCAGGACGGGAAAGTCAACGCGGCGGTCGACGGCGTTTCCTTTTCCGTGGATCGGGGCGAGACGGTTGCGCTGGTGGGGGAGTCCGGCTCGGGCAAGTCCGTCACGGCCTTGTCCACGGTATCGCTGTTGGGTGACAGTGCAATGGTCGAGGGTTCTGTCAAATACGACGGGCACGAAATGATCGGCGCGTCCGAGGACAAGCTGATGGACGTGCGCGGCAACGACATCAGCTTTATTTTCCAGGAGCCGATGACGTCGCTCAACCCGCTGCACACGATCCAGAAGCAGATGGCCGAGTCGCTGGCCCTGCATCAGAATCTGACAGGCAACGCGGCCCGCGACCGGATAATCGAGCTTCTGACCAAGGTCGGAATTCGGGATCCTCAGGACCGGCTGGACAGCTATCCGCACCAGTTGTCGGGCGGGCAACGGCAGCGGGTCATGATCGCAATGGCTCTGGCCAATAAACCCGACATTCTGATCGCAGACGAACCAACAACGGCTCTGGACGTGACAATTCAGGCGCAGATTCTGGAATTGCTGGCCGAGCTGCAGAAATCCGAGAATATGGGGATGCTGTTCATCACTCACGATCTGGGCATCGTGCGTCGTATTGCCGACCGTGTCTGCGTGATGAAGGACGGCGAGATCGTCGAGACGGGTGAAACCACCGAAATATTCGACAACCCCCAGCACCCCTATACGCGCAAGCTTCTGGCGGCCGAACCGTCGGGCCACCCGGACCCTGTGGCTGCGGACGCCGAAGAGGTTGCGCGGACCGACCACCTGAAGGTCTGGTTCCCGATCCAGCGCGGATTTCTGAAGCGTACGGTCGGCTATGTGAAAGCGGTGAACGACACCACGCTCAGCGTACGCGCCGGGGAAACGCTGGGCATCGTGGGCGAAAGTGGCTCGGGCAAGACAACGCTGGCACTGGCGATCATGCGTTTGATCGCGTCCGAGGGAGAAATCACTTTTCGCGACAAGGACGTGCGGCGCTGGTCCACACGCCAGCTGCGGCGGCTGCGCAAGGATATGCAGATCGTATTTCAGGACCCGTTTGGCAGCCTCAGCCCGCGCATGACTTGCCAGCAGATCATTGCCGAGGGGCTGGCTATCCACAAGGTCGACCCCCACCGCGCCCCGCGTGACCTGGTAGCTGAAGTGATGACCGAGGTTGGCCTGGACCCGGACGCGATGGACCGCTACCCGCACGAGTTTTCAGGTGGGCAGCGCCAGCGGATCGCCATCGCGCGCGCCATGGTTCTGCGGCCCAAACTGCTGGTACTGGACGAGCCGACCAGTGCGCTGGACATGACGGTGCAGGTGCAGATCGTCGATCTTCTGCGCGATCTGCAGCGGAAATACGGGCTGGCCTATCTGTTCATCAGCCATGACTTGAAGGTCGTGCGCGCCATGTCCCATAACGTGATCGTCATGCGAAATGGCGATGTTATCGAAATGGGTGAAGCCGAGGATTTGTTTGAGAACGCTCAGACAGACTATACCCGCGAATTGATTGCGGCGGCGGGCTGATAGCAGCCCGCCATTAGATTTCAGGCGCTGGCCGTTTCTCGAGACGCGGATTTCGGCACCGGTCCGCGCAGTTCCTCATAATGATCGAAGCTTAGCTTGACCCAACCGGTTCCCCGCGTGGCGCTGGCAAGGGTGCGGTGCAGTTCGTCCTCGGCCACGGCGGGAAGCTGGGCGTTGAAAATCTCCCAGCCTGAGGCGTTGGGGTTGCCTTCAAATCCCAGAACCTGTCCCTGCAGCGAACTGATGGTTGGAACAAGGTCGCCCACGAATTCTGACGGCAGGTGAATCTCGGCGGTCAGGATGGGTTGCAGGACCACGGGTTTGGCCTGCGGTAAGGCTTCGCGCACCGCATTCTTTCCGGCCGTACGGAACGCGTAATCCGAGCTGTCCACGTTATGGTGCTTCCCGTCGCTCAGCGTGATTTTGACGTCAACTACCGGGAAACCTTCGGGTCCCTGCGCCAGCGCATCCTTGGCACCATGTTCGACCGAGGGGATATAGTTCTTGGGTACCGCCCCACCCTTGACGATCTCCTCGAACTGAAACCCCGCTCCGCGCGGCATGGGCGCGACCGAGATCACCACGTCTGCGAATTGCCCCGCCCCGCCGGATTGCTTGCGGTGGCGATGACGATGCTCGACGGGTGCACGGATGGTTTCGCGATATGCGGTCTCGACCTGTTCGGCCTCGATTTCGATGCCGAAATCCTCGGCCAGCTTGGCGGTGACGCGCCGCATGTGCTGCGGCCCCTGCGAGCCCAAAACGGCGTGACCGCTGAGTTCATCCTGTTCCAGATGCAGGCCCGGGTCGATTTCCACCAGGCGACTCAGCGCGTTGGACAACCGCACGTCGTCACGTTCATGCGACGGCGATACGATCTGCCGGTGCGCAACGGGATGGGACGCCGCCCATTCAGGCAGCGGGGTCGCTGATTTGCTGTCATAGAGGTTACCCGGGTTCAGGTGATCGGATTTCACCGCCAGCCCGATTTGTCCGGCTTCCAGTTCGGAGATTTGCGTTTTGGCGTCCAGCGTCGTCAGGTTGCCGACGGTTTCACCCCCCAGATCCTCGTGCGCTTTCACCCCTGCGCCCAGACCACGCAGGACGACGATCTTGCCGATATGTTTCTTTACATCCGCGAACCCGGCAATGGCGCGGGCGTTTTCCGCCGCTTCGTCCCGGCCGGCGGCGATATTGAACTCCGGAGCCTCGTGCCGCAGAGCTTTCATCAATCGGGTCAACCCATTGCCATGGCTGGCGGCACCCAGGCACGCAGGAATCAACTGATGGTTCTGCAACACCTGCGCGGCCAGGTCGTAAACCTCGGCGCTGGGCGGCTGTTTGTCTTCGATCAGCTGTTCCAGCAGGTTGTCGTCGAAATCGGACAGGGTTTCCAGCAACTCGGTGCGGGCTTCCTGTTCGCGGTCCTCGACAGATTGCGGCAGTTCGATCAGGGCCGAGGGCTGCCCTTCCTGATACTTCCACGCCCGTTCCGAGATCAGGTCGACCGCGCCGACGATCGTGTCTCCGTCGCGAATGGGCACCTGACGTAGTGCGATGTGATGGCTGCAATAGGTTTGAAGCGCCGCGATAATGTCGCGGATTCGACCATTGGGGCTGTCCATGCGGTTGATAAACAGAAAGCAGGGAATGCCTGCTTCTTCGACCAGTCGCAGGTAGGGGGCACACAAAACGGCGGCGTTCGGATCGGGTGGTACGACCACGACGGCGGCGTCCGAGATTGCCATGGCTGGTCCGACATAGGCCAGATTGTCGCCGCCGCCATCCACGTCCACGGCGCACCAGGGCTCTCCCAAGTAAGAAAAACCGTGCAAATGCACGGTTCCGGATACGTCGAATGTGGTGGGGCGGTCGTCGAGGCGGCTAATGGCCTCGACCAGAGTGGTTTTGCCCGATTGGCTGGGGCCGAGGACGGTGAAAACGCGCATGGGTGCTGTCCCTCTTTCAAATTGCAGTACAGCTGCACGAAAAGGGTTGTCGAACGCGGATGCGTCGGCATGGATTGTCTGGTATTCAGCCTGCCTCGGGCGCGGGCGGGGTGCCGCCCGCACTTTGAGTGTGGGAAAAACCAACCCATCGCGTCAAGCCCTGTCCTCTTTTCGGGTCAGATTGCTGAGCTGTGGCCGGCCTTGCTTAGGTCATAGGTGTCAAAACTGCGGGCGATCATCCGCGTCAGCGGCCGTGCTTCGACCGGTATGAACAAGCCATCATCAGTGATGCTCAGCATACCGTCGAACTCTGCGTTGGCGCAGTGATACATGTCGCGCAATTCGGCGGCGGTGACGTCGTGATCGCGCAGGATTTCCGCCGTATCGATCTGGAAATCGCACATCAATGCCTCAATCAGACGCGAGCGCAAAACGTCCTGCCCTTTGAACAGGTGCCCGCGCGAGGTCGAGAACCGCCCTTCGCGGATCGCTTTGGTATGGGCCGAGGTCGCGGGCGCGTTCTGGGCATAGCCCTGCGGGAAACGCGAGATCGAACTGGCGCCGACGCCGATCAGAACTTCGGCCTGGTCGTCCGTATATCCCTGGAAGTTCCGCTTGAGCCGACCCGCCTTGAGGGCATGGGTGAGGCCGTCATCCTGCGTTGCAAAATGGTCGATCCCGATTTCGGCGTAATCGTCCCACAAGAACAGGCGCCGTGCGGTGTCGAACAGGTCAAGCCGTTGCTCGGGTGTGGGCAGGGCGTCGGATGGGATAAGCTGCTGACGCTTGGCCATCCACGGCACATGCGCGTATCCGTACAACGCCACGCGGTCCGGGCTGAGCGACAACAGTTTCTGTACGCTTTCCGTCATCCGCGTTTTGGTCTGGTGCGGCAGACCATACAGAATGTCGGCATTCAGGCTGGAAATACCGCGGGCGCGGATCATGTCCACGGCATTGCGGGTGGTGTCATAACTTTGAATGCGGCCGATGGTTTTCTGGATTTCATCGTCGAAATCCTGAACCCCGATCGACGCGCGATTCATACCGGATTCGGCCAGGGCATCCAGACGGGCCTCATCAATCTCGTTGGGATCGATTTCAACCGAGAACTCGGCATCCGGCCCCAGAGGCACGACATCAAGGATACGGGCTGCCAATTCGCGCATCAGATCGGCGTTCAGCAAGGTCGGGGTACCACCACCCCAATGCAGGCGCGACAGGGTAACGCCGTCGGGCAGACGTGCAGCCAGCAAATCCAGTTCGGCTTTCAGAACGTCAACATAGGCGATTACCGGGTTGTCAGTCTGCGTACCTTGCGTACGGCAGGCACAGAACCAGCACAGCCTGCGGCAGAACGGGACGTGGATGTAAAGCGACACGGCGCTGCCCGGTTTGATCCCGGAAATCCAGTCACCATAAAGACTTGCCCCCACGTCGTTGTTGAAATGGGGGGCGGTGGGATAGCTTGTGTAACGCGGGACTTTCGCGTCAAATAGTCCAAGCTTGGCCAATTGTGGTTTCACTATCATGGCGATACCGTTAAAGGACGGCTCGCCTAGATACCTTGACCGAGATCAAGTGGAAACGTGCATGACACCGATATTCAAAGTCGACCATACCAATTGCGCAGACTGCCCCATACGGCACAGAGCCGTATGCGCCCATTGCGATGCGGATGAGCTGGAAGAACTTGAAGGCATAAAATACTACCGCAGTTTCGAGGCCGGCCAGACGATCATTTGGTCAGGGGACCAGATGAACTTCGTTGGCTCTGTTGTTTCGGGGATCGCGTCCCTGACGCAGACAATGGAAGACGGGCGCACGCAAATGGTCGGTCTTTTACTGCCCAGCGATTTCGTCGGGCGGCCGGGCCGCGAATCGGCGCCGTATGACGTGCTGGCGACGACCGATCTTGTGATGTGCTGCTTTCGCAAGAAGCCGTTCGAAGATCTGATGGAAAAGACACCGCATATCGCCCACAGGCTTTTGCAGATGACGCTGGACGAGCTTGACGCGGCGCGGGAATGGATGCTGGTTCTGGGGCGCAAAACCGCGCGGGAGAAGATCGCCAGCCTGTTGTCAATCATTGCCCGCCGCGATGCGTCAATTTCCCAAAAGGGAAATACAGGGCCGATCGTGTTCGATCTGCCTCTGACGCGAGAAGCGATGGCAGATTATCTCGGCCTGACGCTGGAAACGGTCAGCCGGCAGATTTCGGCCCTGAAAAAGGAAAGCATCATCACTCTGGAAGGCAAGCGCCACGTCACGATCCCGGATATGGGTCGTCTGATGGAAGAGGCCGGCGACGATTCGGATGGTGGCTTTCTGGTCTGAGACCATTGCGGCGTGACTGGTTAGGCGCGCCGTGATTTACTGACCCTGAGCGAAACAATTCTCAGGAGTAACCCATGGTATTCAGTAGCATACTGGCGATGTTGTTCATTGGCGCAGTCGCCGGCTGGCTGTCAGGCAAGATCATGGAAGGCCGTGGATTCGGCCTGTTTGGCAACATCATTGTCGGCGTCGTGGGGGCGTTTTTGGCTGGTACGATCTTCCCGGCGCTGGGTTTTGCCGTTGGCGGCGGCGTGTTCTCGTCCATAATCTTCGCCACACTGGGGGCGGTCATATTGTTGTTTCTGATCGGGCTTGTGCGGCGCGGATAATAACCGCCCGGAAGGGCGGCTTTTTGAAGTCGTAAAAGTCTTAGTGGGCCAGGAACACCGGTACCGAAGCTTGTTCAAGCATATTCCGCGTAGCACCGCCCAGAATGGCTTCGCGGAATCTGGAGTGACCATAGGCGCCCATAACGATCATGTCCGACTCGGTATCCGAGGCGTGACGGTTCAGGACATCTGACACGCGCGTCATGGTCTTGCTGAGCACGTCGATTTCACATTTCACCCCATGGCGCGCCAGCAATTGTGACAACATTCCGCCGGGGTCGGACCGGTCGGGGCCATGGCGCGGAGGATCAATCACGACGATCCGCACCAGATCAGCCTGAATCAGGAAGGGCAGGGCACAGCGAATGGCCCGCATGGCTTCGACGCTTTCGTTCCAGCCGATCATGATCGTGCCGGGGCGCTTGAACGGAGTTGCGTCCTCAGGTGTGATCAGAACCGGCGCGTGTCCCTCGAACATTGCGGCTTCGACGATGGGCTCAGCCTCGGCGCCGCGATCCGGTCCGTAAGGTTTGGGCAGGATGACAAGGTCGGAGAACCGGGCGCGATGCGCGACATGCCGTCCGATGTCGGCGATCTGGGCCACACCGCTTTCGGCGGACCAGCGGGTTCCGGTCTTGGACAGGTAGTCCTTCGCCTGCGCCAGTACTTCATCCGCTTCGGCATTTGCGCGGCTCAGCGTTTCCTGAAGGATCAGGGCATTTGCACCGGCATAATAATACCCGGTCTGGCTGCGATCGACGCCAAGGCAAAGGGCCTCGGCATGCGCGTCCTGTGCATCCGCCAGAGCTGCCATCTGAGCCAGCGCTGATCCGCCCTGCTTTGGGTCCGTCAAAACAGTGAGAAGTGATTTGTAAGCCATTTTCGACCTCTTGCCTCCCGGGGTCGTCATACTGCGGCCTTAAGGCCCAATTCTTCGACTACGATTGTCACAGAAATCAGAGTACTGTCTTGATACAGATCAAAGCAGTTCTGGCCGCTGTCCGACAAAACAGCAGCCAGTCAAAAGGGTCCTGTGACAAATAAGAATCGCGCAGGGCATGGCAAAGGGACGCAATATGTCAAATTACATCAAGCTGATCGTGCTTGGTCTGATCACGCTGTTCGCAGCGATCGGAACCAATTATGCACGCGATTTGGCGTATCAGGTGCACGCAATTCTGGTGATGCTGATCGCCGGTGGTTTGTTCATCTGGACGCTTCGAAATACGGATGAGCCAGATATTCTTGTCGACCGCTCGGCCGAATATATGGATGACGTCATCCGTTATGGCGTGATCGCGACCGCCCTTTGGGGCGTGGTCGGGTTTCTGGCGGGAACCTTTATCGCCTTTCAGCTGGCATTTCCGGCGCTGAACTTTGAGTGGGCGCAGGGATATCTGAATTTTGGCCGTTTGCGTCCGCTGCACACCTCGGCGGTGATTTTTGCCTTTGGCGGTAACGCGCTGATCGCGACCTCGTTCTACGTGGTACAGCGCACCAGCGCCGCGCGCCTGTGGGGCGGCAACCTGGCGTGGTTCGTGTTCTGGGGGTATCAGCTTTTCATCGTGCTGGCCGCCACCGGCTATGTGCTGGGCGGTACGCAGTCCAAGGAATACGCCGAGCCGGAATGGTATGTTGACCTGTGGCTAACCATCGTCTGGGTCGCCTACCTGGCCGTTTACCTGGGCACGATCGTCAAGCGGAAAGAACCCCACATTTATGTGGCCAACTGGTTCTATCTGGCCTTTATCGTCACCGTCGCCATGCTGCACCTGGTTAACAACATGACCATCCCGGTCAGCATCTGGGGCTCGAAATCGGTCATCGTCTGGTCGGGCGTTCAGGATGCCATGATCCAGTGGTGGTACGGCCACAACGCCGTAGGCTTCTTCCTGACCGCGGGCTTCCTGGGCATGATGTATTACTTCATCCCGAAACAGGCCGAGCGTCCGGTATTCAGCTATAAGCTGTCGATCATCCACTTCTGGGCACTGATCTTCCTGTATATCTGGGCCGGTCCGCACCACTTGCACTATACCGCGCTGCCTGACTGGGCATCGACGCTGGGCATGGTGTTCTCAGTGATCCTGTGGATGCCGTCCTGGGGCGGTATGATCAACGGTCTGATGACCCTGTCGGGCGCGTGGGACAAGCTGCGTACCGACCCTGTGATCCGGATGATGGTGATCTCGGTCGGCTTCTACGGCATGTCCACTTTCGAAGGCCCGATGATGTCGATCCGCGCGGTGAACTCGCTGAGCCACTATACGGACTGGACCATTGGACACGTGCACTCGGGCGCGTTGGGCTGGAACGGCATGATCACCTTTGGTGCGCTGTACTTCCTGGTGCCCGTCCTGTGGAAGCGGGAGCGTCTGTATTCGCTGCAGATGGTCAGCTGGCACTTCTGGCTCGCCACCATCGGCATCGTGCTCTACGCCGCGTCGATGTGGGTGACCGGTATCATGGAAGGCCTGATGTGGCGTGAAGTGGATGCCAATGGCTTCCTGGTGAACTCGTTCGCCGATACCGTGGCTGCCAAGTTCCCGATGTATGTGGTGCGTGCTCTGGGTGGCGTGATGTTCGTCGCTGGCGCCGTGATCATGTGCTACAACCTGTGGATGACCGTTCGTAAGGCACCGGCCAAAGAGGCCAGCCTGACCGTCGCGGTCCCGGCTGAATAAGGAGGGCCGGAGCAATGGCAATTCTCGACAAACATAAGATCCTCGAGACCAACGCGACCCTCCTGCTGATCTTCAGCTTTCTGGTCGTGACCATCGGTGGCCTGGTGCAGATCACCCCGTTGTTCTATCTTGAGAACACCATTGAGAAGGTGGAGGGCATGCGCCCTTACACCCCTCTCGAAATGGCGGGGCGCGAGATCTACATCCGCGAAGGCTGCTATACCTGCCACAGCCAGATGATCCGCCCGATGCGGGATGAGGTCGAACGCTATGGCCACTACTCGCTGGCGGCCGAGTCGATGTATGACCACCCGTTCCAGTGGGGGTCCAAGCGCACCGGGCCCGACCTGGCCCGTGTGGGTGGCCGGTATTCCGACCAGTGGCATGTGGATCACCTGCGTGACCCGCAATCGGTGGTGCCGGAATCAGTGATGCCCAAATACGGCTTCCTCGAGCACCGCAAGATCGACGGCAAATATATCGGCGACATCATGGCGGCGAATGCGGTTGTGGGCACGCCCTATACGGAAGAGATGCTGGCCAACGCGCAGGCAGATTTCCGGGCGCAGGCCGATCCGGATAGCGATTTTGACGGTCTGCTCGAACGTTATGGTGACAAGGTCAGCGTGCGCAACTTCGACGGTCAGCCTGACCTGACCGAGGCCGATGCGCTGGTGGCTTATCTGCAAATGCTGGGAACGCTGGTCGACTTCTCGACCTTCACCCCGGACGCCAGCCGCTGAGGGAGGGTGAAATGGAAGAATATACTCTCTTACGGCAGTTCGCGGATAGCTGGATGTTGCTTTTGCTGTTCGTCTTCTTTGTCGGCATCGTGATCTGGGTTTTCCGACCCGGTGCCAGCAAGGAATACAAGGACACCGCCAACATCCCGTTCCGGCATCAAGATAAACCGGCCACATCCAAGGAGGCGCGGCAATGAGCAAGACACCTGAAAAACAGCCGGGTGATCCGAACACAACCGGCCACTCCTGGGATGGTATCGAAGAGTTCGACAATCCGATGCCGCGCTGGTGGCTGTGGACCTTTTACGTCACGATCATCTGGGGCGTGATCTATTCGATCATGTATCCGGCCTGGCCGTTGGTTCAATCAGCCACTGCTGGGGTCATGGGGTGGTCTTCACGGGCAGTAGCGCAGGAAGAGATGGTCGCATTTGAAGAGGCCAACGCGCCCTGGAACGCCAAGCTGGTGGAAACGCCGCTGGAAGACATCTCGAAGGATCCCGAGTTGCAGCAATATGCTGTGAATTCCGGCGGCGCGGTGTTCCGTACCTGGTGCGCACAGTGCCACGGCTCGGGCGCTCAGGGTGCGCCTGGCTTCCCCAACCTGCTGGACGACGCCTGGTTGTGGGGCGGTTCGCTCGAGGATATCGAGACCACCGTTGCCTATGGTATCCGCAACGAGGAAAGCGACGATGCGCGCTACTCCGAGATGCCGGCCTTTGGTGAAATCCTCGAACAGGAAGAAATCACTCAGGTGGTTCAGTATGTCATGTCGCTGACCAATGCGCAGACCGACGATGCGGCGGCGCAGGCGGGCAAGGTTGTCTTTGAAGACAACTGCGCGGCCTGTCACGGTGAGGACGGAACCGGCGATGTCTTTCAGGGTGCGCCGAACCTGACCGATGCGATCTGGCTATATGGCGGCAGCGAAGAAGCGTTGACCGAAACGGTCACCAACAGCCGCTTTGGCGTGATGCCTGCCTGGGAAAACCGTCTGACCGACGCGCAAATCCGCGCGGTAACGGCTTACGTCCACCAGCTGGGTGGCGGTCAGTAACGGCAAAAGAATACCTTCGGGCGGCTCGCCGCCCGAAGGTTGCGGCACCGGCTGTTCCATCTGTTCGCGCGTTTCCTGAACAGCCGGTGCTATTTCCTCAAACTACCGATCCGTTTTAAACAGGTCCAGAGGACTCATCTTTTCCGATTTGAACTTTGCGTGTCCTTGTTTTCTTTCCACCAGTGACTTTCGGGCAGCCATTCCCGTTTCCGCGTTTCCAGGCGCGCATCTGTTTGGGTGGCTACCATGAATGATTTTGCGAGGATTGAGAGCATCTGACTTCTCCTGAAACGGGTTCCGACTGGATACAAGATTGATCTTTGGGCGCGGAAATGCGACTCAATTGGCATTTCAGTATGTAATCAGGGCTTACATATGGACTGGTTGAAAATGCCGCCGCTCGCGTCGCTGAAGGCCTTTCATGCCTTTGCTGAGGCAGGAAATGTCGTGCAGGCCGGCGCGTCCCTGAATGTCAGTCACGCTGCCATCAGCCAGCAACTGCGCGCGCTGGAAAAGCATTTGGGTGTCGCTCTGCTGGACCGGACGGGTAAGTCCATGACTCTGACGGTTGAGGGCGAGAAACTGGCCCGTGCCCTGCATCTTGGATTTGGAGCCATCGGAACGGCCGTTGCCGATCTGATGCACGTGACCGAAGAACGCCCGGTTCATATCTCGCTGACCGCGTCCTTTGCCGCGTCCTGGTTGATGCCGCGCCTGCCCGCGTTTCAGGCCGAGCACCCGGAAATCCATTTGGCGCTGGACCCGTCCCCCAATTTGGTCAGTTTTGTCCCCGGCGGCGTGGATGTGGCGATCAGGTATGGCGCCGGGGACTGGCCCGGGGTGAACGCGGAGTTATTGTTGCAAAGCCCGATCGTGATCATCGCTGCGCCGTCTCTGCTTGGCGGCAAAACCTCGATGACGCCGGACGAGTTGAGCCAGCTGCCGTGGCTCGAGGAATTCGGCACCACCGAGGCGACAACCTGGCTGGCCCAACGTGGCGTTGAGCACGGCCCCCGCGCGGGTCGCATTGCGTTACCGGGGAATCTGCTGCTGGAAGGGGTGCTGGCCGGGCAGGGCGTGACTGTGACGGCGCGACATTTTGTCGAACAGGACATCGCCTCGGGCCGTATCACCGAGCTGTTTCGTGAACCTGGTGAACGTGGCTATCATATTGTTATTGGCGATGCGCCCCTTCGCCCCGCAGTAAAAACTTTTGTTGGGTGGCTCAGGCGACAAGCTGGTAAGATGTGACAAAAGGTGTCTGTCCGATGCGCTTTTGACACATGTCAAAGTGACATTCTTTGTGATCTGGGAGAAGACGCCGTAAAATAGCTACATCTGGAGCCAGCCCGTGAGCGATTCCGACCCCGCCCCCAGCCTTTACGCCGCACGAGAACCCATCTTTCCGCGCCGTGTATCCGGGCCGTTTCGCAATCTGAAGTGGATCATTCTCGCGGTTACTCTGGGAATTTACTACATCACGCCATGGATTCGTTGGGATCGCGGTCCCAGCCTTCCGGATCAGGCTGTCCTGTTGGATCTGGCGAACCGCCGGTTCTATTTCTTCTGGATCGAGATATGGCCGCATGAGTTCTATTTCGTGGCGGGCCTGTTGATCATGGCCGGTCTGGGGCTTTTCCTGTTCACCTCGGCACTGGGTCGCGTTTGGTGCGGCTATGCCTGCCCGCAGACAGTCTGGACCGATCTTTACATCCTTGTCGAACGCTGGATCGAGGGTGACCGGAATGCCCGACTGAGGCTGCATCGTCAGGAAAAGCTGGATTTCCGCAAGGCCCGGTTGCGTGTGACGAAGTGGACAGTATGGCTTTTGATCGGCCTGGCTACCGGGGGCGCCTGGGTGTTCTACTTTGCCGATGCGCCCACGCTGGCGCGCGATCTGGTCACCGGGAACGCGCATCCCGTGGCCTATACAACGGTTCTGATCCTGACGGGTACCACCTTCCTGTTCGGGGGATTTGCCCGTGAACAGATCTGTATCTATGCCTGCCCGTGGCCGCGCATTCAGGCAGCGATGATGGATGAAGACACCTTGGTCGTTGGCTACCGTGAATGGCGGGGCGAACCGCGCGGCAAAGGCAAGCGTACGGCGGATTCCGAGCTGGGCGACTGCATCGACTGCATGGCCTGCGTGAATGTCTGCCCTGTCGGCATCGACATTCGGGACGGTCAACAACTGGAATGCATCACTTGCGCGCTGTGTATCGACGCCTGCGATGACATGATGGCCAAGATCGGCAAGCCGCGCGGTCTGATCGACTATATGGCACTGAGCGACGAGACCCGCGAACGGGCCGGGCACCCCCCAAAAAATGTCTGGAAGCACATTCTCCGCCCCCGGACGATCCTGTACACGGCCCTGTGGTCGCTGGTGGGCTTTGCCCTGCTGTTTGCCCTGTTTATCCGGTCGGATATCGACCTGACGGTGGCGCCTGTGCGCAACCCGACATTTGTTACCCTGTCTGATGGCACCATCCGCAACACCTATGACGTGCGTCTGCGTAACAAACATGGTGAGGACCGCCTTTTCAAACTGTCCCTGACCGGCGATCCGGCGATGCGGGTGGTGATCGAAGGCACAGATATTGATACTGTAAATGTCACGGCGGATACCGCGCAGCTGCAACGCGTTTACATCGTGGCGTCTAAGGGAACTGGCCCGGCGGGCGCAGACTCAACACCGGTCCGCATCTGGGTCGAAGACCTGAAAAGTGGTGAGCGCGCCCATAAGGACACCACGTTCAATGGACGAGGAAACTAGGATGGCAGAGCGTCAATTTACCGGAAAGCATGCCTTGGCGGTATTTGTTGGTGCTTTCGGTGTGATCATCGCCGTAAACCTCGTGCTGGCCTATAGCGCCGTCAAAACCTTTCCGGGGCTTGAGGTCAAAAATTCCTATGTCGCAAGTCAGGAATTCAACGAACGCCTGCAAGAACAGCAGGCGTTGGGATGGGAAATCCGTGCCGAAATGTCGGGCGGATTGCTGGTTCTGCACATCACCGATCAGAACGGTGCCCCTGTCGAAGTGGCGGAGCTGCAGGCGGTTGTCGGTCGGGCCACGCATGTGAAAGAGGATTTTTCGCCGGATTTCACTTTTGACGGCACTGCCTATGCGACCCCCGCATCGCTGGGCAAGGGCAACTGGAACATTCGCCTTGTGGCCAAAGACGGCAATGGCGCAGAGTTTGCCCAGCGTGTCCCGTTATACGTAAAGGGGTAATAGAATGACGGCGCAGCTTACATCCGGCACGGCGGCCTGTCCGGGTTGCATTGCAGGCCCGGCTGAACCGGCCCGACCTGTCCCCGAGGATGTGCAGATCGCGCTGTCTTTGCCGGGCATTCACTGCTCGGCTTGTATTGCAACGGTCGAACGGGAACTGAACGCCCATCCGGGGGTAGAGGATGCGCGGGTCAATCTGACCCTCAAGCGCGCGATGGTCAAAGCATCGCCTGACTTGCGCGCTGCCGATCTGATCCCGGTGCTGGAACGGGCGGGTTATGAGGCGCACGAACTTGACCCCGGCGCGCTGTCTGCAACGCAGTCGGACAAGGCCGGGCGCGATCTGCTGATGCGTCTGGCAGTGGCCGGGTTTGCCTCGATGAACGTGATGCTGCTGTCGGTCTCGGTCTGGTCAGGCGCTACAGACGCGACGCGCGACATGTTCCACTGGATCTCGGCGGCCATCGCGCTGCCTGCGATTGCCTTTTCCGCGCAGCCCTTCTTTGCCAACGCCTGGAGCGCCCTGCGCGTGCGCCGTCTGAACATGGATGTACCGATCGTGCTGGCGATCCTGCTGGCGCTGGTGACCTCCCTGTGGGAAACCGCGCTCAGCGGCGAACACGCTTATTTTGACGCAGCGTTGACACTGACCTTCTTCCTGCTGGCCGGGCGGTATCTGGATTACCGCACCCGTGCCGCCGCACGTTCCGCGGCCGAGGAACTGACCGCGCTTGAGGTGCCCCGTGCCATTAAGTTGGTCGATGGCGCCGAAGAGGAAGTGGCTGTGGCTACGCTGACTGTCGGCGATCTGATCCTCGTCCGACCCGGTGGCCGCATGCCGGTGGATGGAGAGATTGTTGACGGCCAGTCGGAACTCGACCGCTCGCTGCTCACCGGGGAAACTCTGCCGGTGTTTGCCGAAGCTGGCCTGACCGTGAGTGCGGGTGAGGTCAATCTGACCGGCCCTCTGACGATCCGGGCCACAGCAGTGGGTGAGGACACGTCCCTGCATCGCATGGCCGATCTGGTAGCCATCGCAGAATCCGGGCGGTCGCGGTATACGTCGCTGGCGGACAAGGCGGCCAAGCTTTACGCGCCGGGTGTGCATATCCTGTCGGCGCTCAGCTTTCTGGGGTGGTACATATATTCCGGCGATATCCGTACCGCGCTGAATATTGCGGCAGCGGTTTTGATCATCACCTGCCCCTGCGCGCTGGGGCTGGCGGTACCAGCGGTGACCACGGCGGCCTCGGGCCGGCTGTTCCGCAAGGGGATGCTAATCAAACACGCCACCGCGCTTGAACGTCTGGCCGAGGTTGACACGGTTGTATTCGACAAGACCGGCACGCTGACTTCCGGCGCGCCTGAGCTGACCAACCTGGGCGACCATTCGCGCGCCGACCTTGAGGTGGCTCTGGCGCTGGCCGAGGCTTCGTCTCATCCCCTTTCTGTCGCATTGGCCAGGTCCGCCCGGGAAGCAGGGATCAGGCCGGCCAAGTTGCAAGACATTGTCGAGGTGCCGGGTTATGGCACCGAAGGCAATTATCGGGGGCAGCGTGTTCGTTTGGGGCGCGCAGCGTGGACAGGTGGCGACGAGGGCAACCAAACTGCGGCCTGGCTGGTTGTCGGCGCGCAGGCACCGGTTTCCTTCCTGTTCTCAGACGCCCTGCGGCCCGGTGCGGCCGAGGCAGTTCAGGCCTTCCGCGACGCTGGTAAAGAGATCATCCTGATCTCCGGGGACAGCCGGGGCGCGGTTCAGGCACTTGCCGGGAAGCTGGGCATTGAGACCTGGATCGCGCAAGCCCTGCCGCAAGACAAAGCAACCCATGTTCAGGACCTGCGGGATCAGGGTCGCCATGTTCTGATGGTCGGCGATGGGCTGAACGACACCGCGGCTCTGGCGGCGGCGCATGTGTCGATTTCTCCGGCCTCGGCGTTGGATGCCGCACGCGTGGCATCGGATATCGTGCTGCTGGGCAATGATCTGGCGCCGATTGCGGATGCCTGCGACACGGCTGTCAAAGCGACCAAAAGGATTCGCGAGAACTTCCGCATTGCCACGGTTTATAATATCATCGCCGTACCGCTGGCCGTTATCGGGCTGGCGACCCCGCTGATTGCGGCTCTGGCGATGTCGACCTCGTCGATCACCGTGTCCCTGAACGCCCTGCGCCTGAGGTAGTTGATATGGAAGTTCTGGCATATCTCATACCGATTTCCCTGTTTCTGGGCGGGGTTGGCCTTGTGGCGTTTATCTATACGGTTAGGTCCAACCAGTATGACGACCCCGAGGGCGACGCGCGGCGCATCCTGAGCGATGAATGGGACGACAAGCCCAAGCCCTGACACGATGTGCTGAGCGCCCTTGAAATTGCCGCAATGCCCGGTTATGTCCGGCCCATCCGCTAGCAGAGAGAACCACGCCAAATGGCTACTATGAATCCGATCCAGTTCATTCAGCAAGTCCGTGCCGAAGTTGCAAAGGTCGTCTGGCCGACCCGGCGCGAGGTTCTGTTGACCACGGTCATGGTGTTCATCATGGCGGCGTTGACGGCTGTGTTCTTTGCGCTGGTCGATCTTGGCATCCGCGGTGGCCTGCAACTGGTCCTCGGCGCGTTCGGTTAAGTCCGGTCAGACAGGGCGGAAACGCCACTGCCCCCTTGCACAGCGTGCGATGTCAGAGTAGGTGACGCGGTACTATTCGGAATGGGCGTGTGGCGATTCGGGCCGCGCGCCGCTTTTTATTCCGGATGACGTGACAGAATTTTAATGACGGCGCGTCCGCTACTCAGGATGCAGCCGAAGGCAAACAAGGACGACAGGTTCATGGCGAAACGGTGGTACTCGGTCAGCGTTCTTTCGAATTTCGAAAAGAAGATCGCAGAGCAGATCCGCACGTCCGTGGCCGAGCATGGCCTTGAGGACGATATCGACGAGGTTCTGGTGCCCACCGAAGAGGTGATCGAAGTGCGCCGGGGCAAGAAGGTTACGACGGAACGCCGTTTCATGCCCGGCTATGTGCTGGTGCATATGGAGATGTCCGATCAGGGCTATCACCTTGTGAACTCGATCAACCGTGTCACCGGTTTCCTGGGCCCGCAGGGCCGTCCGATGCCGATGCGCGACGCCGAGGTGAACCAGATCCTCAACCGCGTTCAGGAAGGTGAAGAAGCGCCCAAGCTGATGATCACCTTCGAGATCGGCGAGAAGGTCAAGGTCAACGACGGCCCGTTTGAGGATTTCGACGGCATGGTCGAAGGCGTGGACGACGAGGCTCAGAAGCTGAAGGTTTCGGTCTCGATCTTTGGTCGCGAGACGCCGGTCGAGCTGGACTTTACGCAGGTTACGAAGCAGAGCTGATTGCGGTCCGTGGAATTGAAATAAAGGGTGTCCTCCGGGCGCCCTTTTTTACGTTTGAGGCTGACGTAGCTGCCACACAGCCTGATCCCCGCCAAACCCTTTCAGAGATACGGTTCCTACTTTCTCACAAAGTCCGGGCAGAAATGCTGCGGCGGCCCCCGAAAGGACGTTGTCGCAATCCAGTTCCGTTGCCGCTGTAAGCAGGCGCGCCGTCAGATTGACGTCCGGCCCAATGGCCGTGAAATCCAGGCGATCGCCGCCGCCGATATTGCCGTAGTGGAAACGGCCGTGGTGAATCGCAGTGCGAACTCCCAGCTTATGATCGAATTCGGTCGTGAGCAGCGATTTCCAGCCCTCTTGTACGGCGGTAATGGCAGCTTTGATCTGAGTTTTCGGTGGAAGGTTTTTGCTGGTTGGGAAAATGGCAAAGAAACCGTCTCCCATGAACTTCAGAATCTCACCCCCATGCGCCATCACAGAAGGGGCGAGGCAATCAAAGGTGTCGTTCAACAGCCTGACCAATGCTTCGCCCGAAACGGAATTCGAAAGCCGGGTGAAGCCTTTGAGATCCGCAAACAGGATAACGGCTTCGATTTCGCCACCGTCACCACGATGTACTTTCCCCTCAAGAATTTGCGCTCCGCTGTTGCGGCCCACATAAGTCGACAACAAATAGGTTGCATCAAGTCGCAACATATAGGTTTCCGTCAGACGTGCGAGCGGTCCACGGACCCTTTCCAAAATGGCCAGATCCCGTTCGGAAAACCCGCCTGGTGTTGCGCACGACCATGTGCACACATGGGTATCTCCGTTGATGTAGATCAGGGGTTGCGCAAGGTAATCGGTGAACCCTTGCTCGCGCAGTTCACCCACGATGATGTAATCCTCGGGGCAGTTTGGGTCTTCTAAATGCCTGCGGACGGGTGTTCGACGCTCGATCACATGCGGCAAAGGGTTGTCCGTGTAAATCGCCGTCGTAAACAGCTGCGACGGGGCATCGACCCGGTCCACACCCTCACCGGCTTTCCACAAGAACCGTCGCCCCGTCAGGTTTGGGTGCAGAGTCCAGATGAACAATCCGAACCGGTCCACGGCGACGCCAGCATCCAGCAGGCGGGTACAGATACCCTCGATGATGTCGACAGCATTCGCCGCTGGGCGCGCACCGTCGATCATCCATTCAATCAAGGCATCAACCTTGGCTTGCTGTTGGCTCGGATCTGGCGATGGGGGCAACATATTTGCCTCGTGATGCGGTGCCGGGTCAGGTTTTGACCGGCTTTACAGAAATTCTGACGATCTTGGGCCGGGACTGCAAGTTTCATGCATGTGCGTGGGTTGGCGTTGTGCAAAAACGGCTTGCTATTCTCTGTGCGGGCTAGTAAGGCGCAGCTCTGTCGTCAAAAGCGGCAATCCCTGTGGGAGGCGAGGCGCACGCGTGCGCCGGATCGGACCACATCACACATATCTCTCAGATCGCGATCTGAGAGAGTTGAAAAAGGAGAAACCAAATGGCCAAGAAGCTTGCTGGTACAATGAAACTGCAGGTTCCTGCAGGTCAGGCGAACCCGTCGCCTCCAGTTGGTCCGGCGCTGGGTCAGCGCGGTATCAACATCATGGAATTCTGCAAGGCGTTCAACGCCAAGACCGCAGACATGGAGCAAGGCGCGCCTTGCCCGACCGTGATCACCTATTATCAGGACAAGTCCTTCACCATGGACATCAAGACGCCGCCCGCGTCTTATTACCTGAAAAAAGCAGCTGGTCTGAAGCCGGTCGGCAAGCGTAACCGTCCCCGCGGTGCGGAGAACCCCGGTCGCGAGACCGTGGCAACCGTGACCTCGAAGCAAGTTCGCGAAATCGCCGAAGCCAAAATGAAAGATCTGAACGCCAACGACGTCGAAGGCGCAATGCAGATCATCCTGGGCTCGGCCCGCTCCATGGGCATCGAGGTGAAGTAAGATGGCAAAACTCGGTAAACGTACCCGCGCTGCGCGCGAAGCTGTCGCCGGCAAGGAAAACCTGTCGGTCGAAGAAGCAGTTGCCTTGGTCAAAGCCAACGCAACCTCGAAATTCGACGAGACCATCGAAATCGCGCTGAACCTGGGCGTTGACACCCGTCACGCGGACCAGATGGTCCGTGGCGTTGTCGGCCTGCCGAACGGCACCGGTAAAACGATGCGCGTTGCTGTTTTTGCTCGCGGCCCCAAGGCGGACGAAGCGAAAGAAGCTGGCGCGGATATCATTGGCGCAGAAGACCTGATGGAAACCATTCAGGGCGGCACCATCGAATTCGACCGCTGCATTGCAACCCCTGACATGATGCCGATCGTCGGCCGTCTGGGTAAGGTTCTGGGCCCCCGCAACCTGATGCCGAACCCCAAGGTTGGCACCGTGACCATGGACGTAAAAGCGGCCGTGGAAGCAGCCAAAGGTGGTGAAGTTCAGTTCAAGGCGGAAAAAGGTGGCGTCGTGCACGCTGGCGTTGGCAAAGCGTCCTTCGACGAAGCCAAGCTGGCCGAAAACGTCCGTGCCTTTGTTTCGGCTGTGGCCAAGGCCAAGCCGTCGGGCGCTAAGGGCACCTACATGAAGAAAATCGCGCTGAGCTCGACTATGGGCCCCGGCGTGACGCTGGATGTGGCTGCTGCTGCAGGCGAATATGCCTGAGGCTACAGCTTAGACAGAATGAACCCGGGTTGCGGATGCGACCCGGGTTTTTCTTTTTCCGGTTTTTGTCGGGTCAGAGATAGGTGCAGAGCACGCTGGCCTCACGGGCGGTAATGGTGGCCGCCGCCGTGATTCTGAAGGCGTAGTCGGCGTGCTCCAGCGAAGGGAAAAGGGCAAGGATCTCCGCCCGCTGTGGCGACGAAACCGCGTATTTCGCATTGTCCGAAAAGTAATAGCTTTCTGTCAGCGTACCATTCGAGCGGACGACATGGTGCCGGTCAAACATGAAATGCGTGTAGCTGATGCGTTCCGCCTCGCGGACAGAAACGCCCGGAAGACCGCAGAGATGTTTTGCCGCCACCAATACTTCCGGTGATGCGAACAGCATGTCGGTCGCTGGAGATTGGATCAGGACCCGATGTTGTTGGGACACGACGAGTTCCCGTGTGTTGCCTATCGCTCCGGCTTCGATCACAACCGGAGCAAACGCGCCGTAACCGTGAACCTCGGTCGTAGCAATCCAGAGGATCGGTTGCAGCCCGCCGTCCCGGGTCCAGACAAGCTGCCCACGTTTGAGGTTTTGAACTTCAATGTCGCCTTTGGCGGTTTGGATTAGAATCCCCTCGCCAAAACACGTAATGTAATCGGTATAAGACGAGCCTCCGGCATTGGATCCGCTGATTTTGATATAGGACGTGCCGGGGACAAGGGGGGCGGATGTTCCATATCCCCAGACATCTTGCGTGACGCCATTCTGGGAAAACACATAGATATCGATCGTAGGCCCAGTCGGGTTTCCATTGGTGTCCAGGGCTTGCACGGTAATGATGGATTCGGATTCGACCTGAGTTCCGTTGGTAACAATTCCACCGCCATCGGTGATGACGTGGCCAGATTCCTGATCGTCATCAAAAACGTCCGAGCTTCCACTGGTATCATCCAGTGTCACCGTCGTTCCCGTTCCGCCGGAATACTGGAAAATGGTCCCGTTCGGGGTGTCCGAGTTGTTGATGATCGGATTGCCGACAATCCCTGCATCAGAGCTTGAGGTGACAACGAGGCTGGAGCTGTCCTGGGCGAAAAAACTGCGAAGTACCATTTACGCGGTATGACCTTTAAAACACGTGCCGTTTCTGGCCTTTCATCGAAGACCGCTCGATATGTTTATACCGGATATAAAATAGACTCGCCCTAAACAGTCAACCTAAGTTCTGCGGAGGGAATTCTTCACAATCCTGTCATCATGTTTCTGACAATTACTGGCCCCTACGGGTGTAAAAAGGCGAGGCGAAGCCGGTCGCACAGGCGTTGCCTCCTGTCCTCTTCGTACGCGCTGCAGTCGTGATCTAACTGCCACAAACTCAGCCAGTCCTTCAGCAGGCGCCCCCGGATGCAGAAATCCAGAATTTCCATGTGTACCGGGTGCCGGTAACGTCGAAAAAACATGTCTTTGTTGATTTTGAGAATGCCGCTGCGATCAACTTCTGCAGAATGTGCATCTCGGAAGATGTCCGATTTCAGGAAGTCGACGATATCATAAACGGCCAGTTTCTCGCGTGCCTCCGTAAAGTCCAGAGCGATCATTTCGCCTTGGCCGACAATCAGGTTCTGGCTGTGGAAATCCCCGTGCGAAAACACCTGTGTCTCGGGGATGCCTTTCAGATAGTGGGCAGCCTTTTCCAGCGCCGCCAGCATGGGTTGGCTTTCGCTAAGAATATGGTTCGGTACGGACTGGGTCAGATCCCGGATACCATCCGTCATCCAGCGCGGCCGAAACCCGTATTCTTTGGCGGGCTGGAACCTGTGCAGGTCATGCAACCAGGCGCCGGCGCGCCGATAGATCCGGGCAATCTGATCGTCATCCCTGCTGTTGTGAATCAGGTCTGCCGCCGTTGGACGGTCAATGAATTCTGATACGAAGAAGGTCTGGCTCGGTGAAAGATAGTAAGGGCGCACCACCCGCGAAGCCTCGTGCTGGTCAAAATGCACTGACAGAGCGGTCAATACCCCGAACTCTTTTTGCAACCTGCCCGTTGTGGGCGACTCGGTGTCTATTTTGAGCGCAAAGTCCTGTGCAGACGTCCGTATTCTGAGGACCATGCGTGTCTCGGGAAAATCGTGAGACCGATAGATACACTCAAATGGCCTAGGGTTGCGGATGTTGTGGTTCAGGGAGAACTCATCCACGCATTCGGCGGCGAGAATGCACTCGGCTTCGGAGAGGGGCAACATATCTTAGGGCATCAAGTGGCGTGATTGGATCGCCTATGTGGATCGCAGTTGGGAACGTATGTCAACGGGCGCGAAACCTATGATGGCTGCTATGATGGCGGTTCGAAATCGCCGCGTGGGCTAAAAGCACTTTTGGCGATGGGTCGCAGCCTTTTCAGGGTTCTTTGTTTTGCGTCCGTGCGATACTTTTTGTTTTGGGGCACCTGAAGAAGCGTTGACAGGATGCGGGGGTACTGGAGGAACCGAACGCCGGGGTCGTTTGGCCCGACAAGCGTGTACCCCTCAAAGAACGCCTGACGAACGTCATCAGGCACGACTTCGCCGGGTGGCAGAGCGCCGGCGGTGCGTGTGACTACCGTGAAATCGAGAAGAATTTTTGCGATGTCATGCCCAACAGGCACCAACTGATTGCTGGAAATGTCGAGCCCCACCAACCTTGTGCCATCAAGGATCAGATTTCGCATGTGAAAATAGCCATGTTGCGTGGCGGCGACCGTTTCCTGCCCCTCATAGGTCGATGCCTGTTCCAATACCCGGTCGATTCCTGCGAGGACCAGGTCTTTCGCGGCTACTTTTTCTGACCCAGCCAGGATCTTGGCTTGCAGATCCTTAAAGTACTTCACGGTATATTTGGGTTGAAACACACGCCGTTCATAGCATTGAGCGCGATGATAAGCGTCCAGCCATGTCGCCGCGTGCCTAAGCAGATTTAGTTGCCGCGGCACGTCCCCGCCGGCCCGCCGGACAAGTTCTCCGACGGTGTGACCTTCGATGAATTCCATCACCCAGGCCTGGCGCTCTGACGCCAGATAGACCGGTTTTGGCACCGTCAGCAAATTCGAATGAGCTAAGGCCCGGTAGGTGAGACTCTGGAGGTGGAAATGGGACGCAAAGTCCTTCTGGGACCGAGGCCTGAGTTGAAATTTGTAGGCGTACTTTGACCCGGACCAGTGCTCGGCCAAATAAACGATCCGGGAATTGTCGGGATCGTCCCGTCTGGACAATCGCGTCAGGGTCCATCCGACACGAGGCAGCCCGGCCTCCGCAGCCGTATCCGGCCACGCTTCTTTCGCGGAAACGTCCAGTTCAGTTTCCCCAGCGAACCAACTCATTTTCTGCTCATGCCTGGCCGTTATCCCGGCGATGTTATTTTGTGTCGTGGCAAAAGTGTTGCAAGTCGGGTCAAATTGCAAGCGAACGCGACCTGCCGGTACCTGGCGCAAGATGTCAAATGGCGGACGGTTTGGGGTATTTTACCTCTTGGAAACCCCACTTATCTGGCCTAAAGAGAACTGCGGAATAAAGCGTGCGATTCGTCGTGCGCTTTATTTTGTTTCGTCCAAGACGGTGGGTGGTGCCATTTGGCCCCTTAATTCCCTGCCTGAGACGGGTAAGACCAAAGAATTCTGAGGGTCCTGACCCTCGGGCGCATTTTGGCCAATCCCGTAATAACGGACCTGAACGCCGAAGCGAAAGCTGCGGCAAATATGAGCCGGGGTGAGATATCGCCCCAAACTTGGAGAGAACTGTGGATAGAGCCCAGAAAGAGAAAGTGGTCGAGGAACTCGGCCAAATCTTCGAAAGCTCTGGCGTCGTAGTGGTTTCGCACTACGCCGGTCTGACAGTTGCCGAGATGCAGGACCTGCGTTCGCGTGCGCGCGAAGCCGGAGGTGCCGTGCGTGTTGCCAAGAACAGGCTCGCCAAAATCGCCCTCGACGGAAAGCCATGTGAAAGCATTGCTAACCTGCTGACGGGTATGACCGTTCTGACCTATTCCGAGGACCCTGTGGCAGCAGCCAAGGTGGCCGAGGACTTCGCCAAGGATAACAAGAACTTTGAGATCCTCGGCGGTGCAATGGGCGAGAACGCTCTGGACCGCAAAGGCGTCGAAACAGTTTCGAAAATGCCGTCCCGTGAGGAGCTTATTGCTTCGATCGTGGGCTGCATTGGCGCACCTGCTTCGAACATCGCCGGCGCGATTGGCGCACCTGCAAGCAACATCGCAAGCATCCTTTCCACCATCGAAGAGAAGGCGGAAGCTGCGTAAGCGGTTGGCACTGAATGATCTGCGTAGGGTGAATACCCTGACGTTGGAACACACACTGTAAACGGAAAGAGCTGATAAAATGGCTGATCTGAAAGCACTCGCAGAAAGCATCGTGGGTCTGACCCTGCTGGAAGCACAAGAACTGAAAACCATCCTCAAAGACGAGTACGGCATCGAGCCCGCAGCTGGCGGCGCCGTCATGGTTGCAGCAGGCGGCGACGCCGGTGGCGCAGCCGAGGAAGAGAAAACCGAATTCGACGTCGTTCTGAAGAACGCCGGCGCTTCGAAAATCAACGTGATCAAAGAAGTTCGCGGCATCACCGGTCTGGGCCTGAAAGAAGCCAAAGAGCTGGTCGAAGCTGGCGGCAAGATCAAAGAAGGCGTGTCGAAAGACGAAGCCGAAGAAGTCAAAGGCAAGCTGGAAGCAGCTGGCGCCGAAGTCGAGCTGGCCTAAGCCATTCGACAGGTGCATCGCTGATGTGCCGAAAAATTTGGCTGGGTCCGGAGAAATCCGGGTCCAGCCGAACCTGTCTTAGAAAGGGCCTTAAATACTGGGGCATTTTCTAAGACGCGGTTCGCGGATCGGGAGGCTACCATTCGGGACGGTGGCCACGAATTGATCCGGACGTGTCGTCTCTAATGTGCAAGGCGCCGGGGCCCGACGGTGTCTTTGCCCGCTGAGAACATCGAAAGGTGACATCTGACATGGCTCAAACGTTCCTTGGCCAGAAACGTCTTCGTAAATATTACGGCAAAATCCGCGAAGTGCTGGAGATGCCAAACCTCATTGAGGTCCAGAAATCTTCTTATGACCTTTTCCTGCGCTCCGGCGATGCAGAGCAGCCCACGGACGGCGAAGGCATCAAAGGTGTGTTCCAGTCGGTTTTCCCGATCAAGGATTTCAACGAAACCTCCGTTCTGGAGTTCGTGAAATACGATTTGGAAAAACCCAAATACGACGTCGAAGAGTGCATGCAGCGCGACATGACCTACAGCGCGCCGCTGAAGGTCACCCTGCGCCTGATCGTGTTCGATGTCGACGAGGACACCGGTGCCAAGTCGGTCAAGGACATCAAGGAACAGGATGTGTTCATGGGCGATATGCCCCTGATGACGCCGAACGGTACGTTCATCGTGAATGGCACCGAGCGTGTGATCGTGTCCCAGATGCATCGCTCGCCCGGCGTGTTCTTCGACCATGACAAGGGCAAGACGCACTCCTCGGGCAAGCTGCTGTTTGCCTGCCGCATCATCCCGTATCGCGGCAGCTGGCTGGACTTTGAGTTCGACGCCAAGGATATCGTGTTCGCCCGTATCGACCGTCGTCGCAAACTGCCTGTGACAACCCTGCTGTATGCGCTGGGTCTGGATCAGGAAGCAATCATGGACGCCTACTACAACACCGTGTCCTATAAGCTGGACAAGAAGAAGGGCTGGGTCACGCCGTTCTTCCCCGAGCGTGTCCGCGGTACCCGTCCGACCTATGATCTGATTGATGCAAAATCCGGAGAAGTGATTGCCGAAGCAAGCAAGAAGGTCACGCCACGCGCAGTCAAGAAGCTGATCGACGAAGGCACGGTTACCGACCTGCTGGTTCCGTTTGACCATATCGTTGGCAAATTCGTCGCCAAAGACATCATCAACGAAGAAACCGGTGCGATCTATGTCGAAGCCGGCGATGAGTTGACGCTGGAATACGACAAAGACGGCGATCTGATCGGTGGCACTGTCAAAGAGTTGATTGATGCGGGCATCACCGACATTCCGGTTCTGGACATCGACAACATCAATGTCGGTCCCTACATGCGCAACACCATGGCGCAGGACAAGAACATCGGCCGCGAAAGCGCGCTGATGGATATCTACCGCGTCATGCGCCCGGGTGAGCCGCCCACCGTCGAAGCGGCGTCGGCTCTGTTCGACACGCTGTTCTTCGACAGCGAGCGTTATGACCTGTCTGCCGTTGGCCGCGTGAAGATGAACATGCGCCTGGCTCTGGACGCGCCGGACACCCTGCGCACTCTGCGCCGCGAAGATATCGTGGCCTGCATCAAGGCACTGGTGGAACTGCGTGACGGCAAAGGCGACGTGGACGATATCGACCACCTCGGCAACCGTCGTGTGCGCTCGGTCGGCGAACTGATGGAAAACCAGTACCGCGTCGGTCTGCTGCGCATGGAGCGCGCGATCAAAGAGCGTATGTCGTCGGTCGAGATCGACACCGTCATGCCGCAGGACCTGATCAACGCGAAACCGGCTGCGGCTGCTGTTCGTGAATTCTTCGGCTCGTCGCAGCTGTCGCAGTTCATGGACCAGACCAACCCGCTGTCGGAAGTCACTCACAAACGCCGCCTCTCGGCGCTTGGCCCTGGTGGTCTGACGCGTGAGCGTGCGGGCTTTGAGGTTCGCGACGTACACCCGACCCACTATGGCCGGATGTGCCCGATTGAAACGCCGGAAGGCCCGAACATCGGTCTGATCAACTCGCTGGCCACCTTTGCCCGCGTGAACAAGTATGGCTTCATCGAAACACCGTACCGCGTTGTTAAAGACGCCGAGGTGACCGATGAGGTTCACTACATGTCCGCGACCGAGGAAATGCGTCACACCGTGGCGCAGGCGAACGCGACCTTGGATGCGGATGGCAAGTTCATCAACGATCTGGTTTCGACCCGTCAGGCCGGTGACTACACTCTCGCCCCGCGCGAGAATGTTGATCTGATTGACGTGTCGCCGAAACAGCTGGTCTCGGTCGCTGCATCGCTGATCCCGTTCCTTGAAAACGACGACGCCAACCGCGCTCTGATGGGCTCGAACATGCAACGTCAGGCGGTTCCGCTGCTACGGGCCGAAGCGCCGCTGGTCGGTACCGGGATCGAGGAAAAGGTTGCAATCGACTCGGGCGCTGCGATTCAGGCGAAACGCGCTGGTATCATCGACCAGGTCGATGCCCAGCGTATCGTTATCCGCGCCACCGAAGATCTGGAACTGGGCGACGCTGGCGTTGACATCTATCGTCTGCGCAAGTTCCAGCGTTCGAACCAGAACACCTGCATCAACCAGCGTCCGCTGATCAAAGTGGGTGACACCGTCCAGAAGGGCGAGGTCATTGCCGATGGTCCGTCGACCGATATGGGTGAGCTGGCCCTTGGTAAGAACGTGGTCGTCGCGTTTATGCCGTGGAACGGTTACAACTACGAAGACTCGATCCTGATCTCGGAACGTATCGCGCGTGACGACGTCTTCACCTCGGTCCATATCGAGGAATTCGAAGTCGCCGCCCGTGACACCAAGCTGGGCCCGGAAGAGATCACCCGCGACATCCCGAATGTCGGCGAAGAAGCGCTGCGCAACCTCGACGAAGCGGGCATCGTTTACATCGGTGCGGATGTTGAGCCGGGCGATATTCTGGTCGGCAAGATCACTCCGAAGGGCGAAAGCCCGATGACCCCGGAAGAAAAGCTGCTGCGCGCCATCTTTGGTGAAAAAGCATCTGACGTGCGCGATACCTCGCTGCGCGTGAAGCCGGGCGATTACGGTACGGTCGTGGAAGTCCGCGTCTTCAACCGTCACGGCGTCGAAAAAGACGAGCGTGCGCTGCAGATCGAGCGTGAGGAAGTCGAACGTCTGGCCCGCGACCGGGACGACGAACTGGCGATCCTGGACCGCAACATCTATGCGCGTTTGCACGGCATGATCCTTGGCAAGACCGCTGTCAAAGGCCCGAAAGGTGTCAAGCCGGGGTCGGTGATCACCGAGGAGCTGCTGGAAACTCTGACCCGCGGTCAGTGGTGGCAGCTGGCGCTGGAAGACGAGCAAGACGCACAGATCGTCGAGGCTCTGAACGAGCAGTACGAAGTACAGAAGCGTGCTCTGGACGCCCGTTTCGAAGACAAGGTCGAAAAGGTCCGCCGTGGCGACGACCTGCCGCCGGGTGTGATGAAGATGGTCAAAGTCTTCATCGCCGTGAAGCGTAAGCTGCAGCCGGGCGACAAGATGGCCGGTCGTCACGGGAACAAGGGTGTGATCTCCAAGGTTGTTCCGATGGAAGACATGCCGTTCCTGGCCGATGGTACTCCGGTCGACTTCTGTCTGAACCCGCTGGGTGTGCCTTCGCGTATGAACGTTGGTCAGATCCTTGAAACCCACATGGGGTGGGCCGCACGCGGTCTGGGTCTGAACATCGACGACGCACTGGGTGAATACCGCCGTTCCGGCGACCTGACCCCGGTTCGCGAAGCGATGAAGCTGGCTTATGGCGAGAATGTCTACGAAGAAGGCATCACCGGTCTGGACGAGGATGGCCTGATCGAGGCTGCGGGCAACGTGACCCGCGGTGTTCCGATCGCAACCCCGGTCTTTGACGGTGCCAAAGAGGCGGACGTCAACGACGCGCTGGTGCGTGCGGGCTTCTCGGAAAGCGGTCAGTCGGTTCTGTTCGACGGTCGTACCGGTGAGCAATTCGCACGTCCGGTCACCGTGGGCATCAAGTACCTGCTGAAACTGCATCACCTTGTGGATGACAAGATCCACGCGCGTTCGACCGGGCCGTACAGCCTGGTTACCCAGCAGCCGCTGGGTGGTAAGGCGCAGTTCGGCGGTCAGCGCTTTGGTGAGATGGAAGTCTGGGCTCTGGAAGCTTACGGTGCCGCCTACACCCTGCAGGAGATGCTCACCGTGAAATCGGATGACGTCGCCGGCCGGACCAAGGTCTATGAGTCGATCGTCAAGGGCGAGGATAATTTCGAAGCGGGCGTACCGGAATCGTTCAACGTTCTGGTGAAAGAAGTCCGTGGCCTCGGCCTGAATATGGAACTCCTGGATGCGGAGGTTGAGGAGTAAGGGCCTCGGCCCTTCCTCCCGTCCCCCCTTCCGCAAAATTTGAGGTATCAAAATGAACCAGGAAATCACCAACAACCCGTTCAACCCGTTGACGCCGCCGAAGGTTTTCGACGAGATCAAGGTCTCGCTGGCGTCGCCTGAACGGATCCTGTCTTGGTCCTATGGTGAGATCAAGAAACCCGAAACCATCAACTACCGGACGTTCAAGCCTGAACGTGACGGTCTGTTCTGCGCGCGTATCTTTGGCCCGATCAAAGATTACGAATGTCTGTGCGGCAAGTATAAGCGGATGAAGTATCGCGGCGTTGTCTGCGAGAAATGCGGTGTGGAAGTCACCCTGCAGAAAGTCCGCCGCGAGCGTATGGGCCACATCGAACTGGCAGCACCCGTTGCGCATATCTGGTTCCTGAAATCGCTGCCGTCCCGCATCGGTCTGATGCTGGACATGACGCTGCGCGATCTGGAACGTGTTCTGTACTTTGAAAACTATGTCGTCATCGAGCCCGGTCTGACTGACCTGACCTACGGCCAGATGCTGACCGAAGAAGAGTACATGGACGCGCAGGACGCTTACGGTATGGACGCGTTCACCGCCAATATCGGTGCTGAAGCCATCCGCGAGATGCTGGCCCAGATCGATCTGGAAGCCGAAGCTGAGCAGCTGCGCGCTGATCTGGCCGAAGCAACCGGCGAGCTGAAGCCCAAGAAGATCATCAAGCGTCTGAAGGTTGTTGAAAGCTTCCTCGAGTCGGGCAACCGGCCCGAGTGGATGGTCATGACCGTGATCCCGGTCATTCCGCCGGAACTGCGTCCGTTGGTTCCGCTGGATGGTGGCCGTTTCGCGACCTCGGATCTGAACGATCTGTATCGCCGCGTCATCAACCGGAACAACCGTCTGAAGCGTCTGATCGAACTGCGCGCGCCTGACATCATCGTCCGCAACGAAAAGCGGATGTTGCAGGAATCCGTTGACGCTCTGTTCGACAACGGCCGTCGTGGCCGCGTGATCACCGGCGCCAACAAGCGTCCGCTGAAATCGCTGTCGGACATGCTGAAAGGTAAGCAGGGTCGTTTCCGTCAGAACCTTCTGGGCAAACGCGTCGACTTCTCGGGCCGTTCGGTCATCGTGACCGGTCCGGAACTCAAGCTGCACCAGTGTGGTCTGCCCAAGAAGATGGCGCTGGAGCTGTTCAAGCCGTTCATCTACTCGCGCCTTGAAGCCAAGGGTCTGTCTTCGACCGTGAAACAGGCGAAGAAACTGGTCGAGAAAGAGCGTCCCGAAGTTTGGGATATCCTCGACGAGGTGATCCGCGAACACCCTGTCATGCTGAACCGTGCGCCGACGCTGCACCGTCTTGGCATTCAGGCGTTCGAGCCGGTGCTGATCGAAGGTAAAGCGATCCAGCTGCACCCGCTGGTCTGTTCGGCCTTTAACGCCGACTTCGATGGTGACCAGATGGCCGTTCACGTCCCGCTGAGCCTTGAGGCCCAGCTGGAAGCGCGCGTTCTGATGATGTCGACGAACAACGTTCTGTCGCCCGCAAACGGCGCACCGATCATCGTTCCGTCGCAGGATATGATCCTGGGTCTGTACTATGTGACCCTGGAACGCGAAGGTATGCCGGGTGAAGGCAAGGTCTTTGGTTCGATCGACGAAGTTCAGCATGCGCTGGATTCGGGTGAGGTGCATCTGCACACCAAGATCACCGCGCGGATCACGCAGATCGACGACGAAGGCAACGAGGTTCAGAAGCGTTTCGAGACCACTCCGGGCCGTCTGCGCCTGGGTGCCTTGCTGCCGATGAACAACAAGGCGCCGTTCGAGCTGGTCAACCGCCTGCTGCGTAAGAAAGAAGTGCAGCAGGTGATCGACACCGTCTACCGTTACTGCGGTCAGAAAGAGTCGGTCATCTTCTGTGACCAGATCATGTCGATGGGCTTCAAAGAAGCGTTCAAGGCGGGCATCTCGTTCGGTAAGGACGACATGGTCATTCCCGATGACAAGTGGGGCATCGTTGATGACACCCGCGGTCAGGTGAAGGACTTTGAACAGCAGTACATGGACGGCCTGATCACTCAGGGCGAAAAGTACAACAAAGTTGTCGATGCCTGGTCGAAGTGTAACGACCGCGTAACCGAGGCGATGATGAGCACGATCTCGTCGTCGGATCGGGCAGCGGACGGGTCTGAACAGGAACCGAACTCGGTCTACATGATGGCCCACTCGGGCGCGCGTGGCTCGGTTACTCAGATGAAACAGCTGGGCGGTATGCGCGGCCTGATGGCCAAGCCGAACGGCGACATCATCGAGACGCCGATCATCTCGAACTTCAAGGAAGGTCTGACCGTTCTTGAATACTTCAACTCGACCCACGGCGCCCGTAAGGGTCTGTCGGACACCGCTCTGAAGACGGCGAACTCGGGTTACCTGACCCGTCGTCTGGTGGACGTCGCGCAGGACTGCATCGTTCGCGAGATCGACTGTGGTACCGAGCGTGCGATCACGGCTGAGGCTGCGGTCAACGACGGTGAGGTTGTTGCCTCGCTGGCCGAGCGTGTGCTGGGCCGTGTGGCTGCCGACGATGTTCTGCGTCCGGGTACGGATGAAGTGATCGTGGCCGCTGGTCAGCTGATCGATGAACGTATGGCCGACACCATTGATGAGGCTGCTGTTGCGTCAATGCGCATCCGCTCGCCGCTGACCTGTGAGTCGGAAGAGGGCGTCTGCGCCACCTGCTACGGTCGTGACCTTGCACGCGGTACCATGGTGAACACGGGTGAGGCCGTCGGCATCATCGCCGCGCAGTCTATCGGTGAACCCGGTACGCAGCTTACGATGCGGACCTTCCACATCGGTGGTGTTGCGCAAGGTGGTCAGCAGTCGTTCCAGGAAGCCAGCCAGGACGGTGTCGTTTCCTTCGAGAACCCGCAGATCCTGGTCAATTCCGCAGGCGAAAGCCTGGTTATGGGCCGGAACATGAAGCTGGTGATCAAGGACGAGCATGGTGAAGAGCGTGCCAGCCACAAGCTGGGCTACGGCTCCAAGCTGTTCGTCAAGGACGGCACAAAGGTGGCCCGTGGCGACAAGCTGTTCGAATGGGATCCCTACACCCTGCCGATCATCGCCGAGAAAGCCGGTACTGCGAAATACGTTGACCTTGTTTCGGGCATCGCTGTCCGCGATGAGACCGACGAGGCAACCGGCATGACCCAGAAGATCGTGATCGACTGGCGCGCGGCCCCCAAAGGCAGCGACCTGAAGCCCGAGATCATTCTGGTTGGCGAAGATGGCGAGCCGGTCCGCAACGATGCGGGCAACCCGGTTCACTATCCGATGTCGGTGGATGCGATCCTGTCGATCGAAGACGGTCAGCAGATCGAAGCCGGTGAAGTTGTTGCGCGTATCCCGCGTGAAGGTGCCAAGACCAAGGACATCACCGGTGGTCTGCCGCGAGTGGCCGAACTGTTCGAAGCCCGTCGTCCGAAAGATCACGCGATCATCGCAGAAGCCGATGGTTACGTGCGCTTTGGCCGCGACTACAAGAACAAGCGCCGCATCAGCATCGAACCGGCTGACGAGTCCATGGAGACCATCGAGTACATGGTACCCAAGGGTAAGCACATCCCGGTCGCCGAAGGGGACTTCATCCAGAAGGGTGAATACCTGATGGACGGTAACCCGGCCCCGCATGACATCCTGTCCATCATGGGTGTCGAAGCGCTGGCGGATTACATGATCGACGAGGTGCAGGATGTTTACCGTCTGCAGGGCGTGAAGATCAACGACAAGCACATCGAGGTCATCGTGCGCCAGATGCTGCAGAAGTGGGAGATTCTGGATTCAGGCGACACCACCCTGCTGAAGGGCGAACATGTCGACAAGCAAGAGTTCGACGCGGCCAACGAGAAGACCATCGCTCGTGGCGGGCGTCCGGCACAGGGCGAGCCGATCCTGCTGGGGATCACCAAAGCCTCGCTGCAGACGCGTTCGTTCATCTCGGCGGCCTCGTTCCAGGAAACCACCCGCGTGCTGACCGAAGCTTCGGTTCAGGGCAAGAAGGACAAGCTGGTTGGCCTGAAAGAGAACGTCATCGTTGGTCGCCTGATCCCGGCCGGTACCGGTGGTGCGACACAGGCCGTGCGTCAGGTTGCGCAAGGTCGCGACAACGTAGTGATCGAAGCCCGTCGGGAAGAGGCCGAAGCCGCCGCTGCTCTGGCTGCTCCGATGGTCGAAGACGACATGGTTGGCGACGAGCTGGACGTTCTGGTGGAAACCCCGGAAAGCCGCGAGTAACTGGCTCATTACAGAAACGAGGAAAGGCCCTGCGAATTCGCGGGGCCTTTTTTTGGACGCCTGACAACTGCGGTTCAACCAGCTGTCCGTGATGGCAGAAACCCACCCAAGAACCCAAGGTTCTGACCCTAACGTTGCAGCAAGTCTACAGCATCATTAAAAAAACACCTTGGGGCTGCACCTGACTTGCCGCTCTGCAACCTTAGATTTAGCTCTATGCCAGAATTGATTGAAAGCAATGAGTTTAACTATGGGTACAGAGCAAAGTTCGTTTCAGGATCGTATTGAGCGCATCAGGAAGAACGCGGAAGAGACCTCCAGCAAGGCGCCACCCCCAAGGACCGACAGCATCTGGCAGCGGCTGGGATATCCTGCCTCGTTTGTTGGGGCGTTTGTCCTTGGTGTTTTCGCCGTCTTCCTGACCCGGTATATTCAGTATCACACAGTTGGCGTGCCGGAAGGTGGCCAGTTGGATGCTCAGGAAATCATCAATATCGGCCTTGCAAGCGGGGCAGGGTTTTTCGTCTCGTTTTTTCTGAGAGACCGACAAAAGGAATTCGCCAGCAGTGTCACGATGGGCGTACTCGTGACTACGTTCACCTATCACAATCTGGTGTGGAAATACCCAGATTTTTTCGAAGTAGTTTACGGCGAGGACTGGGTGGAATTCGTCGAGAAACTGACCGAGCCATCCAGCCTGTATCTGTTCGGCAACATCGTCAAACTGGGGTGATCAGAGGCGGGAAGGCTGTTGCGATATTGACATCCATCATGGGACCTTTGCCAATACTGCGTGTTGCCTAGCGTGGAGCCCAAGCAGAATGACCCCGAATGCGAAAGGTGCGCTGCTGATGATGGGCAGCATGGCGGCCTTTACTTTCAACGATGCTCTGATCAAGGCTGCCGGGGCAGAGATACCGCTGTTTCAGATGGTGGCGATGCGCGGTACTCTGGCGACGATCCTGGTGTATCTGCTGGCACGTCACCTCGGGGCGTTGCACCTGGATTTTCCACGGCATGACAAATGGCTCGTCGCGGCACGATGTCTGGCCGAGCTTTCGGCCACGATCTTCTTTCTGATTGCGTTGCTGCATATGCCGCTGGCCAATGTGACCGCCGTTCTTCAGGTCTTGCCGCTGACCGTGACTCTGGGGGCGGTTCTTTTCTTCGGTGAACATATAGGGTGGCGCCGAATTCTGGCGATTGCAATGGGGTTCGCTGGCATGCTGCTGATCGTACGCCCCGGCCCGGACGGGTTCAGCGTGTATGCGATCTACGCCCTGATTGCGGTTGCGTCAGTAACGGTGCGGGATCTGATCACGCGGCGCATGTCGATCCATGTGCCATCGCTTACCGTCACATTGGCGACGACGGTGACAATCACCTTGACGGGGATTGTGGTCACGGCCGTATCGGGCTGGGAACCGGTTCAGGCCGGAGCCGGTCTGATGGTGGCTTCCGCGGCCGTGTTTGTGCTGGCAGGTTACCTGTGCAGCGTCATGGTCATGCGTGTCGGTGATGTCGGCTTTGTCGCACCGTTCCGGTACTCCAGTCTGATCTGGGCCTTGGGCCTTGGATGGGTCGTGTTCGGTGACTGGCCGGACACGGTTACGATGTTTGGGGCTACACTCGTCGTTGGTGCAGGCATGTTCACGCTGTTCCGCGAACGCTCGCGTCAGGTCGCGGAGTGAACCCGCCGAACCACGTCCTGTTCGATAGCGAAACGCGCGATGAATTCGCCTTCCAACTCAGGTGTCAAAGGGGAAAGTTCGGCGGTGCTGTTGCGAGCGTGGGGCGAGTCGTTGAACTGGTTCAAGGTGCGCACCCACATTGGTGCATCGGGGTAGCTGACTACCGGCATGAAATTCCCGATCCGGTGATGGGCGAAGTTCATGATCGTCTGTTCGCATCTGCCGAGCACATGCATTGCGAAACCAACCCCCAATAGAGGACGAAATACCTGTGCCGCCTGAATGCCTTCGGCGTCGAACCGGGCCAGGAACCCCTGATTATAGTCGATGGCAACGGTTCTGTTATTCGCCATCAAGCCTTCGCCTTCAATGGCGGCGATGCGCAGACGTTCGACGAAATCCACTGATACGGCATCGTCGTCGTCATGGCGGAATTGCAGGCATGGAGAGTCCGGATTGTCACGGGCGGCGTTCAGGATCTCTTTCATCACCCGACGGTGCCGCATCGGCTTTCGGGCTATTATCTTCACCTGCTTCATGCCTGCGGTCAGATCGTGCAGCCGGTCAAAGGCGGGTTTTGGCAGGCATTCACCGATCACGATGAGAAACTGAAAATCCTCATCTGTCTGTTCTTTGAAACAGGGCAGGGTGGTGGCTTCGAACAGGCGGAACCGTTCTTCCAGGCGGGCAGGGTTGTAGAGATAACGCCTGCGTTCCTCGATTGTGTCATGTTCGATCTGAAAGCCGCCGTAAGCGGGGTAGGAAAAGCGACACAGGCCGATAACTTGCATGAATCATCCATGGAACAGCGTATTGTGCGGACTATGCCTGCACCACCCGCGCCCCGCAATGTCCCCGGCACTGGAATTCCACGCCGGGCCCTGGCAGTTCCACGCAACCGGGTCAACCAACTACCTAATTTGGTGTGCTGTTGACACCCGGGCCGACTCCCCCTATTACCCGCCACATCTCGGTACTGGGGGCCGCCCCATAACCGATTCCAGTAATGAACTGGTCAAGGCCCGGACAATTTTGCAGTTCGCGCCCTCTGATAACAAACCGCGACGTTCACCTCGGAATGGGAACGCTCGCGGATTTTGCGCTTGTGGACGCACGAGTGCAGCGAATTTAGCCGCACGCAACCGCGTGCATGTCATGTGTGTTGCAAAACGGGGAAGAAACCGGAATGCCAACTATTCAACAGCTGATCCGCAAACCGCGGCAGCCCAAAGTAAAACGCTCGAAGTCCATGCACCTGGAGCAGTGCCCGCAGAAACGCGGCGTCTGCACCCGCGTGTACACCACCACACCGAAAAAGCCGAACTCGGCTATGCGTAAGGTTGCCAAGGTGCGCCTGACCAACGGGTTCGAGGTCATCTCGTACATCCCCGGTGAAAGCCACAACCTGCAGGAACACTCGGTTGTTCTGATCCGTGGCGGCCGTGTAAAAGACCTTCCCGGTGTGCGTTACCACATCCTGCGCGGTGTTCTGGATACTCAGGGCGTCAAAGACCGTAAGCAGCGTCGTTCGAAATACGGCGCGAAGCGTCCCAAGTAAGAAGGAGAGGCTGATATGTCACGTCGTCACGCCGCCGAAAAACGCGAAGTCCTGCCTGACGCCAAATTTGGCGACAAGGTACTGACCAAATTCATGAACAACCTGATGATCGACGGCAAGAAGTCGGTCGCAGAGCGCATCGTCTACAACGCCTTTGACCGCGTTGAGACCAAGATCAAGCGCGCTCCTGTCGAAGTGTTCCACGAAGCGCTCGACAACATCAAACCGTCGGTCGAGGTTCGCTCGCGCCGGGTTGGTGGTGCAACCTATCAGGTTCCGGTCGAAGTGCGCCCCGAGCGCCGCGAAGCACTGGCCATCCGCTGGCTGATCACTGCTGCGCGTGGCCGCAACGAAAACACCATGGAAGAACGCCTTGCCGGTGAACTGCTGGACGCCGTACAGTCCCGTGGTACGGCCGTGAAAAAGCGCGAAGACACCCACAAGATGGCCGAGGCGAACAAAGCCTTCAGCCACTACCGTTGGTAATTCCAGAGGCTTATCAAAATGGCACGCGAATATACACTCAACCATTACCGTAACTTCGGTATCATGGCGCACATCGATGCAGGTAAGACCACCTGCTCGGAGCGTATCCTGTATTACACTGGTAAATCCCACAACATCGGTGAGGTGCACGATGGTGCAGCCACCATGGACTGGATGGAGCAGGAGCAGGAACGCGGCATCACTATCACCTCGGCTGCGACCACCACCTTCTGGGAACGCACCGAGGACGGTCAGACCGCTGACTCGCCGAAACACCGCCTGAACATCATCGACACCCCCGGCCACGTTGACTTCACCATCGAAGTTGAACGTTCGCTGGCGGTTCTCGACGGTGCCGTTTGCGTTCTGGACGCAAACGCCGGTGTTGAGCCCCAGACCGAAACCGTGTGGCGTCAGGCTGACCGCTACAAGGTTCCGCGTATGGTCTTCGTCAACAAGATGGACAAAATCGGCGCAGACTTCTTCAACTGCGTTCGCATGATCGAAGACCGCACCGGCGCCCGCGCGGTTCCGGTTGGTATTCCGATCGGTGCAGAATCCGAGCTGGAAGGCCTGGTTGACCTGGTTACCATGGAAGAATGGCTGTGGCAAGGTGAAGACCTGGGCGCAAGCTGGGTCAAAGCACCAATCCGCGACAGCCTGAAAGACATGGCTGACGAATGGCGCGGCAAGATGATCGAAGCGGCCGTCGAAATGGACGACGACGCGATGATGGAATACCTGGAAGGCAATGAGCCCGACGTTCCAACCCTGCGCGCCCTGCTGCGCAAAGGTACTCTGGAAATCGCGTTCGTTCCGGTTCTGGGTGGTTCGGCGTTCAAGAACAAAGGCGTTCAGCCTCTGCTCAACGCTGTGATCGACTATCTGCCCAGCCCGCTGGACGTTGTCGATTACATGGGCTTCAAACCCGGCGACGAGGAAGAAGTTCGTGACATCGCCCGTCGTGCCGATGACGACATGGCCTTCTCGGGTCTGGCGTTCAAAATCATGAACGACCCCTTCGTTGGCTCGCTGACCTTCACCCGGATCTACTCGGGCACCATGCAGAAGGGTGACTCGATCCTGAACTCGACCAAAGGTAAGAAAGAGCGCATCGGTCGTATGATGATGATGCACTCGAACAACCGGGAAGAGATCGAAGAAGCGTTTGCAGGCGACATCATCGCGCTGGCGGGTCTGAAAGACACCACCACCGGTGACACCCTGTGTGATGCGAAGGATCCGGTGGTTCTGGAAACCATGACCTTCCCCGATCCGGTGATCGAGATCGCGGTTGAGCCCAAAACCAAGGGCGACCAGGAGAAGATGTCCCAGGGTCTGGCCCGTCTGGCCGCCGAAGACCCGTCTTTCCGTGTGGAAACTGATCTGGAATCCGGTCAGACCATCATGAAAGGCATGGGCGAACTTCACCTGGACATCCTGGTGGACCGTCTGAAGCGCGAGTTCAAAGTCGAGGCGAACATCGGTGCACCGCAGGTGGCATACCGTGAAACCATCTCGATGCCGGTTGAACACACCTACACCCACAAGAAACAGTCGGGTGGTTCGGGTCAGTTCGCGGAAGTCAAGCTGGAGATCCAGCCGACCGAAGCGGGCGAAGGCTATTCGTTCGAAAGCCGCATCGTTGGTGGTGCCGTTCCGAAGGAATACATCCCCGGTGTTGAAAAAGGCATCAACTCGGTTATGGACAGCGGCCCGCTGGCCGGCTTCCCGGTGATCGACTTCAAGGTTGCCCTGCTGGACGGCAAGTTCCACGACGTTGACTCGAGCGTTCTGGCGTTCGAAATCGCATCGCGGATGTGTATGCGTGAAGGCATGCGCAAAGCTGGCGCGAAGCTGCTGGAACCGATCATGAAGGTCGAAGTGATCACCCCGGAAGAATACACCGGCGGTATCATCGGCGACCTGACCTCGCGTCGTGGCCAGGTATCTGGTCAGGAACCGCGCGGCAACGCGATCGCGATCGACGCGTTCGTTCCGCTGGCGAACATGTTCGGCTACATCAACACTCTGCGTTCGATGTCGTCGGGCCGTGCCCAGTTCACCATGCAGTTCGACCACTACGATCCGGTTCCGCAGAACATCTCGGACGAGATTCAGGCGAAATACGCATAAGCGAAGATTTGAGGGAGCTCGGGTACCGGGCTCCCTTCATTACCGAAAAAGGAGGCCATCATGGCAAAGGAAAAGTTTGAGCGTAATAAGCCGCACGTCAACATCGGCACGATTG
>NZ_WPZL01000025.1 GCF_013031245.1 Ruegeria lacuscaerulensis
CTAACACCAGCAGAGAAATTTGATGCCTGTGTTGCGTCGATCCGTTGAAACCACACCGCAAAGCGGTCATTTGGGAAAACTACCGGAAGTTCCGCTTTGCGGACCATTCCCGACCTTAGCTGTACAATCATGAACTGGCTGGACGCGCCACTAAGCAGACCTTCGCTGCGGCCGCCAAATTCGTGCTGTGAGTGCGAAGCAACCAAATGGGGGGCAAAATCCAGACTTTCGCTGCGGGTGCAAAGGCGACCCAATCCCAAGGCGAAAGCAGAAGTCTTGGCTGGCGCTCACTGGGTCCGTTGTATGAGGTAAACGGCTCGCTTAACCTACTGTCTAACCGTCGTTACTTCGCTTTTGACGGCGTATCGAAACAGGCCCGGTAAGGACAAGTGACAAAATGAACTCATTTGAGCAGTCGAATATCTGGAAAAGTGCCTTTGAACGTTCAGGAGAAGAGCAGTTAAAGGAAAGACTGTCCTCGGCTTTGAATGCCGTTAGGGAAAACGCCAGCGTATTGGGTTCCAAGATAGCTGCGGATTTTCCCAGCCTTACCGTCCACGACATCACACATATGGATGCTTTATGGGACGTTGCCGACCTTTTGGTCGGGCCGGATCATGGACTAAATCCTTTGGAAGTTTTTGTCCTTGGATGCACCTTTTATCTCCATGATGCTGCGCTTTGCTTCGAAGCATATGAGGGCGGACGGGATGCAATCCGGCAGACCGATGTTTGGAAGGATGCCAATTGGCGGCACAAGCAAGCCGGCCAAAAAGATCTTGAAGCCAAAAAGAACGCAGATTTCGACGCTATTAGAACACTTCATGCTCAACAAGCAGAGAAGATTGCCTATGAAGAGTGGAGAGTTGATGAAAACGGTGAATCATTCTTTGTGATCGAAGATCGTCTAATTCGTGAGCATCACGGGCGCCTAATAGGTAAACTAGCAGCCTCCCACCACTGGGATATTCATCAGGTAGAAGAACAATTACAAAACATACAATCTCCGGTAGTTGGCTTTCCAAATAACTGGACGATACGGCCTTTGCTGTTGGCCTGTATACTTCGATGTGCAGATGCGGCCCAGATAGATGGTACAAGGGCACCTGAAACTTTGCTGTGCCTGCTTAAGGCAAGCGGTGTGTCTCAAGACCATTGGCGGGCGCAAAACAGGATCGGTGCAGTGTCTCGGCTGGAAAACTCGTCGAAGCTGTTAATCTCAACCACTAAGCCCTTCGCCAAGAATGATGCCTCAGCATGGTGGGTCATGTACGACAACGTCCAAATTGTTGAACGGGAATTGGCAACTTCAAATGCACTTCTAATTGAGACCTACGGTAGCGAGATTGCGCTTCTCGCAGATGGCGTTGACAGCAATTCCGGACCAAAAGAGCTTTCTAGACGCATTCAAACAGAGGGTTGGGAACCCACGAACGCGACGGTAAAAGTCGGTGACGTAGAAAGGGTTGTTGGCGCGCTTGGCGGGCAACAGCTGTATGGTGCTGATGATATTTTAGCGGTCGTTGCCCGTGAACTGGTCCAAAACGCTATAGATGCGGTTTCGGCGCGACGGGCCTTTGACGTGAGTTTTGACGCCAACGTGGAGATATCGATTGAACTCCTGAAGCATCCCTTGACCGAAAACTGGGTTCTGCGCGTAGCGGACAAGGGGGTGGGAATGTCGCCTGCTGTCTTGTTGAACTCTCTCTTGGACTTCGGCAGTAGTTTCTGGAAAAGCCCCAAAGCGTCCGAAGAGTTTCCTGGCATGCAAAGCAAAGACGCGCAGATAATCGGGCGTTTTGGGATCGGGTTCTTCTCAGTATTCTCTATTGCAAAAAGCGTGAGAGTTTTCTCTCGTCGGTTCGACGCAGCGAGACAGAATTATCGCTGCTTAGAGTTCCCAAGTGGTCTTACACTTCGTCCGCTGCACTCATCCGATGCACCTGAAGCGGGTCTTCGCGGATTTTCTACAATTGTCGAAGTGGAGATTTCTCCGGATCAATACGACGGCGAAGGAGAATTTGAAGTCAAAGCAAACCATCAAGGTCAAAAGAGCTTTTGTGTTCCATTTACAGATTTCATCAGCTCCATGATTTGTGACATTCGAGTTGGAGTGGAAATAAAGCATGGTGACAACATCAGGCATCTCAAAGCGCCGACTGAGTTTAACACTTTGGAAGCGAATGAATTACTTGAACGAATGACTTTTGAGAAACCATCTGAACAGGCAAAAAATCTAATAATTTCCCATGCAAGTCGAATGCGAGCCATTCAACATAACGGAAAGACTTTTGGGTTTGCAGCACTAACCACAGTTCCCATCAATGGATATCACTATGTAAGCGCCAAAACCATCGACGGATTGACTACACCGCACAATCGCGGGACCGATAGCTACATAGGATGGATGGAAGCCGAGTGCCGTTCAGCGAAGAGAGATGTGGGTGAACTAGAGATCCCAGAAGAAGCACTCAGCCTATGGGTTGCTGAACAAGTAAAAATCTACCAGAGCACTAATCCCGATCTTGTTTCACGATTCGTTACGGCAGGCCATATCGAGAGTCTTGGTGGTGACCCAAGATCAGTTTTGGATCACATTATGTGTTATCAGCCAGATGGAAATGGTTTTGCCTTTATCAAGCTTTCGGAAGTTTCCACCGTAATGAACTCACACCAAATATTGGTTCCTGTAAATGAATATGGTGGATTGGATCAGTACTGTCGAAATCCAGCGAAAGCCGGTGCGTTTGTTGTAGTTCCGCATTTTCGGGCTGGCAGAAATTACATGAAGGCCAATCTTGAGAACGGTCGACCAACAGATGCCAACTCTCTGATTTCTTTGATCACAGAAAGCGCGGAGAATTCGGGTAAGGCGGTCAGCTGGGAGCGACAACCTGGTGTATTTGAGAGCGCCTTTGGGCGATCGGATGCATTGGCTTTAAAGTTCTTCTGCACGTAGAGCGACGCACTCGGGATTCTATGTATGAAGGCTTCTGTTGCCACAACATCCTTAGTCTTGGGTACGAGAAAACTCAGTACAAAGATTGAATGTTCGCTTAGCGGGCTGCGACCGCAGCATTTATGCGGTGCGCCCAGTGTCTGGAATGGGCTGGACCGTCATGCCGCGAATGCAAACGCGTGAAATGAGAGTAACGGCAGGTTGGGGCTCGAACTTGTAGTATCGGCTTCTGTTCGCGAGTGATTTTCTTGCATGTTCTCGGAAGCCGCTTACGTGTACGCACCGTGATACCTTGTTCCATCAAAAAGCGCGGATCTGATTGATCGTCGCAGTTCGCCGCGACGCCAGCCGTGATCGAACGCGATGGAGCGCCTGTAGATCCAACTGTTCTGAGCTCTTCCCTGGAACGACGGGCAGATTGGGACGCAAGCCCTACTAGGTAATTCGTTCAGCTTTGGTTAACGCACGGCTCAGCTGGTAAAATAATGCCGATAGAGGATCTCGTGCATGTCGCGCCTACAATAGCCCAGGTCACCTGCCATCGGACACCGGAATTTGAGCGTAGGAATGTGGGGTTCGCAACCTGCTACATCAGCGAAAGACCAAAAGCTGACCTTAGAGCAGTCTGCAGCATCAGCTGGTCTGGGCTCGAAGCCGACATCCGATCATTTCACTCAAACAATGACGGGCATCTAGGCGACCAAGGTCGACAATGCGCGGAGAGCAGACAAATGCACCCGCAGCACGCAGTTCTTATAGCAATGGCGGCTCAATGGCAGCTCTGGGCTCACTGCCTCAGTTGATGCATCCACAGAGAACTACAGTAGGGAGTCCTTTCTAACGGATGCTACGCCTTGCTCCGATGTCTTTCAGCAGGAGTTCCCAATGAAATGAAGTTTCAGACAAGACAAACGATATTGGTACTACAACCCGATGGATTTTGACCAGTCGCCGCTTCGCGTGTTATCCTTCCACGCAATTTCAAACGGTGACATTTATTGCAAAATGCCAGAACCAATCAAAATTAGACCACCTTCCCGTCGAGCAGAAGACCTTTCGCGGAAGCTCTTGGAGGAGGCATTTTTGGAGCCAACACAAGTCTCCGTACAAGACTATAGACAGAGTATTTCGTTCAACAGCGCCCCGGGTGGTGGTGGTGCGCAGGCTTTAGAATGGCTGATCACAGTCACAAACGTTGGCTTGTGGGAGTATCTAGCAGCATTTCTGTCGGGTTATGCCGGAAAAGAGTTCCTAAAGAGTTATTTCAAAAACGCAGGAGAAGACTTTTGGAAGGCCACTAAGCTCCTTGTTGTATCGATTGCGCGTAATTCGAGCTTGTCGAAAGAAGAAAAGAATCTGATCAAGATCACCAATGATGCTGACGACGGCCAATCGCCACTAGCGCTCACTTTGGATCCACAATGGTTGGTCAGCGACGAGGGTCGAGTTTTAATGGCTGATTTAGAGTGTCGAGCTTTGCCAGCAATTGCGGAGTTTGTTGATTGCTTCGGTGCCGATCGCAACTCTTCGCTGAATTTCACTGTCTCGCCAATAAGGAAGGAACCATTTGGCTGGGAAACTCGCGCTTTCCGCACAGCATCATCCAATGAAGTGACTATCCGACTTGTAAGAGATCGCATCGAATGGGACACGCGTGGCAAAGAAACCGGTAAGTTCGCTAATTTTTTGCTTGTGAAAATTTTCTCGAAAGGGGGATGGGCCAAAACTACTCAGGTGCAGATCTATAAGTGAACACAGGTTTTGTCGGCCTATTATCCACGCGACAAGACACATTGCAGTTTGCCATTACTGAGATTGACGCAGCCGCTGCGAAATTTCACTTTGTCCGCGCTTTCCCTCTTCACTCAGCGGAACTGAACGTCCGGACTGCGCCGTCTGCGACTTGCTGCGCGAGAATAGAAGAAAGCGTGGCAAAGGCAGCTCAGGGCTATTTAACGGACCTTGCCCCCCCTGCCCTTCTTGTATCAAAGTTGGCGGAACAGACTTCCAGAAAAGGTCCCTCAGTTGGCGACTCTTGTACTGGGCAAGTTACTACGTCGGGAAGCAGGATGACTTGTGATTGGGGCCCGCATGTCGCCACGCTCAAATTCAACCCTCCGATCAGGGAGTGCGGATGTTAATGCATTTGTCTGACAAAGGTGCCAGCTGATGACTAACCCCAACGGTCAGAACGTCGAGGTGGCCAAAATTAATGCACGCGCGTTGATTATCACAGCCGTAATTTCAGCCGGTTCTGGCTTTGGTGTGGCAGCGCTTGCCTTGCTAAATGACGACGGCCAGAAGACAGGCTTAATAGCAGCGGAATGGGAAGACGGGGATCTACCACCCTCGGTCTGCACTACTGTTGACGGCGAAATCGGAAAAATTGTTGTGACGACTGCGATCTTCAACAAACCAACTGGTTCATTTCATGCCTTCGAGCAACAACACATAAAACCAGCCGGTAAATACGGGTATTCGACCAATAGCATTGCAGACCTAATCCCCAAGACCGGCGATTATCGTGTTCGCCATTGGGGCGCAAAATGGGAATGTGTCAAATGATGTCCAAGAAAGGTGTGGATTGACCTATGTTTGGTTGGCTTAAAGACGAACACAATCGAGGCGTCGTAACCCTGATAGTAACCATCTTGGCACTTTTGATCGGTGGTATTTGGACGGTTTTCACGTTCTTTATAGATAGACTGCCGCAACTGGCCCCGGATACCGAAGTTCCCGAGATCGTAGTCGAGGAACCTTCCGAGCAGGTAGTCGATGTGGAAATTCTCCTTGGGGACTATGATGGAGCGGCTTCCTTCGTAGTGGATGAGAATTGTCAAATCGACGGAGCTATAGATTGGGTGAACAGAGTCGATAACAGCACAATTGTAAATAATAGTGTTGTCGGTCAGGTCGATTGTAGAACGTTAACTCTAAAGCGGCCCTCAGTTGGCGACTCTTGTGCTGGCGAAGTTACCACATCAGGTACCAGGATGGCTTGTGTTTGGGGTCCTCATGCCGCCTCTCTCAAATTCAACCCTCCGATCAAGGAGTGCGGATGTTAATGTATTTGTCTAAGAAAAGTGGAGAACCAGATCATGAGTAACAGCACAGTAACCATAATATTCAAAGGCGGCGCAATCCTCTCGGTCGATGCGGCGATTGATGAAGGCAAAGCGATATTGGCTCAATGGGACAAGCATTTGAAAGATCCTAAAAGCCAGGAATTCATTCAAACCGGGTATGCCGACACAAAGGGAGACCTTCGCTTACGGGCTGTAGAGATTGCCGGTATGACTAGGCTCACCTCCTAGACTTCCAACAAAGGTGCCAATGACAGCTGAGCGGACAGAGCAGCCATTTGACTGAGCCTCCCCAACTGAACTGGTCCACCGTTATGTTTAGGAAACGGAGGACTACAAATGGCAAACAAGAGACCGAAGCCCGAAGAGATTGTCTCGAAGTTACGGCAGGTTGAAGTTCTGATGGGGCAAGGCATGTCCCGTCTTGATGCGATCAGGCAGATTGGAGTTGTTGAGCAAACCTATTACCGCTGGCGGAAGAAGTACGGTGGAATGGGTGTTGATCAATTGAAGGAACTGAAACGGCTTCAGAAAGAGAACGAGCGGCTGAGACGCGCGGTTTCAGATCTGACGTTGGACAAACTGATCCTGACGGAAGCCACAAAGGGAAACTACTGAGCCCCGCTCGTCGTCGTGCTTGTATTACCCATATACGCAACCAGCTGAACGTTTCCGAGAGACGCGCCTGCCGCGTGCTTGGACAACACCGATCCACGCAACGGCGCGTCCCACAAGGTCGCGCTGACGAAGACCGACTGGTGGCCGACATGATCGAGCTGGCCCGTCAATACGGCCGATATGGCTATCGCAGGATCGCAGCGCTGCTGAGAGAGGCTGGGTGGTCTGTTAGCGACGGACGGATTGAACGGCTTTGGCGACGAGAGGGGCTGAAAGTGCCAGTGAAACAACCGAAGAATGGACGGCTCTGGCTGAATGACGGATCATGTGTCCGGCTTCGACCAGAGCATCGCAACCGGATGCATGACCCATCGTTCAGGAACGGTCGAGAGTTCGCAGCTTGGTTGGGCCTGACCCCTGCCAATAAATCCAGCGGCGGGAAGGAGAAGCTTGGACGGATTACCAAAATGGGAGACCAGTATCTCAGACAATTGCTGGTTGTCGGGATGACGTCTTTGGTTCGGCAAACCAGATCCCATCCCGAACGAGCGAACAAGTGGCTGACATCACTGCTCGAACGTAAACCAGCCCGCGTCGCGACAGTCGCCATGGCCAACAAGACCGCCCGGATCGTATGGGCCGTTCTGACCCGCAACGAACCTTATAGCCCAAGAGCTGCAGCCTGAAACCAGAGGAACAAAGAGTTAGCAAGACCCGCGAGATGATGGTGCACAAGTCAGCCGCCAAAACCAGGACACCCCGCCGAATGTCCCGGGCGCTACAGCCCGTATTCCTGTAAGGGACCTGGTTTGCGGAACCCATCAGGGCCAGCGGTCAAAACCGCGCAAACAGGCCGGACACATGACTGCTTCTGACAAACGCACGAAATCAGCTCAAAAAGGACTTGCTATGCAGGAGCCATCCACACAGGATTTTCGCTACAGACGCTGACGCTAGTTCTCGAATCAAACCGGTTGATGTGGACATTCTTTCGAACAGAAAAGGCAGTTTGCTCGAGATTTAGAGATTTCCGTGAGCAGCAAAGGAAAAAATTCTTAAACTCTCAGTTTAACTGCCTCTGTCTACGTACCACTTGTTGCGTGTGCGCCAGCGCGCATCCGCTAGGTATTGAATACCGGGCGAGATAATGAGCTTCGTAATGTCAAGTCCTAATTCTTAGTTTGTTCCGCGAACGCTTGACCTGCTCAAAGTTTCTCCATAAATCTGCTTCTCCAGACCGCGAAACCAGCTTAGAGGCTTGTCCGCGGGCGTTGTGGCATTTTGCTACGGCAGACATCTCATACACGTTTACTTGTGTGAGAGAGTAGCGGTTTGAACCTATTTGCATCGGCGGCCTCTAGGGGCCGCCGTCAAAGTTCGTAGATGAATTTCCCATTTTTCTTGACAGCGTATGCCCAGCTGTCTGGAGCGCCATGCCTCAGAGCCACATCATTGGTGTAGTCCACCGCGTATTTTTGTGGTTGGGAATAATATATCGGAACATCTGCTTTTCCCGATCGCTCTGAGGCAATCGCAAACAGGCACATCGCTAACGAAAAAGGCTTGGGACCATAAGGGGCCATAACCGAGGTTTTTTCGCCACCTTCAGTTACAATCTTTATTGCGTCAAATGTTTGAGATACGTCTATTGAATCCAAGTGCAGGTAGCTAATTGGGTCTGATCCTTCAATTAGACTATCATCTTTTTGCACCTTCATCTCCACTTCCTGGACAAACTTCCAGTTCCGATGAATGCCGGGTGGGCCCGGCGGGAAGGGAAAAAGTAGTTGCAGAGACATTGCCTTGTCGTCCCCGAAAAGTTGCATCATGCTATGCGTGTGAAATCCTACCCCTACAAACGCAAAGTCGTGGTCGTCTCGGTCATCTTCTGACATGAAGGTAGGTAGGACACGAAGAGTTTCGGGGTTCTCAGATAGTGCCTCCGCGTGCACGTCTCCTTTGGTATAGATAACCTGAAGATTGGTTACATTTGGATTCTGCACCAAAAACCTCACCATTGGGAAGAACCAGCGCTTCGGCAATGAGGTAATGTCCAAAACTATGTTGCCCGACGCAGCAACGGCTTTGTCACAGATTGCTCGGATAGTATCAATTGATGCCTTTAGAGGTTCACGCAATTGGTTGATCTGTGCGGCGCAGTTGGCCGAGATTATTCCCAGGTTGTTGTTATAGGCCTGCTCGCGCTTTAGCTGTTCTTCAGCTTGACCTAACAAAGGATCGTCAATTCGAATGAAAAAAACTTCGTCTTTTTCTGCTGCTGAGGCAGCAACAGACTTAGCACTCCGCTTTTCAAAGCCGTGACAAGCAATGAAACTCCATTTTTCCTCATCATACTTTGCGCGCAGCCACGAAGGACGGCCCCAAGGGCGAAATTTGAAGCTCTGCATATTCTTCTAAAATAACTCTTCTTGCTGTGCTTTCGGGCTTTGAGCCAAAGGAACATCATAGCCAGCCTTGTAAATCCAGTCGGCTACTTCGCGAATACGAGCATAGTAGGGCTCTTTGGTACGCACGTATGGAAGACCCAATGTCGGACAAAAAATAGGGTGAAAATAAAACTTGGTTCGTTGACCCGCTCCTGGGTTTTTAGTTGTGTGCCTCAGCATTAACATGTTGGCGTAGTCCGCCAGTTGCTCAAGGAAACCTCTAACGGCTGGCAGATTATCAAGTTCTTCATTTAGAATGGAAAACCCATTGGCTCCCGGGTAGCTTAACTTTTCGTCCGACAAAATTTTGTAGCGGAGAACATCCCCCACATACTTCACGAACCTTGCGCGTTCCGCGCTTCGACCTGATTGTTGAAAAACCATATCGTACCAAGCATTGCTGGCTCTATGAATCGCGGTCGACTGGACGCCTACGCTTATCTCAGGAAGTGTTGACCGTGAAACTTCTGGCCGGTCGTTTCGCTGCAACCACGTACTCCAAATAAACTGGTTGAGGCCGAGGAAAGCCAAGATACTTCCACCTGAGAGTTCCAAAATTTCCTTCGCGCCTCCCCAAATCGATTTTTGCCTACTTTGAGAAGCAATCAACACAGCGAGTACGTTGGCTCGCTCCTTCCTCCACCACCGATTTGAATTCCGCATCCATGGTAGAAGCTCATCGCGAACATTTATGTTCTCGCGATCTCCTTTTTGGCGTACCCAAAACTCACCAAGTTTCGCACTGTACAAGTCTTTTTTTGCAAGGCGGAGCAAGGCATCTTTAGTTTCTCTAGACCACTCGGCATCGAGCTTAAGATATTTCTCAGGTTCCCGCAGGCCCATCTCTTGATTAACCTTTTGCATGGGCGTGAGGTTCGGACCGTAAACGCGTTCGAGCAAATCCTCATCCAGTTCATCCGAAAACGTAAACTGTGCGTAGCGGAGCCGTCGTGCAAAAACATCCTTTGCAAAACTGTCAAAAACATTTTTGGCACTAGCGCTGTCATCCTCGTCTTTCTTAAGAATTTGATCGAGGTCGATGTATTTGTAGTCCCTCATGAACTCTAAATTACCACTTGTTCCGTGTATCCGACCGTGCCTCTTCCACGAATAACCTCTGGTGCCTATACGATAGGACAACTCAGGATTTCGAGATGCCAAGGCTTTGTTAATCACAGCTCGATAATCGACCGTTTGCCCTGGTGTATCGCGTGAAGAAATATTCCCAAGTTCTTCATATTGATCGATATCGACAAAAACATTTGTGTCGGCAGCTAGCGCTCCACTCGAATGAAGAAGTTCGGCTAACGCGATTTGTGGAGCACCAATCGCCGTCGCGGTATCAAAAATTTCGCTAGACAGTTCCATGTCCTTCCCATGGACAAACCGGCGGTAGAGTTTAGCGCGATGCTGTAATCGAAGCCTTAGTTCGCTGATAGAATTGCACTCACCAAGCCAACCTTCCCAAACCGCCAAGTTGGCAATTTTCGGTGCGAGAAGATCCATTTGTTCACGGTCGAAATTTAGGCCTATCTCGTCCCTGATGTTTTTTGAGGCGCCAAGATAAACCTCGATGCTCTCCAAGAGGCTGTCACATATGAGGTAGTTTAGGAAATCAGCAAAGAGCAGCTCTGTCTTTTGAACATTCTCATCAATGGCATCACGATAGCCAAAGTCGATAACGCTACTGTGAGCCAAGTTGACGGAACCACACACGAACTTCCGCAAGGACTCCGGTACGGGGAATTCTCTATTGGCTTGCTCGTATTCAATTCTGGTTTGAGGTTTGAGCAGTTTTAGCAACATGCTCTTTCCGCAACCTTGTATTCCGGTAACAACAATGTTGCCAGGCATAAACAGTGGTTCCGTATGCGTAACAAGCATCGGGCTGAAAATAGTGACAAACTCATTTGAGCTTATCCGGTCACCCACATAGAGTTCGAAGAAGGGATTTGCTTTCATTACTGTCTATTCACCCTCGGGAAGAGCGGTGTCCAAGTGTCCGATTCGAAGTGGAAAATCGGCAGCGAATTGTTAGGGCAGTTTGAATACATGATCACTTTGGCTCCGGTTTGCTTGAAGCCAAACATGTATTTCTCTGATGATACTCCCACTTTGTCCTTAAGCCCACAAAGAAACTTCTCTGCATCAGTTGCCTGATCTGTCTTAGTGTTCTCATATGAATGAAATGCTGAAGATGGCAGCAATAGCGCTGGATCATATGTGACGTTGTCCAGCTCGCCAACTGTCTCGTTCAAAACCTCGTCACCCTTGGGGCAAACGACAAGAGGGCATAGTAAAATTCGTGTTTCCGGTAGAGCATCGGCTGCAAATTTCACAACACCTTTCGCCTGAGTTCCGGAGCCGACGAAATCTTCTAGCAATACAAGATCCTGTATTTCTTTTTTTTCTACGTAAGCTCTAATTTTAGCGACATTCCCGAACTGCCTCAGAGATCGCCAGTCTGGGCGTTTGTCCAAGCTTTTAAGGCCATTAACCTTCAAAAACGAATTGATACGCAAGCTATCGGAGATAGGGCAAATCCAAGCTTTGTTGATTCTGTCTACGATGCTTTTCTCAAGATCACTTGAGAAAACATCTACTTCTTCAACTTCCAACATCCATCGAAAAAGGTTGCCGTGAAAAACTGTGCGATAGAGCGCCTCAAATTCACGGCGACCGACAAAGAAAACCTTCAAAAGCAGAGAAAGTAGGTGTTGTCGATCCTCTTCAGTATCAACATTGTTCAACCAATCGAGAAGCCTTTGGCGAAAAGGATGGAACTGTGAAGGCTCATAATCGTTGAAGACTTTCTTACTGAGAAAATCAATCATTGATACGGACTCAGGCGGCAAAGGGCTTCCTTCGGAGGGAAAGTCCCAAGACGGTGGGATTTGAGTGAGTTTGGTCATGTCAACAGTTCTCGACAGGCCTGCGCGATTTGGATGGACATTGGTGGTGGGACTGCATTGCCGATCAACCTGAAAGCATCTTTCTCTCGTTCAGGGAATACGAAGTCGTCAGGAAACCCTTGAAGTCTAGCAGCTTCTCTAACGGTCAGACCTCTGTTTTCCGAAGGGTGCAAAAAAAGCTGGATATCGCCAAAACGAGTATCGACGGTGGGTGAAACATCGTCTGGTTCCAACCTTCGATATTTTCCGTTGAAGGTATCTCTTAGGTCATAGAGGTCTCCTGATCTTCGTATGAAACCTCGTTCTTCCAATTGAACTAACTGACTACTTTTGATCTCTGGGAGTTCCTTGCCAATCTCAACAAGCGAAACTGGGTCCGCATCGCCGAAACTCCGCTTCCGGTTTCTTCTACGAAGAGCCCGAACTGTAGTCAGAATTTTCTTTTCATATTTTGACGTATTACCAAACCATTCGGGGATGTCCCAAGTCGCGACACTTGCGTCTCCTCCTCGGACGTTGCACAGCTTTTGCCCAATACCGATCCGCTTTGCTATGACAGCATGTTTACTACCCTTTGTCGGATACTTTGGGTTGTGCGCTTGAAGTGCGGTGGACATACCTCGAAAGGCTTTTTCGACCGTAGGACGGTAAGATCGGTGGGGCGTTGGGCATCGAAATGACGCACTGCCAAGACGAGCTAGGATCACCGTACGTTTTCTTCGTTGAGCCACTCCGAAATCTGCGGCGGAATATACTTGAACTGAACATGAATATCCGCCTTCAGTAAGTATCTGTATCGCTAGCTGTAGATATTCTTGGTTCCGCCTGTTGGTTAAAGCCGCCACATTTTCAATGACCGCCAGTTTTGTTTTGCTTTCGACCACAATTTCGCAAGTTGCTAACAGAAGAGAGTTCCTTGGGTCGTTTTCTTTATAACCGCCACCCGTAGAAAAGCCTTGGCAGGGTGGCCCTGCTACAATTACGTCTGAGGGGGTTTCCAACACAAAGGGATGGCCGATAACTTGCCGTTTGGCGGCAATAGAATGGTTCATATTATAGCACGAAACAGCTTGGGCATCATTGTCGAATGCGGCTTGGATGTTGAAGCCCGCGCGAGCGAACCCGTAGTCCAATCCGCCACAACCGGAGAATAGGCTGACCACCCGTAAAGCGCTATGATCCAAGTCGAACACTGATTTCTACTTAGCTTTGCCACGGAGACACAGCGTAGTTCGCTCTAAGTGGCTGATTGGCCAGGCTGTCGACGTCATTTCGCCGTTTCTATCCGCAATTGATAAGTGGCGATGTTGAAAATGGTTCATTTGCGCCTGTTTTTGGCAGTATGTTCTCGATTCATGCCTTATCTTTCACAATCGTGACTTGTTGAGCAACAGGTGATTATCGGCAAGGCAGATGATGAGCTTAACCTGGTCAGAGCGGCGATAACTAAGACTGTTGCGCATAGTTCCTTGACGCACCCCTTCCGAATTTACGAAGAGAGGAGCTGACATCTCTATCAAATGTGAAGCAGCATCATGTTGCGGTGACTTGGTATTGGCGACCCGACTGCATCAGGTTTTCTTTGTGTACCCTCGTGACAGAGCATGATCTCATTTCACTTTCGGGAAGTTTCCTCGGTGTCCAGGGCGGACAGCCCCGGCACGTACTTTAAATGTGATGCTCCTTGCGCAGTCCCAGCCGGTAGAAGGCAAAAATGCTCTGGAGGTACAATTGGCTTGGAGGAGTAGGTTAACACGGGATAGGGACGTCACAGTATGAACGTTCTTGCCGCAGTTGGCATGCTATGGGTCGGTGTAGGTTGTGCGGACCAATCTGATACGCAGCTTGAGCAAAGGGAGAGATTGCCTCGCGGCCTAGATTATATGCTTGCTTGGACGTCGATGAAGGACGTACTTATATTGGTTGGTTCCGAAAGGCTTAGGTGCGTTTGTTCAAAATCACGTGTGAATGCTAGCATTCGCGTGAAGGAGGGCGATTCTATGCGAATGCCAGCTTGGCTTAGCACACTTTTTTTGTTGGCATTCTTTTCCTTCTGTTCTTCATATGCTGTTTCAGCAAATGACTTGCGGATCGTTCCGCAACTAAACGCGACGCGCCTTGCTCCCAGGACGGTCCAATTCAATCCAGGGAAACCCGACATATTGTTCGTACTCAACAAATTCGGCCGGATTGACATTCTTGATGTTTCGCAACTCGATCGCCCAATGAAGCATGCCGAGATCCTCACTGGCGCGCTCTCGGCTGCATTTTCTCCGGACGGTAGCCTCATTGCCTCAGGCGGGCCTGACGGAACGGTTCGGCTCTGGGAATTGAACGGCGCCCTGGTTGGCGCGCCGTTCAAGGGGCACGGGGACTGGGTCCGGAGCGTCGCATTTTCTCCGGATGGCACGCGCATAGTCTCCGCCGGCGATGATGGCACAATACGGCTCTGGGAACTCGACGGCACCTTGGTGGGAGCACCTTTCGAAGGGCACGTTGGGTCAGTCCTGAGCGTTGCTTTCTCTCCGGATGGCACGCGCATAGTCTCCGGCGGGGTTGATGGCACGATACGGCTCTGGGAACTGGACGGCACCCTGGTGGGAGCACCTTTCGAAGGGCACGTTGGGTCAGTCCTGAGCGTTGCATTCTCTCCAGACGGCATGCGCATCGTTTCTGGCGGGGCTGCTGGCACGATGCGTCAGTGGGCTCTTGACGGCACTCCATTCGAGATGCCTTCCCATGCCTACCGGTACGCGGTCCTGAGCGTTGCCTACTCGCCCGATGGCACGCAGATCGTTACTGGCGGGGGAAGTTCCTACGTCACCACATCCAATGGTGCTGATGGTTCGGTGCGACTTTGGGGGCTCGACGGAAAGGCAGTCGGTCCGCCCTTCGAGAGTCAAGGTCGCTCGGTCTCGAGCGTCGCATTTTCTCCGGATGGCACGCGCATAGTCTCCGCCGGCGACGATGGCACCGTTCGGCTCTGGCAACTCGACGGCACTCCGGCGGGCATACCACTCGAGGGGCAAGGGAACTGGGTCCTAAGTGCTGCCTTCTCTCCGGATGGCCGACGTGTAGCATCCGGAGGGGAAGGCGGCATCGTACGGTTTTGGGAACTCGACGGAACCCCGCTCGGGTCTTCCCGCGAGCGACACGGGGATTACGTAACAAGTCTTGCATTTTCTCCAGATGGCATGCGCATCGTCTCCGGCGCGGATGACGGCACGCTACGGCTCTGGGAATTGAACGGTACTCCGGTTGGACAACCCTTCGGGGGGCACGATTGGTGGGTTGCAAGCGTTGCTTTCTCTCCGGATGGCACCCGAATTGTTTCTGGTGGGAATGACGGAAAAGTGCGGCTCTGGGCGCTTGACGGATCTCCAGTGGGCAAGCCGTTCGATGGACACGGGGGGAATGCAGTCTGGAGCGTTTCCTTTTCGCCGGATGGTACACGCATCGTTTCAGGTGGAATTGACGGTACGTTACGGCTCTGGGAAATTGACGGAACGCCGCTCGGTAAGCCAATCGAGGCGCACGTTGGCCCGGTTTATAGCCTTGCCTTCTCTCCAGATGGAACCCGCTTCGTCTCCGCCGGTGATGACGGCTTGGTAAGGCTTTGGGCGCTTGATGGCAAACCGGTCGGCCTACCTTTCAAGGGGCATGGGAGTCCGGTCCGGAGTGCCGCCTTCTCTCTGGACGGCACTCGCATTGTCTCCGGCGAGGGCGACGGCAACCGCGGCTACACTTATCGTGGCGAGACTAAGGTACAGGTTTGGGAACTGGACGGCACCCCGGTCCACGCACCCGTCGAGGGGTGCAACAGCAGTCTTGTTGGGTACTTGGCGACCGATAGGTTGGCCGCTTGGTGCATCGATCGACTCGCCGTTTTCGACGCACGTCTCGATCTATTGGGGAGCGTATTTTTTCGCGATGGAGCTGCAGTCGCTGTTCTCAATGGTGAAGGCGCACACTTTTCTGGAGACGATGCGCGATCGTTTCTCAAGACATTCTCAGATTCCGATGGGAAAACCGCCTCTTTGGATGAGACCCCGCCAGTGACTCAAGAGCGTGTACGGCAGGTACTGCTGAATGATTGGCATCCACTTGGGCGCGCGTTCATTTCTCTCGAGTTTGCGGCCAAACAAGCGCAAGCAGTTTATCAACGTCAGCACGCCGTTATCAGACTCTCATTCTGGCCAGTTCTTGTTTGGTCTATCGTTGTCTTTGCCGCATTCCTCTCTTGGCTAGTGGTGCCCGCTTGGCTCTGCAGCCGGTTTCTTCCCAAGGCCGTGGAACCGGATCCACCACCATGGAAATGGCTTGTTGACGTAGTGACCACCTTCGGATGGGCTAGCCGAACCGGACGGCCAGTTAAGGCGTGGCTACGCAAGCATCGCCACTCGCTGGAGCGGGCATGTTTTTTGGAACGCCGACCTGTGGTTGAGAGAGAACGCTATGCCGAAGTGACCATGGACGGCGCACTAGAACTGCTGACGGCCAATCGGCTACGTGGGGCTCGGCTGATCGCTTGGGTTCATGGTGTCGGGGGGAGCGGAAAGAGCTCTTATGCTTTCGCGTACGCGCGGCGTCACCTCGTGGGGAGAAAGGACCAACCGATGCCGGTTCTCGTGGATGAGGACTGGGAAGGATCGCTCACTTCCCATGTGGCCGGTTTGCTCCGGCTTACCGACTGGGACAGAGGGCCGACTGAAACCATCGTCAAGCGTCTCGGGTCCGCGGGTCTGCTCTGCCCGATCGTTGATTCACTGAGTGAGAGAAGCTCCGCCAATGCGGCAAACTACGTGGAGCACGCGATCAAGAATAGCCATTTCCGACATCTCATCGTTACATCACGTGAAAACCCGCACGGCTCGACCGTTTGGCAAAGCGCGACGATCGTGGCGACGCAACCATTGTCTCGCAATGAAGTTCCAGCTTTCGTCAAGCAATACGTGGAGGACGTGGCGCTCCGCAGGGAAGTGAATCGGCGAATCGCAAGTTTCGTTGACGCCGATCTTATGCCAAACCCTCTATTCCTTCGGTTCGCGGTTGAGCAAGCAATGAAGGGCGAACTTGGATCGACGAAACAGGTTGATCTCGTGCTCCGATATGTGGAAGCGGCACGGATTGACCGGGTCGACGTCAATGGCGACGACTTCCTAAGGGCGGCTAGCCACGCCGCTGTCGAAGCTGTCAGAGGAAACAGGCTCTTTCCTCGCGAACTGGATTTCGAATTTCTCAATGGCGTACTGGTCAAGGTTGCCGACGTCCTGCCGTTCCTTAACGTCAATCGGTCAAACGAGGTCCCACCGTCGAAGATAATCGAAGAGCTACTGAGTAGTGGTATCCTAAACCGGAACGCTCGGAATCGACGGATTCAATTCGCGTATGACCCGGTCGCGGAATACCTAGCGGCGTGGCGCCTCGAAAAATCACCAGCCGAAGAGAGAATACTTCGCGCCATAGTCGAGGATGCCCCGACAAGTTCCGTCGCCCAGGCGCTGGAAGAAATCGTAAGTCGTCGTGAGAGAACCAGGAAGCGGCACAGCAACAGCTACCCGCCCAATGTGAAGTAACGTTTATCGAAGCTGCAAACCTTTATAGAGATCACTAACTCTTCTAAGAGGCCGGGACATGAAAAGACAACCACAGCATCCTGAAGGCCTAGGAAGAAACCGATTGTGTGCGTCTTTGCACCAAACTTCCAAGTGTCAAGGGATTTCACACAGCCTCGGCGGCTAGCAGTCATAGATACCCGCTTTTGACCATCTGTCCGAAAGTGGTCAATTGCACGGATGCCTTAAACGGCAGATTTGTCCGCGAATCGTGAGTTCGCTGACTTCGAAGTTTTGCACCTGCGGTGAATGTCCGAAAAGCGGGCTGCGTCCGCAGCATCGCGACCTGCCGCTGGACGTCGGCTCTGGGCCGTTAGCGCAACGAATTGCAATTCGTGCGACTTAAGGGGTTTCCCGGTAGCGTTATTCACCCCGAGATATACACCAGCCGGAAGGGGTGGGATTTACTCCTAGAGACTGTAGAAAACGAAAAAAACTGCGCCGGACTGCAACAGGCGCGGGGGTTTGAATCATTGATCGGAGATCTGGTGACAGGCGGGCTGGATCAGAGCTCAGAAGTTTGTCGATAGGCGCGACGCACCATGCCAGCGGGTACAACCTGGCCCTGACGGATCAGGATCTCGTTGCGGACAGCGAGCTCCAGAAAGGCCGATACATTGCCGTTTGTGACTTCCGATGCCGCTTGCTCGGCTGCGTCCCAGAGACCGCGCTCGACACTTACGTTTTTGCGCACCTTGATCGTATCGCGCGGAATATATGGCACTGAGAGAATATAGGCCCCTTCGGCCAGAACGTCCGACACTTCGGCACGAATCTCCTCGATATCGCGCGGCACCGGCACCTCATCCAGATCCGCGAAATAGTCGTCTAAAGCCGCAATGGCATGTTTGGATATATCGGCTGCCTCATCGGCGGCGGCAAAACAGTCCGGCACGTCGGGAAAACTCACGCCATAGGCAGAGCCGGGATCGTGTTGGACGATCGCGAAATAATGCATGATTATGGACACCTTTGGGAATTCAGTCTTTCAGTTTCGATTTCCAGTTTCCGGTACTTTTATTGTTTTTTACCTAGCCAAACCAACAAGAACCCTTAGATTTTTGGTTACCCGCAGTCTGGTTCAGTACTAGCCTGCCTGCTTTGCTTCGTTGCGGGCGGTGCCGAGTGGCAGGTCCCGCTTGGGGAGTGGAATAATCACCGTTCGGTCCCCTTTGCTCAGCTTCACGTGTGGAGCTTTCTGAGACACCTGCGTGAAACCCTGCACGAGGAGCTTCTTGATGATCATCTTACTGTTTCGCTCGATATATATGTGTAATTATATACACAATGTTACAAGGGGTGGGCGCAAGTCGTGCGAAATTACTTACACAATACCTCAAAGCCGGGTCAGACCTGCAGGTAAAATTCTCGCCGGAGATCGATGGAAGTAACGGGACAAGAACGACCCTGCACCGGAGCGGTGCAAAACGGGTGCAAGCCCGGTGTCGATCTCTCGTAACGCTTTGTTTTTTATGGGATTTTCGGAACTGGCGCGGCCCTTAGCAGGGGAGCGCCTTCGACCACTCGGCCACGTCTCCGCTGGCCGGTATATCCTTGCCTGTCACCCGGATACAAGGCGATTTTCGACACCGCTGACATTTTTCTCAGACCCATCACATCTGCAACAACACCAAAAGCACTATTGGCCGGCACACAGGTTATCTGCGCTCTGCCTCGGTCAGTGACCCAAGTAGTTTGCCGAGGCCGCAAAACCCGTCATAAGGGTTAGCTCCCGCGGGTTTCGCATAGAAAACTTGCCAAACGCGCAAGGTTTAATGCATATTTGCATAGATTTAATGCCAATCATTCAAAAACTCGCATATCAAGAGGCATAAACCAGGCAAGGAGCTCGTCGCGCTCATTACATACCTTTGGGGGAAGGGAAGTAAGGTTTGGCCTGGTTAAAGTTGATTTGTATTGCTTGGTGCTTGGTGATTCTGCCGTCACAGCTGTCCGCCAATATCGGTACTGTTATTGGCGTCCAACAAGGCGCAGAGGTCACACGTGCGGGGAAATCACAGCAATTGCGTGTAGGTATGGAAGTTGCATCGGGAGATTCTATTTCGACCGACAGCAACGGGGTTGTTCAGCTGGTATTCGTTGATGAAACGAAGATCGCAATTGGTCCAAACGCACAAATGACGCTGGATGTGACGATGTTGCGCGGCAACAAAAAGGCCAAGACCTTTGCAGTTCAGGCGCTGGGCGGCAGTTTTCGGTTTATTTCCGGCAAGAGCAAAAAGCGGGTTTATTCCATTCAGACACCGTCCGCGACAATGGCCGTACGGGGTACCACCTTTGACATGTGGGTCGTCCCCGGCACTCAGAGTGCGATGCTGGTTCTGGAAGGCCGGGTGGAAATGTGTAGCCTGAGTGGAAGCTGCCAGTCGACCGGACGTCAATGCACCTTGTTTGCAACGACGCAATCCGGCGGTATCGGGCGCCCTGTGGACCAGGAGCAATATGAAAAAGCGCTGATGAACGGCTTTCCTTTTGTTCAGTCACAGGAAAGACTGCTGGCTCCTCTGCAGGTGGATTTCGGAGGATGCGGAGCAGAATCCCTTCCATTGCCGCCGCAACAGTCGGACGCACGAGTACCCGATCCCCCGCGGTCTGAACGAAGCGGCGTTCAGAGCACCGCGGCGTCCGCTCCCCAGAGTGACCCATCGACCCCTGAAACGCCCACCGCTGAGCCGCCCGCCCCTGAGCCTCCAGCCGTTGGGCGTGGTAATGGTGGAAACATTGGGGGGAACACCGGCAGCGGAAGCGGTAACGGCGGCAACATCGGCAGCGGCGGCAGCAGCGGAAACGGCAACGGCGGAAACATTGGCAACGTCAGCGGTGGTGGCGCAAATGGAAGCGGTGGCACGATAGGCGGCGGCAACGGAGGCAACTTTGGCGGCGGCGCTGGTAGCGGCGGCAGCGGCGGCAATGGTGGCGGCAGCGGCAATTGATAACTACACGCCCCTCTGCGCGATATCCGATCAGGCGGGCGGGCCGCAGCAACAGCCAGCGGTTGACGCCTCCAGATACAGCTGACCCCACCGTTCGGAGGCTAACGTGATCGGAAAGCCCAAAGAAAAAACAGGTCGACGGCGTGCCTTTCAGTTTGTCGGCCTGGGACTGATCATCTTTGGGTGCTTTGTCAGGGTGCTGGATCCCTATCCGGTGCGGATGACCCGACTTATTTACTTCGACATTCTCCAGCGCTTATCGCCGCGTGAATACAACCCGGAGCTTCCGATACGGGTTGTGGATATAGATGAAAGGTCACTGTCGAATTGGGGGCAATGGCCCTGGCCCAGAACCTTACTGGCGCAGATGGTAAAAAACCTGGGCGAATACGGCGCTGCTGCCATCGCGTTTGATATGCTGTTTGTTGAGCCGGACAGGTTTTCCCCGTCGCGACTGTTGAACGACCCGACCCTTGCCGATGTGTTGTCGTTAGAGCGTCGTGCTCAAAAAAGGGACAATGACGTGGTATTCGGGTCGGAAATTGCCAATTGGCCTGTCGTTCTGGGAGCTGCTGCGCGACTTTCCCGCGAGGGAAGACAAATAACCCCCCTGGCCGGTCTCATTGAAATTGGTGAAAAACCAACCGCCGGATTGGTCACTGTCCCACATTGGACGCCACCCGCGCCGCCACTGGACCGAAGTGCGGCCGGTTTAGGAGGGGTCAATGTCTCGCCTCTCGGAGGGATGGGGATTGTGCGCCGTGTGCCCGTCCTGTGGGGCGGACCGGATGGGGCATTGCCAAGCCTGAGCATCGAAGCGCTCAGGGTCGCTTTGGGCGAGCCCATCATTCTGATCGAGGGCGCCCCGGACGAAGCAGGAATTATGCTGGCCGTCGAGATTGGGGGTTTTCGATTGCCTACCACGGAAAATGGTGAAATCTGGGTCAGGTACAGGCGCGAAAACCCGGATCTCTACCTTTCGGCTGACGATGTCATGCAGCAACAGGAGAATCCGGACCTGCGTGCTGAAATTGAAGGCCGGATTATTCTGGTCGGCACATCGGCCGCCGGGCTGTTCGATATGCATCAGACCGCTCTGGGTGAGTCTGTTCCGGGTGTGTCGATCCATGCGCAAATTCTCGAACAGATATTGACGAATGAGATGCTGAGCCGATCGGATGTAACAGCGGCGCTTGAACTGTTGTCCTTTATCATCCTCGGGATAGTGGTCACAGCCGTCATGGCAAGGTTTGGGGCGGTCGCATCATTTGTGGCGGGCGGGGTGTCGGCAGCGGTCGTTCTTGGGATCAGCTGGCTGGCATTCCGGAACCAGCTTGTCCTATTCGATGTGACCTTTCCGTTAATGGGAGGGATGGCCAATTTTGGCCTGCTTGCCGGATATCTGTTCATTTCGACCGAGCGCGAAAAACGCGTAATCCGGCAGGTTTTCTCGCACTACGTCGCGCCTGAAATTCTGGACGAAATGGAAGGATCGGGCCACCAATTGCAACTGGGTGGGGAAACTCAGGAAATCACCGTGATGTTCTCTGATATCCGGGGATTTACCCCATTGTCCGAGTCCGTTTCCGCAACCGATCTTGTGGCCCTGCTGAACGAGTTGTTTTCGAAGGTTGGTGATCAGATTTTGCACGAAAGAGGGACGATCGACAAATTCATCGGCGACGCTGTGATGGCTTTTTGGAACGCACCGCTGCCGGTCAAGGACCACCCGTGCCGCGCGGCGCAGGCGGCTCTGTTGATGCGCCGGGCACTGGTAGACTTCAACGCCTCGGATGTGATGCAGGGCCGACCGCCAATCGCACTTGCGACGGGGTGTGCCACCGGTCAGGCCTGCGTTGGCAACATTGGTTCAAGGCGCCGTTTCAATTACACCGTAATTGGTGATGTCGTAAATGTCGCTGCGCGGATCGAACAAAGCTGCCGCCATGTCAATTACGACATCCTTGTTTCCAGTTCGGTTTATGAGAAAACGAAACACGATATGGCCATGCTTGAGGCCGGGTTTGTCGACCTCAAAGGAAAAGCCGAGCTCGAAGCGGTTTACGTTCTGGTTGGCAACCGGGATCTGCTTGAAACCGCCGCATTCCAAAAGCTTGAGGCAACTCACACGGACCTGGTGTCGGCGATCCGGGACCGCCAGTCGCAAAGAAAAATTGAAGATTTATGTGAGGACTGCGTTGCGATGGTGTATCCTATCGAACCCGGTTTGCAGAAGTTCTATCGTGCGCTGTCTGGCAGAGCAGCAGATTTCCGGTCGGAATTCCAATCGAATCAGCTGATTTTCAGCCACCGCAGTCAGGAAAGAAAAACCTCTGCCTAAGACATTCAGAGCGAACCACTTTCACTAGTGACGTGTTCTTGCAGAACGGCAGGTTTTCCTCATGATGGGCATCGCAGAAATACACGCAGCGATCGGTCTGATTCCGGGTTGACGGCCAGCCGCCACGCTGCGGGCGATAACATGAGGCGCATCGAATGGCATTTAAGTTGGTTTCCTGCGACGGGGGCGGGATCAGGGGATATCTGACCTGCCTTATCCTTCAGAGCCTTCACGAAGAGACCGGATTTTTGGACAAGGCGGACGGTTTTGCGGGCACGTCAACCGGCGGTCTGATCGCCGTTGCGCTGGCGGATGGCCGGACACAGGGCAAGGATATGGCTGTGCTGATTGGCGAGTTGGCTGCGCATTACAGGGGCGATGCCGACCTTATCTTTCAGGAGAACGAACGTGGCTTGCTGGATCGGGCTCTGGATAACATTCTGCGTCGATTCAAGCTTGGGGGCGGCCCGGGCATCACGGCCTCGCAATACAACGCCTCGGGGCTTGAACGAATTGGCTTGTCGCTAGTTGCGGATCGAACCATCGGCTCACTTTCGTCCGACGTGGTTCTGGCTGTCAATACGGTCTGCTTGCACCGCAACGACAAGGTCGGGTGGGCCCCGTTCACGATCACGAACCAGTACCTCGAACATGAATCCTGGCTGAATATGGAGGCGGTCAAGCTGCTGGACGTCGCGATGGCGAGTTCCGCCGCGCCTTCTTATTTTCCGCCGCACCTGATCACGGCGGGGGGCGAAGATTACGGGTATTTTGCCGATGGCGGAACCTTTGCCAACAACCCGGTGATGAACGGAATCAACGTTGCCATCGCCGCAGATCGGGCGAAAGGGCTTGAGGATATTGAGGCGCTGTCCATCGGCACCGGTCAGCAGCCAACGGACATTTCAGAGGCGATGATCAAGGACCCCGATGGCTGGGGCCTGCTGAAATGGTTCGGCGTCACGTCGAATGCCCCGAAAGGTGCTTTGATTGAATTGCTGCTGACTACGTCAGCCGAGAACCAATACTGGATGGCACATCTGGTTTTGAAAGACCGGCTTGTACGCATCAATCCTCCGCTTCCCAAAGTCGTGGGGCTGGCGACGCACAAACCGGACTCCTACAGGTTGATGGAAGAGGCCTTTCAGACCAGCAAGCAAAGCGAGTTCTGGGCAAATGCCGTCAAAATGGTGCGCGGCTGGTGATCTCTGGGTGCATTCCGAGCTCTTACCGACAGTTTCAACGCAACCCAGTCGTCGTTTCTGTTGCCTTTGAACGCGCAACGCTTATGGTTAACGCGGAATTTTCAGCGAGTTTTCAACGACTGAAAAAGGGGGAGAGGTATGAGCGATCCCGGCATCGCCGAGAAGCTGGTGGAGGTGTTGCATCGCCCAGACGGTGATCCCACCATGCGCCCCGTGCACACAATCGGCATCAGCGCGACAGGGTATTTTAAACCTTCTCCGATTGCCCGCAATTTTTGCGCCGCCGATCATTTCAACGCGGAAAAGACGGATGTAATCGTGCGGTTCTCGAACGGATCGGGTTGTGCCATCGTGCATGACGGTTGGTCGGACGTGCGCGGAATGGCGGTACGGTTTCACCTGTCCGATAGTACCGATACCGATCTGATCGCAATGACCCTGCCCGAGTTCTTTGCCCCAACACCCGAGACCTTTCTGGAATTCGCCGAAGCGGCCAGACCCAAACCGTATGAGGCCGAGACCCCCTGGCAAAAAATCCTAAACTACCTGCAATTGATGCTGCCAAAGCGTGACCCATATCCGGGTGAAACCATCAGCCCGGATGAAGGCGCTATCGGGTTCGCGGACAACAACGCCTATTCTCAATTGGGAATACTGCAGGCTGCCCAAATCGGCGCCCCAACCAGCTATGTCCGCGCGGCCTATCATGCGGTGCATACCTTCGTTGTTACCGGATCAGACGGCACGCGCCGCTGGGTACGGTTTTCGTGGCAGCCGATTGCAGGTGTCCTCAGGACCGATCCGACGAAAACGCCGGACGATGACTATCTGCGGGCCGAGTTGAGGGCGCGGCTGGCCAAGGAACCTGCGCGATTTTCCCTGATGATGACGATTGGTGAAGTTGGCGACGATTTCGGCAACTCGTCCCGCCCGTGGCCGCCGCACCGGAAGCGGATCATGATGGGAACACTGACACTTAACGCCGTGCCCGAAGACCAGTTCGCGCAATGTGAAAAGCTCAGCTTCAATCCGGGTCTGCTCACCGATGGCATCGAGGCTTCGGACGATCCGGTGCTGAAGGTGCGTATCGCCTCATACAAAATCTCAAGCGAATGGCGCGGCGGTTCCCCCTGCCCTTTCTCGGAAGGTTAAGTTCATGACAAGCCGGAACAGCTGGTTCAATAGCTACGTCAACAGCCTGCCGGAACGTGGTTGGTTCAAGTTCCTGTCTCGATACGTCGTCGTGCCCTATTGGATCTGGCGCGATCCCAAGCCAAAGCTGCCGGGCGGCCCACGCCCCTCGCCCCAACCCAGCGAGAATGTGCAGCGCATGATGAACCTGATCATGCCGCTGAAAGATCCCTCACCAGCTGGGCGCGCGCGAGCAACGCTGGCCGTCGCGCAGAACGTAGACGAGATATTTGCCGGGCTCGATAATGTCGGCACGGTGCATTTTGCGCGGTTTCTGCTGATCGACAACAACATCTGCATGATCTCGGTCTATGACGGGGATTTCAGCAACTATATTCGCGATTTCATCACAACAATCGGTAGTGTCTTCAACGATGTCATCTCGCTGGTGGACGGTGCCGAACACCTGATCCCGACCGAGCACAATGTGGAAGAGTTCATTGACTGGGTGCAAGCGCATGACCTGTTTCAGGCCGCTGATTTCCCGACCGACCTGTTCGGTCTGCAGGATGCGGCCAAGGGACTGCCACCAAACCAACCGCCGCATATGCTGGCGTCGCTTCCGCGTGAATTCGTGCTGCAACTGCATGCAAATCGCAACATTTCGCTTGGGGGGGGCTATCGTGCCTATCCCGGAGTTTCAGCCGCGCAAGTGCGCCAAAAATTCGGACAGGGCTGGTGAATACGAAACTCGATCTCGCCGACATTCAGGGCAACATTCTGCGGGGGTATCGCCGCGATCTGGTGCGCCACTTGATCCTCGAAGTCACCGACCGTGCCGCGGCGCGACGGTTTTTGGGTTCTGCGGTCGACGGTGGCAGCGACACCGTCCCCGCAATTACACCCGGCGAGTTGTGGGACATCAAACCGCCCTTCTGCTTCAACATCGGTATTACCTATGAGGGTCTGCGGGCCCTGGGCACACCGCCAGAGCATCTGAAAACCTTTCCCACCGAATTCGCGCAAGGCATGACAATGCGCGCTATGAAACTGGGGGATTTCGGCGACAGCGCGCCCGAAAAATGGCCCGCCCCGTTTGATCGACCGGACCGTGTGCATCTGATCGCGTCCATTCATTCCGATATCGCCGATCAACTCGACATGGTCGAACAACAGGTCGCCGAGGCCTTCACCGTTCTGGGTGTGCGGAACGGGCGGAACCTGCCCGAGGGCAAGGTGTTTTTCGGCTATGTCGACGGGATTTCGCAGCCGCGCTTTGAACAGGTTTACGACCCGGAGCAGGAAGGCGTGGATGAACCCATCGACCCGCTCGGAACCGCACTGTTGGGTTATCCGACCAAGCAAGATGGCGTTTTGTTCCGCGTCCCCACACCCCATGCACTTGGGTTCAACGGCTCGTTCAACGCCTTTCGTATTCTGGCTCAGGATGCGGCCGGGTTCGAGGCTTATCTGGACCAGGCCGCCGACGCCTTGATGGAACATCCCAAACGCGAGCAGCTGGTTGACCCCAACAATCTGGACCTAATCGGCAAGGGGCTGGATATGCACGGTGCGCTGCGCGAAGTCGTCGCCGCGCAGATGTGCGGGCGTTGGCGCAATGGTATCCCTTACGAGCTGTCGCCGGATGCGCAATGGCCCGAGCAAGAGGTCTCACTGACCAATTTCGATTATACACACGTATCTCGTTGCCCTGCCGGATCACACCTGAGGCGCGGCAACCCCCGGGGCGGCCCGATCGTTCAGCGTATTGCGAATTACACACGGCGGTTGGTGCGCCGGGGAATGTCCTATGGCCCGGACTTTGATCCTCAAAACCCCGATACCGAAGAACGCGGGCTGCTTGGCAGTTTCATCGGCGCAAATATCGGCGCGCAGTTCGAGGCGGTGATGTGCGACTGGATAAACCTTGGCCTGCAAGATCCTCGGATCACCGGCGCAAACGACCCGCTGCTGGGCGCGAACACACCGGAAACCAGCTGGTTCGACATGTCGCTGCCGGACGGAGAGTCCATCCGCCTGCACGGCTTTCCACGCCTGATCAATACACGCGGCGGGGCTTATACATTCCTGCCCAGCCTGACGGCGATCAAATACCTGTCTGAACTGTCTGATTAAGCAAGCTCGGCCAGCGCCGCGTCGATGCGTGCAAGCATCGGCGACCGCCCGGCGGCTTCGACGACAACGCGGGCTTTGGTCAGATAGTCCCTGGCCCGTGACTTCTTTTTCTTCGCCTTGTAGAGCAACCCCATCATCATGTCGCAACGTGCGATGTAATGACCTTTTTCATCGAACTGAGGATTTTTGCGGACCGTCTCGATCATCGCGATCAAGCGTTTCTCGCCAAAGAGCATGACCCAAACAATAGACCTGAGGTTTTTGATCAAAACCTTTATCGACCCACCCCCTTCGCCGGTCAGAATGCTCAGATACATCTCGCACAGGAACAACCGGGCCCAGTCTGCCGAAACAAGGGTGCCTTGGTCCGTTCGTTTCTGAATGGCCTCTTCAATCTGACGCAATCCGGCTGTGACCTGACCATTCAAAGCGTAAGCCACGCCCAGCATCGCTGCAGGACCAAAGGCAAACAAAGCCCAGCCTTTTTCAGTGCAATCTTTGATGTGCCTCTGAACAACCTCAATCGCGCCCGGCTTCTCCAGCGGAACCATGGCGCTGACTCTGGCTGCCTCGGCAATGGCCAGTTCGAATTCGGCTTGCGATGCTTCGCGCGCCTTTTCGGCCATCGACAGCGCCAACTCATGGTCATCCGTGACCATTGCAATCAGCGCTTTCATCGCGGTTCCATAGCCCATCGCACGCGGGTCGTTCTTGGATTTGCCAAGGGCAATCATCTGGTCCGATGCTGCATGCGCTCGCGCCACCCGGCCACGGGTCAGTTCGTTCCACCCGACCGTCGCCAGATAAAAGTTGTGGATATACGCATCGTCGATCTTTTTCAGAGCAGCCTCGATCTCACGTTTTTTCGCCTCAAACCGCTCATTCGCGATCGGAGAATGATAGATGGAAACCGACAGTTCGTTGACCATGGCATAGGCCGTGGAGGCGGGGTCCTTCAGACGCTCGGCCATTTCGGTCAGTTCCTGCTGCACCCAATGCGCCTCGTGGTATCTGCCGTTGCACACCAAACATGAAACATAGTGGTGCAGGAACAGGGCGTGGTCCCGGGTGTCGCCTACTTTTTGCAGGATCGGACGCACTGTACCTGCCAGTTCAATGATCGTTTTGACGCGCATCGAGATGTTGGCGCACAGCGCAAAGCTGGCCATGAACGCCGCGAACTGTTCGTTCGTGGCACAGCCCGGGTCGCTTTGGTACAATTCCAGCGCCGCAACAAAGTATCGATTGGCTTCGTCCAGCGAATAAACACCCAGGCTCTTGTCCCCGGCCATTGCACTGTACCGAAATGCCTGATCGGTGCGGTCCGTTTGCCCGTAGTGGAACGCCAGCGCTTCAGCCGCCTCCTGCAAACGGTTTGCGTTGCGCAGAACCAGAGCGTCAGCGATTGCCAGATGCAATTCGGAACGCCGCGACAATACAAGGCTCTGATAAACCGAATCCCGCAACAGTACGTGTTTGAAGATGTAGTCTGCCGAGTTACTTTCGCGATACAGCACATCCTGCGCCTGCAATCTTTGAAGAACCGCGCCGATCTCATCGGCGTTTTCGACAACCTGAGACAATAGTCCGGGATCAAATCGGCGTCCCATCACAGCGGCTGCCTGCAATACTTCGCGATCTTCGGGCTCAAGGCGTTCAATTCTGGCTGTAAGCAGGCTGCGCATTGTAAGGGGCAACCCACTTTCACTCATTTCCGCTTCGAAATGCGCCTTGCTGCCGTCGACGCGCAATGCCCCCTGATCCAGCAAAAATCCCAGAATTTCTTCGCCAAAGAGTGGGTTGCCACCGGCGCGATCGGTCAATTGTTCTGCCAGCCCATCCGGCAATTCGGTCACGCCAAGACGGCTCTGCGCCAAATCGGCGAAATCTTCTACGCACAATGGCCTCAGCGCTATGGTCGTCACGCCGGTTTCACCCAGCCAGCCCGGTACATATTCCGGCCGTCGCGTCTGAATGATCAGCAGGTTCGAAAGGTCGGAATCTTCGATCATATTCGCTAGCAGACTTTCGGATGCGCTGTCGATCCAGTGGCTGTCTTCGATCAACAAAGCCACCCGGTCGTGCGCGCACTTTATTTTTAGCAAATCCGCCAGAAGCTCGCGGACGCGCAATCCGACCAGAACGCCATCCAATCCGTCCAGTGACCCCTCGGGCGGCTTGATCCCCAGCAGATTCATCATCAGGCCCAGGTTCACTTGCGTAAACAGCCCAGACTTTTTAAGGCCTGCTTCCAGTTTCGCCTGGACACGCAATAGATTGTCCGCGTTGCTGATTAAAAAGGACTTCCGAATTATCTCCAGGAAGGGCAGGAACGGCACCTGCTGACCATCCGCAAAACAGTATCCTGTCAGTACCGCCACATCGTCAGACGGCAACTGGTGAAGAAACTCGAATACCAGGCGCGTTTTGCCCAACCCTGGTTCAGCCACCAAATCTACGACTGAGCGCGCGGATTTGGACCGGGCAAGCGCCGCAGACATTGCGACCAACTCATCCCTACGACCGACATGATCGCTCAACCCCTGCGCGACCGAGGCGCCGAACCGGGTCGCGTCGTCGGGGACTGCCTGCAATTGCCACAGTTTTTGTGGACCGGGCAAACCCTTGATCGAATGCTCGCCGAAAAAGCTCAACTCAGCAGTCCATTCGACCAGACTGCGTGTGGTATCGCAAATCAGGCTGCCCCCTGACTGCGCAAGGTTCTCAAGACGCGCCGCCAGATTCACTGTATTGCCCACAGCGGTTGTCGGACCATCCTTCCCTTGCACCGCTGCCATCAGGACTGTACCGGAACTTATTCCAACGCGCATTTCGGGGCGTACACCGAAACGGGTGTCAAAATCTGTCGCGGCTGATTTGAACGCTGCGTGAATTGCCAGCGCGGTGCGGCAAGCGCGCAATGCCGGGTCCTCAAGCGCCTCGGGTATTCCGAACAACGCCATTATACTGTCGCCGGCAAAATCGCGCACTGTTCCGCCATTGTCTTCGACCACACGGACAAGCGTGTCGTAGACCATGCGCACAAATTCCAGCGCTTTTTCTTCCTCCAGCCGCGCGACAATTGCGGTATAGCCGACCATATCGGCAAACAAGACAGACACCTGGCGCCTTTGCCCCGGATCCGCCGACTGCCGCACAGTTATATCCGTAGTATCCCCCATATGAACAAGGGGTTTACATCACGGCAGGCCGTACCGCCAGTATTTGCGGTTAATAAGCCCGTAAGGCACATTCAAATGGCAGCCAAAATGTCACGCTGGGCGCGCATATGGTCAGATAGTGGTCCCTAAACGGGCCCATACCGGGTCAGGAATTAAACTCCAGTTTCAACCCCGGGCGAGGCCATCTGGTCTTGTAGATTTTGCCGGTGCTCGACGCAGTGATCCATAAATCGCGCATATCGCTGCCACCAAAGCACATATTCGTTGTGAAAAGATCCGGAACGTTCACGTGCTCATTCGTGCCATCAAGATTGAACACTGTGATCCCGCCATTAAATATCGTGCCAACGCAGACTCGCCCGTCCGCTTCGACCTTGAGGCTGTCCAGCCACTGATACCCCGGCAAAGTTTGCACGACATTACCCGGCATTCCCGGAATTGGTCCAGGTTTGACTTGTCCCGGCCCCGTAATCTCCATCGCCCAGAGCCGCCCGAACACAGTGTCCGAGACGTAAACAGTCTTGCCATCCGGTGACAAGCCGACCCCGTTAGGCATGGGAATTGTAGCGGCTTTGATCAGAGTTTTGCCGTCGATCGAGGCGTAGTAGAGACCACCATAGCGAGTGGACTCATCATCTTCGATCCCCGTGTCGGTGAACCAGAAGCCGCCGGACTTGTCGAACACCAGATCATCCGGCGCAATCAGACGTTTGCCTTCGTACGAGTCGTACAACTGCGTCACAGCGCCCGTTTTCAAATCGATGCGGTGGACGGAACCGCCCTTATAGTTCGGCCGTATCGGAGCCGGAACGGTGATCTTCTCGGGGCCGAACGGCACAAAGCTGTAGACGCCGCCGTTGTTGCAGACATAGGCCGCCCCATCCGGGCCAATTGCAACACCATTGGGTCCGCCGGGAATTTCCGCCACAACACTGACGTCTCCGTCCGGCGAAAGGCGCGCCAGCGTCTGTTCCTTGATGTCAACGAACAGGACCGAACCGTCGTTCATCGCAACCGGGCCTTCGGGAAAACCCAACCCGCTGCACATTTCCTTGAGTTCCAATGCCATTCCCGTTCTCCCTGGTCGCGCCGAAGATCTGGATAACGCGACGTCTGCCGATCCTTACCGATTTGCCAAAGCAAACGGCATCTCCGGCACTATTCCGCAAAACTCTTCGTTTGTACCCACTTTTTTTCAGACCATTGGCGCTGGCCAAACTTTATCCGGCACCAGCCCCGTTTTGGTGCTTTCCTATCGTTTCGGCCGTGCTGTTCGGAACAGCAACAGGAACACGAACACCGAGCCGATGGATGTGGTGATGATCCCAACAGGCAGTTCCTGCGGCGCAAGCAATAACCGGCTGACGATGTCCGAACCGGTCAGCAACACCGCGCCCACGATCGCTGCGGTCGGCAACAGCTGGCGGTGCAATGGCCCTGCGATCCCGCGGGCAATGTGGGGCACCATCAGACCGACAAAGCCAATCACCCCCGCCACCGAAACGAACACCGCCGTAGCGAGGGCAGCGGTGAAGAACATGCTGAACCGCAACCCTTTCACGGGCACGCCCAGTGTCGAGGCGGTCAGGTCTCCGGTCAGCAGCGCATCCAGCCAGCGGCTACGATAGCGCGAATAGATCAGGATCAGAAGCAACCCGGCGCAGACCAAAGGAAACGTCTCCCACCGGGCCAGACCCAGACCGCCCAGCATCCAGAAGATGACCGAATGTGCGGCGCGGCTGTCACCTGCGAAAATCAGATAGTTGGTGATGGCCGAGAACAGGAACGAAACCGCAAGCCCGGAAAGGATCAGTTTCTCGGGCGCGCTTGCGCGCAGGCCGTGGACCAGTGCCAGCACGATGCCCGACGCCACAAGCCCGCCGCAGAACGCGGCAAGAGGCAGGGTCCAGAAACCCAGAATGTCTCCGGTCACTGTAATTACGAACACGGCGCCCGCAGCTGCACCCGAGGAAAGGCCGAACAGGAACGGGTCGGCCAGATCGTTGCGTGTTGTGGTTTGCAGGACAACACCGACGATACCCAACCCGGCTCCGATCACGGCAGCGAATAGCGCTCGCGGCAGGCGCAGGTCGAACACGATCCGATGTAGGGGCGACATGTCTCCGTCGCTCAATCCGGTGCCCAGCAAGACAGCAATTACCGTCTCAGAGACCGGAATGGACGTGGTTCCGTAGATGGTCGAAACCAGCAAGAGGGCGGCCAGAATGGCCGCCCCCAGTATAAGTGTCAGGCCCAGTCGGCCCATATCAGCTAAGGCCCGGATGCATGGCCCGTGCCATTTTCGAGATCGCCTCAATATTTGCCGGTCCGGGGGTCAGCTCCTCGTACCGAAGACCAATCCAACGTTTGTTTTTCACGGCATCGGTCTGCGACATCACCGGGTGCTCCTGCAGGAACTTGAACGTATCCGCTGCGCCGTTTCCGGTCTGGTAGTCCAGCAGAACGAGGAATTCCGGGTTCGCGGCAGCGACCGCCTCCCACGAGGTACGGCCCCAGCTTGTGTCCATGTCGTGGGTGACGTTCTCACCGCCTGCGGCGGCAATCATCGCGTCGGGAATGGCGAACTTGCCCGCCGTAAAGGGCGCATCCGCCGGACCGTCCAGCAGGAAGACGCGCGGCTTGGGCAGGTCGGCCGTTTGAGCCTCAATCGCGGTAAGCTCATTTTTCCAGCCCGTAACCAGCGCCTCGGCTTTGTCCTCGACATGCATGACCTTGCCCAGCCGCAGAACGTCGTCAAACAGCAAATCCATGCTCGCTTCGGGGCGATCCTTGTCCAAATGCACGCAGCTTTCGGTCAGAACCATGGTCTTGATGCCGAAGGGTTCCAGCGTATCCGGAGTTACGTCCCCACCGGGTTTCATCCCGTAATACCAGCCTGCAAAGAACAGGTCGGGCTCGACCGCAACAAGGTTTTCAACCGTGGGGTATTTTGGCGCAATCTCGGGGATATCACCGCGCAGCATGTCGAATTCCGGGATGGTCTTGTACCAGCCGGTGATGCCGGTCAGGCCAACGATTTTGTCTTGCAGACCCAGCGCAAAGGCCATGTCGGTCATGTTCATGTCGTGTATGACCAGCCGCTCGGGCTGGGATTTAAACACCAGCGGCTCACCGCAGTTGTCGACTGTGACCTCATGCGCGGCGGCGCCGGTTGCCATGGTTGTGACCAGTGCCACGGACCAGATGTGTTTCATTCAGGAATGCTCCTTGGGGTATGTTGAGACTTTGGTTCTTCGGATATCCAGCGCCGGAATCACGCGGCCTTCATGGTGAAAGCACAAGTAATCGACGCCAAAAGTGTCGCGGACCCGTTCTGGAGTCAGCACCTCGGTAACACGACCGAAGCCTGTGAGCCGCGTGGATTTCATCAGTGCTACGTGGGTGGCAAATTCAGGGATCATCACCAGATCGTGGACGATCATCACCACCGTGATTCCCAACTCGGCGACTAAGGACAGCATCCGCCCCTTGGCATCCGGGTCGAGATGATTGGTGGGTTCGTCCAGAAACAACAGAGAGGGATTCTGCGCCAGCGCCCGAGCAATATGCGCGCGTTGCCGCTCGCCCCCGGACAACACCGCCATCCGCTTGTCTGCCAGTGCGCCGAGGCCGGTCAGGTCCAGAATTCTGTTAAGTTCCCTGGCGTGTTCATCCGCTGAACGGTCAGCCCAAATCGGGATCTGACCCAAGGCCACGTAATCCTTCAAAAATAGCCTGCCATCCGGAAGCTCTTGCTGGCTGACGACGGCGATCATGCGGGCACGCTCTTTGGCAGGCATGTGTTTCAGGCAACGCCCGTTGACCAGTACGTCGCCGAGCACGGGCTCAGCCGTTCCGCACAAAAGGTTCAGCAGCGTTGTTTTCCCCGCTCCGTTCGGCCCGGCAATTGCAAGGATGGCCCCTTCTTCAAGCTCGAAGGACGCGGCCTGCAACAGGACGTCACCGCTGAGCGCATAATATTCAAGGTCACGCGCGATGAGGAAAGCAGAGGTCGTCATGAAGGCTCCTCCAATTGAATTCGAGGCAAACGGGACAGAGTTTTTGTGAAAAGCGGGCGCGGCCGGTCGGTGGCGTTGGTCCACCCGTCCGCACTGTCGCAATATTGGTGCGCGAATTCGGCGAGAGCTTCCACCTCTTGCTGGGTCTGAATGTCGCCGAACAAGTACTGTGCTTTGCCGATGGCCTGAAACCCGACGGTCGTTGGCTGTGCGCAGCCCGCCATGCAGTCAGCGGTACGGATAGCAAACCCCGCAGGCAGCTTGCCGATCAACGCGCTGCGCATGGTATCGGCTGGCAATGCGCCACTACAGGTCGAACAGATCAGAAGAAGATGGTCAGGTGCTTCTGGCATTGCCCGCTCCGCTTGACCTTAAGCGCGGACAGAAGGTGCCGATCTTGTAAACACGTATCAGACGTGCCATCAAAGCCTCCTTCCAGGACGCCCCGCCCCGGGTTGGTTGAACACATGATGGCAGGTCTCCTGACTTGCGGGTCGTTGCTTGGCCATCCTTCCCGGTCCGTCAGACCAGTGGTTGTTTGGCGTTGCTCACCGCTTACAGTTGCGGGGGCAGTTACGGACTTGGCGCCAACAGGCAAACCGCACCGTATTCCCTTTTCATCCCTTGGGCGCACCATAGGGGACCATCGGGGGATTGAGTGCCCGAGATCAGCGAATGCGTCAATATTTAATTCATGGCGCTAAGGGTTGGAACTGGCCTGCGGAGAAGTGCTCGTCCAACCCAGAAGCACCAATTCACTAATTACTTCGTCGGCGTGGGCATCGTCACTGTGTATGCTTTTGAGCATAATTTCATTTGGCGCTTCCGGCCACGCGCGTTCGAGTTCTGCAAGTTTTGCCCGTGCCTCATGCTCTCGCCCAAAAGCTGAAAGTGCCGCGGTCGCATAGCCCAGTGAAGGAGCGTTCAGGGGATCGTCAAATTGTTTGGCCGCTTCAAACTGGTCAACCGCCTCTTCGATTTCACCAAAGAACGGCGCCACCGCCCCCATGAGATCAAGAACCGCCCCGTCATTTGGATCAAGTTGTACGCCGCACCGCCCGAGCATCAAGGCGGCTTGATAATCGCGGGCTGCGAATGACACCCAGCTTTTGGCGGATTGGCTCCAGGCCTGATCCTGTGCCAATCGCACGGCTTCGCTCGCGAACTCCATCGCCGCAGTGGCATAATCGGTTTTGGAATCCGAGAGAGGGGTGATGACCGTAAGCGTCGCAAGCGCCTGAGCCGCACCGGCATAGCCGCTAAATTAGTCAGCATCCATTCCAATCCCACGCTCAAATGCAGAAAGAACGGCCAATTGGCGTGTCAATTTCGATCATCGCCGCTTTCTGGGCGCTCGAGTGTTTTGCGGGTGCGATTGCATAATGATCATCGTCGAAGGTTCTTTCATCCTGGTCTTCCTGCCAGCGGAAAAAGTACGGAATTAGGCAACCCGCAACGCTGAAATGTCAGGAAGGCCAGAAGGTGAACCGACGTTTCATCGCACCAACAAACCGATGCCGAAAAGTCAGGTGAAAACCTCATTTCCGGGATGTCAGTGACACGTCGGAAAAAGACCGCTCACGCGGTCTACTATTAGCTTGACACTTCTTTCGACGGGTGCTTCATACATTGATCTCTGCACCGGAGCTGTGTTTTTCTGAATTCATGCTAATGAGGTGAAATCCTTGGCAGATTTAGCCGAAAAACCCAATCTCCTCCGGTGTTGGAACAATAAACCGGAGCAAGCAGGTCGCAACCTATGGGCTTCAACGGCACGAAAATACGGATAGCTGCAGCTTTTTGAGCCCGCTTTGAATCAGAAAGAAATTGAGTGAAACCTTTCAAAGATATAGCCACGGATCTTTGCACGACAATAGCTTCCAAAGATGAGTCAAAGGCGATTCAATCCGGCGACAAATTTCGCAGCTTCGTAAGAACTCAACTCTCGTTAAGGAACTCCAAATCACCTGCGACCGTCTCATCCATTTATAATGAAGTGATGAACCACCCGGAGCTTTGGAACAAGCTTCCGAAATTTGAAATGAGCGCTAAGGAATTCCAACCGGAGGGCAACGTCCAGTTCGGTATTTCACTTGTTTCCTGCTGCATGAACCGGAACGACCACCTTGTACAAGCCATTCCGTCCTGGCTGGCTCACCAGGAAATAAACGAACTTATCATCGTGGATTGGAGCTCCGAAGTTCCCGTCGAGATTTCCCTCAGTGAAGCGGGCATATTCGATCCGAGAATTCGCATACTTCGCGTCGAAGACGAAGGGGCATGGGTTCTTTCCCATGCGTATAATCTGGGCTTCAGGGCTGCGACCAACGACACGATTGTCAAAGTCGATAGCGACGTGATTCTCGACGGCTCTTTCTTTCGTCAAAACCCTGTTGGCGAAGGGCAATTTATCGCCGGAAACTGGAGGCTGGCGAAGGAAGGGCAAAGCCACGTCAATGGGTTCTTCGTTGTTGGCCGCAAAGAACTCCTCGGCGTAAACGGGTTCAACGAACGTATTGTTACCTACGGTTGGGATGATGACGACCTGTACGAACGCTTGACCAAAGCGGGTGTGCAAAGAGTCGATGTCGACCCTGACACAATCCGCCATATAGATCACACCGACATTCGACGCGTCGATCGTTTCAAAGGTAAACCGGTTTGCGGTTGGGACGAAGTACAAGCTCTCCCCCAGTTTTGGATCCACTTAAACAGAATACTGGAATCGTCGTCAGCGCCCTGGGACTCCACCTACCCGATGGCAAGTTTTCTTTTGCTCGGCGAGTCTGATGATATCCTGAGATTAAGGCGGAGTTCCCCTTTTGGCGTGGATACTTCCCTTATCGGGACGCGAAAGGAGCGTACCGAAGCAGCTTTCGCGGCGATCCATCAAGTCTTTGATGGTGTCGTAATCACTTCGACCTCCGAGGCGCTGGACTACGCGCTGTTAACCCGCCCGCTAAAAGACGCTATCGTGGTAACCGGCCAAATTTCACTGCATCCAGAGGAAGAGGATGGTGAAGTTTCAGTGCCCTTGGGGCACAATACTCGCAAGCCTAAGCTCATAATCGATGCCCAGCATGGTTTGGGAAACCGACTACGAGCGATCACTTCTGCATATGGATTTTCAACCGTTCACGACCGTGAACTCGTAATCCGATGGATCCGAGACGATCACTGCGATTGCAGCTTCGAAAGTTTGTTTGATTTTGATGGTGAAGTCGAAAGCGACAATAGTACAGATCCTGAAAATGCTCTGACTGTCGATCTGATGAACAAGGCGTTCAGAGATTCTTTTACCCCCGACACATTGGCTCGGACAAATCGAAATGTTGTCATCCAGTCCGCGTACAAGTTTACGGGCGGTCAGCCGTACCACAAAATTGAACGTGAGTTTTTGCACACGTTAAAACCAAGCGCCGATGTCCAGGAAATGATTGATTCCGTCAGGAGCCCGAACGATGTTGCCGCCCATATTCGAATGAATGGGGGAGCGGCCACCGATCCTCATGGTGACGTTGCGGGAGACTGGTCCAAAATTGAAGACGAAATAGCCAGACGCGCCCGAAGCAGATCCCACTATGGCTATTTCTTTAAGCGCCTTGAGGAATTGTTTGGAGATACGGAAAACTCAACGATTTTTCTGGCCTCGGACAATTCAGAAACCTACGAAGCGTTTGCTTCCAAATACGGTGATCGCGTTTCTTTCCTCTCCAGGTCGGTATTCGACCGGTCGGAAACACAACTCAAGTATGCTCTCGCGGACATGATTTTGCTTTCCCGTGCTCCGGTATTGCTGGGAAGCAATTGGAGTTCCTTTACTGAAGTTGCGCATTCGATGTCAAAAAACCAAAGGCTGGAAATGTCAGGGACGCACTTTTGATGTGGTCCCTGATGGAACAACCGCGCAATTCTACCCCCACGAAACTGCCTTCTAGAGCGTAGAAATCCTTATGACTGAAAACGAAATAAAAAGCCTAGCAGTTAAACAGGTGATTTCGGCGTGTAAGCAGCAAGTAGACGAAGTTATTGTCCTTGAGGGCCGTCATCAGACGAAATGGTGCGAGGCTTACGCGCAAAATGGCATTTCTCGTGTTACACGCACTTCTTTCGACACGCTTATACAATCAACTGCTCAGCAACAATCTGAAGGTGGTGGTTTGCGTATTGTTCACGCAACGAGGGGTATTCCCGCATCCAGCCTCAGCGAAGCCGAACAAAGCGTAAGTCAGATTACAAGTGTTGCAGATATAATTGTCTTTTCTCCGGTTCCGGTAACAGAACAAGAATCCCAGGATTTGCTGATTTCCTGGCCAAGTTTTTGGGCTATGCTATTCTTGGCGGAGGGATATCTGCTACGGGATGCGATACGGCCAAAGATCTGGCACAATAACTGTAACGATTGGGAAAGCTTGCAAAGCACGGTAGTCTTCACAAGAAATGGTTTCGACGGCTTTTCGATGGACGCCGAGGCTGGCTGCGTCGGTTCGGTTGTTGACTTCGTTCACCCCTCAATCCTTGAGGAAAACCTAAGAGGCCTTTCTGCTCTTCAAATGAGCAACTTGATAAAACCAGGCTTCCCCAGTGCGTCCCCAAGTCCTGTTGTGTCCGTTGGTTCCGGTGCTTCCGAAGATACAACGCCACAAATCTATTTGGCCCTCCCCAAGCGATACTCAAAGAGAGAATATGAGACTAAGATTCTTCAGGAACGCCGTGCATGGTGGAAAATAGCGCTTCGTTCACCCTGGCGTTATTCTTATTGGGGAGATCTTTGGCGGTTCCAGCGACGAAGCAAACGCATGCTAAAGATAAAATAGTTTCAGGTTCACGACACAACGCCCATATGGAGCGAGAACATTGACAATGACGCCGATTGAAAAAAAACAAAACGTAAAAAAGAGAACTTTTGAAAACTTCATATTCTTGGAAGAACAGAATATTGTTTTTGGGTATGTTCCAAAAGTCGCTTGTACAAACTGGAAAGTATTGATCCGAAGGCTGCAAGGGCACTCAGATTATGAAAACAAACAAATAGCACATGACAGGAAGAAATCCGGATTCAGATTTTTAGATCGCACATCAGAAGCTGACACCAAAATACTGATGGACAATGACGTACAAAAAATCGCATTTGTACGAAATCCATATTCACGTGTTCTGTCTGCTTACCTGGATAAAATTGACAGGATTAATAAGAATAAAAATAACGCGAACAGCAACGACTTTTTTGTTTCAATTTATAATGATATCATTAACTTTCGTGAAAGTTCCGAGCGTAATTCGTTTGCGCAAAAGGTGTTGGACCGTTTTAACCACTCCGAGGGACGCCCCATTGATTTCCTGACGTTTCTTCAGTGGATCAAGGCCAATCAGTCGCATTCGTGGATTGCGCAAGATGAACATTGGGCCCCTCAATCAGATATTCTGAGATACCCCACAATCAAAATAGATTTTCTTGGTCGGTTCGAGAACCTTGGCAAGGACGCCGAAATTGCGTTGCGCATGATGGGCGCAGATTTTGGTTTTCCGAGTCAAAACGAAATAGGATTTAAGGCAACCCGTGCAACCTCTCAGTTGAAAGAATTTTACAGCGATGCGCACATCGAATTAGTGAATGAGCTTTATTCATCCGATTTTGACGCATACGGTTATAGTCGCGGAGAAATAGACTATATCACTCGATAGTTCGATATTTGCTTCACAATGTCAGGGCCGCGTTTCTAATCAGAACCCTGAAATTCCACCGGGCTTCTGCGGGTTCCGCCAACCAAACGACGGCGGTTAAAAGGCAAGGTCCCCCGACAAATACGTCATATAGATGGCTAATTGGCTGGGACTTGACTTTAAGGCGATAGACATACCCAGACGTTGTGGTGAGGTTGCTCGAAAATCAACTCCGGTCGGTGTTTGCGCAATCTCTGAACTATCAGCCACGATGATTGAGCTGAAGCGCTATCCCGGCAAGAATGTAGGTGAAGAACACCACATCCTCAGCCTCTTCAGTTTAAAACGTTTAAAAATCTAACAACTGCGTTGAAGTTCGCCTGTTGCAGAATGACAGCATTCTAATACCACTGCAGCGATCTCTCAGCCGCCTGGTGGCCATCACCCAAACATATTCATCCAGCGGATCATCATCGGCGCCAGGCAAATCAGCAATAATACCGGCATCATGCATATGGCCATCACGGCGGACATTTGCACCGGAAGACGGTTGGCTTTTTCTTGAGCGCGAAGCTCGCGATCCAATCGCATATCAGTAGCAAATCTGCGCAACGATGCAGATATGCTGGTGCCGTATTGATTGGATTGCAGGAACGCGTTTGCGAACGAATTCACCTCATCAATGCCGACGCGTTCCGCCATGTCCATAAAGGCGGCCTGACGTTCCTTGCCGGCTTGCAGTTCCAGTTGGAGAATTGTGAACTCCTGAGAAATTTCCGGTGCGGCGTGCGCCATCTCGTGCGACACACGCACCATCGCCGCGTCAAATCCCAATCCGGCCTCAATCGCCACTTGTAACAGGTCCAACGCATTCGGAAGGCTGTGTTCGATCGCCTGACGGCGTTTTTTTATCCGGTATCGCAGCCAGAGGGCTGGGCCATAAAACCCGGCCACCATCAAAGCAGTCACAATCTGCAATGCGTTCACCCATGTGATGCCCTGCAAGAGATTTGCGATCCGAAACTGAACCTGAGTTTCTATCGGCAGCGCCAAGGTCAGCACGAATACCGTCGGCAGCACGAACCCCATGACGACGCGAAACAAATAGAAAGTACGAATGGCATGTTTGCGCTGAACGCCAGCCTGTTTCAGCAGCCTGCCGATTCTGGAACGTTCACGTTTGGACGTGGGTACAAATGCCTTGAGTAGCCCGTGCGGATCACTGTTATCCCCTTGAATAAGGTCAAAATCCGCCCCGTGCCCCCGCGATATCGACCCAACACGCATGCGGCGTGCAGCCGTGTCATCGCTTGCGGCCATGCCAGAGACCCCAAGGACCACAAAAAATATACTTACAGCAATAGCGCCCAGCAAAAGATACTGCAGGGGCAGATTTTGGTCACCCAGAAAATCTTGAAAATATTCCATTTTTCCACTCCCGGTCAGAACTTAAACTTGACGAGCCGTCTCAGAATGAGCCCCTGCGCGAGGATCAGGCCGATGATCATGTATGCGAAATAGGGAAACAGCGGATCGTTTCGGACATCGCCGTAAAACGAAGGCGTTGAAAGCTCGATCGAGAGGTAGATAAACACCGGCAGGATCGTGAGAATAAGACCACTCAAACGACCCTCGGCAGAGATCGCCTTGATTTTCTTCTGCATGGTTTGACGGTCTCTGATTACCTGAGAAAGAATGCCCAGTATCCGAGCAAGATTACCGCCGGTCCCGTGCTGAATGCCGATGCTGACCGCAAGGTAATTAGCATCCTCGGTTCCCACGCGTTTCGAAAAATCCTGAAACGCTGTTGCAACGTCATCGCCGTAGTTGATCTGGTCTTGAATAATGCCAAATTCCGAACCGATTGGATCCGGAAGGTCCGTCGCCACATTCCCGACCGTTACGGCTACGGGATGACCAACCTTGAGACCGCGGGCCATCAGATCCAAAGCATCCGGAAGCTGTTTTGTGAGCTTGTTGGATCGGGCATCTTTCATAGCGACCAACGCGATTAACGGTAGTGCCGTGGCGAGAATGGCGCTCAATGCCAAAGCAAGCTCCGGTGCAAGATAGCGGGACGCGGCAACAAAGAGCACCGCGGCAAAGAAAGCGACGGCAAAAACGACTGAAATCGGGCTGATCGTCACTCCGGCCTGTACAAGCAGGCGACGAAAGCGGGCGATAACTCCGGGATTTTCACCAGTAGCAGACATCGCGGGGTCACGCAGCAATTGCAAAACCTGATCGGTCGAAGCTCCGCCCTGGATCATTTTCATGCGGCGGTTTCTGGCCTCTCTGGATGTTTCCTTGCGCAGAAAAAACTGCTGAACGCCTTCGTAAACCAGCAATACGCCAAGGAAAATCGAAATATAGATCAGAATATTCAGTGTATTTGGCTGTAGGTCTATCATGATGAATTGGCCCCATGAATAAACATGTTGGTGTCTACATCGACCCCAGCCGCAACCAGTTGGTCGAAGCATTTCGGTCGAATGCCGGTGGGCAGGAACTCACCCAGAACCTCCCCGCTCTCGGACTTGCCACGGCGTTTGAAGACAAAAATGTCCTGCATAGTAATCGTGTCGTCTTCCATGCCGGTTATTTCCGAAATGCTGACGACCCTGCGGGTACCGTCGCTGAGGCGGCTGAGCTGGAGTACGATCTGAATAGCCGAAGCGATTTGTGACCGGATGGTTCTGACCGGCAAGTCAGCGCCGAGCATCGTGACCATTTGTTCGACCCTGCTAAGCGCATCGCGGGCCGAGTTCGCATGAACGGTCGTCATCGACCCGTCATGTCCTGTGTTCATGGCCTGAAGCATGTCAAAGCATTCTGAGCCACGAACCTCACCGACGATGATGCGATCGGGACGCATCCTCAGGGCGTTGCGGACCAGATCACGTTGAGTGATTACGCCCTGACCTTCAGCGTTTGGGGGTCGGGTTTCCAGTCTAACAACGTGGTCTTGCTGAAGCTGAAGTTCGGCGGCGTCCTCGATGGTTACGATGCGCTGCTTGCCATCAATAAACGATGAAACGGCGTTCAGCATGGTCGTTTTGCCGGTCCCGGTGCCGCCGGAAATCAGAATGTTCAGACGTGCCTCCACAAGCGCCTCGAGTAGCTTCGCCGCCTGGTCATTCATGCTTTCCTGATCGACAAGCCTTTTAATTGTCAAAGGGTTGCGCGAGAACTTACGGATCGACAAAGCCGGTCCATCGACGGAACACGGTCGAATAATCGCGTTGACGCGGCTGCCATCTTCCAATCGCGCATCTACCCAGGGTTGGGACTCGTCGATGCGCCGACCAACTTTGCTGACGATCTTGTCGATAATCCGCAAAAGGTGACGCTCGTCGCGGAAACGGACGGTAGATTGCTCCAGAAGTCCAAAGCGTTCGACGTAAACCTGGTCATACGAATTGACGAGAATGTCGTTGATGGTCGGGTCTTCCAGCAGCGGCTCCAACGGCCCCAATCCCATGACTTCGTGAATGAGTTCGTCAACCAGAGCCGAGAAAGCCTCTGACCGCATGTGCAGATTTTCAGCCTCGACAAGACCGGTTACCAGGGACGCGATCTGGCGTTTCAGTTCAGACCGTTCGACCTTGTCGATGACAGACAGGTTGAGCCGGTCAAGAAGCTCGCTGTGCAAGCGGCTTTTAAGTTCCAGATGCGCTTGCAGGTCAGTATCCACAGGTTCAGGAGCCATCTTAGCCTTTGGGGGCGTTTCGATTGGCCGTTCCAGTGTCAACACATTCGACTTGGAAACAGCCTTGCGTGATCTAAATTCGTTGAACACGGTGATCTCCTTTTATGTACTTTTTGTTGCTACGGCCTGTACATCAGCCGACATGGCAGCAGCCAATTTTGCCAAGGCCTTTCCAAGGTCTGATTGAGGTTTCATCTCCACAACCGGCCGTCCGAAATCCACGGAATTGCGGGCGACTTTCGGATTGTCCGGCAGCCAGTGTTTCAGCTTTGTTTCCAAAACCTTTTCAGCCTCACGGACATGGGATGACCGGATCAGCGTGCTTCGCTCACGGTTGACGACGATCTCAACCGGCAGCGTCACGTTTGCCTCTCGGTAGAAGTCAATCAACCGCCGCGCCTGACGCACGCATGGCACAGTAGTGTCGGTGACGAGCGCAAGCTGGGCTGCGCGCTTGAATATGGGTTCGACCCACTCAACAACGGCACAGGGAAGATCGATTACGATATAATCGTACCGCTGTTGAAGCAGGTCGAGCATTCCTTCGATCAGATCGGGACGCATCGACTGAAGCGGAACCATCGGCGCCGGTGCACATAACACGTCAACGCCAAGGGTGTGTTCCTGAAGGACTGAAGACAGAAAATGGTCGTCAGGTTTTTCCGCGTTTTCAATCAGTTGAAGAAATCCGCCATTATCCTCAAGATCCAGAAAGACGTTTGAGTTTCCAAACTGAAGATCAAAATCCAATAGCGCGACACGGTTTTTCGCAGACTTCCTGAAGAATGACCCTTTCCCGCCCACAAGTGAGCATGCGAGGTTAACGGCAACAGTTGAAGCCCCGACACCCCCGCGAGACTTCGCAACCGGTATCACTTTACCCAGCGCCGATACCCCATCCGGCAACGATGTCTGCGGAACCGCACGTGCGCTTATTTTTTCACTGACCGCCGCTTTCAAACCCTCGCCGTCTATCGACAGCGGCAGGACTTCGTCGATGCCGGTCTTCCGCAATTCGCGCGCTTTGGAAATTGAAAGGTCATTCTGTGTCAGGGCAACAAACAACGTGTCGTCATCCCTGTGTGCCAGCACGTCTTCGATGGCCTGCACTTCACCCACATCATCAGGGTCGATTTCAAAGATCACCACGTCATGTTTGAACGCAAGTTGAAGGGCAGTCCCATTCAATGCCTGGAACGTTGTGGCATTTCCCGTGACTTTGTTGTCCTCTTCCGCCGGAAAAACGCCCGCGACAACCTGAGCGATGGCTTCGCTTTCAGAAACAAGCATCACCGAGTGTGACTTTAGGTTCGAAATTATTTTGTCCATTATCCTGACTCTCCTAATGCTAGGTCTTCAGCAGGCAGCGAGACGCTGAAATTGGAGTAACCGGCTGTCATAGGAATTGTGCTGTTCGTCGCGCCCGCGGCATTTGCCAGCGCGGCCAGCGGTGACACGAATTGAAAATCGTTCAGGTTCAATTCGACTGTGACCATGGGTGTGTAAGGGCCACCCAGGAAACCCAGATTGGAGTTAAAATCGTAATGAAACTGTAAATTGTCTATTGTGGCGCTCGGGGGCAAAAGCGGACTAATGCGAGCCCAGATTTCCGAGGCGGTGGGATTGGTAGCATCACCTGGGCACATAGGGGTCTGTGGATCATCGCACACCCCGGCCGAGGCGCTGCAGGACGTGCCAAATCTTGGCGACAAAGGAGATGAGCCGCGCAGGTGCGTTGCAGGAACTCCGGCGCAAGCGGGCGGGCGAACAATTGCGATGCGCGCAGCAAGCTGTGAGGCTTTTTGAGCATTCACAACGCTGTAGGATAGTCGGCCGAAATCCAGTAACGACAGGAAAAGGAAAAGAAACAAGGAAACGACTATAGCGAACTCGACAAGAACGCCACCGCTCTGATCCCACAGGATTTTCTGCCCTATGCGGCGCAATTGCGCGCGGATATGCGACTGGCTTTTCATTGTCCAAATATCCGAGATGTGTCAGAAACGTCGGTGGTCACCGATGACAAGCCGCTGCCGAAAAGCGACAACAAGTTTCCCATCGGAATTTGAATGGTGATGTTTGCGCTGACCGTGCCTACGGGGGCCGGATTAACTCGGTAAGTTCCGGACATGCAAGACAGGCTGGGCGTTACCGAATTGACCGTTATGCTCGGCGGGAACAGGCTGTTGGCGTGTTTGTCGTTCTCGACGATACCTTTCAAAGTTGTGGTGAGCCCCGCAACAGAACCGCCAGAGGAACAGATATCCGCCGGCGCCACTCTGGACAAATAGCGGCCGGCATCCCGGACACCTGCAATGACCGACTGGTACGACCACATCAGGCGCGCGGATTCCAACGTCAGAGCCAACATCAGCAGCATGACCGGCATGACGAGGCCAAATTCCACGATGATTGCTCCGTCGTCATTCTTTGCGAAACGTTTGAAAGGGGCTGTCAGACGTGTTTTCATGACCCTGCGCTCCCTCAGCGATACAATTGCACGACATCGCGAAAGATACCGCCGAACCCATTGCCGCCGCTGCCCACGCCCGAAACGTCCGGGAAGCCGACAACTTCGCCGTGGATGTCAAAACTGGGCGGCGAAGCACCGTCATCACCAACCGGTTCGGTCAGGAAAACAGCGACGAATTTTGTAACCGGTACACCCGTAGTCGAGCCTGAAACCGGGTTTTGAGCACAATCGATCCCAGCCGCTGTAACGACGCGTCGTGCGGGATTACTCGACATTTGACTGGAACACATTGGCCGTCCGGTTTCGGCGAGCGACGGGTTCAATATAGCACTTGCATTCGGTGGTGAGTGAGGGTTGGTGTTCCCGTAAGCTATTTCCCGCAGGTACATTCCGTACCGAGTCCCGGCAAAGACAGAATTGGATCCGCTCAGTGCGGGCAGATGAGCATCGCTGCCTATTCCATCTGCAACGCCATCCGCAAGGTCGTGGTTTTGATTGAGATACCCTGCGCGATCCCAAACACCATCACCAAACCGGTTATTACCGCCGCAGGTACCTGCTGTCATGCAAGTGTCGCGACCAAGGGCGGTCGTGTCAGGAGTGACCTCTTCATTACCCTGAATGCAGGCACCGCCGCCGTTTTTCTGAATTCCCTTAATGACGTTAGGCGCGGGCGCAAAATCCGGATTATTTTTCTCTCCGTTAAGAACGGAACGATAGATGTCAAAGCGAACGTTGAACGCCGCGTTGGTGATTCCGACTTTCTGACCAGGTTCCGTATCCAGACCATTTGTCAGAACGCATTGCGTAATTTGATCCTGCGCCGCGATAAGGCAGGCCAACTTGTTGCCGCCCTCATCTGCACACACGCCCGACGTGTCTTGAAATGCCGCCAAGTCAATGAAGCCGAAGTTGCCCGGACCCCATGCGGTGCCATTCCCACCGCTACGAAGCAGTATCTGGTCACCAACGGTCAGTGTGGACTCCCAATTGGGTGGCAGGCAGAACATCAGCGGTGAAATATCGCAAGCGGCCTTCGAGTATCCGGCCACAGCCTCAGCTGAAACGCTGGCCGCTGAAAAACCACCTCCGCCAAGCATTTTGTCCAGTGCCGACGCCATACTCATGCTTACTGATTTCGGCGTCAGCACGATCTGCGCAAATTTGGCTTTCCTCGCATCCGTGGTGATGTCCGCCCCCAGCGGTGTCAGGTCGGAAGCAGGAAGCGCGGTATGAAACGTGAGCGTGTAATCCGACGAACCTGCAAGCGCGGTGGGTCCGGTAGCAAAGGTCTGACTGTCACTGATCAGATTCGCAGCGGCATTCGTTGCGCGAGTGATTGCGTCTGGTTGCCCGTCCAACTCACCAGCCGCAGCCAGTGCGACGTTGTCGGCAAAGGATTGAAGCTCTGCGTGGGTCGAATTCAACCGGCCGACATCCAGTGTGATGGCGAAGAAGCCGAGAAACGCAACCAGAGCGGTACCCCAGAGGATGGCGACCGTGCCGCGCTCTTCCCTCGAATAGTTTGATATGAACGCCTTCAGTAACATGGCACGGGCCTACTGAGCAGAGTTCTGGCTGATTTCGATTGGGCGAACTCTCGGCTTGACCCCAGGGGTCTCGACTGCCGGCGAAAGCTGGGCATCCGTCTGGTTGCGGGATTCTAATTCAGTGACCGGTTCAGCCCCCTTCGTCGCCTCTTCGGATTCAGGACGGTTTCTCTGGATGGTCACCACCTCAGTTTCGGTGCCTCGGTTCACTCTGACAGTGGGTTGCGCTTCGACTTTTTCGACTGGACCTTCTTCCTGCAGGAGATCGCGCAAGCGAACCATTTCCATTGGCTCGTCCTCGACACCGTCCAACGTTCTGAGGGTTAGACTCAGCGTTCCGGCCTTTTGCGCCAGAGCAAGGCGCTGACCTTGCTGAGGAGTCACTTCTACTGTGATTGTGCGCGCAATCTCGGGCTGATCGCTCAGTTCTTCGGACTGCTGGTCTACACCAATCACGCGAATATTCTGCAGTATAGTTACCGCGCGCAAATCCAAATTCGCGCCCTGCGTCAAAACAATATCCACCCAGTCACCTGGGGTAACAAACCCGCCGACTGCAGTGACCGCGTCAACCTCGATTGCCATGGCACGCGTATTCTCACCCAGTTTTTGGACCAACGTGACCTTTTCGCCAAAATTCGAGACTTTCGAAAGCAGCATGACCTCGCCGGGGTAAAACCGTCCCTTGGCGCGGCGCAACTGACCCCGGCTGTCAGGAACAAGTACGCCTATTTCCGTGAAAACACCGGCTGGCAGAGCCTCACGTGGCCAAGCGTGCTTTGTAACGTGGTGCTTTTCGATCGTCTGGCCAAAAGCGATTTCCGACCGGGCGACGAAGATCTCAACCAAATCCGCCTCTGACGACGATCCGGGCGCAGTTGTCTTAAATTGAATGTGGTCTTTCGCCAGGAACACGGAGCCGGAAGCAATCGCGATTCCGAAAAACGTAGTGATAATTGGTCTGATACGCATCTCTGTCTCCAAAAGTTACGCTCAAAAAATTCGAAACATCGGTAATTTAGTTGTCGAAAATCCCGGCGGTGTATTCTGCGCCGCTACACTGGTGCGACGGCGCAGAATTCTGATGTGTTTTGCAAATTGCAGCTTGCCGACGGATCAGCAGGGATTGGTGGTGTTCAGAGCGTTACAGGCACCCTGTACGTTAGTGGCCGTTGTAGTACCCAGAAACGTGAACGCACCAACCGCAATTGAAGCGACGACCAAAAGCGCGAGGCCGTATTCAACAATTGCTGCACCGCTTTCTTCTTTGACGAACTTCTTCATAAATTTAGTCATGTTTCCCCCGAAAGGTTAAATTGAAATCCACGCTGCGTGTTATTGCAGCGCGAGCCTGGCATTTCTGCATTAGCTCTCCAATTACGGTAGCTGTGTCAAAATCCACCGCCTTCCGTCAAAAATGGTAAATTTACTACTTTAGGGTGAAAATTTAATTATAGTAGCACCTTAACGGAGAATTTCATTAACCCTGCATTAACAAGGCGTTAACGTTAAAACGAATCAATATATCTGGAAACAATGAAGATGATTAAACTTAAATTGTGGCACCAGTGTGGGCAAATTCTGCACCTATGAAATCTACGGCATGTCGCAGTTAGACAACGCTTGGAAACGGCCTCTTTATGAATATTTTATATTATTTCAACATGTTAAAAAATTCTAATTGCGCCAGCTTTGGATATTTGCCTTCGATCGAGACCATAAAACCGATTGCTGACCTAACATGACCAAGACAAATTTGTGACTGTGGTGGGAGTAGCATTGGGGAGCCCGACGGAGTTGTTTAGTTGGGTTTGTAAAAAGAGTAATGAGTGTAAGTTTTTCCAAAGGCGTTCACGCGCGAAACAGCTTGAATTTGGTTATGGAATGGGCGCATGCGTTAAATGGCAACAATGCCATTTTAAAAGTTCTTGACCAACTAATGCGGTTAACAAGTGCAGATGCAGCGATAATTACCCGCACTTCCAAGACAGAACGGCAAGTAAAGTATATTGCGCGTTGCTGCATTCAAGAGGGGAAAGTTTGGCCTTCGCAGCCCCAAACACAAACGGAGTTTGTTCTGGGCAATTGTATTTATACTGCAAAGGCCGGATCAATTTGGAAATTGTCAGATGTGAAAGCAACTGACAACGCGTCGACCTACTCTTACCGGGATCAGCATCCAAACGGTCTGGGCGAGGTGATAGTAGTGCCGCTTGAAACGAAGGGGGGGCATGTCGATCACCTTGAACTGCACTACAGACACCGCCCCAAAAGCTACGACTTGGATCTGCTAACTGTATTAGCTTCAACACTTGCCTCTGGTTGGCGCAGGCGTGTACCTGGTTCGATTTCAGCGGCGTCTGAACAGGTACGACGTCACCGTCTCAGAGTGGTCCAGGTTGATGGACACGTACCGATCCTGGACCCTCAAAACCCTACGGAACTCAGCAGGTGCGAGTTTCGAGTTTGCGCGATGATGAAGGAAGGAATGACGGTTAAGAAAATTTCGGAAACTCTGTCTGTCTGCCCTACCACCGTCCGTTCGCACCTGAGCTCGATTTTTTCGAAGACGGGCGCTTCGAACCAAGTTGAGCTACTGCATCTGTTAAACCGAAAGACCGAAGCGAGGCACAAGTCTACCCGCTCTGGGATATCCCACTCCGGCTGACCGCTCATGGCGTCTTATTGCGTTGACATGTTCACGATAGCCATAAGTTCAGGCGAGGCACTGACCACTCGCCTGCTTGACCTCCGATCAATTTGATTTCACCAAAGGCTGCACCTCGGCCCCAACAATAGCCGAATGAGCGTCTTAGAGCTGCGGTGCAGTTCGCCGGAACTGACAGCGACTCACGACATTGTCCACGAATTCGCGACAACGTTAACGCAAGGTGAACAATGTATTCTCGGAGTATTCAACCAGCTTAGCGCATACTCACCCTCTCGGGCCGGGCCATCTGATACGCGCCTGGCTCCACAGAAGGGGAAAAGCATGATTAAGACTGCCACTGAGGTTGCAATAGACCAAGTACGTGCGGGCATCAAATCTTCCGGCCCCGCAGCACACGAAGAACTCTCAAACACCACGAACCCGAACACGGGTCGCTTCCCTCCTATCGAACATGCTTTGATGGATATTGTTAACAACAAGCGACTGGAAGGGGCGAAGAAGAACGTCTGACCCTACATTACGACGTCTTCTTATTTTCCGGGCCACGTCCTACCCGGAAAAACTACAAGCCCAGGCCCGCTCCGAAAGGAGCGGGCTGCTTTATGTTGGAAACTTTGACTCTGTGCCCGTGCTACCGGTTTTCAGGCTTCACGCTTAGCCGTTTCTTGCAAGTTCATCCTCCAGTTCCTCTTCGGACGTCTGATCTTCTCCCGCCGGATCGTCACTGGCTTCATCCTCATCTTCATCGTCGGCATGTTCCTCGTCGGTATAGTCACCGTCGTCCTCACCGTCAGCATATTCGTACTCGTCATTCAACGTACCAAGCGCGGCTTTAACAGCCTCGTCGTCGGGGTTGGAGGCTCTTACTGCACCGAGAACGCGATCCTGCTGTTCCGTTGCAACGTTGTCGTCGTCAGAAAAGTCGCCCTTGTAGTGACCCAGAAGACCGGCTTCCGCTTGGTGCACTGCCTCTGCGGCTGCTGCTTGATCCTCAGTTGGTCGCTTAACCGGATTTCCGTCTTCATCTGTGGTTAAGTCGTGCGCATCCTTGACGGCCTGTGCGTCTTCCAAATCGTCAGGGTCAGTCGATCCTGGATTGGCCTCTTCGTTGGCGAGGACCTCCTCTGCTTCTTCCACGGACATTGGGGCATCGTCCAAAAAGCCAAACGCCGCATTGAGTTCTTGAACTTCTTCAGGACTCAACTTGCTGTCTTTACCCATGGCATGATTGAAATTGGCGTCCGCTACTGCAAGGCCTGCGGCGAGGCTGACCGGCCCCGTACCTTTCGCATACTGACCGTTGGCGATATGTGCGAGCTTTGCCTTTGTGCTGGAATTTATTGCACCATTCAGCTTGCCGAGGTTGCGGGGATCAAGCGTACCATCGTCAATGTATATTGCTTTTCTGCTTGTCGGTCTCGGGGATTGCTTGACAGAGGTGTTTTTTGTTCGTGCTGTGGCAGCCTGCTGCTTTTTGCCATTGAACAAGCCCTTGATGCCTTTTTTTTGCGTCTTGTTGGCAGCGTTGCCTTTCTTTCCGCCAAACAAATCCTTCAGAGAGAATTGTTTGCCTTTAGAGCGTTTCGAAGCTCCCCCCGCAGTACCAACGGATTTGCGACCCGACTTTCCTGCAGCTTTCTTTCCTCCGCCCTTGGACGTAACAGATCCAGAGCCCTTACCCTTACCGTCGCCGCCACTGTTGTTACCGACACCGTTGCCTTTGCCACCGCTGTTCCCTTTGCCACCACCGTTTCCGTTCCCGTTACTGCCGCCATTTCCCTTACCCTCTTTCGCATAAACGGTATCCGGAAACGTGAATGCTCCAACAATTGCAGCAGATCCCAGCAGGGCAATTGCAATGGTGGATGCTTTCAAAAGGCCGGTCGATTTGGTTTTCATGACGGTCCTCTTTCGTTGAGTGCAATTTTCATTTGTCAGCGCATCAGGATATGGTGTGAAGGCGCAGATGTGTGTGTCGGAATCAGGAACCAATGTCCCGATTTAAGCCTATTATCATTGAACCCACGACGAACTGGTCGTTCATCGCCAGTTCACATTGAAATCAGTAGAATTAAGATGCGCTAGCACGTTAATGAGTATGGAAGATGAGAAAGCTTTTTGTCATCGTGTGTCTGCTCGCCTTTCTCCAGGCCGGAGAGGGGCATAGCGCCGTGCGCGAGTTGAAACAGTCTGAATTGCGCAAAGCAACAACTTCGGGCAGCACCATTCGGCTCAAGAAAGTTATCAAAGGGGTCGAAAGGGTTTTCGGCGGGACCCCTGTTGATGCGCGCGCATTCCAGTCTGACAAGGTTTATTACCGAATATTGGTCAAGAAACCCAACGGCAAAATCATCAGCGTCATCGTTAACGCACAAACGGGTGTCGTCGTTCCCAATCGTTCAAGTATCGGACGCCAGATATCCAAGGCAGCCCAGTCCACTCCCGGAAACACTGCCAGGGCTAACTCGCAGGGGAAATCCAGCCACACGGGCAATCAGGCCAACAACGGAAATCGCGGGGGCAATAGCAACAGCGGTGGAAACGGTAACAGCGGTGGCAACGGCAACGGGAACAGTGGCGGCAACGGCGGTGGCAACGGCGGTGGCAACGGTGGCGGCAACAGCGGTGGCAACGGTGGCGGCAACGGTGGCGGCAACGGCGGTGGCAACGGCGGCGGAAACGGTGGCGGTGGCGGCAACGGTGGCGGCAACGGTAACGGTGGCGGTGGCGGCAACGGCAACGGTGGCGGCAAAAAATAGTGATTAAAAAACTTTCTGCGCACCTGTAGAAACAAGATATGAGAGTATTACTCGCCGAAGATGAACCGCACCTGTGCGAGCAGGTCAAGAAACTGCTAAACGCCGAAGGTCGCGTGGTCGATATCGTGAACAACGGTGTCGATGCCCTGCATCTGGGCACAACCGAACCGTACGACATGATTATTCTCGACCTGGGCCTGCCAGAACGCGACGGCATCTCTGTGTTACGCGAATGGCGAGGCGCAGGCATCAAGACACCAGTATTAATCCTGACCGCCCGCGATGGCTGGAGCGAACGAGTTGATGGATTGGATGCCGGTGCGGACGACTACATGACTAAACCGTTCCATTTGCCTGAATTGGCGGCACGAGTCCGCGCCATCTTGCGCCGCCAGAGCGGGCAACTGAACCCTGTGATCGAGATGGGGAACGTCGTTCTGGACACTCGTAATGGTCGCGTGACCGCAGACGGAGTTCCGGTTGATTTGACCGCCCAGGAAATTGCTGTGCTTACCTATCTGGCCCACAATGCCGGGCGTTTAATCCCAAGAACCGAGCTTTCAGAGCACATCTATGAATATGATGGTGATCGGGATTCGAACACCATCGCGGTTTTCATAAACCGACTGCGCAAAAAGTTAGGACCCGACCTGATCACGACGGTTCGCGGTCGTGGATATATGATCGATTCAATCTGATGTTATCACTTCGTCAACGGGCATTGCTTGGGGGGATCGCATCCGGGGCCTTGTCCGTTGGTGTGGGTACACTGGCCGTCTTCTCCTATATCGATTCCCGAGTTTCAAATCGGTTCGACACCGCACTTCGGGACCGCCACACGCAACTTGTCGTCGGGTTGAGTGTCACGACCCAGAACCCCGATTTCTTGCGCGACCTCATGTTTGATCCGGCCTATAGCGCACCGTATTCTGGCCGGTACTGGCAAGTCACCAACAGCGACGGAGAGATTTTCACATCCGCTTCGCTTTTTGACGAAACAATCGCTGAACCGCCCGGTTCCCCAGAAAACGTCACACTTTGGACTACCTCGGGTCCCGAAGATGAAGCGGTGCGCAGCGCCTATCAAGAAATAACCTACGAAGATGGAACCGTTTGGGGCATCAGTGTCGCCGAAAGCCAGACCCAGCTGATCGACGAGAGACGGGCAGCTCAGCGCAGTCTTTTGCCCGTTTTTGCAGTTGTCGGGTTGATCGGTGTCGCGGGTTCCTTGCTGCTTATGTCGATTATTCTGGGGCCACTTCGAAAATTGCAAACGGATGTGGCACATCGGTGGGATTCAGATGACGACCTCAAGCCTGCTGACTACCCGAATGAAGTAGCTCCTTTGGTTGAGGACCTGAATCAGCTTATGCGTCGCAATCGGGATATCGTGTCCGGTTCTCGAAGGCACGCTGCCGATTTGGCACATGCTCTGAAAACACCAACAACCATATTGCGAAACGAACTCCAGGGTTTGTCCGAGACCGGGGTCAAGACCGATATCGCCCAGGAAGCTTTGGATCGGGTTGACGCTCAACTCAGTCGTTCGCTCGCAAGGTTGCGGGCAATGAATACGGCGGAACTGACACATTCACGCACCGATCTTGCACACTCAGTCGATCGGCTGGCGCGGCTTTTTTCAACGATAGCTGAAAGAGATGGCAAAGTACTGGAAGTCAAAAGTGATCCGGAACTCTGGGTACGTATGGACACGCAAGATATCGAAGAAGTTCTTGGAAACTTGTTGGACAACGCTGTCAAATGGTGTCGCAGCACCGTAAGATTGACCGCAAAACGCCAAGAGGGCTGTATCGAAATACGCATCGAAGACAACGGCCCCGGTATCCCGGAAGACGCACGACGCGAAGCGCTGCGGTCTGGAGGACGTCTCGACACCTCAGTCAGAGGCAGCGGATTGGGGCTGGCAATCGCAATTGATTTATTGAACGCATACGGCGCACGGCTTGATCTGGGAATATCGGATTCCCTTGGTGGATTGAAGGGTCGGGTAGCGATCCCGACTAAAATCAGCGCAACCTCAGAATAAGTGTAAGCGTTGCATAGCCCCCATATTTAATATCTGATCAAGCTACTCTGAGCGGTTTATGATGTCCTCCAAAAGGATAAAGGCATCATGAATTCTCAAGTGTTGGGTGAGCTCGCAAGTGACCAGGAAACCGAAAAAGCGTTCCATGCCTATGGCCACTCAATTCCCGTTGGGAAAGACGGTCGCCGTCTGTGGCCCCTAAATTTCAAAGATTAAATGGGGCAGCGTATGAGGGCTGGTCGTTTATCTGTCGGCGAAGTTGCAAAGACGTGTGGTGTCAAACACGAGATTGCCTCCAGGTGGAAGAAAACGTCCGAGAAAAAGGCGTCAGGTCCGCACTCAACCTTAAAACCTAAATCTCAACCGTCTTTTGCTGAGATTTAGGTCAGCTCACATGAGCAAACTGTCCCAGCTGCGTCAGAAAACATCATTTTCAAGCGAGGCGGATGTGAAGTCCTATTTCCCGCCAATGATCCACTCGGGAAACTGGCAACGCTGATCAGGGCATTTGAGGGCGACGTATGATTACACCATCTGGAAACTTTAAGTTCTACGTAGCGACCGAGCTCGTCGACTTTCGCTAGGGTAGCGCCACCATAAGCTTTGTTGGCCAGAACGGAAAGGTGTCAGCCTGGGGTGCGCTTGCAATGCTTACGATCGGCCTTCCGAAAGCGCTCGTTGGGGCAGTTGCAGCGATAGCTCACTTTGTCCGCAGTGCCGCGTTGAAGGGATGTCGAAACAAGGTCCCTATTGGGAACAATAGCTGCCGAATGCACTCGCTGAGGTCAATTAGCTCGGGAACGGCGCATTGGGCTCAGAGCCGTCATTCGAGATATCGGCTTTGGCGGTGGTTTCTCCCTACCCGGGGTATACACGGGGCCGGGTATACCCCGGGTAGGGAAAAATCCCTCTGTATACTTCTACGCGCAACGCAGTTTCACCTGGCTGACAGTGCTGACAGTGCAGACGGAGACTGTGGGTTGGTTTTTCTTTTGGGGAGAGATTCGGTTTAAGGCTACGCCAGCTTTGGAGTGTTTAAGGTGCTGTTCTTTGCTGTGTGGCGCAGTACTGCTGTAGCACCGAGGCTGGTCGTCCTAAGCACGAGAAGCGCCCCTTTGGGCGCTAGTGCGTTGATTTAATGTTGTTATATTTGGTTGCGGGAGCAGGATTTGAACCTGCGACCTTCAGGTTATGAGCCTGACGAGC
>NZ_WPZL01000026.1 GCF_013031245.1 Ruegeria lacuscaerulensis
TAATTCGCACCCGCGAGAACTTGTGGAAAGGGCGTCCCTCGGGACGCCCTTTTTTGTGAACCTCCGTTGGCAAACATATCGGTGCTAACCCAATTGCCTCGACGGTGGGATGAGGTGAATGTATGCTGCACTGGTTAGCCCGGCCCATAGATGCGGTGCTTTTTTTGAAGAAAGACGTAGGAGCGGTTTCTAAACTTAAATGGAAAGTTTTCTTCTTCTGTCCTTTATCCTCCTTGGGTCGGGAATCGCTATTGTCCCCATCGCCGTTTGGCTTGGGCTTGGTTCGGCTCTGGGGTTCCTGATCGCGGGCATGCTACTTGGCCCAAGTTTGTCAGCCTTGAACGTTGATGTAGAGAACCTGGAGCAGTTTGCCGAATTTGGCGTTGTCATGATGCTGTTCTTAATAGGCTTGGAGCTTGCGCCCAAAAAGCTTTGGGACCTGCGGCACAGGTTGTTGGGGTTGGGCGGGTTGCAACTGATTTGTACGACTCTTGCCATTATGGGGTTGGCGATCGCTTTGGGTCAGCATTGGCAGGCGGCACTAACAATCGGGCTCATTTTTTCGCTGTCGTCTACGGCAATTGTGCTGCAAACCCTGCACGAAAAAGGTTTGCTCATGGGTAGCGGAGGGCAGGCGAGCTTTTCTGTTTTGCTGATGCAGGACATCGCGGTGATCCCTATTTTGGCGTTACTGCCGCTGTTGGCGCTGCCTGATCTTGCGGCCACGGGTATCAACACGGTCAGCCACGGGCCTGCTGTCAGTTCCGGGTTTTCACTGAACCTTGTTCAGGCCTTGCCCGAATGGCTCAGGGCGGTTGTGACGCTTGGCTCGATCATCCTGGTCATCGTAGGCGGGTCATATTTTACCGGACCGGTTATTCGATATGTCGAGTCCGCCAATCTGCCCGAGCTTTTGACTGCCATGGCCCTTACCATCGTTGTCGGCGTCGCCGTACTGATGATGGCGGTTGGCCTGACGCCCGCGCTGGGGGCGTTCATTGCCGGCGTCGTACTGGCAAACAGCGAGTATCGGCACACGCTCGAAAAGGAGATCACTCCGTTCAAGGGTTTGTTTCTGGGCTTGTTCTTTGTGAGCGTCGGCGCCTCGGTGAACTTTGGATTAATGATGGAACACTTGGGTTTCGTTGTCGCGTTGACCCTTAGCGTGATGGCCATTAAGGCCGTGGTTTTGTATATTCTTGGTCGGCTATTTGGCGTCTCTGGCGGGAACAATTGGCTGTTTGCGCTGGGAATGGCGCAGGCAGGAGAGTTCGGGTTTGTGTTGCTGTCCTTCTCGGTTGCAACGCATGTGCTGAGTGCCGATCTAGCGAACACGCTGATCATTGTCGTTGCCCTGTCGATGGTGCTGACGCCGTTGTTTTTTGTGTTTTACGACAAGGTCGTTGCGCCCCGATACTTGCCTAAAGAACCGGCAGAGAGCTAAAGTTGTGGTCGCATCGTCGGCGCCGGCGTCGTGTCGAAAATCATCGAGTAGGTCGGCTCTGCCGACTGGTGGCCGGCAGTTGCTCTGAAGGAGCAATGAGAGTCCACTCGGTTGAACTAAAGAAGGCCGCTCCAATCCGGGGCGGCTTTTTTTGCCTTGAGATTTTCAAAAAGATTTGGGGTGAAGCAGAAAAGCTGTTCTAGGATTAAACTAAGCAACCATTGAGAAACATTATTGATCACATTCAAAGCGTTTGTATGAAGATAGTGGATTCCCAAAATCCGATTGAGGAGCGAGAATTGAAACAAGCGATTACCGCAATAATGAGGAAAATCGAAAGCGAAGGTTATCTAAACCCATTGGATGCACCAAAAGGCCGAGTGAAAGAGTTGTGCCGGAAGACCTGTTTTGAAGAAAATAAAGTAGGAAAACGTCTTCGGCTAAACAATCGAGGAACGCAGGTTCTAAATGCTCACTTGGCATTGGATCATATTTTGAGCGTTTTCTTGAATGATCAGTTCATCTCAGATGCGACCGTAAGAACTGATAGAATGGCCTTCAACCAAAAGGCTGAGTTGCTGTATTCTCTAGGTATTCTTTCCAGTGAAAAACTGTACTGGGCGAAGAAGGTAAACAGCCTTCGGAATAAACTGGCGCATGAGCTGGATTTTAGGGTGTCCGACGAAGACGTGAAAGAGTTTGTGGATCATTTCGAAAGCGTCGTTGATGACAAACTTTTGGAGCGTCTCCCATTCGCCCATGCACTTATGATCGTTGTTATGGGTGTAGAGGCGGACAGAATTCGTAGTTTAAGCTATGATGTCGAGCGACATTTATCGATGCTGAATGCGCGCAGAGTTTTGGACGATGTCGATTATGCAGGTCGTTGAAGTGGCGGCTCCGACATTGGCAGCTTAGCTTCATTTCCCGCTTGCCAAACCCCACCAACCCCTGTAAGCCGCGCGAGTTCTCAATAAGAACATCAAGGCGGGGTGATTCCCGCCTTTTGGGTTCGATGAGGGTTGGCGATGCGCGTCTGTCCTCCTCTCAACCTCAACGCCTGATAAAAGGCTGTTAATATGCAAAGCCAAAACATCCGTATTCGGCTGAAGGCATTTGACTATCGCGTTCTGGATGCCAGCACGCAAGAGATCGTCAACACTGCCAAGCGGACCGGCGCGAACGTGCGCGGCCCGATCCCGCTGCCGAACAAGATTGAGAAGTTCACGGTTCTCCGTGGCCCTCACGTTGACAAGAAGTCCCGCGACCAGTTCGAGATCCGTACGCACAAGCGTCTGCTCGACATCGTTGATCCGACCCCCCAGACCGTTGACGCGCTGATGAAGCTCGACCTCGCTGCTGGTGTGGACGTCGAGATCAAGTTGCAGTCGTAAGATCGGAGGGTATAGATTATGCGCTCTGGTATTATCGCAAAAAAAGTCGGCATGACCCGCCTGTTCATGGAAGACGGCAAGCAGATCCCTGTGACCGTTCTTCACCTAGACAACCTGCAGGTCGTTGCACAGCGTACCGCTGACAAAGACGGCTACACCGCCGTTCAGCTGGGCGCCGGTGCTGCCAAGGCAAAACGCACCTCGAAAGCCATGCGCGGTCACTACGCCGCTGCCAAGGTTGAGCCCAAGCGTAAGCTGGCCGAGTTCCGCGTCTCCGAAGATGGCCTGATCGAAGTGGGCGCCGAGATTTCGGCTGAACACTTCCTGGAAGGTCAGAAGGTTGACGTTTCCGGCACATCGATCGGTAAAGGCTTTGCCGGTGCGATGAAGCGCCACAACTTCGGTGGTCTGCGTGCTTCGCACGGTGTTTCGATCAGCCACCGTTCGCACGGTTCGACCGGTCAGTGTCAGGACCCGGGCAAGGTGTTCAAAGGCAAGAAGATGGCCGGTCACATGGGTGCTGCCCGTGTCACCACCCAGAACCTGGAAGTCGTCAAAACCGACGCCGACCGGAACCTGGTCTTCATCAAAGGCGCCGTTCCCGGACCGAAATCGGGCTGGGTCACCGTCAAGGACGCCGTCAAGAAGAAAGCACCGGAAGGCCTGCCTTTCCCGGCTGCTGTGAAATCGGCTGCAACCGAAGCACCTGCGGAAGAAGCACCCGCGGAAGGTGGTGAAGCATGAAACTTGATGTAATCAAACTGGACGGCGGCAAAGCCGGCAACATCGAGCTGGATGCGGACCTGTTCGGCCTGGAGCCGCGCGCGGACATCCTGCACCGTGTGGTCCGTTGGCAGCGCAACAACGCGCAGGCCGGCACCCACAAGGTCAAGACCCGCTCGGAAACCAGCTACTCGACCAAGAAGATCTATCGCCAGAAGGGCACCGGTGGCGCACGCCATGGTGACCGTAACGCGCCGATCTTCCGCGGTGGTGGTATCTACAAAGGCCCCGTGGTGCGTTCGCATGGTCATGACCTGCCGAAAAAGTTCCGCAAGCTTGGTCTGCGCCACGCTCTGTCGGCAAAAGCCAAGGCAGGTGAACTGGTCGTGATCGAGAACGCTGAAGCTGAAGGCAAGACCGCCGCTCTGGCCAAACAGGTTGCAAACCTGGGCTGGAAACGCGCTCTGGTCATCGACGGTGCGACCGTGAACGAAGGTTTCCTGAAGGCGTCGCGCAACATCGAAGGTCTGGATATCCTGCCGTCGATGGGTGCAAATGTTTATGACATCCTCAAGCGTGACACTCTGGTGCTCACCAAAGCGGCTGTCGAAGCACTGGAGGCTCGTCTGAAATGAGCGCGAAGGCAGAACACTACGACGTGATCCGCAAGCCGGTCATCACCGAAAAGTCGACCATGGCGTCCGAAAATGGCGCGGTTGTCTTTGAAGTGGCGATCGACAGCAACAAGCCGCAGATCAAAGAGGCCGTTGAGGCGCTGTTTGGTGTAAAGGTCAAGGCGGTCAACACCACCGTGACCAAAGGCAAGGTTAAGCGGTTCCGCGGCCAGCTGGGTCGTCGGAAAGACGTCAAGAAAGCATATGTGACCCTGGAAGAGGGCAACACCATCGACGTGTCCACCGGTCTCTGATCGAACTCGTCTTTGGAGAGAAACAAAACCCCCGCGTCAGCGGGGGTTTTTTTGTCACTACCTGCGCATGGTACTCTGTACATTGCCTGAGGTGATTTCAATCTGACGCTGCTTGAGCCCGGGCGGTATCAATGAAAACCTTCCAGCCGTCGGAATTGGCGAAGGCGCTCATCTTTTCGTGCAGCAAAGGCCCGTAAATAGCCCACATACGTTTGCGCAGGTCTCTTCCCTTGTCGGTGAGTTGCAGGACCTTGCCGCGCCGGTCGCCGTCGTGTTCGATTATTTCAATCAGGTCTTCCGCAGCCAGGCGCCGGCTCATATGAGACAAGTTTGACTGTTCAAAGATGACGTCCTGCGCCAGCTCGTAAGGACGCAATCTTCCTCCGTGCCGTTCTATGGACCACAGCAGGTCGTACCACTTCAACGGTGGCAGACCGGCATCTTTCAGGGCTGCGCTGATGTCCGATTGGATGATCCGGGTGGTCCGGTTCATGGCCACCCATATATCTGTTTCCAACGGTGTCGGCAGATTGCGCTTCACAACTTCGTGTTTACTCCAAAACTATTTGCAGGTTTATGTTGGCTCATTTAGATGAAAATTCATCTAAATTCCAGTGCCAATCGGATGAAAGGAATATCGCCATGACATTCAAATCTACGATCGCCGCAGTTGCTTTGACCATCGCTGTGACGCCGGCCTTTGCGCAGACCTACAAAACCGACCAAGGGCATACAGAAGTCCGGTTCAACTGGAGCCATGCCGGAGTTTCGACGCAGCACGGAGAGTTCACCAAGGTTGAAGGGGTGCTGAACCTGAACGCAGAAGATGTGGAGGCCTCGACGCTGAACGTGACGATTGACGCAAGTAGCCTGGCTTCGGGATTCGGACCTCTGGACGACGACCTGAAGTCCGCGAATTTTCTGGAGGTTGAAACCTATCCCGAGATCACCTTTGTCAGCACCGGGATTAAACGGACCGGTGACACCACGGCGGATGTAACCGGCGACCTGACTATCCATGGCGTGACCAAGCCCGTGACTCTGAAAACCACAATAACGCATCAGGGCGAACACCCGATGGGCAGCATCCTTGACTATTATCAGGGCGATTGGGTGGCCTTCTCGGCGACGACTGAGATCGACCACATGGAATTTGGCGTGGGTCCGTTTTCGACCGGGCCGATCACTATCATGATTGATACTGAGATGAAGGCGGACGGGTAAGCCAGTGCGTCGGAAAGACGTCAAGAAAGCATATGTGACCCTGGAAGAGGGGAACACCATCGACGTGTCCACCGGTCTCTGATCGAACCCGTCTTTGGAGAGAAATAAAGGCCCCCGCGAAAGCGGGGGTTTTTGTTTGTTATGCGGGAGATTTTTGTCGGGATTGGTTTCGTTTTGAGGCAAACTCTGCTCCAATTAGTTGAGATAACGAAATTGGCTAAACCCCTTATGAACAAATCTAGTAAGATCGAATTCAATCGTCCAACTAAGTACACTTTGTTAGAAGTTCTAGGAAACGGTGCTTGTGGCGAGACGGTCCACCTTCGAGACGAAGGAATGGATGCCGACTTCGTTGCGAAGAAGTATCTGCCGATAATTGCGGAGAAAGACGATCCAGATCTTTTTTCAGAGTTGCTTGGAAGGTTCCGTGACGAAGCGCGGATACTGTTTAGGCTCAATCATCCAAACATCGTCCGAGTTTTCAACTACTTTGACTACAGTGAGTACAAAACGTCGTACATTCTGATGGAATATGTTTCGGGTACGGAGTTACTGGACTACCTCAAGCAATACCCAGCTAAAGCGGACAGAGTGTTCGAGGGTGTTGTCGATGGGTTTGCGCATTTGCAGTCGCGAGGGATTCTCCATCGCGACATTCGCCCCGCCAACATTCTCATCGAAGAGACGGGCACACCCAAGATTATAGATTTTGGTTTCGGAAAAGAAATCGACATCGGAAAATCTGGGGATGATAGAAAGAGTATCTCTCTTAATTGGTGGTGTGAAACTCCTCCCGAGTTCTCTGATGCAAAATATGATTTTCAGACTGAAGTTTATTTTGTTGGAAAGCTCTTTCAGCTGGCAATTCAGGAATGTGGTTTAAGCGACTTCAAGTATAGGCTGCTCTTGATCTCAATGTGTAACCCGGATCGTGCTAGTCGCACTGCATCATTCGAGGACGTCAAACGCTCGATAAATGAGGGCAAGTTCTCTGAACTCGCCTTCTCCGAAGGGGAAATTGGTACGTATCGAAGTTTTGCCAAGGCTTTATCTGAAGTGGTTTCGTCAATTCAATCTGATGCGCGTTTTGACAGAGAGCCTGCGAAAGTGCTGAATAAACTCGAGGAACTTTATCGAAAGACAATGCTCGAAGAAACGCTTGCTGCTCCAAACAAGTTGGTATCTGTTTTTGTATTGGGCTCTTTCCGATTTTGGACGAGCACCGAAGTCGAGGTTGAGACGCTACTCAAATTCATCGAGCTGATGCGAGGGCTATCGGAGGAAAAGCGTAGCATAGTTTTGGAAAATCTAATTCTGCGCTTAGAGGCATGTGAACGCACAGAGCCTAAAATTGATTACGACGACATACCCTTTTGAAGCCTGGATTTACTTTAAGAAATCAACAGATTTGTACAGCGCTTGTGGTGAGCAATCGAGTCTACTGGGAATCTCAAGGAACCCTATAGACACCCACCCCCAACACTGCTAAATGCACCCAATCTTGCGGCCTCGGATTCGTTCCGGGGCCTCTGATATTTGTAACCGGGGACCTTCGGGGCCCTATACCCTTGGCACCTACGGGGGCCTATCACATAGCAGGGAAACCCCCTGCACTTGCTAAACGGAAGACAGAAAGCATGGCACTCAAGTCGTACAAGCCGACGACGCCGGGCCAGCGCGGGCTGGTGCTGATCGACCGTTCGGAGCTTTGGAAAGGACGTCCGGTCAAGTCTCTCACTGAGGGTTTGACCAAATCGGGCGGCCGGAACAACACCGGACGGATCACTTCACGCCGCCGCGGCGGTGGCGCAAAGCGTCTCTACCGGATCGTTGACTTCAAACGGAATAAATTTGATGTCGCGGCAACCGTCGAGCGGATCGAATATGACCCGAACCGGACCGCATTCATCGCACTGGTAAAATACGAAGACGGCGAGCAGGCATATATCCTGGCTCCGCAGCGTCTGGCTGTTGGTGACAAAGTCGTGGCATCCGCCAAGGCTGACATCAAGCCGGGCAACGCAATGCCGTTCTCGGGCATGCCAATCGGTACTATCGTCCACAACATCGAGATGAAGCCTGGCAAAGGCGGTCAGATCGCACGTGCGGCCGGTACTTACGCTCAGTTCGTTGGTCGCGATGGCGGCTACGCTCAGATCCGTCTGAGCTCGGGCGAGCTGCGCATGGTCCGTCAGGAATGCATGGCCACCGTTGGTGCCGTGTCCAACCCCGACAACTCGAACCAGAACCTCGGTAAAGCCGGCCGTATGCGCCACAAAGGCGTTCGTCCGTCGGTTCGTGGTGTTGCAATGAACCCGATCGATCACCCGCACGGTGGTGGTGAAGGTCGTACCTCGGGTGGCCGTACGCCGGTTACTCCGTGGGGTAAGGACACCAAGGGTAAGCGTACCCGCAACAAGAACAAAGCGTCCCAGAAGCTGATCATCCGCTCGCGGCACGCCAAGAAGAAGGGACGTTAATCTATGTCTCGCTCTGTTTGGAAGGGTCCTTTCGTCGATGCTTACGTGCTGAAAAAAGCCGAAGCAGCGCGCGAGTCGGGCCGCAACGAAGTCATCAAGATCTGGTCGCGTCGTTCCACCATTCTGCCCCAGTTCGTGGGTCTGACCTTTGGTGTGTACAACGGCCATAAGCATATCCCCGTCAACGTCTCGGAAGACATGATCGGTCAGAAGTTCGGTGAATACTCGCCGACCCGTACCTATTATGGCCACGCCGCAGACAAAAAAGCGAAGCGGAAGTAAGTCATGGGCAAGGAAAAGAACCCCCGCCGCGTGGCTGAAAACGAAGCAATGGCGAAAACCCGCATGCTTCGCACCAGCCCGCAGAAACTGAACCTGGTTGCGCAAATGATCCGCGGCAAGAAAGTCGAGAAGGCTCTGACCGACCTGACTTTCTCGAACAAGCGTGTCGCGCAGGACGTCAAGAAGTGCCTGCAGTCCGCAATCGCCAACGCCGAGAACAACCACAACCTGGACGTCGACGAGCTGATCGTCGCCGAAGCATGGGTTGGCAAAAACCTGGTCATGAAGCGCGGTCGCCCGCGTGCCCGTGGTCGGTTCGGCAAGATCATGAAGCCGTTCTCGGAGATCACCATCAAGGTGCGTCAAGTTGAGGAGCAAGCCTAATGGGTCATAAAGTAAATCCGATCGGCATGCGCCTGCAGGTCAACCGCACCTGGGACAGCCGCTGGTACGCCGACACCAAGGACTACGGTGATCTTCTGCTGGAAGACCTCAAGATCCGTGAGTTCATCAACAAAGAGTGCAAGCAGGCCGGTGTTGCCCGTGTGATCATCGAACGTCCGCACAAGAAGTGCCGCGTGACGATCCACACTGCACGTCCCGGTGTCATCATCGGCAAGAAAGGTGCAGACATCGAAGTTCTGCGCAAAAAGCTTGCTCGAATGACCGACAGCGAACTGCACCTGAACATCGTCGAAGTGCGCAAGCCCGAGCTTGACGCGCAGCTGGTTGCCGAGTCCATCGCTCAGCAGCTGGAACGTCGTGTTTCGTTCCGTCGCGCAATGAAGCGCTCGGTTCAGAACGCCATGCGCATGGGCGCCCTGGGTATCCGGGTGAACGTCGCTGGCCGTCTGGGCGGCGCCGAAATCGCACGGACCGAGTGGTATCGCGAAGGCCGCGTGCCTCTGCACACCCTGCGTGCCGACATCGATTACGCACATGCCGAAGCGATGACCCCCTACGGGATCATCGGGATCAAGGTCTGGATCTTCAAAGGTGAGATCATGGAGCACGATCCGCAGGCACGTGACCGTAAAGCACAGGAACTCCAGGACGGCCCTGCACCTCGTGGTGCTGGTGGCGGTCGTCGCTAAGGAGGGAAAGATATGCTTCAACCAAAGCGTACTAAATTCCGCAAGATGCACAAAGGCCGGATCAAGGGCGAAGCCAAGGGCGGCTCTGATCTGAACTTTGGCACCTACGGCCTGAAAGCTCTTGAGCCTGAGCGTGTAACCGCGCGCCAGATCGAAGCTGCACGTCGTGCCATGACGCGTCACATGAAGCGTCAGGGTCGTGTCTGGATCCGCATCTTCCCCGACACTCCGGTCACTGCAAAGCCGATCGAAGTTCGTATGGGTAAAGGTAAGGGTTCGGTCGACCGCTGGGCATGTAAAGTCAAGCCTGGCCGCGTGATGTTCGAGATCGATGGCGTCAATGACGACATCGCCCGCGAGGCCCTGCGCCTGGCCGCGATGAAGCTGCCGATCAAGACCCGCGTCGTGGTCCGCGAAGACTGGTAAGCCTGTCTTTGACAAATTTAGAAAACCTCGCCTATCCGGCGGGGTTTTTTGTTTTCTGACAAGATGCGTTACTCTTCACCCTGTCGCACATTTCAGCGAGCGATTTCAAAACAGGGAGTTTCCAAATGGTTTCCAAATCAGAGATTGAATCGATTGACGAAAGCTTCTTCTCCGCACTGAATGCGATGTTCGAAGGTGATATAGGGCCGATGGAGGCGCTTTGGTCTCACGCGGATGACGTCATATACATGGGGCCGTCCTCAAGTTTGTTTCACGTTGGGTGGAAAGTCACGGATCAGGATTGGGTTGCGCAGGGGCAGGCGCATCTGGGCGGTTCGATCAAGGTTCTCAAAAGGCATATCTTCGTGGCGGATAGCCTCGCCACCGTGCACCATTTCTCCGAGGTAACGGGGCAGGGTGATGGTTCAAGTATTCGGATGCGCGGCACTAACATTTATCGTAACGAGGATGGCGTCTGGAAACTGATTGTGCATCACTCTGATCCGCTTCCCTATATTGATCTGTGAATACGGGTATCGCGTCGACAAAGGCGCGAACCGTTTCGGCTATCGCACCTTGCTGCCAATTGGGGTAAGGGACGCCTATGGCACAGATTGAATCACTCTTCGTTACCCGTCTTTATCGCGCAGCTTTGTCCGAGTTTGATCCCAAGATCGACCAGGAAGAGCTGGAAAGTTCCTGCCTTGTCATCGCCGAAGATGATGAGGCCGGGCAGCAATGGTGTGAAGAGAACGGCTATCCCGGCTACACCAGCTATGCCTCGCTGACTGATCTGCCGTGGCGGTTCCCGATCTTTGCCGATCTGGTCACGGCGCTGGACAGCCACGTGGCGGCCTTTGCCAAGGATCTGGAGTTCGATCTGGGTGAGGGCGAGCTGAAGCTCGAGGACCTGTGGATCAACATCCTGCCCGAAGGCGGCATGCACTCCAGCCACCTGCACCCGCACAGCGTGATTTCGGGCACCACCTATGTCTCGATGCCTGAAGGCGCAAGTGCTCTGAAACTGGAAGACCCTCGTTCAGGCCGCATGATGGCCGCACCGACGCGGCTTAAGGGCGGGCGGCGGGATTTGCAGCCGTTCATCTACATGAAGCCTCAGGTAGGCGATGTTCTGCTGTGGGAAAGCTGGCTGCGCCATGAGGTGCCGATGAACATGGCCGAGGAAGAGCGGATTTCAGTGAGTTTTAATTATAAGTGGGATTAGAGTAGAAGGTCTCCGAAAATCTCAGAAAACTAGTGGAAATTTATTTGAGAGGTTAGGACGGCTAGCCTCAACGATTTTTCGTTTAATCAATTCGACACAATTGTACAAACTATTTTAACGTATCCGAAACCGCAAACTCCACCTGCTTCCGTGGCAATTCGAGAGCCGGTGTAGGATTCAACACTGGAAGCAAGATCCCGGCAAACCTCGTCTGCAAAAGTTTGATTTTGGTTTGACCCAGAATTGGCCCTGAACCACCGGCAGTCGCGATGATACTCAATTTCGCCAGGGAGGCTACCATATAACTGACGGCAAGCTCCCAAGCTTTCCCCGATACATCCATAAACTACTTTTTCCTCCCGAACCGCTGTGGAGTACGCCACGTCCGGTTTAACGGGACTTTTCTGGATCACTGCTGGCGCCGTTGAGCCCTCATTTTGTGTTTCATTTCGACGTTCGCTGTGATTAGCAGACTCAACACCCACTCCGATACTTCTTGGAGCTGAAAAATCCGTGTCATCGATTGGCCACAATGGATAGAATGCCGCCAACGATAAAACAAAAAATAGTGGTCCGAAAACGCGTAGGCGTCGGGTTGCGTCTGGTTTAAGCTCGGGGATTTTGTAACTGGCGATTTCGGCGCCCCCAAACCATGGAGCGAGCGCGAAACTCAACGTAACAATGACAAATATTATGCCCACCGCTTCCGGAAACCCGGCAATTGAATATGTACTGGCGTGTTCCATAGAATCGATTGTAGGATTTTTTGTTCGATTTAATCTACCTGTCTTATTAATTTGCTTTAAAACTGATGATCGGCATATCGCAGAACGGCTGCTTGAAACTTTCCCTTGTCACCCACCCCCCAAACCCTTATACGGCGGCATCCTGCGTTCCCCCGGCTGAGTCGGGGGATTCGTATGTCTATCATTCATCCACCAGGTCCAAGGTGACCCGTGTACGGGGCCTTCTGGTGTTTTGAGCAAAGGAAAAAGGCGATGAACGCCCAAGAACTGCGTGACAAGACCCCGGACCAGCTCCGCGAGGAACTGGCCAACCTGAAGAAAGAAAGCTTTAACCTGCGCTTTCAACAGGCCACCGGTCAGCTGGAAAGCACCGCCGGCATCAAAGCGGCCCGCCGCAATGCTGCCCGCGTTAAAACCATTCTGAACGAAAAGGCCGCTGCTGCGGCATCCGAGGAGTAATCAGATGCCCAAGCGTATCCTGTCCGGAATCGTAACCAGCGACGCCAACGAGCAGACCGTGACCGTTTCGGTTGAACGCCGCTTCAAGCACCCGCTGCTGCACAAAACCGTTCGTAAGTCCAAGAAATACCGGGCTCATGACGAAAAGAACGCCTTCAAGGTCGGCGACACCGTACGCATCATCGAATGCGCGCCGAAATCGAAGACGAAACGTTGGGAAGTTCTGGAAGCGTAAGCTTCCGGGATTTTTCATTTGTCGAAACCCTGGGGGATCTAACCAGACCAGCCCCCACAGGTCGGGAGAAACCACATGATCCAGATGCAGACCAATCTGGATGTCGCTGACAACTCCGGCGCTCGCCGAGTTCAGTGCATCAAGGTCCTGGGTGGTTCCAAGCGTAAATACGCCTCCGTCGGCGACATCATTGTCGTCTCGGTGAAGGAAGCCATCCCGCGCGGCCGCGTGAAGAAAGGTGACGTCCGCAAGGCCGTCGTCGTACGCACCGCCAAGGAAGTCCGTCGCGAAGACGGCACCGCGATCCGTTTCGATCGCAATGCCGCCGTCATCCTGAACAACAACAACGAGCCCGTAGGTACCCGTATCTTTGGCCCGGTTGTTCGTGAACTGCGCGGCAAGAACTTCATGAAAATCATCTCGCTGGCTCCGGAGGTGCTGTAATCATGGCTGCTAAACTCCGCAAAGGCGACAAGGTCGTCGTGCTGGCCGGCAAGGACAAGGGCAAAGAGGGAACCATCACCTCGGTTGACCCGAAAGCCGGTAAAGCTGTTGTCGACGGCATCAACATCGCCATCCGCCACACCCGCCAGACCCAGAACAGCCAGGGTGGTCGCCTGCCTCAGGCAAACCCGATCGAACTGTCGAACCTGGCTCTGCTGGACAAGAACGGCAAAGCAACCCGCGTTGGCTTCCGCATGGAAGGTGACAAGAAAGTGCGCTTCGCCAAGACCACGGGGGACGTGATCGATGCTTGATAACGCAACCTACACCCCGCGTCTGAAAGCTCAGTACGCTGAAACCATCCGTGCCGCTCTGAAAGAAGAGTTCGGCTACAAGAACGACATGCAGCTGCCCAAGCTGGAAAAAATCGTTCTGAATATCGGTTGTGGTGCTGAAGCGGTCAAAGACTCGAAGAAAGCGAAAGCTGCCGTCGAGGATCTGACTGCGATTGCCGGCCAGAAGGCCGTTGCAACCAAGGCGAAAAAGTCGATCGCGGGTTTCCGCGTCCGTGAAGAAATGCCGCTGGGTGCAAAAGTGACCCTGCGCGGTGACCGGATGTACGAATTCCTGGACCGTCTGATCACCATCGCGATGCCGCGCGTTCGTGACTTCCGCGGTGTGAAGCCGTCTTTCGATGGTCGTGGCAACTTTGCCATGGGCATGAAAGAGCACATCGTGTTCCCGGAAATCGACTTCGACAAGGTCGACGAGGTCTGGGGCATGGACATCGTAATTGCCACCACAGCGAAAACCGACGCTGAAGCAAAGGCACTGTTGAAAGCTTTCAACATGCCGTTCAACGCGTAAGCGCCGGGAGGATTGAGACATGGCTAAAAAAGCAATGATCGAACGCGAGAAGAAGCGCGAGCGCCTGGTGGCCAAATATGCCGCAAAGCGTGCCGAGCTGAAAGAAATCGCGAATGACGAGAGCAAGCCGATGGAAGAGCGTTTCAAGGCGCGTCTGAAACTGGCGAAACTGCCGCGCAACAGCTCGGCTACCCGTCTTCACAACCGCTGTCAGCTGACCGGTCGTCCCCACGCTTACTACCGTAAGTTGAAGGTCAGCCGTATCGCGCTGCGCGAGCTGGGTTCTGCTGGTCAGATCCCCGGCATGGTGAAATCGAGCTGGTAAGGGAGACATAGATATGAACGATCCTATCGGCGATATGCTCACCCGCATCCGCAACGCGCAAATGCGCGGCAAGTCCACCGTTTCCACCCCGGCTTCCAAGCTGCGCGGTTGGGTTCTGGACGTGCTGGCGGACGAAGGTTACATCCGTGGCTATGAAAAGACGACCGGTGAAAACGGTCATCCGGCCATCGAAATCAGCCTGAAATACTACGAAGGCACCCCTGTCATTCGTGAACTGAAGCGGGTCTCGAAACCCGGTCGTCGCGTGTACATGGGCGTCAATGACATCCCGCAGGTCCGTCAGGGTCTGGGCGTGTCGATTGTCAGCACTCCGAAAGGTGTGATGTCGGACCAGAACGCACGCTCCAACAATGTTGGCGGCGAAGTGCTCTGCACCGTCTTCTAAGGAGGTCTGCAATGTCTCGTATTGGTAAAAAACCGGTCGAGCTGCCCAGCGGCGTTACCGCCTCTGTGTCCGGCCAGACCATCGAAGTCAAAGGTCCGAAAGGCACCCGCAGCTTCACCGCAACCGACGACGTGACGCTGTCGGTTGAAGACAACGTGGTCAAGATCGACCCCCGCGGCATGTCCAAGCGTGCGCGCCAGCAGTGGGGCATGAGCCGCACCATGGTTGCCAATCTGGTTGAAGGCGTGACCAACGGCTTCAAAAAAGAGCTGGAGATCCAAGGTGTTGGTTACCGGGCGCAGATGCAGGGCAACACCCTGAAACTGAACCTGGGTTACAGCCACGATGTTGATTTCACTGCTCCGGAAGGTGTCACCATCACCGCACCGAAGCAGACCGAGATCGTTGTGGAAGGTATCGACCAGCAGCAGGTGGGCGAAGTTGCGGCCAAAATCCGCGAATGGCGCCGTCCCGAGCCGTATAAAGGCAAGGGTATCCGCTACAAGGGCGAGTTCATCTTCCGCAAGGAAGGCAAGAAGAAGTAAGGACGCAGACAATGGCAAACAGCAAAAGAACCCTGTTTCTGAAGCGCCGCCTGCGCGTTCGGAACAAACTTCGCAAGGTCAACGCGGGTCGTCCGCGTCTGTCCGTACACCGTTCGAACAAGAACATCTCTGTTCAGCTGATCGACGACGTACGTGGCGTGACCCTGGCCTCGGCCTCGACCCTGGAAAAAGATCTGGGTGTTGTTGGCAAGAACAACGTCGAAGCGGCCACCAAAGTGGGCGCGGCCATCGCCGAGCGTGCCAAGAAGGCAGGCGTCGAAGAGGCCTATTTCGATCGTGGCGGCTTCCTGTTCCACGGCAAAGTGAAGGCTGTCGCCGACGCTGCGCGTGAAGGTGGTCTGAAGATCTAAGACCTGCGGGCAGCTTTGCGGCTGCCCCGATGATCCGGGGGCCTCGGCGATAGTCGGGGCTCACTTGGATTGAATAAACGGCGCCGAGAGCGCCTCTAGAGAAAAGGGATGCCAAGATGGCAGAACGTGAAAACCGTCGGGGCCGTGGCCGCGACCGCGACGAAGCACCGGAATTTGCAGATCGCCTGGTTGCGATCAACCGTGTGTCGAAGACCGTAAAAGGTGGTAAGCGCTTTGGCTTCGCCGCTCTGGTGGTTGTCGGCGATCAGAAAGGCCGCGTCGGCTTTGGCAAAGGTAAAGCGAAAGAAGTACCTGAAGCCATTCGTAAGGCGACTGAGCAAGCCAAGCGTCAGATGATCCGCGTGCAACTGCGCGAAGGTCGTACCCTGCACCACGATATCGAGGGCCGTCACGGCGCCGGTAAAGTGGTTATGCGCACCGCACCTGAAGGTACCGGTATCATCGCCGGTGGTCCGATGCGTGCCGTGTTCGAAATGCTGGGCGTCAAGGACGTTGTGTCCAAGTCGCTGGGCTCGCAGAACCCGTACAACATGATCCGCGCCACCATCAACGGCCTGCAGAAAGAGCAGAGCCCGCGTTCGGTCGCACAGCGTCGTGGCAAAAAGGTTGCTGACATCCTGCCCAAGCGGGACGAAGCACCGGCTGCTGCTGAAGCAGAAGCATAAGGAGAGCGACCCATGGCAAAAACCATCGTCGTCAAGCAGGTCGGATCCCCGATCCGCCGCCCCGCCGAACAGCGCGCAACCCTGATCGGCCTGGGCCTGAACAAGATGCACAAGACCCGTGAGCTGGAAGATACTCCTTCGGTTCGCGGCATGATCAACAAGATCCCGCATCTGGTAGAGATCGTCGAAGAGCGCAGCTAAGCGCGAGTTCTTTGAAGAATTAGGAACGCCCTCGACATGGTCGGGGGCGTTTTTTAGTGCTTGGAGTTTTCCGTTTGTCCGCTTCGAGCCCGATCTACTCATTTGCTTGCTCATTGGCCCACATTCAGTTTTCTTGGTGCAGCCTAGTAGTGCGACAGCAATAGGATTTGTTCGTATCGGCAAAAGCAACGAAGGGATTTTTAATTTGAGTGGATTAACGTTCTTGGGTTTTTTGCTCTTTCTGGTGTCTTCGACATCAATGGCCATTGGAGCGTGTATCGATCTTTCAATGGGTAACTCTTTTACTTTGACGCGAAATGACCCGTTATTCGAGGTAACGAACAAAGTCATGAATGACGGAACGGTCAAAGAAGAAAGGGTAATGCAAAAAGACGGCTCGACCCAAAAAGTGTCAACGACCTATTGGAACGGTGTAATTCCAATCGACAGGAAGTCGTCTTCCAGCCGCATCCAACTGAAAATGAGCAAAAAGGCAAAGACGCTAAACTTGGAAGTTGTAGCCAAGACTTACACGATACCAGTTTCCATTTTGGTAAATGGCAGCGAAGTTGACCGCGGGTCATATGAGATTGAAACAGTTCGCCAAACTACCCTTAAAATAGGAAACTGCAACTATCCTGTGATGGTTGTCAGAAAGAGTATCAAAAGGAACAACGGCGCTGCGATCAACGAAGAGGCTTTGCTCAGCTTAGAAGCAGGAATGTTGCTAGGTAATGTTGCCATGACACCTGATTGGCAAACTAAACACGGCGTATTTTTCGACCAGATTAAAGCGAACTGACACCAGTGAATCGCGCATCATTTTGATTTGTAGGTATGATGGCCGTTATGCAATCAAAGGTCCGCATTGTCCGCAAAACGGACACTAACCACATTTTGCATCAAGTGGAAAACTCGCTCCGCCATTCCTTCCATGCATATCGGCTAGAACGAAACTTCGGTTGTTAGCGATATCTGCTGCGCCTATCTGATCTCTGTCCCAAACAGGAACAAACAAAGCAACGTTGGGGAATACGCCCCGATTATGAAAGGAATTCAGAAATGGCACACATGGCAACGGCTACTCATGGCGGCATCAATCTGGTCGCTCGATTCACCGACTACGTCGCGAAGATCAAAGAGGCATATGCGCTGCGCGCGGAGTACAACCGCACCTACACGGAACTCCAAAGCCTGACCGACCGCGAACTGCACGACATCGGCGTACGTCGCTGCGATATCAGTGATATCGTACGTGACCACGTGTATTGCTCGTAATCAGACAGTTTGAACCGTTCACTCGGAGGCGCCGTTTGGCGCCTCTTTTGCGTCCGGGGGACACCAATCCTATAAATTCTGGCGGGTCCTGTTGAAGCCGCGCACGGAATAGGCCAAGTCATGACGGACCGGGCGTCTCAGACCGCTCGAATGGCGACAGGAAAGGCCGGGCACGTGCGCGAATTTCAGATTGGGATGCTTTGGGTCGACGGCCCGCTGAGTTTTCTGGAACAGCTCTGCATCAAGTCGTTTTTGGATGTGGGTCAGCATGTGTGCCTGTACACCTATGGCGATGTAGCCAACATCCCGGAAGGAACAGAACGGCGCGACGCGTGTGAGGTTCTGTCGGGCGAAAACATCATCACGCATAAACGTACCGGCAGCCCGGCGGTTCATGCGGACAAGTTCCGCTATCGTATGCTGGCGCAGCAGCCGGACATGATCTGGGCGGATACGGATGCGTATTGTGTAAAGCCGTTCACGACAGATAACGGGCATTTCCATGGCCATCTCGCGCCGAATGAGATCAACAACGGAGTTCTGAGGTTGCCACCGGACAGCCCGACATTGTACGACCTGATCGACTATACAGAAAATCCCTATCGCATTCCTCCCTGGTTGCCGACAAAGTTTCGCAGGGAACTGATCCGTGACGCGTTGGACGGAAACCCCAAACATGCGGGGGAAATGCTGTGGGGCGTTTGGGGGCCCCGGGCGCTGACCTGGTTGTTGCGGCAAAACGGCGAAGCGCAGTTCTCGTTTCCCAGCGAGGTTCTTTATCCGGTCTCGTTCAAGGAACGGCGCGTTATGAGTCGGGCGTCCGGCGATGCGGACCGGTTTGTCACGGATGAAACTATGTCGATTCACTTCTACGGGCGGCGTATGCGCTCGTTTATCCGAAACAGGTTCGGTGGCGTGCCCCATCCCGAAAGCATGGTCGGCAGGCTGGTAGAAAAGCACGGCATTGACCCGCACGCTGCGCCAATCATGCCGAAAGCCTTTACCGGGGACGAAGGCCCTGGAGACGAGGGCTGACTGCATCGTCGGCCCGTGGGCTTGCCAACTGAAGTCAACAAGCCTATACGCCTGCGGTGGCCCTGCGCCACACGAATCAAAACCAAGAAATGCCGCGTTTGGCCCATCACGCTTCGGGGGTCACATCCGGCTTAGGAGAAGCGAAATGAAACTGCACGAATTGCGCGACAATCCTGGCGCCACACCGAAACGGACCCGCGTTGGCCGTGGTCCTGGTTCCGGCAAAGGTAAAATGGGTGGCCGTGGTATCAAAGGTCAGAAATCCCGTTCGGGTGTGGCAATCAATGGCTATGAAGGCGGCCAGATGCCGCTGTACCAGCGCCTGCCCAAGCGTGGCTTCAGCAAGCCGAACCGCAAGGCATTTGCTGTTATCAACCTGGGCCTGATCCAGAAATTCGTTGATGCCGGCAAGCTGGACGCCAAAGCAGCGATCACAGAGGACGCATTGGTTGCCTCCGGGCTGGTCCGCCGTAAACTGGACGGTATCCGCGTTCTGGCCAAAGGCGAAATCAGCGCCAAAGTGAACCTGGAAGTTACCGGTGCTTCGAAAGCTGCCGTTGAGGCAGTCGAAAAAGCGGGCGGCTCACTGACGGTCACAAAAGCTGCTGCGGCAGAGTAAGCGCTTGTGAGCGGGCGAAGACCCGCTTACATAGACCTCAGAGTTTTCCAAGACGCCGTCCGAGCCGGAAAACGGTTCCGGGCGGCGTTTGCATAAGAGAGACCGATTTATGGTATCAGCAGCAGAACAAATGGCGGCCAACACAAGCTGGGCTGCCCTTGGCAAAGCCACCGATCTGCGCAACCGCATCCTGTTCACGCTGGGTTTGTTGATCGTCTATCGTCTGGGCACCTTCATTCCGGTGCCGGGGATCGACGGGCAGGCGCTGCGCGAGTTCATGGAACAGGCGGGGCAGGGCATCGGCGGCATGGTTTCGATGTTCACCGGCGGGGCGCTGGGGCGGATGGGTATCTTTGCCCTCGGCATCATGCCTTATATCTCGGCCTCTATCATCGTGCAGTTGCTGACATCGATGGTTCCGGCGCTCGAACAACTCAAGAAAGAGGGTGAGCAAGGCCGCAAGAAGATCAACCAGTACACCCGTTTTGGCACCGTGGCGCTGGCCACCGTTCAGGCATATGGTCTGGCCGTGTCACTGGAATCGGGCGATCTGGCGACCGATCCGGGTCTCTATTTCCGCATGTCGACCATGATCACACTGGTCGGCGGCACCATGTTCCTGATGTGGCTGGGTGAACAGATCACCGCTCGCGGCATCGGCAACGGTATCTCTCTGATCATCTTCGTCGGCATCATTGCCGAGGTTCCGGCCGCTCTGGCACAGTTCTTTGCCTCGGGCCGCTCGGGCGCGATCAGCCCGGCCGTGATCGTCGGCGTCATCGTCATGGTGATCGCCGTGATTACCTTCGTGGTGTTCATGGAACGTGCGCTGCGCAAGATCCATATCCAGTACCCGCGCCGTCAGGCCGGTATGAAAATTTATGAGGGCGGCTCGAGCCACCTGCCAGTCAAGGTCAACCCCGCGGGCGTGATCCCGGCGATCTTTGCCAGCTCGCTGCTGCTGCTGCCGGTGACGATCTCGACCTTCTCATCGGGGGCGACCAGCGGGCCGGTCATGTCGTGGCTGCTGGCCAACTTCGGCCCCGGACAGCCGCTCTACCTGTTGTTCTTCGCCTCGATGATCGTGTTCTTTGCCTATTTCTACACGTTCAACGTCTCGTTCAAGCCGGATGACGTGGCGGACAACCTGAAAAAGCAGAACGGTTTTGTGCCGGGTATCCGACCGGGTAAGAAAACCGCCGAATATCTGGAATACGTGGTCAATCGCGTGCTGGTTCTGGGTTCAGCCTATCTGGCGGCTGTCTGTCTGCTGCCTGAAATCCTGCGCGGCCAGTTCGCCATTCCGTTCTATTTCGGCGGTACCTCGGTTCTGATTATCGTCTCTGTGACCATGGACACGATCCAGCAGGTCCAGAGCCATCTGCTGGCGCACCAATACGAAGGGCTTATCGAAAAGTCACAACTGCGCGGCAAAGGTAAGAAACGCGGCAGGAAGGGACCCGCTCGTCGATGAACATCATTCTTTTGGGCCCCCCGGGGGCAGGTAAGGGCACCCAGGCGCGTCACCTGGTCGAGACACGCGGCATGATCCAGCTGAGCACTGGCGACATGCTGCGCGAAGCCAAGACCTCGGGCACAGAGATGGGCCGGAAGGTTGCCGCGATCATGGACGCAGGAAAGCTGGTCACAGATGAGATCGTGATCGGCCTGATCGAAGAGAAGCTGACCACGGAAACGGGCGCTGGCTTCATTTTTGACGGTTTCCCGCGCACGCTGGCGCAAGCCGACGCGCTCGCCGCTTTGCTGTCCAAGCTGGGTCAGTCGCTGCACACCGTGATCGAGATGCGCGTGGACGACGACGCTCTGGTCGACCGGATCACTGCACGTTCGACCTGTTCGGGTTGTGGTGAGGTCTATAACGACAAGACCAAACCGATCCCGGCCGATGGTATCTGCACCAATTGCGGCCAGAAGAAAGAGTTCACCCGCCGCGCCGATGACAACGAAGACAGCCTGCGTACGCGCCTGATGGAGTACTACAAAAAGACCTCGCCGCTGATTGGCTACTACTACGCCAAAGGTGACCTGCGCCCGGTCAATGGTCTGGCGGATATCAAGGAAGTCACCGCTTCGATTGAGGCGGTACTTGGCTGACTTTAGGTAGGGGCTTGACGGCCCCTTCAAAAGCCCATATCGACCCACATCCCTATGGGAATCAAGACCGCATGCGGGATTCGTCCCGTTTGCCCCGACCACCTCGAATAAATGCTGGACCCTCTGGCGTCACTGCCACGGTCAAGTGTTGTGAAAAAAGGTTCCGGAGCTACGGAACCGCAACAAAAAAGGAAAGTGACACGTGGCACGTATTGCCGGCGTAAACATCCCGACTGCAAAGCGGGTACCTATCGCCCTCACATATATCACCGGTATCGGCAACACCTCGGCCAAAGCGATCTGCGAAGCCGTGGGCATTGAAGCGCATCGCCGCGTCAATGAACTGTCGGATGCCGAAGTTCTGGCCATCCGCGAACATATCGACGCAAACTTCACCGTCGAAGGTGACCTGCGCCGTGAAGTTCAGATGAACGTCAAGCGCCTGATGGATCTGGGCTGCTATCGCGGTCTGCGTCACCGCCGCAACCTGCCGGTTCGCGGTCAGCGTACCCACACCAATGCTCGTACCCGCAAAGGCCCCGCAAAGGCCATTGCCGGTAAGAAGAAATAAGGGAGGGTCTGACCGATGGCACGTGACAAGACTCGCGTTAAGCGCAAAGAGCGTAAGAACATCGCATCGGGCGTTGCCCATGTGAACTCGACCTTCAACAACACCAAGATCCTGATCTCGGACGTACAGGGCAACGCCATTGCATGGTCGTCTGCCGGTACCATGGGCTTCAAGGGATCGCGGAAATCGACCCCCTACGCCGCTCAGATGGCTGCAGAAGATGCAGGCAAGAAGGCGCAGGAACATGGCGTCAAAACGCTGGAAGTCGAAGTTCAGGGCCCCGGTTCGGGTCGTGAATCGGCTCTGCGTGCGTTGGCTGCCGTGGGCTTCAACATCACGTCGATCCGCGACGTGACTCCGATTGCTCACAACGGCTGCCGCCCGCCGAAGCGTCGTCGCGTCTAAGCGATTTTGAATTGAGCTGGGGCCAGTGTTTCTGCACGGCCCCAGCACGTCATTTTGAACCTCGGGCGTCTGCACCTTGTTGGTCATGGGGCGCGGACAGGAATGGAGGGATTACATGATCCATAAGAATTGGGCTGAATTGATCAAGCCGACCCAGCTGGAAGGCAAGCCGGGCAACGATCCTGCGCGTCAGGCAACTTTGGTTGCTGAACCGCTGGAGCGTGGCTTTGGTCTGACCCTGGGTAACGCTCTGCGCCGCGTTCTGATGAGCTCGCTGCAAGGCGCGGCCATCACCAGCGTTCAGATCGACAACGTATTGCACGAGTTCTCGTCGGTTGCAGGCGTTCGTGAAGACGTCACCGACATCATCCTGAACCTCAAGCAGGTTGCGCTGCGCATGGAAGTCGAAGGCCCCAAGCGCCTGTCGATCAATGCCAAAGGCCCCGCAGTTGTAACCGCCGGTGACATCAGCGAGAGCGCCGGTATCGAGGTTCTGAACCGCGATCACGTCATCTGCCACCTGGACGATGGCGCCGACCTGTTCATGGAACTGACCGTTAACACCGGCAAAGGTTACGTCTCGGCTGAGAAGAACAAGCCCGAAGACGCACCTATCGGCCTGATCCCGATCGATGCGATCTATTCGCCGGTCAAAAAGGTTGCCTATGACGTTCAGCCGACCCGTGAAGGTCAGGTTCTGGACTATGACAAGCTGACCCTGAAGATCGAAACCGATGGTTCGATTACACCTGAAGACGCGCTGGCCTTTGCCGCTCGAATCCTGCAGGATCAGCTGTCGATCTTCGTCAACTTCGACGAGCCCGAAGCGGCTGGCCGTCAGGACGAGGACGATGGTCTGGAATTCAACCCGCTGCTGCTTAAGAAAGTGGATGAGTTGGAACTGTCGGTCCGTTCGGCAAACTGCCTGAAGAACGACAACATCGTTTACATCGGCGACCTGATCCAGAAGACCGAAGCCGAGATGCTGCGCACCCCGAACTTCGGCCGCAAGTCGCTGAACGAGATCAAAGAAGTGCTGTCCGGCATGGGTCTGCACCTCGGCATGGATGTCGAGGACTGGCCGCCCGACAATATCGAAGATCTGGCCAAGAAATTCGAAGACGCGTTCTAGGCGCGTCTTCCCCAATGCCCGGCCCAATTTGGGACTATCCGGGGACAATATGGGCACTTCCGCCCCAAGGAGAGCCGGTGACACGCATCGCCGGCCAGACAAAGCAAAACGCGAAAGAAGGAACTAGAAAATGCGTCACGCACGTGGTTACCGCCGCCTGAACCGTACTCATGAGCACCGCAAGGCGCTGTTTGCGAACATGGCTGGCTCGCTCATCGAACATGAGCAAATCAAGACGACTCTGCCCAAGGCAAAAGAACTGCGCCCGATCATCGAAAAGCTGGTCACTCTGGGCAAGCGCGGCGACCTGCACGCCCGCCGTCAGGCCGCATCGCAGCTGAAAGAAGACAAAGACGTCGCAAAGCTGTTCGAAGTTCTGGGCCCCCGCTACGCCGAGCGTCAGGGCGGTTATGTCCGCATCCTGAAAGCTGGCTTCCGCTATGGTGACATGGCGCCGATGGCGATCATCGAATTCGTTGATCGGGACCTGGACGCCAAAGGCGCGGCTGACAAAGCTCGCGTCGCTGCCGAAGAGGCCGCAGAAGAAGAATAAGAAAGCCCGGCTTTCTGAATTTGGCCCCCACGTCCCGGACGTGGGGGTTTTTTGATTCTGTGGGCCAAGTAGCCAATAAGCCCTCCTGTTGCCAGAATCGCAAACTTGGGTGATCCTTTAAGAAATTGAAGGATCGCAATATGTTTAGGTATCTAATATTTGCGCTCGGTATTGGCGCAGCCACAGTGCTTGATGCGCAAGAAGCCTCCGACGATGCTACAGCGGCTGAGGAGACGTCAGCGGAGCAGCCCGACCTTTTGACAGATGCAGAGTTGCAAACGCTGGTTGCTCCGGTGGCTCTTTATCCGGACACCTTGCTCATTCAGATTTTTGTCGCCGCGACTCAACCGCTGGAGATTGTGAAGGCGGAGCGTTACTTGCTGGATAACGCTGACCGCGACCCCGCGGAACTGGAGCCTGAAATCGAAGCCATGGGGTGGGATCCGTCGGTCAGCGTATTGGCAACAGCCTTTCCCGAGGTTGTTGGCCAGATGGCGACGCATATCGACTGGACCGAAACCATGGGCACCGCGATGCTGGCCCAATCCGATGATGTGATGGATGCGGTGCAGGTCATGCGGGATCAGGCGATCGACAGTGGCGCCCTGGTTTCCGGCCCCGAGCAGACCGTCGAGGTGTCTGATGACGACACAGTTGTCATCACTCCCACAGATCCCGAAACCGTATACGTGCCGCAATACAACCCCGAGACCGTCTATACCGGTCCGTCGACTGGGGATGTGGTGGGCGCGGCCCTGCTGACCTTTGGCACTGTTGCGCTGATTAACGAAATTTTTGATGACGACGATGATTGGTATGGCTACTGGGGTTGCCGGAACTGCGGCGGCTGGAACGGTCAGCCGATCATCCGGAACCCCGATATCGACATTGATGTCGACGGCAACGTCAATATTGGCAACGAGATTGATCTGGGCGACCGGACGGATATTGGATGGAAGCCTGATCCCGACCGGAAAAAGCAGGCTCAGAATGAAATTTCAGACCGCAAAAGACTCGAGGGTGGTCGCGGTGATTTGCCAGTAAGCCGCCCCGAAGGCCGCACGGACGAACTGCGCGCCAAGTTAAGTCGCGAGTCCGGGGCGGCGGACATAAGTCGGGACGGCGAAGCGCGGAATCAGGTGGCGGCAGCCGCTGCAGGCGCGGGTGCTGGCGCTGTGGCGGGGGGCGCTCTTGCCAACCGGGGCAATGGTAACAAGAAACTGCCTCAGGTGAACCGGGGCAACGTGGACGGAGATAAGGCCGCAGCCAAGCAACAGGCCATTGACCGCACCAAACAAAGGCCGGATGCGGCGAAAAAACCTGTGAAACAAAAGCCGCAAGCCGCCAAGAAACCTCAGGCCAAGAAACCGGCAACGGCTCAGCACAGACCGTCTGCGTCCAAAGGTCAGGCGATGAAGAAAAATGCGTCAGGAAATCGAACCCACAGCGCGTCCAAACGCGGGCACGCGGCCAAGGGAAAGCGGAGACGGTAGGATGCGTAAATCGGTTTTTTCTTTTCTATTCCTTATCGCAACTGCAAGCCCTGCACTGGCAGACGGTTCCCGGTTTGACACGCCGCAATCTGCTCTGGACGCCTTTGTGGAAGCTTTGAGGGCGGATGATCAGGCCAAGCTGTTGGAAATCTTCGGGTCCGAGGCCGAAGACCTGATTGGGACAGGAGATCCTGCCGAGGATCAGGAAAGACGACAGGAAGTTCTTGGCATGTACGCCGAGGGCTACCGCTTTCAGCCTGAAGATGACGGGGTGGTTCTTGTTTTGGGCGAAGACAGCTGGCCCTTCCCAATCCCGATTTCACGTGGTGAAGACGGCTGGCAATTTGACCTCGACGCTGGGATCGAAGAACTCTCGGCCCGCGAAATTGGTTTGAACGAGCTTGAAGTGATCGATTTGCTCGAAGCCTATGTCGACCTTCAGGCCGCGTTCAGGCTGGTCGATCACAATGGCGATGGCGTCATGGAATTTGCACAGACGATCATCGCCGACCCGGGTGTCAAAAACGGGCTGTTCTGGCCCGAGGAAGACAGCTTTGTCGGTGCAGCGCTGGCCCGTGCTGCCGCCTCGGGGTGGAGCGATGGCGAGGCTGATTATGAAGCCGAACCTTTCCTTGGCTATTACTACACCATCTTGCAGAGCCAGGGTCCAAACGCACCTGGCGGAGCCTATTCCTATTTTGTAGGTGACAAATTCGTTGCTGGGCACGCGCTGCTTGCGGTGCCTTCGGATTATGGTGAAACCGGTATTCACTCATTTCTGGTCGGCGAAAACGGGATCGTTTTTGAAGCAGATTTTGGCCCGGAGACACTGGATCTAACGGCTGAAATTTCAACATACGATCCCGGTTCAGACTGGTCGCCGGTTGAGTGACGCACAATAAACTACGTGCTGGATCCGGGTTTGTAACTATTGATTGCAATCCAGGTGTCGCAGTTACGTCATTTTCGGCGAAATTCGGGGGTGAAGTTCCGGCAATCTCGCGTCACGCTATAAAGCGTGCGCGGAAGGCAGATGATGACGACACTTTCTGAGATACCGAGCGAACTTGCGGGTCCATCCGCCTGGACCGGCCGGGAAATGGTTGCGCGGCAAGACGAATGGATTGTCGATCTGTCATCACAGGACATCGCTGATATTGAGCAAGCTGCCCGCCACTATCTGAGCCTGGGGCGGGATATCGGTGAAATCTCAATGGCCGACTTTCCGCTACTGAGGTTTGATCGGCATCTGGAGACACTGCGCGACAAGCTGATCAGCGGGATCGGTTTCGAAGTAATCCGGGGCCTTCCGGTAGAGACATACTCTCAGGAAATGGCCGCGGCGATTTTTTGCGGGGTCGGCGCTCATCTAGGGTCGGCCCGCTCGCAGAATGCACAGGGGCATATTCTGGGGCATGTGCGGGACATCGGCGCGGATGCGAAGGATCCGAACACGCGAATTTACCAGACCCACGAACGTCAGACGTTTCACACGGACAGCGCCGACATCGTGGGTTTGCTGTGTCTGCGTGATGCCAAGGAGGGCGGCGATTCACTGTTGGTCAGCGCCGAAACGATCTACAACCGGATGCGTGCCGAATGCCCCGAATTGCTGGAACGATTATTCGATCCCATTGCAACCGACCGGCGCGGCGAAGTTCCCGAAGGGATGCAACCCTATATGACGATTCCACCGTTTTGCTGGCACGATGGTAAACTTACGGTGTTCTATCAACGGCAGTACATCGACAGCGCGCAAAGGTTCCCCGAGGCTATGCGCCTGACGCCCGATCACGTCGCGGCATTAGACAGGTTCGATGCGCTGGCCAACGATCCTGACCTCTACCTGACCATGCGGTTGCAGCCAGGCGACATGCAGTTCGTCTACAACCACTCGCAATTGCACGATCGGACAGGTTACACCGACTGGCCAGACCCGGCCGAACGTCGCCATTTGTTCCGCCTCTGGCTTTCGCCCGAGGGCGACCGTGAATTGCCCGAGGTTTTCAGGCAGCGCTATGGAACGATAGGTGTGGGCAATCGCGGCGGGATCATCACGAAGGGCACTCGTCTACATGCTCCTCTGGACTGACCGCGACCGGATGCTTGCATTACGTTTCGCGGGGGCGCATATCCAACGCAACTCTGCAAGTTGAGGTCCATATGTTCCGCGCGACACTTATCGCTCTTTCCTTTGCATGCGCCTCGGTTGCCACTGCTGAAACTCGCGTGCCGCAATCACAGGCCGAGATATCGTTGGGATTTGCGCCGGTGGTCAAAGAGGCGTCTCCGGCGGTCGTCAACATCTATGCCAAGATTGTGCGGCAAGGGCGGGCCAACCCGTTTTTCTCTGACCCGTTCTTTCAGGATTTCTTTGGCGGAGGATTTGGCGCGCCCCGCCCCCGGGTGCAGAATTCTTTGGGCTCGGGCGTGATCCTGTCCGATGACGGCTATGTGGTGTCCAACTATCACGTCGTCGGCACGGCTACGGAAATCCGCGTTGTGACAACGGACCGGCGGGAATACTCGGCTCAAGTGGTTCTGGGGGACAAGGAAAGCGATATTGCCATATTGCGCCTGAAAGAGGCTGAAGAGCTGCCCTTCCTGCAATTACGCGATTCAGATCATGTCGAAGTGGGCGAACTGGCGCTGGCCATCGGCAACCCGTTCGGGGTGGGGCAGACCGTGTCGTCGGGCATCATCTCGGGACTGGCGCGGACCGGAACGGCGACGGGTAACGCGCGGGGATACTTCATTCAGACCGACGCCGCCATCAATCCCGGCAATTCGGGTGGGGCGCTGATAGACGTGAATGGTGATCTGATCGGGATCAACACATCGATCCTGACACGTTCGGGGGGATCGAACGGTATCGGCTTTGCAATCCCGGCCAATCTGGTTGCAGAGTTTCTGCGACAGGCACAGAACGGGAATGAGAGCTTTGTCAGCCCTTGGGCTGGAATGGCGGGCCAGCATATGAGCGCGGACATCGCCGAGTCATTGGGATTGGTAATCCCCATGGGCGTTGTGATCTCGGACCTGCATCCGCTCAGCCCTCTGGCTGAGGCCGGGTTGCGCGTTGGCGATGTTGTGACGCATGTGGACGGGGATGAGGTGAATTCTCCGGCTGAGATGAAGTTTCGCATGTCGGTGGCAGGCGTAGGCGGCACTTCGGTCGTGACCCGGCTGCGCGGAGATGGCCGTACGGATGTACCGATCGCTCTTATCAGGGCGCCGGAATCTCCGGAAGCCGAGGAAACCACGCTGGACGACAAGACCGTGATGCCAGGGCTGACCGTGTCACGGGTGAACCCGGCGGTTATCGCGCGGATGGGGCTTTTGTTGTCGCAGACAGGCGTGGTTGTGGTGGATGCTGGCCCTTATGGGGGCCGTTCTGGGCTGCGCGCAGGTGATGTGGTCAACAGTATCAACGGCGCGGAGATCGAGCGCCCCGACGACGTCGTAGATGCCCTGACCGACCCTGGCCGCAGGGTGAATCTGGATATTCTCCGGGGTGGACGGCCCGTTTCCCTGCGGTTCCGGCTGTGATCCCATGAGCGACCTGTTCGACACCGAGGCAACTGAGCCCGCGCCGGCAGCACATCGTCCGCTGGCCGATCGTCTGCGGCCGCAAACGCTGGCCGAAGTGGTCGGGCAGGAGCAAGTTCTGGGCCCGGACGGGCCGCTGGGTGTCATGCTGGCCTCGGGCAGTCTGTCCAGCCTTGTGTTCTGGGGACCGCCGGGTGTGGGCAAGACCACCATCGCTCGGTTGCTGGCGCAGGAAACCGATCTGCATTTCGTTCAGATCAGCGCGATTTTCACGGGCGTGCAGGATCTGAAGAAAGTGTTCGAGGCGGCGAAGATCCGGCGTCAGAACGGGCAGGGGACATTACTGTTTGTCGATGAAATTCACCGGTTCAACAAGGCGCAGCAGGACGGGTTCCTGCCGCATATGGAGGACGGCACGATCCTGCTGGTCGGGGCGACGACCGAAAACCCGTCCTTTGAACTGAATGCCGCAGTGCTTAGCCGGGCGCAGGTGTTAGTTCTGGAACGGCTCAGCCTGGCCGATCTGGAGCGCCTGACCCAGCGCGCGGAAAAAGAACTGGACCGCCCACTGCCTCTGACGGGTGCTGCACGAGAGGCGCTGCAGGAAATGGCCGATGGCGACGGGCGGGCGCTGTTGAACCTGATCGAACAGATCGCGGCATGGAAGGTCGATGCGCCTTTGGACACCGAGGCCCTCTCTACCCGGCTGATGCGGCGTGCGGCGAAATACGACAAGTCGGGTGACGAGCATTACAACCTGATTTCGGCCCTGCACAAATCCGTTCGGGGCTCGGATCCGGATGCGGCTCTGTATTGGTTCGCGCGGATGCTGGAGGGCGGTGAAGACCCTCGTTATATTGCTCGCCGCCTGACAATCATGGCGGTCGAGGATATCAGCCTTGCCGATCCGCAGGCGCAGGCGCTGGCCCTGCATGCGTGGGAAGTTTACGAACGGATCGGTAGCCCCGAGGGGGAACTGGCTCTGGCGCAGGCGGTTGTCTATCTGGCATTGGCGCCCAAGTCGAACGGAGCCTATGCGGGGTACAAGGCGGCCCGCGAACTGGCCCGGCGTTCAGGTAGCGAGCCGCCGCCGATGCACATCCTGAACGCGCCCACGACTCTGATGAAGGATCAAGGGTTTGGGGCCGGGTACAAGTATGACCACGATCAGGATGACGGGTTTTCCGGTCAGAATTACTTCCCTGAGACCATGAAAAGGCCCATTCTGTACCAGCCGGTCGAGCGCGGTTTTGAGCGTGAGCTGAAAAAACGAATGGACTATTTCGCCAGGCTGCGGGCGCAGCGCAACAGCTAAATTCCGTAGCGTCAGAAGCGACAGGTGGCCAAAATCGCGCTTCCCTCGGGTCATGAGATTCGAGGGAGGAACGCGATGACCGTTTCAATCGACAAAACGGACGATGTCTGGACAATCATCCATGACCGGCCTGAAGCTCGTAACGCCGTGGATCCCGAGCATGCGGAGGCTCTGGTTGCGGCGTTTCTCGACTTTGAACACAGTCCGGCCAAAGCGGCGGTGTTCTGGGGAAAGGGCGGCAACTTCTGCGCTGGATGGGATTTGAAACTGGCCGCCACTCATTCAGACCCGGAACTGGGCGAGGCATATTATGAAAAACATGCCTTCCCTATCGGATCGGCGCCATCGACACTTGGCCCGATGGGCCCGTCGCGCCTGGAATTGTCCAAGCCGGTGATCGGCGCGATCGAAGGCGCTGCTGTGGCGGGTGGGATGGAGCTTGCCTTGTGGTGTGACATCCGGGTGATGGCCGAAACCGCCTATCTGGGCGTCTATTGCCGCCGTTGGGGGATCACTCTGATGGATGGCGGAACAGTGCGCCTGCCGCGTCTGGTCGGGCAAGGCAAGGCGCTGGAGATTGCTCTGACCGGCCGCAAGGTCGAGGCCGAGGAATGTTATCGCATCGGTCTGGCCGAGAAAATCGTGCCCCATGGCGAGTCCCGCGCCGCCGCCGAAGCCATGGCCCATGAGATCGCCCGCTTTCCGCAGGAGGCCGTTCGTGCCGACCGCCGTTCGATCATCGAGACGCGGGGCCTGCCCGTGCGCGATGCGCTGAAGGTCGAATGGGCCAATGGGCTGGAAGCAATTCGCCGCGAAGGCACTGCAGGCGCGGGACGGTTCCGCGATGGGGCTGGGCGGCACGGGGATTTTTCAAACATCTGACGGCCCGTCTCACTGGGCTGTCCCGGCTTGACTCTTGCGCTGCAGCACGCCACAGACGCGCATGTTTTCTAGGGCACTTACAGACACGTTTGCCGCGCGGGCATTCTGCGCGGAGCAGGGGATATCGGCATGAGCGGCGTACAGATGATCACCGTGGCAGAGGGTGACGGCGACCAGCGACTGGACCGCTGGCTGCGCCGCCTGTTCCCCCATGTCAGCCAGGGCCGTATCGAAAAGATGTGCCGCAAGGGCGAGTTGCGTGTTGAAGGCGGCCGGGTCAAGGCATCGACCCGCCTGGAGACCGGTCAGGTCGTGCGCGTTCCGCCGTTGCCGGACGCTGATCATAAGCCTGTCGAGGTCCAGCGACGTGTCTCGGATGCCGACGCCAAGATGATCCAGTCCTGCGTGATCTATCGCGATGACCACGTGCTGGCCCTCAATAAACCCCACGGCCTGCCTGTGCAGGGTGGCAGCGGCCAGACCCGCCATGTGGACAGCCTGTCTGAGGCGCTACGGTTCGGATACGACGAAAACCCCCGCCTTGTGCACCGTCTGGACAAGGACACTTCGGGCGTTCTGCTGATGGCCCGCACGCGCGAGGCGGCCAAGGGGCTGACGGCAGCATTCCGTCACCGCGACACGCGCAAGATTTACTGGGCCCTGGTGGCCGGGGTGCCGACCCCGTATCTGGGTGAGATCAAGACCGGGCTGGTCAAAGCACCCGGCCACGGCAAGCACGGTGAGGGCGAAAAGATGGTCGCCGTGCACCTGAACGAAATTGACGACAACCCGGGAGCGAAACGCGCGCACACACTGTATGCGACGCTCTACCGGGTGGCCGGGCGCGCCGCGTGGGTAGCGATGGAGCCGATTACCGGACGCACGCACCAGTTGCGGGCGCATATGGCCGCGATTGGTCATCCGATCATCGGCGATGGTAAATATGGCGGCTCGGGTCAGGAAAATCTGGGCGATGGCTGGGGCGCGCAATTGGGCGGGATCATCAGCAAGAAACTGCACCTGCACGCGCGGCAGGCCTCGTTCCAGCATCCGGTGACCCGCAAGTCAATCACCGTCACCGCACCTTTGCCCGAGCATATGAAGCACAGCTGGGACACGTTCGGCTGGACCGAGGATTTGGCCGCAGATGACCCGTTTGAGGAACTGCAATGAGCGCACCACTGCGACTGGTGCTGTTCGACGTGGACGGAACTCTGGTCGACAGCCAGGGCAGCATCGTCGCGGCCATGACGGCCAGTTTCGATGCGTTGTCGCTGCCGGTGCCGGAACGGCAGGCGATATTGTCCATCGTGGGCCTGTCCCTGCCGAACGCGATGGCGCAATTGGCACCTGAGCAATCGGACAGCGTTCAGCACAGCCTTGTTGAGGGGTATAAACAGGCCTATCACGCACACCGTCTGGAACAGGGAGCGGCAAGCTCTCCGCTCTATCCTGGGGCCAGAGAGGTTATCGAGGGGCTGCATGCCGTGCCCGAAGTATTGCTGGGGGTGGCCACCGGGAAGTCTCAGCGCGGTCTGGACGCGTTGATCGAAGCGCACGGGTTGGAGCGCTTTTTTGTCACCCGGCAGGTAGCGGATCATCACCCGTCGAAACCGCATCCTTCGATGATCGACACGGCGCGTGCAGAAACTGGCATAGACGCGGCCGCGACGGCCATGGTCGGTGACACCCGGTTTGACATGGAAATGGCCAAAGCGGCCGGTGTGGCAGGAATTGGCGTGACGTGGGGCTATCATCACCGATCCGCGTTGGGCGGCGCTGTCTGCGTAATCGAAACCTTTGACCAGCTGCCGCGCGCGCTGGATAACATCTGGACCTGACGACATGAGCGACTGGAAGCCGAAACGATTTTGGACGGAGAGCGCGGTGGTCGAAGCCGACGGCGGATTTACCGTTGAACTGGATGGTCGTCGTGTGAAAACCCCGGCGAAGGCTTCGTTGATTCTGCCGACCCGAGCGATGGCCAGCGCGGTCGCCGCCGAATGGGACGCGCAGGAAAAACTGGTTGACCCGACGTCAATGCCATTCACCCGTTCGGCAAATGCCGCGATCGACAAAGTGCGCCAGCAGCACGCTGAGGTTGCGGACATGCTGGCCGATTACGGCGATTCGGACCTGCTGTGTTACCGGGCCACTCACCCGCAGGAGTTGCAGCAAAGGCAGGCCGAGCAATGGGACCCGGTGTTGGATTGGGCTGCGGATGCGCTTTCCGCGCGGCTGTTGCCGGTGGCCGGGGTATTGCACCAACCGCAGCCTGAGGAGGCTCTGACAACCCTCAGACAGCGTGTGCACGGGCTAAATGACTATCAGCTTGCCGCTTTCCATGACCTTGTCAGCATGTCGGGGTCTCTCATTCTAGGTTTTGCCGCCGCGCAAAACTGGCGCAAAGTGGAAGAAATCTGGCAAATTTCCAGGCTGGATGAGCTGTGGCAGATCGAACAATGGGGCCACGATGAAGAGGCACAGGCGGTGGCTGAAACCAAATTTACCGCCTTTTTGCACGCGAAACGGTTTTTCGATATCTCGGATTGAGCCCTCACGACCTGATTTTTCCGATCTTGAGCGAGTCATCTCAGGATTGACTCATCGTTTTCCCTGATCCGACCCTTGACGTTTGTTTATGAATGCGACCAAACTCAAGCCCACTAAAGGGGAGACACCTTTGGGGAAACCTTTCTGGTGCCAGAGGTGCCGGACAGAACTGCCCCCGAACCGGGGTGGAAAATCAGGAAGAGGTAAAAATGAAAAAATCCGTAATCTTGGGCGCGGCCACAGTTGCCGGTCTGGCCGCTGGTGCAGCCGCGGCGGGTACTGTGGACGACGTCAAGGCGCGCGGTAAGCTGAACTGCGGTGTAACCACCGGTCTGGTCGGCTTTGCGGCGCCGGACGCGAATGGCGAATGGCAGGGCTTTGACGTGGCCGTATGCCGCGCGGTTGCCGCTGCTGTACTCGGCGATGCAAACGCAGTTGAATTCGTTCCGACCACCGGTAAGACACGCTTCACCGCGCTGGCTTCAGGTGAAATCGACATGCTGGCCCGGAACACTACCTGGACCTTCAGCCGCGATGTTGACCTTAAGTTCGAATTCGTTGGCGTCAACTATTATGACGGTCAGGGCTTTATGGTTCCCAAGGCGCTGGGCGTAAGCTCGGCCAAGGAACTGGACGGCGCCACTGTCTGCATCCAGACCGGTACCACCACCGAGCTGAACCTTGCGGATTTCTTCCGCTCGAACAACATCAGCTACGAACCGGTTCCGATCGAAACCAACGCCGAAGCGCAGCAGCAGTACCTTGCTGGCGCATGTGACGTTTACACCACTGACGCATCGGGCCTGGCCGCAACCCGCGCCACGTTCGAAAACCCCGGTGACCACGTCCTGCTGCCCGAAATCATCTCGAAAGAGCCGCTGGGCCCGCTGGTCCGTCACGGTGATCACGAGTGGGGCGACGTTGTCCGCTGGACCCTGAATGCTATGATCTCGGCTGAAGAGCTGGGCGTCACCTCGGCCAACATCGACGAGATGGCCGCCGGCACCGACAACCCCGAAGTGAATCGTCTGCTGGGCAGCGAGGGCACTCTGGGTGAGATGCTGGGCCTGGACGCCAACTGGGCTGCAAACGCGATCAAAGCCGGTGGTAACTATGGTGAAGTATTCGCCAAGAACATCGGTGAGGAAACTCCGATCGGTCTGGCTCGTGGCCTGAACGCACAATGGACCGATGGCGGTTTGCTGTACTCGCCACCGTTCCGTTAAAACCCACGGAAAAGGGCGCAGGGCAACCTGCGCCCTTTTTCCATCAATAAGAAACACGCCCGGAGAGTTCTGAGCAGAGACAAACTCTGCCGCCAAAAACCGGGATGCACGGGGATATACATAGGTCATGACGACACTCACTGACCCGCCGAAGGAGCAGTTCCGGCTGTCCATGCTCCTTTACGATACGCGGTACCGATCTGCGACCATTCAGGTCATCGCTTTGATTAGTTTCATGCTTTTGGCAGCCTGGATCATTTCGAACACCATTCAGAACCTCGAGGCGCTGGGAAAACCGGTCGAATTCGGCTTTTTCGGCGAACCGGCGAGCTATGATATCAACCAGCGCCTGTTGGAATACACGTCGCGCGACAGCCACCTGCGTGCGGCCTTTATCGGTTTGCTGAACACTCTGGTTGTGGCCGTTCTAGGCTGTATCACGGCCACGATTGTCGGCGTTCTGGTCGGTGTTCTGCGTCTGTCCAACAACTGGCTGGTCGCGCGGATCATGACCGTATACGTCGAGATGTTCCGCAACGTGCCGGTCTTGCTGTGGATCGTGCTGGCCATGGCCATCCTGATCGAAAGCCTGCCTGCACCACGGGCATTCCGGGGCGAGGACGCGACGGCGTCGATGAACCTGTTTGACACAGTCGCCGTGACCAATCGTGGAGTTTATATCCCAGAATTCCTGTTCTCGCGCAGCTTGGGCGATATCCATCTGTTTGGCACGTCGAGCCTGAGGTTCGACATTTCTCTGGACTTGATCGCCTTTCTCATCGTGCTGGGCAGCAGCATCTTTGCCATGCGCAAGGTTTCAGCCTGGGCTCAGGCAAGGCAAGAGTCGACAGGTGACCGCCCGAAAATCTGGCATATCCAGTTGGGCATCCTGTTCGTTCCAATGATCATCCTGCTGACCATTCTGGGTTTTCACCTTGGATATCCCGAGCTGAAGGGCTTCAACTTCAGCGGCGGCACCCATATGCGCAACTCGCTGATTGCGCTGTGGCTGGCCCTGTCACTGTACACGGCAGCTTTCATCGCCGAGATCGTGCGCGCCGGTATTCTGGCCATCTCGAAAGGTCAGACCGAGGCTGCGTCCGCGCTGGGCCTGCGCCCGGGCCGCACCATGCGGCTTGTGATCCTGCCGCAGGCGCTGCGGGTGATCATTCCGCCGATGATCTCGAACTATCTGAACCTGACCAAGAACTCGTCGCTGGCGATTGCGGTCGGATATATGGACATCACAGGTACTTTAGGTGGCATCACCATGAATCAGACCGGGCGTGAGCTGGAATGCGTTCTGCTGCTGATGCTGGTCTATCTGTCCATCTCGCTGAGCATTTCGGCGGTGATGAACTGGTACAACAACCGTGTCAAACTGGTGGAGCGGTAATATGAGTGATGTTTCATTTGTCCGCACAGAGATGCTGCCGGAACAGGCGCCGCCAGCTTCCGAAGTCGGCGCGATCGGCTGGATCAGGCACAACCTGTTCTCAAGCTGGCTCAATTCGATCCTGACGATCGTTTCGTTGTATGCGATCTACTACGTGCTGTCGGGCGTTCTGCCATGGACGTTCCAATCCGTTTGGAACGCCAATTCACTGACAGAGTGTCGTGAGATCATGATGGCGACTTGGGGCTCTACCCATGGTCATGCTTGCTGGGCCGTCATCAACGACCGCTGGCTGCAGTTGCTGTTCGGCTTCTACCCCAGCCATCTGTACTGGCGCCCGATTCTGGCGCTTGTTCTGTTGCTGGTTGCGCTGGCGCCGGTTCTGTATTCGGACCGCGTGCCGAGCAAGATGCTGATCTTCACCGCGATCTACCCGTTCCTGATGCCGTTCCTGATGTGGGGCGGTACCGTCTGGGGTCCGATTTCAGCTGCGATAGGGTTTGTCGTCGGCTGGGGTGCTTACACTATCCTCAGCAAGCAACTGAGCGAGCTGATCGGGATGATCGGTGCCGCAGTGGCTGCAGTGATCTGGTGGCTGGTGCTGTCCGGCTATTTCACCGGTGCAATGGACTCGATCCTGCCTATTGGCATCGAATCCGTGGAGAGCCGTCAATTCGGTGGCTTCATGCTGGCGATCCTCCTGGGCGTTGTGGCCATCGGTGTCTCGCTGCCGATCGGTATCCTTTTGGCGCTGGGCCGCCAGTCCGACTTGCTGATCGTCAAATACATGTGCGTGGGCTTTATCGAGTTCATCCGTGGTGTGCCGCTGATCACACTGTTGTTTGTGGCGTCGCTGCTGCTGAACCTGTTCCTGCCACCGGGTACCAACTTTGACATCATTCTGCGGGTGATGATCATGATGACCCTGTTTTCGGCCGCCTATATGGCCGAAGTGATCCGCGGTGGCCTGGCTGCCCTGCCACGGGGTCAGTACGAAGGTGCCGACAGTCTGGGGTTGAACTACTGGCAGGCCCAGCGATTGATCATCATGCCGCAAGCCCTGAAAATCTCAATTCCGGGCATAGTGAGCACCTTCATCGGGATCTTCAAGGATACGGTTCTGGTGTCGATCATCGGGCTGTTCGACGTGCTTGGCCTAGCCAACGCGATCCGCGCTGATACCGCGTGGAATGGCATCTACTGGGAATTGTTCGCCTTTATCGGCGCACTGTTCTTCGTCGTCTGCTTCTCCATGTCCCGTTATTCCATGTATCTGGAGCGCAAGCTTCAGACTGGCCACCGTTAAGGAGTTCAACACATGTCTGAACTTGCAATTGAACGCGAAATCGACCGCTCCAAGATGCAGGTGAGCGACGAGGTCGCCATCGAAATCTCCAACATGAACAAGTGGTACGGGGCCTTCCACGTGCTGCGCGACATTAATCTGACCGTCAATCAGGGCGAGCGGATCGTGATCGCGGGGCCGTCCGGGTCGGGCAAGTCCACTCTGATCCGCTGCCTGAACGCGCTGGAGGAACACCAGCAGGGCCGGATCGTCGTGGACGGGACCGAGTTGTCGAATGACCTCAAGAACATCGACAAGATCCGGTCCGAGGTTGGCATGGTATTCCAGCACTTCAACCTGTTCCCGCACCTGACCATTCTGGAAAACTGCACGCTGGCCCCGATCTGGGTGCGTAAGACGCCCAAGAAAGAGGCCGAAGAGCGCGCGATGCATTTCCTGGAAAAGGTAAAAATCCCCGAGCAGGCCGACAAGTACCCCGGTCAGCTTTCGGGCGGTCAGCAGCAGCGTGTGGCGATCGCGCGCTCGCTCTGCATGATGCCGCGGATCATGTTGTTCGATGAACCGACATCGGCGCTCGACCCTGAGATGATCAAAGAGGTGCTCGACACCATGATCGAACTGGCCGAGGAAGGCATGACCATGCTGTGCGTGACGCACGAGATGGGCTTTGCCCGTCAGGTCGCCAACCGTGTGATCTTTATGGATGCCGGTCAGATCGTGGAACAGAACGAACCGGAAGAGTTCTTCAACAACCCGCAAAGCGAGCGGACAAAGCTGTTCCTTAGCCAGATTCTGGGGCACTGATCCCAATTACGAAAGTAAGGAAAGGCGGGGCTGGCCCCGCCTTTTTCTATTCCGGCAACTCGCGTGGAATGACAAAGCCCTGAACGTCACCGCTGTGCCACTGAATATCCGCCCAATCGTCAATTTCGAAGCGGATCACGGTTGTCGCACACGTGGGGTAGTCGTAGAACCGGACGTGGTCCGGTGCCTTTCTGACAAGTCGGTTGGCAAAGGTAGCAATGCCGGGGTTATGGCCCAGCATCAGGACTGTCTGTTCGGTAGCCTCGGACAATTCGGTCAGCATCCCTTCGGCGCTGGCATGATAGAGTGTGCGGTGAAAACTAACCTTGTCGGCCTGCAATCCCATTCGATCCCAGGTCTCGCGCGTTCGGGCCGAGCTTGAACTCAGCACCTCATCCGGCAGCCAGCCATTACCGCGCAGCCACGTCGCAATCGCCGGGGCCGACTTGCGTCCGCGTTTGTTCAATGGCCGGTCATGATCGCTGAGCGCGGGACTGCCCCAACTTGATTTCGCGTGGCGGGTCAGGATCAGCGTGCGGGTCATGATGGGTGAAAGGCATTCATGTGGTGGGCAGATTGTTCCGGGTCGCGTCCTGCGCCAACGCTGAGCGGACATGACAACCGCGCGAGGCAGCCGCCTGTCATGCAGGTCTGCCCTTCAACAGTCGAAAGGTGGCTGTGGCAGGCATCCACGTCATAGAAGCTCTGGGTGTTCAGCGCGTCCACGGGGCAGGTCTGAGCGCAAGGGGCAGGGCAATTAGTGCAGGGTGATGGGTCTGTTGCCTCGGGGATCGCGAATTCTGCAGCAAAATGCAGCGCCCCTCTAAAAGAGATCATCATACCAACCGAGTCATGCACCAAAGCGCCCACAGGGCTGCTGAAAGTACGGCCGGATTTCAGAGCCCAGTCAATGAAAGGTGCATAAGGTGGACCACCGAACGGGAAATGCGCCTGAGCACCCAGGTTCTGCGCCAATTGCCCGATCACGCGCGATGACCAGCGATCCACCGGGTCTTCGCGTTGCCATTCAGGCGAGGATTTCAGTGCAGGCCAGAATGCGGAACCTGCGCCCAACAGGATCAAGGTGCCGCCATCCAGTTGCTTGGCGGCAGAACGTCTTGGATGCAGCGCGCCCATGACGATCAGACCGGCCTCCTGCGCGGCTCGCTCCACATCATCAAATGTGGCGACAGTCAATTCAGAGGAGGTAGGCGTAGTTCCTGTCATGTCTCCTCCGTCGCGTGGGAACTTAGTCGGGCCGGATCAGCGACCCTGCACCGTGTTCAGTAAACAGTTCCAGCAGCACCGCATTTGGTGCGCGCCCGTCAAGAATAACAACGGCACGAACTCCGCTGTGCAGGGCGTCCAGCGCCGTTTCTGTCTTGGGGATCATTCCCCCCGCAATCGTGCCGTCCAGCGTCATCTCGCGGATCTGGCCTGCCTTCAGCTCGGTCACGACCTCGCCGCCCGCGTTCTTCACACCCGAGACATCGGTCAACAGCAGCAGGCGATCCGCCTTGAGCGCCGAGGCAATTGCCCCCGCAGCGGTGTCGCCGTTGACATTTAAGGTCTCACCGTTGCGCCCGGCGCCCAGCGGTGCAATCACGGGGATCACATCATGCGCGAAGAGATCGCGCAGAATTTTAGGATTCATCTCGGAGGGAGAACCGACAAACCCCAGCGAGGGGTCCGTCTCGTCGCACAGCATCAGATGTGCATCCTTACCCGACAGGCCGACGGCCATGCCGCCCTGATCGTTGATGGCCTGAACGATGCGCTTGTTCACCAGACCGGACAGCACCATCTCGACCACTTCGACGGTTGCCTTGTCGGTCACACGTTTGCCGTTCACAAACTCGGACTGGATGTCCAGCTTGTCCAGCATCGCGTTGATCATCGGGCCGCCGCCATGCACGACTACCGGGTTCACACCGACCTGACGCATCAGGACGACATCGCGGGCAAAGCTCTCCATCGCTTCGTCGCTGCCCATGGCATGGCCGCCCAGTTTGATAACGACAATCGCGCCGTCATAGCGTTGCAGATATGGCAATGCGCTGTTCAAGGTGGCGGCGGTGGCGATCCAATCCCGGTTCATATCTCGTGTCTTCATGGCTGCAGTCCCTCTGGGAACCCGTGTTAGGGCGTTTGGAAGGTGCTGCCAAGACCGGATAGTGTAAACAGTGGTTCTGATTGGCCGCACTTGGGTTGGACGGGCCGGATGTATCAACTCATGGCACGTTTCGTAGCCGGAGTATTGCGGATCAGCTGCAAGTCAATGATCAGTGCGGACAGAAATGTGATGGACGGTTCGTAGAACTCATTCCAAATGCGCGATGATCGACCGTAGTGTCTGAATTCCGTCACCTTTTTCAGACGAGGTCAGAACGATTTCAGGGAAGGCTGCCGGATGTTTCGACAACGCTCCGCGCACTTGATCCAAAATCTTTTCGCGGTCATTTGCCTTAACCTTGTCGGCCTTGGTCATCACGCATTGGAAAGTCACCGCACTGGTGTCCAGCAGCTTCATAATCTCGGCATCCACTGGTTTTACCCCATGGCGTGAGTCTATCAGGACAAAGGCGCGGCGCAGGGTCTGGCGCCCGCTCAGATATTGTTTCAGCAACCGCTGCCACTTTTCGACCACTTTGACCGGTGCATTGGCGTAGCCATAGCCGGGCAAATCGACCAGATAAAGCTCTGGTCCTTGGGTGAAAAAGTTGATTTCTTGCGTGCGACCCGGCGTGTTCGACGCGCGCGCCAGTCCTTTGGTGCCGGTCAGCGCGTTGATCAGGCTGGATTTCCCCACATTCGAACGGCCCGCAAAGCAAACCTCCAAACGATCGGGCGCGGGCAGGCCGTTCATGGCAACGACCCCTTTGACAAACTCGGATGGTCCCGCGAACAGTTTGCGCCCGCGTTCAAGTGCGGACTCATCCGGGTTTTCGGAGAGAGGAAAGGGGAGAGAGCTCATAATACTTGCACCTTGTCGCCGACTGAGATTGCGCCGCCTCGAACAACAGTGGCATAGACGCCGAAATCCTGATGGCCCCAGCTGTTTAGCGTGCCCAGCGTGTCGGCATCGCGAAGGCCGGTATCAGGGTTGGCGGTTGTCGCAAGACAGCGCTGGATGCGCTCGCGCACGCTGAACACAGCCTCGCCGATTTGAACTTCGCGGCCCAGCCAGTCGAATTCTTCCCACAGGGGCAGGCCATCGAACCAGATGCTGCCGCGCCAGCGCTGGATCGACAAGTCCTGACCCAGCTTTTGCTCGACAGCGCGATGAGAGGCCATGTTGCACAGGCTGATTGAGGGGTATTCGCTGTCGGTCATTCCCCGACCCGGCACCCGAAGGATCCGAACCGAGGCTGCCCGGTCAGTCGGCATCAGGGGCTTGACCCAGTCCAGAAATATCTGCTGGTCCTTGTCCGGGTTAAAGCGCAATTCCGGGCGTTCCGGATGGGTCAGAGTCATCGTATCCCCATCCATACGGGTCGAGATCGCCATCAGTTGCGGTGCTTTCGATCCACGGCTGAAATTGGCGCAGGGGACCCATTCGGACCCATCTGCCGTCGATGCCTCATGCGCGACCGCCCAAACGCGATCCCCGGGCATGGTCTGCCCGGGGTTCAATGTTACGGTCTGAATGGCTTCGCGACCATGGCTTTTGATCGGATGCCGCCAGAGATGAGTCACCTCAGCATTCATTTGTCATCCGTCTTCGGTGTGCGCTTGAAGCCGGATTTAATATTGCCGAAGACATCTGGCTTATAGCCCTGGCTGCGCATGATCAGATACTGCTGCGTGAACGTGATCGTGTTGTTCGCAATCCAGTAGACCACCAGACCGCTGGCAAAACCGCCCAGCATGAACATGAACACCCACGGCATCCAGGCAAAGATCATCGCCTGCGTCGCATCGGTTGGTGCTGGGTTAAGCTTTTGTTGCAGCCACATCGAGATGCCCAGCAACAGCGGCAGGATTCCGATGAAGATCAGCGCCATCAGTGTATCAGGCTGCGGGCCAGCAAACGGCAGCAGACCAAACAGGTTCATGATCGAGGTCGGATCCGGCATGCTGAGATCCTGGAACGGGCCGAACCAGGGGGCCTGGCGCAGTTCGATGGTGACAAAGATCACCTTGTACAGCGAGAAGAAGATCGGAATCTGCAGCAGGATCGGCAAACAGCCCGCGGCCGGGTTCACCTTTTCTTTCTTGTACAGCTCCATCATGCCCTGCTGCATCTTCTGGCGATCATCGCCGGCAGCCTCTTTCAGGGCCTCCATCTGTGGCTGGAGCTCCTTCATCTTCGCCATCGAGACATAGGATTTGAACGCCAGCGGGAACAGGATCGCCTTGATAATCAGAGTCAGACCAATGATCGACCAGCCCATGTTACCAATCAGTGCGTTGATGTTGTGAAGCAGCCAGAAGATCGGCTTGGTCAGGAAAAAGAACCAACCCCAGTCGATGCTGTCGATGAATTTCTGCACGCCTTCCGCCTGGTATTCGCGGATGGTTTCCCACTCCTTGGCACCTGCAAACAGCTGAGTAGTGACCTCTTCCGTTGCACCGGGAGCAACGGTCAGGGTCGGCAGAACCGTTTCGGTCTGATAGATTTTGCGGCGCTCATCATATTTCGCGGCCGCTTTGAACGCGGTTCCAGGCTCGGGGATCAGCGTCGTCATCCAATAGTGGTCGGTGAAACCGATCCAGCCATCTTCCTTGACCTGAAAGACTTCGGCCTGTGCACGCTCGTTAGGGTCAATATCGAAGTCACGTACGTCGCCGTAGTCGATTTCAGCCAGAGTACCGTCGGCCATCCCGATCACGCCTTCATGCAGGATGAAGAAATTTTTCAGCTCGGGCAGGTCGCCGTCCTCTCCGATTCCATGACGGGCCAGGATGCCATAGGGGGCCATGCCAACTTCGGTCTGAGTGTTGTTTTCGACGGACTGGCTGACGGTGAACATATAGTTTTCGTCCACAGAAATCATGCGGCGGAAAGTCAGGCCCTTGTCGTTGTCCCACTTCAATGTGATCGGCGCATCGACCCCCAGCGTTTCGCCGTTTTCAACGGTCCACTGAGTGTTCGGGCCGGGAACGTCGGCACCTGAAACACCAGCGCCGGGTGCCCAACCGTAAAGGGCATAATAGGCCGAGTCCGATCCAACCGGGGACAGCAACTCGACGATCGGGGCGCCTGCGGCGATGGATACTTTGTAGTCTTTCAGGTACAACTCGTCGATCCGACCGCCTGACAGCGACAGGCTGCCTTTCAGGCGCGGGGTGTCGATCTCAACCCGTGGGGCCTGGGTGTCGGGCAGCGTTTCTTCGGCGGCAGCCGTCGCTTCGCCCACAGTGCCGGTGCCGGCAGCGCTGGGTGTCTGCACCTCAGTGCCCTCGGTGGCGCTGATTTCAGTCTGCTCGGGTGGGGTGGTTTGTTCCGGAGGCGGGAACAGCACGAACCAAACAAGGATCACGAGAAAGCTGAGCGCGGTTGCGAGGATGAGATTCTTGTTCTGATCGTCCATCTGGGACAGCCACCTTAAGCAGTGAAACACACCCGGTGGGTTCAACAGAGTGCAGGCCCAAAGGTCAAGCGGATTCGCCTGTTATTTCGTCACGGATCGCTTTTCTGTGGCGGATTCCAGAGATTATGAGCCGGTCTGGCGTCCGATTTTTGGCACTCTGTTGACCTTGTTCTGGTGTGCCGCAATCCAGTCCAGTGTCTTTTCAAATGGCATGGGCTTGCCGATCCCGAACCCCTGAACGTGGTTGCATCCCAGTTGCGCCATCAATGCATGTTCACCCTTGGTTTCGACACCTTCGGCCAGTGTTTCGACATTCAGGCGTTCGGCCATGGTCAGGATCGCACTGACCAGTTGCTGCTGGCTGGCGTCGCGGTCCGCTTTGGCGACAAAGGACCGGTCGATTTTGATGCGCGAGACATCAAAGCGTTTGATAGACGCGATCGAAGCATGGCCGGTGCCGAAGTCATCCAGATCGATACAACAGCCAAGATTGGACAGGCTGGTCACGTTCCGCGTAATCACGTCGTCTGGCCGACGTGAGAAAACAGTTTCCAGAACCTCTACGGCCAGCCGGTCAGGCGTCAGGTCATTCTGATCCAACTCCCACTTCACACGGTCGATCAAGGCTGGGTCTCTCAGTTCATCGGAAGAAAAATTCACCCCGATCCGGGGAACCGCAGCTCCCGCCCGATCCCATGCGCGCATGGCTGAAAACGCGTGGTGCCGCATGGCTTGACCAAATCTCTCCATCAGATCCGCCTGCTCGGCAAAGGGCAGGAACACCTGCGGTCCCAAAACACCCTTTTGAGGATGCTCCCAGCGGGCAAGCGCCTCAAATCCGGTGACGCGGCCGGTATCCGTTGAAATCTGAGGCTGGAACCACGGGCGAATTTCGCCGCTGTCCAACGCTGCGTCGAATTCCTTGCGTAGATTGGCCCGAATGCGTGAACGGCGGCGGGCTTCGCTGGAAAAAGCGCGAATGGTGGAAGGCCCGTTCCTTTGTGCTTCGGCCAAAGCCGCCGAAGCCGCGTCGATCCAATCCTCAAATCCCCGATCTGACACGCTTGAAAGAAGGCTGAAACCAATGGAGCAAGACACGTAAACGCCTGCGCCGTTCAGCGTGATGGATTCTTCCACCACGGACTGAATTCTGCCGGACATCTGAATGCAGGCCTCAAGATCCAGATGCTGCGACGGGTGCAGACTGATTGCGATTTTGTTCTGATCCAGCCGTGTCACGATGTCCTGGGTCCGGATAACCGACAGAACACGGCTGCCGAATTGCTCTGCCAAGTGATTTGCAGCGGCGTTGCCGTGCAGATCAAGGAAATCGGAATAGTCGTCCAGCGCGACAATCAAGCAAGCCGAATTCTCTCCGCTCGCGCTGGAAGCCTTGAAAATTCCTTCCATCTCAGAGGCAAAGATGTCGATGGGCAGCAAGCCGCCTTCCGAAGCGCTGCGGCGGAGGCGTCGACGGGCCAGCGCGCCGAACTCAGTGACGCAGGCGATAACAAGCGGTAATCCCAGCGCGGCAGCCACAAGGGCATATTCCCCGCCGATCCAGAACGCAGCCAGACTGATCGCTGGTGCAAAGGCCAGTGCCGGAGGGCCGCTCAGAACTGAGGCAAGAGAATCGAGGATTCGGTTTTCAGAGATATGTTTCCACATCGGTTTTCTGGGCCTTTACCTTGGGCATTGCACGCTCAAGACAACCGTAGGAAACCAATCTGAGTCAGTCGTTAACGCAACCGAGGAATTTCATCCGAATTTTCGTCATTTTTGCCGGGGTTCAGGGCAAGGTTCTGAAAATCGAACAGTTTCGGGTCCAGCAAATGCGACGGACGCGCATTGGTCAGAGCCCGGAACATCACCTGACGGCGGCCGGGGCTGTTCTTTTCCCACTGGTCGAGAATCTGTTTCACCTGCTGGCGCTGTAGCCCGTCCTGACTGCCACACAGATCGCAGGGGATGATGGGGTATTTCATCGCTGTGGCGAATTTCTCGCAATCGGCCTCGGCCACGTGGGCCAGCGGGCGGAAGACGAACAGGTCACCTTCTTCATTTACCAGTTTCGGCGGCATGGTCGCCAGACGACCGCCGTGGAAAAGGTTCATGAAGAACGTCTCAAGGATATCGTCGCGGTGATGGCCCAGCACGACAGCAGAACAACCCTCTTCGCGGGCGATACGGTACAGGTTGCCCCTGCGCAGACACGAACACAGCGCGCAATAGGTGCGGCCTTGGGGAACCTTGTCCATCACCACCGAGTATGTGTCCTGATATTCGATGCGATGCGGTACTCCCGTGCGTTCCAGAAACTCGGGCAGGACGGTGGCGGGAAACCCCGGCTGGCCCTGATCCAGATTGCAGGCCAGGAGATCCACCGGCAGCAAACCGCGCCATTTCAGCTCATACAGAACCGCCAGCAGAGTATAGCTGTCCTTGCCACCCGACAGGCAGACCAGCCAGCGCGGCGGCTTGCCGTCTTTGTCATGGGCGGACGGATCCACCATCCCGAATTGCTCAATGGCCTCTCGGGTCTGGCGCACGATGCGTTTGCGCAGCTTCTTGAACTCGGTGGTCGAGGGCGCGCCGGCAAAGAGCGGGTGGATATCGTCAGCTTCGTCAAACATGCGCTGCCCCTACAGCAGTTGGTGCAACCGGGCAAGTGGCGGGTCAACCCAGCCGGTTCAGCAAAGCACCGGTGTCCAGCCCGGCAACCGACCCGGGGATGCGCCCGCTGTCGCCCGCCAAACGTGTGGCGATGAACCCGTCTGCGACCTCACCAGGCGCATAACGCAGCAGTTGCGACGCCGTCAGCAACAGGGCTGTGCGTTCGGCGAACCAGCGCGCCTCGGCCTCGGGAGGGATGCCGGGCCAGCGGTCGCGATGCGCCATCAGGGTCGCGTCGTAAGCCCGGTCTGCGCCCATTGCGGCGTCCAACTCGGATTGCAGGACTTCCGCGGCCAAAGGGTCACGGGCAAGGGTGCGCATGATATCAAGGCAGATCACGTTGCCAGCCCCCTCCCAGATGCCGTTCAGAGGAGCCTCGCGGTAGAGCAGGGGCAAGGGGGTGTCCTCGACATATCCCATGCCCCCCAGCACCTCCATGGCTTCAACCACGACAACCGGGCAACGCTTGTTGTTCAGGAATTTGGCAAGCGCTACACCGATGCGGGCAAAGGCCTTGTCCTCGGCCGATTGGCCATCGAACGCTTGCGCCACGCGCATTCCCAGTGTCAGCGCGCCTTCCCAATCCAGTGCAAGGTCGGCCAGCACAGCGCGCATCAGCGGCTGGTCGATCAGCCGGCGCTGAAAGGCGCTGCGATGTGTCACCCAGTGATGCGCTTCCGTCAGAGCCGCGCGCATCAGGCCCGCCGGGGCCATCGCCGTGTCCAGCCGCGTATGGTGCACCATTTCCAGTATGGTGTACACGCCTGCGCCCTCATCGCCCAACTGATAGGCCAGCGCGTCGTGGTATTCGATTTCCGCGGACGCGTTGGATTTGTTACCCAGCTTGTCCTTCAGCCGCATCAGGTGGATTGTATTGCGCTCGTCCTCCAGCCAGCGGGGAACAAGAAAGCAGGTCAGCCCGCCGGGGGTCTGCGCAAGCGTCAGGAACCCGTCCGACATCGGGGCCGAACAGAACCACTTATGCCCGCGCAGCCGCCAGTGATCTCCGTCCCTTGTCGCCGTCGTGGTATTGGCACGCAAGTCCGAGCCGCCCTGTTTTTCGGTCATTGCCATGCCCAGCGTGGCGCTTTTTTTGGAGGTGATCGGCAAAGTGGAGGAATCGTGATCCCATTCCGTTAACCGAGGGGTCCAGACCGAAGCAACCTGTTCATTTGCAGTCAATGTCGGGATGGCTGCGTATGTCATGGTCAGCGGACAACAATGGCCCGGTTCGACCTGGCTGGCCAGGTAAACCATTGCGGCATGGGTCGCGTGGCCACCTGGCAGGCCAGCCCATGCCACAGCTGCGTAACCCGAAGACTGGCTGAGTTGCATCATATAGTGATAGGCCGCGTTGTACCTCACCTCGTCCAGACGACGCCCGCCCTGATCGAACAGCACCAGTTCCGGAGAGTGGAAATTGGCTTCGCGCCCCATTTCCCGTACCGTGGCACGACCGAGCGTTGCGCCATAGTGGGCTAGTTCCGAAGTGCGCCCTCCGGCCATGTTTACCGCGTTTTGCAACACTGGATCAGTCGCCCACAGGTCAAAATTGCCGCGCACCGGCGGTTGATTCAGAACGTCATGTGTTGGCAGGGAATGGCGGGCTTTGGATGTCATCTGGACCTCGGGTTGCACAGGTCCAAGTGTTCAGTGGAGGATTGCGCCGGTCAAGTCTGACAGGAGTCAGGAAGGGTTGTCGTTGTCCTTGCGGTCGGGAACCGGGTCATACCCGTCGCCGCCCCAGGGATGGCACCGGCCAATCCGCCGGGCCGCCAGCCACGCACCCTTGATTGCACCGTGTTTTTCCAGCGCCTCAAGCGCATAGGCCGAGCATGTTGGCTGATATCGGCAATTGAATCCAACCCAGGGGCTGAACACCAGCCGATAGGCCCGGACGGGCAGGGCAAGTATATGAGAGAGTGGGGTCATTTCCGCGGCCCATGCACTTTGCGCAGCGCATAGCGCAGATCGTCCAGCATCGCCTCAAAGGGTCGCCCGGCAGTAGTTTCGGCCCTGCCGATCAGCACGTAATCCCAGCCGTCATGGCCGTTGACAGGCAAAACAGCGCGTGCCGCCTCGCGCAGACGACGTTTGGCGCGGTTGCGGGCCACGGCATTGCCGACTTTTTTGGAACAGGTAAAGCCAACACGAATCCCGGTTGCTTCGTCCGGCGCACGCTTTCGCGCCTGCACCATCATTGAAGCTGTACCCTGCCTGCGCGCGCGGGCAGCTTTCAGGAAATCGGATCGTTTCTTGAGAACCGTCAGAGTTTCAGCCGCGCAAACGGACGCCGCCGGGGGCGTATCCCCGGGCTGGTTCTTACCATCCTCAGGGGCCTCCGGCGGCGTCATGTTCATAACCTGATCGGTGAGCGGTTTACGCGCTCAGCGATTTGCGGCCGCGGGCGCGACGTGCGTTCAGGATCTTGCGGCCGGCCTTGGTGGCCATGCGCGCGCGGAAACCGTGGCGGCGTTTGCGAACCAGGTTCGAAGGCTGATAGGTGCGTTTCATCGCTCCGTCTCCAATCTATGCGGTCGGGTGCGGCGCGGATTCGCCTGCCCGTGGTGTTCGAAGCCCGTCCTCTACTGGGTAGCGGAGGGTAAGTCAAACCCCAAGGTGGGGGTTTTATAGCCTTTTGCAACAATTCTGTAACCCGGTCCGGCAAAAGGTTTCAAAATGACGGGTTTACCGCCCCAAACCCTCACATTCCCAGCTAAAAACATCAAGGCAACGTGAGGCCCCTGTTGCAGGGGCGGCTGGCAGCGCATGTTGGGAGCAGAATGAAACGCAACAAACCGGACAGCTTCATGAGCGATACAACTCAGGCCCCACGCAGCGGGCTTGCGCGCCATATTCCATTGCTGGTGATTCTCGCCGTCGCTGTGGTGGGGTTTTTCACGCTGGGCGATTACCTGACCTTTGAAACCCTGCGCGACAACCGTGAGGCACTTTTGTCGTGGCGTGACGCGAATTACTGGGCAATGGCGGCTGTATTTATGGCTGTCTACATTGCGATCGTCGCGTTTTCGCTGCCGGGTGCTGCAGTTGCCTCGATGACCGGAGGGTTCCTTTTCGGCCTGTTCGCCGGAACCGTGTTCAACGTGTTTGCGGCTACCGTAGGCGCCTCGGCGATATTTCTGGTTGCGCGCTGGGGTTTGGGGAAATCCCTGACGGCCAAGCTGGAAGCCTCAGAGGGAACCGTCAAGAAACTCAAGGATGGCCTGCGCGCAAATGAAATCTCGGTACTGTTCCTGTTGCGCCTCGTGCCCGTCGTGCCGTTCTTCGTGGCCAATCTGGTGCCGGCGCTGGTGGGTGTGAAGTTCCGCAACTTTCTGTTCACCACGGCGCTGGGCATTGTCCCGGGTGGGATAGTCTACACCTGGATCGGCGTTGGGCTGGGTGGTGTATTCGACCGCGGTGAGACGCCGGATGTTTCCCTGTTGTGGGAGCCTTTTGTCATCGGCCCCATCATCGGCTTGTGTGTTCTGGCCGCTTTGCCGATTGTCATCAAATCCATCCGCGGCCAAAAGGACGCCTGATATATGCAAGAACTGAAAACCGATATTCTGGTGATCGGTGCCGGGTCGGGAGGGTTGTCCGTAGCTGCCGGAGCCAGCCAGATGGGGGCGGATGTCATCCTGCTGGAAGGGCACAAGATGGGTGGCGACTGCCTGAATTTTGGCTGCGTCCCCTCAAAGGCCCTGATCGCCAGCGGCAAGGCCGCCTACGGGCAGGCGCACACTGCTGCGCTGGGCGTGGCGAATGTGGTGCCTCAGGTCGATTACGCCGCCTCGAAGGATCACGTTCATGACGTTATCGCCCAGATCGAACCGATGGACAGCCGGGAGCGGTTCGAAGGCTTTGGTGTCAATGTCATACAGGAATATGGCCACTTTGTATCGCAGACACAGGTACAGGCGGGTGATCATCTGATCACCGCGCGGCGTGTGGTGATTGCGACGGGCTCGTCACCTCTGGTGCCGCCGATCCCGGGGCTTGATCAAGTGCCGTTCTATACCAACGAGACAATCTTCGACCTGCGCGACCAGCCAGAGCATCTGCTGATCATCGGTGGCGGTCCCATCGGCATGGAAATGGCGCAGGCACATGTCCGATTGGGATGCAAAGTCACCGTGATCGAAGGCTTGCAGGCGCTAGGCAATGACGACCCTGAAGCTGCGGCCATCGTGCTGGATACTCTGCGCGCCGAGGGCGTCGCGATCCACGAACAGGCAACGGTGGCGCAAATTCGAGGCAAGGGTGGCGCGGTCGAGGTCGTGACCGAAAACGGCGACATCTTCTCGGGCTCACATCTTTTGCTGGCTACGGGGCGCAAAGCGAATACCGACCGCCTGAACATCGAAGTCGCAGGGATCGAACCGGACCGAACCGGGATCAAGGTTGACGAGTCTCTGCGCACGACGAACCGTAAGGTCTACGCCATCGGAGACGTCGCTGGCGGGCTGCAATTCACACACGTGGCGGGGTACCACGCAGGAATCATCATCCGCTCGGCTCTGTTCGGCCTGCCATCCAAGGCGAAAACGGCGCATATACCGTGGGCCACCTACACCGACCCGGAACTGGCGCAGGTGGGCCTGACAGAGGCGCAGGCGCGCGCGCAACATGGCGGAAAAGTCGAGGTTGCGCGATTTGACTACCATCACAACGACCGGGCGATCACCGAGCGCAAGACGAAGGGCTTCATTAAGGTCATGGTTGTAAAAGGCCGGCCGGTGGGCGCTACAATCGTGGGTCATCAGGCGGGCGAATTGATCAACTTGTGGTCGCTTGCCCTGGCCAATAACCTGAAGATGGGGCAGATCGCCGCGATGGTTTCGCCCTATCCGACGATCGGAGAGCTTAACAAACGGGTGGCGGGTGCTTATTTCTCGCCAAGGCTGTTTGAGAATCAAACGGTTAAACGAGTGGTCAGGTTCGTCCAGCGCTGGATGCCCTGACCGGGAAAGGAGCGCATAGTGAACTCGCTGTCGGGCCGATTTCTGATCCTGACAACGGTCTTCGTGATGTTGGCCGAGGTTCTGATTTTTGTCCCGTCGATTGCGCGGTTTCGCGAAGATTTCTTGCTGAATCGGCTTGAGCGCGCCCAGATCGCCTCGCTGGCTTTGTTGGCTGACGACATGCTGGCCGAAGAACTTGAGGCCGAATTGCTGGCGAATGCAGGTGTCTACAATGTGGTGCTGCGGCGGGACGAAGTGCGTCAGCTGATGTTGTCCTCTCCAATCCCGGAGCCGATCACCAAGACATATGATTTGCGCGACGCTGGGCCGTGGATTTTGATCCGGGACGCGCTGGCGCGCATGTTCACCCCGGAAAACGAAGTCATTCGCGTGATCGGTGAGCCGGTCAAAGGCGCGGGCCTGTTGATTGAAGTCACCATGGACTCCATGCCGCTGCGGATGGCGATGACCGACTACGGATTGCGTATTCTTGGCTTATCTTTCGTAATATCGATCATCACCGCGTTCTTTCTTTTTCTCGCCGTGCGCGTCGTTCTGGTGAAGCCGATCAAAAGCGTCGTTGGCTACATGCAGCGCTATGCAGGCGCCCCCGAAGATGCGCGGGGTATCATTTCGCCCAATTCCAAGGTGACCGAGCTGCGCGAAGCAGAAGAGGCGCTGCAGCAGCTGCAAACCGAACTGACGCAAGCTTTGAAACAACGCGAGCGTCTGGCGCAGTTGGGCGGTGCGGTGGCCAAAGTCAGCCATGATCTGCGCAACATCCTGACCTCGGCGCAATTGTTCACGGACCGTATCGAGGCGAGCGACGACCCTCTGGTCCGTCGCATGGCGCCCAAGCTGGTCAATTCGATCACGCGGGCGGTGTCTTTGTGCGAAAGCACGCTGGCCTTTGGCCGGGCGGAAGAGCCCGCCCCGACACTGACCATGGTGCCCTTGCGCGATGTGGCCGAAGACGTCGTGGCCAGTGAAAAGCTGGCCGTCGCAGAGGCCTGCGTCGAGATCGTGAACGAAGTGCCGGATGATCTGGTTGCCCGCGCCGATCCTGAACAGATTTTCCGGGTCATGATGAACCTGGTGCGCAACGCACGACAGGCGCTGGTCGCTGCACGGAAACCGGGTAAAATCACGATCGCAGGTTGTGTTCATGAAAATGACTGGTGCGTCGAGATCAAGGATACCGGCCCGGGTTTGCCGCCCAAGGCCCGTGAAAACCTGTTTACGCCATTTCAGGGCGGTGTGCGCAAAGGCGGCTCAGGTCTTGGGCTTGCCATTTCGCAAGAACTGGTGCGCGGACATGGTGGTGAATTAGTTCTGGCAGAGACCGGACCGCAGGGAACGACCTTTGAAATCAGGCTTCCTCGGGGTGACGTGACTTTTTAAGATTTTTTTGAAGAATCGACTTGCACGTGCCCGGAGGTGGGTCTAAATAGCGCCTCACCAACGCGGACCGATAGCTCAGCTGGATAGAGTACTTGACTACGAATCAAGGGGTCGGGGGTTCGAATCCTCCTCGGTCCGCCACTGGTTTCCCTTAAATTATTGAAAGTAAACAACTTTTTCGCGCTCGGACTCGAAAAATTTAGGGGGGGGATTCAAACCATCCCGCAACAAATCCCGCAACATTTATTATTGAATGCACTTTGTTTGCATCGGCGCAGGATAGAATCTTGTGCCGTGGTGGTTACCAACGCAAACTCCCGGCATGAGTGATGATGAACAAAAATTTTTCGAACTAAGAAAAGAAGCGAAGACATACATTTCAAAGGTCTTCTCTTACAGTGACCGCTCACCTGAAAAACTACGACAGGTACGAATGGTGATGGAGGGCTCTGATAGGTTACAACTTGGTGAAGTTGAGGGGGCGGCATGTTTACGTCTAACCGGCGAGAAGCAAAAAACGCAGGTAACGGCACTAGTAACCCAAGACGAAAAGCAAGTGCGTCGTATCACATTGCAGAGCTTTCAAACGCGCGCGGGTGATTGGATCCAAGCTTCCGAGAAGAACGAGTTTACTTTCCGACAAGATGAATTCAGCCGCCTGCTGTCGTTCTTGAGGCAAATTGAGTTCATTGATCTTTCCAACGAAGACAACTTCCAAATTGAGGACATTTCCACCCAATCAGGTCCGAAAGCGATAATTGACGCTTCTGATCGTGGGTTAGTCGAACGCATCAAGTTATTAAGTAATGACCAGAGAAAATCAGTTGTTCGCGCTTTGCAGGCCGACCTCGCAAGTGAGGAGATCAATATCCTATTAGGAAGACGTCAGGGTGTTGAGGAATTTGAAGCACAGATCGCTTCCGGGAATTGGTCCGAAGCCCACTGGCAAGACTTTTTTGATAAGCATCAATGGGTATTTGGCTACGGCCTTGATTATCGGATCATGCGTCAATTTGATCGTGAAATGACAGTTGGAGGAGGTGGAACAGACAACCAGAACAAACCCGTTGTCGATTTTCTGCTCAACTTCACTGACTATACCGTTTTGGTAGAAATCAAACGGCCAAACACGCGAATTTTCAAATCAGGCAAAGGCGGCAGGGCCGGAACGTGGGAGTTTAGTTCTGAGTTTACCAGTGCTGTTTCTCAAGTCCTTGAGCAAAAAGCCGAGTGGTTGGCCTCAGCTCAAAGTGGCGATCATTACAATAGTACCGGAACGGAAAAACTTGAGGCGCGAACGCGGCTTTGTTGCACAAATCGGGTGAGGGATTCACTGTGTGAATCCAGCATGATAGC
>NZ_WPZL01000027.1 GCF_013031245.1 Ruegeria lacuscaerulensis
CGACCGCGATACCCGTATGTGGAACATTCCTTGAGCTGAGACGGATACCAGACAGATACCTCTTTTTCCGCCGAGGTCAGCCAAGAGTTTGAGCGCGTGCAGCCTTATATTGGAGGCGCTGCGCGCTCCGTAACCAACTGCCTGGCGACAGCTCTTTCGCGATGTATCATGTACAGCCCTGCACTGATGATGACGGCAATACCAATCAGGCTAAGCGTGTTTGGGAAGTCACTAAAAACAAGATAGCCGAACAGGGTCGCCACCGGGAGTTCAAAGTACTGCAGAGGGGCCAATGTGACCGAAGGTGCAAACGAAAGCGCATAGGTCATCATCATATGGCTCGCGGTTGCAAAAAACCCAGCTCCCAGAAGCCACAACAACGCGATATCTGTCGGCCAAACGGGATCGAACAGATCAGAGCCGGAACCTTGCGCAACCATTAGGGCTGGAATGCAAAACAGGCTGGCAATCAGGCCGGTGTGGAATTGCAGGGCCACGGGGTGCATTCGGCGCGACAATCCCCGCGTCACAAGAATGTAGAAAGCAAAGGCAATTGCCGTGCCGAGCGGAATAATGGCAACCGCGCCAAATGCCGCGAAACTGGGTTGGATGACGAACAACACCCCAACAAACCCCACAAGTGCCGCCGCGACACGACGCGGGCCGACATCTTCGCCAAGATAAAACTTGCCGACCAACAAGACTATGAACGGGGCCACAAACACGATTGCCAACGCATCGGCAAGTGGCATCACACGGATTGCTGCAATGAAACAAAACGTCGCGAACAACAAGAGTAAAGAGCGGAATACGAGTACCATCAAATCACCTCGCGCCACACGCAACGACAGTCCCATAATCCAGACAAACGGCGCCATCAACGCGCATTGCACCACAAAGCGAGCAGCCGTAATCTGCCCAACTGGCACACTGGCCGATGCGAGTTTCGCAGCTACATCCAGCAAAGGAGCAGTCAGGCAAAATCCCAGCATCAGTGCAACACCGACAAGGATGCGATCTGTTGATTGAGGTATGGAATTAGGGGTGGTCATCCCATCATGTAGAAATATCGCCAAGTGAGTGTCTGTTCTTAATGCGACGCCAGGCAAAAGCCCCGATATTCCCGAGTTCAGTCCGAGTTGAAATTTGCACCCGCAGAGAATGGCAGCTTCAACGGGCCGCACCGCGGCAAAATAGGTAGTGGATCAACCGCAGGTGTGGGCCGTCCGTTTAACCAGTTGTTAGCGCGGCAGGGGCCCTTTCTGCAACGGCACCAGGTCCGTTGTGAGCCCAGAGTCAGCAATGCTGCACATTACTTGAATGTCCGGTATTCAAAGTGGCCAAGAACGTGTCAAATTCAAAGCAAGTTTTGCCCCAAGGGTTTGCGACACAAGAGTATTCAAAGATTTTGGTGATCAAGCGGCTCTGCAAGCGTTCAAAATCAACCGGGCCGGCAACTAGAAGCTGCCGGACTGTTATTGTGCTTTGCTCACTTGGTCAGAAGTCAACCTTTGCTGAGGATTTCTTCACCCAGGATTTGGATGACCTTCTGTCCATCTTCGCTGGCCCAGTTTACCGCGAGCTCAGACATGATCGCACTGGTGGTGATAAGCTCAACCCCGGCGCGTTCCATTCGCCGGAATGTCATCTCGTCAGTAAGCGCAGTGGGCGAACCTGATGCATCCACAATCGCATTGACGTCAAACCCTTCGGATTTCGCGATGATTGCGGGCGGAGCGAGACAGACATCGGTTGTGATGCCAGCCATCAGGAAATGCTTTCGCCCAGTGTTGCGGCATGCATCGGCGAAGGCAGGGTCGTCCCAGCAGTTCACAACACCAGGGCGCTTCACACGCGCCGCAAACGCTTCAGGTGCGATTTTTTCCAGGTCCGGCATTTACGGCCCCTGAATTTGATCCTCCATGCTGGAGGTGAAGACGATGGGCATGCCCAGATCAACCGCTGTTCGCGCTAGGGCACGAGTGTTGGCTTTGATAATTTCAATGTCGACAGAACGGGCCCAGTTCATGGTGCCGATCTGATGGTCGATCAGGATCATGCCCGCATTTTGCGGTGTGGCTTTTTCAGTCATAGCTTGTTCCTTTCTTAAGGGTGTGGTGATGAACGAGAGTGCTCAACGCTTATCCCGGGACCGACACTTTTGGTCGCGTACCCTGACTGCGATGGATGTTTAGGACCGCTTGGTCTGATGCCAGTTTCCTGATTATCCGGTCGACATTGCGGTATTCAGCGGTGGATTTTGGGAAGGCATAAGCCTAGTTTGCCATTGGGTAGAGAAGTGCATCCGCAACAGATTTTTCGCCACCAACCATTCAGCTTTTTCCGTCCAGATGTTGGTCAATGCGGGTAAGCGCCTTGTCGACCAAAAGCTGAGAGGCCTCGACAACATGCGCATGGTCCGCCTCGGAGGTTGTAAAGCGGCCAGGCGAGAAGTAAGGCCAGAAATAAGGGTGCAAGGTGGCTGACAAAAACAGCAACCACTGGTTCAGCTTGACGCGCTCTTCGGATCCGGTGGCTGGCCCAATGCCAGCATTTGGGAAGCGGTCGACACGATACACCAGAACCGCGCTGGCTTCGGACAAAGCCCGTCCTTCATCGACGAGCGTTGGCACAACGACTGAGGGATTGAGCTTTAGGTAAGCTGGCGTTTTCATCGCGGCGTAGTCGAGATGTTCAACTTCGTAGGGCTGACCGATCCACTCCAATGTGATGTGGACAGCGGTCGTGCATGTGCCGGGGGCGGAACAGAGTTTCATTATCCCGCCCTCAGCCAAAAGTGGACGCGGCAAGGTCAAATACCAACAACTCGGCTTCGGCGACGATTGATATTTCAACGGTGTTGACATCACGCAGTGCAAGCCCGTCACCTTTTTCGAGCTTCTGATCACCGGCATTTACTGAACCGCTGATCACAAAAACATAGACGCCGTTGCCGATTGTTTGGGGTCGATAGGTGATGCTTTGCGCATGTGTGAAGGAACCGTAGCATCATCGATGCATCCTGTTGAGCCACGAGCGCTCCATCTGCACCATCTGGAGCCAGAACCAATTCGAACAGATCCGTGTGGCTTGCCGAATTCAGCGTCTTTTTCAAGTAGGCAGGCGCAAGGTTATTGGCTCTGGGCCGAAACCAGATTTGCAAAGCCCGCATGGGATCGTTATCGGAGTTATTGATCTCGTTATGTACGATACCGGTTCCAGCGGTGATGACCTGTATACCCTTGGCTGCAAGGGTCCCCGTGTGTTCCGAGACGTTCGGGTCAATATGCAGAACTTCCCCATCCACCATGAAGGTAACGACTTCGATGTCCTTGTGCGGATGGAGACCAAATACCCCACCGTCTCATACTGTTACGCCAGGGCCGATGCGTTCGCCCTCTGGGACGGCTATATTGCCGAAATGACTGCATGAAGTTCACACGGTTCACTCTTCTCAGTCACGCGCAATCAAGTTGGCAATCACTCTGCTCATGTTTGTTTCAGGCAACCAGCGCCTGAATATGCATTCTCGTCAATCCGAACCAATAATGTGCGACACATCCAGATGGACCGTATTTTGACAGGAACCAACCGCAACCATTCTGTTGCCTCCGGCTTTGGAACACGCAAACAGTGCGTTCTACGCCCACAAACCGCCAATTTCATTTCTTGCGACCGTTGATGTCAGGAAAATGGCGATGATCCAGCCAGTCACGACGGCGACCGCCGTTCCGAGCCAGACGCCGGTTTCGCTGAAACCCAGAATCCCGATGAAAATCCAGACAAAGAATGCGACGCCAAAACCCTGACGATAGAGGCTGATCCAGACGGTCCAAATGGGTCTTTTGAGAGCCTGCAGCAAGGAGTTGATTGAAAACAGCATCATGTAGAAAGGCAGGATCAGGCTGTCGATACGCAGATAACTTACTCCGACACGAATGACCTCGGGGTCTGGTGTGAACAGCCGCATAAGCGGCGGACCCAAAAACCACAGGATCGGAATTGCGATCAAGGACATGACGAACCCTACGCGCCAGCAGTAGAACAACGATCCCCGCACCCGCTGGTGGTTGCGCGCGCCGAAATTCTGCGAAGCAATCGGCAGCAGAGCACCCGTGACACCCAGAATTGGTAACAGCATAACTTGCTCAAGCCTTATGGCGATGGCGTAACCGGCAATGGCATGTTCGCCAAACAGTTTTAGCGCGAATTGTATGACAAAGCTCGACAACAACATGATCATGAAAGAAAAGGCTGTTGGCAGAACCTGTACGGAAATCTCGCCGAACCGCGTCAGATGTGGCCAGAAATAGGCCGCGCGCATCCGCTTCATCCGCCGCCTGCGCAACACCTGCCGTATCAGAAAGATCATCACGCCGGTCTGACTGATGACCGTGGACAACGCGAGACCGTCAAAACCGATGCCGGGGATGATGCCGGGAATCCCATAAATCAATAGGGGATTCAGCAGGATATTTGCCAGAAACGCTACAATCAGTGCACGTTGCATGGATATTGCATCACCATGGGCCTGTAGGATTCCGTTACACCCATAGGCTACCAGGAAACCGGGCATTGCCATCAGCAACCAGTAGAAATAACGCAGGCCTGCATCGCGGTATACGCCCGGTTCGGACACCAGCCGGATTAGCAAAGGTCCGAACCACAGACCTGCCAACGCAAGCAGACACGATGCGATGACACCGTAGGCTATCCCCTGCGCTGCAAAGCGTCGGGCTGCTCGGTTGTCCCCAGCACCCAGCGCATTGCCGACCAGCGCGCTCATGGCGGCACCCAAACCCACGCCAATGGAAATTGATATGAAGAACGCTTGAAACCCAATGGCCAGCCCGGCCTGAGCGCTGGTCGACAGCAGTCCGGCAAAGAAGATGTCGACAATATTATAAAGCGTGCTGAACAGCATTCCGACCGCGCCAGGTATTGCCAGGGTCCGGAAATGACCCGAAATGGACCCGCGAGTCAGATCAAGGTCAAGTGCCTGAGCCATATCAGCAAGGTATCACGGGCGCTCGGCCTGGACGGTCAGAAATACGAACTTGGGGGTCAGAACGGCTTCGAATCCGTGATTGAGCTCTGCGTCCACGCTGATGGAGTCGCCTGCCGACAGGGTAAAGCGGGCCTCGCCGTATCGATAAACGGCTTCACCTTCAAGCGCCTGAACAAAGACAACGCCGTGTCCGACATAGGTTGGCGGAGGACCCCCCTCGCGCAAAAGGGTCACGCGGCGCGCCTGAAATCGCAGATCCTTACGTGAATGCAATGCCAGATTAACGTATTCGTGGCTATGACCGGCCGAGATACGCGTGGATTTCAACCCTTCTCCGTGACGTACAAGGGTATAGTCGGTGTGATCGGTTCGCGCCTCGCGGAACAGCGAGACAATTGGAACTTCAAGGGCCTCAGCCAGTGCGGTCAGCGTATCGATCGATGGGGATACCAGCCCGTTTTCGATCCGGCTTACCATCGCGGCAGATATACCGGACAGCTCGGCCAGTCGGCGTGCGGATTGCTTGCGGCTTTGGCGCAGTTCCTTCAGCGATGCGCCAATGGCTCGGTCGATCTGTTTTCCCGGCGGGTCACCCTGCATGATTTGTCCCATCACTCGCTGCCGTAATAGCCCACCACGTCGCCGTCAGTCGTTACGCCCAACCCGTTCAGCAACCGATTGGCATAATTGAAATAGCCCACGATCTGGTTGATTTCGAGAATTTCGCCATCCGCCCAACCTGCATTTTTTAGGGCGATGACATCGGCCTCGCCCATCTCACCGGGGAACAGTGTCAATTTCTCGGCGTAGACCAGCGCCTCCAACTGATTCCCTTCGAACGCATCCTGTGGTTTGCACGCCCTAAGCGCGGCTTCGATTTTGTCGGCGCGCGCATCATTGCCAATCAGGTGGCGCGCGTTGGCCCAGTGATTGGCGTAAGAATAGGGGCAATTGTTCAGGTTCGAAACGTAGGAGCTGATCACTTCCTGAAACCACATCGGGACCGTGTTCGCTTCATCATGCAAACAGGCCCGATACAAAATCACGTGCCCTTTCATAGTGTTGGGCCGAAGAGAGTGTACCCGCATGACGTTGTCCACAGTTCCGTGCGGTGTTCGCGCCAGATCCAGAGTGGCCTGCAACTGCGCATCGGCATCTTCGTCGGAGATCATCCTGATCCAGGCAGACATACGCGGTTCCTCCTTTGGTCATCAGCACAAATTTCGGTCAGTACCTGGTTCGGCACTGAGTTTTTTATTGACGAGTATTGCATGATAAGCAACCATATTAATCAGAGCGCAACGTATTTGAGGTATCATCGACCTTGTCTGACCGACCAAATCAGTCGCAGCGTCGGTTCGACACGGACCTTGTTGCCGCGCGACGCCCGTCGGCGGGGCAGGGGGATGACCTGTTCTGCACGCTGCCCGGCGCTCAATACCGCAACAGACAGCCAGGCATGGTGTCCCGAACCCAGATAGGCACAACATGACCCAAGCCACTCCGATGATCGAAGTGACCAATCTGGACAAGTACTACGGCACGTTCCATGCGCTGAAGGACATCGATCTGACGGTGCATCAGGGTGAAAAGGTTGTAATTTGCGGACCGTCCGGCTCTGGCAAGTCGACTTTGATCCGTTGCTTTAACGGATTGGAGTGGCACAATTCCGGCCGCCTCGTGATCGACGGAATCGAGGTCTTTGACGGTGCCAAGGAAATTCGCGAATTGCGGCAGGAAGTCGGTATGGTCTTTCAGCAGTTCAACCTGTTTCCGCATTTGACCGTGTTGGAGAATCTGACGATTGGCCCGATGAAAGTGCGTAAGATCTCCAAAGCGCAGGCTGAAGAGACAGCGCGGCAATATCTTGACCGTGTGCACATCCCGGAACAGGCCGACAAGTATCCGGCTCAGCTGTCCGGGGGTCAGCAGCAGCGCGTCGCGATTGCGCGATCATTATGCATGGAAACACGGATCATGCTGTTTGACGAACCCACCTCGGCGCTTGATCCAGAGATGATCAACGAAGTTCTGGACGTGATGGTCGAGCTGGCAGACACCGGCATGACCATGGTGGTCGTAACCCATGAGATGGGTTTCGCCCGCAAAGTTGCGGATACGATGGTCTTTATGGAAGCAGGCCGGATCGTAGAAATTTCACCGCCAGAACAGTTTTTCACCAACCCCTCCAGTGAGCGCTGCCGCTTGTTCCTGGATCAGATTTTGGCGCATTGACCGTGAGCGATCTGGGCATATCGGGCGCAAAAGGCCAGCCCTTGCCGAAGCCGCCCTTCCTCAAGCGGTTTTTCGACTCGGTGCTGGTGTCCATCGTAATCTATGCCCTGATCGTCGGTGCCATCGCCTATGGTGCCTATGTTGGCGCGCAAAGCATGGGGTATAACTGGCAATGGTATCGGGTACCGCAGTTCCTCTACCGCAATACGGAAGTTGGCTTTGAATGGGGACAGATTCCGATTGGCCTGGTCGCGACGGTCAAGTTGTCTGTAATCTCTTTTCTGCTGGCAACTGTGATTGGTCTTCTGATCGCCTTGCTTCGGTTGTCAGGCCTGGTCATCGGGTCTGCTGTCGCCATCGGTTTTCTGGAGTTGATCCGCAATATCCCACTGCTGGTTCTGCTGTATTTGTTCTACTACGTGCTCGGCCCGATTTTCGGTTTCGACCGTTACACGGCGAGTATCCTGACGCTGGCGGTATTCCACTCGGCGCTGATATCGGAAATCTTCCGGGCCGGGATCAACGCCATTCCCACCGGTCAATGGGAAGCGGCAAAATCCATCGGCATGACGCCGGCTCAGACCTACCGCTATATCATCCTGCCGCAATCGGTGCGCTTCATGCTGCCACCTATGACCGGAGAAGTCGTCCACCTGATCAAATCCTCGGCGATTGTCAGCGTGATCGCGGTGGCAGAGCTGACCACGTTCGGCCGCAACATCATTTCCGATACCTACATGAGTTTCGAAATCTGGTTCACCATCGCTCTGGTCTATCTGGTGGTGACCCTGATCCTGTCGATCGGCGTCAGCCATCTGGAGAAGAAATATGCCATCGACCAATAAAACTGAAAACTTTGTCGGACAACAAGGAGAACCAATATGAAGCTTTCCCGCAGATTGCTTGGCGTCGCCCTCGGCGCAGTCGTGGCGACCGGTGTGGCGACATCTGGCTGGGCGCAAAGCACAACGCAGGAACTGTCCCGCGAAAGTGTGATTGAAACCATCAAGCAGGACGGCGTGATCCGGATCGGTTTGTCGCTGTTTGTGCCATGGTCGATGCGCGACAAGAACGGCGACCTGATCGGGTTCGAACTGGATGTCGGGCGCAAACTGGCAAAAGACATGGGTGTTGAGGTTGAATTCGTACCCACCTCATGGGACGGGATTATCCCAGCACTGGTGTCGGGTAATTACGACGTCATCATTTCCGGCATGTCAGTGACCGCGCAACGGAACCTGACCGTGAACTTCACGGATCCCTATGCCTATTCGGGCCTGGCGATCATGGCGAATAAACAACTCACAGAAGGCATGACCATGGCGGATCTGAACTCGCCGGACGTGACCTTTACCGCCCGTCGCGGCGCGACGCCCGCGGTAGTTATTGCGGAAAACTTCCCCGAAGCGAATTTGCTGCTGTTTGATGAGGATGGCGCGTCCGCCCAGGAAGTTCTGAATGGTAACGCTCATGCGACCATGGCGGCGCAACCGACACCGAACCGCGAAGCCGGACGCAATCCGGAAACGCTGGTTGTCATCGAAGGTGACCTGTTCGATCCGCGCGGCGAGGGTTTTGCCCTGCGCAAGGGGGATCCGGACGCGATGAACTTTTTCAACAACTGGATTGCGCAGCAATGGCGCTCCGGTTGGCTGGAAGAGCGCCACAACTACTGGTTTGCCACCGAAGAGTGGGCGGACCAGGTTGCTCAGTAACTGAAATAACCGGGGGCGGCTTCGTCGCCCCCGACCCTGACGCGGAGCAGACCCAGTGCAAGACTTCCTGAAAAAACTCAGATGGCCAGACTACCTGATTGTGGCGGTTCTGATCGCGTTTTTCGGATATATCTGGCTGTCAATCGAAGGCACACTGAACTACAAGTGGCGGTGGGAACTAATCCCAGGCTATGTCGTCGGATGGCATTCTGGCCGTGAAGAGTATTTTCCGAATTTGTTGTTGCAGGGACTCGTGGCAACCATCCGTATCAGCCTGTATTCCGGAATTCTGGCCCTGATTTTGGGCACTGTTCTGGGTGTGGCACGATGCTCGGCCAACCTAACCATCCGGATGCTGGCGAGGACTTATCTGGAATTCCTACGCAACGTGCCGCCGGTTGTTGTCGTTTTTATCTTCTTTTTCTTCCTGTCCCAGCAACTGATCGATGCACTGAACCTGGAACGCTGGGCGCGCGGAATCGCGCGTCAGGACGATAATCAGGTCTGGGAGTTCTTTTTTGGCGATATGCGCCGGTTCCCATCTCTGGTTTCGGGTGTGGTCGTTTTGGCCCTGTTCGAAAGCGCGTTTGTCGGTGAGATCGTCCGTGCCGGTATCCAGTCGATCCCGAAAGGCCAACGTGAAGCCGCACGATCCATCGGCATGAGCCGCATACAGGAACTGCGCTACGTGGTGCTGCCGCAGGCGATGAAGAAGGTTGTGCCCCCTTTGGCCAACCAGTTTATCTCGCTGATCAAGGACAGCTCGATCCTGTCGCTGATATCGGTTCAGGAACTGACCTATAAAACAGTCGAACTTGTGGCGTCGTCCCGCATGATTTTCGAGGCTTGGATCGCGACTGCCGGGTTTTATTTTATCGTTTGTTTCGGCCTCAGCCGACTATTCGCCCGGCTCGAAAAGAAATCGGACAAGTGGTAGGATCGGTCTGAGCGCCTAAACCCTGATCTGCACGACGCCGTTTTCAACTCGTGTTTCGAACACTTTCATCGGGCGTGTGGCCGGCGCGGAAACAGCTTTTCCGTCGCGTACATCGAACGCGCCCTGATGCAACGGGCATTCGATGACGTGACCATCGAAATAGCCATCGCACAAATCCGCCCCACCATGATTGCACAATGCAAGTGAGGCATAGATGCCGCTGGGTGTATCGTAGACGGCAATGACACGCCGTCCAAATTCGACCCTCGTAACCCAGTTCTTTTCCAACCGGCCCGCCTCGATCACATCCTGCCAAGGTTTATCTCCGACCATGAGTCACACCTCCGCCTTTCGCTGTGGACTGTTTTTCAGAATCTGCCGCAGAATGTCGCGATGGGCGGCAAAGTAACCGCCCGGTTCGACAAAGATGTGATCCTTCAGCTTTTCATGCAGCCGGGGCAAAGCGTGGAACGGCACCGAAGCCACATAGTGGTGTTCGGCGTGATAGTTCATTTTCCAGCACAAAAAGGCCCACGGGGCTGAGACCAGATTGGTGCGCGTATTTTCCGACATTTGGGCCACGGTAGGCCGTCCGACATGTTCGGTCATTCGAACAAACCGCATGACCGGCTCGCCCAGAAACAACGGAATGATCCAGTACCAGATCAACCCCCACCAGCCTGTTACGGCCATGCCCAGAAATATGGCCGTGTAGATGGACAACATTCTGCGGGCATCGCGATACACGGCCTTATGTTCAACCTGGGGAATGAACCGCAGTTCAGTTTCGCTGAGACGTCCGCAAGCATGGCGGAAAAGCTCGATGAACTTCCCGCGCCAATAGGGGAGGGCAGATAGGTAGAGCAGATATTGCCCGAGCGTTTTAGGCAACGGGATCAACTCGGGGTCTTCTCCGGTCAGCTGTGTGTAAGTGTGGTGGTCGCAATGTTCGTAGCGAAAGAACCGATGGGGCAGAATGATAATCAGTCCGCAAATCTGGCCAACCAGATCATTCAGCCAACGGGTGCGAAAAACGGTGTAATGCACGCATTCGTGCTGCAGGGAAAAGTGATGGACGAGCACGATGCCTTGCAAGAACATCGCTGGCCAGATCAGCCAGCTGTTCCAGGCCAGAGTAACAAGAGTGGTTGTGCAGATCAGTACCAGAACCCAAAGCGCCAAATGGCGCAAGCCGGGGCCGTTTGACCGTTGTAGGAATCCTTTCAACTCTTCGCGCGTCAGCTTACCTTCGGCCAAGGCCTGAGTCAGGGGCGTAACAATTGCTTTTGACATGTGATTTCCACAAGATTTGCCAGAGCGGGGGCCGCGCCCACATCGCATTTCTGGCACCGGAGACGGGAGTGCTCCGCACCATAGGGCACTATCTGCTGAGCCCTATTGCCAACAGGTTATCGCGACGCGGGGCGTTCGATCAAGACAGAAAGCTCAACTGGCGCTGCGTAGGCCGATATCTGTGTCGGGGCTGACAAACAGACCTGCAGCGCAAGGATACCGCTTTAGTATACTGGCCCCACCGGGCAGTCGATCAGCGTGAAAAACACCGTTGTCCCAATAAGTTATGCCGTCTATCACAATCGTCGGATCAAATACGTTCCAGCTGATCTCGCCCGGTGCGTAGGCGCCACAAGTGTGAAAGTGCAGGATACGTGGATTGCCGAAGGCAGCTCCGCCCCAACGCTCATAATTGTCGCGCATGTCCCAGGGATATCCGCAGCCGGGATGAATGCCAGCATGCCAGGAATGTACAAAGTTACGGTCAATGCCGAACCGCTTGGCGACCCGGTCGTAATGGGCTTCGGCGCGGGCAGTGTCAGTTGGATTACCTTCGAAACCGGTCAGGCGCCCGTTGTTCATGTGGGCAAATACCGGGCAGTCAAACTCGATCGTATATTCGTCATAGTACTTTGAGCCGGTGCCCGTTAGAAAGCTCAGCGCCACCCGGCCGGAAAAGCTGTGTGCAGGAACCGGGGTGAAGACGGACATGGGAAAGCGCAGGATCGATGTATCGCCGTCCGGCTTCAGGTTCATTTCCGGACGCCCACGGACGTCTGTACCCAGAGGGCAGGTAAAGTGCACGTCCTGCGCCGTGTGTAGGACCGCGTTGATCCCGGCCTTGAGTTCCAGGAAGGCGTCGTGGTGGCCGTTCGAAAAACCTGAACCAAACAGTTCACGGCTCAGGGCAAAGCTGACGATGATCTTTTTGCCCTGCGGCATGTCCGAGAACCGTAGCTGATCCCCTAAACGGGCCAGAAACAAAATAATGTCGGCGGTTTCAAACCGCGCAAGCAGGTCGGGGGACAGGTGCGGGTTGCCGGGGTTGAACCCCACATCCACCGTGTCAACGGACAGCCCCATCGATCGGGCAACGCCCGAAACGATAGCAACACTATCCGCGTCAAAGTAACCGAATTCCGGAGGCTCATAAGCAATTAACAACCGGTCCCCGGCCGTCGCACGGGCACAGTTCATCAATAGGTTCCGCGCACCGCGCTCAGGCGTGATGTCCGACATTCGCGTCTCCTACGGGTTCACTCATCTATTAATCTGGCCGGACTCTGGCACCCAATCTATTTGAAAGTGATTATGAGTGGCATTAGGGTGACTAATATGATCCTGAATCTGCCCTATTCCGCCCTGCGCGCCTTTGAGGCAGTGGTCCGCCATTCCGGGTTTTCCCCTGCCGCAACCGAACTGGGGGTCAGCCAAAGCGCGGTCAGCCAGCATGTGCGCGCGCTTGAGGAATGGCTGGGCCGCGATTTGCTGGTCCGCGGCGCGCGCCAATCGCGCCCGAACCGCGAAGGAGAGCTTCTGGCGCTGGCTATATCCGAAGGGTTGGGGCGTATCTCGGACGTATGCACCCAACTGAGGGACAAGACACGTACCGATCGGACCATCGTGATCTCATGCCTGCCGGGGTTTGCATTCAACTGGCTGTTTCCACGGCTATTAAAATTTGATCTTGCCCATCCGGACCTGTCGATATCCATCGCGACTGACACCGGGCAATATCCGTTTTCGCGCGCGGATGCCGATATCGGGATTCGCTATGGGTTGGGGGAGTACCCGGGCTATCAAGTCGATTTGTTGATGACCGAGCAGCTGTTTCCGGTCTGCGCGCCGACCTTGTTGCCAGACCTGCGCAAGGTCGAGGATCTGGTTCGGCATACGCTTCTGGTAGACGAAAACCAGCACCATGGCTCAGCCAGCCCGACCTGGGACTTCTGGGCGCGTCAATGCGGTTTGACCTTACCCCCGGTTGAGCGAACCCGGAGATTGGGGCAGTCCAATATGGTCATTCAGGCTGCCACCGAAGGTCTGGGCGTGGCGCTCGGGCGCGAGCCTTTGGTCATCGATATGCTGTGCGACGGGCGTCTGGTTCGCCCTTTCCGCGAAATGACACAATCGCCCTTGTCCTATTGGCTTGTGCGCCCGCACGAGACCAAAGATAGTAAAAAGGTCATTGAGTTTTTGACCTGGATACGCGCCGAGATCGCTTCGCAGCCTGAGGTTCCGCCTCCGGCTGAGACGTGAAATTAGTCAGGCTAATACAAACCATTACCAATCCGGCATGGCGCAGGGGTGTTCTGCTGCTCATACTAGCATGAGCCATCTGACGATTTGGAGAGCATTTCAATGTTTCTGAGGAACTGCTGGTACGTCGCCGCCTGGAGCAAAGATATCGGTCGCGAATTGCGCGCCGAGACGTTTCTGGGTGAGAATATCGTACTCTATCGCCAGCAGGATGGCACGCCTGCCGCGCTGGAGGATGCCTGTCCCCATCGCAAACTGCCTCTGTCCAAAGGCAATCTGATCGGTGACGTGGTGGAGTGCGGGTATCACGGCCTGAAATTCGACTGCGCCGGGAAATGCACTGACAGCCCGACCCAGCGCGGCATGACACCCCGCCGGGCGGTTGTGAAATCCTATCCCGTGATAGACCGGTATCGGTTCCTCTGGATCTGGATGGGAGACCCGGAGCTGGCCGATCCCGACAAGATCTTCCCGATTGAGAATTTCGACGATTCAAGCTGGGGCAAAACCGATGGCGGTGTGATGGACATCGACTGCCACTACCTGTGGGTCTGTGACAACCTGCTGGACCCCAGCCATGTAGCCTGGGTTCATGTGTCGTCCTTTGCGGGCGCTGGCACGGATGAAGAGCCCTTGAATGTCGAAAGAACCGATCGCGGCGTCATCGTCTCGCGCTGGATCGAAAACAAGCCACCATCGCCCTATTACGCCAAACTCGTCGCGTTCGAAGGAGAGTGCGACCGCTTGCAGCATTATGAAATGTGCCTGCCCGCCATCGGGTTGAACAAGTCCGTCTATACCCCGGTCGGGACGGGCGGATACGACAAACCTACGGTGGCAGAGACCTTCATCAACATCTCCTACAATTTCATGACCCCGATCGACGAGGACCGGACCCGATATTTCTGGTTCCAGCACCGCAATTCCGACCCCGACAATGCGGAGGTATCGAAATTCATGAATGACGGCGCTCGAATGGCTTTTCTTGAAGACAAGGAAGTTCTGGAGCAGGTCCATCTGGGCATGAAGAACGCAACGACGCCGCATATCGATCTGGGTCTGGACGCGGGTGCCAAACTGTTCCGCAAGACGCTTGGCCGGGCGATTGAAGCCGAAGCCACTCTGGTGGACGTCGCCGTCCGGGCCTGAAGGCGCGAGGGACCGATTACGTCACGTCCCGCTGGGTCTAACTTTCAAGGGAAATGCCAAACCGGGGGCCGTTTCCTTGCCTCGGTTCGAACCCACAGGCCAGATACACGGCTTGCGCATCGGAATTGTCGGGGTGCGTGCCGACCATCATGTAGCTGCAAGACAAGTCGCGCGCTTTTTGCTTTGAGCATTCGATCAACTGACGTCCGATGCCCATGTCACGGAAGTCCTGTTCGATATAAAGATGATGCATGTCGATACCCCGGCGGCCCAGCTGTAATTGGATCAACGGGCACAGAGAGGCATATCCCACGATGTCGTCGCCCACTTCCGCAACCAGCACATGGATCCAGGGGGGTGTGCCAAAGGCATCCCGCTCCAGCGCTTTGGTGTTCACCTGCGGATTGTCTCCATGGTGGGCGGCCAATGCGCGTACCATCGACAGCAGCCGGGGAATGTCGCGCTTATCAGCGTCGCGTATGTGCACATTGTGATCTGTTTGTTTCATCGTTTCCTCCTGTCCAAGCCACAGAAGCGAAAAGAAAAATGCCGCACTGTGGCGGCACTTTTTGACTGAACATCATCGACCGCTCCGGTTAGGGGCAGGGGTAATACGAACCGAATTTCAGGGTCATGATCTTCATGCCGGAAACATGCGCCATGGTATATCGAAAGGTCAAGGCGTGACCCCCCTTTGCAACCCAATTTCTGATGTGATGAGGGCTGAGGTCAGCCCCCATCCGTTCTCAGGCTGCCTTGTATATCATCGGAAACCGACCTCCGGCAAAGGCGTCACCGGGGCGCAGGCTGTCATCGTGCAGCCATTCGGTGACCGCATCGCGCGGCTCATAGGTTGCGCCTTCGACTGCAAACCGGATCGCGTAGCCGCGCCTGAGACGGGTCGACGTCCGGTTTCCCATCGCCGAATGCACGGTCATCCCGTCAAAGGCCAGCGCATCGCCTGGCTCCATCAGAGGATAGTGAAATATGTCGTAATCAGACCGGTTGGCTTCAAAATCGGGCATGTCGACATAGTCTGGGTTGCCTTCTTCCAGATAGTGCAGGAAAGCCCCGAGCTGATCGGTTTTGAACGGCCGGTATTTTGCCCCCCAGGCATGTGAGCCGCGCACAAATTCCAGCGCCCCATTGTCGGGGTCCACAGGGTCCAAAGCAATCCACATGGTCATGATCGGCCCTGCAACCGGCCAGTATGGCTGATCGGTATGCCAGCCGGTCTGGGTCTTTGTCCCCGGTTCCTTGGCAAAGATCTGGTCGTAGATCAGCGAGGTCCATGGGCTGCCCGCCACCTCGGCCACGCGCTGTCCGATATCCGAGGTCAGGCAATAGTCCTGAAACACTCCCGGATGCTCGCGCATGTTCTTATAGGCAAAGTACCGATCACCCTTGGCGGTTTCGTCATCCACTGCCTGGCGCAACTTGGCCAGCCAGTCTTGTGAGAGAACACCTTTGAGCAGCACGACACCGTCGCGCGCATAGATGTCCTGAACTGTATTCAGATCTGGTGTAAGTGTCATGTAACGTCCATTTCCGTCGCCTCATCATTTGAGGCGGTTGCAGAAAGCGGGCACATCGTGCCCGGGTTTTTTCGGCGCTACTGGACGGGTGAGCTTCGGCAGTTGATGATAAAGCAGGGCCAAAGCGATCGGGCTGACCATTTGCCAGCAAGGCGTCGACGGAACTGTGTAACGCGACCACGCATGGCTTCACCTTTCGCATGTAACTTACCCCAAATTTTTGCGCGGGCATAGGGCGGGTACTGGCGCGGGACCTGTTGCAAGCTTCTGGCGAGTAACGCACACACCTTTGTTAACTGAATGACTGCCGGATTTATGGCTTTGGCAGGTTTTTCCTTGATTGCAGCAAGGAGCTGTAAAAGTGGAATTCTAGCGGTCAGTTCATGCGTGTAATCTCGCCAAATATAGAAAGCATCGGCGCGGATGTGTCGATGCGAGGCTTTAGTTCGACCCTTCAAACCCCTGAGCCGGGGCAGGTCGGACATGTTCGACGTGACGCTTCGCTGTAACGACATCACACAACCAGCAACCTGACAAAGCCGACGGGATAGTGTAGACGCGGGCAGTTTGTTTCGCTCGATCGCATTGGTTGGCCTTCAACTCAATCGAAGATGCCGAAATCCGACGCACCTGTGTCGCAAATTCTAACAGGATGTGCGCTCTGACCGACGGTCCCACCCCGCCAAATTTGGTTTCTTCCGCAGATCATCACGGTTCCGGATCATTCCAAAGGAGGAGACCCATATGTCTGCGAATGAAGACAACATACGGCAGCCCGGCTTGGTGCTGGCGCTTGTGCCGATAGTGCTAACCCTGTGTGTGCTTGGGCTGCAGCTGTTCTATTTCGGCGACTTTACCCCGCACATCCCGCTGGCGTTCGGGATCGCGATCACTGGTATCGTTGGCCTTATGTTGGGTCACAAATGGCCCAGCATCGAAGAAGGCGTGTTCCACGTCATCAATATCTCGCTGCCGTCGGTCTCGATACTGATCACTGTTGGCATGATCATCGGTGTGTGGATCGCAAGCGGTACTGTCCCAACGCTGATCTATTATGGTCTCAAGATATTGTCGCCTGAGCTTTTCCTTGCTGCGGGAATGGTCCTTTGCTCCATTGTCTCTGTGTCATTGGGCACCTCGTGGGGAACGACTGGCACGGTCGGCCTGGCCCTGATGGGGATCGGTGCCGGGTTCGGTATTCCAATGTATTGGACGGCGGGGGCGGTGGTCTCAGGCGCATTCTTTGGAGACAAGATCTCGCCTTTGTCGGACACGACAAACCTGGCCCCAGCGGTGACAGGGACCAATCTGTTCGATCACATTCGAAATATGCTTCCAACGACAGTTCCTTCGATGCTGATTGCGCTGGTGATTTACTTTGTCGTCGGATTCACCCTGATCGACACGTCTCAGGTTTCTTTTGACCGCATTCACGCAATCACAACGGCGCTGGACGACGCGTTCTGGATTTCCCCAATCATGCTGTTTCCCGCTGTTCTGGTCATCGTGCTGGCAGTTATGAAGCAACCTCCGATCCCGTCACTGTTTGCCGGGGCCGTCGCGGGCGGCATCATGGCTATCTTCTGCCAGGGGGCCGGATTACATGAGACGTTCACCTTCGCCAACAGCGGCTACTCGATCGATACCGGGGTTCCGGAGATCGACCCCCTGCTGAACCGCGGAGGCATTCAATCGATGATGTGGACGATCTCACTGGTGCTGCTGGCCCTGGGTTTCGGCGGAGCGCTTGAACGCGTGGGCTGCCTTCAGGCAATCATCAAAGTTGTCATCTCGAAGGTGAAGACATTTGCCGGCATTCAGACCTCGGCCATTCTGACATCTGTCGCCACCAATACCGTTGCAGGTGACCCTTACCTGTCGATTGCGCTGCCGGGCCGGATGTACGCGCCCGTCTATCGCGCGATGGGCTATTCCCCGCTGAACCTGTCCCGGGCAGTCGAGGAGGGCGGAACACTGGTGTCCCCTCTGATCCCCTGGAATGCCGGTGGTGCGTTCGTAATCACTGCACTTGGCTTGGGTATCGCGGACGGGAACTTCGAAAACCTGCTGTATATTCCGCTCGCATTTGCTTGCTGGCTGTCACCTGTCATCGGTATCATCTATGCCATGACAGGGCTCTTCTCACCAAAAGCGAGCGAAGAAGAGATCCGCTCCTGGGAGGAAAGCGGTGAGCCTGTTGCGCAGATGAGCGCCTGACCGTTCTGCACCAACACCATAAGGGGTGTTGGTGCTCTTTATCCGCCTTGGTCGAAACTGGGAGGAGAGAATATGAACCCTAGAAATTTTGTCCCTAAAGGCGCGGCCAGCTATCGCGTTGTCTACAACGGGCCAGCTAAGGAGATCTATTTCCTGTTGCTCCCAAAGCTGACCATGCTGGCCTTTAGCGCTGCGGTGGAACCTCTGAGGATCGCCAATCAGGTTACAAACAAGGAGCTGTACAAGTGGTTTCTGATCACCGAGGACGGGAACCCGGTCACCTGTTCGAATGGGATTGAGATTACGCCTGATTTCGCTTTGCAAAATCTGCCGCGATCATCGCGCCTGTTCGTTTGTTCAGGTATTGAACCAGCCGAAAGTACAAACCCTAAAGTCCTGTCGTGGATCAGCCGACAGAGAACCTTTGGCTGTGATCTGGGTGGTATTTGCACGGGCGCTTTTGCCCTTGCGAAAGCCGGGGTTCTGTCAGGAAAAAGGTTCACTTTGCATTGGGAAAACCACCCGGCATTCGTCGAACATTTTGTTGATTTGGAGCCATCGGCAAACCTGTATGAGATCGACAACGAACTTATGACATGTGGTGGTGGCAATGCCGCAACTGACATGATGCTGGACATGATCGAATCCGACTTCGGAAACGACCTGGCGGTCATCGTATCGGACATGTGCATCCACTTTCGGTCCAACAATAGCAAAACGCTTCAGAAATCAGCCTTCTCGGTGGCCTTGGGCAGTCGCAACCAATATCTGATCAATGCCATGCAGATCATGCATGAAAACCTGGAAGAGCCGTTGGATATCTCTGAAATAGCAGAAGCCGTACAGATATCTCGTCGTCAGCTGGAGCGTCTTTTCCAAAAGTATGTCGAGATTTCACCTGTGCAGTTCTACATCGAACTGCGCGTCGCGAGGGCTTACGCATTGCTCAGCGAAACCGAGATGACGGTTGCCGAAATCGCGGCAGCCACAGGCTTTAGCAGCGCTACCCAACTTACTGTGAGATTCAAAAAACGCTACGGCGGGGCGCCAACTTCGTTCAGACGGGGGTGGTCTGAAAAACGTGAGTAACTTGCGACTGACAAGGGTCAGAAATTGCGACTTCTGAACTATTGAAATAAATTCGCAGGAGCTAACCAAAGTCCGTTTTGACAACCTTGCACCTTCGGTATGGCAATTGCCCGCCAAATACCTGTCAGACATCTCATAACCGCAAACAATCTGGGTCAGGCCCTGTTTGTTTCTTGTAACGGGTGTACTTCACGGTGTGCACAAGACCCTAAACGCCTGAGTTCCTAGCCTTGTGTGTCGGGGGTGTGCACTGACAAACCTTCGAGTGCGGCAGTGACCCTGACCTGACAGGACAGGCGCGAGCGGTGGTCGGTGGGCGCGGCCGCGAAATCCAGCATATCGGCCTCGTTCGGGTCCTGCGCGCCCACCCTGTCCACCCAGGCGTCGTCGATATAGACATGGCAGGTGGCGCAAGCACAGGCGCCGCCGCAATCTGCGGCTATAGCATCGATCCCCGCATCCCGGGCGCCCTCCATAAGCGACCGGCCCTCGGCAACTTCGATATCCCGAGACGTTCCGGTGTGATCGGTAAAAGTGATTTTGGGCATTGCGAAGTCCTAATGTCAGTTGGAGTGTTTGAGGGTATCCTGCACCCATTGTGCGGTATCGAGCAGCCGGGCATCGGCGCCGCGCGGCGCGATCAGTTGAATGCCCAGCGGCAGGCCATTCGGAGCTTTGCCAAAGGGAATGGCGAAGGACGGCACCTGCAACAGGTTCCACATGCGTGAAAACAGCGGATCGCCAGTAGCTTCCAAACCTGCGGGGGCCGGTCCGGGCGCTGAAGGCACCAGCAAGGCGTCGGTATCCTCAAACAGTTGATCCAGAATGGCATTCGCTCGGTCGCGTACGGCCAGCGCCTGTTGGTATTCGCCCTCGCTAACCTGCTGGCCGGCTTCAATCAGGGCGTGGAACTGGGGGCTGATGGCAGGGACGCCAAGATCGAATTCTTGGTGGCGCAGGCATGCGGCCTCGTAGCTCATGACCGTGTTATGGGCTGCCGTTAGTTCGGTAAAGACCGGTGGATGGGCCATCTCGCCAGCCTCAGCCCCGGCGTCGGCGATTGCGGACAGTGCACGGGAGCAGGCGTCGCGCATTTCAATCGAGCCATCCATCCAGTGCGGCCCGCGCATCAGGCTGATGCGCGGCAGGTTGTCTTCGAAACAGGGCACTGATGGTGGATCGACCCCACGCAGGACCGCATCCGTCAGCGCCAGATCGGCCGGATCGCGTGCCAGTACACCCAGCGTGTCCAGGCTGTGCGACAGGCCCATGACACCCTCCAGCGGATAGCTGTTGATGGTGGGGCGAAAGCCGCAGACGCCGCAATAGGCCGCAGGCCGGATCAGCGAGGCCGCCGTTTGTGAGCCAAAGGCCAGAGGCACCATGAAATCTGCCACCGCCGCGGCGGAACCCGATGAGGACCCGCCCGGCGTATGCGCCGGGTTATGCGGATTGGCGGTCTTGCCGGGGCGGAAATAGGCGAATTCGGTGGTCACCGTCTTGCCAACGGGTATCGCGCCCGCGTTCAGAAACGCCTGCACACAGATGGCGGTCCGATCCGGCTGACGATCCCGGTACAGATCGCTACCCCAGCCGGTCGGCATGTCATCGGTGTCGATAATGTCCTTGATGGCAAAAGGCACGCCATGAAGCGGGCCGCCGATGGGGAGAGTGTCGGCGATCCGGGCTCGCTCCATGGCGCGGTCCGCATCCAGATGCTGAAAGGCCCCGACAATGGGTTCCCTCAGCGCGATGCGATCCAGATGCGCCTGCATGACCTCGGATGGTTTGGCCTCGCCCGCCCGGATCAGACCGGCAAGTTCGGTGACGCTGCGATGGTTCAGATCGCTCATGCATCCAACGCTTTCATGGCCGCGGCGAACGGGGTAACGGGCATATCGTAGATGCCGCCGCCCAGCCTGCCTGCTTCGCCCAGACGGTCCAGAATGCCCAGACCGATCACCGGACCCGATCCCTGCGCCACCGCACCGCGCGCCGTCGAGCCCAATCGGATGTCAAGCGCGCGGAAATAGGGGTGTGCGCCAACCGACAGGCCCGATGCGCGCGCCTCGGCATTGTCGGGCAAAAATGCGCCCACACTCTTTTTCTGCTCGGGGCTATGCTCAATCGCCATAGCACCCAGACCGAAGGCTTCGACAACCGCGCTGTCGCCGATGGCGCCCAGAGCGCGATCTTCGGGCAGATCGACATCGAAATTGCCTCGCGGCGGGCTGGCAGGGGTAGTGAACCACTTTCCGGGCAGGCCGGCGATCTGAATGCCAACCTCGCGCCCGTTGCCGCCCGCTGCGGTGACAAAGCTCGACCCTTCGACCCCTTCGGCCAGCTTCATCATGATTTTGGTCGCTGCCATCCACAGGTTGAGGAACAGGGATGGCGAAGTCGCCATGAACTCCAGCGCGTTGTCGTCGCTGATGCCGTTGGGCGTCCGGTCCTTCAACTCTTCGACCAGTGCTTGTGTGGCAACCGGGGTACGCCCGTGACAGTCATCACCGCCCACCAGACCGACAACCGCCAGCGGCACCAATGCGATACCTTCGGCAATGCCGCCCTGCAACACGTCCAGAAAGCGGGTGTTGAGCCAGCGGATATGCTCCAGCACCGCCTCAGACCGCAGCCCCAGCCGCATCGCAGGGCGCGACCCGGCATTGATCGGAGTGAATATCCGCGTCTGCCCGCGCCACGCGTCATAAATCGTGTGCAAAGGCATGTTGGCCGAGACCACAGCAGCCAGAGGCGTGACCACATCGTGATCCTGCGCCGGTTGCAGCACGATCTCGCCGGACAAGATCATCGCCTCAGCCTGATCGAAGTCGCGCGCCAGGCCTTCCCAAACAGCGGCCACACAGGCCGAGTTCAGGATCGGGGCGGTGATCTGATCCGGCGCGGCAAAGGCAGGGCCTGCGTGCAGCAGAACGTTATCCGGCAGGTTCACCGCGTCGGCGGCGGTGTTGAAACGGTTCCAGACCGGTTGCGTCACCATCGCCCTGTCAAATGCCAGTTGATCGGCTTGATGCAGGCTCATGACACCTCCGGCGGGATGATCCAGGTTTCCGAGAAGTAAAGAAAGGCGCTGGTGGTTTCGTACCCGGCCTGCACTCTTGTCCCCAGCTTTCCGGGCAGGGGGCGGCCGTTGACGATGATCTGCGCCGCATGCGCGGGCACCAGCAGCGAGAACATGTTTTGCTCACCCGAGGCCACCTCGTGCGGCGAAAGCTCCAACGCACGGGGTTTCTCCAGATCTTCCCAAACCAGTTCCACGGTCAGGCCGGGACCCGCGATGGTTTCCGTGTAGCGATGGCTCATCGGATCGCCGCCCGCCCGAACCGCCTGCGCGCCGACCTCGGGCAAACTCGCATAGGCGGGCGCATTGGCAAAAGCGGCCAGCTTGCTGATGAAGTTTTCCCTCAGAAACGCCGTGACGTCGGGATTATCGGACAGGATGACATTGGGGGCATCGGCTGTGCCCTCAACCGTACCGGGCGAGCCCAGCAGCAACAGGACCTGCCCCTGACCCACAGGGGACCAGGCCACGCGGAAAAACAGCGCCATGGCCGAAAACTCGCCATTCTCGTCGCACAGCAGAATGCCGGGGTTTTCGCCGGTCCAGTCGACGGCGCCCGGCGTGATTGGTTCGTTCAGGGGCATCAGACGTCCTCCCGCAGGGTGACCCATGTTTCGGAAAAGGCCAGAAAGGCGGTGCTCATGGTTCGGCCAAAAAATTGGCGATCCGCCACCTGACCGGGCAACGCGGTTCCGTTGACCCTGACCTGCGCCGCCCTGGCTTCGAGGAACACCGAATACATCTCGTGTTCCTTGGTGGCCGAATTTTCCTTGGTGACTTCAACCGGCAGGGGCGGGCCCATGTTCTGCCAGATCATCTCGAGCGTCACCCCCGATCCGCGCAGGGTTTCGGAATAGCGTGTTTTCAGATCGCCGGGGCGCTTTTCCACGCTGTCGCAATCCAACCAGGTCATCGCAGCCAGACCCGCCTTGCCGATGAACGTCGGCATCTTGGTCACCCAGCCGTCGACGATCCAGCGCATCATGCGCTGGTTGTCAGTCATGATCAGGTTGGGCACATGCGGCCAGCCGCGCGCCTCGTCCGGGGCGCCCAGCACGATGGCCGCGTGGCCGCGCCCATATGGTGATAAAACCACGCGGAAAAACAGTGCCAGAGTATCGTAGTGGTCCTGACCCGGGTTCTGTTTCAGGTAGATACCCGGGTTCTCCCCAGACCAGTCGACCCGGCCGGGGTTGTGGGGGATGCGTGTGCTCATACCCAGCTTGCCTCGTATTCCTTAAGCGCGGTTTCGATGAAATCACGCCGTTCCTGGCCTTGCAGGTGATCGCCGGATTTGAGGATCTCGGCCACCTTGAACGACACCTCCTTTTGCAGGGCGCCGTCATCGCGGCCTTCCTGCAGCGGGATTTTCAGAACTGTATCGCCGGCATAAGTCGGAATGACCTTGCCTTGGAAATTATCTGTAGGCTGCGTTGGGCTTTCACCCTTTTGCAGGGCGCGTACCGCGTTGCGCAGCATCCGGCGCGCCTTGGCCACGCCGCGGTCGGTGAAGGACAGGTTCTCGCGGGCATGTATGTTGATCGGTCCCTGGCTGACCCAGGCATCGTAATCGCCCGGATCGCGCTGGCGCATCTCGTAGGGGCGATCAGGCCCCTGACCGTAGAAATCGGTTTTGCCAAAACCCACCTCGTCACGGTTGGTCATGCCGCGCGGGTCGTCGTTGAAGCTCGGGTCGCGGAAGTGACGCCATGCGATGACCATGGTGTTGGTGTCATCTATCGGCGTGATCCAGCGGGTCAGCCCACCCCGGCCAAAATAACGCGACCGATCCGGGATCGGGAAGTGCCCGCCATTCTGGGTGAACGAGGGCAGCATGTGATCATGCACCCGGACCCAGATGAAATCGCCGTCCCGGCGCACATTGGTGTAAAAGTCGCCGGTCTGACTGTCGTGAAACTCGATCATCGGCATATGGGCGAAGGCTTCGTGAAACTGTACCCGCGCTGCCTTGGTGTGCAGATAGACTACATGGAACGGGTCCCAGGCGTTTTCCATCACCTGCAACCAGTTGCAGGGCGATTTGATCAGGTAGGGCACCAGTTCATCCCCGGTGTCATCGAAGGTGTCCATCACCGGGAAGGGCGGCATGACGTCTTTCGGCCCCAGATAGGCAAAGGCCAGCCCCTTATATTCAATAACCGGATAGGCGCCCAAACAGGCCTTTTTCTTGACCTGAGACGCGGGCGGTTCGCACGGCGTTTCCAGAACCGTGCCGTCCAGCCCGTATTTCCAACCATGGTACGAGCAGCGGATACCGCCCTCTTCGATGATGCCGAATTCGAGGCTCATGTTGCGGTGACAACAGTGCAGATGCGTACAGCCCAGCTTACCTTCCTTCTTTTCACGGAACAGGATCAGATCCTCGCCCAGAATGCGGATGCGATAGGGCAGATCACCGATCTGATCAGTCATCGCCACCGGCATCCAGAACCGGCGCAGATACTCACCACAAGGCGTGCCGGGACCAACCTCGGTCAGTTCCGGATCGTATCCTTGCGACCATACCGATTGCTGATCGTGACCGCGAAAATTTCCCTGGGGAATTGCAAACGGGTCCGTGTCAACTGGCTTGTTCATCTTAGTCCTCCCTACGTCTTAAAACTCATGCGCGCTTCTGGCGTGTTGGTGGCAGTGTCAGCGCCCGGCCTCATTCCGGCAACGCGGCAGAGGTAGCCTGCACGTGTTGAACACTATGAGCATCATCGCCCATCTTGATCGCGCGATCAGGTAGACGACTGGAAACCCAGGACCTGAGGAACACGCCCTGCGACGCAGCCACCAGTGAAATGCTGATTGCAATTGGTGGAACAGGCAGAATCCACCAGTTCTTGAACATCTTCCCTCCCCTTTGGCAGGACACCCGAAAACACTCACCTGCCCGTCGACTTCTTGGGGTAGTGAGAGGTCCGGTCGGTAAAACTCTGATTATGACCACGAGACTTGCTGTAAGTTGGGTGTTTTCATATATTAGATTTAAGCATAGATACGGCATATGGTATGTCAATGTCTTATTTATTACAAAATCCAACGCGCGCAGTACAGTTCCCGAGTAGGGGCTTAAGTGCCCGATGCTTCAGGAGGGCTGGACCACAGCCTGCGACAGTCCCGTGCAGTATCAGGCAAGCTGACGCAGTCCACGGGTCAGTGTTTTGAAAATCCGGGACGGACGTGTCTATATGGCCGAAAGCCTCAACCATTGGGACATGATCAGGAATGACAGTACGCCCCGGCACATCACGCGCAAACCTCCACATCCGGTTCAACGGCGTTTCATGCTGACGTTTCGACAGGTCGAGGCGTTTCGCTGCGTCTATCTGACCGGAAGCACCACAAGCGCCGCAAAGCTTCTGGGAGTGTCGCAACCTGCGGTGAGCCGTCTGCTGGGTGAGCTTGAAAGAGAGCTGGATCTGACCCTTTTCGAGCGAGCCGGACGGCGTCTGGCCAAAACTCAGGAGGCTGACGCGCTGTACGAAGAAGTGCAGCGCTCGTATCTCGGGCTGGAGCGGATAAAGGAAGCTGCCGAAAGCATTCGCGACTATCCGCATGGCAAGATTTGCCTCGTGGCCATTCCCACGGTCGAATCTACCATCGGGCTAGATCTGGTGGCACAGTTCAAACGGGAATATCCGCGCGCTTCGGCCTCGCTCGAGGTGCTTTTGTCGGATCAGGCCTGCGAGTGGGTCAGCGCCCGTCAGGCCAATATTGCGGTTGCCTATCCCTACAGCAACCGGCCGGGCCTGAATGTCAGGGTGGTCGATACGTCGCCTGCTGTCTGCGCGCTGTCTGCCGATCACCGGCTGGCGTCATGCGACATCATCAATGCCGAGGACCTGCAGGGCGAGAGCTTTGTGTCCTACCGCCCTGACAGCCTGCTGCGGCTGCGTATCGATCAGGTGTTTCGCGAACGTGGCGTGGCGCGGGATATCCGGCTGGAATGTCGTGCAACCGCCTCGGTCTTCGGAATGGTGGCGCGGGGTATGGGTGTGGCCGTGGTCGGCCCGCACCAGCCCCCGCCCAACGACGGAAGTGTGATCATTCGCCCTTTCAAGCCCGAGATTCCCGTCGAGCTGGCGGTGATCTGGCCCAAGGGCGCAAATCCGACCACGCTCGAGTCCAAGATGCTCGAAATCATCGAAACCTATTTCGGCGTATCGATCACCGATTGAGGTCACCCGGGCCTCAATAGCTGAACGCACTTACGGAAACGGATCGGGCACGGGAGCGGTTCCGGTCCAGACTGATTTGACCTGCAGGAAGTCCTTGATCGCATCGGGGCCCAGTTCGCGCCCGTATCCGGACAGTTTGATGCCGCCGATCGGACTTCCGGGATCAACGCTGCGGTAATGGTTGATATAGACTGTCCCTGACAGGATGCCGTCGGCCACCCGCGCCCCTTTGGCGGCATCAGACGTCCAGACACCTGCGGCCAGCCCGTAATCGCTGTCATTGGCCAGGGCAATGGCCTCCTCCTCGGTGTCGAAGGGGATGATTGCCAGCACCGGGCCGAACACCTCCTCGCGCCACAGTTGCATGTCGGGGCGGACCTGATCGAAGATCGTCGGCCCCACATAATACCCCCGCATCCCCTGCGCCGTTTGGGTGCCGTCCAGCAGACAGTCGGCGCCATCGGCCTTGGCCTGCGCGATCATCGAGGTCACCTTGCGCAGATGCGGCTCGTTTGCCAGTGGCGCGACCTGCGTTGCCGGGTCCATCGGATCGCCCAGTCTCAAACCCCTCGCCCGCTCCAGCAGGCGCGTGACTAAGGCGTCCTTAACCGGCGCCTCGACAATCAGCCGCGAGCCTGCCACGCAGGTCTGCCCGTTCGACAGGAAAATGCCGGACAGAACGCCGTTGACGGTGTTTTCCAGATCGCAATCTGCGAACACGACCTGAGGCGACTTGCCCCCTAGCTCCAACGTGGTGGGCACCACCCCGACCGAGGCAGCCTCGGCCACCTTGCGGCCACCAAAATCCGACCCTGTAAAGGTCACCTTGCGGGTCAGCGGATGGCGCACCAACGCCTCGCCCACCTCGTGCCCCAGCCCCGTTACCACATTCAGAACACCGGGCGGCAGGCCGGACTGATGCGCCAGCCGCGTAAATTCCAGGGTCGAGGCTGAGGTCATCTCGGAGGGTTTCACGACCACCGTGTTGCCAGCCGCCAGCGCCGGGGCCAGTTTCCACGCCAGAATCATCAGGGGCGAGTTCCATGGGGTGATCGCCACCACCACCCCATAGGGCAACCAATGCCCCACACTGGTCACATTCGGTATGGCGTTATCCTGCGTTTCGGGTGTCAACTTGCGCGCTTCGGCGGCGAAATAGCGATACCAGCTGTGCAGCCCAGCGAACTGGCCGCGCACCTCGGTGATGCGCTTGCCGTTGTCCCGGATTTCTGGCTCGACCAACTCCTCCCAGTGGATCTCAAGCGTATCGGCCAACGCGTCGAGCATGTCGGCCCGTTCCGAAGGGGTGGCCGAGGCCCAGGGTCCCTTGCGAAAGGCCAGATCAGCGTCGCGGATGGCAGCGTCGGCCTCGGATGCGCCGCAGCGTGCGACCCGACTCCATTCTGTTCCGGAGGCCGGGTCGATGCTGGGTATGGTCTCGCCCTGCCACGGCAGAAATGCCCCGGAGATAAACGGTGTATAGGTTTTCATTTATTGTCCTTCGGAAACATCGTGTGCGACAAGGGTAAGCAGATCACCACGGCAAACCATGCCGCGATTGCCATGTGCCAGTACCAGACCACCGGTCGGAAACGTCAGATTCAGCGCCGGACGCGCGGGATCATCGGGAAAACGCAAGTAACCCGCCAGGTCGCCTGTCCGCACATCCTGCCCGGCGCTGACCTTGCGATCAAACAAACCGGCGGCAGGGGCGTAAAGCGATGCGAGTGGAGAGGTGATCTCAACCTGACGTGTGGCAGTGTCCGGCGGGGCACCGTCTAGCACACCCAGATGGGTCAGGCAGTGCAGCAGACCGGCCTCAGCCGCGTCCACAATCTCGGGGGTCACATTACCACCACCTCCCAGTTCCGCCGCGATCATTGGAACACCGGCGCGGACCGCCGCCGCATTTACGGATCGGTTGTCGTTATGCTCGCCCAGTATCCAGATCAGCGGCAGGCCAAAAGCCTGGGCCAAATTCAGATTAGCCCGGGTCAGAAAAGCATTAGCGCAGCGCGAGGCCAGCGCGCAGGGCGCAAACACGGATGCCTTGCCGCCGGAATGCAGATCGATCACCGCATCGACGCGCGGCATCAGAACGGATTCGACAAAATGCGCCAGCATCGCGGTTGGCCCGCCATCGGGATCACCCGGAAAGGCGCGGTTCAGGTTCTGCCCGTCCAGTGGCGTCACCCGCGAGGATGCGGCCAGTGCTGCGGCGTTCAGCGCGGGCATCAGGATCAACTGACCCTGAACCTGCGTTGGATCCAGCCGCTCCGACAGCCGCAGAATTGCGGCAGGACCTTCGAATTCGTCGCCATGGGTGCCACCCAAAATCAAAACGGTCGGCCCATCTGATCCGCGCAGGCTGACGATCGGTATGGGGTAATAGCCCAGCGGCACATCATTGTCCGACCATTTCAGCATCACGTCCCCGGCCTGTCTGCCGGGGAGATCCAAATCAATTGTCACAAGCAATCTGCTGGTCTGAGTGGGGTGGGCCTGGGTCATGATCATCCTGATGCGGCAAATGTCCGGGGTTTTCATATCATAATTTTTTTGAAAGAGAATTGCAAAAAACTTTCTCTCGTGTGATATGAGGGTTGGGGAGATGCGAAAGATCGGCATTGGAGACATCATATGGTCGTAGCCCGCGCGAAGGCAGGTATAGACAAAATCAAACCGCATATGGTTGGAGGGGCGACACAGGCGGTTCCGCCGGTATCCATCCTGTTGAATTCCAACGAAAGCGTTTACGGCCCCAGCCCCCACGCGCTTGCGGCGGCGCGGGCGGCGGTCAGCGGGATTGAAAGGTATCTGGAAAATCCCGATCAGGTTCTGGCCCCGGCCATTGCCGAACATTTTGACCTGGACGCGGCGCGGATCACCACCGGGCAGGGTTCGGACGATTTGCTGGCGCGGCTGGCACGAGCCTATCTGGGCCCCGGCACCGAGCTGATCCGCAGCGAAAACGGCTATCTGAAAGTGCCGAACTACGCTTTTGCCAACGATGCTGATGTGATCTCGGTGCCTGATGACGATTTCAAACCCTCGGTAGACCGCATGATTGCGGCACTGACCGATCGCACCCGGATTGTCTATCTGGCCAATCCCGAGAATCCGGCGGGCACCTACCTGAGCGGCGCCGAAGTACGCCGCCTGCATGCCGCGCTGCCCGACAATGTGCTGCTGGTGATTGACGCCGCCTATGAGGAATACGTCGACGCCGACGATTACGAACCGGCGCACAAACTGGTGGAAGAGGCCGGGAACGTTGTCATGTGCCGGACGTTTTCCAAGATTTTCGGCCTGGCGGGGGCGCGGGTCGGGTGGATTTATGCGCCTGAAGATGTGATCGATTCCGTACGCCGCATCGCTCTGACCTTTCCCGTCGCGTCGCCCTCGGTCGCGGCGGCCATTGCTGCGCTGGAAGACGAAGCACATACCAGGTTTGTATTTGAAGAAAATCGCAAGGGGCGCAATTGGCTGACGGCCGAGTTGCAGGGCCTGGGCCTGAAAGTTGTGCCCAGCCAGGCCAATTTCCTTCTGGTGCATTTCCACAACCCCGAAAAATCCGCCGAAGCGGTTGATCATGCGCTGCGCCAGCAAGGCATCGCGGCGCGCCGTTTCGCATCTCCCGCCTACAAGGACTATATCCGCCTCACGGTTGGACAGTCGCAAGAGCTGAAGGCCGCGCGGGACGGTATCGCGCAATTTCTGAATGGAGGAGCATGATGGTTGCCTCGCCCCAACTGGCCCAGGATGCCCCGGTAGTCGACCACCCCTCTGGTGCAAAGATAGTCGAACAGATTAAGGCCGCAGACGTCCGCGAGATCGTTGCGCTGCCAGATATCGTCACCAGCGACGGGTTGCTCTGGCCGATCTCGCGCGACCCCGACTTCCGGCTGACCCGCATCTGCAAAGAGGATGAGGGTGTCAGCATTTGCGGCGCAATGTCCTACAACGGCACCCGCGCGGTGCTGATGATGCAGCAAACCGGGCTGATGGATTCGCTGAATGCCATTCGTGCAATCGGCATTGATTATGAACTGCCCATTGTGATGATGGTGGGGTTGCAGGGCAAGGAACCCCACGTGCATCCCGATCAGTCCGCGTCTTATGGCGTGCGGATCATCCGCCCGGTGCTGGATGCGATGCAGATTTCCCATTCCCTGATCGAAGAACCTGAAGACACTGATCATGTTTCAGGTGCTATCTCAGCAGCCTACGCGGCATCCCGCCCACATATCTTCCTGATTGGCCGTGCACCGGAGGCCCAATGACACTCTATCGTGACCAGGCGCTCAAGGCGCTGATCCCGCACATTAATGACCGCGATATCGTGGTTGCCGTCTATCAAAGCTGTTTCGATTGGCTGCAACTAAACCCGCGTGATCTGAATTATGTTGCCGTGGGCGCAATGGGGCAGGCCAGTTCGCACGGATTGGGTTTGGCGCTGGCCAATCCCGACCGGCGGGTCATCGTGCTGGATGGGGATGGCAGTTTGCTGATGAATCTCGGATCGCTGGTGACCATTGCCAATTCCGGTGTGACAAACCTGTATCATTTCCTATCGGCCAACCGGGTCTATGAAGTGAACGGTGCACATCCTCTGCCGGGTGCGGATCAGGTGGATTTCGAGGGCTTTGCCCGGTCCGCCGGATATGCTCGGGCGCAGAGCTTTTACGAGCTGGACCGGTTCACTGACGACCTTCCTGGCATCCTGTCGGCACCTGGGCCACAATTTGTCTGTATGGAAGTCACGGCAGGCGAAGCATTTCCACGGGACTACGCCTACATTCACAGTGCCAAAGCCCGGCAGACGTTCCGGGATGCACTCAGTCGGGGCTGAGTGAACCCCTGGCGATGTCCAGAAACATTTGTGCAACTGCAGACAGGGGCTCATTCTTGGACCAGAACAGAACAGCTTTGAAGTTCAGCGGCGCGGCGAACGGCAGCGCGACACAGCCGGGGATCGTTTCAAGATAACCCTTGGATGATCCCACGATGGAAACCCCGAGCCCCCGCGCCACCAGGCGGCAAATCCCATCTGTGGTGCGGGTTTCGTATTTCATGCTGCGTGAAATGGACTTTGCTTCGAAAAAACGATCGACCTCAAAGCGGAAACGCGAGGAACTCATATAAGAGATAAAGCTCTCATCCGCCAGATCGCGGGCCTGAATGATGGGTTTGTCAGCCAGCGGATGCCCCTCGGGCAGAACGCAATACACATCGTCATCCCAGATGATCAGGCTATCGAAGGACGGGTTGGACGGCACGCTTGACGTAATTCCGAAATCGTAATTCTGCGACACCATCCATTCAACCGTATCATCATTGGCCTCGAACTCCAGCCGGGCCATGGCATCGGGGCAGGTGGTCGCAAACGTGCCGATCAGGTCCGGGGCCAGTTGCGAGGCAAAGGCTGGTGTGGTCACCAGGCTGAGTCGGGCATGTCCGAATTTGCCGATCGCCGTCACGGCCTGCTTGATATGTTCCATCCCGCTCACAGCCTGACGTACCTCCTGCACCAGCAGTCGGGCTTCGTCAGTGGGAACCAGCACCCGGCCCGAGCGCTGAAACAGGGCGAACCCCACCTCGCCCTCGAGATCTGAGAGCAGCCGGCTGACAGCGGGTTGTGAAATACCAAGCATTTCCGCGGCTTCGGTTACGGTGCCGGTGGATACCACGGTTCGGAATGCATCGACCTGTCGGAAGGTAATCTTCATACCAACCGTCTTTCCACTATCAGAAAGTTTTCGCAAGGGAATTCTAATTATAGCATTTTTGAAAGAATAACTCGATAAAATGTTGACAGAGCTATATGTTGACCCTGATACTCATCAAATAATTCGGCGCGCCAGGGGGCTTGCATGCATGGACGGGTGACCACCGCAACACCACGAGCCAACCGCACTCGGGAGGATACAGGCTTTGACGCGGCAGCGTTTGGCCGCACAATCTGGCAGGTCGGGCAGGCTGTTCTTGTTTTTGCGGTCCTGGGGTTTCTGATCTGGCGCGGCGCGCAGTCGATGGACTACAGCTGGCAATGGTATCGGGTCGAGCCGTTCTTTTTCCGCGAAATCGATGGTGAGATAATATGGGGGCCGCTTGTGCGTGGCCTGATGGAAACGTTGCGTCTTGCCGGTATCGCAGGCGTGATCGCCATTCTGATCGGCTTTGTTGCCGCCTTTGCCCGGCTGTCGGATTCCATCGCTGGTCGCATTGTGTCCAAGGTCTACCTCGAGGCGATCCGCAATACTCCGCTGCTGGTTCAATTGTTCCTGTTTTACTTCGTTCTGGCGCCGATATTCGGAATTGACCGGTTCTGGGCGGGCGTCCTGTGTCTGGCCTTTTTCGAAGGGTCTTTTGCCGCTGAAATCATTCGGGGCGGCATTACCGCCGTGGACAAGGGGCAATATGAAGGCGCCGACGCCATTGGTCTGACGGCGGTTGATAAGTACCGCTTCATTATCGTGCCCCAATCATTGCCGCTGATTCTGCCGCCACTCACGGGTTTGCTGATCTCGCTGATCAAGCATTCGGCTATTGTCAGCGTCATTGCGGTTTCTGAACTCACGACCGCAGGCCTGAACCTGATTGCCGACACGTTCATGGCGTTCGAGGTCTGGTTCCTGGTTGCAGGCATCTACCTGTCGGTGACCATCACCCTGTCCATACTGGTCAGTATGTTCGAACACTCACTCAACAAAGGCAAAAGATAAGCTTTTGAAAATAAACAAATCTAACAATATCGGAGGAATAACCCAGATGAAATTCATGAAACCTATCAAAGGACTCGCAGTGGCAGCAGCAGTTGCTGTGACCAGCCTGTCAGCATCCGCCATTCCCGCTGCGGCAGAGGGCGTGATCGAGGAAATTCAGAAGCGCGGCAAGCTGCGCGTTGGCATGTCCACCTTCGTTCCCTGGGCGATGCGCGACAAGGACGGCAACCTGATCGGCTTTGAAATCGACGTCGCCACCAAAGTGGCCGAGGATATGGGGGTCGAGGTCGAATTCGTGCCCACCGCCTGGAGCGGGATCATTCCGGCACTGATCGCCAAGAAATTCGACATCATCATTGGCGGCATGTCGATCACACCGCAACGGAACCTGACGGTCAATTTCACCGCTCCTTACGCGCATTCGGGCCAGCAAATGGCGTCGAACACCGAGCTTGCGGGCGGATTTACATCCCTGGATGACTACAATGACACCAGCGTCACCATCGCCTGCCGCCGGGGCGCGACCCCATGCAACTTTGCTGCCGATCGTTTCCCCAAGGCCACTTTGCGCAAGTTCGATGACGACGCTCAGGCCTTTCAGGAAGTTGTGAACGGCAACGCCCATGCGATGATCTCATCAGCGCCAAAGCCGCGTTTCTGGTCAGATGCGCATTCTGACAAGGTGTTTGTTGCCAATGACGGTGAAAACCTCAGCCGCGGCAACGAAGCCTTCGCGCTGCGCAAGGGCGATCCGGACGCGCTGAACTTTTTCTCCAACTGGATTCTTGTGAACACCGCAAATGGTTGGCTGCAGGAAACGCATGACTATTGGTTCAAGGATCAGTCTGAGTGGAAAGACATGGTTGCCTCTAACTGATCTCCTCAAAGGCAACTCGCGGAGGCACGGCCTGATACCGTGCCTCCGTTCTTCTCCGAGGTGAAAGTGCCCATGGACAGAAATTCCCCCCCGCCCGCCCCGCCAAGAAAGCGTCTTGCCGTCTCCGATTTTGTTATATTCGGCGCGGTTGCCGCCCTGGTGATCTATGCCGGATATCAGGTCAAGGATGTGCTGGTATACAAATGGGATTGGTCGCGCGTTCTCGATTTTCTGATCCGCTGGGACCCGGAAAGACAGGAATATGTCGCAAACCTTCTGCTGATAGGCCTGTTCACTACTTTGCGCCTTGCGGTCTGGGGAACGATACTGGCCACGGTAATCGGTGTCCTTATGGGATACTGGCGCACGTCAAACAATCTGACGCTGAAGATCATCAGCCGAACCTATGTCGAACTAATCCGTAATATCCCGCCTCTGGTCTTCATTTTTATCTTCTACTTCTTCGTCTCCAGTCAATTGTTCCCAGCCATGGGGCTGGACGACGTGAACCCCGACAGCGCGATGGTCGACAATCCGGTGTTCCGGATCATGTTCGGCCGGCCCGAGTTGCTGTCGAACTTTCTCGCCGGGGTTCTGTGCCTGGCCCTGTTTGAGGGCGCCTATATTACCGAGATCGTCCGTGCCGGTATCCAGTCCGTTCCCAAGGGGCAATGGGAGGGCGCCCGTGCCATCGGTCTGTCGCCGTTCAACGTTCTGCGCGACGTGATCCTGCCCCAGGCTCTGCGCAAGATTCTGCCGCCGCTGGCAGGCCAGTTCATCACCCTGATCAAGGACAGCGCCATTGTCTCGCTGATTTCCATTCAGGAACTGACCTTTATGGCCACCGAGGTCGCCGCAACCACAACCAAGGTGTTCGAAACCTGGATTCTGGTGGGCGCGATGTACTTCGCCCTGTGTTACAGCTTTGCGCTTTTGTTCGACTGGCTCGAACGACGTGCTGCCAGAATTCGCCGATAGGAGTAGTTTAATGCTTGATGCCTCCGTCAGACCGCTGGTCGAAATCACCGGAATGTGCAAGTGGTACGGTCAGTTCAGCGCCCTGCACGACATCAACATGACCGTGAATGAGGGCGAGAAGGTTGTTGTTTGCGGCCCGTCCGGGTCGGGTAAGTCGACCATGATCCGCTGTATCAACCAGCTTGAGGCGCATCAGAAAGGCACCATCATGGTTGATGGGATCGAGGTCACGCCGGACATGAGGAACATCGCCGAAATCCGCCGCGAAGTGGGCATGGTGTTCCAGAGTTTCAACCTGTTCCCGCATATGACGATCCTCGACAACCTGATCCTGGGGCCAATGCGGAACCGGGGCGTATCAAAGAAGGACGCTACCGATCTTGCCATGCACTATCTGGAGCGGGTGCATATCGCGCAACAGGCCGGCAAGTATCCACCCCAGCTGTCGGGCGGCCAGCAACAGCGCGTGGCGATCGCGCGCTCTCTTTGCATGAAGCCCAAGCTGATGTTGTTCGACGAGCCAACCTCGGCATTGGACCCGGAGATGATCGCAGGGGTTTTGGATGTGATGATCGAACTGGCAGAGGAAGGCATGACCATGATCTGCGTGACGCATGAGATGGGCTTTGCCCGCAAGGTGGCCGATCGTGTCGTGTTTATGGACGAAGGCGAGATTATCGAGGTAGCAGGCCCTGAAGAGTTCTTCGGCAACCCGCAAAGCGACCGCGCCCAGCTGTTCCTGAGCCAGCTTCTGGGGCACTGACGGTCGGTTTACGCCGTGCTATTGCGGGCGGGTTGAGACGGTGATGAACTCGATCTCATCCGACAGGATGTCGCGGAACCCGTGCGGCAGCTTGGCGTCGAAGCTGAGTGTGTCGCCCGCCGACATCGCAAAGTCCTGAGTGCCACAACCATAAGTCGCCTGGCCTTCGATCATCTGGATGAAAACGTATCCTTCGTGCTGGTAGCGAGGCAGGTTGCCTGCTTCTTCTTTCGCTATTCGTATGCGGGCGGACTGAAAAATGCCTCCCAGGCCGTTGTGTTTGCCCAACAACAGATAGTTGTGGGCGTGGTCCTGCGTAATGCGGCAGGAAGGCAGGCCGGTTCCTGCCTTGACATGATGCACGTCCGCAGCATCGTCGGAACGGCTGAACAAAGCCATCAAAGATACCGACAGGGAATCGGCAAGTGCCTGAAGTGTGCCCAGCGAAGGTGATACATTTCCATTTTCAATACGACTGATCATCGGCGCCGATACCTGCGCCTGTGCAGCCAGCTCGGTGACGGTCAGGTTCCTCTCTTGTCGCAGCCGTTGCAGGGTCCGCCCGATTTCCAGTTCGGCATCCGATTTCCTGTCCTGCATTGAATGACCTTCATCTGATTAATTTTGAGCCCAGAATAGCTTCATTGGAGCTTGCGCAAAAGTAAAAACGTTGCTTGACAGTAAATAACTAATGATAAATATTGTTACTACCATGCAAAAGTATTCCGTCTTCTCGCTCGCCCGAAACGCACTTTCCGGGCACAAAAATTGGCCACGAGCCTGGCAAAGCCCTCCGCTCAAAGATCGCTATGAAGTGGTGGTGATCGGGGCAGGGGGGCATGGGCTGGCCACCGCCTACTACCTGTCCAAAGAGTTTGGCATCACCGATGTGGCGGTGCTGGAGCGCGGCTGGCTGGGTGGCGGCAACATAGCCCGAAACACCGTGACAATCCGCTCGAACTACATGCGTGACGAGTCAATCCCGTTCTATGTCAAATCCGTCGCCATGTACGAAGGGCTGACGGATGAGCTGAACTTCAACATGATGCATTCAAAACGCACCATGGTGGACGTGGTCCAAACATGGCCCAAGCTGCGTGAATTGCGCAGACGACAGCTTACGATGGACATCTATGGCTCGACCTATGAACACATCACGACCGAAGAACTGCGCAGGCGCATTCCGGCACTGACTGGTGGCGGACCAGATGCCCGCCTGCCGGTGATCTGCGGCATGGTGCATACGGATGCGGGTGTAAACCGGCATGATGCCGTGGCATGGGGTTACGCCCGTGCTGCGGATGCGATGGGCGTGGAGATCCATCAGCAGACCCCCGTGCAATCTCTGATCCGCGGTAACGATGGTGCCATCGAAGGTGTCGAGACCAATCGTGGCACTGTGCGGGCGCGCAAGGTTGTGGTGGCCGTGTCGGGCCATACCACAACGCTGACGGAAACTGCCGGGCTGAAACTGCCGTTGCGGACGATGAACCTGACGGCCTTTGTGTCCGAGCCGGTGAAGCCCCTGGTCGATGTGATCGTGAACTGCCCGGATAGTGGGTTCTATTTCAGCCAGTCCGACAAGGGCGAGATGGTGATCGGCGGCGCGCCTGATATGGGGCAAAGCTTCCGCCGCGACATCAAGCAGCATGTCTTCGAAGACACCGTGACCGCGATGCTGTCGCTGTTCCCAAGCTTCAAAAAGCTCAAGCTGATGCGGCAATGGGGCGGGCATCTGGACATTGCTCATGATGCCTCGCCCATCATGGATCAGACCGAAGTGCCGGGGCTGTTTGTCACCGCCGGGTGGTGGGGCGGATACAAGGCCATCCCCGCCGGTGGGCTGACGTTAGCGCATCTGGTGGCCAAGGGAGAACCGCACCCTCTGATGGCTCCATTCACACTTGGCAGGTTCCGACATCTGGACTTCGTGATGGAAGCCGGCACCACAACGGCGCGATAGAAAGGACGGGACCATGATGCTTTTAACCTGCCCGTTCTGCGGCAAGCGAAATGAAAGCGAGTTTATCTATGGAGGTCCGGTTGGGGCGGACCGCCCCGATCCCAACGCCGTCAGTGACGCGGAATGGGTAGAGTATCTGACTGTGACGCCGAACCCCTTAGGACCGGTTCGGGAAAAATGGTGGCACGCGCGCGGATGCGGAGGATGGTTCGCGATCTGGCGGGACACACGGACCCATGACATTGTGGAGGTCCCCGATGGCACAAAGTAACCGTCGCGCCTCGGGAGGGCGCATCGACCGGAACCAACCTTTGCAATTTACCTTCAACGGCAAGTCTTATGAGGGGTTCAAGGGCGACACGCTCGCCTCGGCGCTGCTGGCAAACGGCGTGCGGGTCACTGCCCGCAGTTTTAAGTACCATCGCCCGCGCGGCATCATGGGTCACGGACCCGAGGAACCGGCGACATTGGTTGAGCTTGATGGCGAAGACGCCTCGGGCAACCGTCCGGCGACTACGGTGCCGCTGCGCGACGGTCTGAGTGCCCGGTCGGTCAATTGCTGGCCCTCACCCGAGTTCGATCTGGGCGGTATAAACCAACTGTTTGAGCGGTTCCTCCCGGCAGGTTTCTATTACAAGACGTTCAAATGGCCCAATTGGCACCTGTTCGAACCGTCGATTCGCAAAGCCGCCGGTCTGGCGGCAGCTCCGGCCAAACCTCCGGCCAGGGGTCATTTCGAGGCCCGCAATGCCCATGCCGACGTGTTGATCGCCGGGGCGGGTCCTGCCGGTTTGCAGGCTGCACTTGAGGCGGCGCGCGCGGGTATGCGGGTGTTTCTGGCCGATGAGGGTGCTGAGGCGGGCGGCAGCCTGCTCCATCGCAACCTGACCATCGGCGGCCGTCCCGCTATGGATTGGGTGGCCGATGCGGTGGCCGAACTGCGCGGGATGGAGAATGTGATCCACCTACAGAACGCAACCGTCTGGGCCTATCGTGAGCATAATCTGCTGATCGTGAACCAGCGGGACCCTGAGCAGGATTCGATCCTCGAACGCAGCTGGCGGGTCCGTGCGGGCGAGGTTGTCATCGCCACCGGGGCCACGGAACGCGCATTGGTGTTTGGCGGCAATGATCGTCCTGGTGTGATGCTGGCCTCTTCGGTTCAGGCTTATGTCAACCGCTGGGGGGTGACGCCTGGGCAGCGCGTGGTGCTGTTTACCAACAACAACAGTGCTTATGCAGTGGCGGCCGATCTGGCCGTGGCGGGCGTCACGGTCGAGGCGATCCTGGACAGCCGCAACACGGTGCCGAAGGCGGCATTGGATCTGGTTTCCGGGATTACGGTGCGTTCCGGAACCGTTGTCAGCGATGTCCGGGGGCACAAACGTGTCCGCGCCGTGAAGGCTGTGCCCGCCAACGGCGGGGCCGGGACCTGGATCACTTGCGATCTGCTGGCCTGCTCCGGGGGTTGGAATCCGACGGTGCATCTGTGGTCTCAGTCCCGCAGCACTCTGCGGTTTGATGAGGAGCTGGCTGCGTTTTGCCCCGATCAGGCGGTGCAATCCTGCCGGGCCGTGGGTGCGGCGGCCGGTGTTCTGACGCTGGACCGGATCGTCGATGGAGGCGAAGACCTGACCTATCGGATTGAGCCGCTTTGGCGGGTGGATGTTCCAGGCCAGCGTGGCAAGGCGTTTCTGGACGTTCAGAACGATGTGGCCGTCAGCGATGTGCACCTGGCGCTTCGCGAAGGCTACGACAATGCCGAACATGTCAAACGCTACACCACCGGCGGCATGGGCATCGATCAGGGCAAGACCGGCAACATTAACATTATCGGCACTGTTGCCTTGCAAAAGGGCGTTCCGCTGCAGGAGGTTGGCACAACCACCTTCCGGTCGCCCTATACACCGGTCTCCTTTGGCGCGATCGGAGGATTGCGGGAAGAGACGGTGCTGTTCCCCTATCGCCATACCCCGGTGACGCAATGGAACAAGGACAATGGCGCGGTGATGTACGAGGCTGGCGCCCGATGGCGGCGGCCGGGGTATTTCCCCAAGCCCGGAGAAGATCTGCAAGAGGCGGTGAACCGGGAATGCCGCGCGGTGCGCGAAGGCGTTGGTGTCTACGATGGTTCTCCGCTTGGCACGTTCGAGCTGAAAGGGCGGGACGTTCCGCAATTCCTCGATTTTATCTATTCCAACATCATGTCCAGCCTGAAACCGGGTGATGGACGATATGGGTTGATGCTGTCCGAGGATGGGTTGATCCTGGACGATGGCGTGGCCTTCCGGCTGGATGAGCACCGCTGGATGATCTCGACCTCGACCGGCCATGCGGATGCAGTGAACCAGCAAATGGAAAAGCTGCTGCAAACCGAGTTCCCGAACTGGCAGGTGATGATCACGACTGTCACAAGCCAGTGGAACAATGCCACCATCTGTGGCCCCATGGCGCGCGAGGTCATGCACGCTCTGGGGACAGATATCGATCTCTCGCCCGAGGCGTTCCCCTTCATGTCCTTCCGAGATGGCACCGTCGCCGGTTTTCCGGCGCGTGTGGTCCGGGTCAGCTTCACCGGTGAGCTGTCCTATGAGGTCAATGTCGCCCCCCGCCATATGGCGGAATTGTGGGGCAAAGTGATGGAGGCGGGTGCTCCCTTTGGCATCCTGCCTGTCGGCTCAGAGTCCAGCCACGTGCTGCGGGTCGAAAAGGGGTTCCTGTCGCTTGGTCACGAGGTTGACGGAACGGTTGATGCCTACGATTTGGGTATGGGCTGGGCAATGTCGAAGAAGAAACCAGACTACCTGGGTAAACGCTCGGTTGCTCTGCGCCGGTCGGGCGGCGGAACGCGGCGCGAGTTGGTGGGGATTCTGCCGGAAGACCCCAACCGGCCAATCCCCGAAGGCGCGCCGTTGACCCCCGGAGGCCGCAAGGAGGCCACCGATGGTCTGGTCACGGCCTGCGTCTGGAGTGTGGTCAACAACCGATGGGTCGGGCTGGCACTGCTGCAGAACGGTCACGCGCGACAGGGCGAAACCGCCCATGTCCGGGTGAAGGATGATGTGATCCCGGTGACGGTAACGAAGCCGGTATTCCACGATCCCGAAGGCAAGCTGCTGAGGTCCTGAGATGAGTTACAAGGTTAATATCGCCCGCCAGAGCCTGAACGCGCTGTTCGACCTCAAAGGGTCCCCCGCAGCAATTCTGACTTGGGTTGAAGGGGCCTTGCCGGCTTTGCCGGAACGACCGAATTCCCGGACAAGGCGGGATGCGCTCGACCTGTATCACATCGGGCGAGATCACTGGATTGTGCGTGCCCCGCTGGGCTTGGAAGGGCGGCTCGAGACGCAGCTCAGACCCACCGACTGCCCGGCCGATATCAGTATCGTGCGGGTCTCGGACACTCTGACCTTTTTCCGCGTCACCGGCCTACAAGCGGCGGATGTGATGGCCATTGCCTGCCCGCTCGATCTGCACGACACTGCGTTTGACGCTGACGCGGTCACTTATTCCGAGCTGTTTGGCCTGAAAGCACTGGTGATGCGGTGCGAGGGCGGTTTCGAATTCGCCGTCGAACAGAGCTTTGGCGACATGATCACGGATTACCTGACCCGCGCAACTGCCTGAAAAAAGGAGGTCCCATGGCCCGCACGCATGTCCACAAATATCAGACCCGCTATCACGCTCAGGCGACCTATTCCAAAGCGATCCGCGCGCGGGGGGATTTCGTGTTCATGCAGGGACAGGTCGGCACCCTGTTGGACGGGACCCTGGTCGGTGAAGGCGACCCCGGCGCGCAGGCGGATCAGGCCTGCCGTAACATCCAGCGCTGGATGGAAGAGGCCGGCGGCAGCCTGGCAGATGTGTGTAAACTAACGGTCTATGTTACCGATATCTCATACCGTCCTGCCGTTTACGAGGCGATCAATCGCTGGTTCGAAGGCGTGCACCACTGTTCGACCGGGGTGGTTGTGCAGGGGCTGGCCGATCCGTCGTTGCTGGTCGAGATCGACGCGATGGCCGTTATCGACGACAATGCGGAACAGGCCGGGTAGGGTGGCAGACAAAAACTATCGAGAACCATTGTGTTCCAGGTTGTTTCGGTGTCCGGTTGCCCCGACCCCACGCCGCAAGTGACACGCCATGCTGACGACCCTGACTTCGATCCTGCCAATCTTTCTGATCATTGCCTTGGGCCTGGCCCTGCGCAAGGGCGGCATTCCCAGTACCGATTTCTGGAACCTGAATGACAAGCTGGTCTACTGGGTGCTTATGCCCTGCCTGCTGTTCACCAAGATTTCTCTGGCGCCGGTCGAGGCCACGTCACTGGGGCTGTATTCGATCACCATTCTGGGTGGGTTCATCGCCACTTTGCTTTTTGGCCTGATCGCACCCCGGTTGGCGGGTTATCCGGCGCCTCAGGCCACTTCGATACTGCAAGGGTGTGCCCGGCATAACTCGTTCATCGGGTTGGCGATGGCGGGCAATTTGTTTGGGCAGCAGGGGTTCGATATCGCTATTCTGGCCACCGCCATGTTGGTGCCGGTTACAAATATCGCAATGGTGGTTTTGATGGTCAGCGCGCTTCAGAAACGCGGAACGGGGTACCTGCCGATGGCCATTCTGCGCGAACTGGCGCGCAACCCCTATGTGATCGCAATCCTGTTGGCAATTCTGGCCAATCGTATTGTAGGTGACCGGATCCCAGTAGTTCACGAGATATCCGATGTTCTGGGTGCGGGCGCTTTGCCGATTACCCTGCTGGCAGTGGGGGCCAATCTGCGGGTGCGGGCGATGACGGCCCGGGTATGGCCGATACTGCTGTCCTTTTTGGGCAAGATGATGGTGTTTCCGCTGGCTGCTCTGGCCATCGGTCTGCTCATAGGTCTCCCGCAGAATGTCCTGCAGATCGCCATTGTCTATTCGGTGGTGCCAACTGGTGTATCGTCGTACACGCTGGCGAAACAGCTTGGCGGGGACGCCCCGCTAATGGCGGCGATCGTCACGATCCAAACTCTGGTCTCGGCAATCACCATCCCCGTCTCTTTGGCGCTGCTGCTGCCATTGACCGGGGCGGCCATTGCCGGTGGTGTTAGCTAGACTTCAAAGGGATCTGATGCCTGTCAAGTACCAGGTTTTCATGGGGTTCTGAAGGTGTAGACGTCCCCGCTGGCCTCTCTGTGCCATTGTGGGTTTTCAAACAGTCCGGTTTGGAGGCGTCTAAGCAATTGCCGAAGAAGCCATCCGCAGGATTGCAAAGTTCTATGCCGTAGAAAAAGTGGCACGGCGCAAACCCCCGAAAAGCGTGCCGCCTTGCGACAGGATAAGGCCAAACCAGTCTTTGATGAACTCGAACAAGGGCTGCACGATCAATTGCCCCGAATATCCGGCAAGTTGCCGCTGGCGAAGGCGATCCGCTATGCTTTGGGACGCTTGCCGAAAGCCCGCGCATACCTGGATCATGGTTACTTGGAACTGGACAACAACTCGGCCGAGCGTGCTGTCAAACCCGTCGCCATCGGGAGAAAGAACTGGATGTTTGCTGGATCCGAAGGTGGCGGAAAAGCCATGGCCATCGCATTCACCCTGATCGAAACCGCCAAACTCAATGGCGTCGACCCAAAAGCCTGGCTCAGTTGGGCCTTAGAGCGCATCTCAGATCACAAGATCACCCGCCTCTGTGAACTCATGCCTTGGAATTACACCACGCAAGCTGTGTAAAAGAGGCCAAACAATCACAATAGACCGGGCTTACCGACCGGCATCTTCAAACTGAGGAAAATACTGGTGTATATCTATGACGAAGAAGCGTCCGCGGTGAATAAAGCGGCCATTGCACGTAACACGGAAACAGGTTCGTCTGTACTCTCTCTCAACCGCATGGAAGGGCGACAAGGAGATGCGATGTTTTATTCCCGCTATGAGGGCCCTGATGGTGTGTTTGAATTCGCGACGCACAAAGAGGGCGGGGATCGTCAGGTAAAAGCAATTCTTCCCGACCCTGTCTTTTTGGGAGATATCTCCGCGGAAGAACGGCGTGAGCTGAGGAAAAAGCAGTGGGCCCTGCGAGATGAACTGAATATCCTTCACAAAGAAATCGTTAATATTCATCGAGAAATGCCACTTTCTATGGTTCTGGCTGAAGACCTGATGCGGCTTGTTTGGACCTCAAGCAGTCATGGGGGCGAACGCACGGATTGTTATATTACAGTTGGCTTTCTGAACGGGAACCCGATGGCGCCCCGTGGACAGGAAACCCCCTACCTCAAGCTGGATCAGTATGCCGCTTTTAGCGTCGGTATAAATGGAAAGTGGTGAATTGAGTTCAAACCCAACGCTTGATCGATATCTTAGTGAACCAGCCCCTGTTTCAGCGGACACCTAAACGGTTTCAGATTAGTCCTGATGAACTCGCGGGGCGAGCGTCATTTCAGGCTGCTTAGTGGTTGGTTGTTGTTATATTCTTCCATCCAGTCTCCTATCGTTGACTGCACGGTTTCGGCATCCGGCGGCGTGCTCACAGGGCGATCACGAAGGATGCGATCCTGTTCTCGGTCCTCTTCTATGCTCGATACGGCGTGTCGTACCGTGACCTTGAAGAAATCATGTCCGAGCGTGGCGTTGCGGTAGATCACACGACGCTGAACCGTTGGGTCACACGATATTCAGGCGCAATCGCCGACGCAGCGCGCAGACGGAAGGGATTGTGTGACCGTTCCTGGCTTATAGATGAGACTTACGTAAAAGTGAAAGGCGCGTGGGTCTATCTCTGCCGAGCCGCCGACAAACACGGCAAGACACATGGTTTCATGATTTCACGACGTCGGAACAAACCTGCCGCGACGAAATTCATTGCTCGAATGCTGGAATGGTCTTCCTCGAAAGTTCGTCATCGACAAGAGCGGTGCGAACATCGCTGGCATCAAAACAATCAACAAGATTCTGAAAGGCTTTGGCTGCCCGATCCCGATTGAGATGGTGAGACGCAAGTACCTTAACAACATCATGGAACAGGACCATCGATTCATCAAGAGACGCATTCGGCTAATGCTGGGATTCAAGGCATTCGCTTCAGCAGCGGCAACACTCGACGAAATCGAAGTGGCACATTTGAACTGCAACAACCAAACAACGCCCGGACATTGTTCCGTTTCATCTATTCGCCGAGGTGGCAATCTGAATCTGAAGCGATCACAAAACCATTTGTCCGACCCAATACTTTGCAACGTAATCATATGTCGCCGGTAAACAAATCTGTTCAACCTCATTCAAACACGCAGTCCCATCGGTGAGCCATTGCAAACAGAGGGATCTCTCCGTGAAGAACTGGCGCGAATCCATCGAGGCATAGGTGCTTATTCGGCTTTCTTTAACGCTGCCTTGAGCTACATCCAATTACATCCAACATATTTGTAATGCCGAGTTCAATATTGGCAGGTGGGACAGCGTAACTGGAGAAGCAGGCGCAAAATTTCCATGGAGATTTTGTCATTGGATATCTCCCGGCTTTACGCCGGTCTCAACGGGAAGGGCGATCTGTCGCCCTTGTTGGAAACGGTCTGCCAAGAATTCGGCGGATCCACGGCTATGCTGGAAATTGGTCTCGCTGACGGTCAGAAAACCCTGCTGAACCATTGCCCGCACTGGCCGTGTACGGACCAGTCAGGCACCGGCATGACTGGTCCTCGGCCTACCGTAGGAGAATTGCGTCGTCTGGTGGCACTCAAGCCCGGCATGGTCCTATCCGGGCAGGAAATGGCTGAAATTCTTCGGATCACAAGGTTCTCAATCCGGATTCGGGAGGCTGCCCTGCGCAAACGTGCAATCCTTGGAGTCACGGCACGATGCGGCATGTGCGCCGAAGTCGTGGTTGTATGGGCCAGAAACTTTACGCGCGAGTACAACGATTGCGATGGTCGACATCTCAAATCCATCCTTCTGCATCTAGACAAGATTCGCGAGCTTGGCCTCAGTATTGGCGAATATCGGCAGGAACGGCGCGCGTTGTCCACGGTCCTCAATCACATTTCCTCTGGCTGCCTGCTGGTCAATGAACACTGCTATCTTCGCTTTATGAATGCTGCGGCAGGACGTGCAATTGCCGGGAGTAGGGTTCTGCGTGTTGGTTCCAAAAGACTGGGTGGTCATACGTATGCGACCTCGAGATTGCTGTGGAGCCGGGTGTTGGGCATCGCGAGAGGACCGATAGACAAGACGGAAATCCTATCTCTTTGCGGGCCGCAAGACATCGTGCCGACAGTGCTCCGGCTGGTTCACGTGGTGCCTGTAACCAACCGTCCAGAGCAGCGCGTAGCCATCATCATTCCGGGTGGGCGGTCTGTTCAGGATGATCTTCTTTCGGAAGTTGGGCGCGTTTACGGTCTGACGCCGGCAGAGACACGTTTGCTGGATGCTATAGCAAGAGAGGAAACCCTTTCGGGCGCGGGTCGGCGTATCGGCGTTGGTGCCAACACCGCCCACACCCATTTGCAGCATCTTTACACCAAGCTCGATGTGCACAGCCATGCATGCCTGGTGCGCTTCCTGTCTTCTCGCGGGATTATCTGAGGCATGCACCTCACCTGACGGGGTGATGCGCGGTACAAATTCAACCGCTACATATTGCGCCATAGCCGCCTTGTGCGTGACCGGAACCTGCGAATTTCCGCCGGATGCCGTCGCGATGGCGGCATCCACAATTACACCTCATCGTGAGCTCTGGAGGAAAAACCGATGCACACCGCATTCCATGTCGAATTCGATAAATGGCCGGAGGAGCAATCAGTCAAAACGCACAACCGCTGGCATCCGGACATCCCCATGGTCGAAACCTTCAAACCCGGTGCGGAATTCCGGGTGGAATGCTACGACTGGACCGGCGGCCAGATCAAGAACGACGACAGCGCCAACGACGTGCGCGATGTCGACCTGACCAAGGTGCATTATCTGAGTGGCCCGTTCGGGGTCGAAGGCGCCGAGCCAGGAGACCTCATGGTCGTCGATCTGCTCGATGTGGGATATCTGCCGGAATCCCAATGGGGGTTCACCGGCATATTCGCGCGAGACAACGGGGGCGGATTTCTGACGGAACACTATCCCGATGCCCGCAAGGCTTGCTGGGATTTCCATGGAATCTATACGACCTCGCGCCACGTGCCAAACGTCCGCTGGGCAGGGATCGTCCATCCGGGTCTGATCGGTTGCCTGCCTGACGAGAAATTGCTTAAGGCCGCGAACGACCGAGAAGCCAAGCTGCTATCGACAGACCCTGACCGTGTTCCGCCGCTGCTGGCACCACCCCACGCGGATACCGCGCTAATGGGGCAGTTGGAGGCGGGTAAGGCTGCGAAGGCAGCCGCCGAGGCTTGGCGCACAGTCCCGCCGCGCGAACACGGCGGCAATTGCGACATAAAAAACCTTTCACGCGGCTCGCGGATCTACTTCCCGGTCTATGTACCGGGCGGCGGCCTGTCGATGGGGGACATCCACTGGTCGCAGGGTGATGGCGAGATCACTTTCTGTGGTGCGATCGAGATGGCAGGATACCTCGACATCGGAGTCGATCTGATCAAGGGCGGTATGGAAAAATACGGGGTTATCAATCCGATCTTCCGGCCCAGCCCTATCGAACCGCATTTCGCGGAGTATCTGGTTTTTGAGGGCATCTCTGTCGACGAGACAACGGGCGAACAGTTCTATCTGGATGCCCATGTGGCTTATCGCCGGGCGTGCCTCAACGCCATCGAGTATCTCAAGAAATTCGGCTATAGCGGCGAGCAGGCCTACGTCATACTCGGAACCGCGCCGGTTGAAGGACGTATCAGCGGAATCGTCGACATTCCGAACGCCTGCTGTACCCTCGCTATCCCAACCGAAATCTTTGACTTCGACATCCGACCGTCGGCGCAGGGACCGACGAAGATCGAGAATACGGTGTCGGTTGCCCAAGCCAGCTGACGCCCCGACCATTCACCAGTGCCGCCCACGGTCAAAAACGACTTTTGCCGTCCGGGGTCGCACAACGTTAAAGCGGACGACCGTATCCGCGGACAACGGAGGGTTACATGCTTCTGGGATTGGCGCTTCTTTATGTCGGCGCGGTACTGTTCCTGAACGGGCTTTGGCTGATGGGCCGGATTCAGGATCAGGAAATTGCCATCATCAATGTCTTTAGCGGCGGCATAACGCTATTGGTCGCACTCTATTCGGCCTTTGGTCCGGGGGCCGATGCCGCCTCGATCAAAGCGGCCGCACTGACATTGCTCTTCAGCTTCACCTATCTTTGGGTGGCCTTCAATCGCTACAGCCAGGCCGACGGGCGCGGCCTTGGCTGGTTTTCACTGTTCGTTGCAATCACTGCGGTGCCGGTGTGCCTGCAGACATTTGCAGCGGCGAGCACCCTTTGGGATTTCTGGTTCGCGCTGAGTTGGGGCGCCTGGGCTGTGCTTTGGTTCATGTTCTTCCTGCTCCTCGTGCGGGAGGCGAAGATTGCCCGGGTAACCGGAATGGTTGCGATTGCAGAAGGGATTCTGACAGGCTGGCTTCCCGGCTTCCTGCTGCTTAGCGGATTGATCGGCGCGGCCCCTCCTGCAGCAGTCGGAGCGGGGTGATACGAATCCGGTTTCACGTTCGGAACTTAAAAATGCGCGACCGAGTATCTTAGTTTTCCACCCAAAGGTTAATAGGCACCGAAGAGGAAGTCCCCGATACAAAGGAGGTAAAAATGCCCCTATACGACTACAATTGCGGCACTTGCGGTCCCTTTCAGGGTTACGCTTCTATGAGCCGCTACAGGCATCCTGCAAGTTGCCCAATTTGTGGTTCAAAAAGCGCGCGGAAGATATCGCTGCCTTTCGTTGCCAGACTGGCCCCGGCGGTTGTCGGTGCCAATTTGCGCAATGAGAAAGCAGCAGAAAAGCCAATGGTTATGAACCGCTGTCAGTTCGAAAAAACCGGCCGTCATCTGCATGATGTGCAGCAGTCACAGGATCATCATGTGCCGGATACCCGTCAACAAACCTTCCATCGCCTAGAGCCAGGTCTTCGGTCCCATATCGCGCCGGAGCGCCCATGGTTGCTCGGCCACTAACGTCGGGCCTGATACGATGGCTACTCGATAACAAAAAGAAATAGTGAGGCAGAAAAAATTGAACAATATCGTCGAGCAGGACCACCCTTTCACCAAGCGGCGCACTCGACCTATGCTGGGGTCCAAAGCCTTCGCTTCAGCGGCGGTAACGCTTGAGGGAACCAAGGTGACGCACATGATCCGCAACGGTCAGTTCACGCCTGGATTTGTCTGCTTCAGCAGTTCGCCCGATTGGCGGGATAATCAGCCCGCCGGCGCCAACAATGCCACTTGCAATGAAATTCGCAACACAACCTCACGATCAGGCAGATTGCCTGCTTTTTAGCCGGTTCCTCAACATCAACGCTCCCCCGATCACCAAACCCAACAGGTCGGTCCACCAGTCCCCCGAAATCATGCAGACAGCGCCGAAAAGCAAAATCAAGCGCACGATTGGACCCGCTGGACCGATGAACCATGCCTGCACCGAACCAGCCAGCATGAAAACCCCAAAGAGCGCCGTGACGAGATTGCGCGCGCTGACATACCACGGGGCTTCCAGCAAAAGACCCGGGCTATAGAAGAACATGAAGGGTACAATGAAGGCGGCCAGCCCTACCTTGAAGCTGGTTACCGACGTACGCATCGGCTCGGACCCTGCGATTGCGGCACCAGCGTATGCCGCAAGAGCGACGGGCGGGGTGATTGCTGAAACTACGGCGAAATAGAAGACAAAAAAATGTGCGATAAGGGGTTTGATACCAATCTCGATCAACCCGGGTGCGACAACTGAGGCCGCCACCGCATAAGCGGCCGTCGTCGGCATGCCCATGCCCAGGATCACCGCAATCATCATCGCAAAGATCAGCGCCACCAACGTGCTTTGTTGTGCGAGGTCGAAAAGCAAGCTGGAGAAACGAGCGCCCACACCCGTAAGTGAAATCACACCGACGATCAGGCCTGCGCAGGCACAAACGACAATAATCTGCAGCGACATCCGACCGCCATTTCCCAAAGCCTCGTACACTTCTCGCGGACCCATGCGAAACGGTGTCAGCCAGCTGACCATGGCTGCCGACACAATGGCAAGCGTGCCCGCGCGGATGACGGAATAGCCGCTGAAAAGTGCGCCGATCAGGATAAAGATGGGAATGAAGAGATAGACTTGGCGTATCAGGTCAGACAGCCGTGGCAGCTCATCCGGGCGCATCCCGCGCATCCCGGTGCGACTGGCCTCAAAATCGACCATAAAATAGATCGACGCGAAGTAAAGGATCGCCGGGATCAGCGCTGCGATCACCAATTCCGTGTAAGGGATACCGGTTATTTCAGCCATGATGAACGCGCCTGCGCCCATGATGGGCGGCATGATCTGACCACCGGTCGACGCCGCTGCTTCGATTGCGCCCGCAGATTGAGGGCGGTATCCCACCTTTTTCATCAACGGGATGGTAAGCGATCCTGTTGATACGACATTGCCCGCAGAAGTGCCGTTGATCATGCCCATCAGACCCGAAGCAAGCACCGAAACCTTGGCGGGTCCACCACGCGCACGGCCCGCTGCGGCGAAGGCAAAGTCGACGAAATAGTCCCCGACTTTGGAGCTTTGCAAAAAGGCTGCAAAAACGATGAAAAGGATGATGTATGTCGATGACACTGCTGTTGTCGGGCCAAGCAAGCCGTTGTCGGTGACGATATAGGTGAAAAACCTCTTCAGGTCATAGCCCCTGTGTTCCAGAAAGCCTGGCATCCAGGGTCCCAAAAAGGCGTATGCGATAAAGGCAAGTGTGATGACGACAAGAGCCAAACCGGCAAGCCTGCGGGTCAGTTCTGCGATCAGCACGACGATGACGAAGGCGGCCCAGCCATTGTTTTCGTCAGCAAAAGGTGTTCCGGCCCGCAATCGTAATGACAGCGTGTCGAGACTGAAGAGGATAAAACCGCAACTCGCCACTGTCGCAACGATCAAAGCAATATCGGCCAGCGGCAATTGCCCCTGCCGGGCCGGACGGATCCAGCCGGTCAGAATGGCCAACAGCGCTCCACCGGCAAGGGTCCAGCCATATGGCGCCAGCGTCCAGTCTGGTGGCGCCTGTGCACCGGGTTTCATGGTCAACACCGCCGCACTCAGTGAGCCAAAGGCCACTAAAACCGCAACAAGGGCCAAACCACCCAGTATCCCCGAGAAGCGTTTCTTTGCGCCTTCAGTCGCGGCTCGCACGGACAGGTTTGCGCTTAGACCAAAGCCAAGCATCAATGCGCCGGCAATGTGCAAGATGCGAAATGTCCAGGTTTCCAGCGGGGCAATGTTGAGTACATACAAGTGCCATCCGGCGTAGACGGCACATAGCAGGAACCAGATCTTCATCAGCCCTTGCGCGCGGTCCAACTCCGACGTCGCGCCGTTACCGGTGGAGGGTCCGTCCTGGTGGTGCTTCTGGGTGTCGGTCATCGGCCAAGCCCGTCTGCTGCATCTCCTTTGCATCCCACCGGTTTGGCAGGGTGCCTCGTTTCAGTGGCTTGTTCTTGGCGTCAGCCTTTCAACTCGTCCGGGATTTCGAAACCGTTTTCTTCAAACCAGCGGACGGCACCAGGATGCCACGGGATAAAAGTGTTCTTGTCGAAATTCTCAGGCAGGGTTTCGACGGCGGCCTTGTGAATCTCGATCATCTGCGGGTTGCTGGTCATCACCGCTTTGACAACCTCGTAGACAAAGCTTTCAGGCAGGTCGGCATGGGCAATGGCGAAATTCCACATCGACACACTCAGCTGGTCTTCTTCCAGAGACGGATACGTGCCCGCTGGGATCGTAAAGCTGGACACAGGTTGCGTGTCGATGACTACGGCCTGCTCTTCAGGGGAAAAGCCGAAGTAAGTTACATCGGTTTGCGCATCCAGCTGGCTGAACGCCGGATAAGGCAATCCGCCGGCCCAGGTGTAAACATCAATCAGCCCATCCTGCAGCTGGCCCGCCAGGTCCGCAGCACCGCCATTGCGAAACTCGACATTCTTGCCCATGCCTTCGAGTATGCGCGGCCAATAGGTACCGGGCGTACCTCCTGCCGGTCCCACGCCGACAACGGCACCGTCGGGGATATTGCCGAACTCCGTAATGCCAGAGCTTTCCAGCGTCACGGCATGAAAGCCTGTTTTGTACATCGGAAAGATCGCGCGAATCTGGTCGTGCTGAAGGCCGGGCGCCAATGCGCTGTTGCCATTGATCGCATCAAAGGCAGGTCCCATGGTGACCATTCCCATGTCCAGATCGCCGGTCTGCACCAGTGCAGCATTCTGAACCGGACCACCTGTAACTTCTGTGCCCCCGGGAACATCCAACGTTTCTGATATCAGGTTGGTCCAGCCCGTGCCGTACACAAAATAGGTGCCACCCTGACTTGCGGTCCCGACCGAAAAACTGTCGGGCCAGTCGCTTCGGTCTTGGGCCATGGCCATGCCAACGGCAATATAAAATGCACTTGATACAGCGATCGCTTTGCATGCGGTTGAGCGTTGTGTGATTGTCATGGTCTCCTCCTGTTGAGACAGGGCAAACTCGGGGTGTTCAGGAAAAACTTCATTTTTTACCCAAACTATAAAGCTATGCGTGTCTCTGATGGAGGCAAGCGATGTAACGCATTTTCTATTGGCGATTTCCAAAATCTGGGAGGAAGGCAAATGGCGCTATTTGTTGCGACACAGCCGGCGGAAGAGGAACTTATCGATGCTTTCTATGTCCAAATCCGGACACGGGCATCCGAACGCCGGTTAATGTGACAACACCGGTAGGACGGATTGTGCATAAGTTGTCGGGCGATATGCAGGGCTTCAAACTCAAGTGTACCGCCGCCTGTGGAGCCTAAAAAGGAACGGGGACCAACAACCAGCCATGTCCCGGCATTTCGCGGGGTCGATCCGGCGGCATCAATTATTACAACCCGAACGCAACCCCCTCGGTTTCTAAAACCTGTAAGGCTTTTTCGATCCACATTTGGGTCAGGCGCGGTTTAGATAGCGCTGCAAGGTCATCAGGATATTTTCTGCGGTCGCGGGGGCATCGAGACCTTCGTAGTCCCGTCGCTGAACCACGCTTGCCACTGTATCTGACAGAGCGTTCAGAACGCAGATCGCCAGAAAAAAAGGAGGCTCGCCGATAGCTTTGGGCCGGAACACTGAGTCATCGACATTGGTGGACCAATCGACAAATTCCATGCGCATGTCGTTCGGACGATCGCTGCAGGTGGGAATTTTGTACGTTGCCGGGGCGTGCGTTCGCGGACGACCCTGATCGTCCCAGATCAGTTCTTAGGTCGTCACCCAGCCCAGGCCTTGTATGAAACCGCCCTCAAGCAGTCCTAAATCCAAGGCCGGGTTCAAGGATTTGCCGGCGTCGTGCAATAGGTCTAAACGTGTGACCCTTTTCTCGCCAGTCAGGGTATCGACCACAACTTCGGCAACGGCAGCCCCATAAACATAATTCCGATGAGGCTGCCCGGTCATGGCGATCGGATCATACTGGTCTTCCGGCGATTTGTAGTGGCCGGTCGCCAACAGCGATAAACGCTTCATAAATTCCTGTCCGGTGAGATCGTCGAATGAAATATCCTGATTTCCGACCCGGACCCGGTTAGGCAGAAACACGTCTGATCGCGGGGCACAGAATGTTCTTCGGACAAGAATTCTGTGAGCCGAACCTTGATCTTGCGGGCTGCATTTATGGCTGCAGCTGCGTTTACGTCGGTTCTCGAAGAAGCCGCAGTGGCAATCGTGTTCGGAACCTTTTCAGTTGTTGTTGCCGAGACGTGGATCCGTTCGACATCTACCTGCAATTCTTCGGCAATCACCGGATGTGTTGCAAACTTCTTGCGAGTGAAAAAGTTGCCACTCACAAGGCACACTTATCCTACGA
>NZ_WPZL01000028.1 GCF_013031245.1 Ruegeria lacuscaerulensis
ATGTCAGGAAAGCACCCACTCTCGCAGGTTTCGAGCGGCCCATTCCTGACATAGACTAACTACTGATTTTACTGCGGAGTTACCCCTCAGACCGGCCGTTCGTTGTGTGTGCGAGATATAACGACTTAAGGTTTGGCCCCCCTTCTGAATTACTCTAGCAAACACATGAAGTTAAGATATGATACTCATCAATGCCGCCCACAAAATGCGTCTGTTTGAAGTGCACAACCCATTTCATGCGTTTGTTGAGTTAGGTATACAAGAGGCGCGTTGACCAACACACTTGAGAGGTGAACCATGTCCTTCCCCGCTCGTTTCCTAATGTCGCGCCGCCAGTTTCTTGCAACAACGGCCACCAGCGCAGCGGCGATCACCCTGCACCCGTTTTCTGCCTCAGCTGCCAACAACCAGGCACATTTGCGGATCATGGAAACCACTGACATCCATGTTCACGTATTTCCCTATGACTACTATGCAGACAAGCCGCGAGACACGGTGGGTCTGTCCCGCACGGCGTCAATTATCAATGAAATCCGCTCCGAGGCGACCAACTCGCTTCTGGTCGATAATGGCGACTTTCTACAGGGTAATCCGATGGGCGACTACATCGCCTATGAACGCGGTATGAAAGAGGGCGACAGCCACCCGGTTATTACCGCTTTTAACACGGTTGGCTTTGATGCCGCCACGCTGGGCAACCATGAGTTCAATTACGGCTTGGATTTCCTCGAAAAATCTCTTGCCGGCGCCGACTTCCCGGTGGTTCTGGCCAATGTCGCCAAGGAAAAAGGCGCCGCTCCGCGAGACGACAAAACGCTGGTTAGCCCCTACGCCATTCTCGATCGCGAAATCGAATTGGGCGACGGAACCAAGCATCCCATTAAAATCGGGGTGATTGGGTTCACCCCACCGCAAATCATGAACTGGGACCGCAAACATCTGGAGGGCAATGTTGAGGCTCGCGACATCATCGAAACGGCACAGGCCTATGTCCCCGAGATGAAAGAGCAAGGCTGCAACCTGATCATCGCCCTGTCGCATTCAGGAATTGGCGAGGCTGATCACGCCGATGGCATGGAAAACGCCTCTGTCGTACTGGCGGGCGTTGACAATATCGACGCTCTGGTCACCGGCCACAATCATCTGGTCTTCCCCTCACCCACTTTTGCCGACCGCCCTGGGATCGATGTGGATAAAGGCACGCTGATGGGCAAACCCGCCGTCATGGGCGGTTTCTGGGGGTCGCATCTTGGCCTGCTGGACCTGCTGCTGGAGCGGGACGGGAACGAATGGCGCGTGGTCACGACCACTTCCGAGGCGCGACCGATATCGCAGCGCAACGAGGACCGCTCTATCACCGCATTGGTGGGCGATGACCAAAAGGTTCTGGGTTCGGTGGCCAAGGACCATGACGAAACATTGACCTATGTCCGTCGCGCAGTCGGTAAGACTTCAGCCCCGTTGCATAGCTATTTCGCGCTGGTCGCGGATGACCCTTCTGTACAGATCGTGTCGATCGCACAGAAATGGTATGTCGAGGAAATGCTGAAAGGCACCGAGCACGAAGGTTTGCCCATCCTGTCAGCGGCTGCTCCGTTCAAGGCCGGCGGGCGTGGGGGCCCTGAGTATTATACTGATGTTCCAGTGGGCGATGTCGCAATCAAGAACGTCGCCGATCTGTACCTCTATCCGAATACGGTCCGTGCGGTCCGTGTGAATGGCGCGCAGGTAAGAGGTTGGCTTGAGCGGTCGGCAGGCATATTCAATCAGATTGAAGCAGGTTCAAAGGACGCTATCCTGCTGAACCCGTCTTTCCCATCCTATAATTTTGATGTGATGGATGGCGTGACCTATCAAATCGACCTGTCACAACCGTCGCGCTATGGACCAAAGGGCGAAGAGGAAAACCCCGATGCGGCCCGGATTGTTAATCTTGCATTCAACGGCGCACCGGTTACGGACGATATGGAATTCATCATCGCCACCAACAACTACCGTGCATCCGGCGGCGGCTCGTTCCCCGGTGCGATGGGCGATACCGTTATTTTCGAAGCGCCAGACACAAACCGTGATGTCATCGTACGTTACATTGTCGAACAGGGCACGATCGACCCCAAAGCGGACGCCAACTGGTCATTTGCCCCGTTGGACGACACGACCGTACTATTCGAAACTGGTCCCAAAGCTCGTGACTATATGAATGACGTCAAGGGCGTCTCTATAGAGGGCGCTGGAAATGGCAAGGATGGTTTCGCAGCTTTCCGTATTAAGCTTTGATCCAACGGCCCTGTTGCTTCGACTAACCTTCCCGTTACATAACGAAGTCGGTGGCGGGAGAGCTCTAAGTGCAGTCGGCCCAGAGCCGACATTCGTCGATCAACCACGCGCCGCGCCGCAGCTTCACCAGACCGGCCATTCGTTGCGAGCGCAAATTCGAGAGCCGTTCCAACTCACACTGTGCGAACAAACCCGCCCTCGCTTCCTTTCAATCAAAGCCCGCTTTCAGCGTATTGCTGCTGTTTCGAAGAGCAGCAAGGGCAGCAAGCCGGAACTTCGAAGCGGGTGCATTGCCAATTGGCATACGCTCCACTCGTTGAGGACTGATGTCAGGTATGCTGCTTGCGAGCAGCCATTTTGTGATTAACTGCTCAAGTAATTTCCGCGCAGTCCAAGTTGATCTGATGGGTCGTCGCAAAGCGATCATTGCACTAAGCGTAAGGGGTGGAATGTGGTGTCTCCCGAGGCCGGATAGTCCATTCTTGATAAATTCCCGAAGGGGTGTATCGTTTTGATATCCAACAAGTTGCGCGGAACCTAAATCACGGCGCTTCAAGGGACGCACCGCTGCGGTGCAAGGGAGGAACTATGCAAAAATCAATTCTCGGCGCTCTCGCCGTATCCACAGTGCTGTCGCCAGTTGCGGCCATTGCGCAAACCGAGGTGCAATTCTGGCACGCATTCACTGGCCGCCTGGGTGAACTGGTCGCGGCGCAAGTTGAAGAGTTCAATGCAAGCCAAAGTGACTATGTCGTCGTGCAAAGCCACAAGGGCAATTACTCTGAAACACTCAACTCTGGGATCGCGGCGTTTCGCGCAGGAGAGCAGCCGCACATCCTAATGGTGTTTGAAGTCGGAACCGCGACGATGATGTCCGCTAAGGGTGCGACAAGGCCAGTTTTTGAAGTGATGGCCGGAAGCGGTGCTGCATTTGATCCGAACGCCTATATTGGCGCTGTCAAAGGGTATTACACAACCACCGAGGGCGAAATGCTGTCGCTGCCGTTTAATTCCTCCACACCTGTCTTGTGGGTGAACCGGGACGCATTTGAAGCCGCCGGGGTCGACCCGGACACCGATCTGTCGACATGGCAGAAAGTGGGTGAAACGCTCGATGCCCTCAAGGCTGGCGGATCCCAATGCCCCTTAGTAACAGCGTGGCAAAGCTGGATTCACCTTGAGAACTTCTCGGCCTATCATGACGTGCCATTTGCAAGTCAGGACAACGGCTTTGCCGGGCTTGATACAGAGTTGATGCTAAACGGCGAGGCGCAGGTCGCACATCTGACCGCCATGGGCGAATGGGCGAAGGACGGTAAATTCATCTATACGGGGCGTCGAAATGAAGGTGGCGCAAATTTCCGCTCTGGCGAATGTGCTTTGTTCACCGAAAGCTCGGCTGGCTATGCAGGGATCAAGGCAGAAGCCGAGTTTGATTTCGACGTCCGGCCACTGCCCTATTGGGAGGGCGTCGGAAACGGCCCGCAGAATACCATCATCGGTGGTGCATCGCTTTGGGTAATGGAAGGTCATGAAGATGCCGAATACGCAGGTGTTGGCGAATTCCTGAGTTTCCTGTCTTCCAGTGACGTGCAGGCCAAATGGCATCAGGACACCGGTTACCTGCCCATTACCGCAGAAGCTGGTGAAGCAACTCGAGCTGCCGGTTTTTATGAAGACAACCCCGGTACCGACATAGCTGTTATTCAGATGACCGCGAATGAGCCGACTGCGAACTCCAAGGGTCTGCGTCTGGGTTCTTTCGACCAGATTCGTGGGATTATCGACGAGGAACTGGAGGCGATATGGGCGGGTGACAAAACCGCTCAGGAAGCGATGGACAGCGCAAAAGAGCGCGGCGATGCGCTTTTGCGCCGGTTCGAATCCGCCAACAATTAAGGCAATGAAAAAGGTGGGCCAGACGGCCTGCCTTTTTTGCCCAGAGGTCTGATGGAAAAACGGGTAAAGTTCCGCGGTTGGTTGTTGCCGATTCTGCTGATTGCGCCGCAAGTCGTGATCTCGGCGGTATTCTTTTTCTATCCCGCCGGACAGGCGATTTGGCAATCGCTGTTCATCCCTGACCCCTTTGGTCTGTCGATGCAATATGTGGGCCTTGGAAATTTTGAATTCCTTCTCTCCGACAAATTCTACCGCGCGTCGTTTGCGACCACTGCGGTTTTCTCAATCCTTGTCACGCTGTGCTCAATGATCCCCGCACTGTTTCTTGCCGTAGTCGCGGATCGTTTGATCAAGGGGTCTGGCGTTTACCGCACCTTATTGATCTGGCCCTATGCCGTGGCCCCTGCCGTTGCAGGCGTGCTCTGGCTGTTCATGTTCAACACCCGCGTCGGCGTGGTGTCTTGGTATTTGGGGCAATTGGGGTATGACTGGAACCACGTTTTGAACGGGACAGAGGCTATGGGACTTGTTGTCGTTGCATCCGCCTGGGGGCGGATCAGCTATAACTTCCTTTTTTTCTTCGCTGCCCTGCAGGCGGTTCCAAAATCGGTGATTGAGGCAGCAGCCATTGATGGCGCGCATTTCTGGCGGCGGTTCTGGACAATTGTGTTACCACTCTTGTCACCCACGACCTTTTTCCTGCTTGTAGTCAATATAGTCTATTCATTCTTCGAAACCTTCGGCGTGATCCACACGATCACAGGAGGGGGGCCGCAGCAGGCAACAACAATTCTCGTCTACAAAGTTTACTCGGACGGATTCGTCAGCCAGGATCTCGGGTCTTCTTCCGCGCAATCGGTCATCTTGCTGATTGTGGTAGGGCTGCTGACCATCCTGCAATTCAAGTTCATTGAGAAACGGGTGCATTACTGATGGCACGCGAAACTCACGGCATGGTCGAAAAGCGAGGCACGGGGCTGTGGCTGACCCATGTGTTCATGATTCTTGGCGTGCTGGTGATCTTCTTTCCGATCTGGTTGGCCTTCGTGGCCTCAACTGTGACCCAGTCGGACATCATCCGCCCGCCCATGCCGGTATGGCCAGGTGATCAGCTTTGGATCAACTATAAGAATGCGCTGTTCTCGGGCATCAATGTGCCGGTCGGAACAATGCTATTCAACAGTCTTGTCATGGCGATCGGGATCGCAGTGGGCAAAATCATCATTTCCCTTCTGTCGGCATTTGCCATTGTCTATTTCAAGTTTCCCGGTCGGAGCATCTTTTTCTGGCTGATCTTCCTGACACTGATGCTGCCGGTCGAGGTGCGTATCGTACCCACCTACGAGGTGGTGGCCGGCTTTGGCATGCTGAACTCATACTCCGGCTTAATCTTTCCCTTGATCGCCTCCGCCACGGCGACGTTTTTGTTCCGGCAGTTCTTTCTGACAATCCCGGATGAACTGGCAGAGGCGGCCCGCGTTGACGGCGCCCGCCCTATGCAGTTCTTTTGGGATATCGTTGTCCCGATGAGCCGCACAAACATTGCCGCTCTATTTGTGATCCTCTTTATCTACGGCTGGAACCAATACCTCTGGCCGCTATTGATCACGACGGACCCGGAAATGAACACAATCGTGATGGGTATCAAACAGATGTTCCCAAGTGGGGATGACTTTGCCCACTGGCCAACGATCATGGCGACCTCAATTCTGGCGATGATCCCACCAGTGATCGTTGTGGTGGGCATGCAAAGGCTGTTTATTCGCGGTCTTGTCGATAGTGAGAAGTAACAGATGGCAACGGTTTCCCTGCAAGATATCAAGAAAAGCTTTGGCGACACCGAGGTGATCCACGACGTCTCTACAGACATCGCCGACGGCGAATTTATCGTCATTGTCGGGCCGTCGGGCTGCGGTAAATCCACCTTGTTGCGCATGGTCGCAGGATTGGAAACGGTGACGTCCGGGGACGTCTTAATCGGGGGTGAGCGAGCCAACGACAAGGAGCCGATGGACCGCGACATTGCAATGGTGTTTCAGAATTACGCGCTCTACCCACATATGTCGGTGCGCCAGAACATGGGCTACGGCCTCAAGATCGCCAAACTGCCAAAGGGTGAGATTGACGCCAAGGTGCTTGAGGCGGCCAGATTGCTGCAACTTGAACCATTGTTGGATCGCAAACCCCGAGAACTCTCGGGCGGTCAACGTCAGCGCGTCGCAATGGGGCGCGCCATCGTTCGCAAACCGGCGGTGTTCCTCTTTGATGAACCGTTGTCGAACCTTGATGCCAAGCTGCGCGTTCAGATGCGCCTAGAGATCAAGGAACTTCAGTCAAAATTGGGTATTACGGCGCTCTACGTTACCCATGATCAGGTTGAGGCGATGACCATGGCAGACCGAATGATCGTGATGAACGGCGGTGTTGCAGAGCAGATCGGCACCCCGCTCGAAGTCTACGAGACCCCACGCACCCTTTTTGCTGCGCAGTTCATCGGCAGCCCGGCGATGAATGTTTTAGATGCGGAAGTTAAGGACGGTTGGGTCACCTTAGGTGATCGACGCATTGTCGAGATCGGTGGATCTGACGGCCCTGTCAAATTCGGTATCCGCCCCGAGCATTTGATCGCGGAGGAAACTGGAGCCATCCACGTAAATGCCAAAATGGCCGAGCCGCTTGGCGCGAATACGCTGCTGCATTGTGAACTTATCGATACAAACGAAAGCTTCACGGCCAGCTTGCCCGGTGTTCATATCTTGAGCGGCGAGAACTCCATCATGCGGTTTTCGATCCAGCCGACAAAGTCACATCTATTCGACATTGATACGGGCTTGCGTCGTAGGGGCTAGAAATCTTGTGTTCCCCTTGGGTTTTCCAAATCATCTAACGCGCTAAACTGGAACGGTACGATTGACGTAAAGTTTCAGCGGCTTCTAGTTAGCTATCGCTACAAGTGGTTTTGGACAGTCTACACCTGCTCAAATGACAGCTTTGGCCGTTTTGTTGTCAGTGACACATTACGCAGCATTCGGAACTTTGGGCTCACATTAGACCCCGGTGCCGATGCAGCAAAGCCCCGTGCCTCGCTAACAACTGATTACACGGACGGCCCAATTCCTGCCGTTGGCCATTGGGCCAAGATGCTGCGGTCGCAGCCCGCATTGCCGCCATTCGCCGCGCGTGAAAAATCTGAGGCCGCTCGAACTCACACCACGCGGACTAAGCGGTCATCCGCAAACAAATTCAAAGGCCCGTTTAAGCTCCATTGCAGTCGTTGGGGTTATATCGAAGTCATCACATGAACCGGAATAGTGCTCCAGACCAGCTTAGGTGGATTCCGCCTATCCAAGTCGCTAAGCTATCGCCAGTAGGAGACTGGCCATGGAACGCCGCCTGTCGGCAATTTTATGTTCTGATGTCGTAGGCTATAGCCGCGCGATGGGTGCGGACGAGACCGGAACTTTGGAAAGCCTCAAATCCCATCGACGCGAAATAATCGACCCGAAGATTGCGCAGTATTCCGGCCGTATTATCAAACTGATGGGCGATGGTGCCTTGGTTGAGTTTGCCAGCGTCGTCGATGCTGTTGCCTGCGCGGTCGAAATGCAAGGCGCACTCGCAAAGCACAATGCGGATCTGCCCGAGGAGCGGCGCCTGCTCTATCGCGTGGGCATCAATCTCGGCGACATCATCGTTGAAGGCGATGACATCTATGGCGATGGCGTTAACATCGCCGCCCGCCTGCAGACGTTGGCTGATCCGGGCGGTATCTGTATCTCGCGTGCAGTGCATACCCAGGTGACTGGCAAGCTCGACCTGACCTATGAAAATATGGGGCCACAGGCGTTCAAGAATATCGCGACACCGGTACCGGCCTATCGCGTCATACTCGACGACCGCGCGACGGCGCTGGTGGCGACTTTTTCACACCCGGTCAACCGACCGTCTCGCCGACCAAAGATCGTCGCTGCGTTGGCCGTGGTTCTATTCTTCGTTGCTGGTCTTGTTATCTGGCAGGTCAGAGAACCTAGTAAAGAGCCGTTGGACGCAACAGTCACAACCCGCCAACTGCCGGACAAGCCGTCGATTGCAGTGCTGACCCTTGATGATCTGAGCACTGGCGAGGATCGGGGCTATCTCAGCGACGCAATCGCCGAAGGAATTATCACCAACCTGTCGCACTTCTCCGAGCTGTTTGTGATCGCCCGGAACTCCAGCTTCTTCTTCAAGGATAAGCCGACCGATATGCGCGAGATCGCCAGCGACTTCGGCGTCCACTACATCCTTGAGGGCAGCCAGCAAAAGGCGGGCGACAGATTGCGGATTAGGGTGCAACTGATCGACGCAGAATCCGGCAACCACATCTGGGCCGACACCTATGACCGCGATCTTGCTGACATCTTTGCGGTGCAGGACGAGATCGCCAGTACCGTCGCCTCGACCGTCGGAGCGAAGGTCGTTGTAGCCGCAGGCGATGCTACGAAGAAGGGTAACATAGCTCAGCTCAGGGCCTTCGAATACTGGCTGAAAGGCACGCGGCACTGGTATGAATGGACCGAAGAAGGCAACGAGAAAGCTCGCCTCCTTTACCTCAAGGCGATCGAGACCGACCCGACCCTGCCACGGGGACATTTGGGTCTCGCTTGGGTCCATATCAATGGCTATCGCTGGGGCTGGACCGAATTGGACCGGAACGAGGCTTTGACGCGCGCCCGGCAGCGGGCACAAATTGCCTTAGGCCTGGCACCTGACGACTATTTCCCCCATCACACCATGGCCGTTGTTCTGACCCAGGCCGGCGAACGCGAGCAGGCCATTGTTGAGTTCGAGAAGGCATTGGAGCTCAATCCGAACGCGGCGAATGTGATCATGGATCTGGCCGAGGCGTTAGTCTATGCGGGCCGGACGGAGGAAGCGATCGATTGGATGCACCGGGCGATGCGCCTCGATCCCCACCATGCGGATTGGTTCTATTGGAGCCTTGGCTGGGCGCAATACTCTGCGGGTGACTGTCAAGAAGCGCTGGCGACAATGCGCAAGATTTCCAACCTGCCCGGGTTAGCGCACCGCACGGTTGCCGCCACTCATGTCTGCCTGGGTCAATATGACGAAGCGCGGGCCGCAATCACCGCGCTGCTGGATCACGTCCCGAATTATTCAGTGGCTAAAGTCAAGCTGAGCTTAGAGGGCAAGTATAAAAAACTCACCGATCTCGAGCGCTTCATCGATGACCTGCACAAGGCGGGCCTTTCAGAATGATCAGAATGATCACGGGGGGCCTGAGTACACCTTTCGCGCATTCAACTGGCATCCGGTTTTCTCAGATTGCTGCCATTCGATCACGATGCAGCATGTAGTAGTTCGGGGGCTCTTTGTAGACCTCGTGGCAGCCGCAGTAAAACCCCTGACCCGCTAAGAACTAACCGCGCGGACGGCCCAAAGCGGACCTTGAAACAAGGCAATTGATGCTGCGGTGCGGCCCGTCGAAAGAGACATTCGCTGCAAGCGCGAAATTTATGCCTAGTTGAACCGACGAGGTGCGGACAAAGCCGCCGTTTGTTGGTTACCAAAAGACCTTCAACGAAGCTGCACGTGAATATGGTCGTCATGGCGAGCGGCACGGCACCCCTGAAATCCGATGCGGTCGCTTCCAGCTCCTAAGCTCTCCACCAGATGTGGTTCAACGAATATCCTGCCTACTCGTGGATCGTTAGATAGCATTTCTAGAACAGCACGATTGCGTTCCGGCTCAAGACCGAAATCTCGCCAATGCGATTGGAGTGCATCAAAATCCCACCGAAGCGTTGGCCAAGTTGGCTGACAGTGCGTTGGACCTTGCTCGAATGCGAAATACCCGATTGGAGACCTAACTGCTCCCGGCAGGTACCCTGAGGCATCGGCATAGTAGAAACCTAAATCTGCCTTTTTTCCGTCATCGTGCGATAGGTGGGGAAGTAGCGGGAAACCATCAAAAAACGGAAAGTTTGCGTCTAGAACGAGGGTTGTTGTGCCCGGATAACGTCGTTCCATCTCTTCCGCTGTTTCCATGAGAACATCGGCGAGTTCGGGCGTCACGTAGTTGCGGTTCAACGCACAGTACATCCAGCTCTGCATTGACAGAGGTCCGCTCTCAAAACAGCCAAGAGCAACCCTTCCGAAACTCGGCGCAATCCAGACAGTAACAATTGAAAGGGTAAAATAAATCACACCAACGCTAACAGTGTCCTTCGGAATGCTAGGGCAAGTAGCCAAGCAATGCCGCCCACCTGAGTAAGCAAAGTGAGAATGACGATGAGGGCAAAGTGCAAAAGGTAACGAAACATGGCTGATTGGTGGTCGAATCTGAGATGGAAATCAACTTTGTTCAGTTAACAATTTGGGCTCCTTGTTGTTATTAGCCGCGCGACGCGTGGACGACCGCTTTGTGATGTCGACTAAGCCATTCAGGCGGCTGATAGCTTTAGATAATTTGGCTTACACCGCTGTTTCGCTCACAGTAAACACAGAACGAAAAGCTTCTAGAGAACTCTCTGGATCATTGGCCGCAAATGCCTCCATACCCACCGGACCATTGTATCCCATTTCCAGTAGTGCTCGTGCAATCGAGGCATAGTTGATTTCTCCGGTTCCCGGCTCACAACGTCCTGGATTATCCGCAATTTGCACTTCACCGATCCATGGAAGGCACTTCTGGCACCAACGGGTCAAGTCCCCTTCACCTATCTGGGTGTGATAGAGATCGAGATTGATACGCAACTGCGGTCGGTCAACCGCAGACACCAGCGCGAGTACATCAGACGTTTTGCCAAAAGGGCAGCCCGGATGGTCTAAAAGGTTAAGGTTTTCAAGTGTAAAGATCACACACTCAGCCTCAGCAAGATCGCAAATACGATTCAACGTGTCATGTGCCTTCAGCCACAGAGGCCCCTCCACGACGTCATGTTGCCAAATGGGGATGCCACCATCCCCCAGACCGGTACCATGCAAATTTAGTCGATCCACGCCTAACCTTTTTCCAACTTCGATGCATTCGCGAGCGGACGTGAGCAACATTTCTGCGCCTTCATCATCCGCCAGACGCCCTTCAAGGTAGCCATTCATTATTGTAAAATTCGCACCCGTCGCCTCGAGCTCGTCGATATCCCAGTCGGGCCAATTCCAAAGGCCGACGCCAAATCCCATCTCCTTAAGCCGTAAGGCGCGCCAGGCAATAGGCTTGTCTTGCCACAGCATTTCTGCGCAGGCAGACAGTTGAAAGGGTTGCGGTTTCACGTCAATCACCATCACGCATCTCGCTTCATAATTCACTTTGCTCCCATCACGGCCAAATCTTACCTGAATCAGCCGTCGGGCGTTGGTCGTAAGGGAACTGTACCCCACGACTTCCAATTGCGCGTTGCGACCCGCAGTGCCATTAGGCGAATATGGGAGTAACCTGACATTGCGCAACGCAACGCGCGGGAGGAAGTCGGCTGCTATTCAGCAGAGCTATTCGGGGTCAAAGACTTGAAGAAACTGCCGAGATGCGCGTTTGATGCGTAAATGACACTTCCCATTTCGAGAAACTGTCTTGGCTCATCGCATTCGACTACACCGCCAGCTTCGCGAACCAAGAGGACGCCAGCCATCGCGTCCCACGAGTTTATGTGAGCTTCGTAGTAGCAATCGGAAATTCCCATTGCGACATTCACGAGACCCAGTGCGGCGGACCCGTGGCGCCTGTATTCCGCACCCGAATTAATTAGGGTGCGCAACGCGGAAAGATAGTCTTCAAAGTCCGTTCTCTGGGACCGCCCCACGATGAACAAGGAGTTGGACAATTCAGCTACGTCGGACACGCGCGTTGTCTGCCCGTTCACTCTGGCGCCGCCACCGAGTTCCGCATCAGCAAGGATGTCCAGATCTGGGGCGGCAATAGCTGCGCAAACCGGGTTACCGGCAATGCAGTAGGCAATGGACACTCCCCAATCCGGTAAAAGCCGGATAAAGTTGGTCGTTCCGTCGATCGGGTCGATCACCCAGGCGCGTTCTGCCAGGCTGTCGCCGCCCCTTTCCTCGCCCAGAACCACGTCTTCGGGGAATGCCTTGCCGATTTCGCTTCTGATGAAATCTTCAACGGCCATGTCAGCCTCGGTCACGAAATCCTGTTCACCCTTGTTGCTCACCGAAAGATTGTCTCCGCGCGACGCGCGGATGCGAACGGCCAGGTCACCCGCTTCCTGCGCGAGCTTTATGGCAAAATTTGCGCGGGAATGAATGTCAATCTTACTGTTCATTTCTTATGCTCCGACTTTGGACAAAACGTCTGCCTTCAGGAAACGCTCGATAATAAACATAAAGAGGATCGAAGGAACGAGCAGAATGAGCGAGGAGATCGACGCAATCTGATAGTTGCCTTCCATGCTCGACGTAAACAGCAACATCGGGACTGTTACAACATCAGGTGCGCCGACAAAGAAGGTACCGGTGAATTCGTCCAACGAGATCAGGAAGACGAAAATCGCGCTTGCCAGTACTCCGGGCAATGCCAGTGGAAGCGTGACATCTACGAAGGCCCGCATTTTGGATGCCCCCATGCTGCGAGCGGCAATCTCCAGTTCAGGATCGACCGCAGAGAATGCCGCCGTCGCAATCCAGACCGCGAACACGAGCCCCTGCAACGCATGCACCAGAACAACGCCCGGAATAGTTCCTGTCAGACCAAAGCCATAGAAGATACGGGCGATGTTCATATGTACGGCAACTGCGGGAAAGGCCTGGGGCAGCAAGAATATCAACAACAGCAGATAGCGCCAGGGCAGTCGGCCACGCGCAAGCGAGTACCCCGCCGGAATTGCCACGATGAGGCTGACAATCACAGTCAAAACGGCAATCGCAACACTCGTCATCAAGGACTCGGTTGCATTCCCCTCTTCCCGGAAAACGCGCTCCCAGAAACTGAATCCATACTCCAGCGGTAACTTGTGGGGATAGTACCAAACCTCAGCAACGGCCCAGAGCAGCATGTTCGCAATCGGGCCAAAGATGGCAAAAGCAAGCAGCGCCAGAATTCCATACCGAACAAAGTTTGAAACCCAGGTGGTTACAATATGCGTGTTGCGCAACTTCATTTCATTTGCATTGCCGAACGTCATTTCGGTGCGCCTCCTTCTTTCAACCCTTGTCGCAGATAGAACCACGCAACTATCCCCGTGATCAGGTACGAGATTATGCCCAGTGCATTTGCGACACCGTAGTCACCATAGGAGTTAATTCGCCAAGCCATATCGACCGTTAGCATTGTGGGTGTTTGTGCGTTGATCATCATTGGTACCGACAGCACGGACATGATCGTCACATAGCTGAGGATCAGCCCGACCATCAGTGTGGTGCCGACCTGTGGAACGACGATCTGAATTAGAATTCTGAGTTTGCTTGCGCCAAGGTTTCTTGCAGCCTCGATCGTTGTGCGATCCAGCGCTGCCATGGCACCCGCAACCAGCAGAACAACGAAAGGCGTTTGCTTCCAGACAAAAGTGATAACGATTCCGCGCCAGTCGAGGAAACTCACTGCCTGAAGCGGCTCCATCACGCCCGCTTCGATCAGGATGTTGTTCATCATACCGTTCTTAGCCAGGAAAGTGCGCATAAGCTGTGCTGACACGATGAACGGAATGAACAGAGGCCACCTGTAAAGCCACTTGAGAACTGCGACCGCCAAAACGCTCTCTCCAAGCGTCAGGTAGCCGGCAATGCAAACTGACAGAACTGCAATTATCGCCGTTGCAAGAAATACAATAACAACAGTGAAGACGATATCACGAGAATAGAAATCTATAGCTTTCGCGAAATTCTCAAAACTGAACTGCCCTGTCTCGAAAAAGGCAGACGCTACTGAAAAACCAAGCGGATAAATGAATAGCACACCAATAATCGCCAAACTTGGAAGGATCAGCAAAATTGATGCAAATCTGTTCGGCCCATTGGACAGCTGTGCACTCGACATGGTGTTTCTTTCTTTTGTGTAAGCTCAGATAGGGCGGCGATCGCCTCACCGCCCTGGAACGAACGAGTGTGCCGCTTAGTTCGACACTTGCTGCTCGTAGGCTTCTTTGATGTCCGTGAAATACGGTGCGATCGGGAAGGGTTTTCCGTTTGCAGCCAGCTCATCAGGCGTCACGTCCGAGAACAGCTTTTCCCATACGGCCGGATCCAGAGAATCCTTCACATGCTTTGCATCAATTCCGGGATACCAGTTGAACCGGTTAACAATGCCTTCGGCCTGAACCGCAGGACTCGTGGCCAATTCGATGAACTTTTGAGCCAGATCAGCATCCTGGGCTTTTTCCGGGACAGCATAGTAGTAGGGCTGGCCGGGCATACCGGGCGATAGCAGCTGCAGCTTGAGGCTGGGCGGAATCCGTCCATCAGCTTGCCAAGTATAGAACATGTCGACCCACACGGGGCCCATCACGATTTCTCCCCGGTTTAACATGTCCAACGTACCCGCGTTGCCGGGCGTAAATGTGATGTTCTCGTTGAACGACTTGAGATCACCCAGCGCACCGCTCCAGCTGGAGGCCACGCCCTGGTCATAAGGCCCGCTCTGGAGCACGGCCGGATCACCGCCATAGGCATAGACCCATCCCACGACGAACGCCAAGCCCGACATGCCGTTCTTGATACCGTTATATCCGAACAGGCCGGGGTGCTTTTCGGTCCAGCTCTTCAACTCGTCATAAGAACTCGGTGGGTCCTGAATGAGGTCGGAATTATACGCAAGTGCGGTTTGGCTGTGGAACATCGGCATGACGTAGCCGCTAACGTCCACGCCAAGTGCGCTATCCGCCGTATCTCGGGTGACCATCTTGCCGGTTTCGATGTTGTCACGATAGCTAGCAAGGAGACCGTCCTCGACCATTTCGGCCACTTTCAATTGGTTGCCGACGACGACGTCGATGTCCCATTCCTCATCACCTGCAGCGCGCTGCGCTTCAAGCTTTTCAAGAATTTTTTGGGAACCCGCGTCACCAGGGCCGGTGCCAATCACTTTAACCTTCACTCCCGGGTTCTGTTCTTCAAAAAGTGGCCCAAGATAATCGGTGACATATTCCACCATGTTTTCGGATCCGCCAGAGGCAACATTCAGCACCCTGTCTTCGGCCTGGACCGCGGTCCCAGCGAAAGCTAACGCTGTAAGCGCAGCCACATTTATCGTAAATTTATGCATCATTATCCTCCCTGGATTGGATTGATTGATTAGATCGTAGTTGCCCTATTTCGGGTTATGTTATTCCTCTTCAAATACATGGATGGCGTTGGGTTTCAGGCAGATCGACACTTGGTCGCCCTCCGAAAAGGTCTTCAGCTCATCAACGATCAACATGTCTTCGCCGGTCTGAACCGCGTAGCGGCGGACACCTCCCGGATAGCTCGCCTGCCGAATGGTTCCGTTTATTCGATAAAAGCCGTCCGTCTGCTCATTCTGGGGCACCAGCGTCGCTTCCTCGGATCTGAAGCGGATCGAAACATCGGCGTTGCCGCTGGCATTCCAATGGACCCCACCATCGCCAAGCTCCTTGCTTTTCGGCAATCGGCACTCTTCAGCATCAGATTGCAGTGTGACCGCCTCACCGTTGGCGCCACCCCTGGTACGGAATTGGTTTTCCGCGCCCATGAACGCGGCCACAAATGAGTTCGCCGGACGCTCGTACACTTCTTCCGGCGCACCGACCTGGGCGACGTGACCTTTGTCCAGAATGACAATCCTGTCCGCCATAACCATCGCTTCTTCGCGATCGTGGGTCACATGGATGGCGGTGATTCCCAGCCTTTGCTGAAGCATCCGAATTTCGTGCCTCATTGACAGACGTATGCGCGCGTCGAGGTTGGACAGCGGTTCATCCAGCAAAAGAACCGGTGGGTCGATTGCCAAGGCGCGCCCCAATGCCACGCGCTGTCGCTGACCGCCGGACAATTGCGGCGTTTTTCGATCGACGAACTCAGTCAAGCCCAGCATCGCGGCCAGTTCGTCAACTTTCTGATTGACGTCCTTTGCCGACTTGCCACGCAGCTTCAAACCGTAACCGATATTCTGGCGAACGGTCATGTGAGGCCAAAGAGCATACGACTGGAAAACCATGGCCATGTTTCGCTTTTCGGGCGGTCTGGTCGTGATGTCCGTCCCGTCCAGAAAAATTTTGCCGCCACTGGGCATGAAAAGACCAGATACGCTTCTCAGCAGTGTGGTTTTGCCGCAGCCCGAAGATCCCAACAAGGCGACAAACTCACCGGCCGCAATATCCAAGTTGATACCGTGCAAAACCTGAACACTGCCGTATGAGGCCTGCAGATTCTCGATATTGATTCTTGCTCCCAACACTGGCGCGTTGCTCCCTTCAATTATCAACGCAGATTGGGAAAACCCATCTGCAATCGAGTACATATCACTCTGCAATCGAGTACATATTGTGTGGACACGATTGCAGAAGTGATTTAAAAGTGCAACTAATAATTGCCACAAGCGCCAGAGTCTTGCAGAGGAGCGCGTCTAAACAATGCAAAAAAGACCTACCGCAGCAGATGTGGCCAAACTTGCCGGTGTATCCCGTGCGACTGTTTCTCGTGCGTTTTCTCCTTCTGAATATGTGGCAGAAGAGACACGAGCCAAAATCAAGGAAGCCGCCGAGGCATTGGGCTTCAAAAGGAACGCGCTTGCGCGTGCTCTGATTACTCAGGAAACAGATCTGGTTGCAGTCGTATCCGGCAAAATGACCAGCATGTACGACGCGCATCTGTTCAACGCGCTGACACACAAACTCCAGGAAAACCAAAAGTGGGGTTTGTTGGTGCACGCCGACGAACAGGACGTAGGAGTACTCCTCGGCGAAGCCCTGTCCTACCCAGTTCAGGCCGTCATCCTCAGGAGCGGGAACGTCGAAGGCGGCACGATCGAGCAATGCAAGAGCCTGGGTGTGCCCTTGATTGTCATCGGTATGGCTGATGTTGATATCGCCGCAGATTTCGTCTGCATCGACAACCAACTCGGCGCCAGAATGGCCGTAGAGCGGTTGATGAAAATAGGCAAGCGTCGCATCGCCTATATCGGTGGGGACAAGAGGCTCTACTCGGAAATTGCGAGACAGGAAGGCTTCAGGAAAGCCATGAATGAATTCCAACTGGACATTCTGGACGTGCAGTTCGGCGATTTCACCTTCGAAAGCGGCTTTGAAGTTGGCAGCAAAATGCTCGCGTCACCCAACCGACCGGACGGCGTGTTTTGCGCCAATGACGCAATGGCGGTTGGATTGCTGGCCGCCGCCCAGCAGATAACCGGCCTCTCGATCCCGGATGATCTTGCGATCATAGGGTTCGATGACATCCCAATGGCTTCCTGGCCCTGTTTTCAGGTCACGACAATTCGCAACCCGGTCATGCCAACCGCCGAAGAAGTCGTTCGACTGCTGGCATTGAGGCAATCCACCCCCGAAGCTCCAAGTCAAGTGGTGCAGATAAATCCGGAATTAGTCTTGAGAAATTCGGCATAATTTTAGATTTGGAGAAATTGGATGCATTCAATTTGGCTTATGCCTGATTCAGAAACACGAAAGAAATTGCGGTCGCTGAATGAGAACATTGCTGGCGCTTTGAACAGTCCATTGTTCGAACCGCATATCACACTGATCGGCGACATTCCCGGAGACGTGGAGCAAACACGTGCCGTTTGCTCCGAGTTGTTCGGTGACTTTGATGCTGGCCCTGCCAAGTTTGCGGAGGTAAGTCTGACGGACGCATACTTTATGTTTTTTTTCGCTAATGTCTCAGTATCCGCTGATCTGTGGGCGAAACGCAAAAAACTGGCCAACGCTTTGGGTGTTGAGGTTGCGGCATGGCAACCTCACTTCAGCCTAGCCTACGGCTCGGGCATGCTAGAACAACGAAAAAGCCTGTCGTCAACAGTAGAAGAAACTCTCGGGGGTCAGGGATTCAATATTTCATCCATACAGGTAGTGACAGCGTCGAAACAGGAAGAATTGCGGCACTGGAGATCCCTATCGCAACTTGACCTCAGAAACAAAAGGTTCACGTCGACTTAGGTTCCTCGGTGCAACTACGCAGACCACATGAGACCGTTTCCGCAAAAGACCTTGGTCAGATTTGGCAACATGACGACCTGTGTTTACGAAAAAGGTAGCAGATGCAAATAGTGGGTTTTCTCGTGAACATTCTCGGAGCCATAATGCTGCTCCTGTTCTCGGTTCGCCTGGTGCGTACGGGCATCGAGAGAGCGCACGGGGCCGCATTTCGGCAGCTTTTACATGATCAGGTAAACCTGCTCGGCGCAGCGACTGCCGGATTGTCACTGGCCATCGTGATGCAATCTTCGGCGGCTGTCGCAATATTATCGGCCGGGTTTTTGGTTTCCAATAGCCTGCCCTTCCCGACAGCCCTGGCGATCGTGATCGGCGGTGACCTGGGCTCCGCCCTTGTGGTGCAGATCCTGTCCTTTCCGATCGGTTGGATCGTCTCGCCACTGCTCGCGTTGGGCGGATGGCTGGCGGTAAAATCCAACAGCCAAAAGTCCCGCCAGTACGGCCGGATCATCATGGGCATTGCCCTCATACTTGTGTCTCTGGACTTCCTTAGAAGTGCGGTCGAGCCCGTCCGCGACAGCAGCTTTCTTCCAGCCGTGACATCCTATCTGCAAGAAGACCTGATAACCGCCTTTCTGATTGGTGCCGCGCTGGCTTTCATTCTGCATTCCGGCGTCGCGGCAGTTCTTATGATCGTGGCGCTCGTTCAAATAGATGCGTTACCCTTCGAGGCCGGCGTCGCAATCTTACTGGGTGCCAATCTCGGTAGCGGTCTCATCCCGGTCTGGCTTACCCGCGGCATGGACACGCCAGTACAGAGGCTGGTCATTTCGAATCTCGGTTTACGGGGCGCTTTGGCTATAATATTCCTGCTGATTGTTTCTGCGCTTCCGTTGTCGGAAATGGCCGCCAAATGGAGTTTGATCGGCGCGCAAGGCCTGATCCTTCTACACGTCAGTTTCAATGTAGTGCTCTTAGTGGTCACGCTACCGTTTTGCGGCACCATCGACAAAATTTCATCACGATTGATCTCGAACGATAACCAAATTCCCAATACCGCAGCAGCCTTCAAGCCCGCGTCTAACCTTGACCCAAATACGTTGGGTTCACCAAAACTGGCTCTGACATGCCTCAAACAGGAACTTCTGCGGATGTCGTCTCTGGTTGAAACCATGTTTCGACCCGCGCTGGACATGTATCTTACAGACAATGACCAGCTTGGACAGTCGATCCGAGATCTGGATGCCGAAGTCGACAGATGCCTTGCTGGAATTCGATCTTTTGCCACGTCCATCCCAAAAACTTCTTTCAAGAATCTGGATGGGCTATCGGCGCGTGACATGCTTGAGTATGCAATTCGCCTGGAAGCGGCAGGAGATGTTGTCGCAAAACGCTTCACCGTTCTTGCGAACCAGCTTCATGTCGCGCATAGCAACCTCAGTAAAGAAGGCCAGTGTGAACTGCTGCAAATGCACGAAAACATTTTGACCAACTTCAAGCTTTCCGCAGACGTGCTGATTTCGGCTGACCCGGAAAGTGCTCGGCTGCTTTGCCTTGAAAAGGCTGAAATCAAGCGTGCTGAACGGGACAGCCGAAAGAAACATCTCCAGCGCCTGCAGAACGGTAGGGTTGAAAGCCTTGAAACCTCAAATACGCACCTTGAAACGCTCCGGGCACTACGCGAAGTGAACAGCCACATCTGTGCAATCGCTTATCCACTACTCTACAAGACAGGTCAGTTGCTCGAAACGCGACTTGTCCATGATGCAATCGGGCACCCTTTGCAGCATAAAAAACCGTTGTGAGAGCAGGGTACTTAGGACCGGCGGCGATACCGTCACGACTACCACTTCAAGTGGATGTGTCGCGAACTTTTTTGATCGACCGTTGCTTGCTTTTCTTCGGACATACTTATCCCGCTAACTGAACAAACAGTCGAAATCCGGATGTCGTTGCGCCAGGAGGTTGCTTCTTCCGGAACATATTCGCGACCTCGAAACCGCTCAAGGTCGCCGACGCAGATTTGTATCTGCGACGAGAAACCTCTGCCAAAATAATCGGGGTCGGTTGCTATTCCATGCAGGTACCATGTCCCTTTTGCCTTTGAAAACAGCGCCATCAATGGTCTAAGCATTTCATCCAAACCTGGCATGTCCTTCCCCCCTAAAACTGCGCCATCCTATTTGCGGCGCGGGGGATTTATTAGTTGTGCCTCTTTCTCTTGAGCTTCAGCCAAAATCTTTTTTGCCAGCCTCAAATGCGGACGATCTAGCATCGACCCATTCAACTCAGCAACGCCGTTGCCTGAAGCTTCGAGCAAGGAAAGAACCTGCTCGGCCCATGCTATCTCTGCTTCGCCGGCTTGGAGACCAGAACGTATGATGGGTAGTTGGTCCAGGTGAATGGATAACTTTCCATCAAAGCCAAACTGCTTTGAGAGCTCCACCTCGTGTAGTAACCCAGTCTCGTTTCGAAAATCTGCAAAGACCGCGTCAATCGCCAGAACGCCAGCGTCGCGCGCTGCATACAGCGCCAATTCCCGCGCCATTGCGAAGGGAGGAAGATACTGCCCGGAAAGTGTTCGATTTGATCGGGCACCGAGATCGGCCTGGAGATCTTCACCACCCCAAGCAAGCCCAATGAGCATTGGGTGCGACCAATCCAGGCGCATCAGGTTGCGAACACCCCGAACGGTTTCAGTGCAAATTGCCAGTATACCAGGGCTGAAATTCCCGTGAGAACGGATTATTGCGGCCAGTTTTTCGATGTCTTGAGGGCCTTCGCATTTTGGCAAGACATACCCATCCGGCTCAGCCCCGATTGTCTCCGCCACGTCTCCCTCTGTTCGTCCTGTGCCAAAATCATTGACACGCACGTATCGTGCAGGACCAGAATCTCCGGCCAAAGCCGCATATGTAAGTGACCGCGCAATATCTTTGTTCACTGGAGAAACGGCGTCTTCAAGATCAAAGATGACGACATCAGCATCAGATTGTAGGGCTTTGTTTAGTTTTCGCGCTTTGTCTCCGGGCACAAACAGCCAGGACCGAAAGGCGTGAGATGGTAACGACATGACAGCCCTTATTCTGGCAAAAGCTTTGACAGAGTTTCGATATACGCTGTGGTACTGTCACGATCCGGGTCAAACCACTCCAGAGACCAGTTCAATGCCCCCAGCAACGCATGGCGCAGATGGCGCACCCGCGATCCGTCGGCGGTAGGACCAAGATAGTCTCGAATGGCCTGATCCCAGACTTTGTCATAATCCCTGCGAACCTGTGTGAGCTCGGCGTGCACCGACGGCGGCACAAATGGATAGCAGCGAATATGAGCCGATGAGAAATCACTTTCCGAGAGAAGCGTTTCCAGATGGCAGTTCATAGCCAGCAATAATCGCTCGCGGGCAGTGGCATCGGCATGATCTTCAAGTATTGCTCGAACAGCCTGCGCGACCACTTCGACACCCAACCGCATAACCTCTGTTGCCAACGCGTCTTTGGAAGGGAAGTGGTAGTAAAGGCTTCCGGCTTTCATACCAACTTCGTCCGCCAGATCTCGCAATGATGTTTCAGCGTATCCACGCTCACGCATCATTCGAGCTGCAACTGCCAGAATTTCTTTGCGAGCTTCTGTGGCTTTAGTCTTCTGCCGAGTTTTTTGCAGTGCAACGCTCAAAGATCAGTTCTCCTTCTTGGTAGATAGCGGTATCGGGCTCCCCTCAGCCACTTCATATGCCTCACATACGCTTGGCAACCTCTTCCAGCATGACTTCGGTAGCGCCCCCGCCTATCGACTGGACACGGGCATCACGCGCCATACGCTCAATGGCACTTTCGCGCATAAAGCCCATTCCGCCGTGAAACTGTACGCAGGCATACATCACTTCGTTCACAAGCTCGCCGCAATAGGCCTTTATCATAGAAACTTCGCGGACAAGCTCTTCGCCATTCGCCGCTCGGGCTGCTGTAGAATAGATCATCTGACGGCCAGCCTCTACTTTGGATGCAAACTCTGCGAGTCGGTTGCGAATGACCTGCTTGTCCCACAGCGGTGCGCCGAACGCCTTACGATCCTTTACATATTGCACTGTCATCTCAATAGCCGCCTGAGCCTCACCCATTGCCATCGCACCAAGTACGAGGCGCTCGTTCTGGAAGTTCTTCATGATCTCATAAAAGCCTCGTCCTTCTTGGCCGAGTACGTTTTCCACCGGCACCCGAACGTCAACAAATGAAAGCTCGGCGGTATCCGAGCTGTTCCAGCCGTGTTTCTTGAGTGAACGTGAAACAGAGAAACCGGGCACGCCCTTTTCGACAATGAACATCGTCACGCTTTGGCTTGGAGACCCCGTCGGATCGGTCTTTGCCGCGACGCAAAATACGTCTCCAAGAACCCCATTTGTTATGAAAGTTTTTGCACCATTCAGGATGTAGTGATCCCCTTCCCTTCGGGCGATGGTGCGAATTCCTTTTACATCAGAACCTGCATCCGGCTCGGTGACACCTACGGCAGTTATGATCTCACCGGATATGACGCGCGGGATGTACTTGTCTTTCTGGGTATCATTGCCCGCATTGAAAAGATGGACAGAGGCCATATCCGTATGCACGAGAGCGGAAATAGCGACCCCCGCATATGTGCTGCGGCCCAGCTCCTCTGCGAGCACCACAGTTGCACGCTCATCCATAGCAGAGCCGCCGTATTTCTCTGGGTAACGAATTCCAAAAAATCCCAGTTCCCCCATCTTCCGCAGGATTTCGCGAGGTGTGCTTCCCTCTTTCTCCCATGTGTCAGCATTAGGTTTGATTTCTTCTTCGACAAAGCGCCGCACTTGGGTGCGCAACATATGATGCTCTTCTTCAAAGAAAAAATTGCTGGTCGTTGTGGCATCAAATCCGAGTGCAGTCACGTCCGAGTCCTAACTTCTAAATAGGTTGCAGTTCTTTCCAGAAGCTCACCACATGCATCGTTTCAAAGCTGTATCGAGGTAAGCTTGGCCGTGTTGACAGGCTTTCTAACGGTCGTTAGATAGAATGTCAATTCTTTCGATTACAGAGAGGTCTCGATGCCGGATATCAACGAATTGATTGACGAATTGCGCTGCGCTCATGTTGCTGCCTCGCAGGGTGGTGGAGAGAGGTTTCGCGCCCGACATGCCGAGCGCGGCAAGATGTTCGTCCGTGACAGAATCGAGTTCATTCTGGACCCAGGAACCGCGTTTCTGGAGTTGTCGCCGCTGGCAGCACATGGGCTTTACGGAGGTGAAGTCCCTGGCGCTGGTATCGTTACAGGCATCGGCGTGATCCATGATCACCCATGCATGATCATCGCAAATGACGCGACCACCAAGGGTGGGTCTTTCTTTGCGGAAACTGTGCGCAAACATTCTCGTGCCCAAGAAATCGCAGAGCAACATAAACTGCCATGTATCTATCTGGTGGACTGCGGGGGTGCGTTCTTGCCAGAGCAGGACCGGGTTTTTCCGGACAAGGATCACTTCGGTGGTGGTTTCTGGCGGCAATGCCGAATGTCCGCTGCGGGTATCCCGCAAATCTCAGTTGTCTTTGGTGGCTGTACCGCAGGGGGTGCATATATCCCGGCGCTTAGCGATCAAGTCGTTATGGTCAAGGGAACGGGGCGCATCCATCTGGGCGGCCCACCAATCGTCAAGGCGGCGATCAACGAAATCGTTGATGGCGAAACACTCGGCGGGGCGGAAATGCACACCAATGTGTCTGGCGTGAGTGACCACATCGCTGCGGATGAAGAGACCGCTTTGCAAAAACTTCGCGAGATCGTTGCTAATCTGGGCGACGGTCGCCGCATAGCATCCCCTCAACAAGAAGCATGTGTGCCACTGGCTGCGCATGGCGAAACACAAGATCACGTGCCTGTCGATCTCAAACGCCCGATCAAAATGAGGGCACTCATAAAGACGATGACCGACGGATCCGAATTCTCCGAATTCAAACCGGATTATGGAAAAACCCTCGTAACCGGTTTTGCCCATGTCCACGGTTATCCCGTCGGCATAATAGCGAATGATGGAGCATTATTCTCGGAGAGCTCTGTTAAGGGTGCCCATTTCATTGAGTTGTGCGATCAAAGGCAGATACCGTTGATCTTCCTACAAAACATTACTGGTTTCATGGTTGGATCAGAAGCCGAGCGGGGCGGAATTGCAAAACATTCTGCAAAACTTGTTTATGCGGTCTCCAACGCACGGGTGCCAAAATACACGATCCTTGTTGGAGGATCTTATGGTGCAGGGAACTATGGCATGTGCGGGCGGGGCTTCCGGCCCCGGTTCCTGTTCTCCTGGCCCAACTCACGCATCGCTACAATGAGTCCTGACGTGGCATCGACCGTTGTTACCGATCTGCGCCGCGCGAGCCTCAAGTCAAGTGCAAGCGAAAAGGACATTATTGCGCTGGACGCTAAGACCCGCGCTCAATTTGAGGAACAATCTGATCCCTACTACGCCACCGCCCGCCTCTGGGATGACGGCATCATCGAGCCAAACCAGACGCGTGATGTACTCGGCCTGTGCATAGCACTTGCCGCTGGTGAGGATCAGGACACCGGTCCGCGCCCGGTCTACAGAATGTAAGAGCACCTCTCATGTTTGACAGCCTTCTGATTGCCAACCGCGGCGAGATCGCTTGCCGCATCATCAAAACCGCCCGCAGGATGGGCCTGCGTACCGTCGCGGTGTATTCCGACGCCGACCGCGACGCCCTGCATGTACAGATGGCCGATCAGGCCGTTCGTATCGGCCCGGCACCTGCCGCTGATAGCTATCTTCGTACCGGCCGCATTCTTGACGCCGCCCGCAAAACCGGCGCACAGGCAATTCACCCTGGCTATGGCTTTCTATCGGAACAGCCCGATCTGATTCAGGGATGTTCTGAAACGGGCATAATTTGGGTCGGCCCGCATCTTGATGCGATCACTTCGATGGGCTCGAAGATCGAAGCCAAGCAGATTGCGCAAGAGGCAGGTGTTCCCTGCATTCCAGGCTACTCCGGTTTGGATCAATCGGACGACACATTGATCCATGCCGCTCTGGAAATAGGTCTACCGGTGATGGTCAAAGCCAGCGCTGGCGGAGGCGGCAAGGGAATGCGCGCTGTTTTTGAGAAATCCGAACTGGCGGCCGCGGTTTCGGCTGCGCGGACCGAGGCAAAACGGTCCTTCGGAGATGATCGTCTGCTGATCGAAAAGCTGATTCAGAACCCGCGCCATATCGAAGTCCAACTTCTCGGCGACAAGCATGGCACGATGCTGCACCTGTTCGAGCGAGACTGTTCCGTCCAACGCAACCATCAGAAGTTGCTGGAAGAAGCCCCAGCCCCGAACTTGCGTAATGACACCCGCGAGGCGCTCTACGCGGCGGCGGTCAAACTGGGCCGCAAGATCGGTTACGACAGCACCGGCACAGTTGAGTTCATCATGGATGCGGCTACCGAGAGTTTCTATTTCCTCGAAATGAACACACGGCTACAGGTCGAACACACTGTGACTGAAGAAATCACCGGGCTGGACTTGGTCGAACAACAACTGCGCGTAGCAGTTGGTCAGGCCCTGACGATGGAGCAGGATCAGATCACCTGCACCGGTCACGCCATCGAAGCACGCCTGACAGCCGAGGATGCCAGCGACAATTTCCGCCCCGAAACAGGGACAATTCTTCACTGGAACCCCGGCCCGGAACTGCGTAGCGACAGCGGTATTCAGACCGGATCGGTAGTCGGCTCCAGCTATGACTCGATGATCGCCAAGCTGATCGCATATGGCGATGACCGCGAGATGGCCTGTCAGAAACTGTCGCAAGCGCTGGAACAGCTTGAGATTTGCGGTCTGGCAACTACGCGTTTATTCCTGCGCGACGCCATTCGCCGCGAGAAATTCGCGAATGGCCAAGCGACAACCGATTTTCTGCCGCAGGAATGGCCCGAAGGCTGGCACCCACCGGAAAAAAACAGCTTGTCCTTGGCCGTGCTGGCTTTTCATTGCAAGTCCTCCGCTCCGACTTCTCCGTGGCAGAGCACGGGCAGCTTCCGTCTGTTACAGAATGCAGGCCACCCGGCTCAAAGCACCTATGTCGACATTCGCGAACCCGAAAGCCGCATGACACTTGCATCGTCGTCCGATGGATTGGTCCTGAATGATGGCACACAGGACACGCCAGTGCATGTTGAGTGGACCGGGCCGCGCCGCCTTACAGTGACACGCGACGGTGTGCATGAAACCGTCGGTGCTCTGGTTGACGGCAATGTCGTGCACGTCTGGGGTCCGGAGTTCGACGCGGTGTACGATATTGTCTCGCTTGGCGATTTCGACCCCGCGCAGCTTGAGAAAAACGCCGCCTCTCCGGATCGTATTACCGCGCCCATGCCGGGCCTGATCGTTGAACTGCGCGTCGAGCCCGGCGCTGTTGTAGCCGAGGGCGATACTTTGGCGGTCATGGAGTCCATGAAACTGCTGATGGAACTGAAAGCGGCGGCCAGTGGTACTGTTGTTGCTGTCAAGAGCGCGGTTGGGAACACGGTGGATGCTGGAACCCTGCTGATTCAACTGGACATTTCAACCAAAGGAGAGTGACCAATGGCCGGGCTTTGGTTCGAAGAGTTTTCGAAAGGCATGGTGATCGACCATGCCATCACGCGCACGATAACCGAAGCGGACAACATGTTCTTCTGTTCGCTGACCTACAATTCGCAACCGCTGCACATCGACCGGCACTTTGCCGAGAAGACCGAGTTTGGTAAACCTCTGGTCAATTCGCTGTTCACGCTGGGCGCCATGATCGGCATGTCCGTCAACGAAACGACGCTGGGAACCACAATCGCCAATCTGGGCATGACGGATGTGACGTTTCCGGCACCAGTGTTCCACGGCGACACGCTGCGCATCCGAACCACCGTGGGTGAATGCCGTGAAAGCGGCTCTCGGCCCAATGCTGGTATAGTGAATTTTCTGCACGAGGCGTTAAATCAGGACAGCATTTTGGTGGCGTCATGTAACCGCGCTGCGTTCATGCAAAAGCGGCCCGTGGAATGAGCACGCCAGCCCCACTGGCAGGGCTTAAAGTGCTGGAATTCGACGCCATTGGGCTGGTGCCGTTCTGTGGCATGATGCTGGCAGATCACGACGCCCAGATCACCCGTCCTCACGGGCAACCCAATGGTATTGATGCCGGCGAAGAAGACATGCTGCTGCGCGGCCGGGCTGAACAGATCCCGCTAGACCTGAAATCCAAAGAGGGGCGAGTGAAAATCCTGAACCTGGTTGCAGACTTTGATGTACTTCTGGAAGGGCATCGTCCTGGTGTCATGGAGCGGCTTGGTATCGGCCCTGAAGAATGCCATGCCGTAAACCCCAAACTGGTCTACTGTCGGATCACCGGATATGGTCAAACCGGACCGCTGGCGATAAACCCTGGCCACGATATCAACTATATCGCGCATACCGGTGCGCTTCACGCCATCGGAGCGGCTGATCAGCCACCGCCGCCTCCCCTATCGCTGATCGGCGATTTCGGTGGCCGCGGGTTGCTGGGTGCGTTCGGTGTGCTGGCAGCTGTGATTTCGGCCCACACTACTGGTAAGGGATCAGTAGTCGACGCCGCGATGGTGATGGAGCCGCTTTGCAAATGGCTCTAACATATGGATGGGTGAATGCGGGTATCTGGACATCGGAAAGAGGCAATAACCTTCTGGATGGAACAGCCCCCTTTTATCGCTGTTATCGAGTTTCAGATATGCGCTATGTGGCCGTCGGGGCGATAGAACCAAAGTTTTATGCGGCCATGTGCAAATCACTGAACTAGATCGACCCTGCATTCAATGACCAATACAACCAAGAAAACTGGCCGGAAATGTCAAACAAGCTGGCGGAAATATTCCGCAGCATGACACCTGTAGACGTGCAAAATGTTGTTGATACACCGGACACTTGTATCTCTTGGGTCACCCCATTAGACGAAGTATCTCAAAATCCACACCTGGTTAGTCGCGGAGCGATTTTAGTTAGCGAGGCAGGCATTTCCCTGAACGTGGCTCCCAAAATTCAAGCATCCAACCCCTAACGGAAACATACAAAGCACTTGTGTTCCCTCTTGAGTTACAATCCTCGCTGATTGCCAATTCTAGTTGAGTTAGCCGTCGAACCACCCGTTGCTGTCGTGTTGCGCCTTAACCCAATCTTCGATCTGTTCTGCCGCGTTATCGGATAATCCATCCAACTGTTCGAGCTTCGAGCGTGACAGGCCCGAGCCCAACAAGGCAGACTCAGTTGTAGTGTCTTCAAAAACTGTAAAACGTTTGGATTTCCGGTTGAGTTTTTGACCCTTTGCATCGTCCCAAACATCGACGTCGATAATGAGCGTGGATTTTGGAGTTGCAATTATCGGGATACCTGGCGGGGCGAGCATATAAGCTCCGACATGCACTGCGATGTGATAGAACGCCTCGCCTTCATATGCACCAAACTGTTCGTCTATTGCCTGAACCAGGCTATCCTGTAGCTCCTGCTCCGATACCTTTCGTGACACGATAAGGCTCTGAGCTTCATCTGCGACAACAATGTTGTGCCCGAGTTTGAAACTACCAAGATCTGGTCGGCCTTCTTCAGTAGTGTTTGTCGCGCATGCGGATAAAAGCAGCAGAGCTGCAATTGTAGAAAACTGGGACTTCATTTGGGTTCCTGACGATGCGTCCGACAGACGCTGTTCGAAAAATGTCAGTCGAAGTGGCTGCGGACAGCGCACTTCGACTGATCGCCTTCGTGAGTGGTGGTTCGCGGCGGATGTTTTTGCCTAAGGGGTCTACTGACTTTTTTCGGCAATATTAGTCCTGAACCAAGAGGTTTTGCTTGATCGCTTCGACGTCCTCATCGCTGATACCCAGAACATCGCGTCGATAATTCTCGAAGGAACCATATTTATCCTTAATGATCTGAAGTGAAGCCTCAATTTGTTCAGGATGTGCCCCAAACGCTGGTCGCAGTGACTTAGGTCCCTTCCCAACCATCTGCTCCAACTCTCCATAGGTGTAGACGTTCGTCGTCAGATAATCCCGCATGACATCTTCTTCGGAATAGCCAAGTGTGAGAAGCGTAACCGCGGCCATAAAACCAGTTCGGTCTTTGCCACCTGCGCAATGGAATAGCAGCGGGAAATTGTTGTCGTCCGTGAGCAAGTGCAGAAATCGCGAAACCTGAGGATCGAATTTGGTCGCGAAATCCTGGTAACGGTCAATGCGGATTTGGCGCAGATTCACATCGTGCTCTTCCAGCAGTTCATCAATCTCGTGAAATTTGCCTTCAAACCACATGGGACGGATTTGCGAGGCAATCTCAATCGGCATAATCTTGGCAATATCGGCCGGATCCGATCCAATCGGCAGGTTCACATCAAAATCCACCGAGTCGATTCTTGAGTTTGGATGCGTCTCCAACTCGTCATGAGATCGCAGGTCGACAATAGTCTCGATGCCGATCTCATTCAGTTCTGCAATAGCCGCATCGGGTAGCTCATCCAGCTGATCCGATCTGAACAAGATGCCGGGCTTGATACCACCATCAGGGGTCGTCAACTGCCGGAAGTTTTCCAACCCTTCAATAGGATGGGAGACCTCAAGCTCATCACACTGAGCAGGAAGATTAACATCGAGCTGCGTGTTGCAAGCATTGGATTGCGCTGTAGCATCATCAGCAGCAAGTGGCCCCAGGGCCAGAGCAAGCGCGAGTGAGGAGATGGCTCTCATAAAGTAGTGCTCCGGGAAGGATAGATTCGAGATTCTCCGCCCTTTAACCATGGAAATGGATGATGTAAAAAGTCAGACACTATCTAAAATAGCGATGATGTTTGATGTCTGAGGTTGAGCAACTGAGAACGTTTGTAACCGCCGTAGATTGCGGTTCATTTTCTGCCGCTGCACGAAAAATGGGTAAAGCGCAATCAGCTGTCAGTGCGACCATCTCTAACTTGGAAGTCGACCTGAACCTAACCCTTTTTGATCGGGACAAGTACCGTCCCATTCTTACAGAAGAGGGAAAATCCCTTCTTAGATACGCAAGAGCTGCCCTAGAAGGTGTGACCACGTTTCGGGCGCATGCGGAAGCACTCAACGCACCGATGGAGCCGAACTTTTCGCTGTTTGTTGAAGACGGGTTGCTGGCAAGAAGGGTAAGAGACCTTTTGGTAGAACTCTCGAACACCTTCCCCGGACTTGAGCTGACTGTAGAGCAAACTACAAAGCGCAATACGCTAGATGCAATAAAGGCCGAAGAAGCGGACGCAGCCTTTGTCGTACAAGCGGAACCATCTGAACAATTTTATCAATGCCGAGGTATCGGTTTTCAAAGGGTTGTACCCGTTTGCCAAGCAGATCACCCGCTCGCGAAAATCACTAGGTTAAGCCGATCTCAACTGGCCGATCATCGCCAAATCGTTGACCATGCAATACAACAACCAAATTTGAGCGACCGGCAATTTAGCCCCAATATTTGGGTATCCAGCAATTCGACCGCGAAAAAAGCTATGGTACTAAGTGGATTGGGATGGGCTGAACTACCTGTGGTAACCGTTGAGGAAGAAGTTTTAGGCGGTCAATTGGTGGTTCTTGATTATGGGTTCGCCCAGAACTCCATACTTTATACGGTTGATCTTGTTACATGCAATGCATCCGCCAGCAGACCGGTTATGAAATGGTTGATCGAACAGATTGGCGCTTGGGATCAGCGGGCATGGATTGGCAATCATCAGGTCGGAGAGATTTGACGTAATGGACCCAGTGGTAGTTTGAGCAGCTAGCCTCGGTGAATCCAGACGCTCCCATTGGTGCGGACGCAGCAAAATGGTGCTTTGTTCGTGACCAGGAGGTTGCCAGCCTCAACCTCGCTGTTTCCTGTGCGAATGGTCCTTTTTACACCTCGACGCTGAATGGAAATCCAAGATGACGCAGAATATTTCGTGCTGCGAGCAAGCGCAACGAGAAAATCAGATTTACGGGTTAGGCTCACTGCTGACATCGGTGCCGCAGCTGCAAAACAAAAGGCGGGCGAACACACGGATTACGCAACTAAAACTGCCGTTGAAGGCAATCACCTCAAGGTCCGCAATGCACTGAGAACACCTACCCAGAGGTTCGACTAAATCCTGCCTGATGATAAGTCCCAATCATTTCAATGATGGTCCGTATGGCAAGCGGCTTGTGCTTTGTTGGGGGCGTCATCGCATAGATGCCGCCGGAGCGGAGCGACCAATCAGACAGCAAGCGGACCAGTCGGCCCGCGGCGACATCGTCATAGACAAGAAAGTCCGGCAATACCGAGAAGCACGCGCCAGCGGCGATGGCTCTGCTTATGGCTGGCGATGCATTGAGTTTGAAAGACGTAGTGACGGTAATGTCCTGAACCTCGCTACCTTTCGAAAACCGCCATGTGGTCGCATTTTTGAGGGCGGCGTTGGTGACGAAAGAAAGCTCGGTCAGGTGATTTGGCACAGTGGCACTTTGGGCCAATTTGGGTGACGCAACCACCCATTCCTCGAACGTCCCGACTTTGCGCATTTGATTTGATGAGTCACTCGGCCATCCGACACGGAAGCCCAAGTCAAAGTGGTGTTCAATTGGGTCCAGTCGATCATCGCTGAGGTGAAGATCAATCGTGACGCCTGCGTTATCTTGTACAAATTGCGCCAAAAGAGGGGCGAGATGCAGCGTGCCGTAATCCACTGGCGCTGTTATTCGAAAATGCCCCTCGGGGATCGCTTTACCAGACTGGACCTCTGCATAGGCTTCTTCGGCTTGGTTCAGCGCTGCCCTGGCTTGCTCATAAAACCGCAGGCCCGCATCTGTTGGGTGCATGTGGCGCGTGTTGCGATGCAAAAGTGCCGTGCCCAGTTCTTCTTCCAAAGTCAGGATTTGCTTGCTGACAACCGCCTTACTTATGCTCAACGCTTTTGCTGCGCCGGTGATCGTACCTGCATCCACCACGGCGACAAAGTAGCCGATCCTGTTGAAGTTCACGTTTTTCAATTGTCACCTTTTAACTGACAGTCATTCCACAAACTGTCTCTTTAGGTGACATTATGTGGCCACTAGGTTCTCTGCAACAATTGAAGGTTTTAACGCAAGGCGAGCTGACGGTGCTGCTCCACGCTGAAACGGCCGAAATCATCAATCTGTCGGATTTCCACAAAACGCCGACGGACGTCGCTCATCTGGCAGCTTAGGAGGAACCTATGAAAACCCTAATTGCAATATCAGCAACGTTACTTTTGATGAGCGTTCCTGCCATTGCTGGCGAGGAAGAGAACAGGGCGGTTGCCCTGCGGGCTCTGACTGAGATGTTTGATGCTCAGAACGTTGAATTGATCGACGAGCTTTATCACCCGCGCTACATTCAGCATTCTCCATCCATCGCCGATGGGCGTGAAGGTATCCGGGCAAGCGTGATCTGGATGAAAGAAAACGGTATGAAACCGCGGCGTGAAATTGCGCGTGTTCTGGCGCAGGGTGATCTTGTAGGCGTTCAGGCGCGTGTGAGTATTGGCGATGAGACAGCTATCGTTGGAGACATCTTCCGTTTTGAGAACGGCCAGATCATCGAACACTGGGACACGACCCAAACCGAAGTTCCCCAATCCGAAACTGCCAACGGCAATTCGATGATCAACGGTGGCGGAGATGTGGACAAATACGTCTCAAACATGGATCTTGCGCGCAACACGATGAATGCGATTGAGTTCTTTGACCGAGGGATCGCCGGGGACATCGAAACTCTGAAGCGACTCTTCGGCGCAGAGTACATCCAGCATAACCCGAGAGTCCCGAACGGAACCGAACCCATCTTTGGCTTTTTCAAGGATAGTGACGGCACACTTGGCAATGTTACAGTGCATCAGACAATCTCTGACGGTGATCTGACCATGGCGCTGGTGGAGTATGCCGATTGGGGCAATGCGGTGATCGAGATTGTGCGCCACGATGACGAAGGCAAGATCGTGGAGCATTGGGATATTGTGCAAGAAATTCCAGACGCCGAGGACTTCGCCCACGGGAACGGTATGTTCTGATGAGGCAGGTGGCGGCTTACTGATTGCCATCATCCGAGAGGAACCAGATATGAAAGCCAGTAAATCCACGCGTCGCAACCTTTTGACCGGACTGGCCGCTCTTGCCGGAGGGATTTTCTTTTGGCGTCGGGCTGATGCAGCAGGATTGACACCCCGCGCCGCCGAAGGGCCATTCTATCCGACGCCTTCCATGCGGATGCCAGATGTGGACAACGATCTGGTCAAGGTCACAGGGCTCGTGGAAGAAGCCGGCGGCGAAGTGATCACGCTGAGGGGTCGTATCACGGACAGAAATGGCACCCCGCGGTCAGGACATAGGATCGAAATCTGGCAATGCGATCTCAATGGAAAATACCTCCATCCAGGAGACGGCCGCAATGTGGCTTATGATAAAGGCTTTCAGGGATTTGGCCACGACATCACTGACGAGGACGGCCGTTACAGCTTTCGCACGATCAAGCCCGGCAAGTATCCGGGCCGTACACCCCATATCCACGTAAAAGTCCTTGATGGCGATACCGAACTGCTCACAACGCAATTCTATCTGGCCGGTGAGCCCGAAAACAAACGCGATAGCCTCTACCGCCGCCTTTCAGACGAACAAGCTGAAAGCGTTTCTATGGTTTTTGTAAAGACGGACTCAGGAACCGAGACTGAAATCAACGTACAGGTTTGAAATTTCCGAGTTGCATATAGCTGACATTCCGCTCCACGCGGCATTCGGCACATGAGCTCGAAATCGACTTAGTGCGGTGCGGTGGCACCATTGCAAGCCGAAAGGTTGTACATTTCATTTGCGGCCCAATCCGGACTCTCAGCGCACCTTCCGGATGCTGCAATCGCAGCCCGCATTGCCGCCGTTCGCTGCATTCGCGAAATCTGGAAATGATCGAACTTACAGTCTGCGGACAGACCCGACTTTTGCTCAAGCAGCCATTGCTGACGCAACATTCGTTCGCAGGAGCAGCAGGAATAACGCTGCGTTGCAACTGACGTCGACAGAACGGTCATTCTCAGCCGCGGTGAAGCGCAGGTCAAAAACCGCCTCGTTACTGCAACCAAGTTCGAACATTAACCATTGCACGGGCAAGACCGATGGCGTCGACAGAGCCGCCTTGCAAATCTGGCACTAAATGATCTCAGGCGTTAAATCCCATCGTCAAAACGCTAGGGATGAAGTCACGCCATCGGCGCGTTTGGCGATGTTGATTTAGCACAGCCTGAAAGAAAATGTGTCATTGGAACTGAATGCAGTACCGAGGAAACTGTGCAGCCACCAATGTTAGTTCGACACTTCAAGCCTCGGTCAGGTGTTTCCTGACAGTTGGATCGATCTTATTGCTCTGGATTGGGTATATACCACAAGAGGCTATAGCCTCGCGCGCTAATACACGCTCGTGCAAGCGTTTCCAGATTGTTTTGGCTGCGTAGGGATGCGGGTAAGGGCGCCATGCAACGCCCATGGTCATTCCTCGCAGATATTTCAATTGCTGACGGTGCGCGGAGTACAAGATTGTATTGGCGACGCTGCCTTCGCGTGTGAGTTCGTGTTCGGTCACGAATATCCTGTTTCCCCGCATAGTCACCAAACCAGCGTAGCGTGAAATCTGGTGCGTGCTCTTATCCTGTGATGTAGCAATTTCTCGAGAACGGATCGTAAAAAGCCCATCCACTTCCTGAATGCGGATCAATGAACAGAAGATCTTTCCCTCCCATGAAGGCGTGCAGAAGTATGAATGGTAGAAACCGACGTAACGCCTGAGGTTTTTTTGTTGATCCCGAAAGGGATCCAGAAACGCCTCAGTGGGTGTTTTGCCAATTTGTGGCAGGACACCCTTTAGAATGCGTTCAAAACTTGCCGTTTCCGCGAACAACTCAGCTTCGGTCAGGTCGAAATGGCGCGCAATGCGGCGCATGTTGTGCGCCGAAGGCAGGCTGGATCCATTCAGGTAGCGATTGAATTGCTGTCTGTTGACGCCGATATCACGACAGATTTGCGAAATGCTGCCGTGTTCTGCACATAACGACTTTAGGTTTGCGGAAAAATACTCTGACACAGGCAAAACCTTTCGCGTTTTGATGCTACTTTGCGACAAGTAGCATCAGTTCGCACAAGATCGCACAATTTGTTTTCTCAGCAAACTGGTTTCTTCTTCAACATCAGCTCGCAACAGACAAGTCCGCAAATGCCATTTGAAACCATCGAAAACACATGGATCACACTCCCTGATGGGAGGAGGCTTGCTGCGCGTCTTTGGTTGCCTGACACGGGTCCTGCTCCGGCCATTCTGGAATATCTACCTTACCGCAAGCGCGACGGCACTGCGCCACGAGATGAAACAACGCACACGGTATTCGCCGAGGCCGGCTATGCCTGCATTCGGGTCGACATAGCCGGCACCGGTGACAGCGAAGGGCAATTCGACGACGAGTATTCCGAACAGGAGCTGTGTGATGGTGAAGAAGTCATAGCCTGGATCGCCGCGCAGGATTGGTGTGACGGCCAAGTTGGGATGATCGGAATATCGTGGGGTGGGTTTAACGGTTTGCAACTGGCCTTCCGGCAACCACCTGCTTTGAAGGCGGTGGTCAGCGTTGCCTCGACCGTAGATCGGTTTGCGGACGATATCCATTTCATGGGCGGGTGCCTGCTGAGCGACAACATGAACTGGGGCAGTCAAATGTTTGCTTATCTGACCCGTCCTGCTGATCCGGACCATCGAGCGGATTGGCGTGAGGACTGGCTGACCCGGCTGCAAAACGTGCCATTCTCAGCCGCAGATTGGCTGCGCCACCAGACGCGTGATGCATTTTGGCGGCACGGCTCGGTTTGCGAGGATTGGTCCGCGATCCAAACTCCCGTTTTGGCCACCACGGGTTGGGCAGATGCCTACGTCAATGCGCCCCCGGCTTTGGCGGCCAATCTGACGGTGCCAACCAAGGCCATCATCGGGCCATGGGAACACCGTTATCCTCATATCTCGAAACTCGACCCTGCGGACTTTCATTCCGAAGTGATCGGCTGGTTTGACCGCTGGCTGAAGGAGCAGGAAAATGGGGCCGAGGACTTGCCTGCGTACCGAACTTACATGCAGGAACATTTCAATCCGACGGCGCACAACTCCGCCCGTCGGGGTCGTTGGATCGCCGAAACCACCTGGCCGTCGCCGCATGTGTCAGAACAGGTCTGGCATTTAACACCAAGTGGGTTTTCTCGGGAACCGGATACAAACACGGTCACCATCACTTCACCCAGTCATGTCGGTGCGGACGGTGGGTATTTCTGTGCGGGCATGCGAATCGACAATGAACTTGCAGGGGATCAGGCAAGGGATGATGCCCTGTCGGTATGTTTTGACAGCGCGCCGCTACAAGCCCCGCTGGAACTGCTGGGCCGCGCAAAGCTAAAGTTCCAGTTCTCGGTAGATCAGCCCGTTGCCCAGCTTGTCGCAAGGCTCTGCGATGTCTCGCCCGAAGGTGTATCGCAGCGCATAAGCTATCGTCCGTTGAACCTGTGCCACTACCGCAGCCACGAAACGCCCGAAACCTTGCAACCGGGTGAAATCTATGAGGCCGAGATTGCCCTGAACGAATGCGCGCATCATCTGCGCGAGGGGCACGTTTTGCGGCTGGCGCTGTCTACGTCGTACTGGCCGATCGTCTGGCCAGCACCGCATTCGGCCGAGGTTACTTTGCAATTGAGTGATTGCGCCCTGCACCTGCCGGTACGCGAGGTCACGCACGAGATTCAAGCGTCGGAACCCGGTCCCGCGCAGGACTATCCGGTTCTAGCCGCTGAACAATTGCGCCCGCCATCCTCGCAATCCGAACGCACCGTGACCGATGACGGACAGGTCGTGCTAAAGACGTTTGATGACTACGGCAAAACGCGCGACCCCTATCACGATCTGATCGTCGGCAGTGACGTGCGCATGCGCTACGGCATTCACCCCGATGACCCGGCATCTGCGTGTTTTGAGACCGCTTGGAATTTCACATTTGAACGGGTGGATTGGCAGGTCGCAATCTCGACCGAATGCCGGATGAGGTGCGACGCGCAGAATTTCTACCTCAACCAAAAACTACGCGCCACCGAAGGCGCAGATGAAATCGAAGTTCTGACGAGGGAATGGTCCGAAACCGTCCCGCGCGGGCTTCTGTGACTTAATCCAAGGGAGGATACTATGAAAATCGAATGGACAAAGGCCAATGTAGGTCGGCGGGGATTCCTGAAAGGTGCAACCGCGCTTGGAGCCGCCACGACGCTTCCGATGGGGTGGGCGAACCGCGCCTTTGCGGCGGACGACGGAGTGCTGCGGGTGCGGGCCTATGGCGATGCACAAAACATGGACCCGGCACATTCCGTTGGTGTCGTTGAAGAAGAGGTTCATGCCTCGATCTACAACAAGCTGATTCAGTACAAACCGGGCGAGGAATGGGGCTGGCAGTTGGATGCTGCCACGATGATCGAGCAAGTCGATCCGACCCATGTCAAGTTCGCATTGCGTGACGATATCGGGTTTACCAACGGATTTGGCGCCATGACCGCCGAGGACGTCAAGTTCAGTATGGAACGGATCGTGGACGACGCGACCGACAGTCCGAACAAGCCCGACCTGGGGCCGTTCAGCCATGTGGATGTGACCGGTGAGCGTGAAGGCACGATTGTGCTGAACAAACCGTTTGCACCGATCTGGTCGATTGCCCTGCCGTATATCACTGGCAACATTGTCTCGAAAGCGGCGGTCGAAGCCGCCGGTGGCCGGATCGGTGCTGATCCGGTGGCAGAGTCCGGCCCGTATCTGCGGGACAGCTGGTCGCCCAAGGAAAAGACTGTTCTTAAGCGTAACCCCGACTGGAAAGGGGATGCCCCCACCTGGGACACTGTCGAGATCTATCCGATTGACGATGAAAACACCGCTGAGATTGCGTTCGAGGCCGGTGAACTGGACGTAACCCGCGTGTCGCTGGGCTCGGTCGAGCGCTATCGCGCCGGGGTTCCCAATGGTGGATCACTGGTTGAGAAACCCTCGCTCTATTATGTCTGGATGGGAATGAACGTTGAGCATCCAAAGCTGCAAAATCAAAAACTGCGGCAGGCGATTCAACACGCGGTGGATGTACCCAGTATTCTGGAGGCCGCGTATTTTGGTGCTGCTGAACCAGCGACGGGCATCATCGCACCGGGTCTTGCCGGGCATAGACCATCTTCGCTTGTGCCACCCGCAGCGGACTTTGAGAAAGCGGCGCAGCTGCTCGCGGAGTCCGGTGAGACAAACGTCACACTGACTTTGGATACCCTGAACAAGACGACCTTTACGACAACCGCCCAGATCATTCAGGCAACGCTGGCGCAGATCGGGATCACGGTTGAGGTGAACGTTCTGGAGTCCGGTGCGTTCTGGGCGTCTGGTGACAATGAGAACCTGCAGCTTGTTCTGAATCGTTTCTCAATGACCCCTGACCCGTATTACGCAACTTCGTGGTTCACGCCTGAACAGATCGGCAAATGGAACTGGGAACGCTTTAACAGCCCGGAATTCAACGAAATTCATGAAACTGCGGCTGCTGAAACGGATATCGCAAAGCGGGCGGAGATGTATCAGCGCGCGCAGGATCTGATGGAAGAAAGCGGGGCCTATCGCTTCATCACCCATGAGGCGACACCGGTCATTCACAGCGCCCGGGTCATTCCTGCACTGCGCCCAGATGGCCTGTCGTTGCTTCGCTATTTCGGCAAGGCGACCTGACCTCCCCAGGTCGACCAGGTACGGCGGGCGCGTGATGCTCGCCGTGCCAAATTGAACGCCATCAAGCCATAAGGAGCCAGTTGGCCATGCTGAATTTCGCAACCCGTCGCTTCGGGCTGTCGCTGCTCATCCTGTTCGTGGCGGTCACCGTCATGTTCCTGATGATCCGCGCCGTGCCTGGCGATCCGGTCCAGATCATGCTGGGCCCGCGTGCCACGCCCGAACTTCAGGCCCAACTCACGGCGGCGCTGGGGCTTGATCAACCGATCTGGAAACAGCTATTGATCTTCTACGGAAACCTTTTGCAGGGTGACCTTGGAACCGATGTCTTTTCGGGTCGTTCCGTGACGGACATCGTGTTCCAGCAATTGCCATTCACTCTGGAACTGATTTTCGCGTCGATCCTGTGGTCTGCAAGCCTGGGCATCGCACTTGGTGCCTATGCGGCGGCGCATCCCAACACGCTGATCGACCGGATCGCCGCAGCAATTTCCGTTAGCTTCGTGGCTGCCCCGGCCTTTGTTGTCGCGCTTTTGGCGCTGTTGGTTTTTGCCGTACATTTGCAGTGGTTTCCCGCCATTGGCGCGGGAGAGGGGTTCTGGGACCGTCTCGACCATCTGGTTCTGCCCGCCTTTGCCATCGGCCTCAGCTGGGTTGGCTACATTGCCCGGCTGGTACGCGCCTCGATGCTCGAGGTTATGGGCGAAAGCCATGTGCGTACGGCGCGCGCCTTTGGCATCGCCGAACGTCGCGTGGTTATGGTCTACGCGTTGCGCATCGCCATTTTGCCGGTCGTTACCGTGATCGGCGTTGGCATGGGCTTTCTTCTCAGCTCGGCCGTTTTTGCCGAGATTGTCTTTGCCCGACCGGGTCTGGGCAAGCTGGTGATCGATAGCATCACCACCCGCAACTATCCGATTGTCATGGGCTCAGTCCTTATATCGACGGCGCTGTTCGTGGTGTCGACGGCCTTGGCAGACCTGATCAACGCGCTGCTCGACCCACGTGCTCGCACGGCTCATTAAGGAGGGAGAACCATGGAAAAATCCCGTTCCGAATTGGGCCAGATCATCGTCGGCGTCGCCCGCGACCCGCTTGGTCTCATGGGGCTCATTATCGTCGGCATCATCGTGTTCTGCGCCATCTTTGCCGCCTGGATTGTGCCCTATGACCCGATTGCGATGGACATCAAATCCCGAATGCAAGGACCGTCCGCCGCACACCTGTTGGGCACCGACCAACTGGGCCGCGATACGTTTTCGCGGGTTATCGCCGGAGGCCAAGTCGCGCTCAAGGTGGCTTTGCCTGCTGTGTTTGGCGCCATGGCAATTGGCCTGACGCTGGGCATGATTGCCGGGTATGGGCCGAAATGGCTGGATAACCTTCTAATGCTGTTCTTCGATACCATCCGGTCCTTTCCGACGGTGATGTTCGCCTTGGCCGTTGTGGCCCTCGTCGGGCCAAGCCTTCAGACCGTGGTGTTCGTGGTCATGGCGACCTCGATTCCAACCTATGGGCGCGTAGCGCGGACCCAGACGCTCACGCTGCGCAACTCTGAGTTCATTCTGGCTGAACGTTCAATGGGGGCCAGCATGGCACGCATTCTGGGCGTGCATATGCTGCCCAATATCATCGGTGTTCTGGCTGTTCTGGCGGCGATGGATATTCCCACGGTAATCGCGCTTGAGGCTGGCCTGTCCTTTCTGGGTCTGGGTGTGAAACCTCCGACACCCAGCTGGGGCGCGTTGCTGAAAGATGGCTATTCCCTGATCCGTCAAACGCCGTGGCTGGTGGTGGGCGGGGGCCTGCCGATCATCCTGGCGACGCTGGGCTTCACCTTCCTGGGCGAAAGCCTGCGCGACGTGGTTGACCCGAAACTGAGGAAACAGCGATGACCGAGACACTTCTGGAAATCGACCACCTCAGCGTCGATTACGAAACTGGCCGAGGCGACCTTAAGGCGCTGCGGGACATCACCTTCAACGTCAACAAGGCCGAGATTGTCGGCATCGTCGGTGAATCCGGCTGCGGCAAATCCACCCTGATCTCATCCATCCTGCGCCTGACCGCCCCCAATACGCGGTTCCGCGAGGGCGAGATCCGGTTCAAAGGGCAGGATCTGCTGCAGGCGTCCGAGCGGCATATGCGCGACCTGCGCGGGGCGGACATTTCGATTGTCTTTCAAGACCCGATGCAAACGCATAATCCGGTTCTGACCATCGGGCAGCAGATGCTGGACATTCAGCACCGCTCCAAACAGTCAAAGGCGGACAAGCTGGCCCACGCGGCCAAGATGCTGGGTGCTGTTGGCATTCCAGATCCGGAAGCGCGCCTGAAACAATATCCACATGAATTCTCTGGCGGGATGCGCCAGCGGATTGCTATCGCGATGGCGTTGATGTCCGAGCCTGATCTATTGATCGCGGATGAGCCGACAACTGCGCTGGATGCAACGCTTGAGGTGCAGATCATCGAGCGCCTGCAAGAGCTTCAGCGCGAATTTCATTGTGCCATCCTGTTCATCTCGCATCATCTGGGCGTAATTGCTGAACTCTGCGACCGAGTGGTGGTGATGTATGCTGGCGCGGTGGTCGAAAGTGGTGATGTGCGAGAGATTTTTCACAATCCCAAGCATCCCTACACGCGCCGCCTGATCGAATGCGACCCCGGCCACATCAAGGAACGCGCCCGTGTTTTGCCCACCATCCCCGGCGAAGTGCCCGATCTGGCCAACCTGCCAGGGGGGTGCATTTTCCGGGATCGGTGCGATCAGGCGATGGCGCGCTGTGCCAGCGCCGTGCCGCCACTGGATCAACTGAAACAAGGCCACCACGCCGCGTGCTGGCTGAACCATGAGGAGGCCACAACATGAGCTTGCTGAACGTTGTGGACCTGCACACCAGCTACGGGCCGGTCAATGTGCTGGCAGGTGTCAGCTTTACCGTGCAACCCGGCGAGACCTACGCCCTAGTCGGCGAAAGCGGATCCGGCAAAACGACCGTGATACGCGCCATTGCCGGGCTTGCTCCTGCGCAGGACGGTTCGGTCACCTTCGAAGGCCAGGAAATTCGTGGCGCCCCGGAAAGTGTCATGCGCCCGTTGCGCAAAGACATGGCAATGATGTTTCAGGATCCGGTCGGAAGCCTCTCGCCGCGCCTGACGATCCGCAGCCTGATCACCGAACCCTATCGCATTCAGGGCATGAAGGACAGTGATCTGGATGCCGAAGCTAAGCGCCTGTTGGAAATGGTGAACCTGCCGACACATTTTGCTGATCGTTACCCTTATCAGCTATCTGGCGGCCAGGCACGGCGTGTGGGCGTAGCTCGCGCGTTGGCGTTGGAACCCAAGCTGATCCTCGCGGATGAACCAACTGCTGGTCTTGATGTATCGGTACAGGGTGAGTTGCTGAACCTGCTCAACGATCTGCGCGAAAGGCTGGGACTGGCGATGGTCATCATCACTCATAACCTCAGCGTTGTGCGTCACGTGGCTGACAGAATGGGGATCATGTATCTGGGCCGATTGGTCGAAGAAGGTACGACCGAAACAATTTTCAACGACCCGCGCCATCCTTATACCCGTTGCCTTCTCAGCGCCAACCCGGAACCGGATCCGGATGCGCGATTGGAACGGATCGCCCTCAAAGGGGAACCCCCCAGCTTGCTCAAGCGCCCTTCCGGGTGTGAGTTCCGCGAACGCTGTCCTTTTGCCAAGGACATCTGCACCCAGACCCCGGAATGGGAAGTGGACGACAGCCACGGGCTGCGTTGTCTGGCACCACTGTCTTAGTAGGAAATTCAATGCCAAGCACACTCTATTTTAACGGCACAATCCTGACGATGGACGCGCAGAACTCTTCACCAGAGGCTGTTCTGACCGAAGGAAGCAGAATTCAGGCAGTGGGTGCCGAGGCTGATCTGCGCGCACGCATGACCGCGGATTCTCAGGAGTACAATCTTCAGGGTCGTACTCTGATGCCCGCATTTATCGATCCACACGGGCATTTTCCGGATCCTGGGTTTATCCGTCTGTTCCGTGTCAACCTGTCGTCACCTCCGTTAGGAGATTGTAGCCAAATGGCGCAGGCGTTGGACAGGCTGCGAGAGAAGGCCGACGCAACGCCCGAGGGCGAATGGGTCATGGGGGTGTCGTTCGACAATACGTCCATTCTCGAGGGCCGAATGCCGACACGGGCCGAGTTGGACGCTGTTTCACAACGCCATCCGATTTGGGTTATTCATGCGTCCGGACACAATGGTGCAGCAAATTCGCTTGCGCTTGAGAGGCGCGGAGTAAACCGTCAAACCCCCGACCCGGAAGGCGGCCGTTTTGGCCGTGACCCCGAAACCGGAGCCCTGACCGGATTGATCGAAGGGCTATCGGCTATGGGTGAGATGGGCGACACGGACTTCCTGATCGACCGCGAAAGATTTTGGCAGGGCTTTGACGCTTGTCGTGACGAATACCTGTCGCACGGCGTGACCTATGCCCAAAATGCGTGGGCGTCGCAAACCATGTTGGACCACTTTGCCAGCCTGCCGGCAGATCGGGATCCGGGAATTGACATCGAGTTGCTACCCGTTGGAAGCTTGGAGCCAGAGCTAAGTACGCAATGGATCGGCACGCATTGGCCAGGCAATCCGCATTTCACACTGGGCCCGCGCAAACTGTTCACTGATGGTGCCTTTCAGTTGCAAACCGCGTATTTGTCTGCTCCGTATTTCAAGCCGGCCAATCCGGATCACCCTTGTGGGATGGTGTATACCTCGCAAGAAAAGTTGGATGCCGACGTCAGCAAGCTTCATAGCCAAGGTTTCCAGATTCATTGCCACTGCAATGGTGATGCCGGCGCAGAGATGTTCATAGATGCGGTGGAAAAGGCACTAATAGTGCACCCACGCCAAGATCATCGTCACACTATTATCCACGGCCAGGCCCTGCGGGACGACCAACTAGAGCGTATGGCTCAGCTTGGACTTACTGTCAGCTTCTTTCCCGCTCATGTATTTTTTTGGGGGGATCGCCACTACGACACCTTCTTGGGGCCTGAGCGGTCTGAGCGGATATCACCGGCGGCGTCAGCCGAACGGTATGGCGTGCGATATACGATCCACAACGATGCCTCGGTCACTCCGACACGTCCGATACACTTGGCCCATTGTGCGGTAAATCGAAAAACCGTTTCAGACCGCGTGCTAGGTGAGGGTCAAAAAATCAACGTTCTGTCGGCTCTGCGTGCACAGACCATCAACGCCGCTTGGCAGGTATTCAAGGAGGACCAACGCGGATCAATCGAACCGTGTAAAGTTGCGGACTTTGCTGTTCTTTCGCGCAATCCACTGCACGAACCGGACCGCCTGACAGATACACGGGTGCTCGAAACAATTCGCAACGGCCAAAGTGTATTTGCCGCCGCAGATACCGAACAAGAAACCGAGCACACGAAATGACAAACAAGCGAATTGTGATCGCAGGGTTTCAGCATGAAACCAACTGTTTTGGTGTGACAAAAGCCGGTCTGCACGAGTTTGAAATGGCGGATTCCTGGCCCGGTATGTTGCACGATGGACAGGTTATCTCGGGAACCGAGGGCATGAACCTTCCTATCGCTGGTTTTGCCGCAGCAGCAAAGGTGGTGGGGTTTGAGGTCTTTCCGGTACTGTGGTGCTCTGCCGAGCCATCCGCCCATGTAACGGATCATGCGTTCGAAACGATTTGTGCGATGATGTTGAGCGGAATTCAGGACGCAGGGCACATTGATGGCGTCTACCTAGATCTCCATGGGGCGATGGTCACCGAAAGCCTTGCTGACGGTGAAGGAGAAATTCTGCGTCGTGTACGTGAAGCCGTAGGTCCCGAAGTTCCAGTGATCGCAAGTTTGGATCTGCATGCCAATGTTTCCGCCAAGATGGTCGAACAGGCGGACTACATGTCTATTTTTAGAACCTATCCTCATTTGGATATGGCTGACACGGGCGCACGATGCGTTCCTGTCCTGCAGCGCTTGTTAGCGGGCGAAAAACTATACAAGGCGTTCCAACCGGTGCCTTATCTTGTCCCCTTGCATGCACAGCATACAGGGTCTGCGCCGTTCAACGAAATTTATCAATTGCCGGCAAGATTTGAACAGCAGGAAGTCCTGGCTGAAATTGCTCTTGGTTTCACAGCGGCGGACTTCCCCGACACCGGCCCGTCTTGCGTTGTCTACGCATCCAAAGCCGAGAAAGCCGCCGCTGTCGCTGAAGAAATCGTCAACGTGTTTATGTCCCGGGAAGTCGATCTCGATTGCTCGATGTTGTCTCTGGAGGAAGCTGTTTCGACATGTCGTCAAAGGCGGGAAAAACCCGTTGTCCTCGCAGATGTCCAAGACAACGCTGGTGCCGGTGGAACCTCAGATACTACAGGGTTGCTGGCGGCACTGATTGAGGGCGGGACGAAAAATGCATTGATGGGTTTGTTCCACGATCCGGAAAGTGCAAAACAAGCTCATGAAGCCGGTGAAGGTGCATTGGTCAAACTGGCCATCGGCGCAAAGTCCGACTTGGCGGGAAATGTTCCGGTCAAAGCCGAGTTTGAAGTTCTGGCTTTGGGGGACGGCACTTGCCGCTATATCGGCGAAATGTATGGCGGTGGAGTAGCAACACTGGGCAAGACGGCAGCGCTGCGTCTGGTTGGACACGAGGCCGAGATTGACCTCATCGTCACAAGCATACGTAACCAATGTCTGGATCGCGCACATTTCACGCACATCGGGCTGAATCCGACGAGCTATTCGGTGATTTGTGTCAAGAGCACCACACACTTTCGAGCAGACTTCGAACCGATTGCAGGAGATATATTCCCGGTCTCTTCGCCAGGTGCTTTTCTCTGCGACCTGGAAAAAGTCCCTTACGACTGTGTAACTAGAAGGTTGCCCTACACTGGCGGCGCTTCATTTAGCCAACACAAAGGTATAGGCCCATTGAATTCTGAACATCCCATTCTGAAAGCGTTGCTTCCTTAGATTTCGAACACAACCGCTTGGCGCTAAATGTTTGAGTACCAAATTCGTTCCCCTTTTTCGCTAGGGTCAGGATTCATAACCAGTAGATGACGGTTGCTGCGAGTGCGACGGCTGATAGGAAGACCTTGGGGCAGCGGTCATAGCGGGTCGCCACACGCCTCCAATCCTTGAGCCTGCCAAACATGATCTCGATGCGGTTTCGCCGCTTGTATCTGCGCTTGTCGTATTTGACCGGCGTCTTGCGTTGCTTTCTGCCGGGGATGCAGGCGCGTATCCCTTTGTCTTTCAACGCCCCTTGGAACCAGTCGGCGTCATAGCCACGATCACCGAGCAGCCAGTCCACATTTGGTATGCTGCTGAGCAGAGCCCGAGCACCGATGTAGTCGCTGACTTGCCCGGCGGTAACGAACAGGTTGAGCGGGCGACCTTTGCTATCACAAATGGCATGCAGCTTGGTATTCATGCCGCCCTTGGTTCTACCGATCAGGCGGCCACGCCCCCCTTTTTCGCGGCCATACTGGTCGCGGTGCGGTGGGCTTTGAGATAGGTCGCGTCAATCATGACAGTCCCCTTTTCGCCGTGCTCGGCGGCCAGGTCGGCCATCATCCGGGATGTGTCGCAAACTTTTGGAATGGCCAGAGTAGCGACTTACCGGACACACTTATCCTGCGATCTCTTCAAATAACCGAAAGCCCGTCGTGGTAGTGCTGGGGAATTGCTGCTTTCGGATCATGTTGGCGACTTCAATGCCGTCCAGAGTTGCTGATGCGGATCTGAACGATTTGAACCCGCACATGTGCCGTACGCGACGCTTGATAAACCGATGATCCTGTTCGATCAGGTTGTTTAAATACTTGGACCTGACTGTTTCGATTTTCGTTGGGCAACCAAACCGGTTAAGGATTTTGTTCACTTCTCGAATGCCCGCCGCGTTGGCTCCGCTTTTGTCGATGACGATCTTGCTCGGGATTCCATTTGACGACAGAGCTTTGGCAAAGAATCTGGCGGCCGCTGGACGGTTCCTACGCTCAGACAGCATGAAATCAAGGGTATTTCCTGCCTTGTCGACGGCCCGATAGAGGTACATCCATTTGCCGCGAACACAACTATAGGTCTCGTCCATTCGCCATGAACTCAGCGTTGGGCGTTTCTTCGATTGCGCTCTTGCTGCGATCATCGGTGAATACTTCACAACCCACCTGTTGAGAGTGGCATGGTCCACCTGTACGCCGCGTTGAGCCATGATCTCTTCCAAATCACGATAGGACACCGTGTACCGCAGATAGAAGTACACAGCGTACAAAACTGCATCCTTGGGGAAATGACAGCCCTTCAATGAGATCATGCTCAAACAACCTGTTCGAAAACTATTCGACGAGAACAAACCTAAGATCACGCATGCGCGTCAACTTGACCCCAGAGTTTGCGACACATCCATACGATCGAGATCATCGGATGTTCCATTCGAAACGCATCGAGCATTCCGCTCAA
>NZ_WPZL01000029.1 GCF_013031245.1 Ruegeria lacuscaerulensis
AGGTTATAGGCCGGCTAATTAGTGGCTGACTTCGTGGTTAACGAGGGAGCAATTTGATTGTTAGTGCATTACTGGCCTCTAGTCCATCTGGACGATGGCTTCCGGGGCTGGCGGGCGGTAGCCCAGAGCACTATGGGGTCGAGTCCGGCTGAGTGCAGAATAGGGCGCTAAGCTAAGCCAAGGTTTTCGGAGTGGCACGTGACAGCAGTATTGTTTAACAATCTTGATGATTCCGCTCCGGGCATGTTGGTGGTCGACCTTGACGGAACGCTCCTGCGCAGCGACATGCTCCATGAGAGCTTCTGGTCGGCCTTTGGTCGGGACTGGCGCAGCCCGTTCCTCTCCGTTGCGGCGCTGGCTGGTGGCCGGGCATCTCTCAAGCGCCATCTGGCCGCAGCTTCGGCAGTCGAATCCGCTACCCTTCCGTATGACGTCAAGGTGATAGCCTTTGTTAAAGCCTGGCGCGGGTCTGGAGGAAAAACGGCACTCGTCACAGCCAGTGATCGTGATTTTGCCGAAGCAATCGCTGGGCATCTGGGCATCTTTGACGAGGTGCATGGCTCTGATGGCAAACTGAACCTGAAGGGCGACAACAAAGGGCAATTCCTGGCAGAGCGGTTCGGGTCGAGGGGCTTCGCCTATATGGGGGATGCCAAAGCCGATCTGCCAGTCTGGGAGCGGGCCGCCAAGGCTATCACCGTGAACGCCCCTGCCGGATTGCGCCGGGAAGCTGAACGCGTCTGTGAAAACGTCGAGCATCTCGTCACCGACGCAAAATCGGTCAAATCCTACATCAAGGCGCTGCGGCCCCACCAGTGGCTGAAAAACGTGCTCGTCTTCTTGCCAATGCTGGCTGCGCATCAGCTGGACAGTCAGACCTTCCTCCTGTCATTGCTCGCCTTCGTCTGCTTCAACCTGGTGGCGTCGAGCGTCTATGTGCTGAACGACCTGCTTGATCTCGCTGCAGACCGAGCCCACCCGTACAAGAAGAACCGCCCGTTTGCTTCTGGCAGCATCCCGATTGCCCACGGCACATGGATGGCGGCGGGGCTGCTTATTCTCGGCGGCATGCTTGCAATCAGCATCAGCCTGTCATTCCTGCTGGCGATGGTGGCCTATTACCTGCTGACCACCGCGTATTCCCTGCATCTCAAACGCAAAATCGTCATCGACATCTGCGTGCTGGCAGGCCTCTACACGACCCGGATTATTGTGGGCGGGGTCGCCACCGGCATTCCGCTGTCAGTCTGGCTGCTCGCATTCTCGGTGTTTTTCTTCCTGTCGCTGGCCGCGGTCAAACGCCAAACCGAGCTCATCGACAGCGCCGATCGCGGCAGCCTCAAGGCCAGCAGGCGGGGATACCACGTGGACGACCTGCCGATCATATCGATGATAGCGATCGGCTCCGGGTACGTTTCCGTGCTGGTGATGATGCTTTACGTCAATTCGCCCGCTGTGGTCGAACTTTACGCGCATCCCGAAGCCCTGTGGGGCGTCTGCGCCGTCCTGCTCTACTGGATCACCCGGGCAGTGATGGTCGCGCACCGTGGCCACATGCATGACGACCCCGTGGTTTACGCGGCAAAGGACCGCATCAGCCAGATGTGCCTGCTGATCATTCTGGGCTTTGTTCTCGGGGGGGCGCTGGCATGACGCTGCAGACGCTCATCTTGAGATACGCGGCCTTCGCCCTTGTGGCGACGATTGCCAACCTTGCCACCCAGCGTTTGGTCCTGCAGTTCGGGGATACTGGTGGTCATTTCGCCGCCGCCGTGGGCGGGGGAACCATCGTTGGCCTCGTAATCAAGTATGTCCTCGATAAGCGCTGGATCTTCTACGACATTAAGACTGGCGCGAAAAACCATGGCCGGAAGTTCTCGCTCTATACGTCCATGGGGCTCATCACAACGGCGATCTTCTGGGGCACCGAAACAGCGTTCTGGCTGATCTGGCAGACGGACATGATGCGCGAGTTGGGCGCGATCCTGGGGCTTTCGGTCGGCTATGTCGTGAAGTACAAACTCGATCGGCGCTTTGTGTTCACCGATCGGCAAATGGCGGCGTCGGCATGAAGCTGTCGGGATGGGGGCGATATCCTGTGCTGGAGGCAAGGACCCATCGGCCGCGCAGCGTGGACGCATTGCGGAACCTGGTCCTCTCCGAGCCGAACCTCATCGCCCGTGGCAATGGCCGCGCCTATGGCGACAGCGCCATCAACACGTCCGCCACCATAGAGACGCGGCACATCAACCGAATGATCGCCTTCGACCCCGCCTCCGGTCAGCTGGTCGCGGAGGCCGGAGTACTGCTTGGCGACATCATTGCCGCCTTTCTGCCCCGAGGCTGGTTCCCGATGGTAACGCCCGGGACCAAGTTCGTCACGCTGGGCGGTGCCATCGCGGCGGACGTCCATGGCAAGAACCACCACAAGGACGGGAGTTTCCGATCCTGCGTCGACTGGATCGATGTCATGGGGCCCGATGGTGGAATCCGCCGTTGCTCCCCACAGGACGATGCAGCAATGTTCGACCACACTTTGGGAGGCATGGGGCTGACCGGCGTCATCCTGCGCGCCGCCATCCGTCTGCGGTCAGTCGAAACCGCCTGGATTCGCCAGACCACCATCCTCGCACCCAATCTTAAGGCAGCCATGGCCGCCTTCGAGGCAACGCAGGACGCGACCTATTCCGTGGCCTGGATCGATTGCCTCGGCACCCGCGGCAATCTTGGTCGATGCCTGGTGATGCTCGGAGAGCATGCGACCCACCGCGATCTGCCGACGGGTAAGGCGCAGGCCCCTTTCCAGACCAAGACCAAACGGAAGCTCTCGGTCCCGATCGACTTCCCGGCCTTTGCCCTGAACAGCCTGACCGTGCGTGCCTTCAACGCCCTCTACTACTGGGCCGGCGCGCGAAAGACGGCCGAGCACCTCGTAGATTGGGACAGCTACTTCTACCCGCTCGACGCGATCTTGGGCTGGAACCGCATCTATGGCCGCAAAGGCTTTGTCCAATTCCAATGCGCTTTACCGCTGGACCAATCCGAGGCCGGGCTGACGGCACTCTTGGCCGAGATCGCCAAGGCCGGTTCCGGATCCTTCCTTGCGGTGTTGAAACGCTTCGGCAAGCAGGACAGTGCTTTCTCCTTTCCGATGGATGGCTACACGCTCGCGCTGGACTTTACGGTCACGAGGAAAACCCTCGCGCTGCTGGAGCAACTGGACCAGATCACCATCGAGCACGGCGGCCGCTTTTACCTTGCGAAAGATAGCCGGATGCGCGCCGAAACGCTGCGCGCCTCAGACACACGCGCCGCTGATTTCCGCGCCCACCGCGACAGCCATGGGTACACAAGCCGGTTCAGATCGGCCCAATCCGAAAGGCTGGCCCTGTGATAAAGCCTCCCGTGCTCATCCTCGGCGCTCGATCCGACATCGGCAAGGCTGTCGCCCACAAGTTTGCCTCGCTTGGCCATCCCGTCCAATTGGCCGCCCGCAACGCCTCCACCCTCGAAGCCGACAAGACTGATATGGAGTTGCGCCACGGGGTTTCGGTGACCCTGCACGAATTCGAAGCGCTGGCGACTGAAACCCACGACGCCTTCGTCGCGGCACTTCCACAGCTGCCCGAAGTCGCGGTCTGTGTCGTCGGTCTTATGGGCCAACAAGCGGAAAACGAGCGCGATATCCAGGCGGCTTGCCGTGTGATGCGCAGCAATTACGAAGGCCCGGCGAGCATCCTTGCGGTCCTTGCCAACAGCTTCGAGGCGCGCGGCAGCGGCACCCTCGTCGGCATCAGTTCGGTCGCAGGGGACCGTGGCCGGGCGACGAACTACGTTTATGGCTCAGCAAAGGCAGGCTTCACGGCCTTCTTGTCAGGCCTGCGAAATCGTCTCGCCAAACGCGGGGTTCATGTCTTGACGGTCCTTCCGGGCTTTGTCTCGACCCAAATGACCGAAGGCATGGACCTGCCGGCCAAGCTGACCGCCGAACCAGGCGAGGTCGCGGATGCCATCGCGCGTGCTGTCGCAGGCAGAAAGGACGTGGTCTACTTTCGCCCGATCTGGCGGCTGATTATGCTGATCATCCGGAATATTCCAGAGCGGGTTTTCAAGAGGCTAAAGATATGATGATGCCCGAAGAAGCAAGAGCAGAGGCTTTACGCATGTTCCGAAAATACGTCCCGTGGCTGCTAATTGTTGGGGCGCTACTACTTGCCGCCTTTCGCTCAGCGCGCTTCGGCGGCTATTTCCCGGACGATGCCTACATAACGATCCGCTTTGCCGAACACCTCAGTCAGGGCCTGGGGATCGTTTGGAATGTTGACGGACCTCCAGTGGAAGGCTCCACTTCTTTCCTGCAGACATTGCTCTACGCGGCGGCCTTCAAACTCGGCCTGTCCTTGGCCGTCAGTTCTTATGCCATGAACACCCTTGGCCTCGCGTCCCTGGTCGTCATCCTTTACCTCACGATCAGGAACCTGACCGGTCGCTTTGACGTGGCGGCTGCGCTTCCGCTCGCGATGTTCTTTTCCGGCGTGGCCTTCTCTGTTCACTTGAACTCGGGGATGGAGACGCTGATTTTTCTGACTCTGATTTCCGCCAGCTTCCTGACCAGCTTGGTCTTGCTAGATCGCCGGACCTGGACCGCAGCTTTGGGGCTGGCGGTGGTGAATTTCTTTTGTCTCTTGTGCCGACCGGATGCGGCTCCCTTCATCATGGGCCAAGGGCTTGTTTTGGCCATCGTTGCGCTGCGGGCCTGGCTGACGCAGGCGAACACACTCTTCATTCGGCAGCTTGCCGTCTCGTTTGCGGTGCTGGTCGCAATGGGGCTGACCTTCCTGGCGTGGAAGTACAGCTATTTCGGATATGTCCTGCCCAACTCCTTCTATGTGAAGGCATCGGATCCTCTGGCGTTTAATGGAATTCAACCGGTCGCGAGATTCCTCGGCGATATGCTTTGGCGCATAGGGCTGTTGGTCCCGTTGCTGATATTCGTCGATTGGCGTTTTCGGGGCGACCACGGCAATCAAGTGCCCGCTCGCGTCGCGCTGCTCGTCGTTCCTGTTGCCGTCTTCCTGGCATACTACACGACCACGCTTCATCTCGTGGGCTTCTTCAATCGGTTCGAATACCCCATGGCCGTGTTCTTCTGGATCGGGCTGAGTTGGCTGCTCTCCTCGGGTCGTTCCACCGAGCGGCTGCAAGAGTTTGCCGGACGAGCACTCGGATCAGCTGGCGGGCGGGTTCTGGTTGCCGGTGTGGCACTCTGCGCTTTGGCGGTCCAATTTGAACTCGACAGCTCGCGTCATCAGAAATGGTTCAGCAGGATACAGATACTGCACTATGAGCCGATTGCCGATGCGCTCGCGCGCTCCGAGGCGGGGTCCGACGGGACGCTTGTCTTCGATTCGGCCGGTTACATTCCGTATGTTAGCGGGTTCTCGCTGATCGATCCGATCGGGCTGACGGACAACGTATTGTCCGGGCGCGAGCCGATTACGCCGACGGAGCGTGAACAGTATATCTGGGGGTCCGATCCGGACGTCTATCTCGGCCCGGTGCCGGCGGCAAGCGCGGGTGCGGAGAGTGGCCGCGACGACCCGCTGGTGCAGAGCGAATACGTGCAGAAGATCCTGCTGCAGCCGGTGATCTTTGCCGAATACGACCGCATCATAGGCAAGATGACCTACGACGAACGGCTCGAGATGTTGCACATCCGGATGCGCGAGCTGCGCGATCGCTGGATTGCGGTCGGAGAGATCCCCTATCCTTACCCCTCCCCGGAGGAGTACACGCATTTCCTTTATGTGCGTCGGGACTCTCCTCACGCTGACAGGCTGGTGGACGAACTCGGGCGGGTCACCACCCGTCCGATTGAAAACATCGACTTTGACAACCTTCTGGATGGGCAGCGCCGGCATAACCTGCAAAGTCTGCGGCTGCTTGCGCAGGAGCACTGATGCTGTGCGCGGCGGGTGCGGTGACAATCAGAACCGGGCATTTCGTCGACGGCTTATGAGAAAGGAACGTAAGCGCTTGAGTAGAGGTGGTACGAAGGAGGGGAAAGTCCGAAACCGGCTCACCTTGTGACGTTTGCAGCCGGTTGCTCAGTGACGACGTACTTTTTCGGAATCGCGACGGCTCGCTACCGCCCACCGCCATACGCCTTGATGTCCATCGCGATTGCGGAGTTTAAGACATTCATTCAGTACCGGCGGTAGCGGCTGCCATGGCAAATCTTCAGATACTCCAACGTGCCGTCGCAGTAGATCGTCCATGATCCGGCTTCGCGTGCGGGGCCACGCTGATTTCGGGCTTTACGTCCGACAAGGAGGTACATCGCGTCAGCGCCGTGATCGAGATCGCCGCAAATGGCCAGACTGTGCGTGAATTCAACAATTATCTGAACGAAAATTACAACAAAGTGGTCACGCACGCAGAAGTGCTGGCCCCGGACTATTTCGAGACAATGCCACAATGCACGCGCTAAATAGGCGTTTTATTGGGTCTAATATGTAAACAAAACGAAAAAATCATAAACTTTGTGCAGACCACGTAAGGTGTGGCTTGGTGAACTGGACAGAAGGTGGGTTCGTACATTAGCCTTTTCACTGTTTACCTAAGTCATACCGTATCCTGTAACTAGTATTGCGACATAAGGGTATTTGATGCGTATTTATCTAGCAGATTTGGGCCACAATCTTGTGACCGCAACATCAGACACCTACCCCTTGGGTGTCGGAAATCTCGCGACATTCGCCAAAGCGTATGCAAGAAGCCCGTCACCGATTGACGTTGCGATCTTTCGCGATCCTCAGGAGCTCAAAACCGCAATCGACACAGCCACTCCGGATGTGATCGGCTTTTCTAGCTATTCCTGGAACCATCATCTGGCTTTGTCCTTTGCCGATTACGCCAAAGCTGCCAATCCCGACACCCTGACCCTGATGGGCGGGCCCAACTTTCCGCTGACAGAGGAAGAACAGGACAGCTGGATTCGAACGATGCCGCAGATCGACATGCATGTGCGCGGCCCCACCTATGAGGGCGAGCGCGCCTTTCTGAATACGCTGCAGCGGTTCATCGACGTGGGCGCCCACCGCGAAGGTATGTGGGACGAGGCCATCGACGGCGCGATTTTCGTTCACCCCCAAAGCGAAGAGATCCTACGCGGTGAAGAGTTGCTCCGCATCCGCGACCTGGACGAGATTCCATCCCCCTACCTTGCCGGGCTAATGGACAAATTCTTTGACACTGGCCTGTTTGCCCTGATGCAGCTCGCGCGGGGCTGCCCCTTTACCTGCGCCTTCTGCAATTCGGCTGTCAAATCGAATTCGAAAGTATTCCGCCATTCGTTCGAGCGGACCAAGGCCGACCTTGACTATGTCGTGGCCCGCATCAACCATGCCAGCCCGCTTTGCTTTGCCGACGATAATTTCGGCATGTACCTGCAGGATGAAGAGGTGGCCGACTATCTGGGTCATCTGATGGAGAAATACGACTGGCCCAAGTACATCCGGACCACAACCGGCAAGAACCGCGGCGATCGGATCATCAAGGTGATGCGCAAAGCCAAGGGCCGGTTGCCGATGACTTCGTCGGTGCAATCCCTGAATCCGGAAGTCCTGAAAAACATCAAGCGCGATAACATCAGCCTGGATACTTATTCCGAGGTGCAGCAGGAATTGCATGCCAACGGCATGCAATCCTATGGCGAACTGATCCTGTGCATGCCGGGAGAAACAAAGGCATCCTTCATGGATGCTGTCGATCAGCTGATCGAAACCGGTGTCAGCCGGGTGGCAGCGCATCAGCTGATGCTGCTGCATGGCGCGCCGCTGGCCAATCCCGACAGCCGCGAGAAGTTCAGCTTCAAGACCCGCCATCGCGTGGTGGCACGTTGCCTGGGTAAATATACCGGTGACGTGGTGGTCGAGACTGAAGAGATGGTTGTGGAATCCGAACATTTCTCGTTCCAGGACTATCTGGATACGCGGGTTTTCCACCTACTGCTGACGATCTTTTATTATGAGGACAATTTCGAAGAAGCGTTCCGGTTTGCTCGGGCGCACGGCATAAGACCGTTTCAGGTTGTCCGGCATATGCAGGAGATTCTCGATCAAGCGCCACAAGCCCTGCGCGATACCATCACCGGGTATCTGGCAGAGAACCAGAAAGAACTGTTCGCAACCCGTAGCGATTGTGCGGCTTGGGCAGAAAGGAATTATGACGATCTGATCAGCGGTGAACTAGGTGGCAATCTGCTCAGCAAGTATTCGATGATTGGCCGTTTCATTGTGCTCACCGAGGCGCTGGATTTCCTCAGACAGGCCATTTCCGATCTGCTGGACGAGGACGACCAAAATGCACACATGATGCTTGATACAATCATAAACTACTTCAGTGCCGTGATGTTGCATGTACCATTTTCCGAGAGTCTGGAACACGAGCCAGTCTGGAGTTCATCCTTCGATGTCGAGGCCTGGCGAAATTCGGGATATGAAGGTGCGCTTCAAGACTATCGGTTCGACACACCCCGCGATTTCCAGACGCAGGTCGATCCGCGCGTGAAAACGACGCTGCTGTCCCGGATCGAGACCTTCGGTGAACATGCATCGGGGCTTGGCCGGTTTACGCGAACGATGTTCGCGAATGACTTCAGGCGCAATTTCGTGGCCACCAAAAAACAGCACGCCGCTGAATAAGCCCGTGCCTATTCGGCACCCTTCAGATAGACAGTCTCGCGTCCTGGGAACGCTGCGATGACAGCCGCGTTCTGCTCTGGCCCGAGATCACGCAGGAAAATTGGCCGGTCCAGCGGCAAGAACGGGTCGTTGAGATAAAGCGCGGATCCGATATCCCCTTTTGTAGAGACAAAGACCAGGGCATTGCCCAGCTCTGCGGCCTGAGCCTGCCGCCTTATATCCCCGGAATAGTTGCCATATCCCTGGTACTTGGAGACCCCGCGCCAGGACGTGAAGCTGACAACGGATACCGCACAGAGCAGCAGGACAACACAGTACAGCCGGCCTCGATACTGTTCGGACAGCCGGTCATTGGTCGCCTCAATGCCAGCAGCTGAGAGAACCAGAATGGGCAGCAGCGCCGTGTGCCAATAGCGTGGCCCCAGATAGAACGTGCCCGTGAACCAATAAAAGAACAGCACCCCCACAAACGTCACAATGATCACCAGCATAGCCCGGTCAAACCCGGTCAGCCTTTTGCGCCAGATAAAGACGATCCAGATCGGCACCAGGGACCCGAATGTCCAACCCAGAAGCTCAAGATTGAGCGATGCAATACTGTTGAGCAAATTGAGCAGACCCTCGGCCGGGCTGTGGCCAACCCAGATGTCAAGCGAACCCCAGCTTTTGGCAGGCGGGCCCACATGGGGGCCAAATCCGAACGCGTTCTTCGTTTCAGGCCACAACCGGCTCAGATAATCGGATTGCGGAGTCAGCAGCGCGTCGCCGGTGATCCCGTAATTGATCAGAAACAGAGCAGATCCGGACAAGATACCGCCCATGGCACAGGCTAGGACCTGACCTAATCCGGCAGGCAGTCGTCGTAACAGCCACAGGCCCGTCAACCCACCCACGATCAGCCCGTCCAGCGGCCGGGTCACAAAGCCCCACCCCAGCGCCAGCCCGGCGACAAAGGCCAGCAATACCGCCATGCGGGTTAAACTCTCCCCGGCCCGGATCAGACTCCACCAGGCCAGAAGCACCGCAATCAGCATCGTTGAATGCGCCATCAGCGAGGCTCCGGTGGCCAGCACCCAGGGCGAGGTCGCCATGAGCAGTGCGACCATATCGGCACGCTCCCGGCTAAGGGCACGACGGACAATGTCATGGGCCAGCCATACGGATATGCCGGTCAGGATCGGGTTGACCAACCAGGGTGCCCCGATCAGAACGCCCAGGCTTAGAACAGCGGCCCAGCCCTGTGCCGGTACGCCAATCCACCGATCACCGGTCACATCGAGAAGATAGTATTCCAGTGCAGGCAACGCTGCATCGGGCGGGGCCGGGCTCCAGAGTGCGCCAGCCGCAAAAGTGCGCGCCTGAAAGAGATACACCACCTCATCCTGGACATGGGGGACACGGTCAAACGCCGTCCAGGCCAGTATGGCGCTGACGAACGTCGCAAAAAACGCCAGAGCACCGACGGGGATGCGCGGTATGCGATCCGGCCCCGCCACGGCGAACATGACAACCAGTGTGGCCATCTGGACAAAGGACAGCGCCCCACCAACACCGATCTGCAACCCAAAGGCAACATGATGGCCATAGGCCACATAAGGCGTTGCGGAGAGACAGAAAACCCCGACCAGAACCATCAGCAGAAACAGGCGAAAAATCCCCGCGCCCGTGACAAGGCCGCGTATAACTGCCCGCCCCGCAGGCCGCATCAGAACAACTCCGGTCAAGACTGCCTGCGCCGCCAGGATCACCAGCATGATCAGATTTTCGGGCGGATCGGGCGATATCTCAAGTCGTGGAAACCAAAGCGGCTGGGTCAGCCACAACCGGGCCGAACTGCCCAAAAGAATGGCCACGCCCAGAAGACCAAAGAGCGCTTGCCCGCGATGCCAAAACGCGACCAGCAAAAGCACTGACACTGCAACTACCGCGACAAACCACCATCGCATCTCGGCCAGCGTGGCATTTGTGGCCACAGATTCCGCGGCCCAGGCTTGCCCGCCATATGCCCAGAAGGCTAACGCAACACCACACCACCGCAGTGGAGCCAGACGTGTCATCATGCCAGATGTTCGTTTTTGATCAATGAGGGATCCCGCGCCGGACCTTCGATATTGATACGTTCCTGCTCGGTCACTATCGGCCCGCCACGCACCTGATTATGAATCGAGGTGATGTATTCCCCCAGCATGCCGATAAACAGCATCTGAATGCCTGAGAGGAAGAACAATGCCACTATGATGGTCGTCGTCCCGCGCGGTGCCAGATCCGGGTTGAGGAGATACATCAGCACGGCAAACAGGGAAAACAGAATACAGCTTATGGCAATCACCAGCCCGCTGAACGTGCAGAACCGCATTGGTGCCCGTGTAAATGAGAAAATTGCATTCAGCGCCTGATCCGTCAGCGCCATCAGGCTATGTTTGGACAAACCTCTTTCCCGGGCTCGCCAGACATAGGGAACGATGATCCTGCGGAAACCACAGCTTGCGATAATGCCACGAATATAAGGGTAATGGTCATTATGCGACAGCACCGCCTTTAGAACCTTGCGGTCGATAAGTTGAAACTCTCCCACCGAAGGTTCCAGCAATACGTCCGATAAGCTATTGACAATAGTGTAAAAAATACCGCGTGCGGTGCGCATCACGAAACCTTCCTCGCGCGTACTGCGGGCGCCGGCCACCACATCGTAACCGCTTTCCCAAAGCTTTACGAATTCCGGAATCATTTCGGGTGGGTCCTGCAGGTCGACCGGCAAAATTACGATGACCGCATCCCCTTCGGCATAACGCAACCCGTTGAAGGCAGAGCGGAACACCCCGAAATTACGGGCATTGACCACGACTTTCACATCCTGGTCCTTTGCCGCAATCTCGCGGAGAATTTCGACGGTCCGGTCGGTCGAAGCATTATCAACGAAGATATGTTCGAGCCTGTAGCCCGGTAGCTCTCTTTCGAAAATCGCCTTTACGGTCTCATAGCAATGCGCCACGTTGTCTTCTTCATTGAAGCATGGCGAGACAATGGAAATTGTTTTCATAACTCTATTTAACACCAAACAGAACGGCTTACCCCACCAATACTCAGGTACAATCACACCATCCCGCGAAGTTCGGGATTCGCACAACACCTAACCTGCAGAAATATCGCACAATACCCTATGCCAGCCGCCATACAGAAGGCCAAATCCATTCACGCCCGGCAATAAAATCGTACAGCTATTGTTTCCTATGCAATTACTCCGTTTAGTATGCTTAGGAATTGTAAACCGACAGCTATTTAGATGAACCGCAAAACCCGCAACACACTCTTTAAGCTGCACACCTGGCTGGGTCTGCACCTGTCGTTGTTTTTCACGTTCATGTTTCTGACGGGCACGTTGCTTGTCGCCGGTTTCGAGCTGGAATCCGTTGGTCGTCCGGCAATCTGGACCACCGCGGCCAAAGAAGATCGCACCGCCAGCTTCGGCGAGATTTACGAAAGCATCAGGGAAACCCATCCCGAAAGCAAAATTTCCGTCATCGTCAGACGTCCGACCCCCTGGTTCGTGGACCGCACGTTTGTCCGCATGGGCTGGGGGGAAAAGGTCAGCTTGTGGACAGACCCCGTGACCGCCGAAGTCGTCGAGGAAACGCGGCCCAATGGATTTCGCAACATCCTGCGTGATTTGCATGACACATTCCTGACCCAGGAACGGATCGTCTTTCTGCTGATCTGCGCCACGTCGGTCCTGCTGCTGTTTCAGATTGTCAGCGGGCTCATCACATATCGGAGATTCTGGAAAGGGTTTTTCCGCTTGCCCAACCGTTCGGGTGGCTTCCGGTCCTGGACCGGCAGCGCGCATCGGTTGACCGCCGTGTGGGCGGCGACGCTGCTGATCCTGATCTCGGTGACCAGTTTCTATTTCCTGCTGGGCAGTCTGGGGCTTGAAGGTGCCAAACCCAAAGCGCAACCGCCCGCCCCGCGCGAGGCTGTTTTGCCGGCCAATTTCGACGCGACCCTTATCGATCAGGCCGAAGCGCGTGCCCGTGACGCTTTGACGGGGTTTGAACCATCCATCATCCTCTTCCCCGACAAAAAGACCGACAGCCTTCGTTTCGAGGGCCCCTCGGGGGGCGCCAAAATCTTCTCGAACTCCGGCGTGGCAATCGACCCGGTGACGCTGGAGGTTCTGGGGGCGTTCACACCGAATGACATCCAGGGCCTTTCTTATTGGAAGCCCCTGATGAACAAGCTGCATTTCGGCACCTGGGGCGGTGGGTTTTCGATGGCGCTTTGGATTGTACTCGGGCTGACAGCCACCGGTCTTGCGTTTACCGGTGCCCTGATATTCGCCGCCCGGCTGACGTCTGATACTACGCCTCGCGGGCCGTTACGGCGAATCTGGCATGGCATGGGATGGACCCGGTGGGGCTATCTCTTGCTGCTGGCAGGCATTCTGGTCACCGCCTTTTACCGATTTGGCCCCACGTCTCATGACAAGACCAGAGCGTTTCCGATCGACGCAGCCCCCTTGGTGGCCCGGCTGGTCATGGAGACCCCTCTCAGGCGCGGAGACCCTCTTGATGTCGAGATGTTGATCGGCGAGCCTGATGTTCACGCCGCCGCGATTGAGGTTAACGGTGACATGGCAGAATTGGTTAGCTTCACGCAGAATGGTGACACGGCCAAGGCATATTTTCAGCTGGCTCCTTCAGACACGGAAAACAATATCACTGCTCGCCTCCAGAAACTTAATGGCGAGGAAAAGATAGTAAACTTCCGTCTGGGGACCCCGCTGTGGTAGGTAAGCTTCTCTTGGGCACTATCCACATAGACGGTAAACAGTGATCGCCGTCTATCCTCCGACTTCCCGTGTATCGATTTCGCCATGAGAGCGCACCATCGAAAACAGCAGGCGCAATCTGTTGCGTTGAAACAAAGCTGCCAGAAGGCAATAAACTGCAATTCCGGCCGCGGTGCCGACGAGCAGGATCAGAGCCGGTGACTTCCCGTCCAATTGCCACGCAACTCCCTGCACCGAGGCGGCCATACCCGCCGATAGCAGAAGCGGCACAACATGCTGTCGCATCAACTCCATGCCGGGCAGTCCCACAATATGTCCCAAATTGGCAAACTTGAAAGGCCAAATCAGAAGAAAAACCGCCACAAAACCGGCAGTTGTCAGCGACAACCCATAAGGGGCAACCACTGCAATCACCACCACGGCCAGCCCCACCTCAATCCAGGACAGGATCGCCAGACGACCGGGCCGACCCGCAGCCAGGCAGAAAGTCTGCTGCACCTTTTCAGCGCTCAGATACATGCCAAACACTGCCATCAAGCTCAGGACCGGAGCGGCCGGAGACCATTTCTGACCAAACAGAAGCACCAGCACCGGTTCCGATAATATCGCCAGCCCGGCAAAGGCCGGAAAGGCCAGAAACCCGGTCAGGCGCATGACATCCAGCAACAAATCCGTCGCCCGCCCGCCCCCGCGCGCCGCCGCACCGAACGCGGGCTGAGCAACCATCCGAAGCGGTGTTATCAACACGAAAAACGCGACTTCGACAACACGCCAGGCGATGGCATAGTATCCCGCTTGAACCGGCCCCATAAGCGCACCGATGATCACGACCGGCGACTGCACTGCCGCCAGTTCAGCCGCTCGCAGCCCGAGGATTCGGTGGCCAAAATGCAGTATCTCCCGGATATGCTTGCGTGACACGGAAAGGCCCGGCCGCCATGAGACCGCCCCCCAGGCCATAACGATGTTCGTGGCAGTCAGGGCCAGTCGCTGGCCGACCAGAGCCCAGACCCCATACCCCGCCAGCGCCATACCAATACCCACGATGCCGCCAATGACCGCACCGGCAATGGCCCGCAAGGCAAGCACCCGAAACTCCATCTTGCGCCGCAGGATTGCAACGGGAACAGCGGTCAGTGCGATCATCATGACGGTGGGCGACAGCCCGATCAGCAGACCCTGCACCACGTCTTCGCCATAAAACCTCGCAACCGGACCTGCGGCCAGAAACAGCACTGCCATCAGGACCGCGCCCAGCAGCGCCAAAAGCCAGAACACCGAATTCAACCGGGCCGGAGACAGTTCGTCACGGGTCAACAGGATATCCGAGATCGACTCGCGCACCAGGAATTCAGAAAACAGGACAAAGGCCGCCGCCATTGCCAGCAGACCAAAGGCCTCGGCACCAAGCAACCGTGCTAGGATGGCAATGATTATGAAATTGAACGCCTGTTCCACCCAGACGCCAACGGACATCCAAGCAACGCCGCGGGAGAAACGCTGCCCCAGTGACATCACACTCCTTCCTGCTCTTTGGTTTTTGGACGCGGCTGTTGGTCAGCCTCCATTCTCAGACCCTCTCGGACAAAAGTCGCGGACATTTGGCATATCCTGCCAATACCCCATCAGCACTTACCGGCGCTGCAAATCTGAACTTTTCAGCTAATTTAAAATCAAACCAGACCCTTGGTCCTTATAGGGGCAAATTTGGAAACATTCGCGGCGCGATGCCCACAGCCCAAAATGGTCGAACATATTGGAAAACCTGCGATTGCGCGTAGACACATTCATCGGGGCCGTTGAAACCATCGTTACCTTTCTGGAAAAACAAGCAAAGATTACAAACCGTAGGCGCCGTACAAAACATGACGCCAGAAAGATCGAATTTGGTCAAAATTATTGTCTATGTTCAGCTTGTCTGTGTTTGAATACTATGGGCGTCAGAAGGAATTAAGCCCGTCGCACGCTGAATATCACACATGCCATGCGGACGAGGCGGGGCAGAATACATATTAAGTACGTAAAGGGTTTCCATTTTCATGAACAAGGTTGCCGAGCAGATCACCCCGGACAACACAACACCCGGTGAGCCGGACACATCAGGCATGAGCCTGAGCGTGGTCATCCCCGCCTATAACGAAGAAAACGCCGTCCGTCATACCGTCGAGGATGTGCGCACCCATCTCGAACCGCTGGGCATTCCTTACGAGATCATCGTGGTGGACGATGCCAGCCAGGACAACACCCGCGCCGAAGCCGAAGCCAGCGGCGCCACCGTCACTTTCAACGACGTCAATTCCGGCTATGGGGCCAGCCTCAAGCGCGGCGTTCGGATGGCGCAGCATGAATATGTGGCCATTCTTGATGCCGACAGCACATACCCTGCGCGCTATCTGCCGGAGATGCTGGCGATGTGCCGGGATCAGGATATGGTGGTGGGTGACCGTGGGGCCGCGATGAAGAACGTGCCGCTGCTGCGGCGGCCTGCCAAGAAATTCCTGTTCGCCTTCGCCTCGTTCCTGGCCGAGCGCAAGATCAACGATCTCAATTCCGGCCTGCGCGTGTTCCGCAAATCCGAACTGATCCCATTCCTGCCGCTTCTGCCGCAGAATTTCTCGTTCACTACCACGATCACGCTGTGCATGACCTCGAACGGCAAGCGGATGATCTATACGCCGATCGAATACGGCAAACGGGTGGGCAAATCGAAAATCCGGCCGATCGATTTTCTGAACTTCATCATTCTGATCCTGCGTATCAGCACCCTGTTCAACCCGCTTCGGGTCTTCATTCCACTGGGTCTGGCGTTTTTCACTCTGGGCACGGTGAAATTCATCGTCGACATCTTCTATTGGAACCTCAGCGAAACCGCAGTGTTCTCATTCCTGGCAGCAATCATGATCTGGTCGCTGGGGCTGATCGCCGACATGATCTCGCGGCTGCATCTCAGACCCTGACATGAGCGGCAAACTGCTTTCCGATCCAAATCAACGGCGCTGGCTGATCCGGCTGGCCGGATCGGCGCTGGTGCTGGCGATCCTGTTCTGGATTCTTCCGGCCGAGGCCATCGTGGCGGCATTCAAGGCGATACCGATCTGGGTATTCCTGAGCGTGCTGCTCCTGTTCCTGCTGGCCCATGTGGGTGCGGCGCTGAAATGGTGGCTTCTGCTGGGCCGGGGTATTCCGCCCCTGCTGGCCATCCGGGCGCATTTTGCCGGGCTGGCCGCCAACCTGTGCCTGCCCGGTGCGATTGGCGGCGATACGGTACGCGCCGGGATGGCGCAGGCCGCCATGAAAGACGGGGCGCAGGTTGTCGCGGGCGCAACCGTTGACCGGTTGATCGACATGGTTGCCCTGCTGACCCTGTCCTGTCTGGGTCTGGTCCTGACATGGGAAAGCGCCGAAGGCGGGCATATGATCGCGCCGGTGGCGCTGATCCTGCTGGCGGCACTGGCGGGTATGGTCGCATTGCCGCGCCTGCTGCCCCTGCCCTGGCGCTATATCCCATCCCTGCCCGGCAAAGGGTTTGCCCATCGTCTGGCCGACGCGCTGGCCGGGCTGGGGCGTAAACCCGGCACACTGGGCATCGCCTTTGTCGCGTCGGTTTTGATCCAGTTGTTGCTGGTCATGCTGGCCTGGTGGCTGGCCATCGCGGCGGGTGTCAATGTGGCTGCCGGCCCGTGGATATTTGCCTGGCCGCTGGCCAAGATCATCGCGGTGCTGCCCGTGTCGCTGAACGGGTTGGGCCTGCGCGAGGCGACGCTGGCAGGCTTTCTGGCCCCCTTTGGCGCCAGCGCCCCGGCGGTCGTGGCTGCCGGGCTGGTCTGGCAGGTTGTTCTGTTTACAGCGGGCGGGTTTGGCGCGCTGGTTCTGACAATGTCCGGGATGCGGTTTGGCACTCCGGCGAATTCCCAAAAGGAAGAGTGCAAGTGACGGATGTTTCCCGACCAACAGGCGAGGACAAGCCTGAAATCATTATCCTCGGCGCCGGACCTGCCGGTCTGGCCGCCGCGTATGCTTTGACCGGTCAGGCCAAGGTGACCGTGATCGAACGCGCCCCCATTGCGGGCGGCAATTCGGCCTCATTCCCGGTCGAGGGCGTGATCTGCGACTATGGCTCGCACCGGTTTCACCCGGCGGCAGAGCCTGAGGTTTTGCAGGACGTGAAAACGCTGCTGGGCGACGATCTGCTGCTGCGCCCCCGGCATGGGCGCATCCGGCTGGGTGGCAAATGGATTCACTTCCCGCTGAAACTGACCGACGCGCTGATGCGTCTGCCCAAACCTTTTGCGCTGTCGTTGATCGGGGACATGGTGCTGAAGCCCTTCCGCAAGAAAAACAGCGGCCCCGAGACCTTCTCGACCGTGCTCTATGACGGGCTGGGGCCGACGATTTCGGACAACTTCTATTTCCCCTACGTGCGCAAGCTTTGGGGGCTGGACCCAGACAAGCTGGCGGTCAAGCTCGCCGAACGCCGCGTCGGCAGCGGCTCGGTCGGCAAGATCCTGATGAAAATGCTGCGCCTGTTGCCCGGGCTGCGCAGCGAAACCGCCGGGCGTTTTTTCTATCCGCGCAAGGGGTTCGGGCAAATCTCGGACGCGATGCAGGAGAGCGCACGCGCATCCGGTGCGGAATTCCTGTTCAACACTGAAATCACCGCCATCGACCAACAAGACAACCGCATTACCGGGCTCACGATCCGGGATGCAGAGGGCGAACGGCACCTGACCGGCGATCTGATCCTGTCGACCATTCCGCTGACCGGGCTGACACGCCTGATCGACGCGCCCCCGCCCGAGGTGGTCGAAGCCGCCCGCGCGATCCGCTTTCGGGGCATGATCCTGCTGTACCTGATATTGGAGACAGACCAGTTCACCGAATTCGACGCGCATTATTTCCCGGAACTGTCGATCCCGATCAGCCGGATGTCGGAACCCAAGAACTATAACGCCAGTGGCGAGCCAAAGGGCATGACCGTGCTGTGCGCGGAACTGCCCTGCGATCCGGATGAAAAGTGGTGGAGCATGTCCGACGAAGAGTTGGGGCAGGAGTTCACCAAATGGCTGGGCCAACTGGGCCTGCCGGTCACCGTTCCGGTGCGCCGCTGCGAAACCCGACGGCTGAGCCACGCCTATCCGGTTTACGATATCGGCTATGAGGCGCGGTTCGAAACTGTGGATCAGTGGCTCTCAGATATGGACGGATTGCTCGTATTTGGACGGCAGGGGTTGTTTGCCCATGACAATACCCACCACGCCTTTGCCATGGCCTACGGCGCAGCAGATTGCATCAACGGCAAAGGTCAGGTCGACCGCGCGAAATGGAATAAATATCGCGAGGTCTTTGCCACCCATGTGGTGGAAGACTGACTCATGCCCGACTGGCAGGCCGATATCCTGATGTATCACTCGATCTCGGACGCGCCGGGGCCAACCTCGATCGCGCCCGACATCTTTGCCGCACAAATGCAGGCACTGGCCGCATCCGGCCTGCCGGTGGTGACGCCGGACGCTCTGGCCAATCCGCCCGGTCGCCGCGTGGTCATCATCAGTTTCGATGACGGGTTTGCCGATTTCGCCGATACCGCCTGGCCCATCCTGCGCGATCACGGCTTCTGCCCGATCGTCTATCTGCCCTCGGGCCTGATGGGCAGCACCGACAGTTGGGCCGGAGGCAACATCCCGCCCCGCCCGCTGATGGGCTGGGACAAGGTCGAAGCGCTGGCCGGTGAAGGGGTCTGTTTCGGAGCACACAGTGTCAGCCACCCCGATCTGTCCACGCTGGGCCCCGAGGCGCTGGAGGAAGAAGTCACCGGCTCTGGTCAGGACATTGCCGCCCGGCTCGGCCAACCCATCCGGCATTTCGCGCCGCCCTATGGTGCGTCGAACAACAGCGTGCTCAGGCAGATCGCGCAGCATTACGACACTTCGGTCGGCACAAGGCTGGGTGCGGCCGGACCAGGGGATAACATCCACGACCTGCCCCGACTCGAGATGTTCTATTTCACCGATATTCCTCGCTGGAAGGCATATCTGGCGGGGCGCGGCAAAACCTATCTTGCAGCGCGCAAAATGATGCGCGGTGTTCGGGCGATGGTGCGGGGGAAATCATGGTAGATACGTTAAACTCCGCCCTTGGCCGTAGCGGCAAACGTCTGCAGAGTCGTGATATCTGTTAAATTGGTTCTCAAAAAGTGACTGGTACGAACATATGCATATTCTGATTACCGGCGGTGCCGGGTTCATAGGGTCTCATCTGACAGAACGGCTGATCGGCGAAGGTCATCAGGTCACGATCCTCGATGACCTTTCGACCGGGCTGGTATCCAATCTTACCGCCGTAGCCGATCATCCGGATTTCACCTTTGTCAAAGGCAGTATTCTTGATCGCCAACTGGTCGCCAAATTGGCCGGCCCCGCCGATGTGATCTTTCATCTGGCCGCAGCCGTGGGCGTCAAGCTGATCATGGACGAGCCCAGCCGATCCATTCTGACCAATGTGGCAGGCACCGAGAATGTGCTGGATGCCGCGCTGGTGAACAAGACGCATACCTTTATCGCTTCCAGCTCCGAGGTCTATGGGAAAAGCACGAAATTCCCGTTTCAGGAAGAGGATGATCTGACCATCGGTGCCACCCGCAACCTGCGCTGGTCCTATGCCTGCGCCAAGACACTGGACGAGTTTCTGGCGCTGGCCCATGCGCGGGAATCCGGGCTGCCGGTCACGGTTCTGCGGTTCTTCAACACCACCGGCCCGCGGCAAACCGGGCGCTATGGCATGGTGTTGCCAAACTTTGTGAAGGCCGCGCTGGAAGGCGCCCCCCTGATGGTGCACGGCACCGGCGAGCAATCGCGCTGTTTCGGCCATGTGGCCGATGTGGTCGAGGCCATGTGCCGACTGATGACCCTGCCGGAGGCGCGCGGCGATGTCTTCAATGTCGGCACCGATCAGGAGGTCACGATCCGCGAACTGGCCGAACAGGTCATCCGGACCACCGGGTCCAGCTCGGGAATCCAATGCGTGCCTTATGACACGGTCTACCCCGAAGGGTTCGAGGACATGCAGCGCCGCCTGCCCGATGTCTCGAAACTACAACGCGTCACCGGGTTCCGTCCGATGCGGACGCTGCAGCAGATCATCGATGATATCGTCGCCGAAATGAAACATCCAGTTTCAGCATGAGCGGTCAGGTCCTGTCCCGTGACTGATCTGGTCATCGGATCGGGGCCATCGGGCGTGTCCGTGGCCACGGCCCTTCTGAACCGGGGCCGTCAGGTTCTGATGCTGGACGGAGGCCGCCGGCTGGAAGCCCCGGCCCAGGACGGCCGCGACGGGCTGGCCGCCAAAGACCCGGATACCTGGACCGCTGCCGATGTACAGGGCTGGCAGGCTCCGCAGTTCGACACGCCACCCGGACAGGTGCGCCGGTTCGGATCGGATTTCGCCATGGTGCCGGGGGCCGAGACGCTGGTGTCGCCGGACCGGATCGGATTGCGCGCCTCGCACGCCACAGGCGGGCTGTCCAACCTCTGGGGCTCGGCGGTTTTACCCAATCGCGCCGAAGATATCGCCGACTGGCCGATCGGGATCGAGGATCTGTCGCCGCATTACCGGGCCATCTCGGAATTCCTTCCCATCAGTGGCCGGGTGGACCCATTGCAGACCCTGTTCCCTGCCCTTTCCATGCAGGATCGCGCCCTTCTGACCCCGTCGCCGCAGGCCGAGCGGATGCTGGTGTATCTGGATCATCACAAAACCCGGCTAGCAAAACTGGGGGCCCATGCCGGGGCCGCGCGGCTGGCTGTCGGGACCGGCTGCCGGTATTGCGGCCAGTGCCTGCATGGCTGCCCCTGGGGTCTGATCTACGCGTCCGGCCAAACGCTTGACGCTCTGCGTCGCAATCCGGCTTTCGACTATCGCACAGGTCTTGTCCGCCGGTTCGAGGAACACGCCGATCATGTCACCGTCACGCTGGACGATGGTGAACCCCTGCACGCTGACCGCATATTTGTCGCCGCAGGCGTTCTGGAAACGGCGCGCCTGATGCTGGCTTCATCCCCGGGCCCGGCAGCGCGTCTGCAATTGCAGGACAGTCAGCATTTCTTTCTGCCCAGCCTGCACCGCTGGCGCGCGCGGCGCCGTCCGGATCGCAGGCCCTATCACACCCTGCCGCAGATTTTCATCGAGCTGGACGACCCCGATATCTCACCCCATCTGGTGCACGCGCAGGTCTATACCTGGAACGAGTTCTACGCCCATGACCTGATCAGCAGTTACGGCTCTAAACTGCCGGGATCGGCCCCTTTATGGCGAATGCTGGCACGGCGGCTGATTGTGGCGCAGGCGTTTCTGCATTCGGCCCATTCCGCCCGGATCGATCTGACGCTAGCCCCGGATGGGCGGCTTGTCCCGACCGTGCAGAGTAATGACGAAACCGAACAGGTCATGGCCCGCGCCACGGCACGCATGGCACAGGTCCTGAAACTGGCGGGGCTTACACCGCTGAGCTTCGCCCTTCGTCCGGGCGATGTGGGGTCCAGCTTTCACGTTGGCGGCTCGGTCCCCATGGCCCAAGCGCCCGGTGCGGGGCAATCCGACATCCTTGGGCGACCGCATGGTCTGTCACGGGTGCATCTTGTCGATGCCTCAAGCCTGCCAAATATTCCGGCCACGACCATCACCTTCTCGGTCATGGCCAATGCGCATCGGGTCGGAATGCTGGTGCCCTGACACCTAGACCCGATCAGTCCAGTTCCCGCACCAGACGGATCACATGCCCATGACCCCGATTGTAGTGATGTGGGCCAACACGAAACGCAGAACGGTTCTGCCATGCCGGAACACCCGCGCCACCACCGCGAATTGTCCGGAACTCGCACTCTTCGTCTTCAACATAAGGGGAACCGTCGGTTTTCCCTGAATCATGATCGTCCTTATGACAATCCTCGACCCATTCGAAACCATTACCGTGCATGTCATAAAGCCCAAATCCATTGGGGGGGTGCAGCCCAACAGGTCCCGGCTCGCGCTTGGACCATATGGAGGAACAATTGAGGCAAACGGTATTGTTCCTTCCGATATCATTGCCCCATGGAAACCGTGTTACCGTCCCGGCCCGGGCGGCGTATTCCCATTCTGCGTCTGTTGGCAGGCGATAGCTGTACCCCGTCTTGGCGCTCAGATAAGCCGCGTAAGCCTTCGCATCACTCCATTCGGTCGGGGTCATGGGTTGGTCGTCACGATAGTCAGCCTCCAATTCGGGAAAATACGGCTCGCGCCCGGTTATCGCGAACCATTCCGGGTCTTCTTGTGCCTGCCGCCATTGCCCGTACGTGATCTCGTGGCGGGAAAATGCCAGCGCGCGCGGAATGCGCACCAGACGCCTCGGGCCTTCCCGATTGGCGAACTTTAACTGAGCCCGAAGAGGCGTGTAGCTAAACACATGCGCATACCGGCCCTCTTCAAAAATCGGGGAACCGAGCAGGAAATACCCTTTGGGAACCTCAACCATTTCCGGACAATCCACGCAATCGCGGAAGACACGACCCGGTGCGGCCATCTGATACCCGGGCTGATGCAGCGGAAGGACCTGAGCTGTTGCGAACAGTGCGGCCTGTTGCAGACCTGACAGCCTGGGTTCAGGCAATTCTTCCTTCTCCGTGGTCTTACGCATGGTGATCTCAAGGTCGCGCAGTGCCGTGTTGGCAATTACGATCAGCATGAGGAGACCAGCCAACAGTGCGAAGACCACCAATACCCCGGACAGCATGACCCAGAACAGCCGCAGCACCCGTCGGAGCATTGCTCCGACAAAGGAGCTTTTCTCTGGTTTGGCCGAAGTTCTACCGAACGCCATTCAAATATCCCTCTTGCTTTCCCGGAGCCCCGGTGGGCATTTGGCTCATTGTTCCAAGTTCAAATGCCCCACCCTCCAGCGCCCGGGCCAGTGCCCGATCGCCTTTCCCATGCGCCGCGCGGGCCAGTGCAGCCCCATATGCCTCAAGCACAGATGTCTCGAGCCAGATTTCCATAAAGGCCTTACGCGCGGAGGCACCCTGCGCATCGCGCCGGTCGGGTTGATGCTGCAACGCGCACATTGCGGCGATCAAGTCGTCCTCGGTTTCGAACAGCGACCCGCCCTCGGCCCGTTCGACGATTTCAGGAAATGGCCCCAGCCGCCTGGCGATCACCGGCGTGCCCAGCCGGAAACTTTCGATCAGGATGATGCCGAAGGTTTCATAACAAACCGACGGCACGATCAGCCCAATGGCGCCCCGGTAATAGGCGTTGAGTTCTTCAAGCGTCTTGCGGCCCAGAAATTTGATCCGGTCGTTGCCCGCAGCCTGTTTCTTCAGCTCATCCGCATAGTCGCCATCGCCGAGTATGAGCAGATCGGCATCGGGATAGCGGTCGAAGGCCGGGAACACGTCCTGCAGCCCTTTGATCTTTTCCAAACGCCCGACAAACAGGAAATAGGGGCGCTCATGCGCCGCCGGGTCCGGTAATGCGTTCTGGTCGATATCGGGCAGGAAATACGGCAGTACCTGCATGTCCTGACGCAGGCCGAATTCGCGGTGCTTGGCGCGGCTGAATTCGCTTTTGGCGATGATCAGATCCATATGATCCAGCGCCCGGTCCAGCGCGCCGGTATAGCGCCAGAGTTGCGGCGGGCGTTTGTAATTCAGAACGCAGCGCAGGCATTGGCGGTCATCGCACAGTTCACGCCCATGCCGCCACAGAACATGGGTCGGGCAGACCAGCCAGTGCTCATGCGCCTCATAGACCTTCAGCCCCTCACCCATCGGTAACAGGCCGGGCCCGCCGATCAGCGAGGTGTTATTGTGCCAGATGATATCCGGTTTTCGTTCACCCAGTATCTCGCGGATGCTGGCGGCGTGCATCACCGGGCGGCCAAGCTGCTGGGTCAGCAGGTTCGACATCATGCCATTGCGGCTGCGCAGCCCGATCCGCCGTACCCCATCAGGTTCCCCTTCGGGCTGGGGCTTGCCACCGAGGATCAGATAGCTGTCCTCGTCATGCACCACCGTCACATCGTGGCCCCGCGCCACAAGCGCGCGGGCCATGCGCTGAATTCCCACAGCATCACCACCGAAGGAATAAGGCGGGTAGAATGTGGTGAACATCAAAATGCGCAACGACTGCATGCGAATTGTACCGGGCTACTAATAACTATCCAGTATCAAACACGATCCCGGCAACAATCGAAAGACACAAGCCACGCGGCTACCCGGTTCGTGCCCGGTGTTGCGGGCTTGCTGCAGATAAATGCAAGCTGCGGTGGTCCGCCATCATGACATGGGCAAATACTATGCGCGTGTTATGATCGCGCGATTGTTGAGAAATTTGGCCCAGACCCACATAAGATGCAGACCGCCCCTTCTTCAAACCCCCTTCATGTCGTCGAAATGGGCTCCCAGTTTGGCATGGGCGGCATCACCCGGCATATCCTGGGGTTGAGCGACTGGCTGGAGGCCAGGAACCATCGCATCACGCTGGCAGGCACCGCCGATATCTGGGCCGGTCCGGACCGGGGGGCCGGATTTCTGGACCTGCCCACCCGCTATGTCGCAGGCGAAGGCGGCAGCATCGTCAACCGGCTGCGCCATACGGCCGGCGCGGCCTGGCGGTTGCGGCGCTGGCTGGCGGAAAATCCGGTCGATCTGATCCATTGCCATGAATCCGCACCTGCTCTGGTCGCCAATCTGGCCCGCACCGGACGGCGCATTCCGGTGGCCGTCACCTATCACGGGTCGGAGCCCGAACGGATTGCGGCCTTTGGCCGGATTGCCGCGAAATGCGATCTGGTGATCACACCCAGCCATCGCTCGGCCGAAGATCTGGCAACCATCGGCAATGTGCCAATGGATAAGCTGAAGGTGATCGGTCTGGGCGTATCGCCTCCGCCCAAGGACAGCGCAGAGGATATCGCCGAACTGCGGGCCAAATTGCTTGGGGATGGCGAACGGGTAATCCTGACACTGGCGCGCCTGCAGCCGCAGAAGGGGATCGACATTCTGATCGATTGCGTCACCCGGCTGAAGCAGACCCATCCCGGCTACCGCTTTGTTGTTGCAGGCGACGGACCAGACGAGGCAAAGCTGCATGCTCTGGCGCGGGAAAAAGGGGTTGGCAAACATCTGCAATTCATCGGCCGGACGGATAAACCGATCCGTCATCTGCGCGCGGCGGACCTGTTCCTGCTGACCTCGCGGTGGGAGGCGCTGCCCTTCACCATCGCCGAGGCGTTTCAGGCTGGAACGCCCGCCGTGGCCACCGCCTGTTCCGGCGTGGTCGAACTGATCGACGACAGCGTTGGTGCGGTGGTGCCCATCGGCGATATCGACGCGATCTGCACGGCAGTGGCGGATGTTCTGTCAGATGAGAGCCGCCGTCAAACACTGGCAGACAACGCCCTGCAACGCAGCCGGGAGGACCGGTTCGACCCCAATTGGGTGCATCACCAGTTTGAAAAAACCTATTACGATCTGGCAGGGCGGTCGCGGGGCTGACGCGTCAGACGCCGCGTGCGCGGTCTGCGGTGACCTTCTCGGCGATCCGCGCGCCTGCGCGGGCTGACAGGGCCATGATGGTCAGGCCGGGGTTCTGGAACGGATTGGTTGGAAACGACGCCGAGTCCGTGACATGGACATTGGGGCAATCGAACACTTCCAGATCCCTGTTCAGCACATGTCGGGCAGGATCATCTCCCATGCATGCCCCTCCGGTCTCATGGATCGATGACCCCGGCTGCAGGGCCCCGTCGGGGGTATAGACCAGTGGCCCGGCCATTTTGTAGGCCAGTTTCGACACCAGGCTTTCGCGCCCCAGCAGGTCATCGGGCAGGCCGAAAGTTTGCGACACGTCCTTCAGAGTGTCTTTCATATCCTGCACCATCGCGCGTTCATTGTCGGAATGGCGCAGCGTGACCTTTGGCGCCGGAACGCCCCAGGCATCGCGTTTATTGGGGTCAAGCTCTATCCGGTTTTCGGCGCGCGGCAGAACCTCTCCGATTGCCATGAAGAACCAGCCGGGCTCGATCCGCCCGACAGACCCCAACAAAGAGTAGCTGCGCAGGAACCCACAATCCTCACGGCCCCCACGGTTGCGGAAACCGGGAATATAAATGCCGGACTGAGCCCCGAAATCATAAGGATCATGATCGGGCCCCAGCCCTTCGACCTCGGGCAGGGTGCCTGCCCGAAAAACCATCAGATGATCCGACAGGTAGCGCCCCAGATTGCCCGATGAATTGCCCAGACCCTTCTCATGACGCGGCCCGTGGGAATTCAGCAAAAGCCGCACGGATTCAATGGTCGAGGCGCAAACCGCAATCACCCGCGCCCTCACGGTATGCTCCTGCCCGCTGGCCGCGTCGATATAGCGAACCCCGGTTGCCAGACCCGTCTGCGCATCGGTTTCGATCTTTGACACCACCGCCCCGCTGCGCAACTCAAAATTCCCGCTTGCCTGCGCTGCTGTCAGGGGCAGAGGCGTCCGCGCGGGAACATGGCGGATGATCCGGCAGGTGGTCGCGGGTCGATCCGGCCATTTCTCAGAAAGTTCGGCCATGAGCGCACGTTCGGCTTTGGTCAGAGAGTGCGGTGCGTCGTAGATACCATCCGGCAGGTTTTCGATCTGCGCCGCCTCGCCCGCAACACCCAGAAACTGTTCGACCCGGCCATACCAGGGATCGAGATCGGCATAGGAAATCGGCCAGCTGTCGCCGAACCCGTCCTGCTCGGCGGCCTTGAATTCCTGATCCGAAAGACGCAGCGCGTTGCGGCCCCACAGATGCAGCCGTCCGCCGACCTGACGGGACCGGAACCAGTTGAAATGGGCGCCGGATGGCGTGGTGTAGGGGTTCTGTCGGTCATTGACGAACAGATGCCCGGTCAGGGGCGTAAAGGACATGCAGCGCGCCTGCACATGCTGTCCCCGCAGGATCGCCATGACACGGCTGAGGATGCTGACACGGGACCCGCCCGCGCGGTCGCTGTCGGGGAAATCTTCCTTGGGGTCCAGCGTACGCCCGGCTTCCAGCATCAATGTCCGGCAGCCGCGTTCGCTTGTTTCCTTCGCAACCCATCCCCCGGCAGCACCCGAGCCAATGACGATGACGTCGTATTCTGGTCCGGTTGCCTGCATCGTTCAGGGCCTGCGCGTGATATAGCCCCAGACCTCGCCACAGGTCCAGGCGATGGTCAGGATGATGATATAGGGCAGCGCTGTCGGATACCGCAGAAGCCGCCCCTTGCTTGCTTGTGTCAGACCATGGCGTACCCACAGAACCGGCGGGATCAGCGGGCTGGACACGATATAGGCCAGCCGTTTCGGACCGCTCATATGCATCGCCCGGATATGGCCGAACAGACGGCCCCAATGAAACCGTTCCGGCAACAGCCGACCCAGCGTGGCCGGAGGACGGACATGATCGACAACCAGCTCATTGGACAGCAACAACTCTTCACCCTGCTCGATCAGGAACCAGTGAACGACCGGTTCGCGGAACCGCTCTTTCCACAGATGGCGGGTCGCCTCGAGCGCCTTCCGGCTATAGGTCACATTCACGTCCGAAACCCATTCGGCCGGGCCGCTGTCAAACGGCAGGCCGTAGCGGCCAAAGTCGGTCACATAGAACGCCCAGTTGAGCAGCGAGACCGGTTCCTTGCAGTCGATGGCCCCGCCAATGACATTCTTGCCGGTTTCCGCATGCAGGCGCATGACGGTGCGGGCCCAGTCAGGATGCGGATGCCCGCGATCTTCGAGGATCGCGATCACATCGCCGGTAGCGGCAGCCAGCCCTGCCGCGCGCCTGCGGTCAAACAGCTCATGCTGGCCCGCCTCGGATGTAATGGGGCGGGCAGGTGTGATCGCCCCGAGGTCCAGAAAATTCACATCCGGAAACTCCGCTGCATAATTGGCGGCATCCGAGACGCTTGCGTCATAAGGCACGATGATATCCAGCGGCGGCGGGTCTTCGAATGCGGCGACCGACACCAGAAAGTCGCGCAGGTAAGAGCCGCCATCGACAATCGTCACGACAATGGAAAGCGTTGGATGATCTGTCACCGCAAGCTCCTGCAACTGGAAAAACCCTGCCCTTTCAAGGCAGATACTGACAAGGCCCGGTCAGGATGCCAAGCGCCGTCTGGAAACCGGTCGGATGTCATGCGGCCATGTCCCCCAGCGCCTCAAGCGTGACCGGCTGGCCGGTTGCACTGCTTTCGCGCACCGCATCCGCAACCTCAATCGCCCGCAGGGCAGCATGGCCGTCGGAAATGCGCAAACCCGTCTGCCCCTCACAAAGCCCGACAAATTCCTGCAACTCATCGGCAAAAGACAGCAGCGCCGTGGTTTTCCAGGATTTCAGTTTTTCCCGCAGTATGATCCCGGGATAGCGGCGATGCTGGCGAGTGGGCTTGCCACCCGGACGATCCATGGTGATCAGCAATGTTTCCATCGGCGCATAAGCGCCACGCACCATGCCCTTGCTGCCATAGACGTCGACCTGGCTTTTGTAGCCCTTCCAGTCTGTCCAGGTCGCCTGATAGATCGCCGGAATACCCTCGGGGCTTTTGAAAATTGCCATTGCGTTGTCTTCGGAACCGGGCTCGTTCCAGACCTTTTCGGTGGCGACGCCGTAAACGCTGGTGATTTCACCCAGCATGTGACGAGCCATGTCGGACATGTGAATCCCCACATCCCACAACGCTCCGCCGCCCGATATGTCGGACTTGTATTCCCAGTCATACACGAATTTCGTCAGACCCTCATGACCGCCATAGATACGCACATGATCGATCTCTCCGATCTGGCCCGACCCGATGACATCCTTCACGTATGAGAAGGCCGGGTAATAGCGCATGTTGAACCCGCCACCCAAGGCCTTTCCCGCGGCCCGGCCCGCCGCAACAATCCTGCGACTGGCCTCGACCGTGTTGGCCAGTGGCTTTTCCGACAGCACATGCAACCCCCGCTCAAACGCTGTCAGGCACACAGGTTCGCGCACATGCGCCGGCGTGGAAATCACGACCGCGTCCATGTCGACATCGAAGAACCTGTCCGCATCTGTAAAGGCCGACGCGCCATTGGCCACGGCTTCGGCCCGGTGCATATCCGTATCCATAACGGCGGCAAGCGTGGTGTCGGGGTTGTCGATAATGGTCTGCACGCGCATCTGCCCGATCTTGCCGGCAGCTCCGATCACACCGATCCTCATAAAATTCCTCACTCAAAACCATGGGGTGTTACACCCCGGACATCTATAACAGCAGATCATCTGCTAGCGGAGTAGCATGCGCAACTACCCTGCGCTAGGCTTCTGAGACGCAACGATTTCATGCCTTGATTTGAATTGAAGAGGGATTGGCAACAGTGAACGTCACCGGATCGGAAAAACTGCAGGGACAGAAGGTCTTCGTGACCGGCGCGACGGGATTTCTTGGGGCGCGGCTGGTTCCGGCCCTTCTGGAAAGCGGGGCGCGGGTCACGGCCTTGCTGCGCAGCCGCCATGGCGCGAAAGATCTGGAGGCGAAGAGCGTCAATGTCGTCACCGCCGCGCTTGGCGATCATGCGGCGGTCGCAGAGACCTTGCGTGGACACAACATACTAGCACATCTGGCCTATGACGTACGGGCCACCGCCGAAAAGAACCTGTCGGATTTTGCCGCATTATTCGGCGCGGCGCAGGACGCTGGCATCGGCAGGATCATCCATACCAGTTCCATCGTAACCTATGACGCCTGGCCCAACGAGGACCTGGATGAAACCAGTCCGATGCAACGCCCCGGCGGCAGCCCGTACCGTCAGGCCAAGATCGAGATGGAAAAACAGCTGATGGCCGGGCCGATCCCGGCGGCCATCCTTCAACCCACCTTGATTTATGGGCCCGGCAGCGCCTTGTGGACGGATCAGCTAACAGAAAATCTCGCCGCCGGAACACAGATTCTGCCGCAGCCAGAGGGGCTGTGTAATGGTGTGTTCGTCGATGATGTGGTGCAGGCCATTCTCCGGGCGGCGGTGCTGGAGGATCTGGGGCAGGAACGCTTTGTCATTTCAGGGCCCGAACCGGTTGCATGGTCCGCCTTGTTGACCGGCTATTCCCGGATCATCGGCAAGGGCGACATCCGCCTGGAACCTTATCAGGCCCTCTCGGACCGGCTGGGCCCCGAGCCGGAGGAGCATGAGGCAGGCCCCGAGACCCTTTCGGTTGCGGCCCGGATCAGTGCGCTTGGCCGTACCCTGCTGGGGCGCGAGCGGTTCGAGGTGCTGGTGCGCGCCATCAAAAGGCGCGTGTCTTCGGGCGATGGTGTGGCCTATCCCAACCGGCATCTGCTGGAGCTTTTTGCCGCCAGGGGCGGGTGCAGCATCGCACAGGCGCAGGAACGGCTGGGCTATCAGCCCGACTATCCGCTTGAAAAAGGATTGGCCGCGACAGCAGACTATTTGCGGGGCCGGTTTGGCTGACGCCATGCCCATCATTTGAAACGCAACCGCATGGCCCGGATTTCAGGGCCCCTATCAAGGCAAAAGCATGCTGCATATCGGTGTAGACGCCAGTTCCTGGGAAAATGAACGTGGCTTTGGACGGTTCACCCGCAATCTGATCCCTGCTCTGGCGGCGCGGCAATCGGGGTTCCGCTATACGTTGCTGTTCGATCAGGAACCGACGCGGCCCGTGCCCGAAGGTGTCGACATCCAGATCGCCGGGTCGGACCGGTCGATGTCAGAGGCCTCATCCGGCGCCTCGGCACGCGGCGGGGCGGACCTGATCACCATGGCGAGATCCGCGCAGCGGATGGAGTGTGATCTGTTCTTCTACCCGGCGGTCTATTCTTATTTCCCGCAACTGACCCGGCGCCCCTCGGTCGTGTGTTTTCATGACACCATTCCCGAGCGTTTTCCCGATCTCATCTTCCCCAAAAAGCTGAACTTCCGCCTGTGGCAGGCGAAGTGCTGGCTGGCCAAAATGCGGGCGACGCGGGTGATGACAATCTCGGACGCCTCGGCAAATGACCTGACGCGTATCCTGCGCATTCCCCGCGACCGGATAGACACGATCACCGAAGGGGCTGAAGCCATTTTCAGGCCTATCAACGATAATTCGGCTCTAATTCAGGCCAGACAGGCTCATGGCATCCCATCCGAAGCACCGCTTCTGGTCTATCTCGGGGGCTTCAACCGGCACAAAAACGTGCTGCGCCTGATCGAGGCCATGCCTCAGATCTTGGCACAAGTACCAGACACCCGCCTGGCCATCGTCGGACGCACCACCGGTGCGCGGTTCTGGGACAATGTCGAGGACCTCAAAGCCAGCGCTGCCGCTGATGCCGCCCGCTCTGAAAGCATCGTATTCACCGGCGAGATCGATGACCCGGAACTGGCTGCCCTGCTCAATGCTGCAGATGCGCTGGTCTTCCCCTCGCTCTGGGAAGGGTTCGGCCTGCCCGCGCTTGAGGCGATGTCCTGCGGCACGCCCGTTCTGTCTTCGGATCGCGGCAGCCTTCCGGAAGTGGTGGGCGATGGCGGGCTTTATTTCGATCCTCTGTCAAGCCAGGCTCTGGCCGATCAGACCGTCCGCCTGCTGACCGAACCCGGCCTGCGGAACGCCCTGTCGCAAAAGGCGCTGGCGCAGGCTTCGATTTTTAGCTGGGACAAAGGTGCGGAATTGGCTGAAAAGTCGTTTCGGCAGGCATTACACCCAAAATAATTTAATTCTCCCCCTGATTTATTTTTTTGAGAAATCCTCAACAATGCCACCTTGCGACGAAAATTGAACCCACCTCAGAAACACAGTACTGCAGTCTGGAACCAGGCTGACAAATTTGTTGGATTCGCACCCCTTCCACCCTATCCGTGGATGGGGTTAGAATTTCCGACAGCCATACCGTGAATTGATTTCAGTCTGCCTTTGTAAGATCAGGGTAAATTATGAACTACGAGACTTCGCACCATCAGTCCCTCAGACAGCTCATCGCCACACGCGACGCGCGGGTTGCCGTTGTGGGGCTGGGCTATGTCGGCCTGCCGCTGGCGCTGACCGCATATGATGAGGGGTTCGATACCACCGGCGTTGATCTCAACCCCGACCGGGTTGCGCGGATCAATCAGGGCGATCAGGTCATATCGTATCTGGCGCAGGACCGGATCGCGCACGCGATGAACAGTGGCAGGTTCCGCGCGACGCAGGACGCCGCAGCACTGGCCGAGGCCGATATCGTGCTGATCTGCGTACCGACGCCGCTGACCGACGCGCAGGACCCGGACATGCGCTTTGTCGCCGCCGCCGCCCAGACCATTGCGCAGCATCTGCGCCCGGGACAGCTGGTGGTGTTGGAAAGCAGCGTCTGGCCCGGCGCCACAACAACGCTGGTTCAACCCATCCTCGAGGCGGGTGGCCTGCGTGCTGGCTCTGATTTCTTTCTGGCCTTCTCGCCGGAACGCGAAGATCCCGGCAATGACAAGTTCGACACGCACAGCATTCCCAAAGTGGTGGGGGCCGACGACCCCCTGTCGCGGCAACTGGTCGAGGATTTCTATCGCGCCATCGTCACCAGCGCCGTACCGGTCAGCTCGGCCGCCACCGCCGAGGCGGTGAAGCTGGTCGAGAACAGCTTTCGCACCGTCAATATCGCCCTGGTCAACGAGTTGAAAACCGCACTCGAGGCGATGGATGTGGACGTTTGGGAAGTGATCGAGGCGGCAGCCACCAAGCCCTTTGGTTTCATGCCCTTCTATCCCGGCCCCGGCATTGGCGGGGCCTGCATTCCGGTCTCGCCCGCCTATCTGGCCTGGCGCGCGGCGGATGCGGGATCAGACACACCGATCATCAATCTGGCCCGCTCCAGCAACGACGCTGTTCCGTCCATGCTGGCCGCGCGGATGGCTGCGGAACTGGCGGCGCGCAATGGCTCGGCCTTGGCCGAAACCGGACAACCCCTGACCGGACAGCGCATCCTGCTGATGGGCATCGCCTATAAGCGCGATGTCGAGGACACCCGTCGCAGCCCTGCACTGGTGCTGCTGGACGAGTTGGAGAAACTGGGGGCCGAGGTCGCATATCACGACCCTTACTTCCCCTGTCTACCCGAAGGCGGAGAATTCCCACAGCTTGCCGGCCGGACCTCCGAACCGCTGACAGCCGAGAACCTGAGCCGCTATGCGGCGGTGGCCGTGATCACCGATCACAGCGCCCCGGATTACGCTCTGGTCGCGCGCGAGGCGGCACTGGTTTTCGATACTCGAAACGTGTTTGCAAAGCTGGGGATCACGGTGACAGGCGGGCGACTGGTCAAGATGTGATCCTGCCACCCCCAGAGATCGGCGGAGCTTTGCACGTTTTTGGCGGGCCCATTGCCAGATATGGCTGCCATATATAACTTACAAAACGACAAGTGCAGGCATCTTCATGCCGCAAAAAAGCACGCGGTGTTGAACGAGTAGTGGGGCAAAGCCCCGTCAGGTAAAAATAACCAAATTTTAACCCAAGGTGGTTCATAGTTTTGCCATGATTTCGTCACGGAATCAGTATGGGCGCCTGCCCATGGCATAGACCATCGCCCACTTTGGGTTGCGCTCATACCAAGGCGAATGCCGGAGGACCGAAAAACATGTTGGGAATTATCGGAATAGCTATCCTTGTCGGCCTGTGCGCTGGCGGGTTTGCTTTGTATTCCGGCTCTTCCATCCTGATGGCATTCGGGGCCTATATGCTGGTTGGCTGGATGTTCATACTGGCGACCATCATCGTTAGCTGCTCGGTGAAAGCGATAAAGATACGAATCCGGAAACAAAATCACGCCTATTCCGGCTGATCGTTCAATCCCGACCCGCCACCCTCTTGGCCACATATCCCAGGAAGGCCCGCTGGGGATTTCTGATCTGTGGACGGCCCGACGCAGCCCAATAGGCCAGCCAATCCGCCTCCAGCGCATAGACGTCCCGGCCGGGCGCCATCGCTCTGGCCTCCTCCAAAGCTGCCGGTGGCAGGATCGGCTTGTCCGGCCCCTCTACCACCTGCCCGCGGCGCGTGAACCGGATCAGGTCCCCGGGCTCTTCGGTTATCTCATAATCAGGAAGGTGATCGGCAGCGATCATGTCCCGGATCATTTTACGGAACACCCGCCGGGGTGAGGCCGAACCCGATTTCTTCAGCAGCACCTCGACCGAGATCCGCCATTCGGGCTGGCGCCCGCAATGTTTGCGCGCCAGCTCATAAATCCGCCGTTCCAGCGGTTTGCGCAGACGGAAGTAATCGCGGCTGAGGGTCAGCACGGATTTGGCCAACACCGCGCGGAACAGCCAGTCCGACAGTTTCACGCTGACGCTGACCATCCGGCCCGCCCGGGTACGGCGGACGATTTCCCAGCTTTCGATCAGGCCGAACCCGGTGGTGGTCTCGGTCTCACCGGTGACGATGTTGGTGGTGATCCGGGTACCGGCCAGCCGCTCGAACGCTTCGCGCAGGCGCTTGTAACCGTCACCACTGGTCTCGCGGTTTGTCGCCACCATCAGATCATGCGCCGTAAGATGCAGCACCTGGCTGACCGTCCGGCCTGCATTGATCGCCGCCATCAGCTGGCTGATGCAAAAGATCAGGATGTCTTTGTCGTGGATTGTCGCCAGGCCGCGCACCGACGGCGTCACCGTAATCTCGACCCCGTTATGTTCGTAGTTCAGAATCCGCCGGTCCGGTCGGGTCGAGAGCGAAAACATCGGATGCTCCATCGACCCCATATCGGTCTTGGGCAGCGCATCGAAGATATCGCATACAAAAAAATCACCCGTTGGATGCCGGTCAGGCAACAATGCCCCTGACCCGCTCATACTGCCCTGCCCATATGTTCCTGCCCGAATCTGCGTTCGTGGTTTTATTGACGCTCACCGTAAAGTTATCCACAGGAGGCGTAAAGCCGCCGGATCGTGGGTTCAGAGTCAGTCCAACGTGGGTTCAGAGTCACCCTTTCGTGGGATCAGATTCACTTAGGATATCAAAAGTCACAAAAACCTATTTTTTTTCTTATACTTAAAGGAGGTGGCCGAATGCCGTAACTAATAAGATAACAGAATTCTAACAGAACAATTTTTTGCAACCTGCATTAAAACCGCCCCTCAAACGGCTTTTACCCGTTATTTTTGCTTAGAAAATCCAGTCTTGTACTCATAATGCTTTCGCATGCCATCTTTTGTGGTATATTAAGGAAAACATAGCACACAGGCAGTATTTCGATGCGAGCAGGCACATCCGAGGGACTCCCCCCGTATTTCAATATCGATCCGGACCTGGCTTATGAAGAGCTTGGAGATCCCACCGGCACGCATGATTTCTCGGACATCGCAGATGCCTGTGCCCGAGGCCGGGCCGATCTGGCGCACCGGGGGCTGGAGGATGACGGTCAAAAAAAACTGCGGCTGTTGTCGACCTGGGAAATTACCAAATATCTGATCCCCGTCGCGCCCGCTCATTTCCGCCGGGTCCTGAAGGGCAACCCGGATCTGCCGCAAGGGCGGTCGGAAACCGAAGGTGGTGCCAAGTGGTTCACGCTGGACGAGGTATTGCGCCTGCGCCTGCATTTCGCCTCCGAAGGCTCCAAGGCCAAAGAGTATCGCCCCTACCGCCCCAAGGGGCTGCCGGCCAAGATCGTCTCGGTGGCAAACTTCAAGGGCGGCGTCGGCAAGACGTCAACTTGCGCCCATCTGGCCATGTCCGCGGCTTTGGACGGCTACAAGGTTCTGGTTATCGATCTGGACAGTCAGGGGTCGATGACCTCGATCTTCGGCGGCAAGGTAACGGATGAATGGCAGACGGTGTTTCCTCTGCTCGCCCGCCACTATGCCACCCATCTGCGCCGCGACAATCAGGGACGGCTTGACCGGGGCGAGGCCCCCCACCCGATCGATGACACGCTGTCAGACGCGCTGAAAGTACGCGGCGGAGATCTGATCCAGGAAACCCACTGGCCGAATATCGATCTGATCGGCGCTCAGCTGAACCTCTATTGGGCCGAATTCCAGATTCCCGTCTGGCGCATGCAAGGCCGCAGCTGGAAGTTGTGGGATGCGCTGACCGACACTCTGGAAGAAGATGGCGTATTGGACGAGTACGATATCGTCTTCGTCGATACCCCCCCAGCCCTGGGCTATTTGACCATCAACGGGCTGGCGGCCTCGGACATCCTGCTGGTGCCCATGGGGGCGTCGTTTCTGGAGTTCGATTCCACCGGTCGGTTCTTCGACATGCTGCATTCCACCTTCCAGTCCATCGAAGACGGAGAAAACATGGCCGCCCGCGCGCTGGGACGCCCCGAGATGGCCTTTCAATGGGATGCAGTGCGCACGGTCATCACCCGCTATGACGGTAGCCAGCAGGCGGAACTGGCCGGGCTGATGCAGGCCTATCTGGGGCGTACCCTGTCGCCGCACTGGCAGGGTTACACAGCGCTGATCGGGCAGGCCGGAGAGCAGGTCAACGGCATTTACGAGGCCGATTACCGCGACTTCAACCGCGAGACCTATGTGCGCGGGCGGGAAACCTTTGACGCCACCTATGCCTCGTTCAAGAAGCTGCTGATCGGGGTTTGGCGGGGCGAGGAACTGGCACAGCAAAACGAAGAGGCGGGAACGCCGGAACTGACACTCTGACAGGCATGTTTCGCGCGCGAAACACATCTGCCGTGGCCCAAAACAGAGTCTGATCCGCGCAGGAAAAGGAGAAACCGATGGCAAAACGCAAACGACTGACCCCTGCCCGACCGGATTATCTGGACGACACCCGCCCTGCCCATGGGGTGAATTCCATGTTTCCGGCGGATACGCCCCGGTCCGCACCTCCGGTTGCGCAGGTGGCTGGTGCCACGGCCGCTCAGGCCGCGCTGGAGGAGTTGTCCGAAGAATTGCGTGCCGCCCGCGCTGAGGGGCGGTTGGTGCAGGACCTGCCGCTGGACGCCATCGAGGAAACCCACCTGGTCCGCGACCGGATGGCTGCCGACGATGCCGAGATGGACGCGCTGAAGGAAAGCTTGAAAGCGCGCGGGCAGCAAACCCCGATTGAAGTCGTGGAACTGGAAGGCGGACAATACGGCCTGATCTCAGGCTGGCGGCGGATGACAGCGCTGCGGGCGCTGGCGCAGGAAACGGGCGAGGCACGCTTTGACACCGTACGCGCGTTCCTCAGGCAGCCGCAGAGCGCCTCGGACGCCTATGTGGCCATGGTCGAGGAAAACGAGATCCGTGTCGGGCTGAGCTATTACGAACGCGCCCGGATCGTGGCCCGTGCGGCAGAGCAGGGGGTTTACCCGGATGAAACTGCGGCCCTTCGCGGGCTATTCGCCTCGGCGAGTCGCGCCAAACGGTCGAAGATCGGATCTTTCGTCGCGATCTATCATGCGCTGGATGAACATTTGCGGTTCCCTTCGGCCATTCCCGAGCGGTTGGGGCTGTCGATTGCAAAGACTCTGAAGGACGATCCCAGGACTTTGCCTGCGATTGCCAAGGCGCTGGATGAAACCCGGGCAGCGACAGGGGACGCCGAAATCTCAGTTCTGACACGTGCGGCGAATGAAATAGGGTCTAATTCTCTAAAAATGTCCGATTCAGACTCTGTTTCGCCGCCAACGGAGACGATTGGCGATATTCAGGTGAAACAGAGTCGAAACGGGAAGCAGCTTACGCTGTCCGGTCGCGGAGTGTCGGAGGCATTCCTTTCGGACTTGCGAGATTGGCTGCACGCCCGTGGCACCTGATGTTTCGCGCGCGAAACATTTAGAATTTCATCCTGCTGGCAGCGCCCTGCGGTTGATCAATCCGATCCATCAGCAGGATCGTTCTCACTGCGCTCAAGAAGGACGAAACGATCATTGCTGAAGATCGGGGCATAGTTACCCATGAGATAATTCCCGACGAGCCGGCGCCAGCGCGTCCGCATTTGCATGGCTTCAAGTGGGACAGCAGGTACATGAACCGAAGCCAGCATCGCCCGCAACTCGCCATATTTGCCACGGCTGACCCAATGATTGCCAGGCGGGGGCGGAGCATCGTCGGGGGTCGATGACATCCAGTCATAGGATTCCCGATCGATAACCACGAGAACATCCGGGTTTTCGTTGAGCATTTGACGCAACAACTGGCCACGTTCATCGCCATAGATATAGTTATCAGTCAGAAAGCCGACTTTTGAGACCCCTAACTTTGCTGGCAAAGACCACAGGCGGTCATAGGCAAAGACGGGCTTACCTCTTTGCGGTGGTTCTGACAGGAAGCGCGACAGTTCTACGATATTTTCGTCCGGATCGCTCTTTTCACGTAGAAGGTTCTGCTGCACGGAGTTGACGATGGTGTCGGGCCGCGCCAACTGACCGGAAATCATGGCTTGATAGTTGGCCAGTAATCCGTCGCGGAAAACATATCGGGCGATCGTGAACTGACCGAAAGTGTATGTCAGTGCCAGGATCAGAGTCAGGGCAATCCCTAAACCCCGCAATGAGTTGGCGATAGGGGCGTAGGATGCGCGTAGAGGCAGTATAAGGCAGAACGCAATAGGCAGAACACTGGGGACAAGGTGCCATTGATCGGCACGGCTAAGACCGCTTTTAAGCAGGATTGCTGCATAAGCCAAAGCACCGATGATCAACAGATCAGAGGGTCCCGGCGTATCTATCCAGTTGCGGCTTAGCGCTGATCCGGTCAGCCAGATGGCGATCAGGACCAGTGCAAAGACTGCAAGGCCCGACGCGGTCCAATAAAAGCGGAAAGCTGCCTCACCCGCATCAAACTGCCCGGTCAGATAGCGGACGACGGAAAAGTAATCCCCGACGGCGGGACCCAGAAGCAACCACAGGCACCCCACCCAGATGACGAATGATATCCCCGCCGTCAGCAAAAGCGCGGTGATTGCGCGCCAGTCCCGGAGTTTGGCGAAGATGGATGCGTAGATTGCAAAAATGCCAATGGCGGTGGCGGCGCCGAAGTCCTGAGAGTAGCTGAGCAACAGCCCAAGAGCGATGCCATGCAGCACACAGAGCCCGGTGTGGAAAGGGCGATGGGCCACACTGATCAGGATCAGCACACCTGCCAGTTTGCGCAGACCGTTCTGGTTCGGTCCGAGCATGGTGTTGAAATACAGGCTGGACAGTAGCAGGAACGCCCCTAATCGGGCCCAGAAAGACGAAATGTAGGTCTGGATGGGGATGAGCAGCGCCAGCATCACCAGCAGTTCCAAAATCATCACGTAAGTATAAAATGAAACCAGGGAAAACGAAGTCAGCTTGGTCCACCAATATGCGGGGTAGAGCATAAGAGGCCCGTACAAAAATTCGAAATCCTGATAAGGTACGTCTCCACCCAGCATTCGATGCAGTGCTGTCAGATGGATGGATTCTTCGAAAAACGGCCCACTTGGTGCAAGTGCCGGAGGGAAGTAAGCAAATACGATTGCAATAAATACAAGCAACGGCAACAGCAGGGTCGCCGCCCATCCGGATTTTGAAGCAGATTGGGCCGGGGAACGTGGAGAGAATTCCGCCCCGCGTGACAACACCCAGACGCCTGTTACGGTGAAGAATATCCACAGCACGGTCGTGATATGTGCAATTCGGTTATTATATCCTTCGGCCTGCGCCGTGCTGATGACACCCGGCGCGTGCCCGAATGCTTGCGGAAGCCACACTATCAATGGCAGGACCAGAATGAACGAGGCCAGCGTAAAAACAACGCTTCGCCAGTTGGGGTTGGTATTTTTTTGCATCTCCGTTCTCGTCATAGGTCAGCAGTTCGTATTGGCGGGGGATCCTGAATTGCTTTGATATATCAGGCATGTCTGCCCTCAGGACCACTTCAGGTGTTTAGTTCTTGGGGTGATATCTCCTTGTTACAGCCCCAAATAATTCTCCAAGCAGATCCAGTTTCCCTCTGAACCCATTGATTTTGGTCGGTACGGCGCCGCTGTCGGGATAGGTGCGGGTCACGCCAACCTCGGTCACTTTATATCCAAGCTGTGATGCTCTGACGGACAGGTAAAACAGAAGGCTGTACCGCATGAAGATGTTCCGGAAAGGGCGGACACCCGGGTCGGCCAGAAAGGCACTGGAATAGCCTCGAAACCCGTTGGTGGTGTCGGTGAACCAATGACGTGCGGCAAGGCTGACCAGAGGGGCATGGATAAAACGGCCGGCAATCCAGCGTGATAGGGGCGTGTTGATTGCGCGGCCCCCGCGTGAATAGCGCGAGCCCTGGACATATCCAAATCCGGCCTCGAGCTTGTCGAGGATGCGCTGGATGCCATCGACACCATCCTTGCCGTTCCCATCCATGGTGATGATCGCCTCATAGCCCTGTTCCAGCGCCCAGGCATAGGCCATTCGTAATTGCGCGCTCAGTTTGCCGGGGCCGGTCTTTGTCAGACAGGCCCGGACCCGTCTGGGTTCAAGCTGGGTCGCATCTGTTGAACCGTCATTGGACCCACCATCCGCGATGATGATATCTACCGGTGGTGCAAGAGCGGCTATGGCATCCAACTGACCCAGCAACCGTTTGCCTTCGTTAATGACCGGGATGACCAGCGCCACTGCGGAATTACGGGGCTGAAAGACCTCACTTTCATATGTGGGAACTTGCCGGTCTGGTTCTATCTCGGACATTCGGCCCCTTTCACTCTTGCCCAAAACAGGCGGCAAGGGTTTCGGACAGCGCATCAAGCCCGCCGCGCATTTCTACCGAAATCCAATTTTGCCAGCCCGCCGCTTCAAGAGCTTCGGACATAGACTGAACAATTGGTGCCTGTGTTGACAGTGGGGCCAGTTCCGGGACGCTGAGATGAACATGGTGCGAAATCTCCAAAGCGTTGGAGAGCCAGCTTTCGAATGTTTTGATCTCGCCCGTCAGGATGGCCGCCCCAAGATCCAGATTCATGCGGATTGCAGGGTGATCGACCGATCTGACAACCGCCAGGGTGTCGGCAATGCTGGTCATGAAATTCGTGCCATACTGCATCGGATTGGGTTCCAGTGCGACGACCACACCGTTGGCGGCAGCCGTATCTCCCATCCTGAGAAAATTGTCGCGCCAGATCGCTTCTGCCTGTGTGGCGGCCATATCATCCGGGATCACCCTGTTTTGGGGAGAGCCGAAGACAAGGTTCCGGCAGTTCAGGCGCGCGGCAAGCCCGATTGCGCCTTTCATAGTCTCTTGCAGGGTCTCTTGCGCCATGGACGAGCCAAAAAGATGGGCCTCGGGGACACCAAACAGAAGGGATTGCATCGAGGACGGGCGCAGCCCGAATTCGTCAAGCTCGGCAAGCACCCGGTCGCATTCCTGTGTGGTCGCCTCCAGCGGTGCATCGAGGTCGGGAAACAGCAGCCCCGGCGCGAATTCAAGGCCGCTCACCCCGTGATCGCGCAGCAGCGCATAAGCTTCGAGCTTATGCTCAGGGGACCAGGCGATATTCGAGACCGAGAGCTTCATTGACCCAACCCGGTCAGCGTCCGGATACCTGACAGGATTGCGTCTCGCCCAAGCAGATAGCCGTCCTCACGCCCCCAGAGGTTCGCGTATCGGCTGCGCATATCCTGCGAGACCTTCGATGCTTCGCGATATGGGAATGCGTTGCCCGTAAGGTTTTCGTAGATGTCGCCCGCCCGCAGTGGCCGGGTTGCGAGGTTCAGGACCGATAGGTCGTTTTCGCGCGCTGTTGTGATGTCATCCCATAATCTGGACAGGCCGTAGAACTGAAACATGCTGTCCGCGTGTGTGAAGGCCAAGGCCGTCACCCCGGCATCCTCACAGATATCGCGCAGGCGTACGCTTGTGTCCGTACCTGCAATCTCGTCGCGGTTGCAGCGCCACATTCTTGCGCCCTCATCCCAGCTGAAACCGCGTTTGATAACCTGTTTGTCGGCGGAACTGGCAGCGGCATACAAGCCGTCGTATTTTTCAGACTTCAGAAAGGACGGCACCGGGTTCATGCAATCGAACAGGAAGTTCTTTTTCAGATTGTGTCCGAACAGGGCGGGCAGGCGCAGGACAAGATGGCTTGGGAAACGGTCTGCGATCAGGGTCTCGAACTCGCGGCGATGGCGGCCATAGGCAAGCTCGGTTTCAAAATCACCGCTGTCTTCTGTCACCGGCCTGGACGGGTCGCGGTAAACCGCGATTGTCGAAATCAGAACAACATGGTCTGCCCGCACCTGCCGCAGCTTTTCGAACAACCCCAGAATATTGGCCCGGTCCGCATCGGGGTTCTGATTGGCCAGCCACATCGTGGCGGGGACAGCCGAAACCACAAGCGTGTCGCAGTCATGCCCAGCCACCTGATCAATGTTTGATGAATTGAAAAGGCCCGAGAAGCTGTGCTGGCGGGTCAAGTTACCGCCAACAAATCCTGTGTACCCGACAAGACAGTCCATTACTCATTCCTTTGAAACTCTTTGACGTGCAATTCAGGCTCACAATTCCTCCGGCGGCAATTCTTGCATATTCCGACCGAATACAACGCGGGAATTTATAATAAAATTTACAGTAAGTGACACGCCTGCACCCGCCAGCAGGATTAAAACATCTCGTAGCCAGTTGGCTGTCATCACAACGTCAACAAAAGACTCAAGGATCACGATTGTCGCGATGCGTGCACATCCGGCAAAAGTCGCACTCAGCAGAACTCCGGCCAAACGCCGCATCGAAACCGCACTGGTTTCAGAACGAAACAGCCAGAATTCGAAGATCAGATAGTTGCATGCGCCGACAACCAAAAAGCTCAGCGTTGCCGACAGCCACAGCGGAAATCCGATAACCCGATGCAGAAAAAGGGCTGCTGCAATATCGACGACAAGGCCGATTCCACTGATAGCTGTGAACCTAAGAAAGCGCATCAGGTCTCGGTCACCAAATGTGGTGACAGACCGGCCCAGTCCGGACGTCTGGCCTGGAGAAATTCGAACAGGTCAAAAATATTGTCAATTTTCCCCCCCAGAATTGAGAACAGCCCCGGCAATTGCTCGTGTTCGTCCATTAAGATTGGCCGACCATCGTCAAATTCGTTGCGCAGCAGCACTGTCTTTACGTCAAAGAGGGACTTCTGCCATTCGATATTGGCCAGGCAGGGCATATAGCGGGCCGCGTCATTGACCATATGCCGCCAGCGGCTGTGACGTTGCAGCTGCTCAAACTGTTCATATGCGGACGGGCCAGCAGGTGTATCGATCCACGAAGCCTGTGGAGTATAGCGGACATGGGACAACGAATAGGCTCCTTCGGCCGGGAAGGGCATGATTGAAAAGAATGGTCCATCCATCAGGGTGACGGCAAGGCCGTTCAGTTCAGCGGGTTGTTTGACAAGCGCAATCTCGACCATCTCATGCTTGAGGGGATACAGGTCGAGGCCACTGTTTCTGAGCAGCGTATTGAGTTGAGCATAACCAACGTTGAAAACGGTTTTCGCACCAATTGTAGCGCCATTCGACAGATCGATTTCAAGATGCCCGCTTGCGGTTTTTCGGACCCGGTGTGCTTCGGTTTCGAACCAGACAGGGACCTCGTGCGTGGACATTCTTGTTTGCAGGTGTTGGCGCAGTCTGGTCCAGTCAAACGCGTATTCCTGGCAGGTAAACACCGCCTCAACTTCATTTGCATCGAACAAGGCGCATTGCGATGGGCTGGCCCGCTGAATGGGGGCTCCCATAAGTTTGTACATCGCCTCAAACCGGTTGGCCTGTACATGCGACTTGCGCTTTGAGATGGCATAAAGCATTTCGAAATCGTCCTGAATGCAATTCCGGAACGCGTTCGTGAAAATGGGAAAATTCTTCAGGGACCGCTGCGCGGTGACAAAATTTCGGGGATAATGCAGCCCCGAATGAACCCGTGCCTGATTGACCGCCGAGGCGCGGGTCATCAGTTCCGTGCCGCGTTCGACCACCAAAACCCGATCCGTCATGCTGCGAAACAGCAGGCTGAGTGCGCAGCCGAAGAAGCCGCCGCCAATTATGACAACGTCGAAATCTGCGCGGTCCGTAGGTGCTGGAGTTTCAGAATTGTTCATCACGGTGGATCGGGTAATCAATCCGGGGCCATGGTTTCGACATTGACCCTCCGGAAATTCTTGAAAAAATCGGTGTTGTTCAATTCCCGGATAACTTCGTCACCCGTATTGTCCTGAAGCCGGCTGAGAATCTGATAAAGGGCTGTTGAAATGGCACCGAATAAAAGCCCCGCCAGTGCAGTTGAGCCGCTGATTGCAATGCTGGTCGTAAACCAGCCGGGTTGCAGCGTGGCACCGAAGACAAACAGGCAGATCGCGTAGAAGAAAAACAAAACAGAGCAGAATGATACGAAAAAGCTTAGCATTGCGAGAAAACGCAGAATGCTGGGGGGGGAATTAGACAGAATCTCTATGGCCATCCCAAGTTTGAGGGAGATCGAGCGTCTGTTACGAAAACTCTGGCCCGGTTCGACGTCCAGTGTCGTGACATCATCAGAATGCCCCCCGTTGCGTGGCATGAAGCGCAAGGCGATTTCCCGGTCGGCCCTCGAGGCGATCCATCCGATATGAGAGCGGTGAAATGCTGCCGATCGCAGAATCTGGGGATCGACTTCATAACCTGAAATCAGGCTCAGCAGCCGGGCCGCAATGCGTGCTGGAAAACTGGCCCTATTTGTGTTTCGCAACCTGACAGAGGCACCGGTGCGGGTCATGGTGTCGTAGATTTTGTGCAGGTCGATAAGGTTTCGTTCATCCGGGGAAACAATGATTGCAAAATCACCGATTGTTTCCGTTGCGGCGATTACAGCCGCACGATATTCACCTGTCCCCTCGCGCAGGATAAGGCTGCGCAGATTGCGCAGGTTGAACAGGCGATCAAAAACCGTCCGGTTGCGCTCATAATCTGTTGTTGCGACAAGCAGCAGGATTTCAAAAAATTCAGTCGTGTTTTCCAGAAACTCCAGCGCCTCAAGCGTTGTCTTCTCGATATCTGCGATATCGCCTTTCGCCAGGATGGCAATGCTGATCAGATATTCACCGCGCAATTGTGGAGAGGCCGATTTCATTTGAGACGGGACAGCTGATGAAACCTGCAATTATCGCTCCTGAACCATCAAAGGGTTTTCCCGGAAAGTGTCCTTATGCGGGGAATATCTGTCAACATATATCGATATTCAGTCAGCTGCCGACGGGAATAAGCCTCTGACCACCAGGGATCACATCCTCATTCGGTGTCGGACCGATACTTTGCCCCGTGATTTTCAAAACGTTTTGTATGTCGGGCACCAGAACCAGCTCGTATGCAGCCAAATCGTAATCCGGGATGCCTTAGTCACTGATGGCGGCCACCACCATCACTGCTAAGGTTTCACCCCAGCAAGTCCGCTGCTGGATTCTCTGCAATATCGACATCGTCATAATACTTTTGCGCCTGGGCCATGGAGCGGTGCAGCGACAGGCGCATGGCGGCCTGGATCGGGGCACCGTCCAGCGCAGCCTGGGTCAGGAAGCCCGAGCGCAACCCGTGCGGCGAGGCGAAGCCCTCGGGCAGGCCAGCGAGCCTCAGCCGGTGTTTGACAATCTGGTAGATCGCATCCGGGCTGAGTCGGCGTTTCAGCACCCGCTCCGCTTTGGAGATTGGCCGGAACAGGGGGCCATCTTCGATCTCTCCCACCTCGATCCAATGTACCAGCGCCTGCGCCGCGCGGGTCTTGAGCACCAGCCGCGGGGTTTCACCCTTTTGGGTGGTCTTGGTCTCCAGCAAGGAGAGCCAGACC